>NZ_BPFA01000001.1 GCF_019655055.1 Shewanella sp. MBTL60-112-B2
AATGTTTTGTTTGTCATTTCCGTTTCCTTAATATTTATTTTTAACTTAGATATTTAATCTTTTTGTTAGCTAGTTTATTTGAAAGATAGTCATTAATTTTGTCATTCTCCTTTTGGTTGTTGTTTTGTAAAATACTTAGAATATTGTAACTATAATTTTTCTCGTTAAATTTAAACGGAAAAAATATCGTAAAGAGGCAAGTTTCACTGACATTTCATTATTTCTCTCTAAAATGCATTGATCACTTAAGTTAAAATATCGATCTGTACTTAAATTATTTTTACTGGAGTTGTTAAACTGTCTTTGGTTGTGAGGGTTTTGACACTCTGGTATTGCGTAATGTAACCACGGTTCTTGTCGCCAAGCTGGATGTTCCGATGGGAAGCCTGCAAATTCATAAACATCTTCTGCTTCAGCTATAGTAAGATTATTATAATAGAACCCATCATAATGAGGGTTTTCGTGAAAGATTGGGTCTATTGTTCCACTTTCAATGACAAACCATCCAGCAACTTGAGAGAAAAAGAGGGTCCCAATAGCGGCACTCGGTTCTCCTAACCCATACCATGGGTTAGTGGGTGGCCAATAAGTGTATTGTCTAAGTACTGAACGAGTGTCGATAATATTTGGGGCGGAAGAAAATAGATAGAAATATACATCTGCATTGGCCATATTTGGAAATCTATCTCTATATCTTGCTAATAAATTTTGCATGTTGCTTATTTCGACGCTTAATAATCTATGGAACCCATAGGCGTCTGGCTGTACTGTACTGAGTTCTCGGGTATGTAAAAATAAACTAACAGGACTGTCGTCTGTAAGCGTGAATGCGCCGCCTGAATTAATAATTTCATCAGGAGTCAATAAAGACACTTTGAATTCGACAATTTGCTGTGCTTGTGAATTGCATATTGCTATAAGTGTTATTAATAAAACTTTGATTGAGTTTTTCAATGACTTTTTCATTTGTATTTTCTCGTTGCTATTTGTTTTTGTTTCTTCTTTAAAATTGAAACATCCCAAGCCAAGGGGGGACTCTGTAGGTATTCTAGAAGATTACTCTAATGTTTTTATTTTCTTTGTTTTGTTTTGTTATAAGTTATTATTTTTTATTGTAAGTTGTTTTTAGGTTTTTTATTTTTGTTTTATATCGAATATTGCATGCAGTTTTATTCACTGTTTATCAGGGAATAGATTTGTTCTTAATTATTTCAACATTATTTGTTGGTTGGTAATTGGATTATGTATGCAATAGTTATTGTAATTTATTTTTATATTACTTTTTTGCGAGGGGGAAAGGCGGGGGGAGTATATGGGTTTTATAGGTCTTTGTTTGGGCATAACCTAGTTATGCGTTTATAAAAATGAATTTTTTGCTTGACGTAATAATTTATTTCGCGCGTATCTATTTGGGATTGAAGGATACCGAGCAATTGACGAGTGAGCATATTGCTAGAGCATAGGGCCCACCAATAGGTAGAATAGATACATATTGTTAATGGTGGTAGGGTTTCACTACGTTCAGTTAAATAAATGAGATAGGTTGTACATTTATAAAGCTAATGGGGCGTTTTAGTATAATACGTGGTTTGAGCCCCATGCTATCTAGCTTTAGTTAGCTTTAGTTAGCTTTAGTTAGCTTTAGTTAGCTTTAGGCTCACAGTAATAAATGGCTAAGTTTTGGTGTTTTTGGTTTAGTCATTTGATGTAGTCACCTGATTTCATTGCTTATGACTTGTAACTTAATATATTGAGTATCGTCTGTGATCTGTCACGCATAAGCCATACTGATATGCCCCAAATTTGACATTTTCATCTAGCATGTCTGCTATCTTTTTAGTGAGTCTATAACCCCATGAAAAAAATACTGATTATAGCCAGTTTTACGGCAGCTTTGCTGTTGTCTGCTTGCAGTGATAAACCTACTCCTATCGAGTGTGACACCTTCAATTCTTGTTTCAATTTAAGCTTGGGGCAGGCAGTGAAAGAGACACAGGCTAATTCCGAATTCAGCCAATTAAAAGTGGTTGTGGCGGTGGATTATGACGCGGGCGGCAAGATGCACACTAAGGTGAGCGAGCCGAGCGGTTCACCAAAGTTTGACGCCATAGCCACAGAGCAGTTGCAGCGTTCGATGGAAGCGCTACTTGTCGTTATCAAGACACTGCCCGAATCTGAGCGTGAACAAGGCGATAGCATTCATATCAACTTTTCCATCAAAACTGCAGACTTTCCCATAACGCCTAAGGTCGAGCCTAAGCCCGAGCTAGTAGAAAACTTTTATGAAAATGGTCAGTTGCAGAGTCGGGGCTATAAGCTTGATGGCAATAAGGTGGGTCATTGGCAGATATTTTTTGATGACGGCAGCTTAAGATTCGATTCTCACCATCCCAGTGGTGTGCAAAAACATTTTTCTAAAGATGGCCTACTCCTAGAAGAGGGGTATTTTGAAGATGGGGTAAAGCAGGGGACGTTCAAGAACTATGACTTCGATGGGCACTTGGACACTTTGCGCAATTACCAAGATGGCGAGTTGATTGGTGTGAATGAGCGCTATTTTAAAGATGGCAGGCTAGAAGAAAAGACGTTATTCGATGTCAATGGTAATGGCACGCATCAGGAGTTTTGGCCTAACGGGGCACTTAAGTGGGAGACTGCGCTGGTTGCTCGGCAACCTAGTGGAGAGCAAAAATATTTCGCCGAAAATGGTGAACTCATTGTTGAAAAGGCCCTAACTGAAGCTAAGGTCATGCAGCGGTCTATTATCGATAAGGATTACGACACCTATATGCGCTTTGCCTTTAGCTATATGATTGAGTATGCGGGCGGTGAAGCAGCATTTAAAATTGGCACCGCAGCAATAATAGACAACTTGCAGCGTGATGGTATTAAGCAGGTCTCGACGATATTCAACGGGCCGACAAAAATGTTTCTGCAAGAGGAGGAGGTGGACGAGTATTACGTTTACCTGCCTATGGAGATCAATATGAGCACGCCTATAGGCGATGGTGTTGCAGAGACGGCTTTGATTGGGTTCTCTAAAGATATCGGCCAAACCTGGAAATTTGTAGAGGCTTCCATTGGCCGCGAGGAAGTGCTTGTTTTGCTACCAAACCTGCCGGATGCGCTTGTGATCCCGATTTTCCCAGAGCCTAGATTGATTAATGAGTCACAGACGACTTTAGCTGCTCAGCAAGCAGCGGGTGAGCAAAAACATTTCGATCAAAACGGTGAGCTTATTGCCGACAAGGCGTTAGTTGCAGCTAAGGTCATGAGGCAGTCTATTATCGATAAGGATTACGACACCTATATGCGCTTTGCTCTTAGTGTCGTTATTGATAACGCGGGTGGTGAAGCTGCATTGAAGCGTGAGATAGCAGCAATGATGGATAAGTTACAAAGCGAAGGTCTTAAGCTTGAGTCGACAAGATTCAAGGAACCGACAAAAATTTATATGCAGGAGGAGCTTGATGAATATTACGGTTACCTGCCTATGGAAATCAATATGAGCTCGCCAGTAGGCGATATAGTGGCTGAGTCGGCTTTGATTGGGGTATCTAAAGACAGTGGCGCAAACTGGAAGTTTGTTGAGGCGTTAGGTGGCCGTGAGGGAGTGCAATTGCTGCTGCCAAACTTGCCGGATGAACTTGAAATCCCGACCTTCCCAGGTCCTAGGTTGGTTAATGATAAGGCCGATTAACTAGCATTGGTATGATAAAAAGCGCTAGCAAAAATAGACTAGCGCTTTTTAGTTACATCATTGAAGTGACCGTTAAAACTAATTGACTTCAAGATGTTGGTTTAAGCTGCTTAGCTTAATGCCGCCTCAACTCGATCACGGATTTTCCGTGATTTCTCTTTGGCGAACAGCGTCATAAATTCGCTGCCGTTAGCTTGTTTAGCAAGAATATCCACTAAAGTGGCTTTGGTTTCGATACGTAAAAATCCCATTAAAGGTTTGATTTCATCTCGGCGCGCCATGGCGGCAATATATTCGCCCATACATGGGCGGTATTTTTTGATCATATATAGCAGTAGATATTCACGTTTAACGTTTCGGCTAAATAGCCAATCGAGTAGTGCTTGAAACGCAGCCTCTTCATAATCATCTTCATCGCATGCTAGGCGCGTGGCTAAATTCATTTTGCCTTGTAGCGCAAGCTGATCCATATAGCTATCTACAAGGCCATCGGTGAACACCTTATAGGCTGCGTAGCTATGGTTTGCGAGAAGTTCTACTAAGCGGCCACAACGTTCATCATCGAGTAGCCACAGATACTGGCTTAACGCATGGCTGCGATACTCTTTTAAATTGGCCGTGGTTTCATAGCTGACATATTGATTAAACTGCGGCGCAAACTCAGCATATTCTAGCTCGCCTTGCAGATATGCCCATAGGTTTTGGTTAACTTGGTTTCGGCGCTCTTCTGGACTAGGTAAGTTTTTGACTGCATCAATAACGCTTTGGGCGTCTACCTTGTCGTTAAGGATTAACACCTCGCCGCCGAGGTAGAGATTGCCATCTCTAACGGTATCCTTGTCTGCCACTAACACCTGTAGCTCGTCGCCAACCTGCTGCAAGATCTCGCAGCATATCCAATCCATCCTATCGTTTCTGCGGGTTTGACTCAGATCGGCATTAGGATGCAATGTCAGTGGTAATCGTAACTTTTTAGGTAGCTCGCCAGCGTCAGTGACAAAGCCTGAGAAGCTCACATAGTCTGTAAATTTGCTCTCAATCACCTCTTCCCACGAGTTGTGGTTTAGCTTGATAAAGTCACTCAGGCATTGCTTTAGCTCATTATCGAGTGCAAAAGGCATGCTTGGAAAACGCATCGCCACGTGCTTATGAAAATCTAGCTTTATTGGTTGATAGCTGTAATCTAGGCCGCGCAGTAACGCCTTAGCATCACTACGTCTTGCGGCGGCCAGCATGCTCTGATCGATAATCGCTGAGTCCTCATCGACGAGCTCTCCAATCAGTTCCACTAAGTTAAGGTAATCACCTGTACGTGAGGTGCTAGTGCTAAACTGCTCAACTTGATAAGCCAAGATAAAGGCTTTATCTATGCTGTGGCTGTTTAGCATGTCGAAGAAGTTGATTTCATCTAACGGCGAATCACACTTGAATTTACGGCTATGTTCGCTAAAGGCTTTAGCAACAACATGAACAACTCTAATAGGTGCCATAGTGATCAGCAGTTGCCAAATACGCTCTGCGTTAATGGCTTCGGGGATATCGAGTTGTTTTAGCCACAAGCAAGCGAGGACCACCCGTTGATAGTCATCGTCATGATCATCTAAGAAGCTATAGTTTTTTTGCACAGGGCTAATTTTAGGGAAGTATAAAAATGCCTGACGACAGATATCTTGGCTAAAAAGGTGCTGGTCTAGCAGTTCAATCATCTGTTGCTGATTAAGCTCAGGATTAGTATCGGTAAAGTAAGCTTTGATTTGTGCTTGCTCAACGTCGTTTAAGCCTTTTTCAGTACAGGGACCATCACCTAAAATGTTGGCGTTTTCTAGCATCAAGTTTAATGCACGCTCAAACACGCCATTTAGCTTTGCTTGCAAGGCTTGGGTGTAGCCATCATTCTGATTTTGCTGTTTATCTTGCAACAGCAAGTAAGCGCAAAGCGCATCGATACCTAGCTCATCTTCCGGCCAGTCTTGGCAGTCTAAGCAGGCGCGATTTGCAAATAGCTCATCAGTTTGCTTAAGCATTTCAGCCGATATTTGGTTATAACCCATGTCGATGAACTCATCTAGTAGGCTTTCAAGTGCCTTTTGCTCCGTTCTGCTTACACCTGAATCCAGCTTTGGTGTGGCATCGGTTGGCATGAAACGGGCGTAGTATTGTTCAACGCTGATAATCGCTTGATACTCTGATTCGCCCGTAAGCATGTCACACATTTCGTCATTAAAGGCTTGCTGGCCAAAGAAACGATAGAAAATGTCGACAAAGCGCAGCATGGTTTGCGCGTCGCGTACTCGGCTCTCTGGCTGAGTGTTAGCCGCTGCGGTCTCCGTATCATTACAATGCGTATCTGCACGAGCACTGACTCGACTGATAAAGCCATTGATTGCAGCTTCGCTCATGTCCTCATCAACTTCTAGCAGCAAATCTTTTGCTAGGTGCTCCATCACCTCATGGAAGTTATCGCGCACATGATCAAAGTCGTCCATATCCCAGCAAGACTCTTGGATGGCTTCATATAAGGTTAATGCGTGCTTTTCACTATGAGGGATGATGTTAAAGCATTCAATATCATCAAGGATCTCCGGATTTTCACCAGTAGATATGTAAGACAGTAGAGTGTGGCTATTTTCAAGGCTCAGCATAAACTCGTTGACCATCTTAAGTCCGCCTAGATACTTATCGCGTGCTTGTTCGCGATCAGCACGTTGAAGGCGCAGTTCTTTCTGGCGGGCAATGCTGCCTGCGTAACAACAGAGTTTGCCATTAAGCTCATGCTTTAGCAGATTTTGCAGATCCATCGCCTCATTTTCAAGGCTATCATCAATAAAGTGCTCAGCCAGCTCAGCGCTCATCCCTTCACTGTCTAGACCACAACACTCAGCAATTAAGGTGATATATAAATTGAGGATCGGCTTTTGCTCTTCCAGCGAGTCATGTTGGCTATATACCAGTGCAGGCTGGGCATGAAAGCGTTGCTTAACAAGCTCAATAAAGCGTGGGTATTTATCTGGATTAGCTTTTAAATAATCCCCAAGTGGCTGGTATCTTGGGGCTGGTTGTTCCCAATCACTGCCGTAAAAAGCGAATCTAAAGCTGTGATTGTCACACCAGATAAAGGCGTTCATCATAGCCTCGCACCAACCATGTTTCCTGAGTAGGCTTAGCAACATATCGCCATAGCCTACCGCATGGTCATCATCCCAATAGGGGATAAAAAACTGCGCTAAATAAGTGGCGTCATTAGCGTCTTTGGCCGCCATCATATACATGGGTTCTGCGCCAAATACTCGGGTGTCATCGAGCCACATCTCACTGGTGTCGTTTTCAAAGCGGGCGTAGTTGACCATGGCTTGTGCAGTCTTACGTAGCTGTGGTGTGAGCGACTCATGCTCAAGGGCTAGGGCAAATAATAGGGTTTCAGATAGATACAGCAGACGTTCATCACTTACAAGATAACTACTTAAGTGGCCGCCATCTGGATTGAGTGAGAGTGCTGCCATTGCTAGCTGTTGATCTTGTAGCATGTCCAGTTGCAGGTGCTCACGCGTGCCGCTGCTGTTATCCATAAACATCAAGTTGAATCGACCGCCTTTATCAAAGGCTAGATGCGCTTCTAATTGAGCTTGATATGCTTTTAAGGCTTGCTCAATACTCGCGCTGTCGTGGCGGTTAAATTCGATAACTTGTAGCTGGCTAAATGCGTCCATACTTCTGTCCTATTAACGCTGAATCGATTGCTGCCGAGAGTGGTGCTACGGCTAGGTTTTGATTGGATAATAGCCTATTACCCTTTTAAGAACAGGTGTTTAGATTGTTACTAGTTTCAGTAAAGTGTCGATTTGTGATGGAGCTTGGTTTTGGCTAAATAAGTTGTTTGATAATTATCCAGTAGATGTTTACTGCGATTGAAAAGTGACCTTCAGGTAAGTGGCTCGTTTTTTTATCAACGATTGGACATTGATTGCTTGGATTAGTAAGGTAGGCTCCGCAATAAGGATGGCGTACTGAAATCTCTCTGGTTTTAGTGCGGCTCACATCAGGATGATGTGTCTCAACCTCAGCGTTTGTTTACTCATCTTGAAGATATAAACTCTTGTCGCTATATAAGCTTTAACTGCTCCTCCATTGTTTGGCTGGACTTGTTTAAAGAAATTTTAAAGGAACTTAAAAGGAAGTAAGTATGAATTGGTATCTCCTCGCCCTAAAAAAGTATTTCGATTTTGGTGGCCGCTCAAGACGTAAAGAGTATTGGATGTTTGCGCTGTTCAATATCATCTTTAGCATCGTCTTGACCTTTGTTGACTCGATGTTTGGTACCATGAACCTAGAAACGGGAATGGGGCTATTTAGTGGTCTATATGCGCTAGCGGTATTTATTCCTGGACTTGCGCTTACTGTACGCCGGTTACATGATATTAATAAGAGCGGTTGGTGGTTACTGATTCTACTGGTACCACTAATCGGTGTGATTACTATATTCGTTTTCTGCGTGCTCGACAGTAAAGCTGAAGAGAATAGCTGGGGTATGAGCCCTAAGATGGCTTAGGCGTTAGTTGCCAACTAAAAAGGCTGCCAATAGGCAGCCTTTTGCTTTTATTGAACGAGATTAACGTCCGCCTGGCTCGGCAAAACGAGTCATCCAATCTTCTACTTGGTTATACCAATAGATAGAGTTGTTTGGCTTCATGATCCAGTGATTCTCGTCTGGGAAGTAGATCATCTTTGATTCAACACCGCGGGTTTGTAAAGTACGGAATAACTCAAAACCTTGGCCGACCGGTACGCGATAATCAAGCTGACCGTGGATCACTAAGGTCGGGGTGTTAAAGTTCTCGGCAAAGTAGTGCGGTGAGATAGACTTATAGATCTCAGGCTTTTCCCAGTAGCTGCCAAAGCGAGTACTGTGCACTGAGAAGTCTGCTGCCATCTGTGAGTACATGTTGTACACAGCTGCATGGATCATTAACGCGTTAAACGGGTGCTCTTGGCCTAAGATTATCGAAGTTAAATAACCGCCGTAGCTCGCGCCACCAGCCACCATACGTTCGCTATCGATCCAATCTTTTTGCTCAAACCAATCCGCCGCTTTCAGTACATCTTCCAATGACTTGTTCTTCCAGTCAGGGTTGATGCTGTCAGCAAACTCTTGACCAAATCCACTTGAACCGTGGAAGTTAGGCCATGCTGTGACATAACCCCAAGAGGCAAACGTCTGCGCGTTCCAGCGGTAGTGGAAACCATCAGAAATTGCATTGTGTGGGCCGCCGTGAATAAGCATCATCAGCGGGTACTTTTTGCTACGATCAAAACCTGGTGGGTAGTGTACCCACATCTGAATGTCTTGATCGTTATAGCCTTTGTAGGTTACCGACTCATAAGTGCCCATATCAACGTCAGCAAGAATGTCGTCGTTAAAGCTATCTAGACGGGTGGTTTTGCCATTGCGTGGATTAATGGTCACAAGGCGAGCTGGATATAGGAAGCTGTCGTTCGTCGCAACGATAGTGCCGTCTTTGGCCATCACAGGCTTACCAAAGTTGGTGTCTTTAGTGATGGCTTTGACTTTGCCGTTTTTCGCATTGATGTGGTAAATACGGCTGGTGGCGGCATCATCAATAGCTGCGTAAAAACCTTTACTGTCTTTAGTCCAGCCAAAGCGTGATACTGAGCGGTCCCAAGAGTCGTTAATGACTTTGGGTTGACGCTGTTTCATATCCATCAACACTAGGCGCGTGGTATCAGCGTAGAAACCGTGGATCAGCTGCTGGGTAAAGGCTAAGGTTTTACTGTTAGGGCTAAATTGCGGATTGCTATTTGGCGCTTCATTGTCTGGAGTTAAGTTTTCTGCTTTGCCGCTACCGATTTTAGCTAAGAAAATATCAATCTTAGGGTCAACTTCGCGGTTTTTTAGATCTTCATCCCAACCGTTAGCAGTAAAGGCAATCCACTGCTCATTTGGCGCGATATCATAGCTTGATGCGCTTTGTGATGAGCGAGGTAGCTGGTGCTTTAACGGTTGAGTGATAGCTTCGATTTCGCCGCCCTTGGCTGGGATACGGAATACATGGGCCTCGCGGTCTTCATCAATCCAGTGGTCGAAGCTTGAGTATGGTAGCTCAGTCCATTGGTGAGCAGAGACTTTAGTGTCTTTATCAGCTTGTAGTTGTACAGTCATTTCTTCCCAGTTTTTACCCGGGAAAATACGGCTAATAAAGTAGATGTGTTTACCCACCCACTTCATACCATATACGCCGCCTGGCACATCAGTCAGCTTTTGTGCTTCGCCCGGACCAGTCATTGGCAATAGGTACACTTGACCTGCTGAATCTTCATCGCGCTTGCTGATAAAAGCCAATGTTTTACCGTCGGGTGAGAAGGTGGCTTCGCTGGCGCGCATGCCTTTAGCGGTAAGTGCTTGTTGGCTAGTGCCATCTTTATCAAACAACCAAAGCTGCGTTGAGCCTTTATCTTCAGGCACATCATATTGGGTGACTGGCGCGACGATTTTGTCGCCGTCTGGTGAAATAATTGGACTGCCTATACGGTTAAGTTGCCACAGCACATCAACCGAAAGCGGTTTGGTTTGTTCTGCCAATGCTGTCGCCATCGGCATTAACAGGCACAGTAACAGGATCCCGGCTTTCTTCACGAGTGGTTCTCCTTAGGAGCAATTTGTTGAGTTTTTTATTAGTGTTTTAGCCAGTTTGTTACTGGCGAAGCTAGTATAGCCGCGAATATTGCGAAAAGGATATCAATATCAAAAGGCTGTTGCAGATGGTTACACATCTGCTTTAAACGGAAATTAATTACAGGGAATAGAAACAGAATTGAGAAGAGAGTGAGACTCAAATAGAAATGGCGGCTGAACCTTGAGTTCAGCCGCCATTATCTTTTGCGCTTTTAGCTATGATGCTAGCTGCGATTAAACGAGATTAAAAATCTTCGTCGTCGCCACCAAAATCACCGAAACCGCCGTCATCAAAGCCGCCAAAGCTTTCATCACCACCAAAACCAGTGTTAGCAAAAGTGTCTTCACTTGCATACTCAGAAGCGAAACCAGAGTTGTCATCTAAGAAGCTAGAACCTGTATCTTCAGATGCGGTATCTGCAGCTGCAGTCTCAGTTGGCGCTTCGGTTTCAGCAGGAGCTTCAGGTGCGACTTCTGGCGCAGCTTCTGCAGTTGCAGTCTCTTCGCCACCAAACAGTGCGTTGCTAATTAGGTTGCCTGCAACCATACCTGCAGCTACACCCGCAGCTGTTTGCATGAAGCTACCGAAAGCACTTGGTTGACGTACAGGTTGAGGTTGTACCGGTGCAGGGTTAGCACCACCCATCATGCGGCTTAGTGTGCCACGCTCAGACTCTTTTCTGAAGTGGTCAACTTGGGTCTGTAAGAAGTCACTCTTTGACTTAAGCTCTTTAAGTGCCATCTCTTGTACAAGAACCGCTTGAGTTAGCTTGTAAACGATATCTTCTTGAGAAGCGATTTCTTGGCTGATTAGGGTTTCAGCTTCAGCATCTTTTGGCTTGTTTGGACTAGCCTTTAATTTGTTAGCTACGTTTTGGATTAGTTCTTGTTCTTGCGGAGTCATTGTTAAATTCCTAAATGTAAGGATACGTCTTTACGTATTTGACGTGCATCCTAGCCTAAGGTTCACATAGTGCGTATAACTAATAATTAATCAGCTAATCAATAGCTTAAATAACTATCAGTTAACAACATTTAACAAACAAGCAGCTTTAAAAACTTACAAAGATTAAGAGAGTTTTATCTAAAAGCTCGCTGCTTTGGATAAAGTACTGATAGTGGATTGAAGGGGGCGTTGAGGTGGGAGTTAAGACTAAAAAAATGCTTAGTTCCAGATAACCTAGAACTAAGCATTGATAGATTATGACGCTAGAATCGCCGTCTTAGAAAGACATAAATAGACCAACAACGGTCGCCGATAATAGGTTAGCTAGAGTTGCGGCTAAAAGTACTTTCATACCAACAGAAGCAATGTAGCTCGACTTGTTAGGGATCATGGTGCTTAGCGCTGCAACCACCATAGACACAGAGCCAATGTTAGCAAAGCCACAAAGTGCCACAGTGATGATAGCAACAGACTTTGGTGACATCACTTCACCTGTTGCAGCAACTACAGTTTCACCAGAGATGTAAGGTGCAAAACCTGCGTAAGCAACAAACTCGTTCAGTACTAGCTTTTGCGCAATAAAGTTACCGGCAATATTGGCTTCAGCCCAAGGCACACCAATTAACCAAGCGATAGGCGAGAATGCATAGCCCATGAGTAGTTCAAGCGTGACGCCTTCGAAACCAAATAAGCCGCCAGCCCAGCCAATCATGCTGTTTAGCATTGCCATTAAGCCGATACAGGCAATCAAAATCGCGCCCACAACCGCGGCAATTTGCATACCGGCAATCGCGCCTTTAGCAATAGCATCGATAAAGTTTGATGGCTTTTCATCATCAGACAGCGCTGGTACATCATTCACAGGCTGCTCTGTTTCTGGGATCATCAATTTGGCAAATAGTAGACCTGCTGGCGCACTCATAAAACACGCCATAACTAAGTAGCGAACTTCAACGCCCATACCAGCAAGACCTGCTAATACAGAGCCCGCAATCGATGCTAAACCACCCACCATGATGGCGAAGATCTCTGATTTAGTTAGGTGTGGATGCCAAGGCTTAACGAATAGTGGTGCTTCTGTTTGACCACATACCGTGTTGGCAATGGCGTTCATTGATTCGGCTTTCGACGAACCAATAAGCTTTTGTAGGCCGCCACCTAGTACTTTAACCACAAAGCCCATGATCCCCATATAGTGCAGTAAGCTAACGAGTGATGCAGTGAAGATAATGGCTGGTAATACTTGGAATGCAAAGATGAAACCTAAGTTCTCGACTTGGAATGTCACTAGGTTACCAAACACAAAGCTAATACCTTTAGATGCAAAGCCTAAAACATTGGCTACGCCGTTTGATAAAGAAAGTAATACGCTTTCACCAAAGCTGGTGGCTAATACAAAGCCTGCAATGGTTAATTGGATGAGCAGTGCGCCACCAACTGTACGCCAGTTAACTTGTTTTTTAGCATTACAGAAAAGGTAGCCTACGATAAGTAGGGCTGCGATACCTAATATGGATTGAAACATGATGGAAAGACCTATTATGAAATTGATTAATTAAGCTGATGACAATCGGTTAATTAAGTAAGTTGATTGATTAAATGGGTTAAGCGCTCTACATGCTGTTGAGCTAATTGCATCACGGTGTTTTGATCGCCACCTTCATCAGGTGTTGAGTTCATCTCGAAGGTGATTACCGTGTCGACTATTTCCATCTGTGCAGCCTTAACGGGATGCATAGCGGCTTGTAAATATTGCTCAAGAGGTAAGAAGTTAAACTCGCCAGCTTGGTAAGAGCTTTCAGTTGCACCACAGGTAATTGATAAGATCACTTTTTTGCCTTTTAGCTTGTCACCGTTAGGACCAAAGGCAAAGTTGTAGGTAAATACTTCATCAAACCACAGCTTCATCAAAGCAGGATAGGTGGACCAGTAAAGCGGAAACTGCAGCACGATAACGTCGGCTTTCGTCAGTAAATCCTGCTCAACTTGAACATCAATTTGATAGTTTGGATAAACTTCATCGAGTCTATGGATCTTAAATAGATCTAAAGCCTCGAGTCGTTTAAGGATTTCAATATTAGCAACGGATCGGCTGAGATCTGGATGACCCGAAATAAGCAGAACCTCGCATTGGCTTTGTTTCATTTTTATACACTTAAAATTAGTCAAAAAGTAATGTCAAAAGTGCACACAGTCTCCCCTCAAAGTGATAACAATGAGGATGCCGTTGGTTTTATAAGGTTTACATTATTTAGGTCTGGAGCTGCGGCGCGCTAATATTACATAGCTGTTTAACAAAGTAGATTAGCTTGGGGTGGTTTTGGTATTGGAGTCACATTTAACTTGCATTTTTGCAGCAAAAAAGAGCCATGGCTCTGCTGATGTTTGTTGATTAATGCTTATATATTAATTGGTTAATTAGGAGTTGTTTATGTGGCTTTCCGTCTTTATGGGGGCGATAAGCCTTACAAGCTAGTCAGGCTTCCTTCTTAAAGAAATATCGCCACTAATAATATTAGCTTGCTCACCCGTAAGACTAACCAGCTTAGCTTCAATGTGCATCGACATTGGAAACTGGCTATCTGGCTGTTTGATAATCACCTCAGCATAGGTTCTGACGCGATTAGATAGAAAATAGTAAGTGCCATTCCATAGACAATCAAAGTAGAAGTTTTTCTCGCTAAGGTTGATATTTTCTAAGCGGTTTTTAGAGTGCCTTAAGTAGTTATCGGTAGTGATAATACTGCAAGTGTTGCTAGCGCTGCCATTTGTGTTAGTGAACTTAAAGGTTAACGCGGACTTATTGTTTAGCTTGCCTTGAGTGCCACCCAGATATTTGTTGAGTTCAATGGTTACTGGAGTTGTGCTGGGAGTTGTTGTGGACTTTGAGATAGCGTGAGAGTTTATCGATAGCATCAAGCCGCTAGCAATCAGTATGGGGCTCACCCTGAATAGAATATGCATGGTGCTTTCCTTGCCATTTATTATCTTTACATCTGTGCATTCTTTACGCACTTATAATGCACTTCTGTTGTCAATTCAGCAAGCTTGCATTTGTAATTAAGTTGTTGAAAATAAAGCTTTTCATTAATTATGCGTTTTACTGATAATTTGGCCAGTTTATTCGCTAAAGCATCGTTTAAAAGTTAGGGCGCTTTATAGCAAGACAATACAAGGTTGGGCAGAGGCCTACCCAACTTAATTCATGGCATTAATGAGCCGTAGTGTGTGTTAATGAATACTCTGGTGGCTAAATCGCAAGTGCTTGGCATCTTTAATCAGTTTGATAAAGTCCTCTCTAGCCATGTGAACAAGCGTGTTGTGATCGCCGGCCTCTATGTAGATCTCTTTGGCTTCTACTAACAGATCGTCATAAACGGCCTCGATATTGTAGACCTCTCCTAAAGAGGGGATAGCACCTTTGTGACAGTCACTAAACATGTCATAAACCTCTTTTTCCTCAATCAAACGTAGGTCGCGATTAAGTTTATCGCCTAGGGTTCTGAGGCTTACCTTATGGTTTGCCGGCAGTACCGCCATCACTCTTCGGTCTTCATGATCTTCTAGGATCACCGCTTTGGCTAGTTTTGACAGCGGAATGTTAGCTGCGATAGCTGAGCTTATTGAGCTAAAGCTATGAGGGTGAGGCACGAGTTTAAAGTCGACCTTTTTATCATTAAGGTATTCATTCAATCGGGCTGAAATAGACATAGTGTTACCTCTTAAAAGCCAAATGATGCTATCTATAATTATAGTTCAGAGATATCGAAATAGACCGAATAGCGCGAGCTGCTAAGGATTGATATTGGCAAGAGATGATGACATTGCAAGGGGAGCCATTGGTGGCCGTCCCCCTCACAAATTACCCAGAGTTAAGTCTGTTGTCTAAGCATTTTATTTAAGTGCTTTTTTAAGTGCATTATCTCAGTACCTTACTCAAAAATGCCTGAGTCCTTGCCTCTTTTGGATTGCTAAACAGGGCTTCAGGTTCACTCTGTTCAACAATTACGCCGCCATCCATAAAGATTACTCTGTCGGAAACATCCCGAGCAAAGCCCATCTCATGGGTAACAATCACCATAGTCATGCCTTTTTGCGCCAGTGATTTCATCACATCGAGTACATCGCCGACCATCTCAGGATCGAGCGCCGAGGTAGGTTCATCGAACAGCATCAGATCGGGTTTCATTGCCAAGGCTCTTGCAATAGCAACACGCTGTTTTTGACCACCCGATAAACTTGATGGATAGGTATCGGCCTTATCTTTTAGGCCAACCTGCTCAAGCAGAGATTCAGCTTCGATATCGGCTTGAGCTTGTGTCATTAGCTTTAGTTTTACAGGTGAAAGGGTGATGTTTTGCTTAACTGTTTTATGGGGAAACAGGTTAAAGTTTTGAAACACCATACCTACTTTTTGTCTTAACTTATCGACACAAGCACCAGCAGCACTAATCGATTGACCATCAATGACTATTTCGCCTTCACTGGGTTGCTCGAGTAAGTTGATACAGCGTAGGAAGGTACTCTTACCGCTCCCTGATGGTCCGATTACGCTGACCACTTCGCCATGGTTAATCTGCTCGCTTATCCCCTTTAGCACTTGGTTATCGCCAAAGCTCTTATGTAAATTATTAATCTTAATCACTTTGCTTTAACCTCGTTTCAAATCTAGACAGCATAAAGGTGAAGATATATGTCAGTAATAGGTAGATCAGCGCACAGGTAAATAACGGCACACTGTCTTCGAAGGTACGGCTACGGATGATCTCACCAGCCCGCATTAAGTCCACTCCACCGATGAAGCCAATCACCGCAGTCTCTTTGAGCAACACGATAAACTCGTTACCCAGCGATGGCAGAATGTTCTTAATCGCCTGAGGCAGAATGACCTCTTTCATGGTTTGACCGTGAGACAAACCGAGTGATCTTGCCGCTTCCATCTGACCTTTATCGACGGCCTGAATACCGGCTCTAATGATCTCTGAAATATAGGCACCACTGTTAAGGCCAAAGGCGATAATTGCTGCGGTGATCTTATCGACATCTAATGCAGCAAGCACGATGAAGTAAAGGATCACTAACTGCACAACGACCGGTGTACCACGAATAATGCTGACATAAATATTCGCTGGCCAACTCAGGTACCATTTTGACGACATCTTCATCAAGGTGGTTGCCACCCCGAGAATAGAACCGATTATCATGGCAAAGAAGGTCACAATTAAAGTGACTTTAAGGCCGTTCAGAATAAGATAAATTCCGATTAGGCCATCTTCGCCAATGGGGGTAAACAGAGAAGTGTTAATTGCATCTATCATCACAGACTCACTTCATATGCTTGCTAACGAGGGCGTCATAGCCACCGTTTTGCTTCATGATACTTAAGCTAGTGTTGATGCTGTTTAGTAGCTCAACTTTATCTTTAGCCACTGCAAAACCGTAAAACTCTGGTGAAAAATCTAGCTCAACCATTTTTAGCTGTGGATTCTTCTCTAAAAAGCTGATGGCGGGTTCGCTGTCAAACAACACCAAATCAACCTTGGCATTTTTTAGCTCCATCACGGCTTCGAAGCCTGAGTTGAATGCGGTCACTTGTTGGCTGTAGCCCTTAGCCATAATGTCGCCAGTAGAGCCTAGTTGCACTGCGATATGCTTATCCTTAAGGTCTTCTAGGCTATTGATGCTGTTGTTACCTTTATTGACTAGCACCATCTGGGTAGCTTCATAGTAAGGCTCAGAAAAGTTAACACTAGCCTGACGCTCTGGAGTGATGGTCATACCCGAGGCGATAAAGTCGACTTTGCCAGCATTGAGCGCAACAATCAGTGAGTCAAAATTCATGTTTTCAACTTTTAGGGTTTTACCGGCATCTTTTGCTATTTGACGTGCTAAATCGATATCGAAGCCCATGATTTCATCGCCGCTAGTGCCACCAACATATTCAAAAGGTGGGAATGAAGCATTGGTGCCGACTACAAGTACATCATCACTCTTACCACAGCCCGTTAGCATTAATGCACCTGTTAATCCTAAGCTTGCTACAACCAATACTGACTTCTTCATTTTCAATTCTCTTAATCAAAATACTCAATTGGTATCGACTATAAACTGATAAAACTCAAAATCAATAATTATTCATTGAAAATGATTAAAAATTCAATGCGAGTGATTTGAATGATTAACTATTAATCATTGACTCTGTTTTCTTAACGCTTTGGTAACAGGTTTTGCAGTGTTTTGTTGGTGTTTCTTATATTGTTTAGATTTTCATGTAGTAGTGGAGGGTGAATAAATATGTGGTGGGTGGTGACGGGCTGGACTTTTTTGAATAAAGTATAGGTAAAGCATGCTCGCTTCATTGTTGTAGTGAGCATGTTTAATTAAAGAACAGCAGGGATTTCAGTGTTCAGTCAGGCTAGCAAGCAGTGCGAAAAGGATCTAATAAGCTGCAATTAGTGGGTCAAATTGACGAGAAAGTTGCAGCAGAAAACACCAGAGAACTTTAGTTTATGGTCTTATTGCTTGGCTGCTAACTCATAGCTGACATGTCATCGAGCGCTTAATATCGCCCTTGAAATTGCATCCGCTTAGGATATTGATCGTTGTCGCTGTTCATCGTTTTTGTCACACGGCGCATCATATCGTCTAATTGATCCAATTCATGACTGCTTAATGCTGATAGCATCTTCTGCTCTTGCCTATGTAGTTCGGGCATAACCTCTTCGACCAAGTCTTTACCTTTAGCTGACAGCACGACTAACTTGCTGCGCTTATCTTCATAGTTATCACAACGTTCAATTAATCCCGACTCTTGTAAGCGGACCAGCACTTTAGTCAATCCCCCTGAGCTAAATAGCAAACTTTGATACAGCTCTGTAGGCGAGAGTACGTGGGGGGCAGGTTGACGACGAAGGCAACTAAGTAAGTTGAAGTCAATGGGTTGCAATTGATAATGGCCAACGCACTCAGTGATAAGTTGGATAAAAATGTTATTTACCTGAGTCAGTCGCAATAAAGCTGGGTAGGAAGTTTTTGCACACTCAGGCCAGTTCGCCGCATTCTGTTGCAGCACTTCTTCCATACTCTTTTCCACTTGCGTTACCTCTCAAAATCAAGATTTTGCCGACAATATACCTTGCTGGAAAGCTAAAGGCTATCTAGTATCTTGCTGGAAAGAGTCTTGCTGGGAAGGTATTTTGTGCGAGTATGTTTTTTTGTATCGACAAGTCACTTTTCTAGCCGGTAAGAAATATGCAGCTTGAATGATGCCTTGTTAATTAACACTTATTAATCAGAGTATTAGTTCTTTGCTTGTCTTGAAGTGCTTCATTTGTCGAATGTGGGGGATTTAGCCACCGCCGTGACAGATGCATTCAGGTTGGCGGCTGTTTTCGCCAGCATGATATTTATCTGTTGGCTTAAAGAAAGTGATAAAAATAAGAGGAATGATATGAAAAACTTCAAAACGGGAGTTGTAGTTCTGCTGGCTGGGCTGACATTAACTGCTTGTGGTAGCGATGATTCAAATTCTGTACCAGATATAGATAATAGTGCGCCAGTTGCAGTGGCAGATACTGCAGCTGTTTTGGTTAATACCCCTATACATATTGATGTATTGGCTAACGATACTGATGCTGAAAATGATGCGTTGACGCTGTATGACTTTGTTATCACTCAAGGTGATGATGATGTGACCCAGTCTGGAAATAATATTGTCTTTACTGGTAAAAATGTTGGTACCAGCATTATTGAATACACAGTTGTCGACACTCATGGTGCTAAAGACACAAGTACACTGACCATTACAGTGCAAGCTCATGCGATGGAGTTCGTAGGATCGCAAACTTGTATCGGTTGTCATACCGATAAGCAAAGCTTTTTCGAAACTGGGCATAACTTTAAGCTTAACAAGGTGGTTGATGGTAAGGCGCCTGAGATGCCATTTACAAACTTAGAGGGCTCAGTTGAACTATTTAATAGTGTGGCTAACAGCACCAACAATAGCGCTAACCCAGGTGATTATGAATGGACTTGGAGTGACATAAGCTATGTGATTGGTGGCTACGATGCTTGGGCTAACTTCATCGACAAAGACGGCTATATTCTAACCGGCAAGCATGTTGCGGTATCGATGCCGCAAAACGGTGAAGCGATATCAGAAAAGCATATGCAAGGGTTTTCGTCAGGTCCGTTAACAACGCCTAAGGAATTTGATTGTGGTCTTTGTCACTCTACCGGATGGAAAGACTTCACGCCTGATTCAGATCTAAACCCCAACCGTCAAGACGGCATGAAAGGCTTTGGTGGCACTTTTGATCAAGCAGGGATCCAGTGTGAAGCTTGTCATGGTGCAGGTGGCCAGCATATTAAAACGCAATCTGCTGATGATATTGTACGCATCGCTGAAGGTCGCCTAGCGGCAGACCTACGCCAACCAGATATGGGTTATGGTTTAGCAATCACTTGCTCTGAGTGTCACACTAAGCAAACTAACCGTTTTTTCATTAACGACTTTGTGAGTGAGCACAATAGAGATTTTTGTGGTGATAATGTCACCTGTGAAGACACCATTGGTGGGCGTGCAATTAACTACTTTGACGGCGGTCGTTTTGCCGGAGATGCATTGCTAGGTTTAGATGCTAACACAGGTGAGCCAACAGGTAAGAAGCGTAATATGGCATGTCATCAATGTCACAACCCGCACGCCTCGATGAATAATATAAATGAGCCAGGCCATGAGGATGCACTCGTTACTAGTTGCACCAATTGTCACACTAATAAGACGTTTAGTGCAGATCTAGAGATGCATGCTGAAGTAGATTGTACGACTTGTCATATGCCATCGAGTAAACACCTTTTCCGTATTAACTTAGCATTCCCGTCTGATGACATCAGAAACTACTCTGTGGCGAATGAAGCTACCAATACCAAAGAGAAGCAATTTGTGCAGCCTTGGAATATTGCTAAAGACAGTTGCGGTAGCTGCCATAAAGACGATTACGATGCTCGCGCTGCTGCGATTGTAGATAAGATGCATCGCTAAACTAAATTTATACGGCTCTAATTCAGCCACATTAGCTCAAGCTTAATCGGGCAGTGTGGCTGACTAAGTAAGCTGGGGATAATTGGGTTATGAATAATTCAACTCTACCCTATGTGTTTGCGATATTCATACATTAATCACTTTACTTAATCTGCTCGATTTGGCCTTTGCTTACAGTTTTTTGTGGGGCAATGAGCGGCTTATTTATGTTGCTGAATTGCGGGAACAGCATTATTAATAGGGGCATATCCAGTTGTATTGATGAATTGCATCTGTATCGTGATCAATATTTATCACATCGTGAAAGTAGCAAGACACCTCAAGAGCGACTCAATAAAAGTGAATTAACAACAGGGAGGCGATTTGCATCGAAATCGTTTTCTATGACATTACGGGTTAATGAGTATTTATACTTATTGGTATTAGTAAGCCTGTAGCCTTAAAAGCAAAAAAGACAGCCTTAGCTGTCTTTTTTATTAATTCCATTGAGTAAGCGTTAGTTAAGTCCGTCAGACTTATATAGCGAGCAATTAAAACCCTTGTGACACTCTTTTGCAGTAGCGCTGTTCAAAGTTAAATGGTGTCATCTTCAAGGTGCGAATTGCATCCACCCAGCCAACGACCATAGGTACCAGTGTCCAGCTAAAGGCTAGGTACAGACTGCCCTTTAGGTGCTGACCTAAATAGAACTTATGTAGCCCCAGTCCACCGAGTAGGAAGCTAAACCATATCGCGAGCTTCTGGTTTTTGATGCGCATATCTGGGTCGACTCCAGCAAAGGATTCTAACCCTTGTGCGGCATGACATTGTGGGCAAGACACTGAATTAAAATCGATTTTATGGCTGCACTGTGGGCAATCTATGTTCTGCATTGCAAACTCCAATAGTCAATACTGCTGATACCTGGCTAATACCCCATTATGTGTACAAGTGTGCGCCGAAACATAGGTGTCTAGCTCACATAATTAAAATAAAAGCTCTAATTTTTAGCCCGGTTGAGTAGAGCTTAAGTATTCCGACGTTCGCTTCAGCTTTAATTCATCGCTGATTCAGAGCTGAGTACGATTTAGTCGAATCGAGTTAGGTTTTAGGCGGTTTAGCTATAAAAGGCTAAAAGTATATTCTGGAGGGGGATGAGCCGATAAGAGTGTCCAACTTCCTGTTTACGGGGGGGATCTTAAAACACAGTAATCGCAATTCAATCGTTCATTTGACTGATAATACCTTTTAATTTGTGACTTGGATCACTATAATCGAATCGCTCGCAACAAAATAATAACAAGGGTATCGATATGAATTATAAGCCTAATACCATGTATGCCGCTCTCTCGTTCTCATTATTGACATTAACAGCCTGTGGTGGTGGCGATAGTAGCGAGGCTGGCGATATGATTGATATCGATGCTCTGGCTCCTGTCATCAAGCTAAATGGTGAAAGCCCGATGTTAGTTGCTCACGGAGCTGAGTTTAGCGACCCAGGCGCTTCGGTTAGCGATAATGTGGATACTAACCTCGCTATCAGTGCCAGTGGCACTGTCGATACCAATACCGTTGGAAGTTACACCTTAACTTATAGTGCTAGTGATAGCGCTGGCAATTCAGCTCAAATATTTAGAGTCGTCAATGTAACAGACCAAACCTCACCAGAAATAGCGCTTATGGGGGAGGCTGAGCTCAGGCTTGAGCAAAATAGCACTTTTACTGAACCTGGAAGCATGGTGAGCGACAATGTCGATCAAGAGTTGGTTGCGGTAGTTTCTGGCAGTGTCGATCTGTCAACCGTCGGGAATTACACCTTAACTTATGATGCGAAGGATGCAGCGGGTAATGCTGCACAAAGTGTTCAGCGGACTATAATAGTGACCCCAATTACAGGCCAGCTTAGCGATATTTTAGTGTCGGGGTTGGCTTATACCACAGCAACGCAATCAGGGGTAACAGACAAGGAAGGCAATTTCCTTTACCAAGAGGGGGAGGATATTCAATTCTCGCTGGGTGACACACTTATTGGTGATGCTGCGACTGCAAAGAAGTCGTTATCGTTAATGGACTTATTACCTAATGCCACTTTGTACACCACTTATGGGCAATTAAAAAATCTCGATAAACTTCCTGAATATCACCCAGATGTTGTCAGTTTTTATCGTCTAAATAATACCTTAACTTTGTTACACAGTGTTGATGCAGACTCTAATCCAGACAACGGTATTGATATTCCTGCAGGTCTGCTGTCGATGTTCACCGGAGTTGAAGTTGATTTACAGCGGCATTTTTATTATTTGGCCGGTAAACGTAGGCGCTTTGGTGAGGGGGATAAACAGCTTAAACGTATTTTACAACCTGCTGCGGCTCAAGGTTTATTAGATAAAGGCGATATCGTTGGTCATGGTATTGCGCTAGATAGCTACTACCGTTTAAATAATATTTCCCATAATCTGCAGATCCAAACTGGCAGCAGAGTTGATATTGATGCCGATGGTAACATCGATGGAGTCAATGAGGAGTATTATAGTGAGCTAGGGGATAGGACTCGCTCAGTTGAAGATAATGATAATGATGGTGTTACCGACTATATCGCTAATTATGGTTTTGATAAGAGCGGACGCCGTGTGAGCTATAGTTTTGATAATAATGGTGATGGTGCAGTCGAGCGTCACGGCTATTACCTTTATGACACTAACGGTAATCAGATTATGTTTGAGTCAGATAGTGATGCAGATGGTGTTATCGATAGCCGCTTTACCGAAGAGTATGACGCTTTTGGTAATACAATAGGCTACAGTCATGATAGCGATGCTGATGGCCTTCAAGACTCCATTAGTGCTTATACCTATGATGTAAAAGGCAATCTGCTTAGCCAGAGTTATGATCAAGATGGCGATGGTCAAGTAGATGAAATATCCGACAGTACCTTTGATAGCAAAGGTAACAGATTAAGCAGCACAGATTATTCAGGGGATGATAGAACGAAGATAACATCCCATCATGAGTACAGCTATGATCAGCGTAATAACATGACTTCAAGCCGCGCTGATTGGGATGGTGATGGGCATGTTGATTCGAGTGAATCGACTACCTATGATTTAAACGATAATCAGCTTGTTTCTGAGCGAGATAATGATGGTGACGGCAGTATTGATTGGCGCTATCGCTACTCATATGATGAGTATGGTAATCAGAACTTCGCTAGTTTTGAAGAGGTGGGGGTTAATACCGGGCTTTATTATTACACTTTTGATGATAAAGCTAATCGCTTAAGCCATGATGGAGATGATGATGGTGATGGCACGATTGATTACCGTTATAGCAGCACTTTCGATACTGATGGTAATCGGTTAACAAGAGTGTATGACTTTGATAATGATGGCATGCCTGAAGAGGTCAATACATACACCTATAATCGCTTGGGCAATAGACTCACTGAATCTCGAGATGAGAATGGTGATGGCAGCACTGATGAAATTATCACTTACACATTAGCGCCTGCAAATTTTAGAGCGGTGATTAACGATATCTTTTAATCTGGTTGTAATAAACCAAGGTTCGCCAACAAAAAAGCCTATTAGCATGTTAGTTAATAGGCTTTTTGAATTTAGATACCGAAGCTAGTTGGCAAACTGCATAAGATGCTGTTTCACTTCATCTGACGCAAAGGCGTTGTCTACACTCATCTTGTAGATAGCGAAGTAATCAGCCTCGGTTAAGTTAAACTTCTCAGCCGATAGTTGCAGCTCTTTAGTCATGGTAGTGTCTGACACAGTACGGTTATCTGTGTTAATCGTAACTAATAAACCATCACGGTAAAAATCGCCAAATGGATGGCTCTCTAAGCTTTCAACTGCTTTGGTTTGCACATTGCTGCTAGGGCAAGTTTCTAGTGCAACAGCTTCAGCTCTAACTAAGTCGTAAGCCTGTTTATGACTATTGATATGAATGCCGTGTCCAATACGTTCGGCGCCTAAGAGTGATATTGCATCATACACATTTTGACCTACACCTTGCTCACCAGCATGAATGGTAATGCGGTAGCCTTTTTCAAGGGCGTACTTAGCGTAAGGAATATACTCATGGCAAAAGCCCGGCTCTTCACTCGCCGCTAAATCAAAAGCTACTACGCCGTTATCGAGGAACTTAGCGCCCGCATCGATAACATCATTGATATCATCTTTTGGTAGCACCTTAATAATCGATAATATGTAGTTACCTTTGATGTCGTACTGTGCTTCAGCTCTGCGCATGCCTTTGACGACACTGCCAATAATCTGCTCGAAGTTCAGCCCCATTTTGCGATGAAGCTGAGGCCCAAAGCGCACTTCCAAATACTTCACATTTTCTAGAGCAGCATCTTCAAATAGCTCAAATGAAATACGCTCAAGCGCCGCTTCTGTTTGCATCACTGAAACTGGCAGTGCAAAGCGGGTTAGGTATTCATCAAGGTTGGGGCAAGATTCGGGAGCCACCATTAAAGCTTTAATGTCATCAACATTATGGCTTGGAATTTCAACGCCTTGAATTTTGGCTAGGTCGATAACGGTTTGTGGACGAACGCTTCCGTCTAGGTGGCAGTGAAGATCGATTTTGGGTAGCTGTAGATAATTCATGAAGCTCTCCTTTATTAAGTGGTTATACCCATCTAAGTCCATTAGCGCCCACTTGCTGCACAGCAACAATGCACTAAACTTATTAAATTAGCATTACATAAAGTAAAGTCTTCATAATCAAGAGTTTAGGGCTCTTGGTAGAAACTCTCAAACCATATCATTGAGATTATACGAAGTGTTAACGGCCAATATTAGCACTCATTAAGCTAGTTGCGAAAGAGCCTAACAACAAATAAGACCAGAGGGTCATTGATTGCCCTAACACAAAATCTGGTTTAAGCACGTATTATCTAGGTATTTAGAGTGCATTCGATTACCCCTAGAGCAGTCTAGGCTGACTTTTGTGGTGATAAAAGCCGATTAGAAAAGTGATTGAAGCCAAAAGGTTAGGATTACAGCCTCTTGGCTCAATTTTGAAAGGTATAAGTTGGGGTTACAGGGCTCGGTGTTTTCCTAGCTAGACGTTACTTCGACTCGCTATGGTGGGCTTGCAGCTTATGAAACAAAACATCTTTTAAGTTAGCGCGCTGTACTTTGAGCTGGTGCATATGTTCGTCATCGGTAGGGCTACCGGCAATTTCTAGCTGGCGAATATCATAATCGAGCAGATGGTATTGCTTAGAAAGCTTGTCGAACTCTTGGTCGGTATAGTTCAAGTAAACAATGTCTTGTTTAAATTCTGGGAAGTCGAAAATAAGCGCATGATTTTCATTTAACATACTTGCTCCTTGAAATGCTGAACTAAAATGCCGTACTGAAATATTAAACAGAAACAATTTATTTTGGTTCTGAATTCACTATAGCAGCGCTATTGACTCGAAAGTGAGATCTCAGCAGCTATTAGTGATAGAACATTGCAAAATAAAGCTTATGCGTCTTTAGGCTTTGGTGGCAAATCACGAACATGCACATCCATTTGCGGAAAGGCAATTTCAATCTCGTGTTCTCTGAACAAGCGATCTATGTTTTTATTGATGATATGCACTGTTGATAGACGCAATTCAATCGCGGTGATATGCGCTCTTAATTCAAAGTCGAGACTACTAGCTCCAAAAGATAAGAACACCACAGAAGGTTGCGGTTCTGGTAGTACGAGTGGGTGCTCATCCGCGATTTGATACAGCAAGCTCTCCACCTTATCGATATCAGAACCATAAGCAACACCAATAGGGATCACGATTCTGGTAATGGGGCTAGTTAGCGACCAATTAATGAGCTTTTCTGTAATAAAGGTTTTATTTGGCACCACTATTTCTTTGTTGTCCCAATCTATAATGGTGGTGGCACGTGTTTGAATTTTGCTCACCGTTCCCGATAAATCATTAATCGTAACAATGTCCCCAATGCGGATAGGTCGTTCAAACAGTAAAATCAAACCGGAAATAAAGTTGGCGAAAATTTCTTGTAAGCCAAATCCTAAGCCTACACCGAATGCGGCAACTAACCATTGCAGTTTAGACCATTGAAAGCCTAATATGGAAAACGCTCCCATTAAGCCAGCCATTAAAATTACATAGCGTAATAGAGTGGTAACCGCATAGCCAGCGCCTGGCGCTAAGTCGAGACGACGCAGGATCAACAGTTCCAAAATACCTGGTAAGTTTCGTACACCAACAAAGGTTACGATTAATGTGACCACTGCATAAATCAATGATTGCAGAGTCACATCCACCAAGGTTACGCCGGTTTGAGTCATTTCATTTACTTGCCACACCACAATGGCGTCTAACCAACTGGTCATTTCTAAGGCGCTTGACCATAAGGTTAACACCGCAGCCACTAAGCCAATTAAGGACAAACCACGCAATAGTGTTAGTGACTGTTCACTAACTTGTTCACTATCTAAACTGCGCTCTTCTACATCAGGAATAGTTTCTCTTAATTCAGTAACTTCAGGTGATTCATCTGCTTGCTCTTGTTGTTGAGCAATGAGCTCTTCACGCCGCGCTAACAGGCGCTGATAGCTGAGCTGCCTGTGTTCTAGCTTTAGCCAGCGCTCTCCCATTTGATAGGTAAACAGCACTGCTAACACTACGTAAATGGTTAACTGTTGATAGATAAGTAGGATCCATGAAGCAATATAGAGCCCCATAACGGCCATAACGATAATAGTAATGAACGAACCGATAACAATGAAACGAAATAAGTAGAGGGAGAAGCCTCTATTAAGTGGAGAGGGTAAAGTTGAAGGTAGATGGTTTTCCTTCAGCAGTGAAATAAATACAGCCATCATTACTCCCATTAGTAATAGGAATAATACGCGTGATATTTCCGCTTCATGGATCCCCGAAACCAGTTCTGCTGCAAAAATACATAGCAGCAAAATGACAAATGGCCATAGAATCCGCTGACTTCCTTTATGCAGGTATGAACAAATTTGTTCTGGCCAGTTTAGATGTAGCGCGAGAACACCTTGTTTATAGCTTAAGGCGTGAATGAGTTCGACGACAAACAAGCCAGATGCACTGGCAAAGATCAGTGTACTGAGCTCATTTGAGGTCGTAACTGGCCAAAACCAATACAGTCCCCAAGCGGTTATTACATACCAAATCGGCAGAATAAGCGCGCGTAGGATGGCAAGTGAAAATAACAAAACAGTATTATGAAATCGATCTTTAAGTGGGTGACCAAATACTTTTTGAAGCTCATCTTTACGTCGAGCTGCATATCGATTCAGTCGAGAAGCGCTATAGATAAGAAGAATCGTGTACAAAGCAAATACAATTAACAGCGACAACGACTGTCCTTGTGGGAACTCATCTAACATATTTTTAAGTGGTGTCTTGGAGCCGAACCAGATCTCTGCATTGAAGTCTGTAAGGTGTTGCCATATGGGCACGTTACTGCGTGTCCATAGCTGTTGCTGCTTTAAAAAACTACGTGCTTTTTCCACTGTTTGAGCATATTGATCCTTGACCAACTTCAGCTGACTCAATGCTGAAATTAGCTTGTCATAATCTTTGGTTAATTGGTCTAATAGCTTATTTAATAACGAGGATAATCTGTCTGGGGCTTGTTTGTTTTTTTTACTTCTAGAAGTTGCATTTTGTTGCTCGGCATCATCTTTTAATTGCCCTATTTCGTATTTTCGAATATGGGCGTTGGCAATTTCATCGGGAATATATTGTGTGTCTACTTTGGAAGGTAACCGTTGTAACTGTGCTCGGATGGAAGCACCAAAAACCGTGCTATCGCGTAACCAAGCTAAGTTATCTTTTATCAAGCGTTGGTCATCCGCTAAGCTGCGTTGCTCAGACTCAACTTTTTGATACGTAATTCGCGTTTTATCTATCTCATCCAGTACCTTTTCTAATTCCAAGGTGTAAGCTTTGACTTGTTCTACTTGGTGTTGCTCCTCCGTATCTCCTTGCGCCTCCTCGCTAACCTGCCTTGCTTGTTCAATGAGTGTTTTAACTGAGGCCTGCTCGACTCGGGTTAATTTATCTTGTAATTCAATCAAAATTGGCGAGGCTAATTGAATTTTTCGGTTCAGTAATTGCTGCTCTAAAATCAATAATTCAGTGCGTTCATCTAAGCTTTGTATTTGAGCAGAGGTAACTTGTCGTTGAAGTTTTAGTGCGGTTAAGTGGGTTGATTCAAGCCACTGATCTAACTGACGGCCAGTATCACTTTTAATAATAGAGGCTTGCTCTATTTCTTTATCAGTTTGTGCGAGTGACTGGGGTAGTGTTGTTTTCTCATTAATCAGTCGCTTATTTTGATCGCTATTGGTTTGATATGTAGAACGCCACTCAGTTAGCGCAGCTTGCAGTGTTGCGATAGATTGAGAAAGGTCACTGTACTTATCTTTATGGCGAATATTAAAGATATCTAACTGCTCAACATCATTTATCTTTTTGAGTAAGCGCTCTCGTTGCACCGGAAACTGGCTAACAATGTTTAGGTATTTTTCTCGCGTGGCTGTTTGTTTTTCATAGCCATTAATTCGAGACAGCAAAGTTTCATATTGATTGATTAAGGTTTCATTTTTTGGGGATTCACTATTTAGTCGGGTTATTTCACTTTTAAAAAAAGCGGCGTCAGGTAGGTTCTGGCTGCTTGATGGTAAGGAGAATAGCGTTACCGATAAAAATAGGAGTAGCCACCATAGGCGCCTTGTCACTCTTAGTTTAGCTTCCTGCCTCATAGGCTTTCCCCACTTTCACGGTCTTATCCATAGCTATAAGTGTATACGGCTTGTTGGGAACTGCAGGTTCTATCGTTTAGGTTTGATTTGGTTAACAGCTCCTATACAGCCAAGTAAGTCATCAATACAGTTTTAACTTATTCGCCCGTTGTAGCATCGATAGGTAATTGAGCAGAAATATGGTTGTAGTGAGAAAATGCAACTGTGTGCGAATATGGCGCTTGTGCGCACTGTTGGTATTGCTTGCTTCTGTCGCGACGATGCTTATTTCTTCTTACCGAAAGCCTAGCTTTACAGTCAGGCCGTTAAGAATATCCAGGATTAGACAGGTTCACTGCTCATGTTCTGTTAGAATGCTGCGTATAATAATAACTATATGCAGTTGGAAATTATGAAAGAATTTATCATTATTGGTGCCGGTCAGTCAGGCTTGTCTATGGCGTATAACTTATCGCAGCATAATAAAGATTACCTTATTTTAGATGCTAATGAACATATAGGTGCAACTTGGCTAAAGCGTTGGGACTCTTTGAAGTTGTTCACCCCTACCGAGTACAACCACCTACCGGGCATGCAATTTCCTTTTCCAAAAGGTTACTACCCTAATAAATATGAAGTGGCGGATTACTTAAAATGTTATGCCGAGAAGTTTTCAATACCGATAGAATTTAATCAAAAGATTACCTCGGTAAAGAAAGTGAATGGCATCTTTGAGATCACCAGTGCGACCGCAAGTTATCAAGCCAAGCAGCTGATTATCGCTACCGGACCGTTTCATACCCCGTATACACCGCCTTGCCATGCGGACATCGCTAATGATGTAAACCAAATTCACAGTGAGAACTATAAAAGTCCGGAACAGTTGCAAGAGGGCGATTGTTTGGTGGTTGGCGCGGGCGATTCGGGCGTGCAAATTTTATCTGAAATTGCCGATACAGGGCGTAAAGTACACTTTTCTGGTACTGATAAAATCCCCGCTATTCCGCAGACCTTTTTAGGCAAAACTCTCTGGTGGTGGTTTACTAAGATTGGTTTCTTGTCGGTTAACCGTTACAGCAAAATTGGTCAGTGGTTGAGTAAGGGCGTGCAGCCAGTTATTGGCACCGATGTTAAGGCGTTACTCGCAAAAGATAATGTGATTCATATGGGCAGAACTCTGTCGGCAGATGAAAGCAGTATTAAGTTTCAAAAAGGTAGCGTCAGCAGCATTAAAAATATTGTTTGGGCGACGGGTTTTAAACCTAACTTCTTTTGGATTGAAGACATCTCTTTTGATGAAATGAACTACCCGAGTAATTATCGCGGGGTGAGTAAAGATATCGATGGCCTATTTTTTATTGGTTTGCCTTGGTTGTATACCCGCGGCTCAGCAACACTGGGTGGCGTCTGGAAAGATGCTAAATACTTGATAACGTATATTTTAGAAAACAATAAGTCGCAAAATACGCCATCGAACAAACCCGCCGTTAGTCCAGTTCTAGAGCCGGCAGCAGAACAATTAGCAAAACAAATTCCTTAACAAGTTGCAGGTTAAGTCGCCCTAAGCCGCTATTTTGAACGCTCCATTGCGCTAAATAGCGGAGGTTAAGAGGCACTACCTCGTGTTGATATTAGCCCGGTAACAGTCAGTTTTTTGAGGTATGAGATGACGCTAAGGAGTTTATTTCAATCATTGCTTTGAAGCGCTAAAGACAGAGTGCTCTTTGTTTACAGTCACTTGATGTGAAATCAGCTTCAATCCCTCGGCTAGTCTGTATTAGATGGGTTTTGCAGTAAAAAATATAATACCTATAGTTAATGGGTATCTAGTTTACTAAGCATCTTGTCTGTATCCATTTATCAACTTGGTTTTTTGATAAAAGCGGAGTCATTTATACAGACTATCGAATAATAAGCGGGGCGGTATATGGCATCTCAAAAAAGTAAGGCGGAGCTATTTCCCTTATTGCACCTACTTGATGATTTTAGCCACTACCAACTACAAGATGGCTTCATCCAAACATTAGCAGAAAAAGATTTACGTCTTCAGGCTCCGTCCTCTATTGGGCTAGATAAGTCATCAGTTATACCTTGTGTCAGTATTTATGATGACTCACAGCCTGAAAACACTACGGCTCTACAGCAATACTTCTGTGGCAAGAGTGCAGATGATAATGCCGCCATTCAGCAAATATTCAACACACTGAGTCCAGTAAGTCACTTATCGGAAAGCAAGCATCAAAGACATTATCGCCTGGTGGCTTTTTCTGAAGAAGAACAGCGAACACCAGTGGCATTCGTGACTTTTAATGTTGGATTAGTCGACTCTTGGTATGCAGATGACAATACTTGTAATGAGCGGCAAATCGGTGGCTGTTGTTATTTATTGTATGCTTATGTGGTGCCTGAGTGGCGTCACTTGGGAGTCGGTAGTTGCCTGTTTCATCTAATCTCAAATTTATTTTGGTCTCAGTTACAGTTTATTGATGCACAGGCAAAGTCCCATGACTTAACTATGGTGCCTTTAGTTTATGAGAGTGAGGCTGCAAAAGGAGCTGAAGGATTGCTGCATCAAGTCGCAATGAATATTAATCAGTATGAAGCTCTATCATTATCGAGTGATAGACCCCCCACTGGAGTTAAGCCTTGTATGACTAATATCTCGGTATCGTAAAGGCTATCTCGTAAAAACAGCCACATTTTTTGAAAGTGTGGCTTGTTTGCTTCCCTGTAATAACTGCGTAAGGGGGAGTGATCAACCAATAGAGTTATTGTCTATCTAGGCAATAACTTTTTTGGTTGTCGAAGGCTCAGCTGCCTTATTCTGGATCATAATCCAAAACAGGTGCTAACCAACGCTCAGTTTCTTCGATACTCATGCCTTTGCGCGCGGCGTAATCTTCGACTTGGTCGCGGCCAATATTGGTCACACCAAAGTAACGCGATTTTGGATGAGCAAAGTACCAACCTGAAACCGCAGCGGTTGGGAACATAGCGTAGCTTTCGGTGATATTAAGGCCGATAGTTTCATCTGGCTTAAGTAAGTCCCACAACAGGCCTTTTTCGGTGTGATCTGGGCAGGCGGGGTAGCCCGGTGCTGGACGTATGCCTTTGTACTTTTCACGAATTAGCGCTTCATTATCGAGTGCTTCATCGCTTGCATAACCCCAAAACTCTTTACGTACCCGTTCATGCATACGCTCGGCAAAGGCTTCGGCCAAACGGTCGGCTAAGCATTTGAGCATAATCGCGCTATAGTCATCATGGTCGGCTTCAAAACGGGCTACATGCTCGTCAATGCCATGACCAGCAGTTACCGCAAAGCCGCCCATGTAATCGGCAACACCGCTGTCTTTCGGCGCGACAAAGTCGGCTAAACAGAAGTTGTCGTTGCCGACACGTTCAATTTGCATCCGTAGGTGATGGGTTTTCAGTTCAAGCTCGCTACGGCTCTCATCGGTATACAGCTCAATATCGTCGTGGTTAACGGTATTGGCCGGGAACAGGCCAATAACTGCCTTGGCGGTAAGCCACTTTTCACTGATGATTTTGTCTAGCATGGCTTTGCCGTCACTAAAGAGCTTACGTGCCTCAACACCCACGACTTCATCTTCTAAAATACGTGGGAAGTGCCCATGTAACTCCCAGCTACGGAAGAATGGCGTCCAGTCTATGCGCTCGACTAAATCTTCAAGCGGGTAGTCATCAAATACTTGGCGGCCCAGTTGATTTGGCACAAACGGAGTGTAGTTTTCCCAGTCGTGCTGACAACGGTTTTCACGTGCCGCTTCAATCGAGGTAATCACTTTACGTTTTGTCTGTGATAGGCGTTTCTCACGCATCACATCGTATTCGGCGTAAGCTTCGTCAATTGTAGCTTGGCGAGTGTCGTTATTAATCAGTTTAGACACCATAGGAACTGCACGTGAGGCGTCGGCAATATAGATGGCACCTTCTGGCGAGTGCGGCGCAATCTTAACGGCAGTATGGATTTTCGAGCAGGTTGCACCACCGATAATTGATGGAATGGTTAAGCCCGCTTTATGGAAGCTCTTAACGTTATGCACCATTTCATCAAGACTTGGAGTGATCAGCCCTGACATACCAATAATGTCGACGTTTTCGGCGATGGCCACTTCGATGATTTTCTCAACCGGCACCATTACGCCTAAGTCGATGACTTCATAGCCGTTACACGCGAGTACGACGCCAACAATATTCTTACCGATATCGTGCACATCGCCTTTAACGGTAACCATTAAAATTTTACCGTTAGACTGACCTGCGACTTTCTCCAGCTCAATATAAGGGTTTAAGTAGGCCACGGCTTTTTTCATTACCCGAGCAGACTTGACCACTTGCGGCAGGAACATTTTGCCAGAGCCAAACAAGTCGCCCACTATGTTCATGCCGTCCATTAATGGGCCTTCAATGACATCTAGCGGACGTGTGGCTTGCTGGCGCGCCTCTTCGGTATCTTCATCGATAAAGTCGGTAATACCTTTGACCAGTGCATGGGCAAGGCGCTCATTTACTGGCTTACTGCGCCACTCTAAATCTTCTTTTTTGGCTACTTGGCTACCGTCACCGCGGAACTTTTCTGCGACTTCCAATAACAGTTCGGTGTTGTTGCTATCGGCTACTGTGCAAGGTAAGTTTTGCACAATGGCTTCAACGCGCTCTTTTAGCTCTGGGTCGATATCATCATAAATAGCCAGCTGACCGGCGTTAACAATACCCATGTCCATACCCGCTTGAATGGCGTGGTACAGGAACACCGCATGTATGGCTTCACGTACCGGATTATTACCACGGAACGAGAATGACACGTTTGATACGCCACCGGAGATCATTGCATGAGGCAAAGTGCGCTTGATTTCAGCGGTGGCTTCAATAAAGTCGACCGCGTAGTTGTCGTGCTCTTCAATACCAGTGGCGATAGCAAAGATATTTGGGTCGAAGATAATGTCTTCTGGCGGAAAGCCGACTTTATCGACGAGCACATTATAAGCGCGAGTACAGATCTCGACTTTACGTGCTTTAGTGTCAGCTTGGCCAACTTCATCAAAGGCCATCACAATAGCGGCTGCGCCATAGCGTTTAACTAAAGTGGCTTGCTCGATAAACTTTTCTTCGCCTTCTTTAAGGGAAATAGAGTTAACGATGCCTTTACCTTGAATGCACTTAAGCCCCGCTTCGATGACTTCCCATTTAGAGGAGTCGATCATAATTGGCACCCGTGAAATATCAGGCTCAGAGGCGATTAGGTTGAGGAATTTATGCATGGTTTCAGCGCCATCAAGCATGCCTTCATCCATGTTGATATCGATGATCTGCGCGCCGTTTTCCACTTGCTCGCGAGCAACTGATAAGGCTTCTTCATATTCGCCTGTTTTGATTAGGCGTAAAAACTTTGCTGAACCGGTAACATTGGTACGTTCACCCACGTTTAAAAATAGCGAGTTTTCATCAATGGTTAGCGGCTCAAGCCCTGATAGGCGGCAAGCTACAGGAATATCGGGTAATACGCGTGCAGGATGTTTGATAACGGCTTCACGAATAACGCGGATATGATCTGGCGTGGTACCACAACAACCGCCAATAATGTTTAAAAAGCCTTCCTCTGCCCATTCTGCAATCACCTCCGCCATTTGCTCGGGTGTTTCATCGTAACCACCAAACTCATTAGGTAGACCCGCATTCGGGTGCGCCGATACAAAGCATTCGGAGATTTTAGATAACTCTTCTACGTATGGGCGTAGCTCTTTTGGCCCCAAGGCACAGTTAAGGCCGATAGAAAGCGGCTTAACATGACGCAGTGAATTATAGAAAGCTTCGGTCGTTTGGCCGGTTAAGGTTCGGCCTGAGGCATCGGTAATGGTGCCAGAGATCATAATCGGTAGGCGGAAACCTTGAGTGTCATATACGGTTTCGATGGCAAACAAGGCGGCTTTGGCATTTAGGGTGTCGAAAATGGTTTCAACCATAATCAAATCTGCACCGCCAGCAACTAGCGCATTAATCGATTCAATATAAGCCTCGACTAGCTCATCAAAGCTGACGTTACGAAAGCCAGGGTCGTTAACATCAGGACTGATAGAACAAGTGCGGTTGGTCGGGCCTAAAACGCCGGCTACATAACACTGGCGCCCGGTTTCGGCTTCAACTTCGTTGGCGGCTTCGCGAGCAAGGCGTGCACCAGCAAGGTTAATTTCTGCCGAATGCGCCTGCATGTCGTAGTCAGCCATCGCAATGCGAGTGGCATTAAAGGTGTTGGTCTCGATGATGTCTGAGCCAGCTAATAGGTAGTCTTTATGGATCTGCTGGATGGCTTGAGGCTGGGTAAGCACCAACATATCGTTGTTGCCCTTAACATCGCAGTGCCAGTCCTTGAACTGCTCGCCACGAAAATCAGCTTCTTCAAACTTACGGTCTTGGATCATGGTGCCCATGGCACCATCTAGGATAAGGATCCCATCATCAAGCTTTTGGGTAAGGACTGCTAAAACCTTGTCGGCAGTGTCTGGAGTATGTGCTACCGCGCTAAAGGCATGTGTTGGGGTACAGGTTGCCATAGATAATTCCTACCAGTTCGCAAAAGATTATTTTTATATATTATTCTTGGTAAATCATGTCCGTTATTTTCATGTCAACACCTCCCGCTAATAGGAAGACTTTTTGTTTGGACATTTATACGTATAGACGTCCATAATACGTGAGGCGAGACAAAAAGTGCAAGTGTTAAAGCATGATACTTTTTCAGCATTAAAAGCCAATTAATTTTATGTAAGTGGCTGATAAATAATAGAGGTAAATGATAGGCATGCAAACCACAAGGGTGATCTTGCTTAGACATGGTGAATGCAAAGGTGGCAATATTTTGCGCGGCCAAATCGATGTGGCGCTGACAGAACAGGGAGAGCTGCAGATGCAAAGCGTGCTTAGAGGGCTAGAATGCTCCAGTTTTGTGCCTAATTTTGTATTGAGTTCGCCGCTTATTCGCTGCGCTAATATAGCAGAAGAATTTGCATTAACTCAGGGGCTCTCCTATTCGACAAATGCGGCCTTCAAAGAGCTGGATTTTGGCGATTGGGATGGGCAAACATTCGATGCATTATATCAGTCGCATGCCGAAGAACTTGATGCTTACTGGGCTAATCCTTGGGCTGTTGCGCCGCCAAATGGTGAGAGCATGCAAGCATTTGAGTCCCGTATCGATAAGGCATGGCAAGTAATGCTTGAAGCGTATAAAGGTCAGTGTGTGTTGCTGGTGACTCACGGCGGCGTGATGCGTCACTTAATAGCTAAAGCCCTAGGAGTAACGCAAGCCGTAGGCTTTTATAGCTCACTCAAATTACCTTATGCCGCAAAGGCTGAGATTGATGTATTGTACGATGAAAACGGCCAGCAGTTTTTAACTCTGCATTGGGGGGAAAGAAGGACCTAGGTTTAACAGAAGGTACTAGGTCCTAGGAAAAAGCAAAGACGTAAAAGCAAAGACGAGTAAAGCTAAGTCGGAAAATATTGGCTGTTGTAGGTCGGGCTTTAGCCCGTCACGCTTGTGCTTTTCCTAGTAGGGCGCAGCCCGTCCTCGCAGCGTAGCGTCCTAGGATCTAGGACCTTGTTTTAACGCAACGACGATGAAAGCAAAGACGGGTAAAGCTAAGTCGGAAAATATTGGCTGTTGTAGGTCGGGCTTTAGCCCGTCAAGTTCGTGATTTTCCTAGTAGGGCGCAGCCCGTCCTCGAAGCGAAGCGTCCTAGGAACTAGGACCTTGTTTTAAAGCAAGGCGATTTGCTAGATAAGAAAAAAGCTCAGCACTCAAATGCACTAAGGCGTGTTAAACTGCGGCGTTATCTTACTTTAGCGCTGCAGTCGGTATTGAATTTTGATGTTTAAAAGCAGTAATAAGTAAGAAGTAAGTAAGAAATAAGTTAGGTGCTTAACGGCATAAAGGGAACCGGAAGCTGACTTCAATGGCTAGCTGAGTCCGGACTGTACCCGCAACTGTAGGAAAGATAGCATTAGGCTATTTTTCAAGTCAGATACCTGCCTAACTGAATGTTGTTCGAACATGCCAACATGTATCGATATTTACAAGTGTAGCCATATGCACATTGACTCGAGCGGGCGACTCGGGGGAGACAATAAAATGCAACCTAAAATAGCTTTAGAGGCGGTTAGCCTCAATGACTGAACGGGCACAAGAACCTAAGGTCGGCACTCACACTAATGCTCACCACAATAGCAATACAGTGCTGTCGGTGACAGATCTTAGCTGGCAGCTCAACGGTAGCGCTATTTTATCGGCCATCGAATTTAGTCTTGCTGAAGGTAAGATGCTGGGCATTATCGGCCCTAACGGCGCGGGCAAATCGAGTCTACTGCGTTGCTTATACCGTTTCATTCAACCCACGACGGGTAGCATTTATCTATTTGGTGACGAGATTAACACCTTGTCAGCCAAGGCTTTTGCTAGGCAGATAGCGGTCGTTCTGCAAGATACGCCGCATCACTTCGAAATGACCACCGCTCAGCTTATCGCCCTTGGATTAACCCCCCATAAAGGAGCGTTCGATTTTTCCAGTCGTGGTGACCGTGAAGTAATCACTAAGGCACTTGCTACGGTCGGTCTGCAAGATAAAGCAAATCAAGCTTATGAGAGTCTGTCTGGCGGCGAGAAACAACGTGCGCTTATTGCCCGCGCAATAGTGCAGCGACCTAAGCTACTTATTCTCGATGAACCAACTAATCATTTGGATATTCGCTATCAGATCCAAACTCTAGAGTTACTGCGAAGCCTTAAAATTACGGTTATCACCTCCATTCACGACCTAAACCTCGCCAGCGCCCTATGCGATGAGTTACTGCTGTTAAACAATGGCCGTAGCGTGGCGAAAGGCTCACCTAAAGTAGTGTTGACCGAACAACGTATCGCAGAGGTGTTTGATGTGTGCTGTGAGGTTAAGCCCCACCCACAACATGGTAACCCGCTTATCTGTTATTTCTATGGTTATCAAAATCATGACTACCAAAATAATGGCAACCAAAGTCATGACGTCCAAGAGAGTGTCGAACATCAAGCTGCTGAAGCACAAGAGCTAGGAGGCATTGATGACTCAAGCGATTAACCAAGCAAATGGTTTTGGTTACGCGCGTCGGCCAGTTGAGTACTTACTGTATGGCTTGCTGGCATGTTTAACCTTACTCACGCCATTTGCGGCGACTAGCTTTGGCGCTGCAACGATAAGTATTGCCGATGTATTTAGCGTTCTTAGTCATAAAATATTAAATGTAGGCGAGTCGCTTGGGGTGCGTGAGCGGATCATTTGGGAGCTGCGGTTACCACGAGTGTTATTGGCCTTTATCGCAGGGGCTGGGCTGTCGATAGCCGGTAGCGTGCTGCAAACAGTGACCCGTAACCCGCTGGCGGATCCTTATCTGTTTGGGATCTCATCTGGGGCATCTTTTGGCGCGGTAGTGGCATTAACCCTCTTTAGTCAAAGTATGCTCTGGCTCAGCCTGCCCGTAGGGGCCTTTATCGGTGCCAGCTTGTCGGTGGTGATGGTACTTAGTCTGTGCGGGCGTAACTTGAGCACTCAGGTCGAACGTATGTTGCTCTCAGGTGTGGCAATTTCGTTTATGTTTGGCGCCATGGCGAGTCTGATGCTGTATTTCTCTAGCCCACAAGCTGCGGCTTCAGTGCTGTTTTGGACCTTAGGCAGTTTTGCCAAAGCCAGTTGGCAAGGTCTGTGGTTGCCTGCCGGTATCGTCCTTTTATCGACCCTGATTATTTTACTTAATAAGCGCCAAATTGTAGCCATGCGTGCAGGCGATGAAACTGCGCATACACTCGGAATTAATGTGAGCCGCTTAAGGCTAAATATGCTGTTATTGTGCTCGCTTATTACCGCGATTTTAGTGGCAAATTGTGGCGGCATTGGCTTTATCGGCTTAATGGTGCCCCATACGGTGCGTTTACTGTTTCCGGGGCGTTACCCATTGCTGTTAACTGCGCTGGTGGGCGGGCTATTTATGGTTTGGGTCGATGTATTAGCCCGAACATTATTGAGTTATCAAGAGTTGCCAGTGGGGATTATAACCTCGGTGATGGGCAGTATTTTCTTTCTATTTATTTTAGGCAATCGCAGCGGTAAACGTATTTAGCGAGCCAGATTTAAACCATATTACGTGGCAACGTGGAGCCAGAGATGTTTGATATAAAAGCAATAAATACAGAGTTCGATGAACAGATCCAGCACAAAATAGACACTAAAACTAAGCCTTTAGGCGCGCTGGGGGACCTAGAGTCACTGGCTCTGAAAATAGCCCAAGTGTTAGGTAAAGATAAACCACAGATCAACAACCCAAAGATGATGGTATTTGCTGCCGATCATGGCATTGCAGAATCTGGTGTGTCTATTGCCCCGAGTGAAGTGACCACCCAGATGGTGACCAATTTTATTAATGGTGGGGCAGCCATTAACGTGTTTACCCGCCAGGTGGGTTTTGACTTGGAAGTGATCGATTGTGGGATCTTAAAGCCGATTGAAAACTTAGAAGGGGTGATAGACCAACGCTTAGGTTCGGGTACAGGTCCTATCCATAAACGCGCTGCCATGACTTTAGGTGCGGTGAAGCAAGGCTTCAAGATGGCGACAACGCGAGTGGAGATGCATCATCAAAACGGCTGTAACTTAATCGCCTTAGGCGAGATGGGGATCGGCAATACTTCGTCAGCTGCGGCAATCATGTCAGCTTTAACCGGATGTAAGGTGGAAGATTGTGTCGGCCGCGGTACAGGTATCGATGCGGCGACCTTCAAGCGTAAGAAGATGCTCGTTGAGCAAGCGCTACTTGTGCATCATAGCGAACTTGACGACCCTATGCAGGTTCTGGCCTGTGTTGGTGGCTTTGAGATAGTACAAATGACAGGCGCTATGCTAGCAGCTGCAGAGCGTAACATGCTCATCATTGTCGATGGTTTTATAGCCAGTGCAGCAGCGTTGGCGGCAGTGAAGATTAATCCAAATGTACGTGGTTATATGATTTTCGCTCATCAGTCAGATGAGAAAGGACACATGTTGATGCTGGAGTTCTTGCAAGCCAAACCATTATTAAAGCTGGGTATGAAGCTAGGTGAAGGCACGGGCGCAGCACTGGCGTTACCTCTTATTCAGGCCGCGGTGAATTTCTATAACGAAATGGCCAGTTTCGAAGATGCTGGAATAGAGATTTAGTTTGACAAAGAAGGGCCTAGGTCCTAGGAAAAGAAAAGCCAGGTACTAGGGCATTACGGCTAGAGTTTTTGTTGAACCTAGAACCTGAAATCGGAGATTTACATGAAAGCTTGGCAACAACAGCTCAATCTTTTCTTTATCGCAATGGGATTCTTTACTCGAATTCCTATGCCGAAATGGATTGAGGTAGATGCAGATAAACTGAATAAAGCCAGCCGCTATTTTGGTCTCGTTGGTTTGCTAGTGGGGGCGATTAGTGCACTGGTTTATAGCCTAATGCTGTATTGGGTCTCGCCTTCTATCGCCATTGTAGTGGCGATGATCACTAGCGTGCTGGTCACTGGTGGCTTTCATGAAGACGGCCTTGCCGATACCGCCGATGGCCTCGGTGGCGGCTGGACAGTTGAAGCCAAACTTAACATCATGAAGGACTCGCGTCTTGGCAGTTATGGCGCATTAGCACTGGTGCTAGCCTTGCTGCTGAAATGGCAACTACTGACAGAGCTGGCGTTATTTGATCCGAGCTCTGTTAGCTTGGCGTTAATCGTGGGGCATTGTCTAAGTCGTGTAGTGGCTGCGAGTTTTATTTTCTCCGAGCCATACGTTAGTGACTCAGATACCAGTAAGAGTAAGCCATTAGCTCAAGAGCAGAGCATTAATGAATTATCTATCTTGCTGGCAACAGGCGTTTTGGCGCTACTGTTAGTGGGGGTAATGCAAGCCCTAATCTTAACCCTTGGGCTTATCATAGTGCGCTACGGTTTTGTTAGGTTATTTAGAAAGCAGATAGGTGGTTATACCGGCGATACACTTGGCGCTGCGCAGCAAGGCTCAGAGCTAACCTGTTATCTGCTATTACTGGTTTTAGGAGTCAGCTGGTGATCCATCTGGTTTTAGGCGGTGCCCGCAGTGGTAAAAGCAGCTATGCAGAATCACAAGTTCTGCAATGTGTGAGTGCTACGGGAGCGGCAGCAGAGTCCGCTAAATCTTGCTGGTATTTTGCCACAGCCCAAGCATTAGATAGCGAGATGCAACAACGCATTTTACACCATCAAGCTCAGCGCCAAATTGACGCAATTGCTTGGCAAACCATAGAGTGTCCTCTCGAGCTAACTCACGCCTTACAAAGCCATGCGACCGACGACAGCGTGATCCTAGTCGACTGCTTAACTTTGTGGCTTAGCAATCAACTTTTTTGCGAGAATAATGACTGGCAGCAAGTTAAAAGCGATTTTTTACAGGCCTTAGCAAAGCTTCCTGGTACTGTGATTTTGGTGAGTAATGAAGTGGGATGCGGCATCGTGCCCATGGGAGAAATTAGCCGCCGCTTTGTTGATGAAGCGGGCTGGCTGCACCAAGATATTGCAGCAATTGCAGATAAAGTTACCTTAGTGACAGCTGGCTTGCCTCTGCACTTAAAAGGCTAGGAGAGCGTTAAAGTGTCAGAGAAAGTGGCAGTGAAAAATAACAATAAAGCCAAAACAGAATGCAAAGTACTAATGGTACAAGGCACTACATCCGATGCAGGCAAGAGCACTTTAGTTGCTGGCCTATGTCGCCTGTTTGTTAGACAAGGGCAAAAAGTCGCACCTTTTAAACCGCAGAATATGGCGCTTAATAGCGCTGTCACCATAGACGGTGGCGAGATAGGCCGCGCGCAGGCACTGCAAGCCGTTGCTTGTAAACTAGAGCCGCAAATTGATTTTAATCCAATCTTATTAAAGCCTAGTTCTGACACTGGCTCGCAGGTCATCGTACACGGCAAAGCCTTGATGAAAATGGAAGCTGAAGACTACTTTGGTAAAAATGCCAATGGTTATCGGGTTAAGGCCATGGCGGCGGTAAAAGAGTCGTATCAGCGCTTAACGAGCGATTACGACATGCTGCTGGTGGAAGGTGCGGGTAGCCCTGCAGAAATTAATCTGCGTGAAGGCGATATTGCTAATATGGGTTTCGCCGAAGAGGTGGATTGCCCAGTCATTATCATCGCCGATATTGATAAAGGCGGTGTATTCGCCCACTTAGTCGGTACGCTTGCACTATTGAGTGAAACAGAACAAGCACGCGTAAAAGGCTTTGTGATTAACCGTTTTCGTGGCGATATTAACCTGTTGCAAGATGGTTTAGACTGGCTAGAAAATTATACTAACAAACCTGTGCTTGGAGTATTACCTTATCTACATGATCTGCACCTCGATGCTGAAGATGCATTAATTGCCGCACCAGAAAAAGACGGTGATACTAAGCTTAAAGTCTTAGTGCTAGTGCTGCCGCGTATTAGTAATCATACTGACTTTGATCCCTTAAGGCTTAACCCGCAGATCGATTTTAATTATGTGTCGTTGCAAACCCTTGCCAAAACTCAGGCGCAGGATCTATCAGCTAATAAGCAATCATCATTGCCTGTAGCCGATTTAATTATTATTCCTGGCAGCAAAAATGTCCGCGCCGATCTTGAGTTTATCCGTCAGCAAGGTTGGGATATTGCAATAGATAAACACCTACGCTATGGCGGTAAGGTGTTAGGGATCTGCGGTGGTTACCAAATGCTAGGGCAAGCGATCGACGATCCTAGCGGGATCGAAGATATCGCAGGCAGCAGCGAAGGCCTAGGGCTTTTGCCGCTGGTTACCCAGTTAACGGACAACAAAATACTGCAACAAGTCGAGGGGCATTTAACTTTGCTCGGTGAAACGGTAGCCGTTGAAGGTTATGAGATCCACTGCGGCCGCTCACGTTCGTTAATGCCACTCACCCAGCCATTAAACTTAAGCATTAAAGGCGAAGTACAAGCTGATCTCAAGCCATCATCCCAACAGCTGCAGTCATCTGAGCTAAACCGCGCAGCTGAAGCTTTGGGCCAAGCTGAAGGGATGCTCTCTAGTGATGGCCAAATTATGGGGACTTATTTACACGGCGTGTTTGATTCGCCAGAGGCTTGTCGGTTAATCCTTAAATGGGCTGGTATTGAGCAAGCTGAGGCCGTGGATGTTAACCAAGTACGTGAGCAACAATTGGAACGATTGGCTGATGTATTAGAGCAGCATCTCGATCTTGAACGATTAGAACAGATCTGGGCTTCTCGTTAACGTTAGGAGGAGCCTTTAAGACATTTTGTCGTTTTTAAAGCTAAAAATGTATTTATAAGGTGTAAGTAAGTAAAAATGGCTCAATGCTGTAAAAGTCGGCTTTTTGTAGAAAAGTTAAACGCTAGCTGTATGCTAACTAAACGATTTAAATATGATGTGCGGACGTCATAATCTAAGTTGTTCAAACCCTCGCCAAAACTGGGTTGGCTAGGGTTTTGAGTGAGCTTTAAAAGAGGTGTTTTAACTGGGCGGTAAGCATGGTTTTTACCGAAATGTAGTTGAGCGTTTTTTGAGTGTTTTACAAATTAAATGGGTGTTTAAGGGATAAAATAGGGACGTAATATGACGGATAATAAATCAATAGAGGCTGCGAAAGCTGAACGCCATAAAGCACGCCAACAAAGGATCAAAGAAGGCGTAGATGCCAAGATCGCACGTGCTCAAGAAGAGAAAGGGATCCTTTTAGTATTAACCGGTAACGGTAAAGGCAAATCCACCTCAGGTTTTGGTACCGTAGTACGCGCCGTCGGTCATGGTAAAAAAGCGGCTGTTGTGCAGTTTATTAAGGGCAACTGGGACTGTGGTGAGCGCACCTTACTAGAAGGCGCAGGTGTTGAGTTCCATGTAATGGGCACAGGCTTTACTTGGGAAACCCAAGACAGAGAAAAAGATACCGCTGCCGCAGTAAAAGCCTGGGAAGCCACTGAGAAGTTACTGCAAGATGAAAGCATCGATTTAGTGATGCTCGATGAGCTGACCTATATGGTGAGTTACCACTATCTAGAAGTGGAGCGAGTTATTGAGGCGCTGAAGAATCGCCCGCCAATGCAGCATGTGATAGTAACGGGTAGAGCCTGTCACCGAGCGATTGTGGAGCTTGCTGATACAGTGAGTGAGGTACAGCCAATCAAGCATGCATTTGATAACGGAATCAAAGCCCAACCCGGCTTCGATTACTAAATTTCTTCCTGCTAGCTTCTGTAGCGTTATTGTCTGCGCTTTCTCACCCAATCACATACTACTCGTATGCTCATGGGCTGAGAAAGCTTGACGGCTTAGCTACAAAAGCGATCAGTTTGAAATTGCTTCTTCGCATTAATTGTTGTGGCGTTATTGTCGGTGCAGCTTGATTAGTCTACAGCTGACCCAATCAACTCGCTCTTAAAAAGAGTCGTATGCTCAGGTGCTGGCTGTTTTTGAGAAAGCTTGACGGCTTAGCTACAAAAGCGATCAGTTTGAAATTGCTTCTTCGCATTCTTTGTTGTGGTGTTATTGTCGCTGGCGGGTTGAATTTAGATAATAGTTCACTCCATCAACCGGCTCTTAGAAAGAGTCGTATGTTTAAGGGCAGGCTGTTTCTGAGAGTACTTGACGGCTTAGCCTGTGAAATATCCATTAGGGGGAGCGTTTGCTAGGGGGAGCCTTATTTATTCAGTTGATGTTATAGCAGGACGCAGTCCGCTCTAGCCGCGAAGCGTTCTCGCAGTGAGCTTGCGAACGCTCTAGGACATTTTTGGATCATGCCGAACTTAAAGCAAAAAGGATTTTAATGAACAGAGTTACCAGATTATTTGTGTTGCTGACGGCTTGCGCTTTAGCATCAGCTTTTGCGCATGCTGATATCGCAACGCCAGCTAAACGGATCGTTGCATTGTCGCCACATTCGGTGGAGATGCTGTATGCCATTGGTGCGGGGGAGTCGATTGTGGCAACCACAGATCATGCCGATTTTCCGAAGGCCGCACTTGCCATCCCGCGTATTGGTGGTTATCACGGTGTGCAAGTTGAGCGCATACTTGAGCTAGAACCTGACCTTGTGGTGGTATGGGGCAGTGGTAATAAAGCCGAAGATATAACTCGTATCAAAGAGCTAGGTTTTACGGTATTTGATAGTAACCCAAGCACTCTTGATGAGGTCGCCGATGAACTTGTCTCTCTTGGCGCGTTAACTGGCCATCAAGACCAAGCGGAAAAAGTTGCAGCTGAATATCGTCAGCAGCTTAAACAGTTGCGTAGCGATAACGCTGCTAAATCTGGGGTGCATGTCTTCTATCAGCTTTGGTCTACCCCGCTAATGACGGTCGCTAAAAATAGCTGGATCCAGCAGATTATTGCAGTTTGTCACGGCGATAATGTGTTTGTTGATGCTGCTAACGATTACCCACAAGTCAGCCTAGAAACCGTAGTACTAAAGCAACCAGAGGTGATCCTACAAAGTCAGGATGAAGGTAACATCATCGGAATTAAATGGAGTGAATGGCCAGAAATTCCAGCGGTTAAAAACCAGCATATTTATCAGTTAAATGCTGACTTACTTCACCGCGCTGCTCCACGAGCCCTGCTTGGGGTAGAAGCTTTATGTGAAGCATTAGATAAGGCGCGTTAAAAATTATCTACTCCACAAGCCTGTCCGGCTCTGGTGCAGGCTTGCGGCAGGTACTCAACCTATCCCGGAGTCTTATTTTTGATATGATCAATATCCCCCGCGCTATTAAAGTCACGCTACATCGTCATTTGTGACGTTGGTCACATTCGCATTTATTCTTGAGTTCTACCATAACTGTCTCTCGCGGTTTATATCACTGGCTTAACCTTATACGCCTAGAGTAAAAATCTATTAACTCTTGGTAAGCATTAGATTAAACCAATAAATATTGACTTACAGCTAGTCATATCTTCATTGATGACCAATACTTGAGCTTGTATCGCCAATTCAAATGGTTGGATCTGTTTTTGATAAACAATCTAAAAATGAATTGAACACTCAGGCTTAGCTGCTAATCAATCAGCTAACTCTTAAGGATATAATATGGAAAACCCAGTAAATAGCATGCTAACGAAAGGCTGGAAATGGTTTGTGATGGTCGGTGTGGTTGTGACCCTTGCCGGGATTTTAGCTATTAGCCTACCGGTTGCGGTAGGAGTGACTATCACCACCATTATTGGCGGGATTTTTCTAGTGATTGGTCTGGTGCAGGTCTACCACACCTTGAGTATACCTAAATGGAAAGCTAAGTCTTGGTATGTCATTAGTGCTTTGTTCTATCTTATTGGCGGTATTTTTATCTTAGCCGAGCCCTATGTCGGCTTATTAACCATCACTGTGATGATGATAATGATTATGCTGTTTAACGGGGTGACTCGGATGTTCTTTGGTTTTATCAGTCGTAAGAACTTAGATGGTTGGCTTTTGATTGTATTCAGTGGTTTATTATCGACAGCCATTGCGGTTTATTTTTTCAGCCTGATGAAAGACCCTGAGTTTTCACTGTCTATTTTGGGGGTTTTCGTTGGAGTTTCTTTTGTATTTGAAGGCTTAAGTTTTATCTTTATCGGCATGCAGATGAAAAAGGTCGTGCCTAAATAACCCCAGCGAGCCTTATTTATCTGGTGTGAGCTAGTCGCTACTTTGCCTAGGACTTCGGTCCTAGGGGCTGTTGCGTAACTAGTGACGGGGTCAATGCCGACCATATGAAGCTTCTTGCTGTTGTTTTCCCAACTTTCGCATCTTATGGCTAAGCGTCTTTGATTGTATGCTTTCCTAAAACCCGCATTACTTAGCCAGAACCTAGCACCCATAACCCAGAAACTAGAACCTAGGTTTAAAATCCTGTAGTGTTTACTGCCCTCATTTCAGCTAAAACTAATAACAATAACAATAACAATAACAAAGGGATCTCACTATGACTACGCTACTCATCTGCCTATTTATCGCCATGTTACTCCCCTATGCTGCCAAAGGTCCGGTTGCGATGGCTATGGCTAAATTAGGCGGTTATGACAACAATCATCCACGGGAGCAGCAGTCAAAACTAACAGGCTTTGGTGCTCGTGCAGTCGCGGCTCATCAAAACGCTTTTGAATCTCTGCTTATTTTTGGGCTTTCAATATTGGCTGTGATTGCAACAGATAAAGTTAACGGCATTACCGAAACTGCAGCTGTGGTGCATGTGCTAGCCCGCATAGCCTATCAACTACTGTACTTAATGGATAAAGGCACACTGAGGTCTCTGTCTTGGTTTGTGGCGATATTCGCCTCATTTACCGTGTTTTGGCAGGCGGTTTAAGGGAAGGTTCTAGGTTCTAGGAAAAGCAAAGAAAGGTACTAGCTAAGAAGAACCTAGGAAAAGCAGGTTCTAGGAAGAGCGAAGACGGTAAGAGCCGGACAGCCTGCGGCCTAGGGAACGTGACATTGTCACTACGGATCGCTGCGCTTACGGAAAAGCAAAGAAAGGTACAATCTAAGAAGGAAGGGCAAAGAAAGGTTCTAGGAAAAAGCAAAGACGGAAAAGCGTTTTTGATCTTACTTTGTAGGTCGGCTTTAGCCCGTCATGCTTTTCCTAGTAGGGCGCAGCCCGCTCTCGAAGCGAAGCGCCCTAGAATCTAGGTCCTTCTTTGCTTTATTCTGTGATAGAACTTATCGCTTCATTTCTGGGTATTCGAACTCATGACACTGGTTACAGTACACTTTGCTTTCTTTGTGCTCGATATGGCAGTAAGTACAAGGTAAGTCGGTACCGTAATGTAGGCTGTCGTGTGGATTAGGTTCAACGTCGTGGCCTGCATCTGCAGGGCGCTTAGTTAGCTCTGCAACATCTTCCACGCTGCCGTGACAGCTTTCACATACACTTGCTTCAGGGATGGTTTTACGCTTTGCATCACCGTGACAGGCGCTACATTCAACTTTACCGTTATCACCCGTCATTATCTCTTGGTGATAATCTTTAATTTTCATTGCGTTCGCATTTGGGATGGCCATCAACATTAGCATGCAGATAGTCGAAAATACTTTTAACATTTTTAATCCTTCTTGGGCGTAGCGCCCGATAACTTGTATAACATCTCGCTTAAATCGCTTCTTTTACTGCGGCACCATTGCTGCTTATTCGGCGTTACCAAACGTTGTGGTATTGGTAACGCCGAGCAAGAGTGTTTCGCTAGTAGTACTAACTTTTAGTACCTATTTTTAGTACCTATATTTTAGTACTGGGCGATAAATGCTTTTGATGCCTTAATATCTGGTGTAAATGGACGGTCGATTTCAACAAATGGCACTTGCTTGCGGAACGCTTGGTACATGGCTTTTGTTGCTTCGCCTTGCTTAAGGTTTTCGTTAGCTAGTTTGCGCAAATCGATTGCTTGAGTTGAGTGCATTAGCTCAAGACCGTACATAACGTTAGTGTTATCAACGATTTGAATTAGTCTTTCTGACGCAAGTTTTAGGTTAGTGAAGGTATCTTCAATGTTACCGGCAATCGCAATACCGTCGAACGATACTGGGTTAGCCAAGGCTTTGTTACGTACTTGCATATCTACAAATGTCTTTTGGATTGCACCAAAAGCATGGCCGTTGTTACCAGGTGCGCTTAAGAAGCGTGGTAGACGGGTAAAGTGGTCATCTGACAAGTGAATAGTACGCATAGCACTGTTGTGTGATACGTGAGTCAGTGCGATGGCTAGCTGCTGTACAGCAAGTGCAACAGGTAGTGGCTCAAAGTTAGTTGTTGGGAATACACCGCCTTTACCTTCAACTAAGTATTTAGAAACTTGAGAGTTATTACCGTAATCAATGCCTGCACCTACGATAACGCCTGGGTTATCGTCAGAGTGGTTGATTTGGATATCAATCACTTGGTCAAGATCGGCAAGTGCCTTGTAAGCGCTAGCAAAAGTGTAAGCCGTAGTACGGTAGCTTAGCGGATCTTGCAGTGGACGCTCAGCGTTGGCATCCCATAAGTAGCTACCTGTTAAGTCGTTACGAATTTCGCTAGTGGCTTCTTTTAAGAATGGGAACGGACGGATGTCGTTAGTTTGTGGCAAGAATGGCGAAACGTTACCGTTTAGACCTTCAAGGCTTAAGCTAAATACCGTTGGCGATACATCTAGAAGGTGCTTCGCATCGCGGTAGCCTTGCATTGCATACGCTACGCCAACAGAGTTGTTTGATAAAATAGACAGCGCATCTTTACCTACAGGTTCAAGCGCTTTAATGCCGGCTTTTTTCATTGCTAGCGCGCTGTTCATGCGCTCGCCTTTGTAGATCACATCCCACTCACCGATCATCGCTAGGCCTACGTGCGATGAAAGTAAGATATCGGCTTCACCAACAGTGCCCTTAGACGGGATAAGTGGTGAAATGTCGTTGTTTAAATAAGCTTGGTATAGCTCAGCAACATATGGCTGAACGCCAGTGTGACCAGACAAAATCGTGTTTAAACGTACAGCTAATGCAACGCGAGTTAAGTTAACTGGCATCGCTTCGCCAACACCCGCACTGTGAGCGCGTAGTGTGCTGTAGTTAAAAGACTTAGATGCCTTCATTACTTCAGGGCTAAGTTCGCCGTTGGCATCAAATAGTTTGTGGTCTTTGTTTAAGCCCACGCCTACAGTTAGGCCGTATACTGGTTTGCCTAAACGTGCCGCTTCCATGAGTAGCTCGTAAGACTTAACTAGTGCAGTTGCTGACTGGGCTGCAATTTTTACTTTAGCGCCTTCAGCGATTTCCCAGGCTTGGTCTTGTGTAAGGCTTTTGCCGTCTAGTACTACAGTGTCGGCAGCCATTGCTTGGCCAGCTGTAAGCGCTAATGCGAGTGTCGTTAACGCAACATTTTTAGTTGTTTTCATATTCATCATTCCCATAATTTTTTAAATTTAGTAGCGACTTATTAAGCAAGTTTTAAGGTTACTGCTTGGCTTTCAGCGCAGTGACGGCCAGCATTACGGCCAGTTACAACACCTTCGGCTACAGCACATGCGCCTAGGCGGCTTGCACCGTGAATACCGCCAGTTGCTTCACCAGCTGCGTATAGTCCTGGAATTGGTTTGTTGGTCACTAGGTGTAGTACTTCTGATGCGGTGTTTACTTTTACGCCGCCCATGCAGTAGTGCACTTTTGGCCACATGCGTACGCCATACCAAGGGCCTTTATCGAGTAACATGGCCTTCTGCATTGGGCGACCAAATTCAGTGTCGTTGCCGTTAGTCACAGATTCATTCCAGCGAGCAACCTGATCTTTAAGCGCCTTTGCTGGCATGTTGTAGATTTTTGCTAGCTCTTCTAGAGTGTCTGCTTTTTTAATTACGTTGTATTTCAGACCCCAATCTAATGTTTGCGCGTCTTTGGCGCCTTCAGCATTAGTAAAGCCGATTGGGTAAACTGGGTTACCTTCAGCGTCGCGGCGAGTCATGATGGCATCGGCGCGAGCTTTACGGTCAGCAAGTTCGTTAAAGAAACGCTCGCCGGTGCGCACATCAACTACGATACCGCTTGGGTAAGTGGCAATGGTGTTGAACTGAGATGCAGTACCAAAGCCTTTTTCATCAGGTGATGCCCAAGGGCCTAATTGGATTTGATCTAAGTGAATTGGGTTCGCGCCTAGTAGCATCATTTGCTTTAGGGCTTCAGATGTTGCACCTGCATGGTTAGTTGAATCTAACTGATTGGTGTATTCAGGCTGCTGCATTTGGCGGTATTCAATATCGTTACCAAAGCCACCCGTTGCCATAATGATGCCTTTGCGGGCACCAATTTTAACCATTTTGCCCGTACGCTCTTTCGGGAAGTAATAACCTTGGCGGACATCGATACCGATAACGCGGCCATTTTCATCTTTAATGAAACCTTCAAGTTTGGCTTGGTTGCGCATGTCGATGCCATTCTTTTTGGCAACCTTGATCAGTGGGCGGATAATACCAGCGCCAGAGCTTTGAACCGTTTGCAGTACGCGTGGAATAGAGTGACCACCAAAGTGCTGTACAAAAGGCTTCCACTCAACGCCGCGCTCGATAAGCCAGTCGCAAGACTCTGAAGTACCGTTACACACAAGTTTGAGCATTTCGACATCGTTCATACCGCGGCCAGACTCAAGCATGTCTGCAACCATCACATCTACAGAGTCTTCAATACCTTCTTTCTTTTGCAAAGGCGAACCAGCAACAGCCATCGCACCGCCGTTAATGGTTGAGTTACCACCAAATACAGGCATTTTGTCGATGATCATAACGCTAGAGCCATTTTCTCTAGCTTGTAGCGCAGCAGACATACCGGCAAAACCACTACCTACAACGATTACATCAACAACTTCATCAAATTTTGCATCAGCTTGCGGTACGCACGCTGCATTTGCAGATAAGGCTACAGTGCTACCTAATCCAGCAACAGCCATGGCCGCGCCACCTTTAAGTAGTTGGCGTCGGCTAGGACTCACCAGTTGTTTATCGTTCATCAATCTGTTTCCCTATGTATATTCTTAATTATGTTGCTGAGCCATTAAGGCTCTATTTCAATACAGATGATGTTGCAGTGACTGTGCCAACTACCTAATTCGCGGTATAAAGCCAATGATTTATGAAGGGGATCGTAAAATCGTGATATATCATGATTTGCTGTCATGATATTTCGTGGTCATCTCGACATATCAATAATGAAAAAGGGCGTTTAGTAAGCTTAAAAATTATTGGGCACTTATTACGTAACAAAATACGAGCAATTAACTTTAAAGCGAAAACCATTTATTCGATATAAGCTGGGGTGATAGTGGTTATTATTGGCTATGTTAGCTAATTAGTTTGGTGAGTGGTAGAGAGAAAGTGCTGGTATAAATAAAATAATTGTAGGAATAGTTTGGTATATACTGAATTAGCCAGAGTTGCTCTATTATTTAATCTATTCTTATCGGTCGATTAAAAACCAGGTTTATAACGTTATAGGAAAATAGACGTAGGTGTTAAACTGTAGGGATATTATAGTTATAAATAAGGAGTGTAATTGACGCAAACCTGCATCAGGCCTAGTTAGTAAAGCTATAGTTAGTTAGTAAAGCTATAGTCAGTAAAGCTATAGCTAAACAGTTGGTTGCTGGTTGTGTCGTTGGGGAGGTAGCTCTGCTAGCTCTTAAGGTTAGCCGCGTATTGGCTTTGGTTTTATGCTTGAATTATCACATGTCGAGGTGAATATCATAAGCCTCTCACATATTTAATCTGTTCGGATAATAGCTCACATAAAAGAGCTTATTTTTATATGCTTCACATATTTTATCGCTTTGGTGAATTACTCACATATTCCGTTTAAGTTGTAAATAAGTCTCGTCATTTAAACTGACTGTTATATTAATTCTATTTGTTTACTCGGTTGATAGTGTGGTGTTGTCCACGCTTTTATATTTTTAAGTTCAAAACACTTCCTGTTTTTGGTTATTTATGAACAGGAACACAGAATCACGAAATACAATGATTTACCATCACGAAACTTCGTGGCTAACCCGAGATATCAATGAAGGAACAATTTTATTATCAGGCGACTCACTGTCTGTGCAGCAGTTTGTCACTCGAAGTCGCTCTACAAAGTTACTACGAATTTGTTAAGCAATACCTGCCTATTGATGGTATTTTCCTCAATATCTACCGTCCAGAACATGGCGACATTCAGTTTTTGTCACATGTTAATGAGCAGCAATCCGTCGCACTGGATAAACAGGTCAAGATCTCGCCGGAGATGGAAGCCGTGTTGCAGCAAAATGATCGACCGGTGATCCGCATCATTAACGATATAGGCCTAGACCCGGTGACAGGGTTTGTTGCACCGCAGTTGATCCCTGAAATCGCATCAGTTGTGTTGCTGCGTATGGTTAGCAGTGATACCCATCTCGGTGTTGTCGGGTTTTATTCAAAAACACCTGGGCAATTTAAACCCTTGCATGCGGATCTCATTGAGCCCCATAAAGACACATTATCTTTAATTACCGCCTTCAATCTACGGGGGCGTAACTTGCTTAGAGCTAACCAAGCATTGAGCCTAGAAAATGACAGTCTTAAGCGGGCGATGTTTTGTCCTGATGGTGTTGTGGGAGCCGAAGGTGGCTTGAAGAAGGTGATGGTTCAGGTTGATGCGATTGCTGCTTTGAATACCAGCGTATTAATGCAGGGGGAAACCGGTTGCGGTAAAGAAGTGATCGCCAACGCGATCCACGCAAAATCCAATCGCGCCGGTAAGCCTTTTATTAAAGTGAATTGCGGTGCCATTCCTGAAACACTCATAGACTCGGAGTTATTTGGTTATGAGAAAGGAGCATTTACAGGCGCCGAGACTCGTAAAGCGGGTTACTTTGAGCAAGCTAATGGCGGTACCATCTTTTTAGACGAGATTGGTGAGCTGCCACTCTCCGCGCAAGTGCGCTTATTACGGGTGTTGCAAAATAGCTCGATCACCCGAGTGGGAGGCTATGAAAATGTCGATTTGGATATTCGAGTCATCGCCGCAACTCATAGAAACCTACAGGCCATGGTTCATGATAAAACCTTTAGAGAAGATCTTTGGTATCGATTAGCTGTTTTTCCTATCGATATTCCAGCGCTTCGCCAGCGCCGCAGTGACATTCCACTATTAGTGCAACATTTTATAGAAATGTTAGCCGCAAAGTTTAATCTAGAAAAATTACCTAGAGTGATGCCAGAGCAATTGAGTCTCTTAAATAATTATGGCTGGCCGGGTAATGTTCGTGAGCTGATTAATGTACTTGAGCGAGCTATCATTCAAAAGCCTAGGGGGCCATTAACCTTTGATTTGTTGCAGGCACAAACCGATGAAGAGGTCACTACACAAGCTGGACAAACTATTATCGTTGATCCCAGCCACGCCAGTGACAAGTTAGTGCCACTTGAAACCATGATAAGCAAATACATCAGCCATGCGATGCGCATTACCGGCGGAAAACTTTATGGGCCTGGAGGTGCAGCAGAGCTGCTAGATATCAACCCTAACACCCTAAAGAGTAAGATGAAAAAACTGGGTTTGTGCTAAACCAGAGCCCTAGGGCGATTTAACATCAAAATTAACTAGGCAATAAAAAACACTTCCGAGGAAGTGTTTTTTTTTGGTTTTCTAAAGAGGTTCTCGAAAATAGTGGGAGCTAATAAAACGAGACAATAATGACTCAATCTATCCCTGATTGAGTCGAACACTGGAGTTAGTTCTCAGTGCTTGGTCAAAACAAATCAGCTATAACTAGAAGAAGTAGCGAATGCCCACGGCATAGCTATTGTCCTGGAGATTTTCAAAGCTCTTATCGTCCATCTCGCTAAAGTCGATTTTAGCTTCAGCAAACATCACAGTGTCCTTGCTATAACGGTAGTGCAGGCCTAACACCGCAAATTGACGCGTCCAGTCACCTTGGATTGTTGTTGATGCATCGGTATCAAGATCTTGGTAAGACAGTAAGAAGGTCGGCACAAAGCCGTTTTCATACTGGTAAGCAATTAGGAATTCGCCACCAGTCGAGTCATATAGCTCGCCTGCCACTAACTCGTTTTGCTTACTCTTATGGGCGTTGAAACCCACATAGAAACCATCGGCATCGCGGTTAGGGGCATATTGATAGAAAGAACCATACTGTGCGCCAACACCGATGATCTCGTTAGTATCATCGACGCTTTCACCAGCCAGTTCGCCAGTAAAGTCACCACGGTTAATACCCGCAAGCACCTTAAACTTGTCGGTGAAATGATAGGTTAAGCTCGCGCCATAACTAGTATCAAACTCAACGTGTGAACCGTCATCTAACGCGATGCCATCTTTGTCATAAAGCGCCACATCACCATTTTGCTTAGCTGCATATTGAAGTGCGATGCTCAAGTTACCAAAAGAGTTACGGTAAACAAAGGCAGAATCGGCACGACCGGCACCTGTTAGGCCGCCGTCACCAAAGGTGTAAGCACCTACAGAGTATCCGGTATAGACGTTGAGTACGTCGGTGGTGTATGCCACATCATAGTACACGCCCCACTGCTTACCAAAAGTTAAGCTACCCCATTTATCATTAGCTAAGCCTACGTAACCTAAACGATTGAATAAGAAGTCAGAGTTTTTCTCTGCACCTAGCTGACCGCCTGAGTAACTTAGCGAGTCGTCGCTAGTCACCATATTAATGCCCCATTCGGTATGAGCGTAACTGCGCCAACCGTTCTTCTCTTGACGATCGAAGCGAAAGCCCACTCGTGAGAAGTTGTCGACGACTGCGGTGTCATGAGTGTCATTAATGGCAGCAAAGCCTAACCAACCCATCATATTTATGCTGTTAGTTTGGTCATTGTAGATCTCTACGGCTTGTGCTGAACCCGCCATCAAAAGTGACGGAATTAAAAGCGCCAGCAGTTTCTTATTCATATCATTTTCCCTATTTTTTTATTTTGTTAAAGCTAATCAATATTGGTTTTTACCAATTACGCCTAACAGAGCAGCTACTGTGCCAAGGGGGGAAATACGGGGTTTAAGCATAAGAAATTGGAGCAAGATCCTCGAACCACGAAATATCGTTAAATGGGATCATTAAATATCGTGTTAAAAGTGAAATGTCGTTGTTAAAAGGTTAAAAGAAGGCGCTAGGTTCTAGGAAAAGCAGGTCCTAGGAATGGCAAACTGCAAAGACGGTTAAAGCTGAGATAGGAAAAGCCGGAAAAGTATTGGCCGTTGTAGGTCGGGCTTTAGCCCGTCAAAGAGTTAGGTATTTGGAAAAGCAGACCTTAGAGCCTAGAAAGGTAAAGCGGAAAGAATACAGCTTTTTGCTTGGGTTTTGTTTTGAGCTTTTGCTTTTCCTAGCAGGGCGCTGCCCGTCCTCGAAGCGAAGCGCCCTAGGTTCTAGGGCCTATGTTTTAAAGCAAAGACGGTTAAAGCAAAGACGGGTAAAGCTGAGATCGGAAAAGCCGGAAAAGTATTGGCTGTTGTAGGTCGGGCTTTAGTCCGTCGTTTTTTTGATTTTCCTAGCAGGGCGAAGCCCGTCCTCGCAGCGCAGCGCCCTATAACCTATAACCTAGCACCTTCTTTCAAATCGGACACTTTGCTTATATCGGACATTATCGATACTTAATCGGACACTTTTAACGGGTGTCCGCGGACACTTTAATTCGATACGATGTTCAGTTGTTTATTAAGTAACTGTTTATTAGTAATTAATTGTTTTTGGCATGGTGCTTGTATTAATAGACCTATCAAAGCAGTAATCGTTAACAACGGACACTTTAGGGAAAGAAGATGATTCAGGATACCAGTGCACAAGATGTGATAAAGCAGCCAAGCACAGCGAGCAAAGTGAAGCGTCCTTTGATGCTGGGTCTAGCCGCCTTGCTGGTATCGAGTCTAGTGTGGTCGAGCATAGACAATGACTCGATTGCCAATTCAATTAAGCGTTCTGAGCTTAGATTTGCCACCTTAGAGCGCGGTACCCTCATTCGTGATATTCCCACCACTGGCAAGATAGTTGCTGCCAATGCGCCTGTTTTATATAGCCCAGAGCAAGGCTCTGTGACTTTAATTGCTAAGCCCGGTGACAAAGTTGAACAAGGCCAGATTGTGGCAAGCATTGAGAGTCATAAACTGACCAATAGCCTAAAGCAGCAACAAGCTGTACTTGAGGGGATGAAAAGTTCGCTAGAGCGTGCTCGTCTCGATGCTCGTCGCCAGCAGCTGAAGGCGCAGCAAACTTTGGATATGGCCAAGGTCGATTTAGAAGCGGCTGATCGCGAGAGTCGCCGTGGCGACCAATTGATAGAGTCAAAGTTGATCAGCAAAATTGATTTCGAAAAGAGTAAAGATGATCTGCATAAGGCCAAATTGTTATTTGCCCATGCGGGGCAAGAAGCGCAACTGATGAAAGATACCTTGACCTTCGAGCTTAAGAACACGGCCCTAGAAGTTGACCGTCAGGCTTTGGTTGTTAAGGAGCTCGAACGCCAAGTGACGGCACTAAATATCATCGCCCCCGTTGGCGGCATTATTGGTAATTGGCTTACTGAGCAAAAAGCGCGTATTGGCCAGAGCCAACCGATTTTGACCGTTGTCGATCTCAGTGCTTTTGAAGCAGAGCTCGCAGTGCCGGAGTCTTATGCCGATGAGTTAGGTATAGGTATGGCGGTCGAGCTGAGCTTTGGCTCTGTCAGTGTGATGGGCGAACTGTCTTCTATCTCTCCCGAGGTGCGTAACCGCGAAGTGACCGCAAGGGTGCGATTTGAGCAAAATGACCGTCTTCAGCTGCGTCAAAATCAGCGCCTTTCTGCGCGAGTATTGCTGGAGCACAGACCCGATGTGTTGATGGTTAAGCGTGGCGCCTTTGTTAACAGCGGTGGCGGCCAAGAAGTTTACGCTATGCATGGTGATATTGCAGAGCAAACCCCAATCCAGTTAGGTGCACGCAGCATGAGCCACATCGAAGTGATCCAAGGCGGGCAAGAGGGAGATATTTGGGTGACCTCAAGCATTGAGCCGTTTAACAAAGCTGCGCAAGTGATCGTTCGCTAGCGGAGTAAGAAAGTCGAATAAGGAAGCTGACAATGAATAAAGCAATTAGCAAAGTTTGTCGCAAAGTTAACCAAATGAACAAGCAGCAAGTCATCACTGCTGCAGTATTAATACTATTGGTGGTCGCAGTGCAGGTATCGACGGATAGGGCGGGTGACTGGATGTTTATTGGGTTTAATTTGATTGAGTTTGGTAGTGGAAATGGGGGGAGCTTAAGCACTGTGTCTGATGTCGCGCTGAGTGATGGCCAGAAAATTGGACAACTAATCGGCCGTGCTCTTGAGTGTCTTATTTCATCGATTATCCAGTAGGCAGGCCAAGCCATAGAGAATTACGAAAACAGCAGATTACGTAAAACAGACAGTTTTAGTGAGATTGATAAGCAGATAATTTTTAGTGAGATTGATAAACAGAATTAAAGGGATATAGACCATGTTATCGATGAACAACATCAGCAAAGTATTTAAAACGGATTTAGTGGAAACCCACGCATTGCGTGACTTTAACTTAGAGGTCAATGAAGGCGAATTTGTTGCGGTTACGGGCCCTTCTGGCTCGGGTAAAACCACCTTTTTGAACATTGCCGGCTTACTCGAAGGTTTTACTCATGGCGACTACTTTCTCGATGGGGTGAATATTTCAAATTTGAGTGATAACAAGAGTGCTGCTATCCGTAACGAAAAAATTGGTTTTATCTTTCAGGGCTTTAATCTTATCTCTGAGCTTAACTTAGCTGAAAATGTTGAGGTGCCACTGCGTTATCGCGGCTTTAATGCTAAGGAGCGTAAAATTCGTGTTGAACGTGCACTAGAGCAAGTCGGACTCGCATCGAGAATGAAGCATCTACCTACGCAACTATCTGGTGGCCAGCAGCAACGTGTTGCCATTGCTAGAGCCTTAGCGGGTGAGCCTAGGTTCTTATTAGCCGATGAGCCAACAGGTAACTTAGACAGCCTAATGGCGCGCCAAGTGATGGAGCTATTAGAGGACATTAACAAGGCTGGTACCACTATTATTATGGTAACTCACGATGCTGAGTTGGCTCGTCGTGCCCAGCGAAACATTCAGATTGTCGACGGCCATGTATGTGACTTCACCATGTACCAAGCTGGTGGCGCTCAAAGTAAAGTCGAAACGGCTTCAGTTGCTTAATGGATTGCTAAGGAGAGCATGATGTTTTTTTATTATCTGGATTTAGCTTGGCGCAGCATCAAGAAGACACCGTTTCTATCTTTGTTGATGATCCTTGCGATTTCCATCGGCATAGGCATCACCATCACTATCTTGAATATCTATAAGATGGCGTCGGTTAACCCTGCTGGGGAGCGTTCAGCGCAATTGTTTTCGGTGCAATTGATGAGCCAAGACAATGATACTTGGGACATGATTAACGAGCAGATCACCTATCAAGATGCTTTTAACCTGAGTCAGAGTAATGTAAAGGTAAGACAGGCTGCCATGTTTAGAACGGGCCTTGCGGTGCAGACCGAAGACGCGAATTTCTCGCCTATTTTAGAGGGAGTAAGGGTAACAGGCGGTGATTTCTTTACATTGTTTGATGTGCCGTTTGTCTATGGCAGCCCTTGGGATAAACAGGTCGATAAAGAAGGTGGCTATAAGGTTGTTATTAATGAAAGTATCAATCAAAAAGCTTTTGGTGGTGGTAATAGTGTCGGTAAAACCTTATTGCTAAACCGCAAACCTTATCAGGTGGTGGGGATTATCGGGGATTGGAACCCGAGTCCCAAGTATTACGATGTTAACAATGGTGCCTTCAATGACTCTGAACAGATTTATGTACCTTTCTCAATGGCACCAATTGAGGAGTATGAGAGCTGGGGAAATAATAACTCTTGGCGTCATGAAAATATTCGTAATTATCAAGACAGGCTTAACTCCGAGATGCATTGGCTGCAATTTTGGGTTGAGTTAGATACGCCTGCCAAGCAGCAAGAATACCAAGAGTGGTTAGGTCGTTACGTTGAGCAACAGCAACAGATTAGTCGCTTTAAACACCCTGATGCCCGTGGTGAGATTAAAGATGTCGCTCAGTGGCTGAACGTTAACAAAGTAGTCCCTGAAGATAACAAGGTATTGGTGGGCTTAAGTGCGCTATTTTTGACCGTGTGTTTAGTCAATATGTTGGGATTACTTTTGGCTAAATTCTTAAAGCGCGCCCCGGAGGTCGGGGTTAGACGCGCCATTGGCGCAAGTCGCTTGCAGATCTTCTCTCAACACTTAGTCGAGGTGGGCTTAATTGGCCTTTGTGGTGGTGCCATTGGATTACTCTGGGCCTGGATTTCACTTTACTTCTTATCAACTAAGTTTGCTCTTGAAGAATCGCTGGCTCAGTTGGATCAAAGCATGTGGGTTATAGCGCCAGTCATTGCGGTCAGCGCAGCCATTATTGCCGGAATTTATCCTGCATGGCGTATTTGCAGTACTAACCCAAGTATCTACCTCAAGAGTCAATGATTTACAGAGTGAGAAAGGAACTTACTATGTTTCAAGTTAAACCTATATTAAGCATGCTAATGCGTAATAAAAGCGGCCCACTACTGCTGCTGATTCAAATTACTTTATCGGTAGCGATTGTGGCCAATGCCAGCTTTATTATCATCGAGCGTGTAGGCCTGATGGCAAGAGAATCCGGAATTGAAGAGTCGGAGGTTTTTGATTTAACTATCTACAATTTCGACGATGCTATCGTTGCAAATGAACAGAACCTGATTGATGTTGAGATAATTCGTAACCTCGACGGTGTTAAGGCCGCAACGTCGAGCAGTATGACACCGCTCAGTGGTGGTGGCTGGTCTTCGAATTTCTCTTTTGGCAGCAATGAAGAAGATCGTAAAGATACCCCAAGTTCAGCTATCTATTATGGTGATGAGCAGATGATCTCAACTTTAGGAATTAAGCTGATTGAGGGGCGAAACTTTTATCCTGATGAGGTCAGTAGCGGCGGCCCTGAGCTGGCAACTTTAGCGATAGTTTCCGCAGACTTTGCTAAAGATACTTTTGGAGATGAATCAGCCGTTGGCCAAGTGATGTATCGCGGTAATATTGGCGATCAGCCAATGAAAATTATCGGCGTAGTAGAGCGCCTACAAGGTGCTTGGGTAAATCACTCCAACTTAAACCGCAGCGTGATCCTTAATGTGGAGCTGGGCTCCTCTTTTACGCGCTTTTTAGTGCGCGCAGATGAGTCTGCTATTGCAGAACTAAAAGAGGCTATCCCTGCAGCGTTACATAAAGAGCATCCTAATCGCGTGGTTCGAGGCTTTAAAACCATTAGCGAACACCGTAATAACGTATATCGAGACCATGAGCTGATGGCGACAGTGTTGTCTATGATGGTGGTGTTATTATTGCTTATCACCTCGTTAGGCCTTGCCGGTATGGTGATGTTTAATATTGAGCGCCGCACTAAACAGATAGGTACGCGCAGGGCCCTTGGCGCCAAGAAGCGCGACATTATCAGCTTATTCCTAGTAGAAAATTATCTCTTATGTCTGATTGGTGGTGTATTAGGGGGGCTAATCGCAGTGCAGTTAGGTCAGCAATTAATGAGCCTTTATAGTTTACCTCCATTAGAGGTTATCTATCCGGTAATGACTGTGGCAGGCCTACTTGTGTTAACAACGATTGCAGTGATCTTACCCGCACAAAAAGCTGTGAAAATCTCACCTGCAACAGCGACTCGCAGCGTGTAATAGGCAACTGCTGAGATAAAGGAATGCTATCTAATTGTTAGCCAAATGTGAGCTTTACTTTAACTCTGTTTGGCTTTCAGTTATTTTTATAGCAGCCCTAAATAAAGAATAAATAATAAAGAGCTTATGGATACAATCCTGATTGTCGATGATAACCAAGCTGTGTGTAATGCCTTAGCTTTAATGCTTGAACTAAATGGTTATCAAACACTTACCTGCTTATCGCCAGATGTTGCCCTCGAACTTATCCGACTGCATGATGTGGCGCTGGTGATACAAGATATGAACTTTACTCAAGACACCACATCCGGTGAAGAGGGCAAGAGTTTATTTTATGCCTTTAGGGGGCAACAGCCGAAGTTGCCCATCATATTGCTCACCGCTTGGACCCAGCTTGAGCTGGCCGTAGAGTTAGTGAAAGAGGGCGCTGCCGATTACATGGGTAAACCTTGGGATGATGCCAAATTACTCAACAGCATCAGTAACTTGATTTCACTGCACCGTCTGTCGAAGGAAAATGCCCAGTTTAGCCGAGTTGACAGCCAGCGTATGGTGGCCATAAAAAATGCCGATCTTTGTGGAATGTTTTTTAACAGTGGCGCCATGCAGCGTTGTGTCGACTTGGCGTTGCAGATAGCAAAATCAGATGTGTCGGTGTTAATCACAGGCCCCAACGGTGCGGGTAAAGATAAGCTCGCAGATATTATTCATGCTAATTCTGCTTTAAGAGTTAAGCCGTTTATTAAGGTTAATATCGGCGCGCTACCAATGGAACTACTCGAAGCCGAACTGTTTGGCGCTGAAGCTGGGGCTTTCACTGGGGCGACTAAGACTCGAATTGGCCGTTTTGAAGCCGCCGATGGTGGCACACTATTTCTCGATGAAATAGGTAATCTGCCGCTTTCTGGTCAAGTGAAATTACTGCGCGTATTGCAAACTGGTGAGTTCGAACGCTTAGGCAGCCATCAAACACGTAAAGTCAATGTGCGGGTGGTAAGCGCCACTAATGCTGATTTAGCTGAGGATATCCAAGCGGGACGATTTCGAGAGGATCTTTTCTACCGACTGAATGTGATTGAACTGCCTTTGGCAGCGTTAAATGATCGCAAAGATGACATCTTACCCTTGGTTGAGCACTTTATCGGTGTCGACTTCTCTTTATCACGCCAAACTCAGCAAGTGCTGCTGGAACATTCTTGGCCCGGCAATGTGCGCGAGCTAGAAAACGCCTGTAAGCGAGCGATGATTTTAGCGAGTAGCCCAGAATTAACCGTTGAGGATTTTGGACTAGAACTTGTAAATACTGAGCTAGGCATTAGCTCCGCTGCTGACTCATCCACTAATTTTATTACAGCGGCTGTAGTTGAAAAGTCTCCCTTTGGAAAAACTCAAACGGCCAGTTACCCCATGCGTTCTTCTGTGGATCTGATGAGTAATACTGAGCCGAGTAACATAGAAAACCCGCAAGCAGAAAAAGCTAATATTGAAGCGGAGCTCGACAAACATAACGGTGTGATAGCCCGAGTCGCTAAGGCTCTAGGCTTAAGCCGTCAAGCCTTATATCGACGCATGGATAAGTACGGGATCGATAAGTAATGTTTATTTGTCTGTTAGTCGCCATTATTAGAAAAAGCTAAATATGAGTCTTAAAACCACGGTTTCATTAAGAGTTAAGCTAATTACCGGTGCGGTGCTTGCGAGTGCTTCGGGTCTGTTGTTGGCATTTTCAGGTCTGATATGGCTATCGCCTCTAGAGGTGCAACAAAGCATTGTTCAACAACCATGGTTATATGTTGTGATTCTTTCAGCCTCGTTACTCCTCGCTGCTAGCATAAGTTATCTGCTGACTCGGGGCTTGGCAACAAGTTTAATGGCGCTTGAGGTGGGCTTACTTAACTTTAAAGATAATGACTTTAGTGTAAGTATTCCGGTGAGTGGCGATAATCAGTTAAAGGCACTAGCGAGTCTATTTAACGAGTCTGCACAGACATTGCGCAAAGAGCGACAATACATTTACCAGCGGGAATTACTGCTCGACAAAGTCATACAAAGCTCTCCTAATGTGATGCTACTACTCGATGATAAACAGCGGGTGATCTATGCCAATGATGCGGCGAGACATTTGTTTCATAATGGACTTAGAATTGAGGGTATGAGTTTAAGCGAGCTGCTTGAAGGGGGGTCGCAGGAGTTGGTTAGTGCGATGGAAAACCCCAAGGATGGTTTGTTCTCATTCAGTAGTAACGCGGAGGGGCATGATGCTGAAACTTGGCACCTGTCCCGAGGCCAGTTTCTGTTAAACGGTCAGTTCCATCATTTGGTGTTACTTAAGCAGTTGACTAGAGAGCTCAATCGGCAGGAGGTGGCTGTATGGAAAAAGGTTATTCGCATCATCAGTCATGAGCTCAATAACTCAGTAGCACCAATAGCTTCCATGGTTAACTCTGGGCGAATGATCACCAAAGATCTTAACGATCCTAAGTTAAAGCTGATTTTCGATACTATTGAAGATCGCACCAGTCACCTTAGTCAGTTTATCTTCAACTATGCGCGCTTTGCTAAACTTCCCTTGCCGCAAAAGCTGCCCGTCGATTGGCAGTCACTCACTCAGCAATTAAAACAACATTATCAATTTGAGTTATTAGGCGAACTACCTAAAAATCAGGTTAGTTTCGACTTGATTCAGATGGAGCAAGTATTACTTAATCTACTGAAAAATGCCCACGAATCCGGTTCAGAACCGGCTAAGGTTAGCCTTGAGATCAAAGAGGCAAATCAGGCCTATCCGAATAAAGAGATCTGTATTGAGGTGAAGGATGAAGGCTTAGGGATGTCGGCGGATGTGCTGCAACAAGCATTATTACCTTTTTACTCTACCAAACAGTCAGGTACAGGCTTAGGCTTGCCTCTTTGTCGTGAGATTATTGAGGCTCACGATGGACGAATTTGCTTACATAATCGGGATAACAAAGGTTTATGTGTGAGTCTGTGGTTACCTTATGCATAGATAATGCGGTAACCTTTATGGTCTATATAGAGCAGTAGAGGTGATTGTTATAAATACGCCCCTAGTGCTCTGATAAATTGTCATTTTACGGCTAATAGGAGTTAGCTAAAGCAAGGGTCTTTAATCTAGCGGTAGGCACCTTAAATGGCTTGATTAGTCTTGGCGGTCTTAGTACCAGCGCTCCTTGACATCTTACACAGGTAAAATGCAGTTTCTCGCTGCATCTTTTGCAGTAGGTATCTTCGAATGAGCAGATATAGGCGGTATCTTTTCGTGCAAGTGCCGTATGACAGTGCTCGCATTTAGTCTTCATTCTTAACATATTCACTCCTTTGAATAAATTATCCTTAACTCAATAACAGCTCTATGCCTTATTCATAAGTTGCCACTGGTTAACTAACTAGGTCTTCATTGCATTCCAAAACATTGCAAAACTTGACTGTTGATATGCTTCATCTTTCCATGATTCAGGGTTATCTAGAAAGTATCGCGTGGCCGCTAAATATTGGCCATGACAACTCTCTAGCATTAAGGGTAGCGGATAATCTGCTAGTACACCTTGTTTTTGCCCTTGATTAATTAACTCCCCCATAAAGCCTAAAATACTGTTCATTGCCTGCTGTCTCACCTCGGATGCGATCGACGGAGACATAGAGTATTGCTGGAAAAACTCCTGTTTAAGTGGGTTCGCAATCGCCCAATTTATGGCGACCTGCCACAGGTGTTGAGCGTCTTTTTCCAAGTCCCCCTTTTGACTGATTTGCGATTTTATCGCATCGGCAAACTCCTGCTTAATGGATATATACAGATAGTTCATCAACGCCTCTTTTGAGGCGAAGTGATGAAACAAAGTGCCAGTAGCTACCCGAGCTTGTTTAGCAATCGAGGCGGTTGAGGTGGCATAAAAGCCTTGGCTGACAAAAAGCGTCAGCGCGGTGTCTAATATGGCCTGTTTTTTGTCGATACGACTCATCAAATTTGCTGCCAAGTTAAGGTTAACGTAAGAAAAACTTCATCAATAGGCGCTGAATAAATCCACCATAGGGTGGGTGCACCAATTTACCTGTATTGAGATATTTACCGCGGCTGAGAACCGTTTTTGCGTGACTAAAGGTTAGGAAGCCCTCTTTACCGTGATAGTGCCCCATGCCCGATGGCCCTATGCCACCAAAGGGGGCGTCATCGGCCGCCACATGAAACACGGCTTCGTTAATACACACTCCGCCAGAATGCGTGTGCTTGAGTACGTGCTGCTGCGTGTTTTTATCAAAGCTCATCAGGTAAAGTGCCAGAGGACGAGGGCGCTGGTTAACGTAACTTATCGCCTCATCTAGGCTGTTATAAGGGATGATTGGCAGTAGCGGGCCAAAGATCTCCTCTTGTAGCACTAACATCTCATCACTGGCACCACTGATAAGCTGGGTTGGCATTTTACGTTTATCGGTATTAATCGCTTCATCGTTGGCGCTAATAATGTTGGCGCCTTTGTCGATAGCGTCATCTAGCACCTGCATAATACGGTCAAATTGTCGCTGATTGATCACACTGCCGTAATCTTTATTGTCACTGACTTTGCCGTACATGCTGATGAACTTTTTCTTATAGGCCTGAATGAAACTGTCTAACTTGGCACGCGGCACGAGTACATAATCTGGTGCAACGCAAATCTGGCCCGCATTTAAGCATTTGCCGTAGATCATGCGCTCGACAGCGATATCCATATCGATATCGTCGGCAATAATGACTGGAGATTTTCCGCCAAGCTCCAGGGTCACAGGAGTGAGGTTATCCGCTGCCGCGCGCATGACATGGCGGCCAACCGTGGTCGAGCCGGTAAAAAGTAAGTGATCAAATGGTAGCGATGAAAACTCGGCGGCGATATCAGCTTCTCCCTCAATACACACCACATGGCTCTCATCAAAGATGCTACTTAACATCTCTTTGAGCACTTGGTTGGTTTCTGGGGTAAATTCTGACAGCTTAATCATGGCGCGATTACCTGCTGCAAGAGCGGTGATAAGCGGTCCAACAGACAGCATGATTGGGAAATTCCACGGTACGATAATGCCAACGACACCTAGAGGTTGGTAATGCACTTTAATTTTTGCCGGTGCTAGCAGCAAGCCAGGGTGGCGAGAGCTAGGCTTCATCCATTTCTTAAGGTGCTTTAGGCTATAGTTGATGTTGTTAATGCAAGGCATGATATCGGAGATCATACTGTCATCAACAGAGCGGTTGCCGTAGTCGCGGTTCAGTGCTGACACGAGTTGCTCTTGATAAGTAATAATCGCGGCTTTAAGGCTTTTTAGGTGCTCAATTCTGGCGTAATAGTTGGGCGCAGGCTCATTTAAGTAGCTAGTACGTTGTTTGATTAGCATTTGCGAGAGGGGTTGTGCTGCTTGATTGTCGATATGCATATTCATTAACTGAGCTCCAGATTTGGTCTTTAAATAACCGACTGATTAGTCGGTCTGATGATAATGAACTTTTGATTAAAGATCAAATATCAGATCGAATTGTGACCAAGATCAAATTCAAGAATTGTTAAGACTCTAAAATTGAATTAGGAAAGGTTGTTATTCTTAGTCGACACACTTAAAAACTGAGGAGCATCAAATGAGCAATGATAGACATGGCATATCCGTAGGAATTGAGCGCAGTGGTAGCAAGTTTTATATGACCTTTGTTGCTGTTGGTAAGTTAACCCACGAAGATTATGAATATATGGTTCCCATGCTGGAGTCCGCGATTGCTGGGGTGGAAGATCCTGAAATTAATGTGCTAGCGGATATTAGTGAGTTAGATGGCTGGGAACTACGAGCGGCCTGGGACGATCTAAAGCTAGGCGTTGCCCACGGTAAGGCATTCGAGAAGATTGCCATTGTGGGTGAGGGACGCCTTCAAGAGTGGATGGCGAAATTGGCAGACTGGTTTACCCCTTACGACGCCAAGTTTTTTGAGAGCAAAAAAGAGGCGCGCGATTGGCTTAATGACTAACCTTATTAGTAAGGAATTAGTATTAGCTTATAGTTTAAGTCTTTGCCATAAAGCGGTATTCACCATGGTGATAGCAAGCGAATAATGTTTGGAGGAAATAGTTATGCGTAGTCGTCAAATCTTATGCCCGACGGATTTTTCAGATACAGCGTCCCATGCACTAAAGTATGCGATTGAAATGGCAAATCTATACCATGTTGGTCTACGTATTGTGCATGTTATCGAGCAACCTATGGGAGTCGATAATTATCAAATCCTTACGGTTACCCCTGAAGAGCTCGCTCAGAGCATGGAAGACTCTGCGGCTGAAAATATGAAGAAGCTATTAACTGAGCTCAAGAGTGAGCTCTCAGTTGAGTCTGTTATTCGTCACGGCAGTGCTGCTGAGCAGATCCTAAAAGAGGCCGAGGGCTCAGAGGCAGGCATGATCGTCATTGCCAGCCATGGCCGCACCGGGCTATCACATTTTTTGCACTCCAACGTTTCTGAAGCGGTCGCAAATCGCGCTCAGTGTCCTGTGCTAGTGGTGAAGTAAGAAGTATTAAGTTAATGATTTAGATGACTCCAATGATTTAGATGACTCCAATGATTGAATCATTTAACGAAAGCTAGACTGCAATCAAGTATAAATAGGCTTGGTTGAGGAGAAGTTATGCGTACTCGACAAATTTTATGTCCAACCGATTTTTCATTGACGGCGTCTCATGCACTGAGCTATGCCATCGAGATGGCGAATCTATATGGTGTGAGCTTACGATTGGTGCATGTAATGAGTGAGCCTTTTAGTGAGCATCATTATGGCATTGCAGTAGAGTCTGTGGAGCAACTTGATAGACAGATAGAAACTGCGGCGAATGAAAATCTACAGAAAATAGAGCAGCAGATCCAACAGGAACTCAATCATGGATTGACGGTAAAAACGGTACTTCGAAAAGGGGATGTCTTAGATGAGGTCCTTGAAGAGGCTGAGGTCGGTCAGATTGGTATGATTGTTATCGCCAGTCATGGCCGCAAAGGTATTGCGCATCTGCTCAACCCCAATATTGCCGAGGCCATCGCCAACAAAGCCAAGTGCCCGGTGCTAGTGGTTAAGTGAGTTATTAGCAACTTAAAAGACTTTGTTAAAGCTGATTTAGTCAGCTAGTTGCATAAAGACGGCTGTAAACATGTCATAAAAAACAGCCACACATTATCGGTGTGGCTGTTTTTTTGCTCTGCTCTTCAGGGCGGTAAAAGTACAGCCTCAGCTAGAAGCTAGAAGCTAGAAACTGGAGCCAGGTTGCTGCAAGAAAGCTATTTCTTCAGCGCTAGACTCACGACCTAAGATGGCATTGCGGTGAGGATAACGACCAAACTGGTCGATGATAGCTTTGTGCCTGAGTTCAAAATCTAAATTACCTTTAGCCGATTCTCGGCTGAATAGCCTAACCGCTACTTCATGTACCAATGCTGATTCGCTGTGCATATAAGGCATAAACAAAAACGGCACTTGCTTAGCTTTTAGTTCAGAGTCGCAATTGATAGCCACAGCCTCTTGAGCGAGCACTAATGCTATGGCGTCGGCGGCAAAGGCCTTTGGAGTATCTCGATAAATGTTGCGAGAGAATTGATCTAACACGATGATCTCGGCCAGCCTTCCCTGCGGGGTTGCTCGCCAGTGATAGAGTTCCCCTTGTAGTGCTTGAGCTAATAAACTGGCGTAACGTTGCTTAATGAGAGCGTCAAACTCAAGGTCCTTTACCCACCACTGTTTAGGTTCAATTTCTTCAAACCAAAAGTGAATAATCATATCAGGGGTAATGGGTTGCTCTGATGTGTGCTCTGTGGCTAGTTTGTTCATGGCTATATCCAGTTTCGATGATCGTTATGAATAAGCGCGAGGGATCGCTCTGCAATTTTTCGCGCGGCAATGATTGAGATATAAGGCAGCTTTACTGTACCACTGGCGAGGCCAATTTCAAGGTTAGCCAAGCCACTGCGTTTTTGGTTGGGTGATTGCGTTATCGATACATGCTGAACTTTAGTCAGAGCGATAAGCTGCCAACTGCGCCCAAGCAACCCCGAGTGAAACCACAGGTTGTCGCCTTCGAGCTGGTAACCATATTGGCGGTATCTTAAGTAAACCCCGATACAAAACAGGCTCGCACCTACCCAGAGTAGCTCGGTAAATAGGTTAAAACCGATAAAGTAGGTGTTAATAGCCGGGACTAAAAGTGGCAACAACCCACGGCGCCAGAACCAGCCAAGATGAATGTGTTGATATTGCTTAGGAAGCTGAGTCGAGCTGGCCTCAACGCCTTTAAGCTCGGGTAGAAGCTTGGCAATATCGTCACGGCTCATGCTGGGAACCAACATATTAGTCGAACCTCGTTGCTCGACTTCATGACCCTGAACCTGCTTAAAGTAGACGGTCCAGAGCTTAAGTAAACGGCCTATCAATGGTTGATAGAATTTAATCACCTGTATGCGCCTTATCGCCAATGCATCGTTTTGCTTAGCAATAATGCCACCGGTTCGATGTAGTGTATTACCACTGCGACTTAATCGGTAAGGCAAGTATTTCAACACGGCAGAGGCGATAGAAAGTAGCGAAAATAGCAGATACAAACCAACTAGCGCTAAAACAGCAAAGATGAGCTGTAGCATCAGGCTGATAGCAATATGGCTGTCGTACCAAGCCATAAATGATTGCATCAATTGTAGCTTTTCCATCGACTCCCAATCGAGTTGACCGAAGATTGGACCCAAAATGACGGCTAGCCAAATGGCGTTATTTTGATAAAGTCCAAATAGCACTAGCTGTTTAAGATCCTTACGGCTAATGGTGCTAACTTGTTTAGATGTATGTTGGTCTTGTGATGGGCTACTGGAGTGCTCGTTTTGCAGTGTATGCGCATCATGCTCTGCCATTAATTGCTTTTTAAGGGCTAGGGCATCTTTGTAAGCTAAGGCCGACAGTTCGGCTTCATTTCCTTTAGAGCCTGCGGTTTCGACCACGAGACGATAGAGTCCCATAGGACGGAAGTAAAGTGGCTGCTCTAAGCGTACGTTTTGAATTTTACTGAAGGGAAGTTCATCGGCTTTTTTAAACACAATACCGTGTCTGATATTGAGCTTATCGGTTTCAATTTTAAAGCGAAACTTAAGCCATTGCAGCACACTAAAGACAAAAATGAGACCGACCACAGCTAGGATTGCAATGATGACCCAAGGGCTACTAAAGCCTTGTTGCCAGCCGGTGTAGATAACTGGAATGAGGGCGTAGCCGCTGCTTAATAATTGTCGTGTCGTTAGCAGGGTAAAGCTGATAATAGACCAAGCTGACAACGATGACCAATCGGTAAATTTATGCGTCATCGTTAGACTTTTCCGAGGTTATAGTCTGTGTGACACCTTCGAGTTCATTCTCTTGCGAGGCCGTCTCTAACGGTAATTGCGGATTAGCCTTAGCTGCTTGAGTGAGCAGGTGTTGGCGCAGGTGTTCTGCCGTTCGCTGTTCTAACCCGGGTAACTCAATCTCTGCCGAGCCGCTACCAGCACTGAAGCATTTGATAGTGGATAGATTAAAATAGCGCTCTAGCGGGCCATGAGACAGGCTAACATGCTGGAGCCTTGAATAAGGAAGCGAGGTGCGTTTAACCCACCAAAAACCCTTTTGCATGATAAGTTCATGTTCGCATGTTGCGTAAGCCAGCGACTTGGCATGTCGATCTCTCAAATAGCCAAGGATTGCCAATAACAGTAACAGGCCCGTTAATATGGTTAGCAATAGGGGAAGTTGTAGCTCTCTAGGTAGAACCACGGCCAGAGACACCGCAATAAACGCGATGCAGCCAAGTATCAGGCTTTCGCATAACACTTGGGTGTAATGGCGCTTATCGACTGGCTGAAGTGGTACCTGATCGAAGCCTTGCCACTCATTCTGTGCAACTAAGTCATGGCAAGCTTGTTCGTTAATAGAGTCAGCTTCGTTGCTGATATTGTTGCTGCTATCCATTTCAACTCTCGTCCTTCATTTAAGGTCGTTTATTCACGGCAGTTTATTCTATTTGACTATATCAGTATGTGTGGCGTTATCGCTACAGTGAGACATATTTGGCAACAGTTGAGTGTTTTAGCCTATCCAGTTATTACTTGTTATTTGTTGTAAATAAAGTAGTTTACCTTAATCATCCAGAATATAAGATTGTTATGAGCCTGACCTTAACTGCCTCTAAACAGCAAAGTGCTTTTTTTAGAAAGCTCTATATTGCTTACCTAATCGATAGTGAAAGACATAACTTATTGTCGTTACACAAGCTAACAGAAATGCCTCGTCGAACCCTGCAAGATGCAATAGCCGTTTTGGGAGACTTAACGATTGAGTGCGAGTTTGTGCAAGATGGCGAGCGCAATAATGCTGGTTTTTACCGGATAAACCATTGGGGCGCTATAAACCGAGACTGGGTTGAGCAGCACCTTGCTCAGATAGAGTCTGTTTTGAGTTAACCTTATCTTATTATGCTATAAATCACTTTCCTGGCTTGATTTAACACAAAATTAAGCCTTGATCATTACACTTCGCGCCCCGATGCACTCACACCATTGAGTGCATGCTTATTTCATTCTCTTTTACCCTAAAGGAGCAAGGTGTGCTTGCGAACGTTTCTGGCCTGCAGTCAAAGCTTAAGTTGATTGACAATAGTAAGGTTTTTCAAGGTTTTGTTATTTTCGTCATCGTGGTGTCGGCGTTATCCATTGGCGCGCATACCTATCATCTTCCAGCGTGGATGGAGCAGAGCTTAGTCGTGCTGGATATCGGTATTACGGTATTTTTCGCCATTGAGCTTGTGATCCGTTTTCTTGCCAGTGACGGCCCTAAGCGATTTTTCAGCAACGGCTGGAATGTTTTCGACACCATGATTGTTATCGGTAGTCTTATTCCTGCTGGTGGCTCGGCCATTCTATTAGCCCGTCTGCTGCGGATCTTCAGAGTTCTGCGTTTAGTGTCTATGATCCCTGAGCTAAGAATGTTGGTGAATGCGCTGTTAAAGGCTATACCCCGAATGGGTTATATCGCTTTACTGATGTTTGTGATTTTCTATATATATGGCGCGGTAGGCAGTATGTTCTTTGCCAATGTAAATGACTTCCTCTGGGGAGATGTCTCAGTTGCTATGCTGACCTTGTTTAGGATCTCAACCTTCGAGTCTTGGACATCGATAATGTACGAGACCATGGCTGTATACCCTCTCAGCTGGATCTATTATCTAAGCTTTATCTTTTTAACTGCATTCGTGTTTTTAAATATGATGGTAGGGGCAGTGTTAGATGTGATGACCCAAGAAACAGCCGCGATGAGAGGTGAAGAGGCTGCCGATGATCCAGCAGATAAACCAGCTAGCGCTGCGGATGTCGCCGAGCTTAAAGTGCAAATTGAGGAGCTAAAAGCGCTGCTGCTGAGAAAGGCGAGCTAGGCCGTACTTTGTCGTGTGCTATTCATATTTGTTCATAATGTTGGTTTATTAATTCATATTTACTCTCAAGGTTGTTAATAACTTGAGAGTAAGCTTTACCTAAATTTAGATACAAGCTTAGATGAAAACTTAGGCGAAAACCTAGATTAGTATAAGCTGATATTGCTAAGCTTGGATTAATCAATCAACCGCCTAGGTTGAGATTTTAGATTGATAACTTAGATCGAAAATATTGGGATGATGATTATGAAATTTACACATGCAATTATGCTTGGCAGTTTAGCTATGGCGACCATGGGCAGCGCAGTGGCTGCTGATGACAACGAACTGCTTGGCGGACAAATTAGTGGCAACGTTAAATTTGCGACCGACTATGTTTTCCGTGGTGAATCAGAAACTATGGACGGCGATGTACCTGTAGTACAAGGCACGCTAGGTTGGGGCAATGATGACGGCTGGTACACTGGTGTATTTGCTTCAAACATCAAGTTTGCCGATCCAAATCTTGAAATCGTAACCGCACCTTATATCGGTAAGGCCGGCGCATTTGGTGACAGCGGCTTTACCTATGATGTTATGGTGTTCTCATATCTTTATCCTGGCGCTTCGTACTCAAACTACACAGAGCTTTGGGTGCGAGTCGCTAAGCAGTTTGGCCAAGCCAATGTTCAGCTTGAAGTCACACCAACATTAGATGACTGGTTTGGTGTTGATGGTTGGCAAGGCGTGAACTACGCCATTCACCCAAGCTATGACTTCAATAATGGCGTGAAACTTTCTGGTTCATTTGGTTATCAAGATCTTGACGGTGAAGGTGCAGAGGGGTGGACTCACTGGAATTTAGGTGTTGAAGCTAACTATGTTGGCCTAACATTCGATCTGCGTTACCACGGAAGTTCAGTGGATGACACTCACTTAGTCTACGGAACACAAACTGAAATCTTCGATGATCGCGTCGTGTTTGGTGTGAGCAAAAGTTTTTAATTTGCATATAGAATAAATGAATTTGTCAGTGCTAATGCATTGATAAATAAAAGCCAACTCCTTTGAGTTGGCTTTTTTGTGGCTGAGTATTTTTAGATTTTAGTCGTAAATATTTCAACTGCTCGCTTTACGCGCTAACTTGTGTATATTATGTGGCGCAATTTTGCGGACGCTTTTGTCGATAAAAGTGGTTTAGGTTGAGGTGATATATGGCATACCGGGTACTGGTTGTTGATGATGAAGCCGTCATTAGAGCTAGGTTAAAAGGCTATTTTGAGAAAGAGGGCTATGAAGTACTCGAAGCTCAAGATGGTGATCAGATGTGGCACGAATTTGACCGCCAGCATATCGACTTAGTCATGCTTGATATTAACTTACCCGGCGTCGATGGCTTGAGTCTGGCTCGTGAATTGCGAAGCAGGAGCCATGTAGGGATCATCTTAGTGACTGGACGTGATGAAACCATAGATAAGATTGTTGGCCTAGAGATGGGAGCCGACGATTACGTCACCAAGCCTTTCGAGCTAAGAGAGCTATTAGTTAGGGTTAAGAACTTACTCTGGCGTATGTCGTTAGTGAAAAAAGCCGTTGCCGATAGTGCAGAGCAAGACGATCCAAATGATAATATTATCGCTTTTAACGACTATATATTAGAGCTCAATAGCCGCCAACTGACCCACAATGGTGAGCCAATCAAGCTAACAAAAGCCGAGTTTGAGTTGCTTACCGCCTTTTCTTTGCATCCACAACAGGTGTTATCGCGTGAACGTTTAATGTTGCAAACTAGCCACCGAGATCAGGACGTAAACGACAGAACAATCGATGTGATTATCCGTCGCCTTCGCAATAAATTATCCAGTGAGTTGTTTGTTACCATTCATGGTGAAGGCTATTTGTTTGCGGCTAAAGTGAAAGACTAAAGCTGACTCGTTTAAGCTATTTTTATATTTTAGCCAACAAGTTGTCGATGTCATTATCCTTCATTGATGTGCGCAATAAATTATCCAGTGAGTTGTTTGTTACCATTCACGGTGAAGGCTATTTGTTTGCGGCTAAAGTGAAAGACTAAAGCTGACTCGTTTGAGCGGTTTGTGACCATTCATGGTGAAGGGGTACTGAAACGATTTAAACAACTTAAGGCGACTTAATATCCAGTATTGACCCGATAAATTGGATAGTAATCTGCGGGTGGCAAGCTGGTTCTTAGTACATCTTCACTGATATGTTTAGGATAAAGGGTTTTAATTTTTGGTCCTATATCGCCAAAAGCTTGAGCTCCCTCTAACTCTCTCACCGTAATATCGATAGCCAGCTTACCTTGCAGAACGACTTGGTCGTCGTTACTAAACGCCACTTTACCTCGATAAATCCCTCGCAACACCGCAGGCGATAGATAGCTACTAACGAGTTTCACTTTATCGGTAAGCTGATATTGCCTCAGTATGCTGACCCCAGCTTCTATGGCAACAGCGCTACCAAGGATGTAATCGGGCGTCTGTTCACTTAATAGCACCTCAAGTTCATCTCGATACAGATTACGATTATTATCGGCGTGATGCACTGCGCTGATGTTAACTAAACTGTCTTTCAAGGCCGCTGACAACCCTTGCTCTACGTAGTCGCTACCACCGAGTTTGTCTGGGCCGGTTAATAGGGCTAAGGTTGCAGGCTTCTTGGTTTGCTGCTTGATATATTCCCCTGCTTTTAAGCCCATCTGATACCAGTTTACGCCCACGCGCGTATTCACTTTTGGGTGCTGGAGTCGATTGACTAGAGCGATAACGGGTTTAGTAATCGGTGCTTGATAAAAATCTAAAATATCGGGGCGAACGCCGCCGAGTAAAATGGCATCAAAGCTATGCTTCATGCAGTTATCGAGTTGAGTTAGCTGCTTATCTTGGCCGTAATAACCGCCTGCTTCGAACAGTTCCAGCTTTAGATTTAACGCTTTAGCCTGCTGTACTAGTCCGTAGTTAATACCTGTCCAGTAGGTGTCTTTTAAATGTGGTACTAAGGCGCAAATGCGCCAACTTTTCTTAGCCGAGGTGAGCGGTGTAAGTTGTAACGGCGTAGTTTGTTGCAAGACTTTTTCGTAGGGAATTCTCTGCTCAAGCGACCAAGATGACGGCGTTGTCGCAGCAATGACAATAGGGCTTAAAAAACTTAAGCCGAAAACGAGTAATATTCGCTGCTGCAAAACTTTAACCATGGATAACGTCTCTATGAATCGAATGAGTAAAGGATTAATATTGTATCAGCTTAACAGATAACAGTGAGTGTATTGTTCTTGCCAAAATCCCCCTTGCCTAAATTATCTCTATCGAGAAAAAGCCTAATTGGTCGTCTTATGCTGGCTTTTGGTTTGCTTGCTTTACTCTTGCTACTACTGGTTAGTTTGGGTAGTGTGAGTTTGCGATGGGTTCAAGAGGCGGATAAATACTTATACAACCGAGCATTGCCTGCCTCTGAGGCCGCAAGTCAGTTGGCTCTATCGAGTAATGCATTGGCTGAAAATGCAGGTTTGCTAGGTCAGACACAAGATGAGGCGCAGCGTCAGTTTGTAGGGCGCAAACTGTCGATTGAAAGTGCGACTATGCTCAGCGCGATTAAGATACTTAAGGCGCTAGAAGTGAATTTTGACCTGAGTCTTGAGCAGAGCGCTTCGGAGATTATTGTCGACATCTCAGAGTTAGGGGAGCAAGTAGGGCAACGTATTCAGGTGGCTTATAGCTTGAAGAAGCAGGGTAAAGAACTCGTTAACGCAGCAAATAAAAGTACTGACTTGCTACTTGCGGAGCTGGCTATCGTCGACTCGGGGATCTTATCTAAACTGAGTTTAGCCTACCCTGATGCTGTAGGCGCAGAGAAAACGTCGCAGTTGCTCGATACTCTGATAGAACAAGATTTAGATATCCAAGAGCGACTTAATCGTGCACTTAAAATCGTGCATAACATTGCTCTTATGGGGCAGATGTTTCAATCGCCCGAGTTAGAAACGGGGATTTATCCGTTTCTGGGAGATCTCGGGAGCCGAATAACTCCTACTGTAAACCCAAGCAAAGCCCCCTTAGCAGTTGCTTTAAGTTCACAAGCGCAGCAAGCTGCCCCTAACCCTGCGGGGCGCAATCACTTAGACAGGAGTATTGGCAATTCAGATAGCCGCTATCTTAGCTCGCTCTCCAGTTTGACTCATATTATTCGTGATCCGGATAGGGCCAATACCTTAGCTAAGCAGTTTGCGATATTGCAAACGCTACCCAGTAGCCTCTCCTTACAGAAAGAGTACACCAAGTACCATAGAGCGCAGGAGTTACAGCTACAAACCATTACAGATAAACTCGATGTGCTCAATGAAGCGGTTGCTTATGCCATGCAGTTACAGCGTTTGGAAGCTGAAAATGCCCGAAACGACTATCTCAAGCAGTTAACTTGGTCGAAATTTGGCTTATGGATGACGGGGCTACTGATGTTTCTGGTGATTTTTGTGGTGGTCTATAAGGTCATCTATCGAGGTATTGCCTTAAAACTCGATGCCGCGACTAAGGCATTGGCTCAACTCAGTTTAGGCAACACAGCGGTAACTATTGATACTCAAGGTGACGATGAACTAGCGGCAATGGCCAGTGCGATTAAAGCCTTTAAGCAAAAAACAGATCATAATCAAAAACTGCAGGCTGAACTTCGAGAAACTGCGGCAGAGCTGTATGAACATAAGCAGGCACTTGAAGCAAAGGTAGAAGCAAGAACCTTAGAGCTTGCCGAAGCGAATATCCAGCTAGATAAAGAGGCCAAAGGCCATGTGCTTGCCCGGGATATGGCCGAGCAAGCTAACCAGGCTAAATCGCTGTTCTTAGCCACCATGAGCCATGAGATCCGCACGCCTCTCAATGGACTTTTAGGTACCTTAACTTTACTTGGGCACTCAAAGCTACCTGCGGCGCAGCAGCAGATGTTAGCGCTCTCACAATATAGCGGCACGCTACTGCAGACGGTACTGAATGATATTTTAGACTTTTCTCGATTAGAGCAGCGAAAACTGGCTAATGAACCCCGAGCTGTGGATATCAATGAGCTGTTGGATCAAGTTGTGGCTATTATGCTTGCTGGTGCCGGACTCGCTGGGTTAACTCTGCGCTCAAACCATAGCGATTTGCCTAAATGGGTATATATCGATGGCCCCAAGCTTAGACAGGTGCTGCTCAATTTGCTGGGTAACGCGATTAAGTTTACTCCTCAAGGTGAGGTGGAGCTTACCGTCGAAGTTAAGCATGACTCGCTACAGTTTAAAGTTCAGGATACTGGTGTAGGAATTGATGCTTCGGCGATGAAAAAGCTATTTAAGGCATACAGTAATGAGCCTAGTAAAGGTCGAGACCGAGGTACGGGTTTAGGCCTTGCTATCAGTAAGCAGCTAGTTGAACTGATGAATAGTAGCACTCAAGCTGAGCAAAACGGCGTATGGGTAACGAGTGAGTTGGGTAAGGGCAGTTGCTTTGGTTTCTCGCTGCCGTTGATAGTTTGTGACCGCCCTGACTATGAGCTGCAGCAGCAAGTTATTCATACCCAAGCTAAAAATCTTTTAGTTATTGAAGATAATAAGATTAACGCTATGGTAGCTCAGGGTTTTCTAGCCCACCTTGGCCATAGCTCGGTACTCGCAAAGAGCTGTGAAGCTGCGAGAAAAGCCTATACGCTACAAACGGCAAAGCAATTCGATGCCATTATGCTCGATATTCAGCTTGGCGATGGCTCGGGGATCGAATTACTCGCTGAGCTACAAGAGGTTAATAGGCAAGCTGAACATCAAATCGAAATAGCGGCTTTTACTGCACAGCTGCAGGCCGATGATATGGAAAACTATCAAGAGAAAGGTTTCAATTTAGTCTTAATGAAACCCCTTGATATGCAAGCTTTATCTAATTGGCTTGGTAATGCCGAACCGCTACAAGATATCGAAATCCAGGCTGAAACAGCACTGAGCGAGAAAACAGCCTTGAGCGATCAAACAGCTGCTATTGATAAACAGGAATACTCCTTGGGCAGTGATAGAACAGAAGCTGCATTACTCGATGAGACGCAGTTAACCCAAGACTTAACTTACCTAGGTTTAGAGACGGTTATTGAGCTGGCTAAAATTTATCAACAAACCAGCAAAGTGCACTTTGAAGGTTTGCTCAAGGCTGATGCCGATATTGGTCATATATTGCATGCACTAAAAGGCAGCAGTGCGAATATGGGGTTAGCTAGGCTATCAGAGCGATGTAAGCTGTTAGAGAAGTCAGCAATGAGCTCAAGCCGATATCAGCAAACTGAACATGATTCTCTTATGGCGTTGTGGCAAGCATCATTAGCAGCCTTGCAGACTTGGATAGCTGAGCAGCCTAAAGCCTAATATCAGTATCAGTAGATAAATTTGCAGGTATAAAAAAGGGTGATGAACGTAAGTTCATCACCCTTTTTTGAATCTAATTCCTAATCAATGAGGGATTAGTTCAATTCAGACTCAAGCCACTCGGCATCAGACTTCACCCAAGCATAGGTTAAGCGCGTTAATGCTTGATAAAAGTTACCGGTATCAACCTCAGTAACCTTAGCAACAAAGTTGCCTAACCAGTTAGCTAAGTTAGCTTTAATAAAGCTTTGCTGCTCGGCTTCATCACTATGGGTACAAAGGTGAGCAACATAGGCCAGAATCACTGCTAAGTGATCCGCAGGCTCTGGAAACTCACTTTGTACTTGCAGTTGACTCTGCTTTAAAAACTGAGTCATCTGCTGATGCTGTTCACCAAAGAGCAGTGGCTCATCGCCTTTCTTAGCTGGCTTATCTGTTAGGTATAAGCTTGCATAAGGTGATGCACTGTATTTAGTACCAACTAAGAACAGACCGCAATAATCTGCAGCAAGTTCTAGTAATGCTTTATCAGTATTAAGCTTAGCAAGCTCAGCAACTAAAACATCAACGTCAGCTTTAAATTCAGCTTCGCTACCCAATTGCGCCCAAAATTGCTGGGCTTGATCACTGGTTAAATCATGCAAGATTTTATGGTCAATTTCTTTGGCAAATAATGACGAAAGTAATTGATAAATCGTGCTTCTAACCTGATCTACTGGGTTAATTTCAACTGTCTCTGTATTCACAGCATCTTTAATCATAATGCAATCTCAATCGGGCCACTAAATGAACTAACTGCTGGTACTTTACCTTGATACTTTTCATAGTCAACAAGACAAGTATAAGCAGAACAAGCCTGTGCAAGCTTAGAAGTACCGATATCTAGAGTTAGGGTATTTGGGTCGCCATAACTACAGATTGCACCGATTTCAGCGCCGCCTTCTTTGCTACCGTCTTTACCAACAGGGCCATACCAGGCACCCTCTTGAATACGAATAACCCCTTTAGGGAATTTATCCGATACCACTGCGCCAGCAAGTAACTGACCACGGTCGTTAAACACGCGTACAACATCGCCTGATTTAATGCCGCGTTTCTTAGCATCTTCAGGGTTTAGGTATACAGGCTCGCGACCATTAACTGTGTAAGTTTCGCGGAACTCTTCTGATTCACACATCTGTGAATGCAAACGTTTGTCTGGGTGGCAAGACTGCATCCAAATAGGGTGCTTGTCTGAACCTGGACCACCATGGCTACGTTCTGCTTTTTCCATCCAAGTTGGGTGGCCTGGGCAGTCATCGTATTCGTAGTGGGCGATCTTACGGCTGAAGATCTCAATCAAACCAGATGGTGTTCCAAGTGGATTGATCTCAGGGTCATCTCTAAATGCTTGATGACGAACCCAAGGCTTACCTTCACCGAAGTAAACATATCCTGCTTTCCAGAACTCTTCGAATTCAGGCATTTCAAACTTACCGGCATTGGCGGCTTTACAGTCGTTGTAAAGCTTCACTAACCAGTCGTGCTCGGTCATGCCGCGAGTGTATTCTTTCTCTTTGCCGAGTAGCGCAGCAAAGCGAGTGAAGATCTCGAAATCAGAAAGACTCTCAAATAACGGCTCAACCATTTTCTGCATCGCAAGCAAACCACGGTTTGCATATGCGCCATAGATGTCGATATCGTTACGTTCAAACGTCGTACAAGCAGGTAGTACGATGTCAGAGAAACGACAGGTCGCCGTCCAGTTCATATCAATTGACACGATGCACTCAAGCTTATGGAACGCTTTCTTCATGCGGTTACGGTCTTGGTGATGGTTCCATGGGTTGTTACCCGAGAACACCATCATCTTAATGTCTGGATAGGTGACTTTAGAGCCGTTTGAGTCAATAGTCTTGCCAGGCTCAAGGATTGAGTCAATCCAGCGTGCAACCGGAATCGTGTTGCTTGCGCCTTTAAAGTCAGTACTGTCAAAAATTGGCTTCTGGCCGTCATCTAGGTTACGTGGGAACGCACCTGGCGCTGCTGCACCTGAAGATGGTACACCAATACTTGAGTAATGGTGACCATAGCTAATACCGCCGCCTGGAAGACCAATTTGGCCAATCATGGTTGCAAGTACAGCTGCCATCCAATAAGGCTGCTCACCGTGTTGTTGACGCTGAATACACCAGCCCATCAACATTTGCGTACGGTCTTTAGTCATTACCTTAGCAAGGTCGCGGATGATCTCGGCTGAAACGCCAGTGATCTCTGCAGCCCACTCAGGAGTTTTCTCTACACCGTCAGTTTCACCTTTAATGTAAGGTAAGAACTGGTCGAAACCTAAGCTATAACCTTCGATAAACGCGTTATCGTGAAGGTTCTTGTCTACCATTTCGTGAGCAATACCTAGCATTAACGCTACGTCGGTTTGCGGATTAATGTAAAGTTGCTCACAACCTAGGTATTGCTGTGTTTTCGTGACGACAGGGTCAATACTGATCACACGAATTTCGCCTTTAGCTACTTTCTCTTTTAACTGAGCAAGGTAAGCATAAGACTCGTGTGTTTCAGCGTTCCAGCCGACTTGTAGGTTCTTGTATGGATCATTCGACCATAAAATGATGGTTTTAGAATGTTCCAGAATTAACGACCAAGAGGTACCTTGAGCGTAAACTTCGGTAGAACCTAAGATGTAAGGCAAAATGGTTTGCCCTGCACCAGTTGAATAGTCACCAATCTTCTTAACGAAGTTACCGTGCATGCCTACAGCGCGTTGCATGTGGCTAGTGCTTGAGTGCAACTGACCTGTTGCGCGCCAACCTGTTTGCCCAGCGTGCAGCCCTGATGGACCATACTTGGTTTGAATAAGGTCAAGCGAGTCTTTAAATAGACCTAATGCTTTGTCCCAAGTGACACGTACAAAACGGAAATCACCGCGTTGTGTGGTATCGCTTTGGTGGCCTTTTAATAAAAAGTCTAGGCGCACCATTGGGTAGCGAACACGTGATGGGTTGTAAACTAAGCCCTTAATACCGTTGATCATATCCGTTGGATACATATCGGTATCGAAAGGCTTAACTTCAGAGATCACGCCATTTTTACGCTTCATCTTGAACGCACCAAAGTGCGAACCCGTTGTAAGCCAGCCGTCAGACGCATCTGCACCAGCTGCCGCTAAAGCGTTTAGCGGTGCAAGTACTGATGATCCGCTAAGTACGACATAAGATGTTCCAACTAAGCCTTTTAGAAAGTCTCTTCTGTTCATTACGCTATGTCCTATTAGTGAGCTGACTTATCGAAAGTAGATGAATGCTCTTGTAAATACTTCTGTACCAAAGCTTGGGTATCTTGATCCATGTTGACGAATGCGATCATGCCTTGGAACATACCTGGCCATGTGTTGGCATCAAAATGCGCTTCAGCTGGCTGAGTGTGACATACGCTACATGCAGTGCTGTATGTGCTACGAGCGTAATCCCAAAGAGGTTGAAGGTCTGTTAGCAAGTAGTCTGTATCAGTCCAGATATCTGCTTCAACTCGTTGCCATTTAAGGCCTGTCATTGGATCTTCTTTTTCTTCGAAAGTCTTAATCACACCTTCTTCAAGCGCAGCGTCTTTAGTCAGCTGAGCTGATAGAATGTTTAAGCCAAAGTCGTAGTAGATCACGCGACCAGCACCGATTTTCTTTCTCCAGCCATCGATACCAATTTTGGCGCGATTACCTTTTACTTCTAAGATCTTAACCTTAGTTGCAATATTCAGAGTACCGGCTTCAACGTCTGTTTTTTCGTTGAAGAATAAAGGCTTGGTTAATGCTGAGAAGTAAGTTTGACCAACTTGTAAACCTGTTACACCACGGCCTACTTCAGCAATTAACTCAGGCGCACGAGCGGTACCCATTTCTGGTAGCTTGTGAGCAATACCTTTATGGCAATCAACACAGCTTTGGTCTAATTCAGCGGCGCGCTTCATTTGCTTAACAGCAAGCTTAGACATGCTGTCCCACTTCATAGACTCGTACTGGTGGCAGTTTTTACATGCTGCAGACTTATCACGGTCAAAACGTTTCCACTCACGGCTTGCCATTTCAAGACGTTTAGCTTCGAACTTTTCAGGTGTATTAACAGTGTTGAATAACCAACCGTATACGTCGTGAGAAGCTTCTAGCTTACGGGCGATCTTACGACCATAGTTATGTGGTACGTGACAGTCTGGGCAGGTTGCACGCACGCCTGAATGGTTTGAAAAATGTACAGTCTGCTGTAGTTCTTGGTAAGGCTTGCTTTCCATGCTGTGACAGCTGATACAGAAGGCTTCAGTGTTAGTCGCTTCAAGTGCAGTGTTAAAACCGCCCCAGAAGATGATCCCCATTAAAAATGCGGAAAGGCTAACAGCACCTAAAGTTAAGTACTTAGCTGGTTTAGTTAGTGTGCGCCAGATGTTAAGTAACCATCTCATAACGGCATCCTCGTAATAAATTTAAAATTAGTTATTGAAATTAGTGAGACGCAACGCCACTAAATGTAAGTGATATCCAGATGATCAAGCCGTATACGCTTACAAACGTGGCGGCTAATGCTGGGAATAAAATAAAGATGATAAAGCCTAAGGCTTTTAGCTCGTCTTTTTTGCTGCTAACTTGTTCTTTTGGTGGGCATTGCTCAGTCATGACCGTGTGCTCCAGCTAATCCATATTTTTTGATTAAGGTAAGTATAGTTAGATTATGTGAATAGTGATGAGGGCTTCAATGAATGAGATAAGACAACTTATGACAAATTATGAATAGAATTCTCATCTCTATTTGATTATCGACTTTAGTTGAGTTTTTATATCAGCTTTAACAAAACAATTAAATACTAAACAATGGATTGCGAAAATAAAAAAGCACTAACAGAATCTGTTTAGTGCTTTTTTTGACATAATTGAGGCTGAAATAATCGCCGCTAACTGGCCGTTAAAGGCCCATGGGAGACTATTTGGTGAGCATGATATAAGCGATAAAGCCAATCCAGCTAATGGTTAGCAATCCCCATGCTAGGTATGGGCTGGCGGCGCGGTCCTCAATATTACTATGGTCCTGATCAGCAATATTGGCTTCACGGGCTTTAGCTCGACTTTCTTGCTTACGTGCTTTATCACGCTCTCTGGCTTTACCTTTTTGCAATTTTTTGTATTCGGCAATACCTTTTTCGATGCCTTGAGCAATTAGTTTAGTTTGCTCTTTGGTTTGCCCCGGTTTTTGAGTTGATTTGGCTACTTGCAGTGCTTCTGATTTGGTTTCATCAGAAATCACTTTTTTTGCAGCCGATGGCTTAGTGCCTGCCGGCTTTTTAGTGGTTTTTTTAGGGTTTGTTGCTGCCATAAGTATATGAATGCCTAGCGAAGAATAAGCGCACTATATCAGCTCTACTTTAACTTGTGCAGTGCGCTTAAAAGATCCACTCTTAGCCTGCTATGGCATGAGTCCCATGCGCCAATTGGTTGCTTGTTTGTGCTGGCAGTGGGTTTTTAGCTAGAAATTCGAATAACCCGGTTTGCATATTCACATTCCAAAAGCGTCCCGCTAAGGTGAGCGTTAAAGCTTGTGCTGAGCACTCGGCTAAACCGTTATTTTGCCATTCGATAAACAGTGGCTGCAGGTGCATACACATCTCAGGCGTTAATAAATTAAGCGTTAGTTTGCCACTGTCTAAACCGCGTTTGAAAATCGCATCTAAGCTAGCTGACGGGTTAGGGCTCATAAGCATGCCTGGTACTTGAACCGGATTAAGCGCTATGGCAGAAATAGCTGTTGCCTCAGTTGAGTGCATATCATCATGGGCCTGATGCCATTGCTTTAAGTCTCGGGCGTTCATGCAGCCGTGGCCATGAATACTGCCGCCAGCTCCTGCGCCGAAAGGTAAGATCTCAATACCACTCTTGGCGAGGCTATTGTAAATGCTGCGCTCACGGCTATCTCGGCGCCAATGGCAACTTGAAAGTCGCTGCCAGTTTTGCGCTTCAAAATGATGAGCGCCGCTGGCATACATATTGGCGCGGGCTTGGCTGTCGGCTTGAAATTCACTTAAGGCGGTACCGAGTATTTTGCCTTTTTCGCGGGCATTTTCGATACGTGTGCCGCTTAAACCGATTAGCTGATATAGATCCACGCCATGTACGCCACTGTCGATAACCGCTTGTAGATCTTGCTGCCAAACATCTAAGGTTTGGCCTGGTAGGCCAAAAATCAAATCAATGACGATACTGGCACTTGGGTGTCGGCTAAGCTGCTGTAAACGGTTAAGTAAAAAATCTTTATCGTCAAAGCGGCCAGCGGCTTGGCGCACTTGAGTGTCAAAGCTTTGTACGCCGAATGAAAAACGGTTAAAGCCATTTGCAGTGGCGTTATGCCACTTGTCATCGTCAAAACCGTTGAGTCTGCCTTCTAGCGTGACCTCGGCATTGTCTACTAGCGGAAAACGGCTAATAGCTTCACCAAGCTGTTTAACTTCATCACTACTGATATCGGTAGGCGTACCGCCGCCCACATAAACAGTATTAAACGGCTGGCTTTGTGAAAGTGGTGTGTCGGCGGCAATATGCAGCTGTTCGGTTAAGCGCTGCATATAACGACTGATCCGCTCAGGATTGGTGCCATTTTCAAAGAAATTGCAGAAAGTGCAGCGTTTGCGGCAAAAAGGAATATGAATATACAGCGCCCGCTCAGTTGCCTGACTAGGTTGTTGCCACCATTGTTGCCATTGCTGTGGCTCAAGAAATACCGGACGGCTACCGCCTCGACCTGCATGGGGCGCACTTTTGACTTTAAATGCATGTTGCAGGGGAGCTGGGCTGGCAATGCCTGTCATGGTGGGTGTTAAAATCATCACGGCTCTCAATCTATAAAAGTTGTTTTGATAATGATAATTATTATCAAATGGGTTTTTAGTGCGTTGGATCAACTAATCCTTCTTTGCAATGTAAAGGTGAGGTTGGTAAAGCTGTCTTGTTTTTTTGGGGGGAAGCGACAGTAACTGGCAATTCCTGTTTATGTGGCTGATAGCGCTGATTTACCAGTTTGATTTGCCACTCTGACAGTCTATTTAATAGCTCAATAGATGAAGGACTTGCAACGAATTGGATTAGTCATCGCGGATATCACAATGACATTTTAATCTGGGAAAGGAATAAAAAAGCCTGTGAGATCTGGCTCATAGGCTTATTAACAACGTAAAGTGACTTAACAGCTTACAGTAGGCTGGCGAACAATAAATGCTCTTGCGTGATCATAGGCAAGATTGTAGCTAAAGGCGTAAATCGTAATAAATACAGTAACGCCTAAGTCCATAATTAGCGCTTCTATTATGCCAATGTTGAGTATGTATGCCATCACCGGCACGGTAAAGAATAGCAAGCCGATTTCAAATAAGCTCACGTGAATAACACGTACTTTTAATGGGCGCTTTTCTTTGTCGCCGGGTACTGCATGGTCAAATAACCAATTGAAGATAAAATTCCATGTCATTGCCATAGTTGCAACAACTATCATCATTCCTGATAAAGACATCACCTCGTGGTCAGTGAAAACCGATAGACCAATAATCGAAAATGTCACCGCCAGCACTTCAAACAATACAGAGTGAAATACTCGCTCTATAATACTCATTGCTTACTCCAAAAAATGTCGCATGTATTAATGTCAGCCTATTAAGGCTGTAAAAGGGCGCTGATTATTACAGGTAAAACGAGTAAGCAAAGTTAGCAGTTATCACGCTTCGTGATGGTTTGCGGCGGTAAACTTCTATTGGACAGGTATTATGTATAGTTTTGAGCAGTTGAAAATCTTTGTCACAGTATGCGAAACCGGCTCTTTTTCAGCCGCTGCGCGTAAACTAAAGCGCGCCCAATCTGGGGTGAGTCAGGCGATTTCGAACTTAGAGATAGCGATTAATCAGGAGTTGTTTAGTCGCGATAAGAATACGCCGATACTGACTAATAATGGCAAAGCCTTACTGCCGATAGCCTATTCAATCCTGCATCAGCAGCAGTATTTTGATCAAAAAATAGTATCGCTTAGTCAAGAAGATGAACATGAATTGGTTATCGCAGTTGATGAAAGCTTAATGAGTAATGAGCTGCTGGCTATGTTGACTCCGTTAGCTGATAAGTATCCGGTAACCCACTTTGAGATAATTTCCGCTTCAACCTTTGATGTTGAAGAGCTGGTTCGTGATGGCAAGGCGCAAATAGGCATTGTTTACGCTGACGGTGAGCTTAAAGTTGATATGGATTTTTTTACCCTTGGGCAAGCCAGATTTCTAACCATTGCAGCGCCTCAGCATGAGTTAGCCAAACTGCCGCTAGTGCAAGATTCTGATCTAAAGTCTTATCGTCAGTGCGTGCATCGCAGCGCCAAACAGCGCGAGCTGTGGTTTAGTTATGCGATTAGCTCGCGGCTGTGGTACGCCAATACTCATCAAATATTAATTAAGCTGGTTGAGCAAGGTGTAGGTTGGGCTGTAGTGCCTGAATCATTAGTTGAGAGCAGCATTTCAAGAGGAGACGTTGTGGCGCTGCCCGTTGCTCATGAGTATCACGGCTGGCTCACTGCAGTGGGCTGTATTGTATCTCGCAGTCACGGTTCTGGCCCTGTACTTGAAAGCGTAATTGAGATTTTGCAGGATAAGCTTTTAACCAGTGTACAGACTAATTAAGCCGACTGATTTAGCTAACGAGACTCGGTTAAAGTAGCTGAAAAGCAAGTTAAGTTAGCTTTCTCTCTATCTATAACCGATAGCTCATGCTGTTTCAGTAATTGCAATTTGTCGGCACTAACAGGCGTAATGGCCTCAACATAACTTAAGTCTAAATTGGCAAATAACTGACTAAAAATAAGTTTAGCTCTAGGCATATGAAATTCTGATGTCACCACACAAAGCTCACTGCATTGCAGCTTTTCAATAATAGCTATGGCCAAGGTGGCATCTTCAAAGGTAAAGCGACTAAGAGCGATATCAGTAAATGCAGTTTCAGGCACGCCTTGGCCGATTAAGTAGCGCTGGCCATATACTGCGTGCGGCGTGTCAGTTTGATTAAAGTGAGCGCCAAAGCCGCCAGTTAGTAGCAACTTACTGGCTGGAGATTTCTGATATTGCTTTAGTGCCGCTTGGCAGCGCGATAGGGCAATATCAGATAAGTGACCTTGGTTATCGTTGGGCGAGCCCAGTACTATGATTACAGAATTAGCTGTTGAATTAGCCGCCTGATAGCAACTCACTTTCGTCTTTTCCTTGTTAGCTTTAGCTTTAGTTTTATCTTTGTCGTACAAAGGTATTTTGCACTAAATGATCGAGTAAGCGCTCAGCCTTAACATGCTTAAAGTGTAGTGGTGCTACAAGCTCGCCAAATAGCAAAATACCGCCGCCGAGTAATACTGGAATGGTGGTAATAATCAGCTCATCAATTAAATCATGCTGCAACAAGCCCTGAATGGTTTTGCCGCCATCGATATAGAGCTCATGATAGCCTTGAGCATTGAGTTGCTGAATAACCTCCGGTAATGGTCCATTAATCAAAAACACCTTATCTTCAAGTCCATCAGGCACTTGGGTTAAGGTATTACTGAGAACAAATACCGGCTTAGTGTATGGCCAATCTATACCAAAACTGAGCACAATTTCTAGGGTATTACGTCCCATCACCAGCGCATCAATCCGTGCCATAAAGTCACCAAAGCCGAGATCTAAGCCGTCAGGATTTGGAATGTCATGCAACCAGTCAACATTGTTGTCTCTGTCAGCAATAAAGCCATCAAGGCTAGTGGCGATATAAACGATATTGGGCATAGCTATTCCTTACTTAAACACTGCTTTTATATTAAGTGATAAGTCTAGTGGTGTGGAGCATATAGTAACTTTATAAGCTTAGCTTGAACTGATTAATATCATCTATGCAGACGATATCTTTTATACAGATCGTGTTAGCTATCTTAAGCGAGTGTTACTTGTAAAGTCGCAAAATAAAACTTATTCTACACTGTAGAATATTTGAAGTTTACCGAGACTGATTTATGACTGTCAAGCAAAAGAAGCGCGGCCGCCCGGCAAGTCACGCTGAACAATTGAGCCAAGAAGCGATAATTAACAAGGCTAAAGGCTTGATGTTAAGCGATGGAAAAATTCCAAGTATTCGGGCATTAGCCAGTGCATTATCGGTCGATGCGATGGCGATTTATCACTACTTTAAAAACAAAGATGCGCTGCTTGAAGCGATTACCACATCATTAGTGAGTGAGATTTATCAGCCTGAAAAAAGTGATGATTGGCAAGATGCTTTGATCGCGTTAAGTTGCAGTTACCTTAACTTATTACAACAGTATTCAGGTTTGTTAGAAACCTTGTTATCTATGCAATCAAGCGGGCCTGCAGAGGTGTTTATTAATCGCTTTAGCGCGATATTAAAACCGCTGGATTTAGATGAAATACAGCAAACCGATATTTTATGTTTATTGGTGGATTACCTGCATGGTTTTGCGCTGGCTTATCGCTGTAATAATACAGTTCAGACTTTAGATGTAGCGGCGATTAAAGGGCCGCTAACACTGATTTTTAAAGCGATAAAATAGAAGGCTGAGCAAGGTAATAACTGTGGTAACTTTTTAGCAAAAGTGCCCATAAACATGAGCACTTTTTACTGGATGGCACTTTTATTGAGCACCAATAAGCCTTATTGCCAAGGCTGCGATGTTTTAAAATAGCAGCGGTGTTTGCTTGCCAGGTTCCATCACCACAATGGGGTCGTAATGCCAAACTTGTTTCACCGTTTCTGCTGTTAAGGTTTCGCTAGGAATACCATCACTAACGATGCAGCCATTTTCGAGTACCACTAACCTATCGGCGTAACGCGAGGCTTGGTTTAAGTCGTGCAGCACCACAATCACCGCGTAGTTTTGTTCATGAGCAAGGCTGCGCGCTAAACCAAGCACTCTATGCTGCTGGGCTAAATCTAGCGCTGAGGTGGGTTCATCTAACAACAAAATCGGTGGCATGTTTGATTGCGCTAACTGGGTTAACACCCGAGCCAATTGTACACGCTGTTTTTCTCCACCAGATAGGGTGGGGTAGCTGCGCTCTTTTAAGTGAGAAAGCGCCACTTGCTCAAGCTGTTCACCAACCAGCCTTTTACCTTGTTGCTGATTAAGCGATAGCGGATAAAGCCCCATTTCAACCACTTCGCGCACTTTAAATGGAAAGGTGAGTGAGGCGTGTTGTGGTAAAACGGCTAAGGATTTAGCCAGTTGTTGTCTGTCCCAGTGGGCGAGAGCTTTACCGTAAACTTCGATGTTGCCCGCCTCAATCTCAACGTCCTGACAAAGGCTTTTTAGTAACGTCGACTTACCTGCGCCATTGGGGCCGAGTAGCGCGGTAACTTGGCCAGGTTTTATACTGAGGTTAATATCCGTGAGTACTGGCTTATGGCCGACACGCACTGATAAATGATTGACTTCAAGTACCGGCATTGTTGAGTCTGTTTGCATATTCATTACCTTAAACCAAGCGGTGACGCTGCTTTAACAGCAATACAATAAAGAAGGGCGCGCCAAGCAAGGCTGTGACTAAGCCGACGGGCAACTCCGATGGCGCAACCAGTGAGCGTGCGCCAATATCGGCCAGTGCTAATAAGGCTGCCCCAAGCATGGCACTGAGTGGCAGTAGCTGTTTATGATCGGGTCCCACCATCATGCGTACAAGGTGCGGAACCACTAAACCAATAAAGCCAATAATGCCGGTTGCTGCCACTGAAATTCCCACACCAATAGCGCACAGTAAAATCAGTTTCAGCTTTAACTTATCGACATCTAACCCTAAATGGCGCGCTTCGGCTTCACCAAGTAGCAGGGCATTAAGCGCCTTGGCACTGGAGTTAAATTGCCAACTTACAAGCGCCAGCGCCACTAAGGTTAATAGCACGTAATGCCACTGTGCTCCGGCAATAGAGCCCATTTGCCATAGAGTCAGATCCCTAAGCGCCATATCATCAGCCATATACGTTAATAGCCCGATCCCCGCACCAGCAAGCGCGGCAATCGCGACACCGGAAAGCAGCAATAGCACTACTGAGGTACCACTAGGGCTGCTAGCAAGGCGATAGACAATTAATGTCGTGGCAAGACCGGCGATAAAGGCGCTCAATGCCACCATGTACTCGCCGCCCTGAGGGAAAAGCACAATACAAATTGCCGCGCCTAAGGCTGCGCCAGATGACACTCCGATAATGCCGGGATCGGCCAGCGGATTTCTAAATAATCCCTGCATCACCGCGCCGCATTGGGCTAGCACTGCACCAACAGCCAGCGCCAATAAAGTACGTGGCAGACGCACATTATTAATCACCAATTGCTCATGGGGGGCAACGCTACCCATATCTAGCTGAGTAGCCCAATTGATGACGGCGTTAAAGCTCACCGATGGGCTAATTTGCAGTGGACCTATGCTGACAGACATCAGGCTCGTTATCACCAGAGCGGCGAGTAAACTGGGCCAAAGCCAACGACGATTATCCATTTATGTATCCTGCTGTTTATCTTAGTGGGCGGACTGTTTTCAGTGGAAAGTTGCTGAAATTAGTACTGCTTTACGTTAATAAAATCGCTAGCAAGCTTGTCGGCAGCTTTAATGGCGCTTAAACCTAGGCCACCTAAAAGGGCTTGTGGTTGTAACGACTGGATCTGCTTGTTTTTACCTGCTGACGTGTGCTCAAGCAGTGGCATCTGCTTGAGTAGATCGTTAATTGGATTTTCAATGGATTTATCAGAACGGTTAGATATAAGAATTACATCGGGTTGTAGTGACAAGATACCTTCTTGGGACACTGACTTGTAGCCGCTAAAACCGGCGATATTTTTGCCGCCTGCTAGCTTAATAATGATGTCTGCCGCAGTGTTATCGCCGCCTACACGAGCAGGTCTATCGGCTTGAAGCAGTAAAAATAATACTTTAGGTGCATCACCTTGCTTGGCTATTTGCTGCTGTTTGTTTTCGATTTGCAGAAATGATTGCTTTACCTGATCTTGTAGTGTGTTGGCTTGCTCTTCACGGTTTAGTAGCTTGCCCATTTCATTAATATTGCTGAGTAGCTGAGCTTGGGTGTTGGCATCAGGTAGCTGGATAACATTGACTTTCGCGCCGCTTAGCACATCAAGCGTCGCTTTTGGTCCCATAGCGTCAGTGCCAAGCACAAGATTTGGTGACAAAGCTAAAATGCCTTCAGCGCTTAGCATGCGGTGGTAGCCTAACTTTTCAACTTTATCAAAACCTTTTGGTAACTGGCTGGTGGAGTCAACTGCCACTAGCTCGTTACCTGCATCAAGCGCTAAAACGAGTTCTGTTACGCCAGCGCCAGCACTGACTACGCGTGTGCTAGGTGATGTATTTTCATTGCTATGGGCGTCTGCATGAGCAAGTACTGATTGGCTAAATGCCAATGTCGATAGCAGGGCAAGCCTGGCTAATAAGCTATTATGGCTGTTATTAAAGATTTTTTTACCAAGCATGGGTAACTCCAAATTAATCAAAACTATTTAATAAAACGATTTAACAAGAATAAGTAATAAAATTAACGCTTTAGTTCGCTAGTCAATCTGCAATAAAGCACTGCAATAAAAAGCACTGCATTAAAAGTCACTACAACAATATGTAGCCGATTAAGGCTCCATTAAAATCTGCGTATTGGTGATGTTTTGCCTTTGCAAAGCAGCAAGTAAGGTCATTAAGGGCTGCACTGGGGCGGTTTTGTCGGCTGCAATAATCACTTTGGCTTTTGGGTTAGCCTTAAAAGCTTGAGTAAATGCCGCTTCAAAGGCATCAAAGTCGCTAAAGCTTTGGCCATCAAGTGCCCAGTGCGGCTCACTTTGCAGTACATTGATTGCAATATGTTTGTCTTGAGACAGCGCGCTTAGATTTGAGTCTGCTTCAGTAGGCACATCAACCGGTAAGCTCAGTAATTGGGTATTAGCTGTGAGTAGTAAAAACACCAGCACGATAAAAATAATGTCGATAAGCGGTGTCAGATCTAAACCAAAACTTTGGCTGCTTTCATCATTGCCGGCATTGATCATGACGGTAAACCTGCCACGGGTGCTTTATTTCTCTCAGCTACTTTATTTCGCTCAGCAGTTTGAGACTGGCAGCTCGCCTCTTTACAGGTCGCGGCTTTTGAACATAACTGTGCAGCTGAATCTGTGCCGATACTCAAGGCTTGATCAAAGCCGTCGAGCCAAAGGTTTAATAAGTTAAGCGCATGGGCTAACTTGTTGCAGCGACGTTCTGCCCAAAGGGTAAACAGATGCGCAAGGGTAATGGCGGGAACCGCAATAATAAGGCCTGCAGCCGTGGTGTTCATCGCAAGGCCTAAACCCGATGCGAGTTGTGATGGCGTTACAGGACCATCCGATAGCCCAAGTTGATTAAACATTTCGATGAGCCCTAACACTGTGCCCAGTAACCCAAGTAGCGGGGTGATAACACCAATTATGTGTAAAACCTTTAACCCCGAAAGCAGCTTACTTTTTTGCTTCACTAGCCAGAGTGAAACAATCTCTTCGCGCATGGCGCGCGACTGTTCGCCATGACTCAGTAATAAGGCAGTGCCTTTGGCTAGCATGCTGCGACCTAGGCTGATTTGAGTCATCAATTGCTGTTTTTGCTCTGGGGTTGCACTACGCGCTTGTTGGCGTAATTGGGTGAGCCAACCGTCACGCTTAGGTAGCTCATAGAGCATTAATGCTAAGCGCTCTAGAATAATCATTAGGGCTAAGAAAGCGCAGATAAATAATGGCCAAGTTAAGTAGCCAAGCTGCTCGAAGAGTTGCTGGTATAAAGGTTGAGACATGCTATTTCCTTGGCGATAACTCAAGCTATCGCAGTAACGATATAAACTAATAAATGGTTATTGCGCTTTCCCTTAAACGCCTATATTCAGCCTTACTATCCCAGTAAGCTTTGATGCATTAATTTAATGCAAATTTCACCGGTACTCGTACTGTGTAGGCGTAAGCGGTTTGTGGTTTTGGAGCACTAAATTGCCACTCTTCAACGGCGCTCAGTGCTGCCTTGTCGAGTAAGTGGTACCCGGAGCTATCAACCAAGGTTAAAGAAAGCTGTTCACCTAGTTGGTTAAACATTACCTCTACCGTTGCTGTGCCTTGAAAGCCCTTTTTTCGGGCCTTTTTAGGGTAGTGAGGCTGTGTGGGGGGGCTAGAAAAAGTAGGCTTACTCAATGCGATAGTTTGCTTGCTGACACCTTGTTTAGCCTCGACCTTGGGCTGGTTATGGGCCTCTTGCTCTGCAGTTGCTGGAGCCACGGCAACCTCTGTCACTTTCTCTATTTTCTTTGCCTTTACAGGCTCACTTTTTTGGGCAGTAACTTGTTTGGTTTGGGTTTGCGCAATGGCGTTAGGCTTGGCAATTGGTTGGGGCCTTGCAATGGACTTTTCCATAAGGGGCTGAGTTAACGAGTGAGCTTTGGCAACCTCTTCGACTCGAGGTGCTGGCTTAGCTTTGGTTTCAGCGGGTGCATTAACTTGCTTGGGCGTTTTTACTGCTTGGCTAGATTGCATAGCAATAGAAATGCTGACTGTCTGGCTAGAGCCCATGGCAGAGCCTGAACTGAGCTGTAGTTCTGGCAAGCTGTTTTGTGAGGCGAGTACGCCTCCTTGGATTAAAATAGTTAAACAACCAAAAGCAAAATAACGTTTAGGAGTCATGGCCGAAAATTCTTACTCAATAGAATTATATTAGTACTGGCCTATCAATTGTATTTAACGCTACCTAATTGCTACATCTTTACAAAGTTGACATAAAAGGTAGATATTTACATTATTTACAATTGGTTAGATAAGTCAGTGTTAATGGTTTCCAAATAAGATATACCAGCTTGAATGAGATCGCAAATGATAATGATTTTCATTTGATCTATTTTTTTGTCTCAGGTAAAGTGCCGAAAATAACAAAACGGCAGTCTCAAAATGGCAATCCTAACCAAGTGGATTGCAGATGAGATGCTATCGGTACTTACCTTGAGGATTGAAAAATGACTAAGAAGCCAGTTGTAGTCGCTATGGCAATGGCTCTAAGCTCGGGCGCATTTGCTGCGCAAACTCAGCAAGTCTCTGAGCAGCAAATAACTGAGTTTGACGAAGTGCTTGTTACCGCGACTCGTGTAAGCGAAAAAGCATCGGAAACCAGCCGCAGCGTTGCGGTAGTGAGTGAAGAGCAGTTGCAGGAATCGCAACCAGCATCGGTTGCTCAGGCATTAAAAAATGAAGCCAACGTCAATGTGACTAACGGTCCACGAGCTTCATCTCAAGGCGTTGAAATCCGTGGTCTAGGCGGTCAACGTGTGCTGCAAACTATCGATGGTGCTCGTCAAAACACCAATTCAGGTCATCGGGGCACTTATTTTATGGACCCTGAGCTTTTAAGTTCAGTCGAAGTGATCCGTGGCCCAGCCAGTAGCTTATGGGGCAGCGGCGCAATTGGTGGCGTGGTTGCCCAAAACACTAAATCAGCAGCAGACTTTTTAGACGAAGAAGACACCTTTGGTGGCTACCTTAAGCAAGGATATGAGACCAATGGCGATCGCATTAAAACCAGTGGTGCCATTTACGGTTTAACCCAAACTGATTCGGCAGGTAAAGTAGACTGGTTACTCAATGGTAGCTACTACGACAGCAACAATATCAAAATTGGTAATGACCAAACCCTTGAAAATAGCGCGTCCGAAGGCACAAGTGGCTTAGCAAAATTTGGCTGGGAACCTACCGATGATCAACGCTTGCAGCTATCAGCACGTTTTTCAAATACTGACGAGCTAGTACCGAGTAACCCTGCGACCAACGTGGGCAGCTCAGTACCTTTGGTTAAGCGTAAAACTGAAGATCAAAACGTGACTTTAGATTACAGCCTAAATCCTAGTGACAACAAGTTGCTGGATTTAAATGCGACTCTGTATTGGAACGGTACCAATTACGACGAAGATCGCGTCACTAAAAACCAGTTTGATAGCACTGAATATGAAACCTTAGGGTTTAGCATTAATAACAGCTCGAAATTTGCAAATACTGTTTTAACTTATGGTGTTGACGGTTATCAGGACTCGATTAAAACCGTACGTGATGACAGTGGTCAGGTTGGGCAGCGTCCCGATGATATCGACGGAGATACTACTGTTTGGGGCGCATTTACTCGTGCCGATATTGAACTTAGTGATAACTGGTCGCTAGATACTGCAGTGCGATATGACACCTTCAAAAATGAAAGCAATAACCTCAACACTTCATCGGACGATAGCGCATTTTCGCCATCAGTAGGTCTAGTTTGGAAGACTACGGATTGGTTAACCTTAAGTGCACGTTACGATCAAGCTTTCCGCGCGCCAAGTATCGAAGAGATGTACTCAACAGGTACTCACTACTGTATTCCATCTATTCCTGGTTTCTTACCAAATGGTTTATGTAACAGCTTTGAAATCAATCCAGACTTGAAAGCTGAACAAGCCGAAAATAAAGAAATCAAAGCCGATTTACGTTTTGCCAATCTTGCGGGTAACGATGAGCTAGCTATCACCTTAAACGTGTTTAGAAACGACGTTGATGACTTTATCGAGCAGTCGGTTTCTGATCCATTAATGGGTATTCCTGGCTTTGAGCAAACCACCTCTTGGAACAACGTTGATGAAGCTAAGCTAACCGGTTTTGAGTTCAGCACTCGCTACCGCTATGAGCAAACTCGCCTAAGCGTGAACTACGGTCAAACTGAAGGTAAAGACAAAGCAACTGACGAGTACTTATCTAACATTCCAGCTAAAAAGCTCGCTATCGATCTTTCGCAAGGGATTATGCAAGGCGATATGAAAATTGGTACTCGCTTTACTTATGTAGCCGAACAAGACGAGTTACCGCTAGATAACGTAAACCAATATGACTCATACAAATTGTGGGATATGTACGTGGCATGGGAACCCGCTATGGGCACATTTGAAGGCTTAAGAGTCGATTTTAGCGTTGAAAACATCGGTGATGAGGAATATCGCCAAGCGTGGCAAACCTTGTATGAACAAGGCAGGAATTTCAAATTGTCAGCGCGCTATAGCTTCTAAGTAAGCTAATTGAGAACGAGGTCGGCTCATTAACATGCGTCGACTTCTTTGCCGTTTATTTTATAGGAGATATTCCATGTCTGTATCAGTAGAGCAAATCCGTCAACATCTAGAAGCTAATCCGGCAGCCATGCCAAGCCAAGTTGCTGAAGAACTTAATATCACTGAGTTGGAAGTGGTATCCGCTCTACCAAGCGAGCAGTTGAGCATACTGCCATTAGAGCAAAAAGACGCTTTGTTGGCCGAGCTACCAGAGTGGGGCAACATGACCACGATTATCTCAGCATCGGGCAGTATTTTTGAATTTAAAGGCCGTTTTCCAAAAGGAAAATACGCCCACGGTTATTACAACTTAATCACTAAAGGCGATGGTCTTCATGGCCACCTAAAGCTAGATGTTATTAGCGCAATCGCATTGATTAGCAAGCCGTTTAGAGGCACCGAAAGTCACTCCATTAACTTTTTTGGCTCACAAGGTGAAGTGGTGTTTAAGGTGTACTTAGGTCGTGACAAAAAACGGGTATTACTGCCAGAGCAGGTGGCGCGTTTTAATGAGTTAAAGCAGCAAGTTGCCGTATTAGCTTAAGTCGATTTGCCGAAAAATAATTAGCATTAGAAGAGAGTAGAGTAATGAGCAACGATAAAGAGCAAAGACTACGAGAGAAATTACTACCGGAAATCGAAGCCTTTAAGGCCGAGCGTTCAACCCTACAACTTGCTACCCAAGATGCAGACGGTGTGCCCAATGCAAGTTATGCCCCATTTGCGCTAGCGGATGATGGCTTTTATATCTTGGTGAGTGAGCTTGCTCGCCACGGCACTAACCTTAAAGCATCAAACAGCTTGTCTGTGATGTTGTTAGAAGATGAAGCTGCGGCTAAAAGTGTATTTGCGCGCAAGCGCCTCACGTTTGATGCAACAGCTGAGTTAGTTGATCGCGACAGCGAAACATTTACCAAGGGGGTGGCGGCATTATCATTACGTTTTGGCGAGATGATTGATAACCTAGCGGGTCTTGGTGATTTCAATCTATTTAAGCTAAATCCGCATCATGGCTTATATGTAAAAGGCTTTGGTCAGGCATTTAGCTTATCGGGCTCTGAGTTATTAGATGTTGACTGGAAGCGCGATGGTCACCATGGCACACCAAAAGCGGAGCTCGCTGAAGAGGCAAGTTAAGCCGATAATTATACTGATTGGTATTAAAATTCAATAAACAATGCCCGCCTTTGCGCGGGTTTTGTTATTCTGCTGTTGTTTTCATTTTAACCTTAGTGGTTAAGGATATTGCATTGGATCAAAACGCTTCTTCAGTCGCCAAAGACGAGCCCTACTCACCGGCCTCTAAGGCTAGCAGCACTAAACCATCTAAGTCCCACGTTAGCCAGCGCGCAGTTCTGCCGTGGATTGGCGCATTTTTAAAACCCTATCGCGCCAAAGTTATCACCGCGATTATCTTTTTGTTTATCGGTTCACTGGCTTGGTTGTCACTTGGTCAAGGCGTACGCCTTATGGTCGATGAAGGTTTTTTAAAAGATAACGGCTCACGCTTAAACGAAATAATCATGCTGGTAATTGGCATTACCGCACTAAGTAGCAGCGCGATATTTTGCCGATTCTATTTAATGACTTGGCTAGGTGAGCGAGTCAGTGCCGACATTAGATTAAAAGTGTATGACCATTTACTCAAACTATCGCCAGGCTTTTACGCCAAGCTGAGAACCGGTGAGGTGATCTCCCGTTTTACTGCTGACTCAACTTTACTGCAATCAGTGGTGGGTTCAAGCTTGTCGATGGCGCTGCGCGCAAGCGTAACTGTGCTCGGCGGCATAGTGATGATGGCCATTACTAGTTTTAAAATGACCGGCTTAGTCTTATTAGCCGTGCCTATGGTACTTGGGCCGATTTTCTTTTTTGGTCGCAAGGTGCGTGATTTAAGTCGTAAAAGTCAAGACAAGGTGGGTGACTTAGGCGCTTATGTGGATGAGACATTGCATGAGATCCACACTGTGCAAGCCTACTCCCATGAAGATCAAGACCGTGCGCTATTTAATCATCGCGTCGAGGCTGTGATGGATGCAGCTAAAGGCCGGATTAAATACCGCTCAATCCTAATATCATTAGTGATGTTTTTAAGTATTTTAGCTATCGCATTAGTGATGTGGGTTGGCGCACACGATGTAATGAGCGGTGCGATTAGTGCCGGTGAACTCTCAGCCTTTATGTTCTACGCAGTAATGGTGGCAGGCTCTGTGGCAACCATCAGTGAAGTGATTGGTGAAATCCAACGTGCAGCTGGTGCGACTGAGCGTTTAATTGAGCTAATTGAAACGCCAATCGATATCCCAGTTGTTGCCAACCCGCTTACGTTAACATCACCGGTTCGAGGCGAGCTCGCGCTTAAAGATGTGCGCTTTAGTTATGGCAACATAGATGATAGCAATCAGGCCACAGATAGTTTAGATGAGAACAGCCTTGAGCCGATAAACAGCCCTGAGCTTGAAAACAACCCTGAGCTTGAAAACAGCCTTGAGCGCTCAGGAATTAGCCCTGATCCAATAAATAGCCCTGAGCCAGTTTCTAACAACGAAGTTATTCGCGGCCTCAATATTGATATCAAGCCCGGTGAACGGGTTGCGCTGGTTGGCGCAAGCGGCGCAGGTAAAAGTACCTTATTTGAATTACTGCAACGCTTTTATGTGCTCGATAGCGGAATAATTGAACTTGATGGCGTCGATATCGCTAAGCTAAGCCCGCAAACCTTGCGTCAGCAATATGCGTTAGTACCACAAGAGTCAGTGATCTTCGCCACTAGTGTATTAGAGAATGTGCGTTATGGCCGACTTGAAGCGAGCGAAGCTGAAGTGAAGCAGGCATGTATTGCCGCAAAAGCCGATGAGTTTATTGGTGAGTTTAGTGATGGCTACCAAACCTACTTGGGTGAGCGCGGCGTACGTTTATCTGGCGGCCAAAAGCAGCGGATTGCGATTGCCAGAGCGATTCTTGCAGATAGACCTATTCTGTTACTCGATGAAGCCACTAGCGCACTTGATGCGGTGAGTGAGCAAAAGGTAAAACTGGCACTCGATAGTTTAATGGTAGGTAAAACCACGTTAATTATTGCCCATAGGCTAGCAACGGTTATCAATGCCGACCGCATTTTAGTGTTAGATAAAGGCCAAGTGGTGGGCAGTGGCACCCATAGCGAGTTAATGCAAAGCAGCGAGCTTTATCGAGAGTTTGCCAGCTTGCAGTTATTAACCGATGATGGACTACAACAAGAGTAAACTAAAACAGCGTCTTAAGCGTATAGTTAGTTAAAGGGATAGAGTTATAAGGTTGCTCGATCTCTGCCTACGCACTTAAACAAAATAAGAGAGAGTCCTATGCGCTTAATAACTATTGCATGTTTACTGTTTTTATCGGCCTGTACTAGCTTGCCAAGCGGTATTGAACCGGTAAAAGGCTTTGAGTTACCGCGTTACTTAGGCACTTGGTATGAGATAGCGCGGCTAGACCATAGCTTTGAGCGTGGGCTAAATCAGGTGACTGCTACCTACTCGATGAAAGATGATGGTGGGGTTAAAGTGATTAACCGCGGCTTTTCAACTGCAGAGCAAAGCTGGGATGAAGCAGAGGGCAAAGCCTACTTTGTAGATAGCCCTGATATTGGTCATTTGAAAGTGTCTTTCTTTGGACCTTTTTATGGCGCGTATGTGGTGTATGAACTCGATACTCAAGACTATCAATACGCCTTTATCACTAGCTATAACCGTGACTATTTATGGTTTTTATCGCGCACACCAACAGTTGATGAAACACTTAAACAACAGTTTATCGAGCAAGCTAAAAAGCTTGGTTTTGCTACTGAGCAGATCATTTGGGTCGAGCAAAGCTAGACTGATTTAGCCCTATTAGAAATGTTAGCAATTAAAAAGGAGCCAATGGCTCCTTTTTGGGTTAATGCGACAGCTTATTTTAACTTATACCAATCAGTATAAAGATTTGGTCGCTCAGCGAGAGTTTAGCGGTTCTGATGCAAGGTCATTAAGTGCTCCTGCTTTAATGACATTCACTGCATCCATGCAGCTCGCAACGAGTGAAGAGCATAGTTGAACTAGGGTTAAGCTCCCTCTTGTTCCTTAAGACCCAAAGCGTCAGAGTCGCTAAAACTCGCCATTCTGGAGCGTTTTTGGCTGCCGACTTCAGCGTTGAACAGCTTTACAAGGGAATCGCCATTCTTACAGCTATTCGCCTTGAATTAGTTTGCCAAAAGCCGCTCTGAGTAGATCAACTTCTTATACTGATTGGCATTATTAGGCTAGAGGAACAGACTGGTTACAAAATGATACCTTTTGCTGTTGTTGCTTAGTGTAACTTGGTGGATGTTTTTAATTCATTTAAAAGGATTTTTTATGAAAAGAGATAAAGGGCTTACGCGGCAGAAGCCTGCTAACTTGATTGCAGGGGGGTCGTTAATATTGCTAGGTATGTTTACCTCTGCAGCCTTTGCTAAACAAGAGATTGAAGAGAGACTGTCAGTATCGTCAACAATCAATACCACCGCTGATCAGGAGCAGGTTTTACCTGAGCCAGAAAAACCACAGCAAGGTGATACTCAAGTTGTGGTTCAGGTGCGTGAAGGTTGGCAATATACCTACCGTCAAAGGTTCGATAGCAACGGTACTTGGCTGACGTTAGAAATGAATAAGCGGCTGATAGCTAACTAGCTACTGATAGCTTTGCGACTGAATATACAGTGGCAAAGCTATAGAGCTAGCAGTTAATCAGGTTGAATTAGAAGCTTCCAAGGAGCTACTTGAGTAGCTTTTATTATTTGAGCTACTTACGTAGCTTTTACCTTGGAGCTACTAACGTAGCTCGCGCCTTAAAATCTTACCTACGGTAGATTTGGGTAGGGCGCTAACAAACTCGATGATTTTAGGCACTTTATAGGCCGCGAGTTGCTCACGGCAATAGCTATCTATTATTGCGATGGCTTGGTCTTTGTCTGCATGGCTATCATTGAGTACGACCACGGCTTTTACCGCTTCGCCGCTGCGTTCATCGTTAACACCAACCACCGCACATTCCAAAATAGCCTCATGGCTAGATAAGATATCTTCCACTTCATTAGGGTAAACATTAAAGCCAGAGACGATAATCATATCTTTCTTGCGATCGACAATTTTGTGGAACCCATCTTCCGTAGCAATGGCGATATCACCAGTCTTAAAGAAGCCGGATTTTGTCATCACTTTGTCGGTCTCGCTCTGGTTGTTCCAGTAACCTAGCATCACCTGCGGGCCAAATACTGCCAGCTCACCGGTTTCGCCGATAGCGACTTCGTTATCATCCATATCTAAGATTTTTACTTGGGTGGCAATAACAGGTTTACCGATAGTACCAAGCTGCTCAAGCCCCGGTGAGTTAAGCGATACTACAGGTGATGTTTCAGATAGGCCGTAACCTTCAGAGATAGTGCAACCCGTTGTTTGCTGCCAAATAGATGCAGCGGCTTGGGTCAGCGCGGTGCCGCCAGAAATCGTAACTTTAAGGTGACTAAAGTCCAGCGCCTTAAATTCTGGCTGATGGCATAAGCCAACAAACAAGGTGTTGAGACCTGCAAAGCCAGTAAAGGGATACTTTGATAAGGTTGAAATTAGCCCTGATATATCGCGTGGATTAGGGATAAGTACCGAGCAGCCGCCGCGCTCATAATAGAGCACTAAATTCACCATAAAGGCGTAGATATGGTACACCGGCAGCGGTGCAACGAAGATCTCTTCGCCTTCAATGATACGGCTACCTAAGCGGGATTTTATCTGCATCGCGTTGGCAATTAAGTTGCCGTGGGTGAGCATTGCGCCTTTCGATAATCCTGTGGTTCCACCGGTATATTGCAGCGCGGCAATTTGGCCTAGTACGCTGATCACTGGCGCGTAGGTCAGCTCTTCTCCTTTGGCTAATACCTCACAAAAAGGCACTGTAGCAAAGGGGACTTCAGGTTGTGGTTGCGGCGAAATTAAGTCCATCGCATGGGTGGAAATCACTGTTTCAATATCTGTGCTTGCGACGACTTCGGTTAATGTAGGGAGTAGATCTGACAATACGACTAACGCTTTTGCACCCGAGTCATTAAATTGATGAATTAGCTCGCGCTGTGTATAAAGCGGATTGGTATTAACTAGCACTAAACCAGCTTTTATTGCACCATAAGCGGCGATAACAAATTGGGTAATGTTGGGCAGCTGAATCGCAATTCTGTCACCCTGAACAAGGTTGGTTTCTTGCTGTAAATACGCTGCAAACTGGCGAGAGTATCGATTTATTTCGTTAAATGAGGTTTCTTTACCTAAGCATGAATATGCAGCTTTGTCACCGTAGCGGGCACTGGCAAGTTCTATTAGATCGATAAGGGAAGCGTAACGCGAGAGGTCGAGTGTTGAGTCAGAATCGTATGCCATTGAATTGCCCTTTAGCTGGTTTAGTTATTATTTGGATAGTTATGCTTACTTAATGATCAAACAGGCGTTTAGATTAGTGTGATCTATGTCCATAGGTCAATGGGGCTGGTTGAAATAAGGTAAGAGTCGAACGGCCTGTGGCCTTGCAGAAAAGCGGTTTTAATCTTACTTTGTAGGTCGGGTTTTAGCTCGTCATGCTTTTGCTCTTCCTAGCAGGGCGCAGCCCGTCCTAGAAGCGAAGCGCCCTAGGACCTAGTACCTTCTTTTAACCATTAAATCGGTGCAAAGAAGCTCGACTGTTGCGAGGCTTGGCCAAAATTATGCTGCTCGGCGATGGTAAAGGTTATCTCAGTGCGAGCACCATCGAGTAACTCAGGCGCTGCAATGACAGTTACCGGGTAATCTAATTGTTCGCCCGGTTTTATTTTTAAGTTCGTTTGGCCAACGAGTCGATAACCGCTATTGCCAGATACATAGACACGATAAAGCCTGGTTTGTTGTGTCTTGTTACGGATCTTTAGGGTGTAACTATTTTCGATTGTTTCATCATTGGTTTCTCGGTATAGGCTCTGTCTGTCTCGGATCACGTTGAGCTCTATATTATTGCGGCTATAGATATCGGCCACTATCACCGTCAACATCAGTAAGGCAGCGACTCCGTAGCCAATAAACTTGTAAGACTCATAAAAGGGTTCTGCCTTACCAGATAAGGCGTTTTCACTGGTGTAACCGATAAGATTGCGCTGATAGCCAAACTTGTCCATGGTCTGGTTACAGGCATCGACACAGGCACCACAATCGATACATTCATACTGCAAGCCGTTGCGGATATCAATTCCGGTAGGGCAGACCTCAACGCATAAGTTACAGTCGACACAATCTCCCAAGGTAGCCTTGTCTGGACTAGAGTCTGCTAAGCTAGGGTCTAGTAAGCTTGCGCTATTAAGGGCTGGTTTACGTTTGCGTGGCCCGCGGTTTTCTCCTCGCTCGGCATTGTAGGTAACCGTCTTAGTGTTGGAGTCGAACATTACAGACTGAAAGCGTGCGTAGGGACAGCAATGAAGGCACATCTGCTCACGCATCCAACCTGCATTTAGGTAAGTGCAGATTGCGAAGAACCATACCCAGGTCGCTACCCAAAAGCTGGCGTTAAAGCTAAAAATATCGATATAGAGCTCACGTGCAGGCACAAAGTAGGCGATAAAACCACAACCGGTCAACAGAGCGATAGCCCCCCAAACGTAGTGTTTTAACAGTCTTTTTTTGAGTTTGTCGCTGCTCCAAGGCGCTTTATCTAAGGCGGCACGTTTATTACGCTTGCCTTCTATGCGGGTTTCGACCCAGACATAGATAAAGGTCCAGGCGGTCTGAGGGCAAAGGTAGCCACACCAGACTCTTCCCCAGAAAACGGTGACAAAGAAAAGTAGAAACGCGGCGGCAATAAATACCCAGGCTAGAATGGTAAAGTCTTGCGGCCAGAGCGTGGTTCCAAAAAAGAAAAACTGTTGTTCATTAAGGTCAAATAGAATGGCCTGACGCCCTTCATAAGAGATAAAAGGCAGTAGAAAAAATACTGCTACCAACAAGCTATTCATGCCGGTTCTTATCTTCTGCAAATCTCCTTTCTGCTCACGAATATGGATCTTATTGCTTTGAGGTTTACTTGGCAGAACGGTTACCGGGATCCGCTGCTCTCTTGCTGGGCTGCCCACAGTGTTATTCAGGTTGTTTTTTTGCATAAGGCTTCTCTACTGGACGCATTTTGTGTTCGCAGCAACTTGAGCACTGCGTGACGATATCATTAGTTAACGTACCGGCAACTCTGCAAGCCTTAGGCCAAATGGTTTGTGTTATTAGCTGTTGATTTTATTGAATAATATGTGGAGGTGTATTTGTCTGGGTCACGATATATCGTGTCTTGGTGATATGTCGTGACTTGGGGCGGTTTTTTAGACTCGTGCTCAGGGCTTGAACTCAGGGCTTGAGCTAACAACTTGGGAGCCGGATGCATCAGTCAGGTAGAGAGCCTAGCCTATGAGCCAAATGTAAACCACGTAAACTTAGACTGGGCGAGAGATGGCCAATTTATTCATTCGTGAACGTAGAGTGCTAGGTGGAAGCCCTAACAGTGCGGCTGCACCGCTTGCTCCAGATATCCGCCATTGGGTCTGCTTGAGGATCTGCAGGATATGTTGGCGCTCCACCTCTTGTAGAGTTTGACTGCTTGCAAGGGACAGGTTTTCAGTCTGATCGGCAAATTGTAGTTGTGAAAACTCGAGCACGGGTCCTTGGGATAAAATCATTTCCCGCTCCAATACATTCTGCAACTCACGAACGTTACCCGGCCAGTTATGCTGCATAAGCTTGGTCATGCCTTTGTGGCTAACTTGAGTGACCTTCTTGCCTAGTTTGCGATTTAAATCTTGGATCAGATGGCCGACTAATTCAGGAATATCGCTTAATCGTAGTCTTAATGGTGGGACTACAATTGGAAACACATTGAGGCGGTAATAGAGATCCATACGAAACAGACCTTGCTCAACACGTTTAAGCAAATCATGATGAGTGGCGGTAATGAGGCGAATATCGACCTTGATAGTTTGGCTACTGCCTACGCGCTCAAATTCCTGCTCCTGGATCACCCGCAGCAGTTTAGATTGAGCTTCTAGGCTGAGTTCGGCTACTTCATCTAGAAACAGCGTGCCTTGGTCAGCCAGCTCGAATCGCCCTTTACGGCGGCTGGTGGCACCTGTGTATGCGCCTTTTTCATGGCCAAACAGTTCGCTTTCTAGCAGCGCACTTGAAAATGCGGCACAGTTAACGCTAATTAATGGCTTATCGGCACGGTTACTTAATCGATGTAAGTTGCGGGCGACCAGCTCTTTGCCTGTACCATTTTCACCACTTATCAATACCGTACTTTCGGTATTGGAGACTAGTTTAATTTGTTGAATTAGTTGGTTAATTGGCTGGCTAGAGCCTGAGATCTCAACGTCTCCCGTACGATCTGCTAGTTCGAGCTGTAAATACTGATTCTCGAACGAGAGCTTCTCAGATAAGGCTTGAACTTGCTCAAGCGCTTGCCTTAACGAGTGCTCAGTTTGTTTTTGAATACTGATGTCACGAAATATCGCGACTACACCAATTAATACGCTATCTTTGTACACGGGGGTAGAAGTGTAATGTACCGGAAAGCTTGTACCGTCTTTACGCCAAAATACTTCATGGGAGATCTCACGAGCGGTGCCATCGATTAAGGTGTTATAAATTGGACAATCGTCTTTATGGTAATGGCTACCGTCGCTGTGGCTATGGTGATGACAATCATGGATATTCTTGCCAAGTAACTCATGAGATTGCCAACCTGTCATTCGCTCGGCTGCGGGATTAATAAACACCGCATTACCTGCTAAATCGAAACCGTAAATTCCTTCGCTAACCGCGTTCAGGATCAGTTGGTTCTCGGGCAGGAAATCGTCGTGGTTGGTTTTATCTTCAAGGTTAATGGCAGACATTTTGCGCCCTGTTTATGTAGCAGTTTATCGCTACAGTATACGCAAAAGTGATGGGTAAAAAAATAAGGTCACGAAATAACGTGACCTTACTAATATCTTTAACAATAAATGGCGCTAGATGCTGCCTGTAGCGACTAGCCTTTTGCTTTTGCTAAGCCTTGCAGCACCGATTCCATTGTTAGCTGGGTTGGTAAGATAATGCCGTTTGGCGCACCTGGGCCGTAGACTTTATTATAAGGCGTGCCGCCGCGACCTTGAGTTTGCATATAGCCTTCAACGATTGCATTGGGCTCAGTCCAATCCCCTAGCATTAAAATAATATTATCGGCCGCTAAGGCGTTAACGATTTTCTCTCTATGGGTAACGCCGACTTTGTTGGCATAACAGATATTGCACCAGTCAGCGGTGACATCAACAAACACTGTGTAGCCTTCATCTACAAGCGGCTGGATCTGACTCGGTGTTAAAGTTTGCCAATTCAGTTTCTTGTAAGCGTCGTAATCTTCGCCGTAGTTAATAAAGGCAAATACGCTACCGACACATATAGCCATAAAACCAAGTACGACAATCACGCCATTGGGGACGAGCCTACCTTTGATTTTTAGTCCTATAAGCGAGGCAATACTTAAGCAAAGTAGGCTGAAAAAAATCGCAATGCTGATTGAAATCGTGTCCATCAAAACTCCAAAGGGTTATCTAAAGGCTGCTATGTATGTTGTCAATGACGTTCAGTTTTGGCGATAGCTTACAGCGCACTTTATGTGTGCATTGTCCCAAACTAACACTATTGTGCCCGAGTTAAATGAAAATAACCTGAGTAACGCTTAGCAACTTGAGGACATCATGCCATCGCTTAGCGACAATTTTTGTTTGCCGGTGATAAAGCGAGTTGGTCAGCATGGGTTTAAATCATGTATATTGTGGACAATTTCTCCCTAGCCGTAGGCTAGAGTATTAAGTAAGGATTGTTATGACTTTTAGCGCTTGGCTAGGTTTGCTAGCTATCTGCTGTTTAGGCGCAATGTCACCAGGGCCGAGTTTGGCTATGGTGGTGAGACACACATTAGGCGGTGGTAGAGGTAAAGGTATTGTCTGTGCCTGGGCACACTCTATCGGGATTGGTGTTTATGCCTTAGTGACCCTATTAGGTTTGGCGGTATTACTAAAGCAGGCGCCTATGGTGTTTAATGGTATTGCTATTGTCGGTGCGCTTTATCTTGCGTATATGGGCGTGCAGGCGCTGCGTTCAAAAGGTGGCATGGCGGATAAATTGGCAGCGGGAGAATCGACTGATGCCATCACAGCAGCCCGCGATGGACTGGCTATTTCATTGTTTAATCCTAAAATCATGCTGTTTTTCTTGGCGCTATTTAGCCAGTTTGTGATGGTGGCTGACAACATGACAGGCAAAGCGCTTATTGTACTAACGCCTTTGGTTATCGATGGTCTTTGGTATACGCTTATCGCGCTGTTGCTATCTCACTCTGCAGTGCTGCCTAAACTCAGAGAGAAAGCGGCACTAATTGATAAACTGTCGGGTGTGGTGCTTATTTTGTTGGCAGTGAGAGTGCTGGTAACGCTTTAAGTTTGTGGGAACAGGCTCCTTACTGACATAAAAAAACGCCATCAATAATGATGGCGTTTTTTTATGGTATCAGCTTTGTTCAAGCATTAGCTTACAGCTTAGTCTCTTAAAGCTTAAGAGTTGAATACCTGTACGGCATCATCTTTAGCAGCTTCAGGCTCTGGCTCGCGAGCTTGCACTGGATTCTTGATATGGTCTTCAAGGTTGTCATTTAGCATGGCTTTATATTCATCGGTAAACCATTCAAGTGCATTATCTTTCTCGGCAGCAAGATCTGATGACTTCAATGCGGCTTCAAAGGCGTTGAATCGAGAGGCTGCGAAACGCATAGCCGTACCGACTTTACCTACATCTTGCTCTTTACCTGCAAGCTCGTTTGCCAATGCAATGAATTGATCGGCTAGTTCAAAAATGGTGGTTTCTTTTTTAGCTTCTGACATCTTGCTTCTGCTCTTGTTTACCTAGGATAGTGTTTCGATTCTATCTTAAATGAGTCATTAATGAATCATTGTTATTAACTATTGGGATCTGAATCGGTAATAACGCTGCCGTTACGGGAGTCATAATAGATAGACATGGTCTGTTCTGGAAGGTAGAAGTAACGGCACTGATCAGGGCTAATATAAGTAGCAAAGTACTCTGCACCATCAGTATTCGGATTGCTTGCAACCACAGGAGGCTCTTGCATAACAGTTCGCCAAACCGATATGCAATCAGCGACGTTATTCAGCCTCGGGCTAGATTCAAATGGCGGGTAACTTTGTGATGGAAAGCCCCATTGATTGATATCGAGTTGACCGTTACTGCCATCACCAAATACTTGCAAGTTATCGACTGGGCCAGAGCCACCTTTGGATGCCCATTTTACATTAGCTAAAGTGATGCCACCTTTAAATGCAGCGCCAGTGGCTTGTACGCTGGCGATTTCAGCATCCTGACCTAGATTAATAAACTTAGGTAACGCGATTACAGCTAAGATCCCTAAAACGATGAGCACCACAACTATTTCAATAAGGGTAAATCCTGACGATGTTGTGTTTCTAGCCATAAATTAGTCCGTTATTTATAAGTTAATTTCTCGCATTACCCTAGCAGACTTTTTCTGACCTCATCTAAGCAGGCTTATTCTAGGTGCTTGGATCTGAGTCCACCACAACACTACCGTTATTCGAGTCGTAAGTGATTGATAGGTTAGGATTGTCCGTATAGCTGAACAGGCAAACAGCAGGTACAGAACTATCGTAACTGACTTTATAATCAGTTTCATCCGTTGTGGTCGATTTTGAAACTGTAGGCTCTTTATTTTGAAAAAGCACTTCCCATACCGATATGCAGTCTTCAACATTATCAAGCTTAGGCGATTCCTCGTCATCGGTATAGTAATGTTGGGCAGGCCAGCCGTTAGCATTAAAGTCGACGTGGTTATCATCTGACTCACCAAATACCGGTAGGTTTTCTGCGGGACCATCACCGACTTTTACCGCCCATACGGCTCTCGCTAAATCGATACCTGACTTAAATGCACCGCCAGTGGCCTTAACATGAGACACTTGTGCATCTTCAGACAGGCTTAGAAACTTAGGGGCTGCAACAACCGCGAGAATACCTAAAATAATAATCACAACAACGAGTTCGATAAGAGTAAAACCTGATTGCTGCTTAGATGAGAAGGCTGGAAAGTACATCTATTGCCGTCCAAATGTGAAGGAAGCGCTATATTAACACTGACAATTTTTAATACCAATGACAAAACGTTGATATTTGTCGCAGATAATTGTGCCTTAGATGGCAAACTTGTTAGTGTTTAACTCCAGATTATAGCTCTTAACCTGTCACGGCTAGAGCAATACTGATTTTACTGCTGATTTGTAAAGAGGCGATTGCAAGCCGTGTCTGGACCTTTTAAGCTTAGGCAAATTAATCTTTTCAGGTAAGAGCATGACGGCTCATTCTAGCTGGGGCTCTTTTATAAAAGAGCAGCAACAGCAAAGCTATTTTCAAACCTTGCAAGACTTCGTCAGTGCAGAGCGTGCTGCCGGTAAGGTCATTTACCCGCCAGAGAGTGAAGTGTTGGCTGCTTTTGATTCGACGCCACTGGATAAGGTGCGCATAGTGCTGATTGGCCAAGATCCTTATCATGGCCCAGGGCAGGCACATGGCTTGTGTTTCTCGGTTAAACATGGGGTTAAGACGCCGCCGTCATTAGCAAATATGTACAAAGAGCTGGCAACCGATATCGATGGTTTTAGCATTCCACAACATGGCAACTTGAGTCACTGGGCTGAGCAGGGAATATTGATGCTCAATACCGTGCTAACTGTGGAGCAGGGCAAGGCACACTCTCACGCTAAAGCGGGCTGGGAAACCTTTACAGCCAATGCGCTTGAGTTACTTAATCAGCAGAGCCAACCGATTATCTTCGTGCTTTGGGGCGCTCATGCCATCAAAAAGGGCAAAGGTATTAATGCGCCGCAGCATCAGATAATCTCAGGGCCACACCCGTCGCCACTGTCGGCTTATCGTGGCTTTTTTGGTTGTCAGCATTTCTCTAAAATTAATGAGATCTTGCAAGCAAGGGGCGAGGCGCTCATCGACTGGCAGGTATAAGCGAGGCCTTATTCAATAACAAGAGTGGATTGCACGGCTACTATTCACTTACTCAGAGAAATCTGATGACTTTGAAAGATAACAATGAACCACTAAGTCCGCTATATACACGAAGAGCACGAAGAAAAGCCAGCCAGAGTTTTTGCTTCGTGTCCTCTATGTCGCAAACGAAGTGAGCACTATTTTTTGTTTGCAACACTCCAGAATAGCGCTAATTAACCTTAGCTTACCTCCTTGCTTAGTAAACAAGAATTACCCCACTAAAAAGTAGAGCCCAAATCCAAGACAGGCTAGGCAAATCCCTAGGTTGATGGCTTCAGGCCAACTCACTACCTTCTCTAGCAATACTAGAATCGACAGCGCTAGGATCCAACCTATGTGCATCACACCTACAACCAGCAGTAATGTCATTAACAGCCAGCAGCATCCAACACAATATAATCCGTGTTTTAGCCCCATCTTAACTGCGCCTACTTTGCCTTCTTGCCACTGGGTCATCAGAAAGTTAAGCGGGGAACGGCAGTAATTTAAGCACTGTTGTTTGAGGGGGGAGATTTGATAGATGCCGATAAGGATCAATAGAATACCGCTGGCGATATGATTGCTACTCTTCATCATAGGCGTCATCAAGGCGAGTTCATGTAACTGCCACTGCACTAAGGTGATAACTAGACTGAAGAGACTCCAAAGCAGCAGATAACCTAAGATAAACAAGTTCGATGAGACAAATTCGGCTGATCTTTGCTGGCGTGTTTGGCTGATTTTTGCGAATAATAAAATCATAGGCGTAGCAGAGGGGAGCATCATGCCTACCATCATTACCGCCCACATCATAAACACCATGGTGAGCTCATATAGATGCCAGTGAGGCGCCATAATCATGGTCATATCAAATAGCATGTAATACCAGCTCAATCCGGTTAATAGCAGGATGCTAAGCCAAGTTACTGGAGAGTGGAGCTTATTTGAAACCTGCGAGAGATTAACCATTGGCTAATCTCTTGACTCATAAAAAGCTGCGCAGCTATAGGTCGCTATCCGTTTGGCCACTGCACATTCGCCTTAGCAGCAAACTTTCCTGCGTGGTTAAAGCTTAAGGCGTCATGTTTAAGCCACATGGTTTCGGTTGTACCAATACGGCCATCATTCCAAATAAATCCGCCGTCAGGAAAACTAATATGCACGTGTTGGTTCTCACCGGTAACAGGGTTTAGCAGTGGCTTTTGCTGGACTTTCATAACATCTTCAACATCGAAAGAGGCGCTGGTTTCACTGGTATCCATATTGATATTGACGATAACGGGACCAACGACTGTGGTAAACGTTGAGGAGAGCGCTTCTAGTGGCATGCCGCCAGCGGCGCCTGAAAATATAGTGGCTAAGGCTGTGACTTGTTCTTCGCTAGCACTAGAGTCGATAAACAAGATACAGGTACCGTTACCCTCATGGATAGCGCCGGGCCATTTTAAGGCTAGCACCACTTTTAAACCGTCTAGTTTTGTTTGATTTAAATGACCATGATTAACCATAAAGCCAAGTAGGGCTTCGCAAGAACCGAAGTCAGGAAAGCCTGCAAATTGACAGCCGCAACCGTGGTTACAGTTACAGGTTTCTATCTGGTGCATATTCAGCGACCAGTTATTATCAGCACTCATTATGCATATCCAAAAATGTAAGGGTGCTGTTAAGTATAGTCATGCAGCATTGCGGAGATCGGGCTGGATCTAAGCTAAGTTAGCTGAGGCAACAGAGCTGATTTAGATATTTTATAACTTGTTGTTTATAAACGGCGGAAGCGCAAAGCATATAGCTGAAAGGCTTAAACAGCTCACTATCAGTGATAATCAGTCTAATAATGATTAATGCTAAAATTCGTAGCAGTGACTAGGGGTGAAAATAAACGGCAAAGGTACATCCCAATGCTCACATGGCAGGGCGTCGACTTGCTGACAATCATGGGCATAGCCTATTGGCAAAGGTTTATGTTGCTGCTGCCAATTGGTGAGGGTTCTATCATAATATCCGCCGCCCATGCCCATTCTATTTCCCTGCATATCAAAAGCGACTAATGGTGTGAGCACCACATCGAGCTGCTGAGTGAGGATCATCTGAGTAATATCTAACTTAGGTTCCCAGATCCCCAAGTGACTCTTCAGCAGTTTGGTATCTCTGTTATAGCGTAAAAACAGCAAGTTTCCGGCACTAAACGGGTGCAATCTAGGTAGGTACACATCAACGCCATTTTGCCAAAGCCCTTCGATTAACGGTTGAGTGTCGAGCTCGCCGTCATTACTAAGATACAAGGCAACAGACTTAACTTTGCGCGACAGTAGAGACTCTAACGCGTGCTTGGCTGCCATGTGCGAGAAAGCTGTCTGCTGTTCATCCGACAGTGATCGCCGCGCTTGTCGCACTTGCAGGCGAAGGGCCTTGCGAGTCGCTTGAGTATCAACAGTCGAGGAATATAGAGCTGGAAGCTGTTGTGGCATAACAAAGACTCTCTTATCAATGAGCTAAGCAGTTTAACTTGGCAAGAATGCATAAGCAAAGAAGGGGCGAGGTTCTAGGGAAAAGCAAAGAAAGGTTCTAGGTTCAAAGAAAGGTCCTAGATTCTAGGAAAAGATTAAAGCAAAGACGGTGCATGCTGGGATTGAAGCGACGAACAGCCTGCGGCCTAGCGAACGTGACTGCGTCACTACAGAACGCTTCGCTTACGGTACGAATAAGGGCCTAAGAAAAGCCAAGACGGGAAAAGCGGAAAATAGAGCGTTTTGCTTGAGTTTTGTTTTGAACTTTTGCTTTTCTTAGTAGGACGAAGTCCGTCCTCGAAGCGAAGCGCCCTAGGATCTAGGACCTTTTTTAAAGCTAAATCGAACGGCCTGCGGTCTAGCGAACGTGACTGGGTCCTATACCCTACAATCTTCTCTTGAACACTGGTGTATGCAGCTGTATAGTTTGATGGTTGATTCTAAATGTAGAGGGATAAATGATAAACCTAACCAGTCAATTTGCCGGTCGTGTCAGCATGTTTGAAAATGGGACTTTTGTTGGCAGTGGCATGGCTAATCCTTTGGGTAATAGCATCTCATTTTCCGATGCCCACGGCGCCTTTTCTGGGCAGGATATCGATAACGTATTTGGTGGAGTCAATCACTTTGACTCCCATGGTCAGTTTGACGGCTTTACTCGGCCAAACGTGTTTGGTGGTGTCGATAGGTATAATGCTAATGGACAATTTTCTGGTCATAGCGCCGATACAGCCTTTGGCGCCAATAGTTATGATGCTCAAGGAGGTTTAGAAACGTCCTACATAGGTGATATTGATGCGGGTGATAACCTTACCTATTCCATTCTTAACTTTATCAATACCTAACTACAAATTCCTAACTAAAGATAGGGTCGGTAATGAACCAAATTCAGCATTTAGAAGCCGAAGCTTTTACCATTTTAGACTTACACCTTAAAAACGCATTAGCAATGATGGATTCTGACTGTATTACCCAGATAGTTATTGGTCCACAGTGTTTGTGTGAAGCAGTATGTGCTGAGGTAGGATCTGATATTCACCAATTTATCATGCTTAATGATGAGCAGTTTGAGCAAGGTTATGCCTTTGTTGAAGGTATTATAGAAAGAGATCGTAGCTCATTGATTGCCGATGTAAGCGGTATAGTTGGCTCGGTTATTAACCCTATGGGAAAGTGGGTTCGGGATTCAGTTGGTTCAGAATTGGCAGATGACCCTATCTATATCGAACTGCGTAATATGTACCAAACTTTTGGCATGGATATCGTACTCGGTATATTTAGTGAATTGCTTAACCGAGGACACGAGCCGGAGCAACTGATTGTAGCTATGAGTAAATGGCGTCAAGAGTTGGGTTATATAGAAGGTTTTGATGCCCAAGTCGAGCGTAACTTACTGGAGGGAATAGTCTCGGGTAAAAATAACAGTGCAGAGGCAAAGAAGGCCGAGATTGCTGGGTCTGTCGGTGGCGCGCTGGTGGGAGCAAAAGTCGGCGCGGTTATGGGCTCAATAGTACCAGGGGCTGGCACCATAGTGGGGGCGGCTGCAGGAGCGAGTATCGGTAAACATTTTGGCGCAAAAGAACTGAATAAGTGCGGCCAAAATGAAGCCGTTAGCGAGGCTATTAATGATGTTAGCGGTAAGGTTAACAAAGTCAGTAGCAGTGTCAGCAATGTGGCTAACGATGCTCTGAACAGTATGAAAAACAAATTTAACAAGCTTTGGGTTTAATGGGTTTTACCGAGCGATTTACGCTCTAAGCTATATAGAGGTTATTGATGTTAGCAGCAGCTCTTTCTCCATTGATATTAGTCATCGTACTTTGGTGTAATCTAGGCTATGAGTTACTTACGGGGCAACAAATAACCTGGTACGAGTGGAGCATCGTTGGCGCAGCCACTTTAGGTTATGGCGGTTATTATCTTTATGGGTTTTTTGGTAAAGATTAGACTAAGAAAGGTTCTAGGTTCTAGGAAAAGATTAAAGCAAAGACGGTTAAAACTGAGACGATAAAAGCTGAAATGGTTTTAGAGCAGTCGAACGGCCTGCGGCCTAGCGAACGTGACTATGTCACTACAGAACGCTTCGCTTACGGGGCTAGCAAGGTCCTGGGCTCTAGGAAAAGATTAAAGCAAAGACGGTTAAAACTAAGACGATAAGAGCTGTTTAACTGGCTCTATCGTCTTTGCTTTTTCGTCGTCTTAGCCCGTATCGTCTTGGCGGTTAACGCTCCATATTCATCGATTTGAGTAGAACGGGGCTGTTGTAATCCGCTACGGCTGTTTTGGCATTTAACCAGAAACGTCGTCGGGTTAAGAAGTAACTGAACAGCACTGATAACAAAATAATTTCGACAAAATTGTACAGAGTATACATAAGTGCAGGCTGCACTATGTAGCCAACTCCTTTCGCGTAATTCTCTTCTACAGGCACAATACCAAGTGGGCCGTTAAGCATGGCAATCACAAACTGAAGGCCAACATATAGCGCTGCAGCAGCAATTAAGCCTAACGGCTTTAAGTACCATTTCTTTGGCAATGCCACACCCATAACGAATAGGTATGATCCAAGAAAAATAGCGCCGCCTGCTAGTGCATTAACAATGGCTGGTGGCTGATCGAGCGCGGTGAGAGTGTTGTAATACAGGCTCAGACAAACATGGGGTAGTAGCAAAGTGATGCCTAATGCCAGAGCGTAGGTTTTAGCCTTACCGATAGCTTTCCAATAGTATTTTTTAACCAGTTGATAGCTAGCGAAAAATAGCGCTAATGCCATGGCGTAGTTGGCTAAGGGATGGATCCCAAATAGTGCAAACTCTGCAGTCAGTACCGCAATAACCCATTGTGGATATTCCATTATTCCCATTCTTTGTATGCTATTTTCGGCAAAGTGTGGAAATAATAGTGCAATCATGGCGGCTAAGATAAAGAACAGGTAGCCGTACTTTACTAATGAAGCGAGCATTTTAGGAATGATCCCTTTAATACTCTGCTTTTTAAGTTGGCCTATTAAGCTATCGTAATTTGCACCGATAGCGTCTTTAATTTCAGTAGAAACCCAATTTTCTTCAAGTAAAGCGATCTTACTTTTAGTCTCTCTGGCTTCAATAATATCTTTAATTGCCGGGGTCGCCAGTGCAATCACATCGTCGCTCTTGCTGCCAGCACCTAGTTGTTGCGCAACTTGCCAAACAGCTGGATCGTAGATCCCTCCTGCATCGTGGGTAAGGTTTTGCTTACCTGCGAAGCACATCTTAGTGTCGACTTTATCAATGCTTGCTGTAAATTGTAGTGTTGGTAATACCGCGGTAAAGCCATATATAAAGGTACAACCGTCAAGCTCATCCTTCACATCGATTTCAGTGATATCGTTAACGCAGTGAACAACGTTCAGCCCTGTACGTTTAACAAAGTCGTCAGTCCATTCATGGTAATCGCTGCTGGTGTAGAACCACTTGGTACTGCGTTTCGCTTCGCCATCAATGGTGTAGCTATAGTATAAATAACCGCTACCATCACAGGTACCGCAAGTGACGTCACCGCTACCATTACAGCTAGTACAAGTGCGGTTACCGCTGCCATAACAGGTCGAGCAGGTTTCAGTGGTGTAAACCGTACGTTCATTGTAACTGTCGTAGCGACTTACGCTGACTCGGCCACTGCCACTACAGGATAAACAGTTTAATTTGCCACTGCCACGACAGCTTCTACATCTTACACAGCCAGAACCATTACAGGTATTACAAAGATCTTCGCCTACATAGACATCTGGCGCTGAGTTTAGATTGGTATTTTTTATTAAGAAGTTTTTTGAAACATCCGGGCCGAGGATCTTTAAAAAACGTTCGTTGAACAGTGGATTACGGCCGCTAACATATTCTTGAGCGGATTTATTGGCCTCTTGGCTTGCTCTTGAAGAGCTACCACTGGCAATCCCTGATGGGCGTCGGCCACCGTGTTTATGGCGGCTTACGCCAATTTCGACTCGCCAGCCAAAGTTGAACTTTAATTGGGCATCTTTAGCCTGTTCATCGCTGAGGACTACGGGGACATTAACCCCTGTGATTTTTTCACCATTGCTTCGAATAAAATCTTGAAATTGTTGCAATTTACTCACGTGAGACTTCCTATAAAATCACTGATTAAAACTTAAGGTTAAACTGGGTTTGGTCGGCTTTGAGGTACACCCATTGGCGGACGTCTTGATAGCCAGGTGCGCTGACTTTGATGTCGTAGCCACCAGGTGGAAGCTGCATGCCAGGCTGATACTTTGGTTTAATATTCATCACCGAAATTCTGGCATTATCCACGTTGGTATTAATGGTTAATGGCAGCGACAAGCTAGGCTTGGCAGCGATATTCTTTTGGTTTGCCACCTCATCATGTTCAGGTAGAACCGCTAAATCGAAACGGTTTAATGGCCCACTAATGGCGTGAAACCCTTGGGTCATTTTTAGTAAGTTATCCAATGATGTACCAATAGGTTGCACCAGCGGTTGGGTCACCAATAACCACTTTAATGCAAAGGAAGCACTGGCCGAATCGTTGCTCTCCATTTGTTCAAAGAAGTAATTCATCGCCGAGTCATCCATGGTGTATTTATTACTACCAATAGATAAAGGCACCACAAAAATACAGGCTAATAAGGCGATGGTTACAGTAGGTTTGATATAGGGTTTAGTTGCTTTTTTACCTTCATCTTTAGGCTTTGCCTGTTTAGCTTGTACTAACTCCAGCAGCTTCATTGGCAGTTTCAGTACTGTAAGCAAGACTAAGGCCAAACTAATCGACATTGAAATAGGCGGGATAATAGTTGCTCGTAGCGCTGACTTACCCGTTGCAGCAAATTTGCCGCCATCGGCAAACTCAACTTGTTGTGCTTCTAATACATTGATGTATTCGGTGGTTTTGCGCTGAATATTGGGTTCAATGATCTGCTGCTTAAACTGACGGTTGTTCCAGTCCGCTAAGGTTGGCTTGACGTATAGCTCGCCCATACGCTTTTCAATGCGTTGTTGGATCTCACTATGACGTTGGAACTGCTGCCAACTAAGATTGGGCGACATTTCAGTATTTTTAGCGCGCATGTTTTTGCGCCATTCAATATCAGCCTGTTGGCGTACCTTACTGGCAACGGCTTTATCAAAGGTTAAACGGTCTGTAATAGACCAAGCTGTAGGTAAGCTTAAGCCCTTTTGTTTAAGTTTTTTATTCACTTTAACGCTAGTGAGCTCGTGCACTCTAAAGGTATGTAGTGAGTTAATACCTAGCGGGTAGCCGCCTGACTCTTTAATAAAGTCGGGCTCCATTTTTACCATCAGCACGTTCTTATAGTGATTCACATCATTGGTGTAAACCATGCGGTGATCTTTCAAGCCCGCATCGCCACCGGTTACCGCGTCTACCGCTTGCATGGCGGTGAATAAGCCAAAGGTCATAACACCAGCAATGATAGAGTTACCGACATTTTCAGAGGTAGAGATCTCTTCACGAATAAGCCAGTCGTCTGCAGGAATATAGGGGATACTTAATTTTTTGATCTCGCGATCATAGTTTGTTTGTAAACGCTCATAGCAGCTATTACGGCTGCTGCCTTTTCGCTCTTTACACTCGTTACGACGTTCGAAATAGTCATACATTTTAGGTGCGATTTTCTGCGCTCTAGATTCAACACGAGCCTCATAGGCGGTTACGCCTTTCTGGTACTTTTCCCAACCTTGTTTGACTTGGTTTTGGGTATCTAACCAATACTCATCAGAGCGTTCAGGTGCGCTGGCAACTGCTCGGTTGTACTTAGCTGAGCCATCGGCATACTCTTGGTACTTGCCGCGCAGGGTTTGGCGAAAATCGTCGTAATCTTGATAGTGAGTATCGAAGCTAGACATCGCCTTATCACGGACAAACTTTTCCATGATCATGCGTTTTTTCTGCGAGAGATCATCAACCAGTTTATCATCGGCATAGACTAAGCCGCCAAACACAGATAGAAAGGCTTTTTCGGTGCTGCTGTGAGCGGTATCTGGGTCGTAGTTTATACCTTCAAATTGAATCGACTTTTCAATTAATGCGCTACGTAGTACCTGTGAAAGATAGGCTTGTTGGCGTTCAGCAGGCGTAGAGGCATCAATAATAAATTTATCCACTAACCACTTTTGGCCAAAAAATACTGTAGGCCATACAAGTACGGCAATTAAGCTGAAATAGCCTAAAGCGTGGCCAACTTTGGCGACACGTTTGCCTGTTAGCAACATATCAGCCAGTAGCAAGGTGACACCAATACCACTAATTGTTCGGCCAAATAGCTCGACTGCGCGCAAGTCATCATGACTAGCGTTACGCCCGCCAGCCACATCAGTTAAGGCGGCGTTGAATATAGCCTCAGGAAACAGGTAAACCACAGAGCAGATGAACATAGTCATCAACCACCAAAATGGTTTTCCTGTAACTGCAATTTGTTGTTCTACTTTTTGCTGCTTTTGTTGTTTAGCCGCCGAAGATTGCTGCTTTTTTTGCACCTTTTGCAGTTCTTTTTCGGCTTGTGCCATTTTAGTTTGCGTTGGCGCCGATTTTAATAAACCGGTGGCAAATGGGCTGTGTTTTTTATCAGTCATTGTTGCTACTTGGTAGGGTTAAAATAATGGTTTTGCTATTAGTGGTTTCTATTTTTTCATCAACAATTGTTGGGAAACCATGAGGATTGCTCGCATGAGACTTGTGAGTTACTTTTTTAGGCTTGGCTTTAGCGCTAGCAATCGCTTTAAGCCCCGAGTTTAGCGAGATGTAATAGCCTTCTTGTTGGTAACCTAGCATTTCGTTAAAGCGGTCAAAATCAGCGTCTGCGGGGAGCGAGGCGATATACTTACCTGAAGCGGTTAGCGGCTGATAGCGTTTTTTAGGTACAGATGCATTAAATAGCTTTTGGCAGATTTTATAAGGTGTGGTGTCGACAATAACCCCATCAGGCAGCTTTGATTTAGACAAACGCTTTAGTTGCGACTGATGATAATCGGTGCCGTTGATCGTGTAGCTATACACTTTCATGCCATACCGGTGCGCACTATTTAGGACACTAGTATTTTGCATAAAGCTGCGAATATCTAAATGCAGGCCTGAGTTTGAACCAAGTTTATCGTTAAGCATTCTTATGCCTGACGATGAGGCATAGTTTTTATAGCGAGAACGATATCGCTTAGTGCCATACTTGCCGGCAAACTCGATATTATTTTGGTTATCTAAGTAGTAGTCATCGTTTTGTGCGCCGCGGCGCAGATCTGCAGTCACTTTATCGACACTGGTTGGGTGCGCGCCTTGAACAAATCCAAGATAGACGCGAGGGTTTATCCCACGGAGCTTCTCCAGTATTTCAAGATCCGATGCCGAATAGTAAAAGCCTCCCTGACCAATAGTTTGGCGTAACATATTGTCGAGCTCAACTAACTTATGGCCATTGGCTTCAGACTTAATCTCTACGTTTAGTAGCTGATCATAAGAGCGATATGCTGCAAAGGTGGTAAAGGCCTCATATGCAGTAATTGGGCGCCTATCGAGCAAATCATTCGAGCCTTTTTGGCGTAGCTTTAGGTTGGCATATTGCTTGAAATTCATACGCTCAAGTTTGTAGCGCTCGCCAGTGTAATAAACCGTAGCTCGCCCAGTTTGGCTATCATGATGGTTAACCCAAGTCCCATCTCCTAATTGCATGACATCGATTTCGACACTGTTGTAGTTATCAAACAGTGCAGATGCAATAGCAAGATCGCTACTTTCCGGTAAACGGAAGTCACCACGGTGTGCAGAGATATCCAGCGGGCACTGTGCAATTGAAACCATTTTGATATGGCCATTATCGCTCAGGTATAAGTTGCGATCGCCTAGTGTTAATTGAATATCGACAATATCAGCGCCATCGACTTTAACGTCAAAGGGTAAGTGGCTTAACGCTTGAGGAATAATCTTCGCTGGTGCAGGTGGTGTATCGGGGGGAGATTGACAACCAATAAGGGCGAAAAGTGCAATGAGCAGTACCGCGTAGCAACGGCGAGGGGCTTTTATGTAACTTGCCATAGTCCCGGAATTGTAAGTTATTAATTATTCTGGCTTTATACTTGAAATCCATGTAGGAAACAATGGGGGTAACGCTCCCGTATAACGCTAACGCTATGATTTTATTGTGATTTTTAAAAAGTCTTATTGTGTAATAATTTACATTCTGTGATATATGTTTAGCGGTTACAGTTGTTTATGCTTATTTAGTAACAGACTTATTGATAAAAGCTTACTAATGAAACCTGTTTAGTCGTGGTTAATTATCGCTGTTAACCCCCAATCATTTAGATAACCTAAATAATATCTAATACCTTTGAAATATTCTGAGATCATCGTAAGCACGTTGTTGGTTCAGTGTGTCTATTGTTCTCGCTGTGTGCTTGGTGTTATTGCGCTATTGACGGCTTGTGTAGTATTTTGAGGCTGTAAAAGTGTAGTGGGGAAATTATCTGAGTGTTATCAATGTTTGCAAGCTCGATTTGACAACAAAGTTGCTTCAATCGGCGATATAAATCGACTCGTTATTTGCGCCTCTTTAGCGCTAACTAATTTCTTTGAACAATCATTTGAAGCGTAGTCTTTACTACTGTTACCAAACCATTAGATGGTATGTCATGTTGCTGATTCTTATATTAAATACAACACGGTTTAACTCATTATGCTAAGACTTGCTATAGCAGGATGGGCAGTTTTGTGTTCGCTATTGTGGGCATTGCCTAGCACAGTGATGGCATCTGACATTGCCACCAGTGTGGCAGGTGGTGTTGATAATCGCTTAGCAAATGGCGGTTATTTTGAGCTGGGTGCTAGTGTTCATAGTGTTAATAAAGTCGATGTGCGCCAAACCGAGCATCAGGCGGTTCAGCCTTCTTTGCTTATCAGTGGCATGTACCAGTATAAAGGCCTATTTGTTGAGATGGTGCATCAGTCGCAAGATGGTATAAATCTTGGCTTTAACTTTTGGAACTCCGAAAGCTGGTCATTGGATATTTTAGCCGCCAATTTGAAAACCTCCTGGGCGCGGCCCGAAGGGATTGACCCCGGCAGTTTAAGCGAGATTGGACGCAACAATTATTTGATGTCAGAAGATTCTCTATATATAGGCGCAGGCTTTAGAGCAACGCGCTATTGGGATGACCATTACGTGTTCCAATATCGTATCGTCAGCGATTATTTTGACGGGCAGCGGATCCAAAGCAGTGCAAGGTTAGGTAAGTCGTGGCAGATGCGTAACTGGAATTTTCATGCTTTAGCGAGCGTAGAATACTCATCTTCTACGTTAAACCAGTATCTTTTTGGTGTAAGCGATGAAGAAGCTACAGAGCTGTTTCCTGCATATAAACCGGGTCACTCATTTAGTTATGGTCTAGAGCTTGGAGTTGCTTATCCTATTAGCGAAAGCTTTGTGTTTCGCGCTATGTACCGTATGAACGTGCTGTCAGATGAAGTTACAGATAGCCCCTTTAATGAGTCTGGTTATGTGTCGTTTTTTAACGCCTCAATCAGCTATGTATTTTAGGTGGCCTATGACTAAGCTGTATCAGTGGTTAGGGCTTTTGTTATTTATCAGCCCATCTAGCGTTTTAGCTAAGCAGCCAACCATTAATTTTACCGCAACACCTGAACAATGCGTGGCGTTGCATAAAGGCCAAACTTGCTATCAAGATGTATTGTTTCAGTGGCAAACGCCAGCAGCAGGACGTTACTGCTTAATAGAATCTAAAAATCGCCAACAGTTAACTTGTTGGGATGGCCAATCGGTACAGCAATATCAATACAGTTTTGAAGGCGATGCTACCACGGCGTTTAGCCTGATCCGTCACGATAACTTGCAATTGTTAGCAGAGGTTAAAGTTATCGTGACATGGGTATATAAAGCGCCCAAGCAAAGTCCGTCTGGTTGGAGACTGTTTTAATGACATCAACGACAAAGCACATATTGGTAGTGGAGGACGATACCTCGTTAGCCGAGTGGATAAGCGATTATTTAATTGACCATGGTTACAGCATTACGGTTGCCAGTCAGGGTGATTTTGCCCTAACAATGATCGCCGAAGAGGAGCCTGATCTAGTCTTGCTAGATGTGATGTTACCGGTTAAGAATGGCTTTGATGTTTGTAAAGAGGCGCGTGCCTTTTACACTGGGCCGATTTTATTTATGACAGCTTGCGTTGAAGATGGCGATGAAATTCAAGGATTAGAGGTGGGCGCTGATGACTATCTTACCAAACCTATTCGCCCCCAGGTGATGTTAGCGCGGATCAAAGCATTATTGCGCCGCGCTACCGATGACACGATTAAACAGCAGTTGGTGTTTGACACTTTAGTGCTAAATGCCGTGGCAAAATCGGTCACAATTGAGCATCAAGTATTAGATTTAAATGCCAATGAGTTTGATGTTTTATGGTTACTCGCTACAAAAGTTGGCACAGTGGTGAGCCGTTCAGACTTAATTGCCCAGCTACGCGGTATTGAATACGACGGCTTTGACCGTTCTGTTGATATTCGGGTATCACGACTGCGAAAAAAACTGCATGAAGCGCAAAGCCAAGCTTATAAAATCAAAACTATCCGTGGCAAAGGCTATCTATTTTGTCGCGAAGACGACGCGCAATAATCTTATGGATGAGCTATTGGGTAAGGTCGAGTCATGAAAAAACTCATCATCTCTTTAGTGCTGGTGGTACTGGTATCAATAGTTAGCCTTGGTTGGTCAATTAGTGAGTTTGCTAGTCTTACAGCCCCAAGTAGCGATACGCCAACGACCAAAGAGCAATTGACCGCACTAAAGCTAGTAGGTCGTTCATTAGCCCAAAGCCTAGATGATGACCTGGTTGATTCTGCGTACTTTATCGCAAATTGGAATCAGCAAAACCAACAGCAGCTCTCTTTAATTGATGAGGCGATATTTATTTTACCGCCATCATTAGCGGCTCAGTTTAAACGAGATGCCGCTTTATTATTAGAGTCAGATGAAGGGATCTCACTACATTATTGGTTACCGCTTACTAGCCAAGTTCTGAATATTAAAACTCAGTTAGTGTCCCCAGAGGAAATCCGCTTTAGCTGGAATAAGATCTATACCATGTTGTTTTATCTTGGTGTGGTGCTGATTCTATTGGTTTGGGTGTCACCACTTATTAGGCAGCTAATGAACCTGAGTAAAGCTACTAAAACCTTTGGCATGGGGCAACTACAGCAACGGATCAAAGTCAGTAAAACCTCTTATATCGGTGCGATTGAAACAGAGTTTAATCGTATGGCCGATCGTATCCAGCAGCTAGTGGACGATAATAAATTGCTCAGCCGCGCAGTCTCCCATGATTTAAAAACGCCTATCGCTAGGCTGCGTTTTGGTATTGAAGCGCTCGAAGAAACACAAAAAGAACAGCTAAGAGTTAAGTATTTTCAAAGATTAAACCGTGATTTAGATACCATGGAAGAACTGGTTTCAACCCTATTAAGTTATGCTCGGCTTGATGAAGCAAATATTAAACCCGACTTACAAGTGATTGAGCTAAACAGCTGGCTTAAACAGAAGTTGGCAGATCATAGCAATATTGCTTATCCAATTGAATATCAAGCGTCAGAGTCCGCTATTCAGGTCTGTACTGATCCTAAATATCTTTCGATGCAGCTTGCTAACTTGCTTAGTAATGCTGAGCGTTTTGGTCGCTCAGCCATTTTGGTTCGAGTGGAAAGGCAACAGCATCGTGTATTGTTGCATGTCGAGGATGATGGCGAAGGGATCGACAGCAATGAAATTGAGCAAGTTGTTAAGCCATTTGTTCGTGGTCAACAAAGCCGAGATAATGCCGGGCACGGCATGGGGCTAGCAATTGTTAAGCGCATAGGGAGCTGGATGGGAACCGAATTAGTGATTGGGCGTTCAAGCGCATTAAGTGGAGCAAGAATGTCATTGAGCATCGAACTCAAAAGCTAATTCGTTATAGAATCTTACTGGCCCCTAATTGTTGGTCAGCTAACGTGTAATAGCTAAATATCTATCTGAATAACACATATAAAGCGCCTTAATAGGCGCTTTTTTATGTTTATTATCGATTAACTTTGCGACGATACATGTTCCAAAATGTAGTTGGTATTATAAACTCGAGAAGACGGGTCGTTTGGCTTGTTTTTCAGCCCCGTAACTTCTACAACCGTAGAAGTCTCTTTATCTATGGTAGAACTACCCCACAAAATATCAGTTGTCGTTGTGCCTGCACCATACTGAGCCACAGAGTCGCGGTTGGTTTGCTCATTGTTAAAGCTAAAGTATGGATAGCCCGCTTTTTGGCATATCTCGGCAGCCTTGAGCATCACATATTTACGTGTCAGTGCTCGGTCAGTATTGGTGTTACCTACAAAACTGATTTGCCAACTGTCAGGGGCTATTTGCATGGTTTCAAACCCCTTACCAAAGGTCCAAAAGCTCTTCTCTGTATCATAAGGTGTGGCACATGCGGCTAACATAACAGCCAGTAAAACACCTATGAATAGATTTCTATATTGTTTCATTATCATCTCCATTGTAGTCATGGGCATTTAGTTAAAAGCTGTAGCTAACACCTAAAGTTGTTACCCATTGATTGTTACTGCCTACGAGCGGCGAGTCAGCCATATCAGAACTTAAGCGTGAGTAACCAGTAGCTTGAGTAATATCTAAATGTTCAGTTAGCGGTATGACTAATGCGTAACCCGCTTTGTATGCAAATGCGCCATCGCCTTTATATGCTGCACGATCGCTTGTGGCATCTGACTTAGATACACCTGCGTAGTAATTGACGAAATCTTTACTGTAATAGTGCACACCGGCGTAAGGTACAAAATCAGCAAAGCCGATGTTCATTGGTTGGTAGTAAGTAACATCCGCTTGGTAACCGTCGTAGACGCCAGTAACGTCGTGTTGGAATTTACTGGATAAGGTACCTCGCCCGAGTTTGATATCAGCGTTTAAACCTAAATCGCCACTGATCTTACGGTCTTTCATACCGGTTAATACATCTGCGTCATTAGAATCAAACCCTGGGTTTGTGACAACAAAGGCACTAAAGTTGATAGCGCTATCATTGTTACCAAAAAAGCGATAGTTAATACCTGATAGATCAGCGTTAAAGTCTTCGCCATGGTAACCACCGTTAATATATACGCCGGTCTTATGGTCTTGGCCTTTATAAAACTCACTACCCGTTGCTGCACCTGCTCCAGCAAAAAACTGGCCTTCGTGGCTATAAATATTACCGTTACGAATATAGGTGTTGTCTGCTGCAAACACTGAGTTAGTAAGTAATAGAGTCGAGATAACTAAACAAGTCTTTTTCATAGGTTAGTCCTTTTACGTCCTTCAAATATCAGTGGAGTAACTATATTTGATGGCGGATTAGGACTCTGTATCCAAATGTAACCTGAGACTGTGCTTTTACAAAATGACTTGAGTTATGTGGCTGAAAGCTGCTTGTAGCCGAGATTGTAAGTCGGTATTCAACTCTTAATAAACAGAAGGCTTAATGTAACTTTTTCTTATAAAGAATAATTGCTCCCCCCAGTCTTTTCATAGAAAGTCCGAAAGGTCGGTATCGCCGATGCGGACATACAAAAAAGCCACTCTGTCATCAACAAAGTGGCTTCATGTAACTTTTTCTTATAAAGAATAATTGCTCCCCCCAGTCTTTTCATAGAAAGTCCGACAGGTCGGTATCGCCAATGCGCACATACAAAAAAGCCACTTTGTCATCAACAAAGTGGCTTCATGTAAATTAAATTGCTCCCCAGAATACCGACCGCTGGTGTAGCCCTTGAACCGTAGGTTCAAGGCGGGTAAATGAATACCTCCTAAGGCTTCTCGGTACGAGCCGAGCTTGCACAATGTCAGTAAAACATTCACCCTGGGTTTGTAATTATCGGCACAGGGACATTACCAGCTAGCGAATATCCCAGGGAGCAAAACTTGTGTTCGTAAACCAGTCGGGTGACTTAAATGGGCTTACGAAAAAACTGTTAACAGCTGCTGATTAAGCAAGCTCTATTATAACGATGTTTCGTCGGGTTTTGTAGCGCGTTCAACCAACGCATCTTCAAGTGTCGACTGCAGCAAACCGATTTTATTATCCATCTGCTTTATATAATCTTGATTCTTCTGCTGTTCTTCTAACAGCTCATAGCCGGTATTTAATGCTGCCATAATGGCGATTTCTTCACGGCTAATGTTATTAGTACGCGCTTTGAGCGAGGTTAACTGCTTTTCAAGGTTATTTGCCACATGCCTAAGCGCAGTTTCTCGTCCTTCTGGACAAGCAATAGAGTAGGTACGACCCATAAGGGTAATTTCAATCGCCTTGCTACTCATTCCGAGAAGAGTCCTTTAACCGTGTACTTGAGCGGACTATATCGGTCTCACTAGCAAAGTGCAACACGATCGGCTCGCAAACTGATGCAGTTTAGATTAATTGTTGTTTAGATCGCCATTGGCGTATAAACATAAACCAGTTTGTACTCATATACGTCATTAAGTACTGAAGCATAGCAAGTGCATGCTCAGCTTGAACAAAGAGCAACTATTGATTGCCGCGTTAATGGTGAATCGATTTGCCAGTCAATGCCCGACAGAGTCGATTGCTGCTTTTGTGGCTAACCCCGCAAACTTTTGCTGACTTTATCGAGCCGACTATTGGTCGACACTCGCACTTCTGCTAGCATGAACACAGTATATTTTGTGATTGGATAACACCTTATGGCGAGCCTACCTACATTGAGCATAGATAAGTTACTTGCAGCACTCAACGCAGCTGAAATTGGTCAGCATCCTGTCGAAGTTCACGGCGCTCTCGTTGGGCTTATTTGTGGCGGGGTAGAGCAAAATGCCTCAGGTTGGACTAAACCTTTACTTGAGCTGATGAATGACGGCCAAGCACTGCCAAAAGATCTGCAAGCCTTGATTGAAGAGCTATACCAAGATGCGGTGACGCGTTTATCTGATACTGACTTTGGTTTTAGCCCTATGTTGCCGCAAGAGGAAGAGTCACTGCCAAAGCGTGTTGAAGCTCTATCACTTTGGGTGCAAAGTTTCCTTACCGGCATCGCGATTATCCAACCTAAGCTAAATCAAGCATCAATTGATGTGCGTGAAGTCATTCAAGATTTGTCTGAGATAGCTCAGGTAGAGTTTGATGTAGCCGAAGATGAAGAGTCAGAAGCGGCATTGATTGAGCTAATGGAGTTTACTCGCATGGCTGCATTGATGTGCTATGCGGAGTTCGGCCCAGCGGTTGAAGATGACCAGCCCATCGATGTGGGTGTGCTTCACTAAAACTCATACCTAAAAACCGCCATCGCAGTAACTTGTAATGGCGGTTTTTGTATCAGCAACACTACCAAGTATTTTTGTTATTGGGTCTATAAACTCATGGCTAATCCTAACGAGCAGGCTTTTCTAGCTACTACCACACAGATCCTTGATGTCGATATCGCGATTGTCGGCGGCGCAATGGCGGGGGCGACCTTAGCCCTAGGCCTGGCTGAGCTTGCTAAGCAGCAAGCGAGTATTGGCGATAATACACCAATTAAAATAGCGCTTATCGAGGCGCATAAGCCCAGCAGTGAGCATCCTGGATTCGACGCCCGCTCAATCGCTATCTCCCATGGCTCTATCTTTAAGCTACAACAGCTGGGTCTTTGGCAACATCTACAATCTTTAGCAACGCCAATTAGCAATATTCATGTCTCCGATCGTGGCCACTTTGGCATGACAGAGCTTAATAGCGAGTCACTTCAGCTGCCGTACCTAGGGCAAGTGGTCGAGCTTGAAGCCGTGGGTAACAAGCTGTTTAGCCTGCTTGAAAAAAGTGATATTGAGCTCTATTGCCCGAACAAATTGCAAAGCGTTGAAGCGCGCATTGACTCACAACTGTTGACTCTAGACGATGGTCAGCAGATCTCGGCAAAACTACTGGTCGCCGCAGATGGAGTTAACTCTAAGGTGCGTCAGGCTTTTAAGCAGCCACTAGAACAGGTCGAATTTGGTCAGAGCGCAATTATCGCCAATATTCACACCAAGCAGCCACATAACGGTTGGGCCTATGAGCGCTTTACTCAAACCGGACCATTAGCCTTATTGCCAATGGCTGATAGCAAAGGTGAGTCGCGTTTATCTTTAGTGTGGGCACTTGCGCCCGATGAAGCAGAGCAGTTATTAACGGCGCCCAAGAGTGAATTTATCGACAAATTACAGCATGCTTTTGGCTATCGAGCCGGACGATTTGTTGATGTAGGTAATCGCTTTAGCTACCCATTGACCCTGTCGTATATGCCTAGACCGATATACCATCGCACCGTCTTTTTAGGCAACGCCGCCCAGACCCTGCACCCGATTGCAGGTCAAGGTTTTAACTTAGGCCTGCGCGACGTGGTATGCTTGATTGACTCGCTTAAGCAAGTACTTACTAACCCGCAGTGTCCTGCTAGTTTAGATATTGGTAGCACAGAGTTAACTCATCGCTACCTTGAGCGACGTAAGGCTGACAGACAAAGCACTATGAACAATATCGAGTTTTTAGTGCGCGGTTTTTCAAATGATTATTGGCCGATGGTAGCCGGACGCAATCTCGGACTACGATTGCTTTCTTGGTTTCCGCCATTAAAGGCCCCTGTTGCACGCCGCGCAATGGGCTGGAGTAAAGGCTAGGCGTTACAACGGGTTCAACCTATACAACCGTAACAGTCACCATTAGCAGAGCCTGAAAAGGCAAACTAATGGCCGCGTAATTCACGCTATGAGCAGTATTTTGAGTAAGGGTAAAAGATGTTAAGCACACAAACTTATGATGTCGCAATTGTTGGTGGAGGCATGGTTGGCCTTGCTACGGCTATTGGTTTAGCGATGGAAGGCATTAAAGTCGTGGTGATTGATGCGGGTCAGACCCAAGCCGTTTCAGGTGCGCCTAAGCTTAGAGTGAGTGCCATCAACAAGGCTAGCCAGCAACTTATTACTAACTTAGGTGCCTGGCCTTACTTGGCTGCATCGAGAGTGAGTCCTTACCAAAAAATGCAGGTGTGGGACAAAGACAGCCTAGGCAAGATTGATTTTGACGCCCATTCACTCAGCGAAACCCATCTTGGTTCGATTATCGAAAACGACGCTATTGCCTTTGCATTAGCCGAGCGCGCTAGCGAGTTTAGCGAGCTGACTTATATTGAGAATCAGCGCCTAGAACGTATCGCTTTTGGTGAGCGTGAAGCTTGGCTAACCTTAGATAATGGCGACAGCATTAGTGCGGCCCTAGTGATTGCTGCCGACGGTGCCAACTCCTGGGTACGCGAGCAGTGTAAGATCCCCATGACCTTCTGGGATTATAACCATCACGCTATTGTGGCCACTATTCGCACCGAGTTGCCCCATGGCGACACTGCAAGGCAAGTATTCGATAGCGAAGGCCCATTAGCCTTCTTGCCATTATACGAAAAAGATCTGTGCTCCATCGTCTGGTCGGTGTCACCGCAAAAAGCCGAGCAGTTACTGGCATTGGATAAAGTTGATTTTGAACGTGCATTGACCGCCGCCTTCGATGGTCGCTTAGGCATGTGCACCCTTGAGAGTGAGCGTCAGTCATTCCCGCTACGTATGCGTTACGCGCGTCACTTTGCACGGCCGCGTTTGGTGTTAGCTGGCGATGCGGCCCACACCATACATCCGTTAGCTGGTCAGGGAGTTAACTTAGGTTTTCTCGATGCCGCCAGCATAGTCGAGGTGATAAGGGAGCTTAAGCTGCAGGGTAAAGATATTGGCGACTATAAACACCTACGGGATCTTGAACGTTGGCGCAAAGCCGAAGCACTAGAAATGATCACTGCGATGGAAGGCTTTAAGAGGTTATTCCAAGGCACAAACCCGATTAAGAAAGCCATCCGCGATCTGGGCTTAAATATCGTCGACAATTTTGCGCCTTTGAAAACACTGTTTATTCAACAGGCGCTAGGTAACAAGACAAATCTACCTAAGTTGTGTCAGCGGTCTAAAAATTAACAATTTGAACTCATTAGTTAAGGCTGAATAAGTCTTTAATTTCATCGACTTGTTTTTTGTTATCTGCGTAACTGCTGTTTTGGTGTGAAGATTTAACAAATTGATAATGAGAAAAACTAATGACAAAACTGTTCGGATTAGAAAATTCTTTTGTATACAAAGTCGTGTCTCAAGGTATAATTTCGCCGCATTTTAATACGACTACATTGATCTGCTGCTAGTCACTTTATCGGTATCTTGTATCTGTACCCTACAAAAGTACCCGATATAAGTACGTTATATAAAGTGTAAAGTGATGGCGGCAGTTGCAGACTAGAAGACCCCAAAGAAGGGATAGAAATGGCTAACAAAACTGTACTTTTTAACAAGCATCTAGAATCGAACGGCAAAATGGTAGATTTCCATGGTTGGGATATGCCACTAAACTACGGTTCACAAATCGAAGAGCATCATGCGGTTCGTCAAGACGCAGGTATGTTCGACGTATCTCACATGACAGTAGTCGACGTGATCGGTGATGACGCTTGTGCCTTTTTACGTAAACTGCTAGCCAACGACGTCGCTAAGCTAAAAGTTCCTGGTAAGGCGCTATACGGCGGTATGCTTGACCATAACGGCGGCGTAATCGACGACCTTATCACTTATTACCTATCAGATACCGAGTACCGCATTGTTGTTAACTCAGCAACGCGTGAAAAAGATCTAGCTTGGATCAGCGAGCAAGTTAAAGGCTTCAGCGTTGAAGTCACCGAGCGTCCAGAGCTTGCGATGATTGCTGTTCAAGGCCCAAATGCTAAGGCAAAAGCGGCAACAGTATTTAACGATGCACAAAACGCAGCAATCGAGGGTATGAAGCCTTTCTTCGGCGTGCAATCTGATTCACTGTTTATCGCAACTACAGGCTATACAGGCGAAACTGGCTACGAAGTTATCGTGCCTAGTGACGAAGCTGAAGCGCTATGGCAAGCATTTTTAGATGCAGGCATTCGCCCTTGTGGTCTAGGTGCTCGTGATACCCTACGTTTAGAAGCCGGTATGAACCTTTACGGCCTAGATATGGACGAAAGCGTTAACCCGCTTGCAGCCAACATGGGTTGGACTGTGGCATGGGAGCCTGCGGATCGTGACTTTAACGGTCGCCAAGCGCTAGAAAAGATTAAAGCAGAAGGTACAGACAAGCTTGTTGGCCTCATCATGGACGCTAAAGGCGTTATCCGTCACGGCATGTCAGTATTCTTTACCGACAGCGACGGTGTAGAGCAGCATGGTACCATCACCAGTGGCACATTCTCGCCAACGCTAGGCTACTCAATTGCTATGGCTCGCGTACCGCGCAGCATCGGCGAAGTAGCTGAAGTGGAAATGCGTAAGAAGCGTGTACCAGTAAAGGTTATCGCACCGTCGTTTGTACGCAATGGTAAACAAGCATTCTAATTTTTCTGGGTTAATACTGGCTATTTAGTCCTACTTTGTTGTCGCCAGTGCTCATTGATACTTATCAACTGCGCGCTGGCTCCTAAAATTAGCACTAAATTCCTGCGTATTTAGCTCAGAAAAAGGTTTGTTTAAACCGTTTGTGATGCCGCGAATATAAAATGTAGTCGTGGCATGTAAGGTAGCAAAATTGACGATTTCATCTATTTTTAGCTAACGCTTAATAAAGCGTAAAAATAATAGATTTACCTCGTTGAACTAAAACAATGTGGCAAACGTCAAAAAGTAGATGAAATCGCTGCACTTATGATGTAAAACAGGTGCAAAAATTGATATAAGCCTTAATAGGCAAGTCAGTGTAACCTCTTATTAAATACAGAATTAGAACATCGAATAAGGATTTAGACCAATGAGCAATATCCCAGCTGAACTTAAATATGCTTCTTCTCACGAGTGGATCCGTAAAGAAGAAGACGGTAGCTACACAGTCGGTATCAGTGAGCACGCTCAAGAGCTTTTGGGTGACATGGTGTTCGTTGAGTTGCCAGAAGTGGGTGACGACGTAAATGCTGGTGAAGACTGCGCAGTAGCTGAATCAGTAAAAGCAGCATCAGACATCTACGCACCACTTTCAGGCGAAGTTATCGCAGTAAACGAAGCACTGGAAGATTCTCCAGAGCTAGTTAACAGCGACGCATTCGGTGACGGTTGGTTCTTCCGCGTAATGCCAACAGATCTCGCTGAACTAGACAACTTGCTTGATGCCGAAGGTTATCAAGCGGTTATCGACGACGAATAAGCGTCGATGACTCACAAAGCCCCAACTCATCGCTGATTGGGGCTTTGTTCGTTATATGGCTTTAAGCAAAATTAACAGGCATGTAAGTGAAAATATTTTGGCACGCGATGTAATCCAAAGTATCTAAGCGAACGTAAATAAGCCTCGGCAAAAAGGCCAAACAACACAAGCATTCTAAAACTAAATAGACCGGTAGCACCGCCCCCTACAGGCAGGATACTGGCAAATATGGAACTAGGTTACTCATGACCACAGAAACCCTTACGCAGTTAGAGCAGCACGAATTATTTCTACGCCGCCACATTGGCCCTGGTGCAGACCAGCAGCAAGAAATGCTTAACTTTGTCGGTGCTGAATCACTAGAAGATTTGACCGCACAAATTGTGCCTGGTGCGATTTTGCTAAACCGTGACTTAGCGGTTGGCGATGCATGTGGCGAAGCAGAAGGCTTAGCTTATATCCGCAAAATTGCAGACAAAAATAAGGTCTTCAAAAGCTACATTGGCATGGGCTACCACGGTACTGAAGTGCCAACGGTTATCCAACGTAACGTATTAGAAAATCCAGGTTGGTACACAGCGTACACGCCTTATCAGCCAGAGATTGCTCAAGGCCGTCTTGAAGCGATTCTAAACTTCCAGCAGCTGTCAATGGACCTAACCGGCCTTGATTTAGCTTCTTCATCACTACTTGATGAGGCAACTGCTGCCGCCGAAGCAATGGCATTGTCTAAGCGTGTGTCTAAAGCTAAAAAAGCGAACATCTACTTTGTGGCTGACGATGTATTTCCGCAAACAATTGACGTGATTAAAACTCGCGCCGAGTGTTTTGGTTTTGAAGTTGTCGTTGGTCCTGCTGAAGATGCCGTTAACTATGAGCTATTTGGTGCCCTGTTCCAGTACACCAACCGTCATGGTCAAATTACCGATTTCACTGAATTATTTGCCAAGCTACATGAGAAAAAGGCGCTAGCGTCAGTTGCTGCCGATATCATGTCGTTAGTGGTACTTAAGTCACCAGGTTCTATGGGCGCCGATGTCGTATTTGGTAACTCACAGCGTTTTGGTGTACCAATGGGCTTTGGTGGTCCACACGCAGCATTCTTCGTAACCCGTGATGCGCACAAGCGTTCACTACCGGGCCGTATTATCGGTGTATCACAAGATACTCGCGGTAACCGCGCACTGCGTATGGCAATGCAGACTCGCGAGCAGCATATCCGCCGCGAAAAAGCTAACTCAAACATCTGTACTGCGCAGGTTCTGCTGGCAAACATGGCGTCGTTCTACGCGGTATACCATGGCCCACAGGGTCTTAAAACTATCGCCGAGCGTATTCATCGCCTAACTGATATCGTTGCTGCAGGTCTTACTGCAAAAGGTGTTGAGCTAGTAAATAACACTTGGTTTGATACTTTATCAATTAAAGGCTTAGACGTTGCCGCTGTACAAGCGCGTGCGGTAGCTGCAGGCCTAAACCTACGCATCGACAGCGATGGTGTGATTGGTTTAAGTTTATCTGAAACCACCATTCGCACTGACGTAGCAGAGCTATTTGACGTTCTTTTAGGTGAAGGTCACGGCCAAGATGTTGCCGCACTAGATGCCGCCATTATTGCTAACGGCAGCGCATCTATCCCAAGCGAGCTTGTACGCACCGATGCAATATTAACGCACCCAACATTTAACCGTTACCAGAGCGAAACGGAAATGATGCGTTATATCAAGCGTCTAGAGAACAAAGATTTAGCGCTAAACCACTCTATGATCTCGCTTGGATCATGCACAATGAAGCTAAACGCAGCAACCGAGATGATGCCTATCTCTTGGCCTGAGTTTGGTAACATGCACCCATTCTGCCCGCAAGATCAGGCACAAGGTTATGCACAGTTGCTTGAAGAGCTATCTGCATGGTTAGTGGATATCACAGGTTACGACGCGGTATCGCTACAGCCTAACTCTGGTGCACAGGGTGAATACGCGGGTCTTCTGGCTATTAAGCAATACCATGAATCACGTGGCGATGCGCACAGAAACATCTGTCTAATCCCACAATCAGCTCACGGTACTAACCCAGCATCGGCGCAGCTTGCAGGCATGAAAATCGTGGTAACCGCTTGTGATAAAGCCGGTAACATCGACATGGATGACCTAAAGGCGAAAGCGGCTGAAGTGGCTGACAACCTATCTTGCATCATGGTGACATACCCATCGACTCACGGTGTGTATGAAGAAACCATCGGTGAGATCTGTGAAGTGATCCATCAGCACGGCGGTCAGGTTTACCTAGATGGCGCTAACATGAACGCACAGGTAGGCCTAACATCGCCAGGCTTTATCGGCGCTGACGTATCGCACCTTAACCTACACAAAACCTTCGCTATTCCACACGGCGGCGGTGGACCTGGTATGGGCCCAATCGGTGTTAAAAAGCACCTTGCGCCATTCCTTTCTGGTCACGCGGTAGTTAAGCACGGACTAGAGTCAGACAACAATGGCGCGGTGTCAGCTGCACCATTTGGTAGCGCAGGCATCCTGCCTATTACTTGGATGTACATCAAGTTACTGGGCAAGAAAGGTCTACGTCAGTCAACACAAGTAGCACTGCTTAACGCTAACTACATGATGAAGAAGCTGTCTGAGCACTACCCAGTGCTATACACAGGTCGAAATGACCGTGTAGCGCACGAGTGCATCATCGACTTACGTCCGCTTAAAGAAGCGTCAGGCGTGACCGAGATGGATATTGCTAAGCGCCTAAATGACTACGGCTTCCACGCGCCAACCATGAGCTTCCCTGTAGCGGGTACCTTAATGATTGAGCCAACAGAGTCAGAGTCTAAGGTTGAGCTAGACAGATTTATCGAGGCAATGGTGTCTATTCGTGGCGAAATCGCCAAGGTAGAAGCAGGTGAGTGGCCAGTGGATAACAACCCACTGCACAACGCGCCGCACACACTAGCAGACATCATGGATCCAGACTTTGATTCACGTCCTTACAGCCGTGAAGTTGCCGTGTTCCCGACTAAAGCGGTTAAGGCGAATAAGTTCTGGCCAACGGTTAACCGTATTGATGATGTGTTTGGTGACCGAAATCTAATGTGTTCTTGTGCACCAGTCTCTGACTACGAATAATTTATAATGGCTACTTAGCCTCGATAATACGGCTTCAGCCTTAGGTTTTCACTGCTCATTGACTGGAGTCAACTCCGCGGCGAAAACCATCGGCTTCATTGTCTTAACATCGGCAGTAACGCCATTACGTAAAACGCACCCTTAGTGGTGCGTTTTTTATTGAGTGAATTTTAAAGATAAATCTAACATTAGGCTGTTGCAACCTATGGCATTAGCTCGCAGAATCAGTGTTATAGCGCTTAATTTAAACCACTTGATTTAAACCAGAGCAGAGTAACGGAAATACCGATGAGTAAGATAGATTTAGAGCAACAACTTCCTATTACGATTAGTGCCGATAGCGGCTTTTCAAGTTCGCTGAAACCGTTATTGCTTGAGCTAGAAATGTGGATCAATTTTCAGGCGTTGAAAGCCGATTGGTATGGCGATGAAGCCTGTATCTTGGCTTTCGACTTTACCTTGGTTAGGAGCTTGGAAGATAAAGGGCTGGCTGTTAGTGAAAAGAGTGGGAGCGCTGGGACAGGAAAAGAATGGGTATCGGGTGATGGTTACGCCTATTGTTACGACAGCACGAGCTTAAACACCACAGCTTTTATTGCAGTTGCTGACTTGCTTACGCCTATAAAGGGCGGTGTGGGCATTGAGCAGGCGATAAAGCAGCGGTTGGTTGGGGTGGTTAACTCTATAGGTAAACATCATGGGTTGGTGAGTTTGGGGTGAGTGTTTTGGTGGTTTTGAATTGAAAAAGCGAACTGGAGAGTTCGCTTTTTTGTTGAGACGGGAAAGTTTACTCTGACCGCACTTATTCGAAGTGATGTGTTTTTTAACAGTGAATTCATTATCCACTTTAAAGAAAGCCTTATAAAAAGAATAGGTTGCATTTATATTTGTCGTTAGTAAGTCATCTAGTAGCGATTAAAGTCACAAATTTTGAATAACCTCCTGTATTGTCGCTAAATTTAATGGTTCAGCAGCATAAATTTATGTATAAGGTCGCTCGGATTATCGAGAGATAGATAATGGGTCTAAATCCGATAATGGCTAATCTATTGGAATTATTGAATAAATGTTTAAAAAGATACTTGTTGTTGCGGGCGCTTTAGCTTTGGCATCATGCGCACAGATTAAACACACTAACTTGACTCGCACAGATGTTGGATTAGTACCAGAAAGAGCGGTATTTATTGAGATCCCTAAAGACGGTGAGTATGGGACAATTAATTACCTGAATTCATCTTCAAAGCTTGTGAACATGTTGCGCGGAGAGTTCATTAAGCATTCTTCTGTAATTGAAGTGTGTGCAGCCGAAGCTTGCAATGCTCAGCTTGAAAAAAATCAAGATGCTTACCTAGTGAAGCCAAAGATTCTGCACTGGGAAGATCGAGAGACTCAATGGTCTTTTAGACCTGACGTTGTTGAAATTCAACTTTCAGTTATCGATATGGAAACAGGCAAGGAAGTTAGAAGCACTATTTATAGAGCTAAGAGCCGTGTAATTCAGTTCTTTGCAGGTACTAGCCCAGAAGATATTTTAGAAAGACCTACTCGCGAAGCGGTAGCTTCTTTTTACTTATAAGTTAAATTAATTTTTATAACACATCATAGATATCTATGATAAAAGGCGTGTTTGTTAGCCTCCTACTAAGCTTTAGAGATTGCTGAAGTAGGAGGTTGTTTTTTTCTTTATTAGCTCGTCCTAGAATTACACTCATTAGCTTGGAACTCTCTATTTAACTAAAGTTCTTATTACCACTGTTTAGCCGTGTGGTTCGACGAGTTCTTTTATGCATTAATCAGAGCCACTCATGATTTGAGTTAACCGAGGGTGGCTATTTTTTGATTATCTATGATAAGTGTCTGCTTCACGTGGTGCTTTTACCATATAAACTCATCGCCAAAATATAAGGCCCATCCACTTATGGTTAAGGTTAGGTCGGTTGGATTACCATATTCGTCAAGTACTCGTATCGTCATCGAGTTGGCTAATTGATTATCTAGTCCTGAAGGCCAAACTGTTTGAGAAAATTCCTTGCCGTACATCGCTGCAAGTTTAACAATTGGTTTGAGCGATGTAGGGTTTTTTGTGTTCAATTTAAACTCAGTTACTTTTTTTTCAACATCTGGACTTTGATAACTTTTAGTTTCGTTTCTAAGGGCTTCAACATAGAAAAGGCGATCTTTTTTTGTTACTCGTAGCGCGGCTACACCTGGCATTGAATAAACCGTTCCAAGAGAGTTAGGTTTTCTTATATTTATTTGTTTTGGGTTTGCTATTGTGAATTTCCTATTGTTGTTGGCGGTTAATTCGTAATATCTAAGGTATAGTTTCTTGTTAAATTTATCTTTCTCTTGGTTATATTTTTGGGTTAAAGAAAAGTCTTTGTTTTGATAACTCAAAGGAATTAATGTATTTATGGTAACTGCATTATTTTGTTGGTTCTTATCATCGCAAGTATTACGAGTGATTTCGTTTTTAGTTATTTTATGCGTAGCAGTAACTTCTACACAAACATCGATTGTTTCTATGAGCCCAGAGTTGTTACTAATATAGAATACTCTGGCAGGGTTACTTCTTTTGGGTGGCTTTTTACCTTTTCTCGGCTTTGCACCGCTATTGCTTATAAAGTGGGGGAGTTTGTTAAATTCATATTCAACATTCCAGCCATTACGTGGCAGTAAATCGTGGGTATATCTTTCTTTAATCAAAAATTGAGGCTTGATGAAGTTAGGCCCCAATTTATATTCAATAAGCACTGGTGATTGCATTTTACCATTTGCATAAATCTCATTTTTATTATCTAAAGGTGTTTTATATGATGATACCTTAAGGACTTCGATGCCCTGATTATCGTCAGTGTAAGGAGTCGCTGAGAAAGCCTCTTTACTCGCAAAGTTTGAAAATAGTAAAAGTATACTTACCGATATTAAAGTATATTTTTTTGTATTGACGTTAAGATTTTTGTTGAAAATATTCATAGTACTGACTTCCATATTGTTGATATGAGATATTGATGTCGGTAAATAAGTGGAGCAGATCAAACTCATTCTGTTTGTTTTGAAGGACCCCATTATTTTTTGTGACCTTTATTGAGGAAGTCAGAGTAAACCCGGTTTTGGTTGTTTTGAAGGTCAACTTATTTTTTGTGTTTTCGTACTTGTGCCTACTCGTTTATCAATCTCATCTTTAAATTTCTCATTTACGATTGCCACGCGTTTGCGAGTGTTTTGCATCATAGCCTCAATGACTTTTGCTTCTGTTTTATATGAATGATTAACAATGGGGGGCTTTGTTTTAGTTTTAGCTTGGTTTTATTACCAATCAGCACCTTTTCACAGTTCAGCCTATCAAAAGCAAAAATAATAGATTTGCAATTGTCACTTTGTACTTATAATCGCTTTTAAATTAGTGGTTTAGCTCTGTGTTTTGGCTCAACCATAGACACCCATAGTTAATGGCATGTTTGTCGGCCTCATCTTACTAAGCTTTAGGTGATTTATCATGGGGGCTATGATTTCATCTTCTTTTTTTTGAGGGGGTAGAGCGTTTAAATTTTTTAAATCAGTACTTTAAATTGGCACTCTCTTCGTTTTGCCTTAGGAGAGGTGCCAATAGAGTTGCTATTTAGCTAATAGCGTAATGCTTGGCGAGGTACTCTAAATGAGCTGGAACAATTAATGTTTTTGGACGTAAAGCTTGTATGCGGGATTTCACTTTCGGCCAGGCTAAACCTTGTTCTAGCATAATAATGGCGGCTACTAGGCCTGTCCGACCTGAACCTCCTCGGCAATGAATGGCTAGGGTACACTTATCGTCAATGAGCGACATTATTTGTTGTTTAGTTTTAGTAAAGGCTGCATCAAAGTCTTCCGCTGGTGCGCAGTCATCTTCAATCGGTAATGTAAACCAAGTTAATTCTTGAGCTTGTATCTCATCACCGAGATTCGCCACATCTAGTTTAATCATCTCTTCTGGGGTAACCGTTGAAATGACAGCCACCGCACCGGCTTGCTTTAAGGTTGAGACAGATCCCGCAAGGCCTGCATCTTTTGTCCCTGGGCAAGGTGTAAAAATTAAGCTGGCACCATTATCAAGCGTTAATAAATCATATGGATGAGACATAAATAATCCTTTGCATAGTTAGCTAGTTTATCGCAATTTATGCCACTAAGTGTAAGTTCTGGTTAATCCAATTAGCAAGCATCAAACTGTTGGTGAACTTTTTCGCTCATCGACTGGTATATGATTTTTAATCCAGATCAATAAGAAAGAGTGTTATATAAGTGTATATTTGTGCTTTAACCACACATTAATAAGAAGCCACTTCAAATATAATCTTCTCTTTTTACGAGTCTATTATGAAAGCAATAAATATTACTTGGAAAGCAGGCGAAGAGTTTCATGAAGGTACAGCAGGGCTGAATGCTTGGCATGAGTTTAAAGCCTACGGCAGTGTCGAATTTCTCACCCAAGAAGATCTGGCTATTGCTGATAATATGCAGCAATGGTTTATCGAGAATGAAAAGCGTATTTATGCGCTTGTCTGCGATTATGTTAATGACAACTATCAAGAATTACTTGAAGACTCAGAGTTTCTCGATGTGTTTGACGAAGATTCAGAATCTTACGAAACCTGTGTCGGCGAGGTGAGTGAAGCCGATATGCAGGCTGGGGATATCTTTAAGTTAATGCAACTCTCTGCGTTTGTTTTACATCACCCTGACAAAAATGCCGTTGGGATGATTTTTGAATGTGCTTGGGACGAAGAACATGGCTTTGGCATTGTGATCCAAGGGGATGAAATTATCTCCCAAGATGGTGCACAAGTTGCTTATAGGAAAGTATAAAGCGCCTCTAACTGAAGCGAGTTAATATAGCTTCTTTGTTTTCTACTATAAATTCTTGACTAACGGCTGCTAATTTATTGTTTGCTAATATTGTTAATGATAAGTTACCTAAGCAATTTTAGTGTAGTCATGCCTCGTTGAGGCACTCAATAGAATCATTAGGTTGAAAACAGATATGAATAATCTCGCACAAACATTACTAGATCGTCTTGCCATAACTGGCTCTGCATTGTGTGCATTGCATTGTATAGCGGGGCCGATATTGTTGCTGTTGTTCCCATCGCTGCTATCGCTTCCTGTCGGCGATCACTTTTATCATATGCTGATGGTATGGTTTGTTATTCCAACTAGCTCCATTGCGGTATTAATGGGTTGTACCCGCCATAAAGACCCAATGGTATTAGTGTTAGCTTTTTTCGGTATTGCAGGGCTTGCTATCAGCGCTATTTATGGCCATGACTTTTTAGGGGAAACTGGAGAAAAACTGGCGACTCTCGCAGCGACTTGTCTATTGATTGCTGCACATTGGCGAAATTATTCACTTTGTCGTAGTGACTCATGCGACAACGCTAAATCTAAGAAGTGATACCTCTTTTAGTTATATTGCTTGCCCCATATAAGATAAAACCAGTCAGCTTGCGCTGACTGGTTTTATTTTTCACAACAATGAGCTTTTACGTTTATTGCGGCGTTAAACCTAGCTGTTTTAGCACTAGCTTAAAGTTCTCGCGACGTTCTTTAACGTTATGAACCTCGCCAGTAGAACAAGTTAAGTTAGGACAGCCACGGTTAACGATACCAGATACATCATCAATAAAGTCAGTCCCTTTCATGCCGCCTTCAACGTACTTCTTCAGTTCGTTGTGGTAGTTCCAGTTACCATATTGACCACTTTCATCAGGGTATGCCTGTACTGAGGTTACCCAGTAAAACAGACCAGCAATCCACTTGATCTCTTTGTTCTCTTCAGAGCTACAAATTAAGCCTGGGTTTGAACAGAAATCGAGTTCGGCGTATAGCGGGTTTGCAGGTGGCGCTTCAACTGTGATGCCATCAATTGTCTTACCAATAGTTTCTGGGTCAACATGAGAGCGTCCTAAGTAATGGTTAAGTGTACCGAAGTTTTGGCGACCAGTGGTTTGAATTACACCGCGGCCCCACCAACCACAACCTTCTACGTTGTCTTGACTGCTACCATCCCAGATAAACTTACCGGCTTTTTGCTCAACGTAAGTCTTACAATCGTCACGTTCCCAAACTTGCTTAGAGGTATCTACAGAGCTAGGTACGTCATTACAGTGACCATTGTTAGTCCAGCGACCAACAGCACCGTTAACCAGCAGGCCACGTTCTTCAAGTACCGCATTAGGAGCTGCAAATACTGGCGCTGGCGCACCGTACCACTTAGCGTGCGTTAACGCGCTCACTTCCATCTTGTTATCACGTGGACAAGAGTAAGCGTGGTCTAAACCTGAATCTGGGTTAACGCCGTAATCTGCGTACTTTTGACCTAATTGACCACAGCTTGCTGTCATTGGGTAATCAGTTGGCGCACCATACTTTATTTCTGCCCAGTTATTCTCATCACAAGCGTTGTAGCGAATGGTTTCTTGCATACTTTGTGCTAAGAAGGCTGCAATAGCGACTTTGGCGTATTTGATATTGGTTGCATCATCTGCATTTTCATCGAGTAACCAGAACTTGTTGCCTGCTACACCCACGTTATGCATGGCATTTAAGCCTGTCATGAAGTCTGCCCACTTATAAACAGTAGACGGAACCCATTGTGATTGAGGCGTTTCATACAAGAATGCAGTGTTGTTCATTGTATCTTCTGCATTCGCCAGCTCTTGGTTTAATGCTTCGATAATTGTTAGATCGCCGCTATCTGTTGTTTTACCCACATAGTACAGCGGCATTTTTGCTACTTGGTATTGCTCAATTTTGCTGGTTAACTCTTCAGAGTCGGTATCAAACAAAATAGCGAAGACGTTACTGAATGCCGCTTTACGAAGCTGCGGTTTACTTGTCTGGTTACCCATAAAGTAATTTGCTGCTTGCGCTGTTGGGATCTGCTCTAGCATCGCTGGCGTGCTAACAAAGTCTGTCACTTGTTTAACGTACTCTAGCGCGTTGTGCCATTGCTCACTTGATAAGGCCTGCGTTGAGCTAGATTTAGTGAAGGCAACAAAATCTGCTTTATTTACTGCATCAGCTTGGTATAGCTCAAGCTTATCGAGTAAATCTGCTATGAATACCGACGCTTCATCCCAAACTGATTGGCGACCAGAGTGAGTATCGAAAGCAAAATCACCAATGGTTAACGACCAGCCGTAGCTTGCTTGTGGCGCAAGCGTAGCAATAATCAACTGGTGAGCTTGCGCCCAACCTTTCAAGTCGTTGGTCAGTGCGTTGATATCATCAAGATCAATGCTATTGCCAGTGATATCCATAGCCTTGATTAGCGCATCTCTAACCGCAATAGTGCTGGTCGCTAGCGCTTTATCTTGAGTAGCTTTATCAAGCACATCACTGCTGATGATGATTGATGCAGACTCAGCTTGTGCTGCCATCTCCATGATTGAAACAAAGCTGGTTGTTAGCTTATTGATATCAGTAAGGTCTGCACTCTTGCTGGTTGCAACAGTCAATGTCACTGGCGCTGCTGTTGATGGGCTAGCGACCACTAAGGTGTTTGGCCAGCCAGCGACTTCAAGGCGCACTGGGTCCATTGGGTTTGGTAGTGATAATAATGGTGCCGTGCCAGGCTCTGTGCCATCACAATTTAAATGTAGCGCCCATGAGGCATCGCTGCCTGGAAGTGTTTGAGTCCAGTAGATAGCAGAGTAGGCGATGTTGTTATGCACCATAATGTCGCCACCAGTTGCATGGTCGCCACGGGTCCAGTCTGGGTAAACATTAAAGTCAGCACACAATCCACCTGGTGGGGTCACTGGTGGGTCGATAATCTCTTCTTCAATGGTGATGTTTACATTGCTTGTGGCAGAAAGACCTTCAGCATCAGTAGCGATAGCTTTTAGGATTACGCCGCCCACTTGTGTAGGCTGCCAATCACAGCTAAACACTTGGCTAGTGGTTGCATCGAATGAACAGATTTGCTGGTTATTGGCCTTAACAACTAGTTGGGTTAGGTCATCATCCACATCGGTTGCATTGACTGAAATGGCAATGCTTTCGCTATCATTAAAGTTTGTGCCATTGCTTGGGGTGATGAACTTAACCACTGGCGCAGTGAACTCTTCTTCCGCTTCAATAGCAATGCTTACACTTACGCTTGAAGACAGACCTTCAGCATCGGTAGCAATGGCTTTTAGGCTGACATTTCCTGCTTGAGTCGGCTGCCAGTTACAGGCGTAAGTGGCCGTATTGGTCGCATTAAATGAGCAAATTTGCGCGTTATTGGCTTTGATCACCAGTTTAGTTAAATCGTCATCAACATCGGTAGCATTAACTGCAATAGCGACGGTGTCTGTTTCATTGAAGATTGCTCCATTATTAGGGGCAATGAATCTTACAGCTGGTGCAGTAAAGTCTTCTTCAGCATTATCTTTTACAGTCACTGCAACAGCTTGTTGTTTGATTTTTTGGTTATTTTTATCGAATACAAATACCTTAACCGTCGCGCTGCCTGCAGCAGTCGGTGTCCAGTTTTGCGAATACATACTCTGGCTTGGATTAACGGCTTGTTGGGATAGCTTTTGGTTGTTAGCCCAAAACTCGACTTTAGCAGCTAGTTCACCATCTACTTTGGCTTGGATCGCTGTTGCTGTATCTAGGCTTAGTACTTGGCCTGCAACTGGCGCCAGAATAGCTAGCTCGGTTGGCTCAGGATCAGGCTCACCCGGTTCGCTTGAACATTCAGTTAATTGCCAAAACCATGAGTCTGCGCTTGGGGTTTCCCATACGCCTGGATTGTTTTTAGCAATAAAGCACTGGTTAGCATAAGAAACGATATCGCCGTTGTTAACCTTGGTCTGACCTGGAATAAAGGCAATAATGTCGCCCGGCTCAGGTTCTGGCTCAGGATCGGGGTCTGGCGCAGGCTCGCCCGAGCATTCGCTGGCATCCCAAAACCATGAGCCTGCTTTTGGTGATTCCCAAACGCCAGGGCTGTTTTTGGCGATAAAGCATTCGCCATTAAAGGCAACCATATCGCCATTTTGAACTTTTGTTTCTCCCGGTACAAAAGTGATAACACTCGATGTGAGTGTTGCGTCTGCGGCATACAGGTAGCCACTGAACATCACGCTAGTTAAAGCGACAGTTATTTTATTTATTTTTATCAAGGTTTAGATCTTCTTTTATTCATTTATCGGTGTAGATAAACGGATTAATTATTCAAGAAGTGGGTCATGGATGAGCTATGAAATATTTAAGCCCATAACCAACAAACTCTGTTATAGATTAAAAATGAGTTGCCTATAGTGCCAAACACACCACTAAGTTAGTTGTACGAGGGGGCATATGAATAGCTAATATAGGAAACACATTCACGGCGAAGATATCAGGTAGATGTCAGTAATACACTCAGTTTTTAGCATGTTAAAGTGCAACAGAACAAAGAAAAAACAGTTGGTTGTTTTTTAATAAGTCTTTGACTTGAAGACGGAAATTTATATTCCGCTTTGGCGGAAGACTGTTACGTATTCTGGCTAGATCAAGTTGAGGGTTTATTTAAAATGCAGGCATAAAACTTTACTTAAAAACAATTCCCGTAACAGTATGCATTCATTGGGGGATATGGATGCGAACAACTATTTAGATCCAATATTGACTTCAGTTATATTGTTAAGCATAAGCAGCGATTTAGTCAGCAGCTAAATAACCATTAGCCTGATTAAAGCTGCTTGTTTAAATTATCCCTTTTATTTTCCCAGCTAAAACCATCTGTAAACCTTCATGAGAAATGGTACCAAACTGCTTATTTCAAGAATTTCCATGACGCCCCTTTTGTTGTGTCGTACTCAAGTGATATTTGGTACGAATTTGAAAGTTTAATTAACACAATATACAAGTTTATTGGGGGCAATTAGCCTTGATATTGAAGGTCAATTTTTTATAGCCATGTATGAAAATAGCTGATTTTGATAGTTATCTATATTTAAATTCGCTCACTGGTTAATGGGTTGTTAGTTTTTTCTTGCTGAGACGGGTTGGCTTTAAAGTTATTTAAAACATCGATTTACACTTTTTGTGAGCGTTTTCCAGTTCAGTCTTTGATGTTTTTTAGCTCTAAATGTTACCGTTTTGTTGCACTTTGGTATATTGTATCCACAACGAGCTCATTAAGGAGGTTGGCTCATAAGTAACAGGCGAGCTCAGTTGTAGGAGTATGGATTACGTCTGAAATAATCCATTTAGAAGGAATACACAATGAAACCAAATCATCTCATGGTTGCGCTAGGCTTATTTAGTGCGTCATCGCTGGCTCAGCCAGTGGTATCCATGGAGTCGGAGATAGTCTCTCCTAAAAGCATGCTTTCTTTACACGCTTTATCTAAGCAACCAATGGGCGCTAAGGGCGTTGCTGGTTCTACGGCCACTGAAGGCTGTGAAACCTTTATTGGGTTAAACGGCTGGGGGCTCGTAGATAAGCTTGTTACTTCTGATCCTCAATGTGTTAGCCCGCTGTTTAATTTACGTGGTAGCGATGCTACGGCGTTATTCAGTGAAAGTAATATGCGTACGGCGTTAGCTGGAGTTCGTGACCGAGCATTACGTTATACTGGTGTCGATACTGATGGTATTGAGTCACTGATTTACTATATACGAGCCGCGCGTTATGTGCAGTTCTACAGCCCAGACGATGTACCAACTTATTCTAGTGGCGTGGAGGCAGACACCAAGACAGCGCTTGATAATCTATTCAATAATGATGCAACTTGGGTTGCCAGTGATGAAAATGCCGGTGTATTGAAAGAAGCATTGATCCTAGTTGACTCTTCAGGCTTAGGTGCTTATTTCAACTGGACAACCAAAAAGGTTTTAGCTGAATACGATAGCAGCTGGGAATCATCTTGGGCGATGAATGGTGCTGCTAATGCGATTTTTACGACCCTATTCCGTGGCCAATGGGATGATGATCTTCAGGCTCTTTTTGCCAGTGACCCGTCAATTCTTGATGATCTCTACAACTTCCAATCACGCAATCGTCATCTGTTAGGTACTGATGCACAGTACGTATTAGTTAATGCAGTTCGCGAGATGTCTCGCTTTTATTATATTGATGCGCTAATTCCTAAAGCAACATCACTTGTGAAGTCAGTATTGTCTAGCACTTCAAAAGAAGATTCGACTGATGTACTTTGGCTAGCCGCTGCTGAAATGGCAGATTATTACGATAGAGCTAATTGTAATGCATATGATATTTGTGGCTTTAAGTATGAGCTAGAGAAAGAAACGCTGAGCTTTAACTATAAGTGCTCTGATAGCCTGAAACTTAGAGCACAATCTATGTATAACGACCAAGCTGCCTGGGCTTGTGCAGTGTTAGGTGATCAAGAAGATTACTTCCATAGTAAGCTTGCTACCGGTAATCAACCCGTAGCCAATGATAATAACAGTGACCTAGAATTGGTTATTTTTGACAGCTCAAGCGATTACCAGTCATATGCAGGCACATTCTTTGGTATTGCTACCAACAATGGTGGTATGTATCTGGAAGGTTCACCGGCAGGCTTGAAAAACCAAGCAAGATTTATTGCTTATGAAGCCGAGTGGCGTCAGCCTGATTTCCATATTTGGAACCTGCAGCATGAATATGTGCACTATCTAGATGGTCGCTTCAATTTATATGGTGACTTTGGCCGTAGTATCTCAGCGAATACAATTTGGTGGATTGAAGGCTTGGCGGAATACATCTCTTATCGTGATGCGAATATAAGCGCCATTGAGATGGGAGAAACGCAGGAATTTGCCTTATCTACTATCTTCGAAAATAACTATGAGTCAGGTCAGGATCGGATTTATCGCTGGGGCTACCTTGCAGTACGGTTCATGTTTGAAAAACACCGTGACGATGTTAATCAAATCTTAGACTTATTAAGAAATAATAAGTATGAAGAGTATCAAGCGCTGCTAGATAATATTGGTACGAGCTATGACAACGAGTGGCGTGGCTGGCTAACAAGTGGTCTTAGCACTGGCAATAACGGTATTGTTGATAAAGGTCCAAGTGATGTTGATGCACTAGAAAGTGGCACCGCAGGAAATTGGGCTGGCTCTCCATCGACCATTAGTACTGATTACTCTCTATGCGTGCCGATTGACGAAGCTAATCGACATGATCCAGGCAGTTCATCTTTGACCTTAGATACACCAATTGAGTGTGTTGATTCTCAACAAGGTCGTGCTAGCTTTGCTTTTGCAAATACCGACAATAGTAATGGTACGTTATGGATCCGTACTCGCGGTGGTTGGGGAGATGCTGATATTTACTACAACTCAGGCAACTGGGCGAGTGGTGAGCAGAACGAAGGCTTTGGTATTGGTAATGGTAACTATGAAGTGATTGAGGTGCAGCTCAACCCTGATGAGTATTGGCACTATATTACACTTTCTGGTGATTTTGGTGGTGTTGAGTTTATTGCCAGCACAACTGCAATAGATGTGGAAAATGATCCTGGAGCAACAGATCCAACAGATCCAACAGATCCAACAGACCCAACCGATCCAACGGATCCAGTAGACCCGGTTGTTCCTCATTGTGGAACTGCAACGACTAACTATGGCCAGATCTATTATGATCAGAGCGAGTGTATTAGTGGCGGTCGTAATAGTTTCTATATCTTCGTCGAAGAAGATAATACCAACTTGACGATTAACCTCGAAGGTGGAAACGGCAACGCGGATCTTTACTACAACTCAAGTACATGGGCGGGTATTGATAGTGCTGAAGCCACTTCCGTTTCTGCGGGAAACAGTGAAGTGATCAATGTTGTTGCTCATCGAGGCTGGCGTTACTTTGCTGTAGACAGTGGTACAGAGTTCAGTGGTGTAACATTGAGCGTGAGTAAAGGTGGTTCGGTGACACCTGTTGACCCAGTAGGACAGATCGCTGACCAGTGCGCCAGCTCTGCAGCTGTGTCATATTCTGAGATCGCCAATGGTATCCCGGTATGTGCTTCAGACGGTCGCAATGATTACTACCTATACATTGCAGAAGGAACACAAAGCTTGAATATTCGCAGTGATCATGGCTCGGGGAACTTGAGTATCTATGTTGGTACGAGTTGGTCGAATGCGAACAGCTACGATTACGCATCGACTAATGCCGATACTAACCAAGAATCGATTACAGTTTCTAACCCGCCAGTAGGTTGGTATTACATTACCGTGCAAAGTGAACCAAGCGCCAGTGGCGCAAGCGTTCAGGTTGATGTGAAGTAAGCCGCTGTTTTGAGGGCTCCTTAAGGAGCCCTTTTTTTTAAGTATGATGAGGAGCTAGAATGATTAGATTATGGATATTGTTGTCAGTGTTCGTTGCTAATATTGCTTTTGCAGCTGATGAAGACAGTAAGCGCCGCCAAGCAAGTGCATTGCTAACGGTGATTAAGGCTGAAAAGATGCTACAACAAGAGCAATTTAAGCTGCAGGGACAATATAGCCATCTATTGAAGGACTATCGAATTCCGGCTAATCAACGAGTACTTGAGGATCTGTTTCGCGAGAAAGCGTTTGATTATGCTAGTCAAACTTTGAGTTGGGAGCAGCTAGAGCCACCTATTATAGAGGCATATGCTAAGCAATATACAGAAGAGGAGCTGCTAAGTTTAACCCGTTTTTTTGGATCTGATATAGGCCAAAAGTTTTTAAAGACTCAACCAAAACTGGCTGCGAATGTTGATCACATTGTGAGTAAACAGCGAAAATTAGTGAGTGAACAGTTTACAGTCTTGATTGCAGAGTTTGTGAAGCAAGCAGGGCTAACTCAACCCCTAATGCCAAGCCACGACTCCGCGGCACATCATTCTCCAAATAGCCACCCAATTGCGCCGCCATCAAAATCTAGCCAACATATTGGCCATTAGTTTTACTGATTATATCTAAGAGCTGTGGCGATAGCCTGCTAAGCAGGCTTAGGTATGAGTTATTCTCTTCTTGGGCTGCTTTGACTTATAGGCGCCTGGATAGGAGCTTGATGGTTGGGGTGTGAAACAACACCTTGTCCGTTTGCTGGCGGAGCCATAGGTGGTATGCCCACAGGAGGTGGAGGCGGTACTGGCCTGTTACTCGCTTGGACGGTTTCTACCTTGTCGCTATCAGTTTTTTGTCGGTTTAGAGCATCTTGTTGAGATGGACTTGTAGCAGAGTCTTTAGCGTATACCTCGTTAGCTGAGGACACTTTAGGTAGCTGGCTCACTGTTGGCTCAGCGCCGTCAGTAAGAGGGGGCTGCTGATTACTTTGATCATTTGAGCCTTGGTTGATGATAAACACACCTAATAGCGCCACCGCGGTAATACCAATTGCAATTTTATTATTCATTTTATAACCATCCTTGCGTAAGTTAAGTGTTTAACCTAACAGTTGTGCAGATTGTATGCAATTTGTTGCGGAAAAATGAATATTAATCGTCTTTGTAAGTATTAGGGCGGAGAGGCTTACATAATAAGACCGGCCTTGGCTGTTAACACATTAGCTTATTCACGTTTTAGCTACAGTAGCTCACGCTTAAATAAATTGACGCCATTTGAGAAGCTTTCCTGGTTAAGCGACTAAATGCTTTACCTAATGAGTCGTTAATTCTTCAAAGATAACATCTGTTTAAGCTGATATTTTTCAGCGTCTGTTAGCATAGTCTCGTGGGCGACTTGTATGTTAGTCGGGCAGATAGCAGTGTTGTCTAGTACCTTATCAAACACTTGAAAATGGCTGCCTGAGATGGTTCGATACTGGCAGATAAGCAAATTATCATCAGTATTCGATTTGACTAAATTGGCGGTTACAGCTGTATTGGGTGAGGCATGAACGCTACCAATTGAAATCGCCAAGGTCAGAGCGATAGTGGTTACCGTTTTCGTGGCAGTGGTAAACATATTCGCAGTTATTGCTAACATCTCAGTTAATTGCTTCATCTATCGCCTCTGCTTAATAATCCTTATTTGATACTCACTATAAAGGCAGAATGCTGTACGGAAACTTAACGCATGCTTGTATCTGTTCTCACTAAGGAGAAGTAAAAAGCGAGCGGACTCGCGGCAATAGTATTATGGCAACTATCACCACTGCAACGATGTGTACGTTCAACATATCAATATGCTAATGATGATGGCTTAAGTGAGCAGGTACTTAGGTGTTAAGCATGCCCAGAAAGGGCTTTAGCGTTGTTACCGTTAAATTGTATTTTATGAACACTCCCTTGGTTTGAAGGCTTGTTGGTATTTACGGTTTAAGTCACTGTTATTTATTCTTTTATTTGTTATGTTGTTGACGCCGTATTTATATGTTTGCAGATGCCAATAGCAAGGCGATTGTTAACTTGACGCTATCAAAAAAGCTAGCTAAGCGTAGCCAATAATTTTGGCTATTGTTGATCTAAATAGGTTTGCTGAACCCGAGCCTATCTTACTCTAGAGTTTATCGATGATAAAACCAGTACATTTGTTTCTTTTAGCGCTGCCTTTAGTTGTTCTGCAGGGCTGTAATACAACTTATCAACCACCTCAACCCACATCTGTCGAAGCTAATGCCAACAGCCTATTTGTTGAGGCAAACCTGTACCAACATACTGGTGAATACGATAAAGAATATGATCTGTTGCAGCAGATCATCACAGCTTACCCTAACACCCGTGCTGCTGTTGTTAGCTCATTGGAAGTAGGTAAGTTAACCGACAAAGTGTTTAATGGCGGCATAAAAAAAGATAGCGATAAGTATCCGCAATCCAGCTACCAAGACTTACTGAGGTCATTAGCTAAGGCATTGAAAAGTAAAGATGCTAATTATCTGGTTTATCATTTAAGTCAATATGCAAACCTTCCTGATGTAGACGTTGATCAGGATATTATCGAAACCATGCAAAGCTTGTTAGATACTAACGATCCTCGAGTCACCTCTATAATCGATAATATCAATCTGCTGTTAGATAACGATGTTCAGCCTGAATTTTATCAGGCACAGGAAAAGCAAGGTGCTGTGCTTTATCAAATGCATTGGCAAGACATTAGAGGCTTTCGACTGATTAGGGCCAATAAAAACTACTACTGGCAGTTAAGATAATGAAAAAAAATAAGCATCCAAGCAACACATTAATGAATGCATCTTTATTGTTATTAACCCTGAATTGTTCCAATTTCAGCTTTGCAGCTGTCGATGCAGCTAATGCTGTTAATCTTGAGTTTGTTACTGCAAAACAGCTGGAAGATAGCATCCAGTTAAATCAGGCTTATGAAAAATACCAACAAATTTCCGAGCAAAATAGCGAGTCAGTAATCGGAAAGTTGAGTAAAACTCGACTCAATGAGCTCGATACTCAAGTATTTAGAAATGGCGTTAAAGTGGATAATGACACCTATCCTCAGGAGAGTAAGTTGGCGCTGATTAATTCAGTGGTTAAAGCGCTATCGAACCATGATTATCAATACTTTTTTGCTCACTTAGTCATGCCAGAAAATGGAACTGTATATTTTGAAGGGGTGGAGCAGGAGGAGTATAACAAGCTTATTGAGCAAGTCTCTGAGCTAAAGGCCGATACTCGCGAACGCCTTATTAATGATTACAAAGCCATTGCCGTGAGTTTACAAAACGAAACGGAAACGTCATTTGCTAGTGCAATCAGTAATGCAGAACAGAGTCAATTTAACCTATCGATAAATGGTTGTTTTATCGCAGGTTCGATTAACACTTGTTATAACTATCGAACAGCGCAAGGTCACCGCCACATCATTTTGGAGCAAGCGGGCCGCTTCTATTTATCAGGGGTATAATCGCTAATAAGGCTGTGAGCAAATAAAAGGACGCGAGTTAGCGTCCTTTATCATGATGTTAAGTCGTGCGTTGCAGGCAGATTTTTATTAGTCTGCCTGCATCCAATCGACTTTTACGCCTGCTTGAGCAAACATATCTTCGCTGATCTTAATCTTGTCACCCCAGCGTGATTGAAAGTCTTCGCTTGGTTTAGGGCTATGCACTGTACTTAAACCAGTTTGGATGATTTTTGCCGCACAGTTAGGGCAAGGGAAATGCGTTACCCAGATCTCACAGCCACTTAAATCGCGTTTAGCGTAAAGAATGGCATTCTCTTCGGCATGCAGAGTTTTGAGCAGCTTCATTTCACGGTTGTCGGTTTCGGCACTGTCTGACACTCCGTGAGGGTAGCCATTGAAACCTAAAGAGACAATTCGGTTATTTTCAGTGATCACCGCGCCCACTTGAGTTGAGGGATCTTTACTCCAAGATGCAACGAGCTCGGCCATTTGCAAAAAACGTGTTGCCCATTTTGTCATCATCGAATTGAAACTCCTAAATCTATACTATTGAATAAACCGCGCAAACTAGCTGTTATTCTCTATGCAGAACAATGATAAAGCAACAAATAAGCCAATAAGAAAGCCCTGAGTCTGTGATTACTGATGGTTTCTGGCATTTATTTGATGTAACTCAGCGATTAAGTTCGCTACTTGGGTTTATGATCCTTGTCTATTTTGCATAACAGAAGTTGCTCACAGATGACCAAGATCAATCAACAAAGGCTCGTTGAACATTTTATCTCACTAGTGAAAATTGACAGTGAATCAGGCAATGAAAAAGCAGTGGCTGAGGCATTGGCTGAGCAGCTAGGCCTGCTAGGTTTTGACGTCACTAAGCTTGCCGTACCGGGTGATATCACCAATGGCTTTAATATTTATGGCAAATTAGCTGGTGAGCTTGAAGGTAGCATCGTTTTCAGTAGCCATATGGATACTGTAACGCCGGGCAATGGCATTGAGCCAATTATCGAAGACGGTATTATTCGCTCTAAAGGCGACACCATTTTAGGTGGCGATGACAAATCTGGCATCGCAGCGGTAATGGAGGCTGTTCGCAGTATTCAAGAGAGCGGCAAAGCCCACAAAACCATTGAAGTGGCGTTTACCGTGTATGAAGAGCGCGGCATGCATGGCGCTAAAAGCTTTGATATTAGTAAGATCGAATCAAGCCAAGCTATCGTGCTCGATTCAGGCGGGCCAATTGGCACCATTATTACTACTGCACCGGGTCAGCAAAGCTTAAAAATCACCATTAAAGGCAAACCTGCCCATGCGGGCCTAGAACCAGAAACCGGGGTGAATGCGTTAACTGTTGCAGCCGACGCGATAAGCAAAATGCAGCTTAGCCGTATTGATGATGAAACTACGGCTAACATTGGTGTGGTGCAAGGCGGTCATGCAACCAATATCGTTATGCCAGAACTGTATATTGAAGCTGAAGCGCGCTCACTTGATGACGTTAAGCTAGCTAAGCAAGTTAATCATATGGTGTCGACTTTTGAAGCTGTAGCTTTAGAGCACGGAGCGAGTGTTGAGATTGACTCAATTCGCTCTTATAACGCCTATCATATCGCCGATGATGACGCGCACGTACTAGAGATTAAAGAGACTTTTGCCGCTATCGGTATTGATGCGATGACCAAGTCGACAGGTGGTGGGTCAGACGCCAATATCTTCAACGTGAACGGCTTAAAGACGGTTAACTTGTCTACCGGCATGGCTAAAGTGCACACTACGGATGAGTTTATTTCGGTTGCGGATTTGGCGGCAATCACAGAGTTTGTTCATTGTTACCTAACGCGCTAACACCTCGGGTTAAGCTTTACTATTAATACCGAGAGCTAGTAACTAAAAAGCTCGGCTTAGGCCGAGCTTTTGGTTTGATGGGATGGTAATCATCTACTTCTTAGCGTGCTTATCTAAAAATTCCAGTACCAGTTTTTGATCGGCTGCATTTAGCCCTGAGCGTGGAAACATACTTTTGGTGATCCCTTTCCACTGATTAATAGTGTATTGATCTGGATGCGGGGAGGCATGGCATAAACTACAGCTACCATAGAAGAGTGTTTCACCTTTTGATTGTGCCCCTTTTTTATTACCACTAACCGCTTTTAAGCGTGTGCCAAGCTGGAGACTCCATACATCAATTGGATCTTTGGCCGTTATTACTTCAGGTGGGCTATAAGCGAGGTTTTCTGATAATGGGTCAGTACATTTTTTGAAGTAGGCTAAACAGGTATTAGCACTTGTCGCTTGGCTTAAACCACTACAGGGTTTGCTTGAGGTTAACATATTGATGGAGCCTGAATTACAGCGGCCCTTGGCATCGAGTTGTAACCATGCTCCTTCGTGAATGTATATCACTCCTGGCATGCACTCTGCGATGACTTTTGCTCCGCACAGCGTGGTACCGCGGTCATTATAGACCTCGATAATATCACCATCTTTTACGCCTCTTGTTTTAGCATCAGCTGCATTGATCATTGCGATTTGTCGGCCTGCTACAGACTCATGGGAATTGACATCAGTATTGGCCATTTGTGAATGAAGTCGCATCCAAGGATGTGGGCTGAGCACTTGGACTTGCCCTTCTTTTGCATTGCCTAGCCATTCAAATGGTGGTATCCATTTTGGCATCCCAGGGCAATCTGCGATGTTATATGCATCAATCGTCGAACTATACAGCTCGATTTTTCCTGAAGGTGTGTGCAATGGGTGCTTCTGGGGATCTTGATAAAAATCAGCATGACGAACATAAGCGTCAGCCGCTTTTGGCGTTGGTAAATAGCTGATGCCATTTTTCCAAAAGGTATCAAAGTCATCGGTGCCGTCCGAGTTCTCATAAGAGTGGCGTAAATGCTCCATCATGGTTTTGCCACCTGTGTACTGGTCATGCACGTTAAACATAAATGCTAAGCGAGAAAAAATCTCGTAATCATCTAAGCTCTCTCCAACTGGCTCAATCACTTGTTTCATCGCATAAATTTTATTATTGCTATAGGTGCCGCCGGAGCTCATATCGTTACGCTCGAGTGTTGAGGTCGAGGGTAAAACAATATCGGCATAACGCGATGAGGCGCACCACCATGGATCTTGGCAAATGACGGTATCGACTTTTTCCAATGCCTTAATTAATTCATTGGTGTTCTGCTGATGAGACATTAAGTTATTACCAGAGTTATAAACTAACTTAGTGTCGGGGAAGGTTTTAGCCGTGCCGTCTCGGCTAAAGGCTTTTCCTGGATTATTTAGCATCTCTGATATGAGCACGACAGGAACTGTTTTAGTGACTGGATTACGCCCCTGTGATAATCCGATAGGCATACGCATTCCAGACTGCGGCATGCCTCCGCAGCCATAATGCCAGCTAAAGCCACAACCAACACCGGGTTTACCAATTTTACCGGCCATTGCTGTGAAGTTAATGATTGCCCAGTGGATCATCTCGCCATGATCGGCTCGTTGCAAAGACCACCCTGCGGCTATTTGAGTGCGTTTGGTTACCATGATTTCGGCAAGTTCAATAATTTGTGCTGCCGTTAATCCTGTAATGGCCGCGGCCCATTCTGGTGTTTTCTTTACTCCATCTTCACTGCCGTCTAAGTAGGCTAGATACTTATCAAACCCTGCCGTGTATTTATCTAGGTAAGCTTGATCATGTTGTTTGCTGCTATATAAATGATATGACATCGCTGTAAATAGGGCGGTGTCTGTGCCGGGGCGAATATGGATAACGTCACTACCTAGGTGATTATCTGAATAGGTTTTCTGTGGGTTGATAGAGATAAACTTAATGCCTTTTTTGGCAAAGGCTAGCCAATGCTGATGCATTTGGTGATCAGCAACAGTAAATTCAATACGATTGGTCTTAAAGGGGTCACAACCTACGAAGATAAACACTTGGGTATTTTGGTTGATGACCTCCCACGCCGTTTGCGGAGAGTAGACCTCTAAGTCGCCAATAATGTGGGGTAAGACCACTTCAGATGCACCAGCAGAGTAGTCGCCACTACAGCTGCTTTGACCGCCGATAAGGTTAAAAAAACGACCTTGTAACGTTTGTGGACGCATTAATCCTGAATGGGACCAGCCTCCGTAAGAGGAGCTGAAAATGGCTTCATTGCCGTGTTCTTGTATCGTTTTTGCGATGGCATAAGAGGTGAGTGCAATAGCGGTTTTCCAGTCGACTCGCACAAAAGGCTCTTTACCGCGCAGATGGGGTTTGTGGTCACCTAATGGGTCATCATAAAACGACTTTCGCACCATAGGATACATGACTCGAGTATCGCTGTAGGTACGGCCTAATACGCCTTTGGTAAGCATCTCTGTGGGAAATTCATCAATATCATTGATGGGCTGAATACCAATTAGCTTGCCATTTTTAACGATCGCTTTGAATGGACCATAGTGAGAGGCGTGATGGATGACTTGAGTATCATCCGCAAATACTTTACTCGCTGGGAATAAAGTCAGTCCTTGGGCTGCGAATGCAGAAGCTAATGAAGCCTTTAAAAATTTGCGTCTTGATATTGCCATTTTTCATTCCCGACTTAAGTACCTGCAAATCAACGTTGAAGTCGTCTTGCTATTTTCCTGTATTGAATGACGTATCTCATTCAATACAGGATTGTTGTGTCTGTTTTTTAAACTTTAACTATCATTATTGTAGTTCAAGATAAAAAGCTGACACGGACTAAAAAACGGAATATCAATATGAAGAGAGCCTGGCATTTTCTTACTAAACCGAGTGCCAAATACTCGGTTTTTACTATTGCGATAATAGCGGCACTAATTAGTCTCGCAGGCGTATTTGTATTTCATGAATCAGTTGAATATAGCTCGAGCACCGAGTTTTGTGTTTCTTGCCATTCAATGGAGGAAAACTACAACGAATATAAAAATACCATTCACTTTAAAAATTCCGCAGGAGTCAGAGCTGAGTGCCGTAATTGCCACATCCCAGAAGATAACCCGATAGATTTTCTTAAAGCTAAGATTGGTGGTTTAGGTGACATCTATAGCGAGTATATTTCTGGTGATGTAGATACACCGTTAAAGTTTGAGCAGCACCGGCAAAAGATGGCTGAAGATGTTTGGAAAATGATGGCTGAAACCAATTCGGCGCCATGTAAAAGTTGCCATACTTATAATGCTATGGATCATGCAAAACAGTCTCCTGCAGCGGCTGCCGCTATGACGAATGCCGAAGCTAAAAACATGAACTGTATTGAATGCCATAAAGGCATTGCGCATCAACTTCCGATAATGAAACAAGGGTTTCATAAGGTATTTAAGCAGTTGGAAGCCAACTCTGCTATTGCACCGTCAGTAACCACGCTTTATACGTTAACGCAGAAAAAACTCTATAGTGATGCAAACGAACAAAGCACCATTGAAGGAGTGCTCTTGCCTGCATCTGGCGTAACAGTACTCGGGACTAGAAATGACATGTTGCAGATTAAATTTGTAGGCTGGCATGAAAAATCAGCACAAAGTGGCATTATCACTCAAGAGCTAGGCAAGTTTATCAATGTCGCTAAGTTAAAAGAGTCAGCTAAAGCGACTGAGAAGCTTATTCAAGAAAAACGCGACTCAAACACGGGTATGATGTGGCAACAGGTTGAGGTAAGTGCTTGGATTACTCAGGCTTACTTGCAACCTAATATCGACTCTGTTTGGCAATATGCTAAAGGCATGTATAACGAAACATGCAGTGCCTGTCATGCTGTAACAGCCGCAGATTATTTACCAGCAAACCAGTGGATTAGTACGTTGAAATCGATGAAGCCTTATAATTCCCTCACGCCGACAGAGGAGCAGACACTGCTTAAATACTTGCAAGTTCATGCTAAAGATATGGCTCAGTAAAATAGACTCGGCCCTAGTTTTCACTGTGTCGCATAAAAAAGCTCGGCTTATGCCGAGCTTTTTATTTGCGCTATTAATGGGTAGAGATACTTAAAACAGATCCGCGTTTAGCCATAGGTGACACAAGATACTTGCGGCGTAACCCAATGCGATAACAGGCATCCATTTTAGGTGGCCAAAGAAGGTGTACTTGCCATGGGCTGCACCCATCAATGCCACACCTGCCGCCGAACCGATAGATAACATACTGCCGCCGACACCCGCAGTTAATGTCACTAATAACCAGTTACCTAAGCTGAGGTCTGGCTGCATGGTCAGTACGGCAAACATCACCGGGATATTATCAACAATTGCTGAGAGGATACCGACCATCACGTTGGCCCAAACTGGGTCCCACTGGTTGTACATCACATCTGATACCATGCCGAGATAACCGAGTAAGCTTAGACCACCAACACACATTACTACGCCATAGAAAAATAGTAAGGTGTCCCACTCGGCGTGCGATACACGTTTAAATACGTCAAATGGCACTACTGAGCCTAAGCGTTTTAGCGCGGCTTCATCTTTATTGGCCATAGCAACAGCTTTCTTCTTCTCTAATGAGCGTGGCAGAGTTTTGCGTAGGTAAAAACCAAAGAACTGCAAATAACCTAAGCCCATCATCATGCCGATAACTGGCGGGAAGTGAACCAAGGCGTGGAAGCTAACAGCGGTAGCGATGGTTAGAATAAATAGCGCGACAATGCGTTTTGCACCACGTTTTAGCTCAACTTTTTCATTAGCGCAGTCCGGCTGAGTTTTAGGCACGAAGAACGACATAATTACCGCTGGAATAATGTAGTTAACTAGCGATGGAATAAATAGATCGGTAAATTCAACAAAGCTGACTAAGCCTGTCTGCCAAACCATTAAGGTGGTAATGTCGCCGAATGGGCTGAATGCACCGCCAGCGTTAGCGGCAACAACAATATTAATACAGGCAATATTAATGAATTTTAGATTGTCTCCGCCGACTTTCATTACTACGGCGCACATTAACAGGGCGGTGGTAAGGTTATCGGCGATAGGTGAAATAACAAAAGAGAGGAAGCCTGTGAGCCAAAATAAGGTGCGGAAATTAAAGCCTTTGCTGACCATCCATGCTTGCAAGCCATCAAATAGTCCACGTTCTTCCATGGCGCTGATATAAGTCATGGCCACCAGTAAGAACAGCAGTAGCTCGGAGTATTCCAACAGGTTATGCTCTAAGGCCTGTTTAGCAACCTCAATTTGGCCTTGTTGCTGATAGGCAAAACCTATCATCAGCCAGATAATTCCCGCCGCTAACAGTACGGGTTTTGATTTACGAAGCTGTAAATACTCTTCTCCCATCACTAAACAATAAGCCAGAAAAAATATGATTAATGCTGCATAACCTACACCCGATTGGGTGAGATCCAATCCAGCTTCACTGGCAAAGGCCGGTGTTGCTAGCCCCAAGGATATTATGGCTAAAATTAATTGACTGACTTTCATGTGACTTCTCGACTCCTTGAAGGCATTAAGTAGTTTTAGAGCAATGCGTTATGATTTCAAATGAATTGATAATCAGCGTATTGTTAAGTGGTGGTGTTAATTTTGTTGCACATTTTAACGTGATTGCAGTTAACAATACAGGCGTAATACTTGGTTTATTGCTAGTACTTTAGTTTATGAAATAACCAAAAGTGCAACTTGGTAGAATATTCTGCTGATATGGGTGTTTGGTGGCTAGTATTGACTGCTATTGGAGTGAAATTAAGCTTTTAAAAGTAGAGTTGCAGACTAAATTAGTCGATAAAAGCGCGGTTTTGATTGTCCCGCGCCTATAATCATTAGCCCAATATTGTTAGCGGCTAAAACTGAGTTGCCAATAAACTTCGCTAGCAATAAGTTTAGCTAGCAATAAATTTAGTGATGAAGTTACCGACGTTACTGAAACTTGCTACGCCCATTCCCAAAACAATCACAACCCCCATGACCGACAGGTAAAGCGGGTGCTTGTAATGACCAACGATATCTTTACGGCGAGTGGCCATAAGCATAAATGCCAGCACTATAGGCAAGATAAGGCTATTGATTAAGCCTGCTAACATCAGTAATAGGATTGGCATGTCCATCATTATGGTACCTATGCTGGTGAGCACGATAAAGCCGATACACCAAGCTTTTTCATGGCGTTCAATTACCGGGAAAAGGGTTTTAACTAGCGAGACAGCCATATAAGAATTACCCACCACTGAGGTAATTGATGCAACGAACAGCACCAAGCCAAAAATAAAGTAACCTAAATCGCCCGCGCCTTGTTTGAATGCATCGGCAGCTGGATTGTTAGTATCTAAAACCCCTCCTGCTGCAATTACGCCAAATACCGCAAGGAAAAGTAAAATGCGGATAACGACGGCAATAGAGATCCCCGCCCAAGCTGCAGACTTAATCGCGCCGAGCTGTTCTTTTCCTTGTAGGCCGATATCAACGAGTCTTTGCGCGCCGGTATAGTAACCACCAACTGCGCCACCGACGATGGTGAGTGTAGGTAAGAGTAAATTACTGACATCTAAAGGCATGACTGCTGCAGTTAATGTTTCGCCCATTGGCGGTAGGCTAGTCATGGCGACGTAAGCGATTAAGATAATCATCAACAGGCCTAAGTAACGAGCCATTTGATCCATTCGTTTTGATGCATTGTGAACCACAAAGAGTAAGCAACCCACAACACCGGTAAACAGTGCGCCCCATGTGGTATCCACACCTGTAAGCACATTTAAACCTAGGGCGGCGCCACTGACGTTACCAAAGTTAAATGCAACTGCGCCTAGAGCCAACAAAATACCGATGAAGTAACCCGCACCTGGGGCAATCTTATTGGCAATATCTTGAATGCGAAGACCCGATACACCCACTATGCGCCATAGGTTCATCACTATCGCGAAAGTGATAAACATCGAGGCGAAAACAGGGAATGCCATATCTATTTTATAGATATTAGTAAACACGGCTGTTTGGGTTAAAAATCCTGGGCCAACAGAAGTCATTGCCATTAAAAAGGCGACGCTTAATACAGCTTTATTTTTCCAAGCTGGGAGGGCTGATGTTGAATTTGGTAGATTTGGCGTAGTCGTTTGCGTGGTCATGCTGCTCTCAAAATGGTTGTCTCTCACTTTATAAAAACAGAGAGACAACTGACCGAGATCAGCTGACATAAAGCAAAAAACTAAGGATAGAAGGTGCCGCTGCGGGCTGCTTTTTGCTGGGGGCGGATATTAATGATTAGCCAAAAACAAGTCAACTATTTAGTTATAAATTTCAGAGGTGTAACTACTTTCAGTAATTAAGGCTTTAGTTGTTCTAGACGGGATATGCGCTACTCTACTTAATTGACACTTTAAAGGGGGCGTAAACTGAATGTCGTGATTTAAACTGCTCAAAAAAGTTTTGCTGTATTTATCATAAGTAGCATTTTCTGACTCGGCTTAATTGACGGGGGGGATTCTCTGAGCGATAACTTAATCAGGGATAAACATGAAGAGGCCAACATGAGCACTAAAGTTAGAAAAGATAACTGTTATCGAATCACCATAGAAGAGATTGGCTTGGGTGATCAGGCCAAGGGCAGGACTGTAGAGTTTGAGCTGCAAGACAGAGAGGATCTGTTCAAAATTGTTGATAGCCTAAAACAAGCTAGTGGTCTAGAGCCTTCACAGGCCACTAAGGTCGGGGTGGCATTGCGTTTATTAGGACCGGTAATGATGGGGGAGCGTAAGCATCCATTGTTTGAAGATTTTATGCCTCATTTTAAAACGTTTATGCAGCATCTAAAAAACACGGTCAAGGGCCATAAGGCTGCAGATAGTCGCGGTTCTTGACGCTTTATTACTAATGCTCACATCTTGCTAAGTTTAGCGCTGGATAACACCTAGATGGCAAATATATATCCCGACTTGAATCGCCATAAAATTCCACTAACATTTGTGACTGCCGCTATTGAGCGTTAGCCTTGTATTGCCTACAATAGCGCACTTTTTATTTACTGCAATTTTTACTATAGGCCAGGATTATGACTGACACTACAGCACAACCAGCATTACCAGATCGTCTTTCAGTTAACCCACGTAGCCCACACCATGTGGAAGCTATTTTTGAACACGATATCGGCATTAAGGTTAACGATAAAGAGCGTTTTGATGTTGAAGAGTACTGCATCAGCGAAGGCTGGGTTAAAGTGCCATCTCACAAAGCGCTAGACCGTCGTGGTCAGCCGTTGATGGTGACTGTAAAAGGTACTGTTGAAGCATTTTACAAGTAAAAGCTTAGTTTTACTGCTATGCCAATAGATGAAGAGGTCGCGTAAGCGGCCTTTTTTGTTGGCGTAAACTGACTCCTGATAAGTCGTTATCAAAGCGCCTACTAGGATATTGATAGTTAATGTGATTTCACTGATATATATTGGCTAGGACTTAACTGCACACCTTAGAGGGCCAGCATGTCTTTAGCCAAAATTATTGCCAGTGTTATTTTAGTTATTTCTCCTATGGCTTTTGCCGATACTAATGAAACGTCTGCTGTAAGCTTAATCTCGACTCAGCAGTTTCCTTTACCACCAGAGTCATTAGCAACTGTTTATCCTCCCGGTCCTCTAGTTGAGCTCGATAATGGACAGGCGTTAATGGCTAAATTTGATAAAAATCATTATCAGCTTAGTTCTGTCATTGCGACTCACCAGCTACCGCGCTACTTTACTGAAAACTTACCTGGTGATTTAAACGATTTGCCGGTTCAGCAAAAGATCTCAGTATTTATTCGTTTGCTGTTACCTACAATTAAAGCGGTCAATCAGCAGATATTACAGGTAAGAACCAAAGTTATTGCCCTTTCTCATAAGCCTAAAATGCACAGAACTGAGGCAGAGCAGGATTGGCTTCAAGGTTTATTCGACACCTATGGTATTAAGTCTGCTCAGATAGAAGATTTACTGCTACAGCTAGATATTATTCCTACCGGTATGGTGCTTGCTCAAGGTATCGATGAGAGTGGCTGGGGAAGCAGTCACTTTGCTATCGCGGGAAACAATCTTTATGGCGAGCATCTGCCACATGATGGCGGCAAGTATTTAACTACGCCAGGCGGTCATGTCAAGGTGGCGGCATTTGATAACTTATATCAGAGCACTGCGAGTTATATCCATAATCTGAATACCACCTTAGCTTATAAAGAGCTGAGACAATTACGTCAGCAATTACGCCTACAAAATAAGTTAACAGGTGATGAGCTGGTGCAATCTTTACTACATTATTCAAGCCGGGGTCAGGCCTATGTGGACAACTTGCGTGCGCTGATAAAGCATCATCATCTAGATGATTTTGACTCAGTTAAATTAAACAGCGCTGAGAGTATCCGCTACCGCTTTGCCGATAGTGGCATTGGCTAAACTGGTTTTAAGTCTTCAGCTAAGTTTAGCAAACAAACAAGCAAGATTTTTCTATATAAGTCAGTGTCGGCGGACCTTGATATACCGGACTCGCTAGTCAATTAGCTTTCGAGTCCGGGGTGTAATGGTATTGATGCTAGTGGCTTACACTGTGCGGAAGCGACGAATAATTTCAGCTAGGTTTACCGCCAGTTGACTTAACTCATTGCTTGATTGAGAGACCTGAACCGTGCCTTCACTCACTCGACATGCGGCATCGCTAATGTTAATGATATTTTGGCTAAGCTCTTCAGTTACCGCGGTTTGTTGCTCGGTGGCGCTGGCTACTTGAATTGCCATATCATTAATTTGAGTGATCGCCGCGTTGATGTCACCAATGGCGTCGCTGGCACATCTTGCCTGCTCTACACTATGCTTCATCTTATCGCGACTTGAGTTCATTACGCTTACTGCTGTTTGTGATCTTTTCTGCAACAGTTCAATAGTCGTCTTAATCTCATGGGCTGAGCCTTGGGTGCGGCTAGCTAAGGTTCGCACTTCATCTGCAACCACAGCAAAGCCACGACCTTGCTCACCTGCTCGAGCGGCTTCAATCGCGGCATTCAGAGCCAGTAAGTTGGTTTGGTCAGTAATATTAGCGATGACTTCAACAATGACTGATATAGCATCGGTGTCTTGTTGAAGCTGAGTTATTACCTCACTAACCGCAGTGATTTCTGATTCTGACTGATTAATCGCTTCCATAGTGTCGGCAACAACGCGGCTACCACTATCGGCGGCGGTTACAGCCAGTAAAGCTTGCTCAGCAGTTTGGTTTGTGTTGCGGGCAATTTCTGTAATTGAACTTTGTAGCTCAGTCATTGCAGTGGCAACTTGATCCACTTCATGCTGTTGTTGTCCTACTCCACTGGCAGATTGCTGTGCAATGGTACTCACTTCTTCCACCGCTGCGGCCAATTGAATCGAGGCTGCGCCAATCTGGGAAATGATATCTTGTAGCTGATTGCGCATTTGCAGTAACACGCCTGCCAATTGGTTAAATTCACGGCTGTTAAACTTACTCATATCAATGTCGATAGTTAAATCGCCATCAGCAATAGCTGATAAGACAGACTTGGTAGCGTGCAGAGGTGAAAGTATGCGCTTTAACAGGAAGACAGCTGAACTAGAAAGGGCAATCATAAACAGGATTGCTACAATAATCGTGCTGCGATTTAGGGCTGTCATTGCATCGTCGGCTGCACTTTTTGCTTGTATAACTTTGGCTGCTTGCCTCTTCATTAATTGGAAAATGCCTTGCTCAACATTGTTGTAAATGTGCCAGGCATCCATTGAGCTCAGCATTTGCCCCGCAGCGGCAGCACCTTGAGTGGTATCACTTTGCATAAAGTTTTGATGTAAACGGCTAAACTCTGCGAGTGGTGCCTTGAGTTGATTTATCTGAGTTAGGGTATCTGTTTTAACAACTTCATTAGACTTAATGACGATATCATTAATATCGACAACCTGTTGATTCAAGTACTCCCTAGATTCTTCACTAATCGGGGAGGCCTGTACTCGACGCAAACTATAACCTAGCTGCTCTCGGCGTAATCCGGAAACTTTATTCAGTAATTGGGAAATTAGTTCACTTGTTTGGTTTTCACGTTCAAGAGTAAATATTTGCGCTTCTAATTGCTGACTGTGGTATTTGATAAGACCAAGAGACAGAGCAAATATTATCAATAGGCTGCTAAAAAGGACTATAAATAATTGCTTAATAGAAAGATTAGACATAATTAAACCGTAGGGACTAATATTGTGATTTGAAAAAGGGCTGAAATATTATCAGTTTACCTGTACCAAACTGTGACCAAGCAAGGATTATCACTTTATAAGTTATGTGGCTGATTATTTAAGGTTTTCATATATTAGGTTAAAGATTTGGAATCTCGCTTTTAGGTTTGAACCTGTCAAATAATTATATTTCTGCGATTGCGATTTAAAGGTTAAATCGGGAGGATTTAATTATGAAGGTTGCGTTAATAGTTTTCTTTTTTCGAATATGGCCTTCGATAGCGAAGATGTATAATCGTTTATAATGCGGACACTTTTTCTCACAAAGACACTCGCTCACACTCAGAACTTATCGCCCATGCTTTATTCGGAAACAAAAGGCCATTTCTTCGTGTGATAAGCTTTATCTTATGGAAATATTGTCGACTTACTAAGGCTGAGCATTACAGGTGTGAAGTTTTCATCCCTTAACTCTCCCTATGGCTCAATCATAAACTTAATCCTAGGTTATTGAGCTGGCTTACTCGCTCTGATATTGCAGAGTGGAGTGTTAAATTAGATTCGTATTGAGGTTTGTTTTGTCTGCTTTTTATCATAGTTGCCGCTATTTCTTTATCCCGATTATCTTAACTGGTTTTGTGCTGACTTTGTTCCAGCTCAACCAAGCACACTTGTTGGTTTGGCAGGGGATTATTGAGCAACTTCCTTTTTGGCTACTTCCCGCCGCAATTGCTATCTCGCTGCAATTTAACCGTAGTCGGCTAGCTTATTTAGCAGCATTGATGCTGGCTTACTTTGTTGCTACGACAACTCATTTACTGGGCACAATAGATCAAGCGTATTCCAACCAGATCTTACTGGGCGGGGCGTTCACTATGGCTTGGTTTGCTTTTATTAAAGATAGAGGGCTGATATCCCCCCATAGCTTAGTCAGACTCGCTGGAGTAATTCTGAGTTTTATGGCTGCTTTCGGATGGTTATGGGCTAATAATGAATTTAAGTTACAGCTGGATGGTTATCTAGCTGCAATGTTTAGTATAGATGTAAGAACTCTGTCGCCTCTGTATCTGTGTATTTTTATCGTGGCTATACGTGGAGTCTGGCAGGCTAATTTAGTCAACACCTCGATATTCATTACGTTAGTACTTTGGGCTGTACACTTTATTACTCCAGCTGCGTTGCCTTTGCCTATCTCAATGACACTATTGGCCAGCATTTATATTTTAACGGTTCTAACCGATTCCTACTTTTTAGCCTATCGTGACGAACTGACAGGGTTAGCTTCACGTCGCGCACTGTTTAACTTAGTACTTTCTCTAGGTCGAAAATATAGCGTGGCTATGCTGGATATCGATCACTTTAAGAAGTTTAACGACACCTATGGTCACGATGTAGGTGATCAAGTGTTGAAGTTAGTCGCCAGTAAGATTGGAGGCGTGCGCGGTGGAGGAAAAGCCTTTCGTTACGGTGGCGAGGAGTTCACTATTATCTTTCCTCGTAAAGACTCATCAGCGACCTTGGATTATCTTGAAGAAGTGCGCGAATCGATAGAGGAATACGATATCGTACTGCGTGATGATAAGCGTAAGAGCCAATCAAAAGCGACTCGTGGAAAGACTCAACATAAAGCTAAAACTGTAAGCGTTACCATCTCTATTGGTGTCGCAGAGCACCACAGCAGTGAAACCTTTGAGCAAACCATGAAGCGTTCCGATCAAGCGTTATATAAAGCGAAGAAGAAGGGCCGTAACCAGATTTGTGCTTAGGCAGGAAATTGGGGTTTAACTTAAGGCGTATTTAAATTCTGTGCGGTTGATTACGCTACAAGGGGAGATTTTGGCGTATGGTTCTTGGCATACAAACGATACTGAGACCATGCTGATGAGGTTTGACGCCATAGGCTATGCACAGACGGCTTATACAACGATTGATGATATGCCCATCCAAGGGGCGGGTATTGCAAACAATTTAGCGCAAATAGTAATAGATAAGTCATTGCTGGCTGGCTTACAAGATCTTGCTGAGTTCTCTCATATTTATGTGATTTTTCACCTGCATAAAATGAGTGAACCCGCACTGACAGTCATCCCTTTTCTCGACACTAAGCCCCATGGCATTTTTGCCACTCGCTCGCCTAAAAGGCCTAATCCAATCGGCCTATCTATCGCTGCGATTGACCATATCGAAGATAACATTATTTATGTGAAAGATATCGATTTGCTCGATGGCACCCCAATCTTAGATATTAAACCGTATATTCAAGCGTTTGATAACATCAAAGACACCCGGGATGGTTGGTATGAAATGGGCAAGGACCCAAAAACTACTCGATCTGATGCGCGTTTTAAATAACGGAATAAAGTGGAGGAAGGTTCTGGTTAACCTTTTACTTCGCTTGAGCTTGTTATGTACATATTTTAAGAATCAAATCATATTCGGGGAGTATTATGTTGCTATCAGGTATAACAATTGTGTCCTGCAGCAGCCTCGTCATAAATAGTCGCTACAGTAGGCACCAAGCTAGGCATGGTTAACTTATCACAAGGAGTATTTATGTCCCTTAGCCATCAGCAAAAAGTGTACATTCCCAAGGACGTTCGAGCCAACCAATATATAACAGCAGAGATTTTAGTTACCGATGCTTTGCTGACACATTATCCCGACTACAAAACCTGTTATCAGACCCTTAGTCGCGCCATTTTCAATCTTGGTGAGCAAGAAGAGTTATATAACTTGCATGTGATCACTAACGATAAGTTACCTGTTGTACGTTTTCACTCAGAAGCGTATTGCTTTCCAACTCAAGAGCAAATCATTTTCTTCTACAATCCTGAGTACCATGAAGCCCAAAGTCTTCATAGTAAAGATGATTACCGTGCAAGAAAAATTAGGATTGCATTCTTAGCTACTGGTGACGAAATTCGCAGTAACTCAGCAAATTTTCATATCAGGGTGCAGACTTTCCTCAGCAAACTCTTGCCTCAGTTACCTGAGCAAAATCTCACAATCAAAATTCGTGACCATCAACACCTATCCTATGACCTGTTTGCAAAGGCGAAAGGCAATAAAGAGAGCTATGGTTACAAGCTACGCTCAATTAGCGACAGATATAGAGCAAGACAGTGTCCGCTCCCTGATGCACACGGCTCACTTTGCTATGTGACGGTAAAGCTCCCTCTAAGTCGTAGGCTTAAGCAGGCTATGCTGCCACAACATACAGATGACTTTACCCCTATGTATCAGAAGCTTGAGGATGTATTTGTTGAGGCTGCTTCAGCTAAGCAGCTTAAGCGAATTGCAATGGTTGCCAATGGCTTAACTCCGCTTGTACGTAACAGTAAATTCGATCAAGTAGATGGAACCGATGAAGTACAAATGCTTGGTTTCGACCCAAATATTGAAGAGCAGCAATTTATTCGTCACTGGGACGGCAGTAAGCTAGTCGAGATGGTGAGCTTTACTATTGCCGCAGGTGTTAACGACAGCAAAGATGGCGCGCTTGGCCGTTATTTGAATCGTGTTGAAGATGCACTAAGAAGCATGACATCTGAATTAGCGCTAGATAAGTCACGTGATGAGCTTATCGTGCGGTTCCATCAGCACATTAGTTATCAAGCTCCTGAGCAGCTGCTGAGCTGATATTATTGATAAGCTTCACTATGTAGTCCTTCAATCCTAGCGGGATTAGAGTCTTGTGTGACCTAATGATGTTTCTATGGTCGGCAAGGCTCTTTATATAGGGCTGTTCATTGCTGAGGTACAGATTACTGGGTTGAATTTTTCGTCAAACCCTTCGGCTTTTGTTAAATATCAGACTCAAGAGTGACGTTGAGTACTTGCAGCGCGCACCAGTTAGTTTACTAGTGGGAGGTGGAAAAGTTACCGATAAGCTGATTATCACCATTAATGATTTTACCCTCGCAGGTTTCATCACAATAGATAAAATCTATATTTCTGTCTACGACATTGCCTTTCACTAGAACATGACGCAATAGTACATCACCATTTAGCTGGTGGATTAGTGCATTCCAAGAAATGTTATCTTTAAAAATATTAAAATTTACTCTCATTTATTACCTTTTTTTGATTATTTTAGTTTGTGCTGATTTCTTTTTTGATTGGTGAAACCAAAATCGTTTTGGACCCAATGTACGAGACATAGTTAACCTTTTAATATGACAACGTAAAAATAAGTAAAACTTAGATTTAGTCATAAATTTATATGTTTAATTTGTATTTATAAGAATATAACGAAGTGATTCAGAAACGTAATGACATATACAACAAGCAGATGATAGAAATGTTAATGTTTTCGCAGATACAGATATAAATGTTTATTAATGTTTTGAGGTTGGCTCTTGCGTCAGAGTTTTTGACGTTAGCTTTAAATGACGTAAATGGTAATTAAACCATTTACGTCAACTTACGAAGTTACAGCGCTACTACGTTAGCTGCTTGAAGGCCTTTTTGACCTTGCTCTACTTCGAAAGATACTTTCTGGCCTTCAGCCAAAGTTTTGAAACCGTCAGAAGTGATTGCACGGAAGTGAACGAATACGTCAGCGCCGCCATTGTCTTGAGTAATAAAACCAAAACCTTTCTCTTCGTTAAACCACTTTACGATACCAGTTGTATTAGACATGATGTGTCCCTTATATTTAAATTCATAAAAATTGTCGCATTATGCGATGCGCTAATATTGAATAATTAAATGTGATGATGAAGATAAGGGAAAACTGAGGATAACAACAATAACGAAGGAATTCTAAGGTTTTACTTTTTACTTATGTTTCATTAATCACTCTCAATAGCAGAGCGAGTTAAATATTACCCGATAATTTAGTATTGTCCATATTTATTTTCGAGTTTTTTTTGAGCAACAATCAAATCTTCCCCAAAAAAGACTTTTTAGCTGATGCTATTTAGCTGCCGACTTTGAACTTTAGCGCACTTAAGTGACTATATTTTATGCTTTATGACTCTAGATGTTATGTCAAGAGCCACAGTGACTAATGATGGCAGGCAGCAAAGGTGGGGGATGCTGGCGACTTGCCGCAGCAAAATAAATAGAAGTCAGCCTATTTAAGATGAGCGTGCTAGTCGCAAAAAGCGGTTTATTAAAGAGTTTGGCTTAGATGAGCTCGCTAGCGATAGCGGTTAAATGCAGCTCTAGCTCATCTTCGGTTTTTGGTAAAGATTCTAATTCAAAGGTCAGTGGCTTACTGCCATTGAGCATGAATACAGAGCTGGCACCATGATCGTAGTGAAACCATTTCCCATTAACGCAAAGATCGGTATAACAATTCGGTAGTAATTCCATAGGGCACCTCTGATTTAGGTTTTTAATTATAGTGAGAAGGCTGTATTCGCCGTTAGCGTGACTTTGCTTTGAAAGTTGATTGCTGCGCTTGTGATCTGCCTCACTATTTTATAGCGCAAAAGGGCGTAGGTGCTCATTGATCTAAATCAATCCTGACAGGGTTAGTCTATTTGGTGGTTAAAGTTTTCGATACAAACAACTATTTCAGTGGGGTTATTCCTTGTTAATTTAGTGGATAGTCTGGCCGGAGGGTGGTGTTTCGATAGTTGTGGTTGTTTTTTGCTAGCTTAGCTGTGGCTAAACTCAAAGGCTGTTTAACTAAAGGTTGCTTAGCTAAAAAGTCTGCTTAACTCGAAGGCTTAAGGTGCTTGCTTGAGAAGGAGTGTTACTGGGTAAACAATTTTAACAAGCTAAAGCTTTAGTTGCTCTTTTGCCACTTGAGTTTTTGCGTTTAGGCTGGAAAGATACCGTAATTGCTATAAGCCTCCTCGAAACACCTTTAATGAAACAAGAGATCACTATCTCGCTTCCCTCGCTTATTCATAGAATCGGTCGTGAAGCGGTTAAACAGGCTCAAGCCATCGCTATGCAATTTGATTGTGAGCTTAAGCGTGTGCGCCGCTCAAGAAATTGGGGGCTAACAGGTGAGGCTATCGGTGTTCAATCTTTTAACCAGCAGCTTAAAACAGTGCAGCTGAGCACTGGGGGGAGTGAATTTACTTACCTTACTCGAAAAATCGACACTGGGTTACTTAGCCATGCAGATAAATTAGAGTCGCTAGAAGCAAAGCTTGCTCGGTTGATTGGCGAAGACTCCAATATTACCTTAGCCGAACTGATGCATTTAACCAATTGTACTTTGGCAGAGGCTAGGGCGGCCCGCTTCGATGCAGACATTTGGTAATGAACACTTTGAACCTGTTGCAAAAGTTTGTTAATCATTTACTTGAATTTTCTTTCGATAAATTGATCGGCAAAACATTTTTTCAAGTTAACTATCCCCTTTAAAAGTAACGCCTTGTTTCTATAGGACGTAAGGCATAGTCTACTCCGCATCAAGGGGCTTTTTATGCTCGTTTCACTTTCCTGTATTCGTTTTCTCGCCCCTATAACTGAATCAAAAATGAGGTTTACATGCTTAGCAGTAATATTTTCGATGGATTAACGCTAGACGATGTACTAAGTGGGCATCTTGCCGGGCTAGATAGTTATGATGAGCCTTATTTTATCTGTATCAAGCTAAATACCACGAGCGATAACGCGATAAAAATGCTGATCCCAGAGCTTGATCATCTGGATGACGATATTTATGCCTTTAGACTTGAAAAACACTTGTTATTACTCAGCCTTGAGTGTGAAGTTGACGAGATTAAGTCACTTGCAAACATGTTACTTGACGCCTTTGCTGTGAATAATGTTACCGCGCAAATCGCAGTTTTCCATCATAACTGCTTAGGCGCACCGATTGAGACCTTAAAGTGGTCAACTCAGTTGTTAGAAGCCCTAATCGATAAGTCGCCTAACGAGTCTATTGTCGAGTTCAACGACTTTTGCGACCGTGGAAACTGGCCTGGTTTGAGCGACTACATAGAAGGGCGTGAACCGGGGAGTGGCGCTGATTTCGGCTATGACTATGATGAAAAAGCCTATGATGAAGACGACGATGACTTTGATGACGAAGATGATGACGACGAAGATCGCTTTGATGAGCGTGGCTTCGATGAGAACGGCCTAGATGCCAGTGGTTTTACTGCACTTATTCAGGCTATTTTAGATAAAGATGCCGCAGTGGTCGCCAAGATGATAGCTAATGAAGCTGACGTCAATCAGGGCGATTGGTATAAGAATAAACCGCTTAATCATGCGGTCCAAAAAAGTACGCTTGAGATTGTTAGCTTACTACTTGAGGCGGGTGCTAATCCTAATCAAGCGGGAAGTTATGGCACGCTAGCGCTTAATATCGCCAGCCAAAACGGTATGTTGTCGAAGATGCAGCTGCTGTTATCAAAGGGCGCAGACGTAAATGGCTTAGATGATGAAGGTGAAAGCGCGCTAATGGCCGCCGCCGGCAACAGCACTGTCGAGGTGGTAGCATTATTGCTGCAATCTGGCGCTGATAGTAATGCGCTCAGTGACGATGGTAATACAGCATTAATCAAGGCTGTTATTGGTAACTATAATGAACGTACTGCGATTGTTGAGTTACTGCTTGCTAATGGTGCTGCCAAGACGATGCATCATCAGAATATTCATGACTCAAGCGCAATGGATTTGGCTATAGACCGTGAGCATCAAGACATTGTTGAATTACTAAAGCAAGCGATGTAACAGCTGTTTTCGATATTGATAGGTTCAGTATGAACTAAAGGGATAAGGCTTACGGCTTATCCTTTTTTATGATTCAAAAAACTGTAAACCAGATTAGAGGTATATGCGTATTCAATTCTGTAGAGGTTAATACGTACCTTTATCACTGCAACCAAAGCAAGAGACTTTGCTATTAGCACTGTGACGACCAAAGTTTTTAAGGGTTATTTATGTCTTTATCGAAACATCTCTTCGTTTTTAATCATGTGGTTGCTAACGGCATAAAGCGTGATGATAAATATCATTTAGATGGCCTTACGGCTTGGCATGAACTTGATGGTTATACCTGTTACTTGGGTTATCAAGACTTAGTGATGACACTGTTTTTTCACGGCCGTTTTGCTTATGAGTATCAAAAACGGCTGACCTACAATGAATTTAATTCCCTAATCGATAACCGCTTTCGGCAGCTTAATCCTTAGTAATCATTCCTTTCTTTAATGTGAATAGGGTTACAAAGAGTAATCCTTAATTCTTACCTGTGCGTACTAGTATTTATTAGCGCTGCTGGGTAGCTTTCGCTAGCCATTGAGTGGGAGGAGTTTGCTATTGAGTAACAATCCGCTGGCTTCAAAAGTGTGTGTGGTGTGTTTAAGGCCATTTAACTGGCGTAAGAAATGGCGTAAGGATTGGGAGCAAGTCAAATATTGCTCTAAGCGCTGCGCAGGTCAAAGACTGAGGGCTCATAACACTGAGCTAGAGTCTGATAAGGAGCAAGCATGAGTGAGTATAAGCCGGTAAAAAGATTGCGGCTGATTTTAGGCGACCAACTCAATGCTGCTCACTCTTGGTATCAACAGCAAGATGATGACACCTTGTATGTGATAGCCGAACTACAGCAAGAAACCGACTATGTAAAACATCATGTGCAAAAGGTTTGTGCTTTTTTCGCTGCGATGGAGGCTTTTGCAATAGCGTTACAAACAGCTGGGCACAAGGTGGTTCACTTAACGCTCGATGACACCGCACAATACGCAGGCTTACCTGCGTTATTGCTTGAGTTAATAGAGCGGTATCAAGTGAGCGAGTTTCACTATCAGCTACCCGATGAATATCGGCTGCGTAAGCAGTTGTCGCTGTTTTCTCGCGAGCTGTCTATTTCTTATATGGCTTTTGAAACCGAGCATTTTTACCTGTCAGACTCTGAGCTAAAGGGTTATTTCTCTACAGGCAAAAAGCATCGCTTAGAGCATTTCTATCGCAAGCTGCGTCGCCGTTTTAGATTATTAATGCAAGGCAATGAGCCCGCTGGTGGTCAGTGGAATTATGATGCCGATAATCGGCAGAAACTCAAGACAGCTGATTTTGAATCCGTACCTGCGCCTTTGGTGTTTGCTAACGATGTTAGCGCCATATTACAGCGGCTGCAGCGCCATAATGTTACCAGTATTGGCACTGCTCATACGGCATTGTTATGGCCTGTTAATCGTAAACAAGCCAACGAATTATTGCAGTCTTTTTGCCGTAACTGCTTAATTAATTTTGGTCGCTTTCAAGATGCCATGACCCATAAGTTAGACGCGTCTGCTACGCAGGTAAGCGGCGAGTTAGCGCTCAGCTCTGAGCCAGAGATTGAGCCAAACTCAGCCCTTAAAACAGAGCAAGTTGCGATTGCTGAATATAAAAAACAGTGGAGTTTATATCACTCAAGATTGTCGTTTGCGCTCAATGCCAAAATATTAAGTCCACAACATGTGGTCGATAGTGCGATTGCCTTTTTTAAGCAAAGTGATGGTGCGATTACATTGGCGCAAATAGAGGGTTTTGTAAGGCAAATCCTAGGTTGGCGAGAATTTGTCAGAGGCGTGTATTGGGCCCATATGCCTGATTACGCCAGCCTTAACCATCTTAATGCTAATCGTCAATTGCCACGCTGGTTTTGGGATGGCAACACCAAGATGAATTGTATGCAGCACGCTATTAAGCAATCTCTCGAATACGCTTATGCCCATCATATTCAGCGGTTAATGGTAACCGGAAACTTTTGCTTAATCGCCGGCATTGATCCCGATGAGGTCGACGCTTGGTATTTAGGTATTTATATCGATGCTATCGAGTGGGTAGAAATGCCCAACACCCGCGGTATGAGTCAGTTTGCCGACGGCGGTATTGTTGGCTCCAAAGCGTATGCTGCTAGCGGTAACTATATCAATAAAATGAGCGACTACTGCAGTGGTTGCCATTATGAGGTTAAGCAAAGTCACAGTGATAATGCTTGCCCGCTGAATGCTCTTTACTGGCACTTTATGCAGCAACATATTGACGATTTTAAAGCCAATCCGCGCACGCGTATGGTTTACGCCAATTGGCTAAAAAAGCCAGAGCAGACACAGCAACTTATTTTACAGCGGGCTGAGCATTTACTCGCCCATATCGATAATTTATAAGGATATTGATAATGAAACATATTGGGTTTGATGACATAGATAAGATGGAGCAACGCGCGCGTGCACGCTTGATTAATAGTTTATCAGGATTTAAAAGCGCCAATTTAGTCGCAACGATAAGTGAAGATGGGCATAACAATGTGGCCATTATTAGCTCGTGTTTTCATCTGGGAGCTAGCCCTGCATTAATGGGGATGGTTATTCGCCCCGATAGTGTGCCGCGCGATACCTTAGCCAACATTGAGCAAATGGGCAGTTACACTATTAATCATGTATCGGCCAAGATTTATCGGCAGGCGCATCAAACGTCTGCGCGTTATGCCGCAGGTGTGTCTGAGTTCGAAAAAGTTGGTTTATCTGCTGAATTTGTCGCGGGTATTGAAGCGCCTTTTGTTGCTCAAAGTCAGCTAAAGTTCTCTCTAGAGGTGCGCGAGATTATGCCGCTGGCAATTAACGGCACTATTCTAGTGATTGGTGAGATCACCCATATTATCGTCGATGAGTCAGGCTTAAAAGCGGATGGCTATGTCGATATTGAAGCGCTGGAAAGTGTTGCCGTGTCAGGGCTTGATAGCTATCATCAAACCCAAAGGTTGGCGCGCTTAAGTTATGCTAAACCTGATAAAGCCTTGGCGACTTTATCCATCGATGGCTGACAGCTTGCAGCCAATTCAACTAGCAGATTTTAAGTTTAATGGCTGTTTATATCTAAGGGTTATTTAGCACTAGCTTATCTAAGTTTGATCTGCATCAGCACAAAAAAACATCATGCCTGCTCAATCAAGTTGTACTTGATTGAGCAGGGGGATGAGTGTCAGATCTCAAGCTATTAAACCGTAAGCTATTAAATAAGAATCTATTAGATTGCAAAGTAAGCGACAGTAAGCTGATTACTCTGCTTAAAGTCTGCATCTCAATTGGGCTTTGCTTAATTTTACTAGGGATCTACCTGCATAGTTTTAACGACACGATTCATGCTATGGGTGTTAGCGGTATTATCATTAGCGCCGTATGCGTGGCCTTTGGCATGGTGTTGTCGTTGCCGACCAAAATGTACCTGACTTTTGTTTTGGTAAAACGCGAAGCCGATAAGAACCAATAAGTTAGCTTCAGTTTCAAATCTATACTTTAGTGACAAGTATTCAATAACCTACCGCTGATTAAATCTAATCAGTGATTTTAGTTAATTAACCCAAGACTAATGCGCTAAAAACACTGATAATTCCCCATTACGTTTATTTAGCCTTAGCACTCGTTTGAGCGAGATGCTCATTATTGAGCAAATGACTCAACCCCTAGAGCTGCTCAATAGGTAACGCTCGCAACAAAGTGGAAATCATATTCAATGGAAATCAAAGTTAACTTTCTCGATAATCTGAGATTAGAAGCCAAGTTCGATGACTTTACCGTCACCGCCGATCAGCCAATCCGTTATAAAGGTGATGGCTCTGCACCGAGTCCATTTGATTACTTCTTAGCGTCATCTGCTTTGTGTGCGGCTTACTTCATTAAGGTGTATTGCAAAGCGCGCGATATTCCGACTGAAAACATTCGATTATCACAGAACAATATCGTTGATCCTGAAGATCGTTATAACCAAATTTTTCAAATTCAGGTTGAGCTGCCAGACGATATTTCTGATAAAGATCGCCAAGGCATTTTGCGTTCAATCGAGCGTTGTACCGTTAAAAAAGTGGTACAAACTGGCCCTGAATTTAAGATTGAAACCGTTGAAAACCTAGATGCAGACGCCAATGCGATGCTGATGGGACAAGATGATAGTGACGCGAGCACCTATATCTTAGGTAAAGATCTACCGCTTGAGCAAACCATTGCCAACATGACTGGCATGCTGGCCGAGCTAGGCATGAAGATTGAGATCTCATCATGGCGCAATATCGTGCCAAACGTGTGGTCGCTACATATTCGTGATGCAGCATCACCTATGTGTTTCACCAACGGTAAAGGTGCAACCAAAGAGAGCGCGCTTTGCTCGGCATTGGGCGAATTTATCGAGCGTCTAAACTGTAACTTCTTCTACAATGATCAGTTCTTTGGTGAAGAGATTGCTAACAGTGAATTTGTGCATTACCCAAATGAAAAATGGTTCGCGTTAACTGACGATGACTCACTGCCGACTGGCATTCTTGATGAATATTGCCTTGAGATCTACAACCCAGAAGGCGAGCTTGCCGGTTCTAATCTGATTGATACTAACTCAGGTAATATCGACCGCGGTATTTGTAGTATTCCATATACTCGTCACTCAGACGGTGAAACCGTTTACTTCCCATCAAACCTGATTGAGAACTTGTTCTTAAGTAATGGTATGAGCGCGGGTAACAATATCCAGGAAGCGCAGGTTCAGTGTCTATCTGAGATCTTTGAGCGTGCGGTTAAACGCCAAATCATCGAGCAAGAAATTATCCTGCCAGAAGTGCCAATGAGCGTACTTGAAAAGTACCCAAGTATTCTTGCCGGCATTAACGGTCTTGAAGAACAAGGCTTCCCAGTTGTGGTTAAAGATGCATCATTAGGCGGTCAATTCCCAGTTATGTGTGTGACCCTGATGAACCCAAAAACTGGTGGTGTATTTGCCTCATTTGGCGCGCACCCAAGCTTTGAAGTGGCATTAGAGCGTAGCTTAACAGAGCTTCTACAAGGCCGTAGTTTCGAAGGCTTAAACGATGTACCAAAGCCAACCTTTAACAGCATGGCAGTCACTGAGCCTGAAAACTTTGTTGAGCACTTTATTGATTCAACCGGTGTGATTTCATGGCGCTTCTTTAGCAGCAATGCTGAGTTTGATTTCTGCGAGTGGGATTTCTCTGGTACCAACCAAGAAGAAGCCGACAGCTTATTTGGCATTTTGGCTGACTTAGGTAAAGAGGTGTATACCGCTGAGTTTGATCAACTCGGCGCGTCAGCGTGTCGTATGTTGGTACCTGATTTCTCTGAAGTGTACCCAGTTGATGACTTGATTTGGGATAACACCAACAAGGCGCTGGAATACCGCGAAGACATTTTAAATCTGCACTCGCTTTCTGATGAAGAGCTAGTGGACTTAGTTAACCGCTTAGAAGAAAGCCAGCTAGATAACTACACTGACATCCGCACCATGATTGGTATCGTGTTTGATGAAAACACCGTATGGGGTCAGCTAACCATTATTGAGCTTAAGATCTTAATCTATCTCGCACTGGGCGCAGCAGAAGAGGCGATGGAGCTAGTCGATAGTTTCCTACAGTTTAACGACAACACGGTTGAGCGTGGCTTGTTCTATCAAGCGGTTAGTGCGGTACTTGAAGTGGAAATGGACGAAGAGCTTGAGCTTGAACACTTTATCCATAACTTCAACCGTATGTTCGGCATCGATGTCATGCAAAACGTAGTAGGCACTGTTAGCGGTGAAGTGCGTTTCTACGGTCTAACCAAGACCAGTATGGCACTTGAAGGCATAGAGCCGCACTTACGCTTGATTGAAAGCTACAAGAAGCTGCATAGCGCCCGCGCCAAGGCTGCTGCAAAGTAGGCACTCACCTGCACGCTAAACAATAAATATTAGCTTGATTAAAGCGAGCCGTTTTTGATTAAACGGTTCGCTTTTTTATTTCTATTGATAACAGAAAATTATCGTAATAAGAAAATATCATAATTATTTATCTTGGTTTAATTACCTTAATATAGCGGCCATAGATTGCTAACGCTCGAGTGATAGCCACTCCTTGTAGCGAGAACAGCGAATGTGTTTTGGAGCTAAAGATGAAGTTTTTACATACTATGTTGCGCGTTGTCGATTTAGACAAATCAATCGAGTTTTACACTAAAGTGTTGGGCATGAGCGTACTTGAAAGAACCGACAATACTGAGTACCGCTACACCTTAGTGTTTGTTGGTTTTGAAGCCGGTGGCACCACAATTGAATTGACCTATAACTGGGACACCAACAGCTACGAAAAAGGCAGTGCATTTGGTCATATAGCGCTAGGTGTTGACGACATATATGCGGCTTGCAACAAGATTAAAACTCTTGGTGGCAAGGTGACACGCGAGCCGGGTCCAGTGAAAGGAGGCTCAACCCATATTGCCTTTATTACCGATCCTGATGGTTATCAAATTGAGCTTATTCAGTTGAACTAGTTTACCGCTCTGATTTATTACTTATATCAATATTTAACACCGCTCTGTGAGTCGCAGAAGTCTTAGGTTATTAATAGGCTGAGCAGGGTTGCTTAAGAGGAATTGACAATGAAAAACGCATTATTTCAACCCGTACAACTAGGTCGCCACACTCTCAATAACCGTATTGTAATGCCACCAATGACCCGCTCGCGCGCCACGCAGCCTGGTAATGAAGCTAACGATATGATGGCGACTTACTATGCGCAGCGTGCATCAGCAGGTCTTATTGTTGCAGAAGGCACGCAAATTTCACCTATGGGCCAAGGCTATGCGTGGACGCCAGGCATTTACAGCCCATCACAAATTGCTGGTTGGAAGAAAACTACTGACGCAGTACATGAAAAAGGCGGAGTTATTTTTGCCCAGCTTTGGCATGTGGGCCGTGTGACGCACCCAGATAATATTGGTGGTGAGCAGCCGATTTCATCTTCAGCATTAAAAGCGCAAGGCGTTAAGGTGTTTATCGATAATGGCAGCGATGATCCAGGTTTTGTTGAAGTGGTTGAGCCGCGTGAAATGACTAAAGCCGATATCGACATGGTCATTGGTCAATATCGTCAGGCCGCGCTAAATGCAATTGAAGCAGGTTTTGATGGCATTGAACTGCACGCAGCTAACGGCTATTTGGTGAATCAGTTTATTGATTCTGAAGCGAATAACCGTACCGACGAATACGGTGGTAGCATTGAAAACCGTTTACGCTTTCTAGATGAAGTGGTGGCAACTATGGTAGATGCCATTGGTAGCGACAAAGTGGGTGTGCGTTTAGCGCCATTTACTTCACTTAACGGCACAGTCGATGCGACACCGGAAGAGACTTATACCGCGGCGGCAGCGTTACTTAATAAGCATAAGATTGTGTATTTACACCTTGCTGAAGTGGACTGGGACGATGCACCTGAAACTCCGGAAGCATTTAAACGTGCAGTACGTGATGCATTTGATGGTGTACTCATTTACGCCGGTAAATATGACGCTGATAAAGCGGCGCAAACTGTCGCTGATGGTTTAGCCGATATGATAGGTTTTGGGCGTCCGTTTGTGGCAAACCCTGATTTACCTAATCGTATTAAGCATGGATTTGAGCTTGCCACGCACGACCCTGCAACCTTGTTTGGTGGTGGCGAAAAAGGCCTAACTGATTACAGCGAATATAATCAGTAGCATTAGCTACACTTCCTAATTTAAAATAGTCAGTAATAGCAATCCCATGTGGATTGCTATTTTGTTTTTATGCTGACTATTTTGATGTCGTCACTTCTCTCCATATCAAAATAACGTATCTATCTTCTTTTTAAGAGTGCTCAGAATGCGCGGAGTCTTGTATCTTTTTATCGCCACCTTATTGGCCGCAATGGGCTGGATTGCCTCAAAAGTTGTGGTGCAATCGATGGCGGGAGAAATGTTTATCGCGAGTAGGTTTATCCTTGCAAGCCTGATTTTAGTGCCTTTTTGTTATAAAAGTTTGCTTAAGCTAAGCGCTAAGCAAGTGCTATCGGCTTGCGGAGTCGGGGTGTTTTTAGGCTTAGCATTACAGGTTTGGATTTATGCGGTTTCAATAAGTGATGGCTTATCTGAGGGGGCGTTTATCATGAGCTTAGCCATGATTATTGCGCCGCTTACCGCTTGGTTACTGTTCCAGGTTAAGCCTAACCGCGCTTTTTGGATTGCGCTGCCCGTCAGTGTTAGCGGCATGATGCTAATGAGCTTAACCAATGGCTGGAAGATGGAATCGAGCCAGTTATTGTTCTTACTCGCATCGGCATTGTTGTCGGTACATTTTGTCATGAACAAGCGGATTAGCGGTAACCTTAAACCTCTAGTATCTATTTGTTTGCAGCTATTTGTTGTTGGTTTAGTCGGCTTGTTATATACACTATATACTGAGCCTGAAGCCGTAGAGTTTTCTAATCATTTGCTAGTCTGGTTTGTGCTTTCGATTGTTATGGCTACTTCGGTGCGTTACTTATTACAGACGATGGGACAGTACAAGGTCAGTATGGAAACCGCTGCGTTGCTAATGATCTTAGAACCTATTTGGACTCTATTGCTCAGCATTAGCGTGTTGGGCGAGACGCTAGAACCGCAAAAGCTACTCGGCGGCGGGGTGATTTTTGTGTCACTGTTTCTCTATATTAAGTTATCGCGGCGATTTGCTAAGGAAGAGCAGGCAAAGGCGATACAAGCTGAGACCGTAAAAGCATAGAAGGTACTAGATCCTAGGAGAAGCTGAGAAAGGTCCTAGGTTTTAGGAGAGACTAAGACGGAAAAACGGCTTTAATCTTACTTTGTAGGGCGGGCTTTAGCCTGTCACCTTTTTGCTTTTCCTAGCAGGGCGAATCCCGTTCTCGCAGCGAAGCGTCTTAGAGCCTAGGACCTTCTTTAATATAAAAAGCCAGCTAATTTAGCTGGCTTTTTACTATTATGGATTAAAGGTTAGCCAACAAAAATCATGAAACCCTTCAAGATAACGGCGTTGACGATATCGACAAAGAAGGCACCTACAATTGGTACCACCATAAAGGCTTGTGGTGATGGACCAGTTCTTGATACCAGTGCGCCCATGTTCATTACCGCTGTTGGTGTCGCACCAAGGCCGAAACCACAATGGCCGCCAGCCATAACTGCGGCGTCATAATTGCTGCCCATCATTCTAAATGTCACAAAGTACGCAAACAGTGCAAGTACTGCTGTTTGCACGACTAAAATGATCAGTAGTGGAATCGCAAGGTCAAAAATTTCCCATAGCTTTAGGTTCATTAACGCCATAGATAGGAATAAGGCGAGAGACACGGAGCCCAGCACATCGACACATTCGCTGTTGATCTTATAACCGCGAGAGATCTCGGTGAGATTGGTAATGATCACGCCAATAAACAGTGCATACACAAACTCGGGCATTTTTAGCCAGCTTGCGCCGACAGCCTCAATGAGTGCACTGGTCCATTTCGCACCAGCCACACAGAGCAGCATAATAAACAAAACTTCCAGTACGCTCTTGGCAGTGACTCTGTCTTCCTCAAACTGGTCATAGGTGACCAGATCGGGATGATCTGTATGGTGGTTACCACCAATACCGTAACTTGATACTAGGTTATTCTTGTTGATGAGTCGCTGCGCCACTGGGCCGCCGATAATACCGCCCATCACCAAACCAAAAGTAGCCGCCGCCATGGCAAACTCAAGCGTGTTGATGCCGTATTCAGTTTGGAAGGTATCAGCCCAAGCTGCGCCAGTTCCATGGCCGCCAGATAGCGTAATAGAGCCTGCAATTAAGCCCATAAAGGAATCTAAGCCCAGTAGATTTGCAAGGCTAACACCTACGATATTTTGGATAACGATAAATAAGGATGCGACACCTAGGAATAGAAAGACCTTACTGCCTCCTTTGAGTAACAGCTTATAGTTCGCCGCCAAACCTACAGTACTGAAAAACATCAGCATCAAAGTATTTTGCATCGATAGGCTAAATGCCACCGTTATATTGTTGAAGTGCAGCACGGTAATAAGTGCGGCTACTATCAAACCGCCGACGATGGGTTCGGGGATATTGTATTTCTTAAAAAGTGGAACATGACGATTAACCGCATGGCCGATGAAAAGCACGAGAATCGCAACTAAGAACGATTCTAATTCTCCAATTGTAAAGACTGTATTCATATGACTCCTAGCAAAATAGATAAAGGCGTTATGTAAAAAACACCAATTTGTTACTAAGTTTTTATTTTTATTGAGTTATTTGTATGTTGTCATGCCTTTGTGGCGGAACATACTGCCACACTTATTTATGTTTTAGATATCCCATATTTAGAAAACTGTTGCGTTTTTACATTAATTTTTTTTTAGAAATGGCCTGCTATAAACTTTAAGCCTATTAGGCTTTCTGTTTGGTGTGAAAGCTATTAATTCTGTTACTTTGGCTATACTTGGATGATTCGACTCGCTCTTTTGTCATTGCAGATTTAAACGCTGCGCTAAGGGCGAAGGTTAATCTGATTAAACTGGAAAGGAGTTTAAAGATGAAAGCCACACAACTAGTGAGTGCACTATTTCTATCTATATCGTTACTTCTCGCGCCAAGTGCCGTGGCTGAACCGCCACAAAAAGCTGAAAAAGAGCTGAATAAACGCCAGCAAGAACTAGATAAAACACTGCGAAAAGAAGAGAAGCAGGCAGCCAAAGATGCGCGAGAAGCCAGAAAGAATGCTGACAAGTATGATCGTGAAGCGCGTAAAGCAGCCGATAAAGATATGAAAGAGGCTAAGAAGGATGCGCAAGAAGCCAGAAAGGATGCTGACAAGTACGATCGTGAAGCACGTCAAGCAGCCGATAAAGATATGAAAGAGGCTAAGAAGGATGCGCAAGAAGCCAGAAAGGATGCTGACAAGTACGATCGTGAAGCACGTCAAGCAGCCGATAAAGATATGGAAGAGGCTAAGAAGGATGTGCAAGAAGCGAGAAAGGATGCTGACAAGTATGATCGTGAGGCGCGTAACAAAGCCGATGAACTTAAACGCGAAGTTGAAAAGAAGCCGATCCCAGCAAGGAACAAATAGAACAAATAACAAAGCCAGCAATTGATGCTGGCTTTTTTAGGTTAGCTCTAGCTTAAGCCAACTAGCTTAATTTTAGCAAGAAGGTTAAAAGTTGCTGCTTGCTATCGCGAACCCGATATAGGGTGTCCATGATAGGTTTAATGAGCTGATTTGCCGCTTTTAAGTTGCGCCTTTCATTACGTAAGCTTAGGCCTAAAACGGTTAACATGATAGCCCCAAAGACAGATGCACAGATTAGATACTGGCTACTATAATAGGCCGCAGTAATCGTTATGCCCAGTAGAAGTGCCACCAAAAATTTGGCGCAGAGGCAGGTTTTACCGTAGTCGACTACCGACTCTGGCATCAGCCATTCACCTTTGCTGATGTTGTAATAGTACTCAGCATAGGTATGGTTTCTCTTCTTACCGAATAAGCGTGAATAGCCTACCAGTAGGTAATCGCCAACATCAGTTGAGCTTAACATTGACTCAGGCAGACACTGCTCAAACCTTTCGCCTTGATTGTTTTCAACTTGAATGGTCGATTCTAGTCTAGAGTCTCGGCTACGATCGTAGTGGGTTTCGTATGTTGAAACTACATCGAGGCGGCTACTCGTTCGCACGGTATAAACGTCTACTTTTTCGGTTACTTGTGTCGTTACTTCTCGGTCAACCACTTGCACCATATAACACCAGGCATTGCTTTCTATTTGCTGGTTACGACCTAATACATGGCTAAAGACTAACGTGTCTTGATGATTACAGCTAAATTCGGCCAGTTTAGCTTGGCGCATCTGCGCAGCGCTCTTACAAGGTGTGGTTTGCTTTATAGCCTCCAGCGGATGGACTTTGCTACTGGTACAATTTTGTTGCTCGCTTGCCATTTCACTCGCTGACTCAGCAAAGGTTTCGGTTTTACTGATTTCAACATCTGTGCTTTCAACATCTTTGCCGTTAAGCGTGACGCTATTTTCTTGTTGTACTTGTTGAGACAGGCCACAGTGAAAGCAGTGATAGGCATGGCTGTGCAGCCGGCTTTCGCAGTGATGGCAAAATGTATCATCTTGCGCATTAGGGCGGATCAATCTGTGATAGCCCAGTTGTTCTTTACTGATCTCAACCAGCTCTTTAAGTGTGGCATTGATCTTTTCGAGTCTGGTGGACTCAAGTTGGAATTGTTTCTGGCCTTTACTATGTAGTGGCGCAGCCATCACCACACCGACAAACGTCCCAAGAAATAGCGCGGCTTCACCGGTTAGCCCCATGAGGCCCGAAACCAAAGCTAATAGAATTGCAACAAATACACTCACTGCAATAGGGCCTGCCCAGCCAGGATTTTGGGTGTTGTAATCTTTCTCTCGCGTCCAGCGCTGACCCACATCTTTATGACGAATAACAGCTGCGGCGTAGTCATTGTTTCTGACGGTATTTTTACTCACGTTAGCGACGAGTTCATGTTGCAACTGAATTTGAGTCGGCTCTAGGATAGTAAGCAATTCGCCTGGTTTGAGATCATTAAACTCACTATTTTCGGCATTGAGGCTGATCTGCTTGGTGCTACCGTCAGCAGCCTCAAGTATCACCCACCAGTATGAGTACTTAAGTCCGCCCTTGCTGCTTCTTTGATAGTGGTAGGTACTCTTGAGGACGCCTGTAAACAGTGTTGACTCCGGACAGCTTTGCTTTAGCTCATCAAGGATCTTGGGATGAAGCTCCAGTACACCTTTAAGTTGGCGTGCTTCTTCAAGCGTGTCGCCACACCGCGGGCAGTATTTATCACACAGGTACAGGGCTTCACCACAGTGATGAGAATGTTCGTTTAACAAGGTAGATCCTCTCAGAAAATCAATGTCTTGGGCCGACATCTTAAGTAGGGATATTTGAGGTTGGCGGATTCTATTCGAGTTTATACAGACTCAGCAATCATTTGCTTTAGCCTATGTGGTGTAGGTCAGACTAAAAACTCAAATATATTTGCTGACTGTAATGCTGATGGGTCTTGAGCGTATCCCTGAGTCTGTGGCGCCATAATTAATGCTTATGGGGGGAAGCAAACTCCTATCAGATAGAGCAGCTTGTTAGCTAAGATATTGAGGATTGATTGCGATTATGCCGACAAGTGACAACCGAATCGCAGGAAAAATAAGCACAGAGGAAGTGCTGTAATACCAATTAGAGGCAAAGTGATTTAGCTCTGTGCTTATTAGCTTTATCTTTGTAGCGGAAAAATGTTAACCAAGCAGTCTTTCAATATAAGGTCTTACACTCTCAACGCTATCACAGTAATTGGGAATAGAGGTGCTGTGGTAGCCATCACCAGAGAAGGCTCTGTCTATTTCGATTAACACACCGGTTTCAGCGCCATTATCAATAAAGGTAACCTCCAATTCTTTAGCGCCAAAGAATGAGCGAGACTCTGGTTTAAACTCATATTCTTGGTAGCAAGGCAGGTGTGATGCAAATCCTTGCGCACGAACATAGCCAACCTCAAGATCAGACTTAAACAAACGGTAGCCGCTGCTTTCAATAAGCTCTAATACCGCAAGCTGAGTATTTGAGGGCACGATAATCAAGGGATCTTTGTCTGAACCGTCGATACCATTTTTGATATCTAGACCTGTTTGTAGCCAAACTTTAGCGATTCTATGGCTAAATAGACTGGTGGCGGGGACTTCTGGATGCAGATCAAGGTTGAACTGACGAGTGATGGTTTCGCCAGGTTGAATCGTCTGCTTGAGCATAGGTTTCCAGCTTTGCAGTACTAGACTCTTGTTGTATTTGACTTCATCGTCACCGACTGTTTTCTCGGCTTTGGCTTCGGCCATAATCGCAAACTCAAGACCATTGAGCTCCTGTTCGACTTCGCCGCCTTTGATCACCACTTCTATAGCAAATGGCTCGCCAGCTCTAAGCTGCTCATTCAGTAAAATGGTATCGACGGTGGCCTTGCCAATACCGACGCTGGCTAAGATTTTCTTTAGCATTATTGTTTCCTTGGAGTTTACAAGCTTGGGCTGACACTAGCATTGCGGAAACTTTTGCTCAATAACTTCTTTGTATATAGAAGGTTAGGTAGGTAGCTATGGCAAATATCTACTAGTGGTAATGGCTAAGGTTCTGCTTAAGCTAAGATACTATTTTGATGGTGTTGCTCTTTAGCAGATTTACCCTCTAAATAACTCTGCAATATGTGACATTAATCACTCGTGTGGGATGGTGTCTGTACTCTACAATAGCGCCCCTCGTTAGTTAAAACCGTAATCATTAAGTCGTCATCTCCAGAAATATGCTTTCAGGGGGTTAAGTGTGTGTGCCGTAAATTAAAAATTGACGTTGCACCGCTATTTGGGACGCGGGTTGAGTGAAGTTAAAACTGGAAATAATCTATTTATGAGTACGCCAAGCAATCAACAACATGCTTCAACTAATGAAGAGCCCGCAGAAGCTTGTGCTTCTGCCCAACCTACACGTGGTGGGTTGTTAGAGCGCTTTTTTAAATTATCAGCCCACAACACCACAGTTTCAACTGAGGTGATTGCCGGTATCACTACCTTTATGACCATGGTGTATATCGTGTTCGTGAATCCGCAAATTTTGTCTGCAGCGGGTATGGATGCAAGCGCAGTATTTGTGGTCACCTGTATGATCAGCGCCATTGGCTGTATCGCCATGGGCTTAATTGCTAACTTACCTATCGCACTTGCACCAGCAATGGGGCTTAACGCTTTCTTTGCCTTCTCTGTAGTAGTGGGGATGGGCGTAAGCTGGCAAATTGGTATGGGCACCATTTTTTGGGGCGCAGTCTGTTTTGCGATTGTATCGTTACTTGGGATCCGCTCTTGGATCTTAACTAATATTCCAAAATGTCTACGCATCGGTATTCCAAGTGGTATTGGTTTACTTATCGCTATGGTCGGCTTTAGTAACGCAGGTATTGTAGTGGCAAGCCCGGCAACCATGATTACCGTAGGTGACTTAAGCTCGCTAGAATGTGTACTCGGCGCGTTAGGCTTCTTTATTATCGTCATTTTAGCGTCTCGCGGTATTCATTCTGCAGTGTTAGTGTCGATTGCTATCGTGACGGCTATCGCGGCCTTAATGGGCGATATCGAGTACACAGGTATAGTGTCTATGCCTCCAAGCATTGCTAATACTTTTGGTGAGTTAGACTTAGCTGGATCGCTCGATGTAGCACTAATGGGGGTGATCTTCTCATTTGCCTTAGTGAGTCTATTTGATAGTTCTGGCACCATGATTGGTGTCACTGAAAAGTGTGGCTTTACCGATAAACGCGGCCGCTTCCCACGTATGAAGCAAGCCTTGATGACAGACTCTGCAACCTCCGTTGTGGGTGCTTATATGGGCACATCGACTGTTACCGCTTACATTGAAAGCTCGGCTGGTGTTGCTGCTGGTGGCCGTACAGGTCTAACCGCAATCGTTGCCGGTTTACTGTTTATCTTGGTGATCTTTTTCTCGCCACTTGCAGCCATGGTACCGGGGTATGCGGTTGCTGGCGCGCTGGTTTATGTGGGTATTTTGATGTCTTCAGAGCTGGCTAAAATTGATGGTAAAGACTTAACAGAGTCGGCTCCAGCCTTTATTACCGCAGTGATGATGCCGTTTACCTTCTCTATTACCGAAGGCGTAGCAGCAGGCTTTATCACTTACTGTGTACTAAAAGCAGGCACTAACCGCTGGCGTGAAATTCACCCTGGCGTGGCGTTAGTTGCACTGCTGTTTATTTTCAAATTTGCTTTTGTGGATGGTCACTAGTGATGGCGTTTTTAATTTAAGTATTGATTAACGCTAAACTAAAAAAGGCTCTGGAGGGTTACCTTCAGAGCCTTTTTTATGACTTGATTTTGGAAATTTAGTCGTCTATTTCTCTAGTACCTGCTGACCTTTAACCCATACTTTACGAATGTTTTGACGGCTATTAAGCGTGATGATTTTCTCTAGCTTATCTTTGGCGCTGTCCATCTCATCAACAATGAAGATATTGCTGTCAGCCACGCTGGTATCAACCACTAAGGCATCAAACTCAAAACCAGCTTGGAACAAACCGACCTTGGCATCAATGGCTTGGCCGCCGCCAACCGTTGCCATCCAGTAAGACTCTAAGAATGAAATACGCGAGCCGCTTTCACCACGAGTATCTGCTGGTAAGTAGGTTGATGTACCATCTTCACGCACTCGCGAGTGGTTTACTGCGTCTAGACAAGTATGGAAAATAGATGGAATTGGCGCGCCTGCTAAGTCGCTACCTAGGCCACACTTCAGCTCGTTATCTAAAATTTCGCGGGTCTGCATTGCCGCATTGGCAAAATACATATTCGATAGTGGGCAGTGAGCAATACTTGCTCCCGTTGCTTTGATCACCTTGTGATCATTCGGCGTTAAGAATATCGAGTGCGCCAAAATTGTCTTGTTGGTCATTAAGCCAAAGTCGCTATAGATCTCAACGTCAGTCTTACCATACATCTGTTGGCTGTAATCTCGCGCCCAATCACTTTCTGAGCAGTGTGTCTGCACATGGCATTGATACTTTTGTACCAGCTCACCTAAGCCCTGTAGCATTTCGCTGGTGCAACTTGGCACGAAGCGTGGAGTGACCACTGGTGACACTAAGTTATGTTCGTTGCCTTTGAGCGCCTGTACTTGCTTGATAAAGTCTTCGGTCTCGATTAGGGCATCGCTTGTTGAGGCTTCAATGTAAAATGGTGGGCATTGGCTGGCCTCATCCATGTTCACTTTACCGACAAAGCCCCGTTGACCTTGCTTTAAACATTCGCGAGCTAATTCCACCGAAGTGTCTTTATGAATGGTGGCAAAATACACGGCGCTGGTAGTGCCGTTGGCGAGTAATGATTTGACTAACTCGGGATAAATTTTCTTGGCGAAATCCATATCCTCAAACTTAGCTTCTAGCGGGAAGGTATAGTCTTGTAGCCAGTCATATAAAGGCAGATCTAAGCCTTTACCGGCTTGAGGGAATTGCGGTGCATGCACGTGCAAGTCAACCATTCCCGGCATTAGATACTGAGTTGAAGTTAATTCGATGAGTTGATTAGTGTTAGATAGTTCACCGATATGTTGTTGGTAATCGGCATCTTTTTCAGTTAAAACAGACGTAATAGACCCGCTATTATCAACGAGTACTAAAGCCTTTGCAGCATACTCAAAATCACCTTTCACAGGACAATGAAAATACTGCCCCAATACACCAAACTTAATTTCAGACATCGAGATTTATCCATCTTATAAATTGTAGGGTTATTCCGGCGGAGTATTACATGAGCTCAGTCAAATTTAATAAAATAAGCTGTGATTTGTGACCAAGCTAATAGACTAAATAAGCACCTGCTTAATTTGCGCGCATACGTCTATATTGATTGCTATTAAATCGGCTGTTTCGATATTTACCCTTGTTGAAAATAGCAGTGCAGCCTTTTAATCCTTAGCTATGATCTGTAAAGTACGCCGCATAATGTGCTTAGGGCTAATGGGCCCTAATGCTGGGTAAAGAGATAAGAGTATTAAAGATGAGTGACGAGCAAAAAGTTATCGATAATTTGGATGACCTAAGACGTTTATTAGTGTCGATTGAAACTGGTGGTTTAGGCCTAGAAGGCGTAGCTGGTGTTGGTATGGCAACCAATAATGCTGATGGTCGTCACTTTGTTGCTGTGTTTGATAATAATCATAAGTTGTTACACGCTCGCTGGGTAACCGATGAAGTGTATGAGACTGGCAAAGAGATGGTTCGTGACGGCGTGACAGGCAAACACTAAACTTATCGTCATAGTGAACACTATTGAAGCCCAAGCAAATTAGTTTGGGCTTTTTTGTAGCTATCAGCAGGTGCAAAGCATGAGATTTTAATTTTGCTCGCAGTCTTTAAGCCTAGATTGGATTACACTTTAACGCTATTTCGTAGTTAGAAACCTTCCCTACAAAACCGTATTAACTGCGTTTCATTAGAAATGTATATTAAATGAAAATTAAAAAGGTATTTGCAATGCAAACCGCTGAACACTTTATTCAACACCTAGAATTAGAACAACATGTTGAAGGTGGCTATTTCCGCTCTTCATATCGCTCAGAACAAGCGTTCGACGATACGCGTGCGCTTTGGACCAGTATCTACTTCTTGCTGCGCACCGGAGAAGTGTCTAATTTTCATCGTTTAACCGCCGATGAGATGTGGTATTTCCATGCGGGTGAGTCACTGACCATTTATATGATTGATGAGCAAGGCGAGCTGACCACCGCGCAATTAGGTTTAGATTTAGCCGCAGGTGAGCGGCCACAGTTTTTAGTACCCAAAGGTTGCATCTTTGGCTCGGCGATGAATAAGTCTGGTTTTTCGTTAGTGGGGTGTATGGTGTCGCCAGGTTTTACCTTTGATGACTTTGAGCTGTTTAGCCAAGAAACCTTGTTAGCTGAATATCCGCAGCATGAAGAGGTGATTAAGCATTTAAGCCGCTGTGGTGTCGGTAGTTAGTCATTTATAGGTTAGTGAATGCGATAAAAAAGCGCTAGAGGGGTTCTACTAGCGCTTTTGATAATTTGTGACTCTATATTGATTACGGTTTTTTATTGAGCACTACATCGATATCGGCAGCGCTATGGCGCTCACTCAGTTGTTCCCACTCTTCTCCCCACGAGCGGTTAACGATACGGCCGCGCTTAACTGCGTCACGCTCGCCAATCTGTTTTGCCCAGCGCTGCAAGTGTTTGTAGCTTGATACATCTAAAAACTCTGCGGCATCATATAAGTTACCTAGGACTAAGTTGCCGTACCAAGACCAGATGGCTATGTCGGCGATACTGTATTCACAGCCGCCAATATACTCATTGGCTGCCAGTTGCTTATCGAGAACATCGAGTTGGCGCTTAGTTTCCATGGTAAAGCGGTTAATGGGATATTCGAATTTTTCTGGTGCGTAGGCGTAGAAGTGACCGAAACCACCGCCAAGATAAGGCGCTGAACCTTGTAGCCAGAATAGCCAATTCAGCACTTGGGTTTTAGCGGCAATTTCTGTCGGTAGGAAGTGGCCAAACTTTTCGGCTAAATAAAGTAGTATATTACCGGATTCAAATACACGGATTGGTTTATCTGATGAAGTATCAAGTAACGCAGGTATTTTGGAGTTTGGATTTATATCGACAAACCCTGAGCCGAATTGATCGCCCTCACCAATATTAATTAAGTACGCATCATATTCAGCTGCCGTCACGCCCTTAGCAAGTAGCTCCTCTAGCATGATAGTGACTTTTTGGCCGTTAGGGGTCGCTAACGAATGTAACTGTAATGAGTGCTTACCGATAGGCAATACTTGCTCATGCCTAGCTCCTGAATCGGGGCGATTTATGCTGGCCCATTCGCCACCATTCTCATTATCCATGGTCCAAACTTTTGCTGGTGTGTATTGGTTTTTCATCATAAATCCTATCGGTAAAAGTTCTGTCAATTAGGGGGCGCTTACCTGCTTATTCATTCAGGTTTAACAATATAGATATCGGGTTAAATTAACTTTTTAAAACCCCTAAATGAATTTTCAGATATAACCCTTTAATCTGGTAGAGATGACTTAGGCATATACGAAAAGGAATAAAAAATGCCAGTCAGAGCACTGACTGGCATTCAAGGTTAGGCTACATGAGTTTGCCTATTACCAGATACGAACGCGTTGATCTTCAGGAAGATACAGTTCATCACCTGGTTTAACGTCAAATGCCTTGTACCAAGCATCGTGGTTACGTGGTGCTTGTGCACGGTAGCGACCTGGAGCATGAGTACCTGCACGTAGCTGGTTTAGCATGCTTTGTTCGGTGCGCTTTTCTTTCCACACTTGCGCCCAAGCTAAGAAGAAGCGTTGATCGCCGGTCACGCCGTCAATCACGGGTGCTTCTTTACCATTTAGGCTCAGCTTATACGCATGATAAGCCATTGATAGACCACCTACGTCACCAATGTTTTCGCCTAGGCTGTTGCGGCCGTTAACGAAGTTTTCAGGGATTGGCTCATACTTGCTGTATTGCGCTGCCAATTGATCGGCTTTAGCTTCAAATGCCGCGCGGTCAGAGTCTGTCCACCAGTTACGCTGAATACCATTAGCGTCAGACTTTGAACCTTGGTCATCAAAACCGTGGCCCATTTCGTGGCCGATAACCGCACCAATACCACCATAGTTAACGGCTGGATCGGCGTTTGGATCGAAGAAAGGTGGTTGCAAGATTGCTGCTGGGAATACAATCTCGTTAAACGAGCTATTGTAGTAAGCATTAACACGCTGTGGTGTCATGCCCCAGCGGTTACGGTCAGTCTTTTTAAGCTCTTTAGCAACGCTATCGGCTTTAAAGAACTGACGTAGGTTTTGAATATTACCAACAAGGTTGTTGTTGGTAAGCTCTACACCATCAAACTCTTGCCATACATCTGGGTAGCCAATCTTAGGATTAAATGCAGCAAGTTTCGCGTGGGCATTAACTTTAGTTTCTGCGCCCATCCAGTCGAGATCATCGATACGCTGGCCCATTGCTGTGCGTAGATTTTCAACCAATTCAGCCATCTGTTGCTTAGAAGACTCTGGGAAGTAACGTGCTACGTATACTTTACCAATAGCAAAGCCTAGAGACTGGGTGCCAGACATTTCAGAGATTGCGCGTTTCCAACGTGGACGAGGCTCCTGCTGGCCACTTAAGGTTTTACCGTAAAAACCAAAGCTTGCAGCGTAGATATCTTCTGACAACAGACCAGCATTATTGCTGACGGTGTGGAAGGTTAGGTAGTCTTGCCAAACATTCAGCGGCTGCTTGTTGACCAAGTCAATCATGGCCTTGACTGGCTCAGGCTGGGAGATGTTTAGTTGGGGAACTTGATAACCCGTTTCTGCAAAGTAAACGTCCCAATCAAAACCTGGATAGTCTTTAGCAAGGTCGGCACGCTTTACTTGATTCAGTGTTAGGTCGCGGTTACGACGCTTTTCACGTGGCCATTGGCCTTCAGCCATCTTAGTCTCAAGCGCAAGAATGGCCTCTGCACGTGCTTGGCCATCTTTAATACCGGCAAATGCTAGCATTTCAGCGATATGAGTGACGTATGCTTCACGAATTTTTACGAATCGCTCTGCATCTTCAAGATAGTAAGAGCGATCAGGAAGACCTAAGCCGCCTGCGCCAATCGACATTTCATATTGGTTAGGGTCTAGACGGTTAAACCACATGCCGCCAGAGATAGGTGATGTAGCACCTGTCAGCCAAGCTGCGCCAAATACTTTGGTTAGGTCATCAGTTGATTTGATAGTGCTGATTTGATCTAGTGTGCCCTGAATTGGAGTGATGCCCAGCTTATTAATGGTATCTGTATCCATGTACGACTGATAAAAATCGGCGATTAACTGCTCTTCAGCGTTTAGGTCGCTGCGGCTGGCGATGTCGTCGATAATTTCTTTAACTTGTTTTTCGCTACGCTCAGCAAGGCCGGTAAATGCACCGAAGCGAGTCTTATCTGCAGGCATAACGTAGTTGTCGTACCAAGTGCCGCTGGCATACATAAAGAAGTCATCACCAGGCTTAACCGCTTCATTACGAGCGCTCAAGTCAACACCAAAGCTACCTAACTCGGCTTTAGTATTGGCGTTTTTAGTGACTTCAGTCTTGGTTTCTTTAGCTTGAGTGTTTACATCTGATGCGCCGCAGCCACCTAAAAAGGTAGTTGCTAGGGCGATAGCTATTAGTGACTTTTTCATTTTTATGCTTTCTTCCTTGTCAAAAGTTTTATCGTTTTAAAACGGATCTTATTATGATTTCTGAGTAAACTTTTTATTATTGTTAACTAAGCTATCTTGTAGAATTGGCATAAAATGTCAACATTTGAATTGTTAGTAAATTTTTAGTTTGAGAGCAGTAGGTATGAACGTTGTAGATAGGGCCATTAGAAAAAATAGCAGCCATAAGGCTGCTATTAATGGTGTTGATAGTGGCGATTAAGCAGTAGCGTGTTTATTCATTTGTTTGGTTTTCTTAGCAAATATGCGGCGATAGAAGGTAACCGAGCTAAATAATAAGATCAGACAGCCAATGACTGAGACAGACGTTATCAAAACCACATAGCTTAATGGCATATTTAACGCATCATGCAGTGGTCTTACAAAGCTAGCCACTTGGCCTGATAGTGTTCTATCACTGTGCTTGAGCGCATCTTTGATAAGTCCTTGTTCAAAGCTCATTGTCATACGGTCAGCTTCTCGTAACCAAACATCATTATGGCTATCAAAACGAATACTGTAATTAAGCTCTGTTAATACTTCACCTTTCTTCACTCGTGGCTTGCTGACTGCAACGAGGTTTGATTCTGGCCAAAGTGATTGCGCTGTTTGTAACTGGCTTTGCCAATTACTTGCTTGACTGACAGGGTAACTGAATTCGGCTTGAGGCTGCTTTAGAGCACCTGTCCATAAACTTTTGTAGGTAATTAAAAAGCCACTAATGCATAAAATAAACAGCGGAATTGAAATAAACAAACCTAGCTGGATGTGGCTTTTCACTAAACTACTTGAGCGGGTATTAGTTGGAATGCTTTGCTTTAATCTAAAGCCTTTACGCACGCGCCACCAAAGGTAGATGCCTACAAGAGTTACTGCACCACCTAGTAGCGATGCCCATGCATTAATGTATTTACCACCAAAGTCTTCTAGTAAGAAGTTACGGTGTAACCAAAATACAGTGCGGTAACCAGGAATATCGCCAAACGAACTGACAGAGAGTTCGTTCATTTCACTATCTAGGGCAATGGTTTTACCGCGAGTGGCCGCTTGGATGTAAGGCGTGTGCTCGGTTGGAAAACGTACCGTGCTCATTTCAGGGTAACGCTCAAATAAGGTTTCAACAGTGTGAGCTTTTTGCTCAATAGATAACGGCGCATATTGCTGACCTTTATCATCGAGTCGCTTAAACATATCAACACTACCTAGGTATACGCCAGTAGTGAGTACAAGCAGCATAGTAATGCTGATGAAAAAACCTACCCAGTTATGAAACCATTTTAAAGCTGATACTGCGGTCATATTTACATTCTCAATGTCAGTCTAGGCAAATGTTGGTCCAAGACAAAAAAGGGCTACCTTAAGCTTGCTACTATAAACATATTGATTTTTATATTATTTTTAGCAAAGGGCATAAGTTAGATAAAACTTGCGAGAATGGTAATCAATCTCACTATCAACTGCAATTAAAGAAGTGTAAAGACACGTGATAGGGTTAACAATTAGGCAAATATAAAGCCCGCAAATAGCGGGCTTTAAAGGTAGTTGATATTGAAATCCGTTTTTTACTGGCTTAAACACTCACCAACTTGCTCCGGATCAAGCTCTGTAGTTCGAATGTAATTACTGCCCATACAAGCCGTGTAGTGGCTAAAAAATTCCCTGAGTTGCTCATTCATCGGGAGCGCTGAGCGCTGTTTAATCATGATGAGTGCATCTTGTAAGCATTGACCCTTAAAAGGCTGCATGCTGATAGCACAGCTTTTTACATCATCAAAGCCTAAGCATTGTTGGTATTTATCTTGTTCACAAAGGTAATATTCACCTCGGGTGATTAACTTTTCGAGCGTTAACCCTTGCTCAATAACCTTACTTTTTTGGCCCATAGTACTGGGCTTCTCATCCATATTTACTAGCATAAAAGACTTCTTAGCAACGACGGAATCACGATAAAGGATCTCTAATGTCCAACGGCCCGTGACAAGCTCATGAGGCTCGCCGAAATACCACATGGCTAAGTTTTTATCATGCTTAAACATGGTGTCGGTCCAACTGGAGCTAGTAAAGCCTTTGCCACTCTTAGGATCGATAATTTCAGGGTGAGTCATACGCACAGTTATTGGGAACTGACTTTGATTCTTAATAACCGGATCAATTTGACCTTGAGCATTTTTCGGTAAGCTTACTGAATATCTATAGCCTATATATTGACCTAAGGTTGGCGTAACTAATTGACTGCTTGTCACATCATATTTAGTGCCTTTTTGGCTAATAGTGCCGGCCTCTATAATGCTCACTCTTGGCGAGATTAAATTGGATAGTGATTGTTGTTCATGGGGAGCTTTATTGCTGATATCTAACGGCGTGCCTTCAATTGAGATGACTTGCGGCAAATGCTCCTCATTGACGATTAGCTGCTGTAGTGGGTTATTGAATGCAATAACTTTTTGTAGCTGAGTAAAAGAGGAGATATCTAAGTTGGTGATGCGATTGCTATTAAGCTCAACTTCTTTTAAAGGAGAGTTCGGGTTTAGGTTAAGCTCATCAATTTGATTGTAATCGGCTTTGACTTTGATTAGCAGCGGATTGCGGCTTAGATCCAGTTGCTTGAGTTGATTATTTCTAACCGAAACCACCCTTAGATCTGGATGATGGTCGAGGTTAAGCTCAGTAAGCTGGTTACTTGGTAAGTAGAGGTGATTCAGCTTAGGGTTATGCGACAGGTCAATTTTTTTGAGCGTGCCGACTGAAAGGTTCAATGTCTGTAATTCTGGGTTATTTGATAGATCAATTTCGGTAAGTTGATGGCGGCTTAAGCCAAGATCCCTAAGTTTTGCCTGATGAGAAACATCGATATGAGTCAAAGGTAATTTATAGGCATAAAGACTCTTAAGCTTAGGATTATCACTTACATCAACTTCAGTCATTTGATTGCCTGATATATTGAGCGCGATAAGCTGTGGGTTATTAGATAGATCAATATGAGTAAGCTGGTTATCACCTATGATGAGGCGATCAAGCCCCTCTAGGCTGCTGATATCAATAGACTTTATTTGATTGTCTAATAACACTAGTGCCGTGAGTTCAGGCATATAGCGGATTTCGTCTACATTGGTTATAGCTTGGCTGTTACAGCTAAGTTCAGAGATTTGTGCCAGCTCTTGTATTCCGGTTTGCTGTACGCATCTTGCAAATTGCGGATCGTTAAATTGAACTTCACTCACAAGCTTAGGGGCTTGCGTGAGTGCGCAGCCGCTTAGAGCTAACAGGCTTGAGCCAAGTAAAGCGATGGTTAACTTCGATGATTTCATTTAATACTTTTCCTCTTCGCTTGCTGTTAATTTTCGCTTCTTTAAGTTAGGCCTAATGATTGCGAGCAAGTCTAATTTAACCTATTAGTGGTATATCAACTTAAGGCGGGCAAATTAGCATAAAGCTGTTATTGATAGGGGGAAGTATTTGAATTGCTTGAAGTCGATCGAGTAAATCTGCAGGGCTCATACAATAAATGGAACCCTTAGGTTCCATTTATTGTTTTACGTTGATGAACATTGTGTTGTTACTTGCTTGCGTCGCGAATATCCATAATTGGCATAGCGCCGTCACCCATCATGGTGGTTGGTAGTCTACCGTCCCACGCTTGCGCTTCTGTTAACTTAACAATTAGCGGGTTATTTTTAAGTGCTTTCGCTTTAGCTTCAATCGCTTGTGCTTCCGCTTTACCTTTTAGCAATATTGATTGCGCTTCAGCTTCTGCGACTTTTAAAATCCCTTTTGCGCGAGCATCAGCAGTGTTTACTGCTCGCAGTGCTTCTAAGCGTTGACGCTCAAGCTTGTGTTCCTCTGCGGCTGCTAGGTTCTTCTCAGTTTGCTTGATTTCAATTGAGTTAATGTATTTCTGCGGCAGAATAATATTTTCAATTTGAATGTTATCAACGATAACGGGGAAGCCTTCCATCTCTTCGGCTAAGCGGCGTTCAATACCTTGTATGGCACTGGCTCTATCTTGAATAAGCTGCTCGGCTTCAAATTGTGGAATAGTGTCTTTGGTGGCTGAGCGGAAACGTGGGTCAAGAATACGCTGCTCAAATTGAGTTAAGCCGCCATAGCGCTTAAATAGATCAAGTGCAGCTTCTTTATTTACCGTCCAGTTAACTGAAACCTCAATTGTTACCGGCATTTGCTCTTTAGTGCTAGATGCCATTTTCTCGGCATTCTTTCGAGTGCGCACTTCAATCATTTCGACAGTTTCAATAAATGGGATCTTAAAATGCAAACCTGGATTTTGTTGATCTTTCGCTTCGCCAAAACGTTTAACGACGCCGACATGGCCTTCATTCACGATGAAATAGGAGTTAAAGATAGCGATAATAATTAGGGCAATAGGCAGTAGTTTTGCCACTGAAGCCGATTTGAAAAACTGGCTAAGTTTTGATTTTTCTAGCATTGGAGTGTCCTTTCTAAATATGCGCAGCAAAGATACCAGCAAAGTCACTGCGATGAAATATTTGTTTGTTTTTGGTTGCTTTTGTGTGCATTCGGTTTCTGTTTGGTGTTTGTTTTGTGCGTTGCAATTTTGAGAGTTTTTTTGCTAAACCTTAGTTTTTACAACTTTGAAAGGGGAAGTGGAGCTGGTTTTTAATTTAGTAGTTAAGTCTATGCAGGGCGAAATTATACGACTTTAGGATAGGTTGGGTTAATACTTTGGGGGGATTCAGAGTTTCTTTTCACTACGCATAATCAGTGCCAATTATTTGGCGGCATGCTTTAAGTGCTAATTGCACGAGTGCTGTTCAAAAAAGTGTCATTGGAGTTGATTGCCAACTAAGTACATTAGCTCCAAGTCATGGCAAGCGGGTTTAGCCTGCTACCTCATCATGCGAACCAAGGGAAAGGGTATAGGGATATGAAACACACTAAAATTGCACTGCTGGTCTCATCAGCAATATTTGCATCGACTAGCGCTTACGCAACCGGAAGTACTGATAATACTGCGACAGTAAATCAAGCTGGTGATACTAACCAAGCATACGTATCTCAATCTATCGAAAGCTCGAATAACACTGCAACTGTTGATCAAGTAGGCAACACAAACCAAGCGTCTATTTCACAAACTGAAACCTCTTTCACGACTGCTGATATTGACCAGGTAGGTAATGGTAACCAAGCCAATATCCAGCAGCACGATGAGATTAATACTTCAACGGCTACAGTTGACACTACAGGCGATAACAACTACGCAAGCATCAGGCAGCAACGCGGTACAGAAGAGCAAGCGACTGCAATCATCACCCAAAATGGTGATGCTAACGATGCTAGCATTTTCCAAGACAGTGCTGATGGTTCACTATCTAGCATTACGCAAAACGGTTCTGGTGATACAGCATTTATCAATAACATGGCAACAGATCACGCAAGTGCGACCATCAGCCAAGATATTGGTGGCGGCAACAATGCAACGATTCAGCAAGGCGATGCAGACTTTGCTACTGCAGAGCTAAACCAAACAGGTAGCGCGAACATAGGTGCTATTGACCAATTCACTAATGCTGATGATTTTGATCATAGTTCAGATACCACAACAGCAACCCTTAACCAAACGGGTGCTGGCAACTATGGTTATATTAGCCAAACTGCTATGCAAACTACTGCTAATGTGAATCAAATTGGTGATGCTAACATTGCCAGTGTGTCTCAAGTTGGCGAAGAAGCGGTAGCTAACCTTGATCAAGTTGGAAATAACAACCAAGGCTATATTAACCAGCAAGCTAATGACTCAGTGTCTGCGACACAAACAGGTGATGGTAACAGTCTTTTTGCTAGCCAAACTGGCTCAGAGCATTTAGGTAATTCATTAACCAGTGGTCAAACTGGTAACCTCAACAGCATCAGTGTGACTCAAACTGCTGATGCGGGTACATCTCAAACAGCGATGATTGATCAAATTGGTAATGAAAACCAAGCATCAGTTAATCAGTCTGGTGCAGGACAAACAGCAAATATCACTCAAGCAAGTGATTTAAGCTTTGTTTCGCTAAACCAGCAAGATATAGGCAACAGCGCTACCGTTAATCAGACGGGTACAGCGCAAATGGCAACCATTAGTCAATTTGATGAGTCAAACGTTGCGAACGTGACACAAGGTGGTGCTAATAACCAGCTTACTCTGACTCAAACTGGTAGCGCGAATGGTGCGTCTGTAAGTCAGTTGGGTAACGGCGATGCAGCCATCATTACTCAAGCGGGTGAAAGCAACACTGCTGTTGTTGACCAAGATAGCGAAAGCTATGGCAACAACATTAGTATTAACCAAAACGGTGAGCGTAACTATGCTGCTGCAGGTACACGCTTCGGTGCAGGTAGCCAAATCATCATCGACCAGCAAGGCAGCGATAATGTGATCATGGGTGGTGGTAATACGCCAAGTAACTACGGTGATACTGTGGGTGCAGGCACTTGGGGAGCTGATAACTTACTGATGGTTTCGCAAGACGGTACGGGTAACCGCGTTTATGCAGATGCTGCACATGACCAATCGGTTGTTGATATTTCACAAACAGGTGAATTTAACCAAGCATCTGTTGAGTCTTGGTGGGGAGCTGAAAATGATATCACGGTTGCACAAACAGGTGACTCTCATGGTGCTGATGTGTATGTTTATGGTGGCGTAGGCAACCATGTTTCAGTTATGCAATACGATGCAAGCAATGCGGCGGTAGTGAGTTCAGTAGGAAGCAATAATAGCGCGACAATTATTCAAGGCAGCATGCCTCAGTAATGATGTTGATATAATGAAAGGGAGCTTCGGCTCCCTTTTTTATTGTCAGTAATTGACTGACTACTATGCAGTGATTAGGTATGTGTACTGAGGCGATGAAACAATGCGTCTTTTAACTCAGCTCTATCATGTTTTAATTGATGCATGGCATCGTCATCAATGGGCGCGCCTCTTAATTCAAGCTCTCGGATCTCTTTATCCAGCGCATTATAGTGTTTGGTATCTTTTGCAAAGGCATCATCGCTTTGACAAAGCTTAACAATAATATCTTGGTACTCAGGAAACTCATGCATTATTGAGTGATTCTCGCCTAACATATCAACCCCTAAATAGTTAATGAACAGTATTGTTGCTTTGATAAGTAAAGCTAATCGTTGGAATAAATACAAGGTCGAGAATGTAGGTTTCATTATTTCTGTGGCAATTATTGTTTCATCAAGAAGGAAATAGCTGGAGTGATTTAGAGGAGTGACTTAAGTTTGTTTTATGATTAAAAATGCCTGCTGCAGTAAGCCAGGCATTCGCTATATCAGAATGATTACAAAGCACGAATGCGTTTGATTTCTTCAGCATCAATACTGAGAGACGCTAAGAATTTTTGGTGCTCTTTTGGCTCAAGCTTTTCAAATGTTTGATGCCAGCACACCATTGCCTCTTCTTAAAATCCAGCTTCAAGCATAATCTCTACCCAAGGTTGTTTATTTACCATTTCGTTCTCCAATAAATCAGGGGCTTTCAATAAGATGACGATTGCCCGCTGTTGTCTTATACCAATCAGTATAAGAATTTGACCGGCTCAGAGCGGTTTTTGGCAAACTAATTCAAGGCGAATAGCTGCAATAATGGTTATTTCCTTATAAAGCTATTCAACGCAGGAGTAGGAAGCCAAAAACGCTCCAGAATGGCGAGTTTTTGCGGCACTGATGCTGTGTTAACGAGCTTAAACGTAGAATAACTATGCTCTTCACTCGTTGCCTTGCCTCAGAGCCGCTAAACTCTCGCTGAGCGACCAAATGTTTATACTGATTGGTATTAGTTTGGCAACCTCTTGCTCGAGTTGATTAAAGTGTTCTTTTAATAGCTGAGGTTGCTCAAGTGCGTTCTCTCCGTTAAGTAAGGTTGCAATATTGGCTACTGATAACCCATATGCACGATACGACACTATCGCAGCTAACTTTTTATCTTCAGCCTCACCATAATATCGATAACCATTATCTGCTCGTAAAGCTGGAGTCAGCAGCCCCTCTTTCTCATAATAGAGCAGAGTGGTTCGCGAGATATTGGCGCGTTTTGCAAGTTGGGTAACGGTATACATATTTCATCCTAGCCTTGACGACAGCGTGGAGTTTCAAGCCTATACCTATAGACAGGTCAACAGAATAATGATTACGGTTAAGCATTGCTTGTACCAAGTCTTTTGCTTTGAGTATTTGAGATATAGCCAACCATAATCACAAGCAGCCCAATTGCAAAGCTGTTGGTAAGCAAAAGTATTTGGCTTACTTGCGTTGTTGAGCCGATGGCTAACGTTGATATTATCGGCAGTTCTTTGAGGACAAATTGCAGCAAGATAAAGCTTAAAAGCAGGGCGTAAACAAAGTGACGACCATGCCCAAGTTTAGCTAAGAGAGCAATTGATATAGAAAATAAGATGACATATTTAGGTAGGCTGAACCAAAACATGCTAATAAGGTCATCAAGTTCATAGGGTAATTGAGTTAGCAGCTCTTTATATTGCTTTATTAAGGTTAAGCTCCAGTCCATATACCTGTCAGGTACGTAAAACTGGGTAATGCTAAAGGCGATGACTATTGCACTGAGCATGACAATATTTTGTTGGTAATTGATTTTTGCAGCCAAGCGTCGCCATGAATGTTTTAGCCCTGCAACGGCTAAAACAGCAATCATGAGTTCAGTAAGGCTATTGATAACCCATATTGGCCAATAGCGATAACTGGCACTGACAGGTTCTGCTAGTGGTGTGCTTAGCGTTAGCACGGCTGATAATATAGATAGCAGTACAAACAGCAGCAAAACTGAAATCATAAAAGGCAGGGATATGTTTTTCGTTTCTGCGACAACACAGTAGCTAGCAAAAAACGCATAGATAGAGAGTAAGAAGAAGCAAAACCTCTGATTTTGATCTTGCAGGTAAGCATTGTTGGCATAATCCGCAGGAATGCTGGCACCAAAAAAATAAAGCTGCTCCGGAAAAAGTAATATTATCGCGGCCTTGAGCGCCACAAGGGCAAGGCTAATTAGCCCTGCAAGTGATAAGCAATGGGTATTTGATAGTCGGGAAAGCACTGATTATTAATCCATTAATATCTGTATTGGAATTGGATCCTATTCTAAAGATACGCTGACGTAAAATATCATGCTTAATCAATAGCACTTTTGCTTATAAGAAGGCTGCACCACTTCTACTTTTCAAAGTGATTTACAGTCTAGATTTGCTGAGTGATAGTTGTTAACCCATAGAGCTCGGAGCAAGAGTATAAACGCCTTGATTAACTGATTTAGATGCTCGCCATCGCTCGGCTAAATAAAATATCGCAGGGCAGTAAATTAAGATGGTGGCAAGAGAGAATAGAGTGCCAAAACTTAAACTTATCACCATAGGAATAAGGTATTGCGCTTGCACTGAGGTTTCAAATAGCATCGGGGCTAACCCTACTGTGGTTGTAACCGCTGTGATTGTTACCGGCCTAAAGCGCGCAAGGCTGGCTTGCAAAATCGCATCAATAATAGCTAAACCAAGTAGCTGACGTTTTTTGATTTCCAGTAACAACACAAATGAGCCATTAACCACGAGTCCCGATAGCGCAATCATGCCAAATAGGCTCATCACGCTAAAGCTATGCCCCAGCACTATATGGCCGAGCATCGCAGCGGCTAAACACAGCGGAATGACACTAAGAACGAGTAACGCATCTAAGCCATTTTTAAAATAAATCGCTAAAAAAGCGAACACAAGAAATAGCGCTAATACAATGCCACTTGTTAGATTGGCACTTACTTTTCGCTCTGCTCTGGCACTACCACCTAGCTCTAAGGCTACATTTGGGTACTGCTGAGCAATACTGGGCAAAACCTGTTCATCAATTTGCTTTACGAGTAATGACACATTGGCTTGGCTTCGAATAACGCTGGCGCTGACTTCGACTTGCTCAACCCCGTCTACACGCTCAATTTGTGCCTGTGAATACTCAGGCTTAATTGTTGCGACTTGCCCTAGTAGGACCTGTTGCCCTGATGGTGACACTATCAATAAGTCAGCTAACGTATTGGCTTTATATTGTTCACGCTTATCGCGCATGACTCGTACTTTTAACTCTTCGCCAGCTTGTATTTGGCGGCTGACTTCTTTGCCGTACAAGCTGTTGCGTACTATCGAACCCAAATTATCGCTGCTAAAGCCCATTAATAAGCCTCGTTGATTAACGGTGAGGGTGTACTCGCGTTGGGCATCGATTAATCCGCTATCGATGTCAGTGATCCCTTGTAAAGATTGCAGCTTGTCCATGAGGGTATAAGTTGCAGCCTGCAGAGCTTCACTGTCGATACTAGCAAGTTCAATTGATATTTCTTTTCCGCCGCCAGGGCCGACTTCAAAATCAAAGAAAAGTGATTTTACGCCAGCGACTTCACCTATCTCCTGTCGCCAATTATCGACTAATTGCCTCGCGCTATATTGGCGCTGTTCTTCAGCTGGAATTTGGAAGGTACTTGAGCCCGCGCTGCCTTCAATCGACAACATGATATGTTTATAATTGCCTGGCTCCTTTAGGCGAATAAAGGCACGTATACCTGCAGCTTCAATATCCTGCATTATTCGCTTTTTATCGGTAAGCGAGCTACCAGCAATAAACTCAACCTCAACATCGATTCGCTCAGACTCTACTTTAGGCACAAAACTGCTATCCACTCGCCCTGAGCCTACCCATGTAAAGACGATAAGGCTCGCAGCAATAAAAACCGCGATAACGCTCAAAGGGTTTTTCAGTGTCTGATTAAGTAAACGCTTAAAATGGCCGTCACGCAGCTTTTCAAAAGCATTAAAACTGCGCTGCTGTATTTGGGCTAGCTGAGTTAACCTTTTGGGTTTATTTAGTTGTTTTAAATGATACGGAAGAATAAACAAGGCTTCGATTAGTGAGACAAAAAAGATAGCAAAAATAAGTAATGTCATGGGCTTGTACATATTGCCTAGCTCGCCAGTAACAAACAGTAGCGGCATAAAAGCAATAATATTGGTGGCTACAGAAAAGCATACTGGCAGCGCCATCTCATGCCCCCCCTGCTTTAAAGCTTGGTCTATTTCCAGTCCATCATGCACTTTTTGGTAGATGTTCTCGGCCACAATTACCGCGTCATCGACTAAGATCCCAAGGGTGATAATAAAGGCAAATAAGGTCACCATATTCAGCGCAATATTCAGTGTTGGCATAATTGCCAGTGAACCTAATATTGCGATGGGGATCCCCATGCATACCCAAAATGCCAATCGAGTATCAAGAAACAGCGATAGTGCAATAATGACTAAGATTAAACCGATTACGCCATTATCGAGTAACAGTTTGCTGCGTGTTTGATATGCCTGTGCTTGATCTTCTAATATTGTTATTTGGCTCGCTATTGGTAGCTGTGCTTGATATTGCTTGAGATAGCTTTGGAGCTCAGCGCTAAGGGCGATAGGTTTGACATGCTTGCTTTGGTAAATCACCAACATTACAGCCGGTTTGCCGTTAACCAGAAAAGGTTGCTCCGACTGCGAAAATCCCCAACTGACGTTAGCTATTTGCCCTAATGTAAGCTCTGCACCTTGTTGATTACTGTAGATGCTAATTGCACGAAATTCGGCTAATTGTTCTTTACGCCCCAAAGTACGAACAACAATATCACCAGCATGAGTACTTATGCTGCCGGCCGAGGTGTCGCTAACTGAATTTGCAACTTTATCTATGACTTGCGCCAAGCTGAGTTGGTGTTGCTTTAGTTTATCTTGGCTTATTTCTATGACAATTTCGCTGTCTCTAACGCCCTCAAGCTTGATTTGCGCAATATCGAAGTTTGCTAGTAATTCGCGTTTTAACGTAAGGGCTTCATTCTTTAATTCAGTTTCTGTGAGATCGCCATAAATGCCCAGCTCAATTAATGGTTCTAACTCTTCAACAAGGCTAATTTGCATGGGCTCCATGCTGTCTGGAAAGCTGTTAATACTGTCTAAGTCATTTTTAACATCGGCAAGCATGCTGTTGACGTCGACGCCATCATTTAAGCTTATTGTGATTAAGCCTTCTCCTTGAGTAGCACTAGCATGCAGTCTATCAATGCGGGTATTTTCTTTAAGTCGATACTCGATAGGTAATATGATGCTTTGCTCTATTTCTTTGACTGTCGCACCGGGAAAGCTCGCACTAATTTCAATTTCATCAACCTTAAACGAGGGGGAGGTTTCCTGATTTATGTCGTTAAAGCGGTAAACACCCAAAACAATGATCGAAAGAGTCAGCAAATTAACGGCAACAGGGTTATCTATCATCCAAGATAACAATCGTTGAAATATTGGTAGTGCTTGAGTTTGTGTGGTTGTTTGGGGTTGTATCTTTGACATTAGAAGTTCTCCACAATGTTGGCAGTTAAACCAGCTAGTGGACGGTGGAGTTTACTGGTAATCAAATACTCATTTTCCGTAAATACATTGTTGATGACCGCATGGCTTTCATCTTGATGCAGCACATTAATAGCTTTGGCTTGCAAGGTTTTGTTAGGGCCGACGAGCCAAACTTGATCGTTATCTATGGCTGCAAGCGGAATACGTACGGTATCGTTGATAGGTGCAAAAGTGATGTTGGCTTTGACGAAGTCACCAATAATCAATGCGCTGTTTTGCTGCGGTATCGCCTGATATTGGGCGAAGATTTTTTGCAGTTGAGAAGAGGGGTCTAAAATCGGCACGATATGGCTGATTTTTGCATTAAAGCTTTGCCCTGTATCCGGCTGAGTTAAACTAATAGTTTGTCCTAATTGTAACTGTGAAGCCTGCGCCCGAGGTAAATAAATAGGCACTCTCAACTGGCTTATATCGACTAATGTTGCCACTTTATCGCCTTTAGACAGATAGTCGCCTTGGGTCGCGTTTTTAGATTCAACAACATAGCGTTTGTCGCTCAGCCATTGGCTGCGGCTAAGATCTCTTTCTGATATTTTTAGCGCATTATGGGCGATATTGAGCTCAGCTTTCGCTTGGCTTAACTGTGGTTGACGCAGCAGTAAGTCCAGATCGATTTTCCAATCATTATCTTTAAAGTCTTGCTGCATCATTTGGTAATCTTTTTCGGCGATCCGCTGTTCACCTTGCTCCAGTGCTAGTTGCGCTCTGGCCATTTCCCATTGGGCTTGTCGCTGAGATAAAATGGCGTTGAGATCGGCATCATCTTGTCGATAAACCAATTCATCTAAACCAATAATTCCGCCCTCTACAAGATTACTGCTGAGATAAGTAAGTTGACCGTCGACTTGCGCACTTAAGGTTAATTTATTGTCGGCAATAACACTGCCATAGGCGCTATAACTCGGTGTAAAAACACTAGGGGTAATTGTCATAACATTGACGTTAACCGCGGTTTCACCTTGAGGCTTTTCTGCAGGAACCGGCGCTGTGGCAGCAATGGCAAAACAGCTCACAATCGCAATCACAATAATAGACAGCGGCAACCAGGGTTTAAATGTTGAAGGTTCGATTCCTTGCTCTAAGAGCGAACTGTAATGCCGAGTCATAGTGAGGTTACCTAGTTTAAATAAGGGCGTATTAAAAAGCTGAATGTGCTTTAGCTAAAAAGGACTAGCAATGACAGGCCTGCCATCGAAATAGTCAGGCGCAAAGTGTGAATTAGCTAAGCATGAGATGCAGCTTACTAGTGAAGATGTGAAGTTAATGTGTAAGAAATGCTCTTTGTTCAACGGTTATGAATCCATTTACTTAGTCGTAAGTTAAACCCTAAAGCTCAGTTTTACTCGGTTTTTTGCTGATGAAGATGATGCGTATACTGGCGTAATTATGGCCGCGATTACGACTTTCACTATGATATTGGAGTCGGTGTGAAGCATTGCTTTAACTCTATTTTGGATTTAGCCAGACATAGGGTGGAAGTGCGTTTGCTTTATGCTGGCAAGACCTAAAACCGTGCCTCCTTTTTAGTAAAACGCTTAAACATTTTGGCTTTAGTTAGTACTCGTAAAATTAGTAAAATCAGATCGATACCTATTTGGGTGTACCTCTAATTTAGTATTTGATGATGATCTTTATCACAGATATTGATATGGATTTGTAAGCAAAGTGTAATCTTGTTCTGGATCAATTTAATTCAATTGTTTCATTTATATAACTACATGTGAGAATGATGAAACAAAAGGATTACAATAAATGAAAGTTAATGCCCTTACCTTAGCTGTACTCGCAAGCTTAACGTCAACTGCTGTAACTGCAGAAACCGTTGACCCATTAAAGAAAGCTTTTATCGATGACTCGGCTGTAAAAGTGCAGTTCCGCCTTCGTTATGAAGATGTGGATGTTGCTAACCTTGATCAGCAAAATCAAACCACATTACGTACCCGCTTAAATTACCAAACTGGTGATATCTATAACCTATACGCCGTTGCCGAGGTTGATGATGTTCGCTCCACAGATAATGAGCCATTAATTGCAGATTACAAGTATACCCAGATTAACCAAGGCTATATTGGCTATAAAGGCCCTGCAGAAACCTTAGCCTTGCTTGGTCGCCAACGTATTTTACTTGATAACCAACGTTTTGTTGGTGGTGTCGGCTTCCGTCAAAATGAGCAGACTTATGATGCGGTTTCGCTGAAGAATACGGCAATAGAAGGCTTAACGGCTTACTATGCTTATGTGGCGAATGTGAACCGTATTTTCCCTGAAGGCTCTGGTAAAGAAGAACACAAAAACGAAACGAACCTAGTTAACCTTAACTACAAGGCATTAGATTTCGCTAAGATCTCTGGTTACGCTTACTTAATTGATAACATCGATGTGCCGTCTTTCTCAACTGATACTTATGGTATTCGTGCTACCGGTGATATTAAGCTTGATGCGCTGAAGTTAAGCTATGAAGCGGAATATGCACAGCAATCAGAGGGAAGCGATAACCCTGTTAGCTACAGTGCTTCATACTACAAGTTAGGTGCGGGCGTTAATTTTGACTTCATCGGCGCTAAGGTCGGTTATGAAGTGCTGGGTTCTGATGATGGTAAGGCTGGCTTTATCACGCCTCTTGCAACCCTGCATGCCTTTAACGGTTGGACGGATAAGTTCCTATTCGGTGGTAAAGGCAACTGGGAAAATGGTCTAGTAGATACTCATTTCATTGTTACCGCTAAGCTTGCAGGCTTAAAACTGTTGGCTAAGTACCACAAGTTTGATTCTGACTATGGCGATATCGACATGGGTAAAGAGTGGGGCGTGGCAGCAACTTACCCGTTTGCCAAGTACTACAGTGTTGGCGTTAAGTATGCCAGCTTTAGTGGTGCGGATGCGGGCTATAGCTTCTCAAGCGATACAGATAAACTGTGGCTAACACTTGAAGCAAAATACTAAATATGCCTGGGCATAAAGCCTAACTGAGTCGTATTGAGCCCACACTTGGGCTCCCCTCAAAGCTCCCCCTTTAAGCAGGATACTTACGTTATTCCTGCTTTTTTTATGGCAGAAACTTGAGAGGAATTACCGAGATATTTTTAGCCTAATTGCTAGTCGAAAAGCGATTGAGGGTTTATCTTTTAAGCATAGCACCACAAATGACTCCCCTGTGTTGAACTCGCCTAAAGGGAATAATGGTGCCTTTGAGGAACAATGCTATGCAGATGACTCTGTCTTTTTTAGGTGCGACTCAAGAAGTGACTGGCTCTTGTCACTTACTCACGATTGATGGAAGACAAGTGCTACTCGATTGCGGTTTAATCCAAGGGAGTAAGGCCGACGTGTTGCGTAATCACGAGCCTTTTGCCTTCACGCCATCACAGATCCATGCCGTAGTCTTAAGCCATGCTCATATCGATCACTCCGGTCGACTGCCTTTGTTAGTTAAATCAGGATTTACAGGTCCCATCTATAGCCACAAGGCTACGGTAGAGCTTTGTGGAGTAATGCTCAGAGACGCCGCTATGTTGCAGGCTAGGGATACCGAAAGGCTAAACAAGAAGCGTGCAAAGAGAGACGAACCTTTGTTGGAACCACTATTTGATGAAGCTGATGTTGACCGAGTGATGCAGCAGTTTGTGGCGCTCGATTATGGTGAGAACATGCAGGTAGCCCCTCATCTTAGAGTGTGTCTGTCAGATGCTGGGCATATCTTAGGCTCTGCGGTCGTTGAGCTTTGGTTAGGGGAGGGCGATGAAACTAAGAAGCTGGTATTTAGTGGCGATCTTGGCCGTGAGGGGATGCCGATCTTGGATGATCCCACATTCATCAATAGCGCAGATCTGGTGTTGATGGAGAGTACCTATGGTGACAGATTACATCGCAGTTGGGGTGATACTCTTGAGGAATTGAAATCGATATTTGCCCGCACCATAGAGCAGAGTCGAGGCAATATTTTGTTGCCTGCTTTTTCGGTTGGCCGAGCGCAGGAGCTACTCTATCTGTTTCATCTTTACGCTAAGGAGTGGGATCTCTCCCGTTGGCGGATCTGTTTAGATAGCCCTATGGCAATCAAAGCGACCCAGATCTATGTCGAAAACTATGGCCTAATGGATGAGGACTTTAAGCGTTTTACTCGTATGTCTCCCGGTAAACATCCGCTGCTTTCTAACGTAGACTTTATTGATACCACTGAGGAGTCAATGGAGCTAAATGATATCCATCAAGGACTGATTATTATTGCTGGCAGTGGTATGTGTAACGGTGGGCGTATTCGTTGCCATTTGGAACATAATTTATCCAATCCGTTATCAGACGTGATTATCTGTGGTTATCAAGCAATAGGGACTCCAGGGCGATTGTTGGTCGATGGCGCTGAGAGCCTGACTATTAGCGGGCAAAGCATTAACGTCGCAGCAAGGTTGCATACTGTTGGTGGGCTTTCGGCTCATGCGGATCAATCTGAGCTATTGCTGTGGTATCAGCACTTTAGTGATTCTCCTCCCCTTGTATTAGTGCACGGAGAAGTGGAAGCGCAAAAGGTGTTATTGGCACAACTTAATACGGATAGCAGCTTAGCGCCGAGAGAAAGTGTGATTGCAGAGCAAGGAAACTGCTTGGATCTTACTCAGCTGCCTCAGTTTGTTTGGTTATAAGTTTGTTCGGTTAGTGGATTAACGGGTAAACACGAGTTGATAAAGCTGATCACTTTAAATCGAACAAGAGTAGCGATGGCTACTCTTTTTTGATTTAGGATTATAAATATACGCCATTAAAATATAAGCTTAATACCAAGTTTTGCTATCTTAGATTGCTCGGTGGCTAAATCTCGTCTCAGTAGCCGAGATTCTTCATCAAGTGTCGAGGGGAGCCTTAAATAGACATGACTGTCATAGGCTTCAATTTGTACTTGTACGGTTTCAGTGTTAATTCGCCCTAGGTTTAACACTATGGCTAGACGGAAAATAACAAGTAGCCTAGTCACGAGTAACTTCTCTTCAGGTTCTAGCTGCTCAATTCTATATTGGTTTATGCGTTTACGATGGTTTAGCACCAGCAGTGCTAATAGGTTTTGCTGTTGCTGACTAAATCCCGGTAGATCGCTATTTTCAATGATGTAGCCGCCATGTTTATGGTGGGAACGGGAATTAATATGTATGCCAATCTCATGTAATTCCGCTGCGCTGTCTAGTAGCCATAGGTAAGAGGCTATTGGCCAAGAAGCCCGAACTTGTTCAAATAAGTGGCCGACTGAACGACTAACATTTTCCGCCTGTACGGGATCGGCATGGTAAAGCCTTGCAAGACTGGTGACAGTTCGTTGCTTAATACTTTTCTGCTGACCGATATGGGCTAATTCATAAGTGATCCCTTCACGTAAAGCGCCCTGAGCAACCTGCATTGAGTCTATGGCTAGCCGTTTGAAAAAGCTGATTAAAATACATAACCCTGCCGCCAATAGTGGAATGCGCTTAGGATCTAAATCTGGCAGGTTTATGTTATCTATATGGCCAACGGCGAGTAGATCACGTTTGAGTTTGATTAGGCGTTCTAAACTGATATCAACAGGGGGATCTAACTGGTCATTTATCGCTTCATATATCGCTTTGACGCTACCAGAGCTTCCTAGCACCAAAGGCCAATCACCCTTAAAATAGACATTAGGCAGTAAAGAAAACTGCTTGTCGGCTGCTGCTTGAGCCGCCTTAAAGCTGGCTTTGTCGAGCACTCCAGAAGTAAAGAAGCGCTTATTATAGCTAACACAGCCGCATTTTAGGCTGGCTAGGGTGGTAGCTTTAGTTTGCTTACCTATTACAACTTCAGTAGAACCACCGCCAATATCGATCACTAAGTTGCGTGCTTGCAGGCTTTGGCTATTGCAGATCCCGCTGTAGATTAACCGTGCCTCCTCATGCCCTGAGACAATCTCAATTGGGTAAGGGATTATTTTGCTGGCAGCTTTAATAAATTGTCGGGCATTTTTGGCGACTCTGAGGGCGTGGGTTGCGACGAGTCTAACTCGTGTCTGCTCAAGTCCTGAGAAACGTTGATGAAATTCAGTTAAGCACGTTAGGCCTCGCTCCATGGCTTGGCTGTCTAATATGCCGTTAGCGGCAATACCGTCAGCAAGCTGAACTTGGCGCTTTTCTTTATGTAGCGTCTGAATGGTGCCATCTTGCTCTCTTGCTATCACTAAGTGAAAGCTATTCGAGCCCATATCGATGGCAACAAAGTGTAGTGAGTTGTCTTGCTGTGACACGTTAGATTAAGCCTTTTTTTGTATGTTGTCTGTTTGCCAATAAACGAGAGGCGTCGGTGAAGTCGTCAGTTTTTGCGCTTGCTCGGCTTCGTACCCTTGTAAGTATTGTTGAATAGCCATTTGGCTACGCACTTTTTTTCGGTTACCGCGAGACTTGTAAAGGTTATTTTGCTCTTGATCGACAATACGTGATTTAGTGTTATCGCTAAGCTGAATATTGAGAGTGTCGATAATCATTTTTTTGAGGTTTTGGCTGTATATTGGCGTACAAACCTCAACTCGCTCGTCAAGGTTGCGAGTCATCCAGTCTGATGATCCGAAATAGAGTTTCTGCTCACCATTGGCATGAAACAGCATCACTCGGGAGTGCTCTAAATAGCGGTCAACAATACTATAAACCTCAATATTGTTACTAACGCCCGCAAGTTGTGGGATGAGTATGCACATGCCGCGAATAATCAGCTTAATATCAACACCAGCTTGAGAGGCCTGATACAGTTTTTCTACCATAGGTTTATCAACCAAGTTATTCAGTTTTAACGTGATGGCAGCTGGCTTATTTTGCTTTGCGTTATCAATTTCATCATCGATAAGCTTGAGCCATTGCTGTCTTGAATTAAATGGCGACACAATAAGGTGTTCGAAATGATCGCGCTGATAAGGGCGTTTAAGTAGATCAAAAACATGTTTGACCTCTTTGGCAATGGCTTGATTGGCAGTAAAGAGGGAGAAGTCGGTATAAAAGCGTGCGGTCCCTTCATTAAAGTTACCAGAACCAATATGGGCGTATAGCTGCGTTCCACTCTCCTCTTTGCGGCTTATTAGGCACAATTTAGAGTGCACTTTTAAGCTTGGGATCCCGTGATGCACCTTAACGCCCGCCTCGGCTAAACGTTTGGTCCAATCTATATTGGACTGCTCATCGAAGCGAGCCCTGAGTTCAATAACAGCAGTAACTTGTTTGCCATTTTGCACCGCATCGATAAGGGACTGCATGATGTGACTATTTTTGGCGACGCGGTAAAGGTTGATCTTAATTGAATGTACGGCAGGATCGAAGGCGGCTTGGCGGACTAACTCGGTGAAGTGTGAAAACTTATGATACGGATAGTTAAGTACGATATCACTATGCTTTATGGCATCGAAGCAGTTGCTGAAGGCGTTGAACTGGCTACTTTCAATGGCAGACACTTTTTCGTAACTATGCTTACGGCGACTCGACTCGGGGAAGTCCATAAAATCTTTAAAGCTATGATAACGCCCACCAGGCACTAAGCACTCGGTTGAACTGATGCTTAGGCTTCGCTTTAACATTTTTAGCATTGAGCTTGGCATATTTCGATCGAATACCAATCTAACAGGCTGCGCTTGTAAGCGCTTACGAATGGCATTACTCATCTGTTCAAGCTGAGTTTTTTCAAGCTCATCGGTAATATCAAACTCTGCATCTCGGGTCATCTTCATTGAGTAGACTTCAATATTGTCGTAGTCAAAAAAAGGTTGGAAAAGCTGGTCGATACAGTGACGAATGATGTTATCGAGCAAGATATAGTGTCTATTCTTACTCGACTTCTCGTGGGGCAGTTCAATAAAGCGAGGCAAGTTTGTATTGGGGATCTTCACAAATGCATAGCGACTTTTATCTCCCTTTTGCAAGCTAGTGCAAAGGTAGGTGGAGTCATCATCGATATTGTTGATGAGCTTGTTCTGTTTGGTAATGATAAGTGGTGCAATATGCCGAATGAGCTGGTCTTTAAAATATTTTCTTAGCCAGGCGCTGTGAAAATCACTTAGTTGCTTCTCATTGATTAAAAATATATTTTCTCGAGCGAGTGCTTTCATCAATGCATGATAGGTTTCGTCGAAATGATCTTGTAGCTTAAGTACCTTGGCGTGGATCCTATTCATCAACTCTTGGCTTTTTGTTGATGCGTTGGGGTAAGCCAGTAACACCTCTCGCCTGACGGCTGCCACTCTGACTTTAAAAAACTCATCCATATTACTGGAGTAGATCCCTAAAAACTTGACCCTTTCTATTAGCGGTACGGCTTTATCACATGCCTCTTGTAATACGCGTTCGTTGAAAGATAACCAAGAGAGTTCTTTGTCGATAAATACGTCTGGATTGTTTGAAGACACGGCCTATCCTATTTTAATCAGCTTACATCCTGAGCTAATCGCGCTAGCTAATCCTGCTAGATAGATTCTTACTCCATATAACGCCAGTTTATTGAGCTTATATGACACTTTTATTGAAATGTCCTTTAGGTGATCAAATCTATCGGTCGCTTAAGCTGCTGCAACTAATTGCTCACACAGGGCTTTATTGTGCTTCTATCTGGGTAACCCTAATAGGAATAGCCGTAGTGGAGGAAAGAACAGAGTGTTAACAAGAGTGATGGCTGCTCGACAGGCAAGCTATAACAGACAAGCTATAACAGGAGTTCAGTGATTAGTATATTCACCAAGTCGCTTTAGAACAGTCACCTGCAGGGTAACAGTACGCATGTAAAGCCAGTGTAATGAGTGATACTATAATGCAACTTTTATTGTACCTTGAGTGCCACACTTGTTAGCTAAGTGCTTATTCTTACCTCTTGTCTTTGTGTGTTATTACGCCTTTTCTGTAGCACAAGCCTCAGAAGTGTCTGTTGCTGAAATCAAAACTCAGGACAGCCAAGCTCCAGCTGTTTCAGAAGCTAAAGATAACCGTGAAGTTGATGAACTTAGCTCAGATGACGAGAATATTGCAGACGACCCGTGTTATAGCGAGTCTCAGATGGAAGGTCGAATAGATAAGGCATTCGATTATCTCAATACTAAGTTTTGCCAACCGGCGATCTGGTTTGATAGTTTTTTTGTTGATGACAGAGTCGAAGACGATGCGAGAGCTGGCACTATAGTTCGCTGGTATAACGACTTTTCACACTATGAAAAAGAGGGCTTTAAGTATCGGGCAAACCTCAATGCCAGATTGAACCTTCCCGGAGTGACAAAACGTTTAAAGCTAATTTTGGACTCGACTGGGGAGGATGATCCTTTTGCCTTTATTCGCTCTCCTGATGGCAATAATGAAACCGACATAGGTCTAAGGTATGACTGGTATGCGAAAGATCGTGTCAGTTTTAATATCAAGGCCAACTTCAAACCTAAAGTCGAAGCGAGGTGGCGCTATACCTATCCTATCTCTGATAGCACTGTGACTCGATTGACTCAAAAACTGTATCAAGAGAAGAAGGTCACGGGGGAATCAACCGAGTTTGATATCGAGCATGGGTTTAACGAGACCTTCGTTGCGCGCTGGAGCGCAGTGGCTCAATATGAGAGTCGGGGAAACGGCTGGGAGTTTGGTTCCAGCTTTAGGGTCTATCAGTACATCAATAATAAGCAGGCATTGAGTTATCAGGCTGGTATTTACGGTGTCGATGAGCCTTATCACTATGTGAAAGATGCCAGTATTAGCGTGACCTACAGACAAAACTACGCCAGAGACTGGTTATTTTTCTCCATCACACCTGAATATAATTGGAGTAAAGAGGATGAATTTTCAATGCGGATCAATCAATTCATCCTAACCTTTACTGTCGAAGTGTTATTTCAAAATGTGTAGTTAGCAGCGAGACCATAAACAGCTTAACTAGATTGACTCGGAAGCGATGGCGCCGTCTTCGTCATCAAGACTCGGTACTTCAAGATTCGGTACTGCAGGATTGCTTGGAGGCTCCGTTACTTGCTCGGCTAGGATAATCAAGCTGTCGGTGTAGGAGAATCCGTAGCCGTAGCCGCCAGACGTTGTTACGCCATTGCCTAGTAAGTGCGGATCACTGAAGTGATCTTCAAAGGCAAAATCGCCAGAGAGAACAGGCGTTATCTGCACAACCCTATAACCATCATTGTTGAGGCTTTCTATTGCTAACTGTAGGTCGCTATTGAGCCGCTGGTTATCAATCTTACAGGTGGAATATTCAAATTCCGATGTCTTTGGTTTAGCGGCCCACATTTCTTCGCGTTTATCGGTTTCAATCTTGGCAAAATAGCTTTTCACTAATACGATTTTTTGCTTCATTGAGTCGCCTTTAGTTTGTCATAGCCATGCTATTTTAAAGAAGCTGGCAATGGCTGTAGAGTTGTCAGTTTAATAGCACAGACTACTCTATTCGTTTAAACGGGTAAATATCGTTAACTTGTTATTATTCAAGGTGCTTATCTATAGGTGGTCTTGGTGTATTGATCTGCCCCATCCAGCATAATTATTACTCTTGTCAATGCTATTTTATTGATAAACCTAGCCTAAGTTGGCGTTCGGGAGGCCAGATAAACCTGAGTCTTGTTGAAAAAAAGTCTTGCAATTGTTATGGTTGTGGTGCGATTAATCCAGTTAAATCATGTTTTCTGCGGGCTAATTAGAACGTTGAATGTTGTCATATACCTTAATGTATTTAGGTATAAGTCAGTGGTTATATAGCGAATAGGAAAAAACCTTATTATGTCTAGTATATTGGAACTGAATTCTCTATCGGAGTTGAAGTTTCATATAAAAACCTTCGACGAAAAGCTTAATGAGCAGTTTTTAACTCTGCCAGTGCAGACTCTACTAAAGAGGCGTGCTAAGCATATAGACGAAATGTTGGTTTCATTATGGAAGATGTACAACCTGCATAATACCTCGATGTCGCTTAATGCGGTGGGAGGATATGGTCGAAGGGCGCTGCATCCTAGATCGGATATCGATTTAGCTATTATCATCGAACAAGAGTTAACCCCGCAGCTGCAAGAACAATTATCGCTTTTCCTCACCCATCTTTGGGACTTTGGCTTAGATATAGGCCAAACCGTTAGAACCCTTTCTGAATCGATAGAGTCTGCAAGCTCCGATATTACCATTGCCACCAACCTGCTCGATATCCGCTGTTTAGTTGGCTCCAAAAAACATGCGCTGACCATTAAAGAGCAGCTGTATCAAAATGAATTGTGGACCAGTCTGTCTTTTTACGATGCCAAAATGGCAGAGCAGCAAGTCAGACACAATAAGGCTCTGAACACTGCGCTTTATTTGGAGCCAAATCTTAAAAACAATCCAGGTGGCCTGCGCGATGTGCACACGATTATGTGGATAGCGCAAAAGCACTTTTCACTGGCCAATGCCAATGCCCTTAAAACCATAGGTTTCTTACAGCAAGATGAAGTGTATGAGTTATTAGAAGCTTATGACTTTATCTGCCGTGTCAGATGGGCATTGCACTGCGTGACGCAGTCGGCGCAGGATGTTTTGCTGTTTGAGCACCAAGCAGCTGTAGCCGAATTTATGCAGTTTGGCCAAGGTGATAATAGTCAGCTGGCGATTGAGCGTATGATGCGCCAGCTATTTAGGGCAATGACTCGTGTACGAGAGCTCAATCAGATCATCTGTGACTCGTTTAAGCTCGATACCCTAAATGAAACCGAGCGCGGTAACCTGCAATCTATCGATAAGTATTTCAGCGTTTGTAACGGCCTGATTGAGGTGAAGTTTACCCAGGCCTTTATTGATAAGCGCCAGGTTATACGTATGTTTAAGTTGATTGCCGAGAACGATAATATTGATGGTATCGCGCCGCAAACCTTGAGATTACTGAGACAGACCCGTCGTGGCCTACTGGGCGAGTTACAAGATTACCAGGGCTGCCGAGAAGAGTTTTTAGCTATCTTGTCTCACCCTAAAGGCCTGCGTAAATGCCTTGGCTTGATGCATAGATACGGTGTATTAGCGGCATATTGCTCTCAGTGGCATGCCATTGAAGGCCAAATGCAGTTTGATATGCATAACGCTTTTACCGTGGATGAGCACACCTTCAAAACCATTCAGTATATCGACAGCTTTGCACTCAATAAGAAGAACAGCCTTACGTATTCGGTTTATCAAAATATCGGTAATCGATTTGCATTGGTGTTTGCAACGCTTTGTCATCACCTTTCTGGTAAACAGGCGATTGAGAACAGTGAGTTAAGCGCGATTCAGGCTAAAGAATTGGCTGAAGAGCACTTGTTAAAGGCATCCACTACGGCACTCATCTATTGGCTCGTGGCCAATCAAGATCTATTGATCAGCGCGATTCAAACCCAAGATATTAGCGAGCCGGACGTGATTAAACATTTGGCGAAAACTATTGGCTCGCAAGATAAGCTCAACGCCCTGTTTCTATTTACCATCGCCGATATGATGGCGACTAACGAAAGTTACTGGAACGATTGGCAAGAGAGTCAATTAACTCTCTTGTATATGGCGCTTCGTGACGCGTTAAAGCAGGGAGTTGAAAATATCTTTGAGGTACGTACCGTTATTCGAGAAAACCAGGCTGATGCAAGGGCAGAGCTTGTAAAGGCCGGGATTGATGAAGAGCGCCTAAGTAAGTTTTGGCACAGTTTGCCGAATAATTTTTTCAGTGGTAATTCAGTAGAAGATATCGTTGAAATTAGTCAGGGGCTGCTCGAAGGGGTTGCTGGCACAACCCGGGTTCTGATCGGTAAGAATGGTGATAATGGCTTTACCAGTATCTATGTTTATACCAAAGACCGGCCCAAATTGTTTGTCGATTTGTTTAAGACTTTAGCCAGCTCTAAGCTCAAGGTAAAAGACGCGCAGATGATGCAGACTAAAGATGGTCAAGTGTTAGAGATCATCAAGGTGCTTGATCATAAAGATGAGCCGATTGATGATGAACCAAGAATAGAGCAAATCGTTAAGCGTATTTATCGAGCGGTTGACCAAAAAGACAGGCCTAGAAAGCTAGTTACTCCAAGGGCCTTAAAGAATTTTGATAGTCCTCCAGTGGTTACAGTGCTGCATACCACTAAGAAAAACAGAGCCCTGCTTAAGGTTAATACCTTAGATGATCCTATGTATCTGGAGCAGATCTGTAATCTATTGTCAGAGCAGAACTTGAGTATTCACTCGGCAAAAATAAGTACCTTAGGTGAATGCACCGAAAACGTATTTCTGGTTTCTAATGCCGACAAAACCTCTTTTGGTCATGATGAACAGCTTAAGCTGGTGGATATTATCGAAGAGGAAATTGCTTAAAAGCTGTAGAATACCCGCTATATCTGGTTGTCGTTTAGGAGAGTGGCTTGAAGCTGGTTTTGTTTGATTTTGATGGTACTTTGACTCATCAAGATATGTTCACCAAGTTTATACTCTACTCGGCCACACCTGTGCGATTAGTACTTGGCATAGTGTTTATGTCTCCTCTTTATCTGTTATACCGGCTAGGCTTTATCCCTGCTCGGAAACTTAGGCCGTTGGTGAGCTTTTTCGCTTTTGCTGGCCGCAATAAGTTACGAGTTGATGCGATAGGGCGCGCTTATGCAGACAAAATCATCCCTAAGCATATTCGCTTAGATGCAATGCAAATACTCAAACAACATCAAGATGATGGTGCCACCATTGTTTTGGTCTCAGCCTCGCTGGACCTTTACCTTAAACCTTGGTGCGAGATGATGAATATCCAGCTTATCTGTAGTGAAATGGCAAGCAAGGGCATGCGCTATAGTGGCTATTACCGCGCTGGCGATTGCAGCTGTAGCGCTAAGGCCGACAAGGTATTGCAACAGTTTGACTTAAACGCTTTTAGCCAAGTTTACGCCTATGGCGATACCAAAGAAGATCTAGCCATGCTGTCGCTGGCCGACAAAGCCTTTATGCAAGGAGTCGAGCGCTAAGCCTCCGGTTTACTATTGCATTTATTGCAAATATCTATACCAAAGAGAAAGCCCTGTGGTCAGGTTTTTTATTGCAAAGTCGCCACCTCTTTTATAGAGAATATCGGCAATGGTATTAAGGCTCGATAAACCCAGAGTACTTCACTCCTGTTAAGCGAGCCATTTCAATATGCCAGGTGGCTAAATCATCTTTATTAAACTGGCTCAGGTCATCGTGACCGCAGGCGCGAGCCATCACTTGCATTAGCTCAACAGAGGCTTGAAAAAAATTGTGTAATTGCTTGGCAGATTTATCAATATCGAGCCTTTGACGCAGATCAGACTTTTGAGTGGCAATCCCTGCCGGGCAATTGTTGGTATTACACATTCTAGCTGCCACGCAGCCAATTGACTGCATTGCACTATTAGATACTGCCACGCCATCTGCGCCTAAGGCCATAGCTTTCACAAAATCTATGGGAGTGCGTATGCCTCCGGTTGCGATTAAAGTGACTCGGCCACTTTCGCCTTTTTGGTCAAGGTAACGCCTTGCTCTAGCTATTGCGGGAATCGTTGGTACGCTAATATGGTCGCGAAAAATTTCAGGCGCAGCTCCGGTTCCACCCCCTCTACCATCGAGTATGATGTAGTCGGCACTGGCGTCGAGGGCGAATTGAATATCGCGCTCGATATGATTGGCACTAAGCTTAAAGCCGACTGGAATGCCTCCTGATACTTCTCTAACGCGATCGGCAAAACGTTTAAAGTCGGCGCTGCTGGTTAAGTCGGTAAAGGTTGGCGGAGAAATTGCGTCAACGCCCTCAGGTAAGCCGCGCACTTCAGATATTTTACCGACATTCTTACTCGCTGGTAGGTGGCCGCCGGTCCCCGTTTTAGCGCCTTGGCCTCCCTTAAAGTGAAAGCTTTGAACTTTACAGAGTAAGGCTTCTTGATAGCCAAACTTAGCGCTGGCTAACTCATAGAAATAATGTGAATTCTCGGCTTGCTCATCGCTCAACATGCCACCCTCACCCGAGCAGATCCCTGTACCCGCTAATTCGGCGCCGCGAGCGAGTGCAATTTTTGCTTCCTCAGATAATGAACCAAAGCTCATATCGGAGACGAATAATGGGATATCGAGTTTGAGTGGTTTTCTTGCCTGTGGCCCAATAACGAGTTCGGTGGTGACCTCGACATTTTCCATTAAGGGCTTAGTGGCCATTTGCGCCACCATGAGTTGTAAGTCGTCCCAATGTGGCAGTTGATTGCGCGGCACACCCATGGATGTCATCGGGCCATGGTGGCCGACTTTTGCTAAGCCTTCTCGAGCCAGCATGTGGATATATTCTAGTGTTGGTTCTTCAGGCGTATTGCGAGCGATGGGAGCAGCTTGACTTGCTGTTGTAGCCTCTTTCTGTTCTTTTTCCTGAGCACTGTCTTTGCCAATATCATTTGCTGTGAACTGCTTATGCGATCCATCACAGAAGGGCGAGTTCGCCGTGTGCTTACACTGGCACAGATATGCCTCTTCAGTATTATCGGCAACAAATTGCTGAGGTTTGAAATTGGTTCCAGCATGGGAGCCGTCGCAGAAGGGTTGATTCTTAGTTCGCCCACAACGGCAGAAATAGTACTCTTTTCCTTGAGTGAGGCTGACTTTAATAGGCTTTATATCTGCGATAATTGGCTTCATCCTGCTACCTCAGGCTTAGTTTCTATAGGTGATTGAATAAAGGATAGTCACAAAATGATGACGCTGAAGGTTTCAGCTTAATCTCTGATGGCAAAAGATTACGGTTGCAGCTCTGTTTATTGTTTGTATTCAGACTAAGCTCGCAATGGTTATTGCCACAACTCCTGATGTGTCGTTGAGAAGATATTGTTGAGAAGGAACTAGGTGGATAGATAATCGCGTACCCGGGTCTACCTTTCAGAGCTTCTTTCTGGGCCAATACCGCTAACATCATTAATATTTGCTTAAGCTATCTTGCATGTTTATGGGCTCACGACTAAATTTTCTAGCAGAGTTTTTTATCTCTTTTACGAACCGATTGTGTGCTCGCTTCCTATCTATATGTTTTATTCTGAATTTAGACGTTTAGCCATAGCCGAAGAAAAGCCCACTTGGTTTCATTCACGGGTTTTACATATATAGGTGGTTAAATGCGTCAACTACAACACATGTTATTACTTGTCAGTATTGTTTTCTCAACGATGCTATCTGCGCAAGCTCCTGAGGGCGCGGCGTCGAAAGAGGCTACAGCGAAAGGTGCTCCATCTAAAGGGGCTCCATCTAAAGGGGCTAAGGATATGCCAGGTGCAAAGGGGACGTTTGCCTTTAAACCTACTGACTGGATTGCCAATGAAACAACGTGGTGGAAAGACACCGATGGAGTTGCCCCCGGTATTGCAGGCTGTCATGTAGCCACAGATAAAGAAGGCAAGCTAAACGGTAGAACCTTTGGCGAGGCTTGTCTTGAAAATGGCTTACTAGTGGAATCAAACCCTGCTAAAGACGTACTGCATAGTCACAGCGATGATACAGGCCATCCAGACTTGTTTGACTGTAATGCTTGGTGTGTCGGTCGCGGAAATAGCAGTGGAATGTGTGTTGTTGCTCAAGCAGAGCCTTGTGGAGCATCTGCAAGGTGTCAATGTCAGTAATGCTTTTAAGAGCTATTTCATTGGCATAATTAAAATAATGCTCATGCCAGTTGATAAAAAACGCAGTCATTGGGCTGCGTTTTTTACTTTCAGCGATAAATTACATACAGTTGTTTGTGAGGCATATACTTAAAATAGTTTCTACAGCAGTACTTAGTATTGAGCAAGCTTGTTTTAGCCAATTATATTTGTATTAAAAGGTCGCATTATGGATAGATCTACCTTTTCGGTTAAACATCAAGATGAAGGGCTTTTTGATCTTTACGGTCGTAAGCGGGTACTTAGTTTTATTCTGGTTATCACGCTTATTACCTTTGTTCCCTTAGGGGTTAAAAATATTCTGTTAGGAGAGTCATTGTTAGGTGGCTTATTGTTGGCTTTTGAACTTAGTTTAGTTGTCGAAGTGATAGGTGTTTTTCGTTTTAAACGTAATATCATCGGTTATAAATTACCGCTAACCTTGCTAGCCACATCGATAATCCTGAGCATCGATATTTTTGGAACCTTAGCGACATATTGGGTGTTTCCTGTGGTGACAACCATAGTATTTATGGTTCCTAAAAAAATAGCATTGTTATCGAACACTATGATTATTTTGGGCTCTACTATAGCGGTTTTGCCTCACCAAGAGCCCATGGTCACCTTACGCTTTGTTTTAGCTTTATTTTTTTGCGTTTCTATTTCCCACGTTGTAATTGAAGCTGTGCGGAGGTTACAGCGAAACTTAATTACTTTATCGACTAAAGACTCGTTAACTGGGGTCTATAATCGCCATCAGATGGACATTAGCTTGCAAGCTGCATCTCAAAGAGCCAAAACGGGGGAGGCTAGCTGTATAGCATTGATTGACATAGACTACTTGAAGAAAGTGAATGACTTTTATGGCCACGATGTTGGCGATAGAGTGATTAAGTCAGTGGCGGAGCTCATCAGCTCACATTGTCGAAAAACCGATCTGTTATTTCGCTTAGGTGGGGATGAGTTTTTACTTTTATTCGATGGCATTTGGCAAGAGTGCGCATTAGAGCGATTACAAAGAATAAAAGATGAAGTTGTTATTGAAGTGGTTAAGGAGTGTCCGCAAACCAAGGGGATTACTTTAAGTACCGGGCTGGCCGAGTCATTAGCTAATGAAGAGAGCGAGCACTGGGTGAAGCGTGCAGATTTAGCCCTTTATGAAGCTAAGCTCGCGGGGCGGGATCAAATCAAAATCAATGGCTCTCCTAGGTGTTATACCGATGCCGCGGTGACAGTTAGCTAATACTTAGTCGTGATGCGTGTGTTATCACTTAGGTTTAAACTTTTAGGTAATTGCTATGTCGATCCCTAGACTGAATTTTAGTTGCTGAAGTTGCGGAAACTCTCAATATTAGATGCGATATTCTTCTAAACAATGCATTTTGTTAAATCGGCATCACTTCACAATACCCCCACTTGTAAAATTATTGTTACTATTCAATGTGTGCCTACATCGCAATTAATAAGATAGTAAACATTGTTGCTTACAATGGTGCTGCTATTGTTAGTGGGGATAAGTTAGATTTTTTATCATTTCTAAGTAAATTAATAAGGATATTAATATGAAAAAGACAACTACATCAGCATGGTGTATTGGGGCGATGTTATTGTCGACGGCGCCGAGTTTTGCAACTGAATCTGGGCAAGTTGTAGCGCCAAAACCGGCCAGTGAATTTACTAAGGCGGCTAACGAAAAAGTTCTTAATTCACTGCCGTTTAACGATAAAGAAGATTTCGACAATGCGACTCGTGGTTTTTTGGCTAAACCTGCTGAACTGACAATTAAAAATAGTGAAGGTCAGGTTGTTTGGGATTTAGAAGAGTATAAACGATATATCACCTCAGACAGTGCAGCCCCTGATACTGTAAACCCGAGTTTGTGGCGCAACGCGCAGCTCAATATGGAATATGGTCTGTTCGAAGTCAGGGACGGCATTTATCAAGTTCGTGGTTATGATTTATCTAATATTACCTTCATTGCTGGAGATAAAGGCTGGATTGTTTTTGATCCCTTGATTACTCCAGAAACCGCAGCTGCTGCAAAAGAGCTTGTCGACAAACAATTTGGTAAGCGTCCCGTTGTCGCTGTCATTTATAGCCATAGCCATCTTGATCACTTTGGTGGGGTACGCGGTATTGTCAACGAAGAGGATGTTAAGGCTGGTAAAGTTAAAATTATTGCCTCTGAAGGTTTCACTGAGCATGCGGTATCTGAAAATGTGATAGCAGGTAATGTCATGGGGCGACGTGCCGTTTATATGTACGGTGCAATGTTACCTCGTAATGCTCAAGGCGGAGTGAACGGCGGATTGGGCCAAACAACTTCGGCAGGTACTGGTAGTTTGATTGCTCCTACCGATTATATTACTAAAACGGGTCAGAAAATGACGGTTGATGGTGTTGAAATGGTATTTCAGTTTACGCCAGGCACCGAAGCACCAACAGAGATGAATACCTACTTTCCTGAGATGAAAGCTTTGTGGATGGCTGAGAACTCAACAAATACCATGCACAACGTATTGACACTGCGCGGCGCGAAAGTGCGTGACCCATTAATTTGGGCAAGCTACTTAAATGAAACGATTGAGATGTGGGGCAGCGATGCGGATGTTAAGTTTCAGTCGCACCATTGGCCAGTTTGGGGTTCTGAAAAAATCGTTAGTTACCTCAAGAAGCAGCGTGATATTTACAAGTATATTCATGACCAATCTGTACGCTTAATGAACCAAGGTTATACCGGGGAAGAGATCTCCGAAATGATTAGTTTGCCTAAATCACTAGAGCAAAACTGGGCGACAAGAGGTTACTACGGCACTTTGAGACATAATAGTCGTGCGGTTTATCAACGTTATATGGGCTGGTATACCGGTAACCCCTCCGATCTTAATAACCTGCCACCTGTGATGGTTGCTAAGAAGATGATGGCCTATATGGGCGGAGAGGCAGAGGTATTAAAAAAAGCTCAGCAAGACTTCGATAAAGGTGAATACCGCTGGACAGCAGAGGTGCTCAAGCACTTAGTGTTTGCTAACCCTAACAATACAGCGGCTAAAAATCTGCTAGCAGATAGTTATGAGCAATTGGGTTACCAAGCAGAGTCTGGGCCTTGGCGCTCGGTATACCTGCAAGGAGCATATGAGTTGCGCAATGGGATCCCGAAAGGCTTAGCGTTAGAAACCGCTTCACCTGATATTATTGCTAACATGCCAGTGGAAATGCTGTTTGATTACCTAGGTGTACGAATTTTGCCTGAAAAAGCCGAAGGTAAAAACTTAGTGCTTAATCTTAACTTTGCAGATAGCGATGAGAAGTACACTTTAATGGTCGAGAACTCGGTGCTTAATTACAGTGATAAGCAGGCAAAAAAGGCCGATGCGACAGCGACCTTGACTAAGGCAACCTTAACTGAGATTCAACTAGGGCAACTTACTTTCGACCAAGCCGTTAAAGAGGGCAAGATTAAGCTCGTCGGTGACAAAGCCGCATTTGATAGCTTCTTTGGCATGCTCGATAGCTTTGATTTTTGGTTTAACATTGTGACGCCATAATTCAGCTTTACCTATGGTTAGCCTAAAAAGACGTAGCTATTAGCTGCGTTTTTTTATGTTTTGAAATAGCCATTCATGTACCTTGCTTGAAATTAAAGTCATGATTATATAGTGTTTTATTGTGCGGCTTGAGTCAGTGCTATTGCGGCGGGTACTGTTGCCAACTTGTGTGTAATGCCGTGAATAATTTTATTTTATTTTGTGGTAATTATTTATATTCCAATTTGAAAAATTGGTGTAAATTAGCGCCACCATATCTAGTTCAACTTGTATTGATAGATAGATGCCATAGTCCGATTTAGGTCATAGTTACCTAAGTCATTGTGTTGTTTATTTTGAATACTCTACACCTCCCTAAGCCACCATCTGGCCCAAGATCTTTAGAGCATTCCGGTTTATAAAGAGATCCCATTGAATATTCTATTTTTGATGTACCCGTGGTCGACTATCGTGCCTGAAACCGACACCACGCTGCGGTTAATTCATGAGTGTGTTGCGAGAGGGCATACTGTTGCAGTCGCAACAACCAGCAACTTGACCATGCGCGACTCCGAAGCTAGTGCATTTTGCCAAGTATTCAATAAAGAGCAGTCAACGCCAAGCAACCTTGTCTCTTTCTATAAGAAGGCAGAGTTTAAAACCATTCAGTTGCCGCTTGCGGGCTTTGATAGCATTTTTATGCGCGCTAGCCCGCCGCTTGACCCTATTGCGCTTAACTTTCTCGATTCGGTACGCGATGACGTGTTCATCATGAATGATATCGACGGTTTACGTATCGCCAATAATAAGCTGTATACCGCGTCATTTGATGATCCAAATAATACTTTTATTCCGGTTACTCATGTGTCGAAAACACCCGAGTATTTGGAGCAAGTGCTGCGTGAATCTAAAACTGAAAAAATGATTATGAAGCCTCTTGATGGTTTTGGTGGTCAAGGTGTGATTCTGGTTGAGAAGGCGGCGCAGAAGAGTTTTCACTCTCTGCTACAGTTCTACATTAACAGCGGCAAAGGCGGTAACTACGTTATCTTGCAAGAGTATGTCGAGGGCGCAGAAGAGGGCGATGTACGAATTCTGATGCTAAATGGTGAGCCTATCGGTGCGATGAAGCGTGTTCCGGCTGAGGGCGAGGTTCGCTCGAACATTCACGCTGGTGGCAGCGTGGTGAAACATACGTTGACGAAGAAAGAAAGAGAACTGTGCAAACATATTGGACCTAAGCTCGTACGTGATGGCCTATTCTTTGTTGGAATCGACGTTATCAACGAGAAGTTGATTGAAGTTAACGTACAAAGCCCTGGTGGCATTATGCGTATTAACAAGCTGAATAACGTTAAGTTGCAGAAGAAGGTTATTGATTTTATTGAAAATGTAATCAATGCCAAAGAAGCGTTAAGTACAAGAAAAACTGAATTTAGAAAGGCGATTGAAGATGCTCAGGTTATCTGAAAAAGAGTGTATAGCGTTAATTAATAAAGGCGAATGCTTCCACGCAGAAGTCGAAGCGGGTTCATTCACGGTTAAGATTGATGAATACTCTCCATTTGTGTGTACCGCTATCCATAATGGTCACAATTTACGAGATGAGTTGAAAAACAACTGTCGATTAACGCAGGAGGAGCGCCTTTATGCTGAGGCGCCTTATACCGCAGATATGTTGTCGTCTTTCCCTATCGTATTGATCGGTAATGATTCGCGCTTTGAATATGACTTGAATCGCCCCAAGGCTCATTCAACTAATTTTAAAACGGCTTGGAAGAAGCCGTTAACCACAAAGCAGCGTAATGAAAGCCATGCTAAGCATCAGTCTTTTTACAATGTATTGAGTGCCTTGGTTGCGCGTTTAGAGAAACAATTCAAAAATAGTATTGTATTTGATGTTCACTCATACAATTACCAAAAAATTGAAGCAGACACGCCGACCTTTAACATAGGGACTAGCCAGATTGATATCGAGCGCTGGGGTACGACATGCCAGAACTTTGAGAAGCAATTAAGTAAGATTGAGCTACCTAACCTAGATGTACGCGCCGCAAGAGACGAAGTATTTCAGGGGCGTGGTTACCTTATTGCCCATGTAAACGCACATTTCGATCATACTTTAGTCTTGCCACTCGAAGTGAAAAAAGTGTTTATGGATGAAACCTCTGGTGAATTATACCCATTGGTTTTAGAAGAGCTTAAGGCGGGGGTCAAGCAGGCTCTGTCTGAGACTGCGGCTTACTTTATGCGCCGCTTTGGTAAGCGTAAGTCAGTAAGAAATGTCGACTTACTCTCATCAACGTTACCACCTGAGATTTTATCGCTTGATAAGAGCTTGTTTAAGCTGGCGAGTAACGTTGCGACACTGAAATATATCAACCCGATTAACATTGCCAGCGAACGTAAAAAGTTCTTAGCTCGCAAAGGTGCAGAGGCGCCAGAATTTAGTTACAAGCAGCTAAACCTTAATCCGTATCAATTCCGCGAACAGCTATATAAGTTGCCTGTATCCAATATTATGGACGCCGATATTCAGCAGCTTTATCGCCATGTTATTGATAATTTAGCGACTAAGATTGACCTTTTATGCTCAATAGGTACAGATGAGTTTGTCTATAACTCGCTTAAATATTACGGCCAGCCAGATAAAGACGATATCGCCAATGCTGAGTTCTTGCTGCGTGCGCCGAATATTGAAGGCGATGACGAAGAAGCGATTTATGATTCTGCTTATGCGGTGAAGTCATTCCAACAGCAGGCCGATGACTGGGGACTTAAGTGTAAGGTTGAAAAATCGACCCGCATCGTCGCTAAAGCGATGGTAAACAATGAGCGTGGCAGCTTGCTAATTAATAAAGATGCTATGTTCACCAGTAAAGAGTTGATTGCATTTGCCTACCATGAACTTGGCGTGCACATGCTCACAACGGTCAATGCTCGTCGCCAGAAACTTAGAGTGATGTCACTTGGTTTAGTGGGTAATACTCATACTCAAGAAGGGGTCGCGATTTATAGCGAATATTGCTCGGGTAACTTAACCTTGAATCGTTTAAAGATTCTGGCTTTGCGAGTAATTGCAGTGAATTTGATGCTTGAACAACGTGATTTCTCGATGACTTTCCAAACGCTAAAGCGTGAATACGGTCAAACCACAGAGCAGGCCTTTACCTTAACCACCCGCGTTTATCGTGGTGGTGGTTTAACCAAAGACTTCCTGTACTTAAAAGGCTTTAGAGATATCGTGAACTTAAGTAAAACCACGCCGCTCGATAACTTGCTTGTGGGTAAAGCGGGCACGCTGGACTTGCCGATTATCAGTGAAATGGTTGAGCGAAATATGCTTGAAAAGCCAGTTCCGCTGTTTGAGCTTAAGCATAAATCGACACCTGATACCGCTGTGATTGATTATCTGATTTCTGCGATCCGCTAAGCCGAGCTTATTAACGGATACTCAATAAAGATAAAAACGCCTTGCTACTGACTTAGCAAGGCGTTTTTTTATCTATGACAGTACAAGCTAAGACGGAAAAGCAGGTTCTAGGTCCTAGGAAAAGACGGTTAAAGCTGAGACGGAAAAGCAGAAAAACAAAGAAGGGGAAAGGCCGGAAAGCTAAGAAAGAGCACTGGTAATGCTTTTTGCCTTTGCTGTTCCTAGCAGGGCGGAGCCCGTCCTCGCAGCGAAGCGACCTAGAACCTAAGACCTAATAGATGTCGACGTCCTCTCTCAATACCCACTTGAATCTTAAATACACTGCTTTATGCTGGACCTAGGACCTAGGACCTAGGACCTAGGACCTAAAAGCAAAGCGTTCTAGCACCTAATCATAAAAGTAATTAAAAAAGGGGACTGGCATGTTGATGAAAGCAGTTATTAGCAAAGTAGGCTTGATACTGTTAGCCGCAGTATCGAGCCATTCCCACGCCTATGAGGCCGAGAAGATTACCACTGGACTCAATATTCCTTGGGGGCTGGCTTATGTTGACGAGCAATCTATGCTGGTGACAGAAAGGCAAGGCGTGGTGAAGCGTGTAAACCTTGAAACGGGTAAGCATCAAACACTGTTCACTCCAGAAGGCGTGTGGACAGAGGGCCAAGGTGGCTTACTCGATGTTGCACTTTCACCTTTCGATACTGATTTTAAAAGCAAAAAAGTTTACTTCACTTACAGTAAAGATATTGAAGGAGAGGGCGCAACCACACTTGCTCAAGCAACTTATCAAAACGGTAGGTTAACGGATTGGCAAGATTTGTTTGTTTCCGCGTCACGTACGGACACAGGACGGCATTTTGGCAGTCGAATCGCCTTTGATGACAATAGTCTGTACTTTTCAATTGGCGATCGGGGTGTGCGTGAAAATGGGCAAGATACGCTAACCCATGCAGGGTCCATATTACGTTTACAGCCTGATGGCAGCGTGCCAGCAGACAACCCTTTCATAAATAACAGCGCAATACTCGATGAGATCTGGAGTTATGGCCATCGTAACCCTCAAGGCCTAGTTTATGATTCAAATAGCCAACAACTGTGGTCAATTGAACATGGGCCGCGCGGCGGTGACGAAATTAACTTAATCAAACGCGGCGCTAACTATGGCTGGCCAATCACCTCCCACGGTAAAGAGTATTGGGGGCCGATAAGTGTAGGTGACGGTAAAGTAAAGGAAGGAGTTGAGCCGCCGGTTAAGGTGTATATTCCGTCAATCGCACCGGGAAGCCTAGTGATGTATCGCGGCGAAAAATTCCCTGAGCTAAATGGTAAGCTGCTCGCAGGAGCATTAAAGCTGACTCACATTAATGTGGTGACGATTAACGATGCTGGAAAAGCGATTGCAGAAGAGCGGATCATGGCAGAACTAGGAGAGCGCATTCGCGATATTGAAGTTACCCCTAAAGGGGATATCTATTTCAGTACCGATAGCGGCAATCTATATAGGCTTAAAAGATAGGTTCTAGGTTTAAGAGAAGGACCTAGGACCTAGGAAAAGCAGGTTCTAGGAAAAGCCGGAAAAGCTAAGGCGGGCGGTCTTACGAACGTGACTGCGTCACTGACGGAACGCTGCGCTTACGGAAAATAAGGGGCTAGAATCTAGAATCTAGAATCTAGGACCTACAATATGTAGGTCGGGTTTAGCCCGTAAAACTTTGATTTTCCTAGCAGGATGAAGCCTGCCCTCGCTGCAAATCGTCCAAAAGATAGGTTCTAGGAAAAGCCGGAAAAGCTAAGGCGGGCGGTCTTACGAACGTGACTGCGTCACTGACGGAACGCTGCGCTTACGGAAAATAAGGGGCTAGGACCTAGAACCTAGAACCTAGAACCTAGAACCTAAAATATCTAGATCGGGCTTTAGCCCGTCAAGCATTTGATTTTCCTACCAGGGCGGAGCCCGCCCTCGTAGCGAAGCGTTCTAGGATCTAGGCCCTTCTTTTAAAGCGAAGCGCCCTAGAACCTAGGTCCTGTATAATACCTTAATCACATGCCAACCGAACTTAGTCTTAACCAAGTGTGGTGTAATGAGTTCACCAGTGAAACAAACTTTATCGAACTGCGGCACCATCTGACCTTTTTTAAATTCGCCTAAGCTACCGCCTTTTTTGCCTGATGGGCAAGTCGAGTGCTTCTTGGCGAGGACGTCAAATTTCGCGCCCTTATTAAGCTGCTTAATAATATCTTCAGCAAGTGTTTGGTGCTTAACCAAAATGTGTAGTGCGGCTGCAGTGCGTGCCATGGTCAGGCCTATATGTTCTGAAACTAATGGGCGCGATTATACCGCTGAAGCTAGAGTCTAGGCTAGTCTTCTGCATCAACAGAGACATCCCCGCTACAGGTTGGTATAACATCATAATATGGCTTTATAATGAGTGGCATTAAATAAGTGCAGTCTTTGGTAGAAATTATTTGTGTTAAAAAGCCGTAGCTACACCCGCATTGGCCCTGATTACCGCTTCGATGAGCAGGTCAGTTTCGTTGACATCAAACAGGTATTTGGTCTGGGGCATATTCGTTTAGGTAAGTGGGTTGAAAACGAAGAGCGTGATAAAGCTGCTAATCTGATTTTTGACTCCTTGGCCGATTTGGCGTTTATTTTAAAGCTTCCTCCTAAAGCACTGGGTTTGCGTGAAACCTTAAATCTAGCTTTTGGTAGTGGTGGCCAAAAAGGTGTACAAGCCCATTACGCACCACATAGGCGTGAGTTAGCGCTAGCTAAAAACGCCGGAGCAGGCGCACTCGCCCATGAATTCTGGCATGCGTTTGACCACTATATCGCCCCTAAGTCGTTTCATACCTCAGAGCGAGGTATATCCTTTGCCAGCCATAGTTGGCTTGCGGATGTAAAGCCGATAGCTCATCCGCTCAATCGCCGCTTAGAGCGCGTATTTGAAGTGGTAATGCTGAGTGATAATGGTGAAGATGGTCATGACTATGTTAACCGAGCCATCGCTTTGGATAAGCAATACGGCACTCAGTATTTTTCGAAGCCAACCGAGTTAATGGCGCGGGCTTTTGAGTCTTGTATCGAATCTTATCAAGATATTAGCAATCCCTATCTGGTAGATGAAACCTTAAAGTCATCGCTATTTGATGCCGGCGGCTATCCGAGCCTTGAGCATAGGCAGGTGATTTTTGAGGCGCTTATCGCCTATTTTGAACCTTTGGGTGAAGCATTAGGGCGGGAGTGAAGTACGTTTATTTGGTTCGTTAACGTTAGGGGATGTATCGATACCAGTATGATGCTAAGGATTATTCCTTTTCATCATACTGGCAAACTCAATTAGAAGCTTACTGAGTATTGGCTGCTAGATTGTGAATTTTGTGCGAGATCGATAATAGAAGTCGTGCCAGGATTGTAATGGGCGATTTTGCTGGCTATTTTATTTGCGCCATTAGAGAGGGCAAAGTCATGAAAGCTCTGTCCGTTACAGACTAATCTTGGAAAGATTCTACGTTTGTCGATCTTATTTTCTAGCATGGTTCTGCTGTATAAAAATAGGTTATCACTCAAGCCAGTCTTACAGACGGCAATAAGCTTCTTTTCTATAGTTGGGTCCATTGCTGCTGATGCATCAAAAGTGATGGAAGTCAGTAGAATCGCGGTCAATGGTAATAGTTTTTTCATCGGTTGCTCCTTGCGTGTGGGACTTAACGTCCGGTTAAGTTATGCGTTTGCATGGGGCTAGTTAAGCGCAAAGTGATGAGAAATGATGTGATAACTTTGTATACAAATGTATCTTTATCTTATTGTTAATTCAGTTGATGTCTTGAGGTAACAGAATGTGTATTTGGCCCTAAAAACGATACATTTTTACTGATAGATATTCGTTATAGGGTGATTTCTATCAAACAAAAAGCCCGCAATGAGCGGGCTTTATTGAGTATGCCTGGGAGCATGGCCCTGGATTAAGCGGTTTTCACTTTCCAGTTCACCTCTTCACCAGCGAAGAAAGGCACAATAGGACTACCGTTTGGCAAGATGATTTCGCTCGGTACTGTCCACTTCTCTTTAACTAAGGTCACTGTGCTGGTGTTGCGCGCTAGACCGTAAAAATCTGGGCCATGTTTACTCGCAAAACCTTCAAGTTTATCTAAAGCGCCCAAGTCGTCAAATACCTGTGCATACAGCTCTAATGCACTCCAAGCACTGTAACAACCTGCACATCCACACGCTGATTCTTTACGGTGCTTCTCGTGCGGTGCAGAGTCGGTACCTAAGAAGAATTTACTTGAACCTGTTGCTACCGCTGCGCGTAGTGCCTCTTGGTGAGTGCTGCGTTTAAGCACTGGCAAACAGAAGTTATGTGGGCGTACACCGCCAACTAACAAGTCATTACGGTTAAGCAGTAAATGCTGTGGGGTAATGGTCGCTGCTACGTTGTCAGCCGCTTCCATTACAAAGTCAGCCGCATCTTTGGTGGTGATGTGCTCAAATACCACTTTCAATGTTGGGAAAGACGCCACAATGCGCGCAAGGTAGCGCTCGATGAACATGGCTTCGCGGTCGAAGATATCGATATGCGATTCAGTTACTTCACCGTGAACCAATAACAACATGCCGTGTTTAGCCATGGCTTCAAACACCGGAAATAGCGCATCGAGGGCTTTTACTGCAGCGTCAGAGTTAGTCGTCGCACCGGCTGGGTAAAGCTTAGCAGCAACAACGCCAGCAGCTTTGGCATCAATGATGTCTTGCTCAGTGGTGTTGTTGGTCAAGAAGATAGTCATTAGCGGCTGAAAAGTCGAACCCGCTGGGCGCGCAGCTAAAATACGCTCACGATATTCAGTAACCATTTGGGCATTAGTAACTGGTGGCAGAAGGTTAGGCATTACGATAGCGCGTTGAAACAAGCGTGCCGTCGCAGGAACGGTTTCTTGCAACATATCGCCATCGCGAAAATGAAGGTGCCAATCGTCAGGAGTAAGTAGGGTGATTTGCGTCATTGTAGGTTCCTAAGCGTGTACGACAAAATACGTAAGCTTTTTATAAGCTTTTACTTAGGGCGCTATTGTGCCTGAAATCGCCGCCGCTTAATAGCTGAAGATGCATAAGACACAATATATCAACGCTTAAAAATGCCATTTATGTTATTTTGTTGATTGTGATCGCCCATTGACAGTTATAAGCAATTAAAAGAGACATGCGTTTAGACAAGTTTATCTGTAAGAGTACCGAGCTTAACCGCGCCAAAGCCGGTGATTGCATTGAGCGTGGTGAGGTGAGTGTTAACGGCGAGCCCATAACTGATGTGCGATTTCAGGTGCATGAAAGCAATACCATAGTCTTTAAAGGGCAAAGGTTAGTTGCCCGGCCTTCTCGCTACATCATGCTGCATAAACCGCTGCATACCTTAAGCTCTAATGTCGATGGTGACTACCCAAGCCTATTTCGCTGTATTGATATAGACAGAGTTGAGGATTTACATATTGTTGGACGTCTCGATGCCGACACCACAGGTTTAGTCTTGCTGACCGATGATGGTCGTTGGTCGTTCGATATTATCCGGCCGGATAAAAAGTGTGAAAAAACTTACCGAGTGACGCTACGTGACCCAATCACAATTGATAACTCGGCTGAGGTAATTGCAAGGTTTGCCCAAGGATTACAGCTACAAAATGAAAAGGCATTAACACAGCCTGCTAAACTCGAGGTGGTCACGCCCAAGGAGGTGCGACTCACTATTACCGAGGGCAAGTATCATCAGGTCAAGCGCATGTTTGCCGCGGTGGGTAATCGGGTTAACGGTTTACACCGAGAGCAAATTGGTGATTTAAGCCTAGATGTTAAAGTCGGTGAGTGGCGCTATCTTAGCGAGGAAGAGGTTAATCAACTATCGAATCCGACGCCAACCTATATGTAGACGCAGTCACTACACTGAGGAATTAATGCCGATTAACAAATAAAAAAGCCCTTACTATGAACCGAGTTAAGGGCTTTTTTAATGGGACAATAACTAATCTGTTACTTAGTTATGACTTAGCTAACTCTTTTTACTAATGGCTGGAGCTTTAATCGACCCAGTGTAAAACGTTGCGGATTATCGACCATCTAGGCTGTACTTTCTCGGCGCCTTTACCTAGCATCCAGTAATCGTAAATCCCCTCTTGGGTGCCATCGACTTTACGTAATCGCTGCCAGTTGTTTATGTAGTTGAGCAGAGACTGGTTAGACTGCGCTACCGCATAGGCGACTGGGTAATGGGAGTTATTTTCTAAAATGGCAATACCGTAACCCGGGAAAAACAGGGTCCATGCCGAACCTGCTTGAGCACTAATGAGCACTGCATCATATTTGTGTTTCTTCTGCCTAAAGAAGTCTTTATAGCCCTCAATTTTAACGAACTTGATATTGGGGGCAAAGAGCTTGGCCTTTTCAATAGCATCGCTATGCTCAACATAAGCGATAGTCATGTTTTGCATCTGTTTGATTTTTTCATTGCTCTTAAAGTCGTTCACTAGGTGGTCTTTAGTGGCGATAGCAAGGTTGAGCTCTAAAATGGGGTTGGCATAGCTAAGAGCGTCCATCTGTTCGATATCCATGGCGAGGCCGGACATGGCAATATCGAAGAATCCCGCTTTTAACGATGCGGCAAGTTGATCTTTCTTGAAGGGAATAAATTCGATTTTAACTTTTAAGTCTTCGGCAAGTTTAGTGGCCATGGCAGTATCGAAACCGACTAAACTCCCCGAATTATTATAATAGCTAAAAGGCACATTACTGGGGATATAACCGACCCTTAAGGTGCCTGCATCTCGGATGGCTTGTACGCTGCGAATAGGCGTTGTCGGTGTTTGGCCTAGGATCGGGAACTGCCGATTAACTTTAGTCGGCACCTTGTCGGCCACCTGCATATTGGCTATTACGCCACTAGTGATCTCTGGGCTGTGAATAAACATCCCCATGCCGACACGGCAAACAATCAAGGTAACCAATACACTGGCACCGATCCCTATCCCCATCTTGAGCAGTTGCGGTGGACGTAACTTGAGTGATTTTTGAAATAGTGATGCCGTCAAAAGGGTCAGAACAAACAGGTTCATTACCGCGGCGATAGAGTTAAATTTACCAGTAATAAAGCCCGACATAACAAATAGCTGAAACAGATCTGCGGGCAATTTGACGAGATCAAGCATAAAGGGGATAGCCACATACACACTACCAAACAGTGCTAACAGGCCACTAATAGATAATGATGGAATACTGGCAACATCCACAGGTGTGCCGTTAAACCAACCCGCAAAATAGACAAACATAATTACGGTGAGCTTACCGATATTGGGGAAGGTGAAGGCGATCGGCACCAAAATTTCAATTAAGGTAGCGCCGTCTTCACACAGGTTGTCATGTTCACGCATGACCTGTTTACACTCTTCAACAATTACTGGAATAACAATAAAAATATTACCAGTTGCAAAGGCGGTAACTAGGCTCGACTTTGTAATACGTAGTGCTTGAGCAAAAGTAATTGGCGTCAGTGATGCCACAATCCAAGGCAATACCCAGAAGGTTAGCAGTAAACACAGCACAAAGTAGCTGATTAAATAAACCTGCATACTGGCAAACTCATCAACTCCCATGGTGCCAGCCGCCGAGGCTGACATGGCGAAAATACCGATAGGTAGGATTTTGACTAGGCCTTGAGTGATGCGCGAGAAGATCTCTGAGCTAGTATGCATAAAGGTTAAAATTTGTTGTTTATTTTCGCCCTGCATCCCGATTAACGCTAGCCCCATGGCAATACTGAATACCACCATGGCGGGGACATAACCATCGGCCATAGACTCGAAGGGGTTCGAGGGAATATACAGCTTAAAATAATCGATAGGGGTGACAGGCTCGATGCTACTGGTACTGAAAAACGACGCCGATTCAATAACAGGAAATGACAGTGGCATCAGGGCAATCATGACGATTGCTAGCAGCCATAGCAGTAACATGATAAGACCTGCGCGGCTAAAGATAAGTTTGGCGGTACTCTTTTGCAGCTTGCCTATGCCGCCAACCAAGGAGACTACAATATAGGGCAAAACAGTCATCTGCATAAGCAGAATGACGCTGGTGCCTATCGTGCCCATCCAACCAACGGATTCACCGAAAAACAGACCTACAGCAAAACCGACAAACATGGCCACTAACATCTGGGTTGAGCTAGTCATAGTGAGAATTTTTTTTAGCACACAAGTCACCTAAATTGTTTGAATCCCCCTAAGAATGCATCTTGGCAAATACGACTAAGCCATAGGGGAGGGGCTGTTTGATTATAAGTTTGTAGATAGTTAACTTTAAAGCTATTTATTTAAAAAGTAGTCATAAAGATTAACATGGGAGGCTGGCTACCCGCCTAAGCGCTCGGCTGCCAGATCGATAAAGGCCCTGACTTTAGGCGACAAGTGTTTACGACTTGGGTAAACCACGAAGACATCGATATTGGCACTGGGAAAGTTGTCAAATAGGATCTCTAACTGATCGTTTTCGAGTTCACCTTGCATATAGAAGTTAGGCAAGCGGGTGATGCCATGTCCTGCTAATGTCAAATTAAGCTGCATGTTGCCATTGTTACAGAGGATCTTAGGCCGAATGTCCACCGAAAAGTGTTTGCCGTCATGGTCCACATAATCCCATTTGCTTGGCTGTTTATGATTGGAATAACAGATGCCGTTATGGGTCTCTAGTTCTCTAGGATGGTGAGGTTTACCATGGCGTGAAATATATTCTTTTGACGCCACCGTATAAGCTTGGCAGCTATAGAGCTTGCGACAGATTAGGCTAGATTCCTCAAGCTGTGCCGAGGCTCTAATGGCTAAGTCATAACCATCGGCTATTACATCGGTACGCTTATCGCTTAGATCTAAATCTAAGCTGACATTGGGATAACGCTGCAGGTATTCGGAGATAATGGGCTTTAGGTGTTGCCCTGCAAAACCAACGGGGCAGCTGAGTTTTAACACTCCACGGGGGCTGACATCATGTTGAGTGATTAAGCCAATAGCTTGCTCGGCATCGCTAATTAATTGTAGGCACTGCTGATAATAGGCATCTCCCTCAGGGGTTAAGCCAATCGATCGTGTCGTTCTATTGAGCAATCGTACCCCGAGTCTAGCCTCCAGTTTGTTGACCTCTTTGCTGACATAAGAGGTAGAGTGCCCCAAAATCTCGGCCGCAGCGGAAAAGCCACCGCTCTTTACTACTTGCACAAATATCACGATACCATCAAACAGTTTATTCATTTTTGGTTCCTGATTTCAATTAACAGTCATATGGAAATAGTTAATATCTTTTTAGGTTATTAATTACACCTAGCATCTAATATACACTGCTCTACATCGGGTTGTCGCTCAGAACTTAGCCTAGCTACTAAGGGTTACAGTGATAATTGAATTAAAGATGCTGATGAATTGTCGTTAGCATAAGCCAACAGAATAGAGAGTCCTATTATGAAACTATTAGCCTTTGCAGCGAGCAGCAGTTCTAAATCAATTAACAAACAACTTGCGACTTACGCCGCTTCATTAGTGGACGGTGCTGACGTTGAAATCCTTGATATTAATGACTACGAAATGCCTATTTTTAGTCAAGATAGAGAGGAGGAATTGGGCCAGCCTGAGCAGGCGCAAAAATTCTTTGCAAAAATCGGTGAAGCCGATGCCATTATCATCTCTTTTGCCGAGCATAATGGTTCATATACAGCGGCCTATAAGAACTTGTTTGACTGGACATCGCGTATCGATATGAAGGTATTCCAGAATAAGCCAATGGTATTGCTTGCTACTTCTCCTGGACCTGGTGGTGCATCGAGTGTATTGGCTGCGGCAGCGGGCTCTGCGCCATATTTTGCCGCCGACGTGAAAGCTTCGCTTTCAGTGCCAAGCTTCTTCGATAACTTCGACATGGAGAAGCAGCAATTGCGTAATCCAGAACTTGCAGAGCAGTTGAAGGCTGCGCTAGCACTTTTATAGCCGAGTCGACTTTGCCGATAGCCATTGGCCAGAGGGGCAAGGCTATCGCTACTTTGCGGTGACTGATTATTGCGTCAAGATGGTGCAGTGGTAAGACGTTGAAGCGATGAAGTCTAAATAACTGTTATAAAAAATGGCTGTTATAAATAGCTCTTATAAAAAGACTTAAGAAACAGCTCGCATAAGTAAGCTCTACCAAGATGAAAGCTAACGCTATGGCCACATAGGGTTAGCTTTCAATTTTACGCTAGTTTAAGGCGTCACTTTAATGCGCTCAACATCGGTTGCTGGTGGCTCAATCATAAAGTCGAGCTGCACCTTTGCCCCTTCGAGCCCCTTCGCAGACTTTTTATAGCGCCACTGCTCAAGCGCGGTAACTGCTGAGTTATCAAAAACAGCCTTTGGTGATGACTCAATCACGCTAACATTACTTACTGCGCCGTTGGGGCTGATATCAAATTTTAACTTAACAAAGCCGCTTTGATGAGCCTTGGCCGCCTGAATTGGATATTTAGGTTCAACACGGGTCAAGGGATGAATGTCGTTATGCTCGTGAGCACCGGCTTGTACTTGTTGGTTCAGTAGCAGACCGCTTAGGCAGAGGCAGATAGTAAGGCCGATAATGGCTAAGCCGCTTTGTCCTTTTTGCGAGGTTTTCATTTGCATAATACGCTCCTTGAGTATGTTTTTATTTCCATAGTGAGTGTGTAGCAAGCCGTGATGAGCTTGCTGGGAGTAGGCTAATAGCACTTGGCTATAACTGATTTTTTGTTGCTTGCTTAAGGCTCGGGTGACATGGGCATCGCAGGATAACTCCTGATCGTCTCTAAAGCGTCGGTAAGCCAACCAACAAAGAGGGTTGAACCAAAACAAGGTCAAAACTAGGTAAGCAAGTAAGTTGCTGATTAGATCTCGGCGCTGATGATGGTACTGCTCATGAGCGATTATCGAGTGCTGCTCATCGTCCGATAAGTGATTAAAGTTAGCCGGAAGTAAGATCTTGGCCTTGTTAATACCGACCAGCATGGGTGACTGTACATTAGGGTGTTGCAATGTCGGTAGCGCTGCTTGCGGGTGCTCAACAGGTTTTGCTGTACGCAATATTCGCTTAAGCCCAATAGCTTGTAATAACAGTAGGCAGACCATAGCGCCAATGCCTATTATCCATATAAACAGTAATACCTTTGCATAATCTGTGGTTTGCACCATTGCGATAGTTTTACCAGCCATCACACTGTAGTGGGCAAGTTGCTCTGCTTGCACTGCGCTGAGAGGAAAAGGAACTAGAGTCATTATTGCAGAGCTAATGAGTAGCGCGGGAATGGCAAGCCACAGATGATAGGTTCTGTGAGCACCAAGGTGCAGTTGTAATAAACGGTGGCTCAAAAGTAAGCCGCCACATACCACCGAGATTAATAGAGTCTGCTGCGCCATCCATAGCATCATGACTTGTTATCCTTCTTCCATGTATCAATCAGTTGCTGTAGCTCATCAACATCTTCAGCGCTGAGCTTATTCTGTTTAGCAAACCCGGCGACTAAGGGCGAGATTCGGCCTGAGAATAAGCGTTCGATAAAAGACTCACTCTCCTTAAGTTGGTATTCACTCTGTTTGATGAGCGGGCTATAAAGATAGGAGCGTCCCTGCTTTTCAAAGCCTATGGCTTGCTTTTTAACTAGACGGTTGAGTAATGTTTTTACGGTTTTCTCGTGCCAATCATTAGTGCGAGAAAGTTCACCTATAACATCACTGGCACTAATCGGTGAGGATTGCCACAGGATATTGAGTACACACAGCTCTGCATTACTGATCTCTTTCATTGTTCCCTCTGCGATTACACTTGTAATTTATAAATAAGATTACAAATGTAATCGACTTGTGCAAGTGATTTCTGGTGTGTTTTTTAATCTACATTAGCCGTATAAATATAAGTCATTGTTAAATAAGGTGCGGCAAGCTGAGTTTGGTTGGTAAAATGTTTCATCATGTTTAAAAAAAAGTAATTATTTAAGTATCGCTTTTACATATGCGCAGATAGAATACCGTTCATAAAACTATCCTCAATAAGGTTTGTATAGGTATGAATTCATACTTTACTCGCGTAGCCATGGGCATGCTGAGCGCCATTTTTTTTGCTATCCCGTCTTATGGAGTAAGCGCTGAAGCAGCTGAGAAGCAAGTGGCTAAAGCCCCTCAACAGTTAGCGATTTTTAGCCAAACCCTAAACTTTAACTTGCCACTAGATTGGAAGTTAGCCTATTCACACCAGCAAGGTACTATGTACTCTGCTGAGTTTGTTCCAGCATCTCAAGCGTTACATACTTGGTCATCCATGCTGTGTGTACAGGGGTTTAAAGACGTTGCGGAAGATGTGAGTCCACAAGCATTCCTTGAGACTATGGCGGCGGTGTATTTTGAAAGTTGCCAAGGCGATACAGTACTTGAAGACTTACCGAGTGAGCCGCTTAATGACCATGAAACAGCAAGTGCAATCATAGGCTGTACAAAAATGCCTAACTCTCACCTTAAGTCGACAAAAGCAATTAGCGCTAATGAAGTTGCTACGCAAGGAGAGATAGGGCATTACATTGTTGTAAGAGGAAAGCAGGATCTGTATTTAATCCATAAATCGATACGAGGCGAAGCTTTCACTAAACAAAATCCGCCGATCCAAGCGGATAATCACCAAGAGTTCTTGTCGACCATTACACCTCTGAGCCTATATTAGGCCTTACTCGACTTAAAAAACTAAGCCTTATCAGACTGATATTTAAAGTAAATAAACTAATGTTATTCGATGGCTGAATATTCTTCGTCTAAAACAGGGCTTTAAAATGTAGTTAGGTTAGACATTTAACCGTATAGACGTCTATAATGCGCGCACTCTCAAAAGTGGCGTTTTTTTACTCTTGAGTGATAAGCATCATGCTATTAAAAAGCATGCTATTAGAAAAAATACTATTTTAGTCAACTTTATTGGTGCCTTAAGTTACAGCAGTAACTTATACCGCAAGGTAGTAGGATAATCGGGAAGTCAGTTAGATTCTGACACTGCCCCCGCAACGGTGAATGGTGAGAGACGAGCGCGCCTTAACGGATAGGCGTTTAAAGCTTGTTCTTGAGTATTGCACAGTAATACAGAACCTAAGTCCGGAGACCGGCCAAGCAAGTGATTTCGATGATTTCGGCGGGCAGATCTCGAAATGCGGCAATTAACGAGCAATATATAATGGCACTTGTCATTCATTGGTCGAGTCACCGTGACGTTTTTGCCCCGTTTTCCTTTAGGAGTCAAAGGTAAATGGGAACACAACCCTCTAAAATCGCACTGCTAGTTAGCAGTTTTATCAGCTTTACTGCATTCTCTGTTTCAGCCGAAGATCTCGGAGCAACCTCAGCGACAATCGATGAAACGATTACCGTAACAGGTTCACGCTTTGATAGAACAGCAGATCAGCAGCTGACTGTTATCAATACGATTGAGCGCGAAGAGATTGTTCGCCTCAACCCTAAATCGGTTGCCGATGTACTAGAAACGCTTCCCGGAGTCAGTGTATCTCGTAACGGCGGTGCGGGGCAGGCAACTTCTATTAGCGTTCGCGGTAGTAATTCAAACCATGTCCTAGTGCTAGTTGACGGGGTTAAGGTCGGCTCTGCAACTTTAGGTACAGTCAGTTTTAACACTTTATCTCCTGAGAACATCGAGCGTATAGAAGTGCTTAAAGGTCCTCGTGCGTCAGTATGGGGCAGTGACGCTATCGGCGGTGTTATTCAAATCTTTACCCGTGAGCTTAAAGGTGGCGAGTGGTTTGCTGGAGCTGAATACGGTAGCAACGACTATGTACGAGGTTCATTTGGCACAGGTATGAACCATGGCGAGGGCAGCACTACACTTGCCGTTAACCACGAACAGTCCGACGGCTATGATGTGTATAATGGCGCCGAAGCGGAGAACGATGATGATGGTTACAAGCGTAATGCACTTTCACTAAAAGGCTCGCAGCAGATTAATCAAAACTGGCAAGCACTTTGGAATGGTCAATACGATAAGGGTAATACTCAATACGATGACATTTACGCATCGGGCTCGGCCGATGAGTCAGATTATGAGAACTATCTGTGGAGTCTTGCCACGCAGTACAGTCGTGAACAGTTCACGAGTAAGTTAGCGGTTAGTCAGTCACAGGATTCAAATGAGAATTTCCGCGGTGATGATGCAAGTGTAGCGATTGCTGAGTTTGAAACTAAGCGCGATCAAGTTAACTGGAGCAATCAGTATTTAGCGGCAGATGATCTTACGATTACAGGCGGTATCGATTGGTCAAGAGAGCAAGTCCGAGGTGACTACGCCGAAGACCAGCGTGATCTTTTTGGCGCATACGCATTAGTGCAGAAACAATGGAGCAAGCTGCTAGCTGAAGTGGCAGTTCGCTATGATGATGTAGAAAATATCGATAGCGAAACCTCATACAATGCCAGCCTTGCGTATCAGTTTAACGATCAGTGGCGCCTAGCAGCGACAACGGGTACGGCTTTTAAGGCTCCAACCTTTAACGATCTCTACTGGCCAGACTCAGGTAATCCAGACTTGATTTCGGAAACGGCAGAGAGTTATGAACTTGCTTTGCATTTTAATAACCAAGATCTTCGCGCCTATATCAGCGTATTTAAAAATACTATCGATAACCTGATTGCTTGGGCTCCTACGGGTGAGCAAGATGATTACGGGTGGGATATTTGGAAGCCTGCCAATATTAATAAAGCTGAGATCAGCGGAATCGAACTGTCGGCTAACTTTGAGTTGTTTAGTCTTGAACATCAATTGGGGTATACCTACCTCGATGCACAGAACAAGCAAACTGATGAGCAACTGATTGGTCGTAGCGAGAATGAGTTTAACTATTTATTAAGCTACACCTGGCAGCAATTTGACCTGTTGGCTAACTATCATTACCAAGGTAAGCGTTATGCTGGTTATGAGCAGTACTTAGATGCCTATCATAAGCTGGATTTGAGTCTTGGTTACCAGATTGATGATGCATGGAGCTTACGCTTAAAGGCGAACAACCTGTTTGATGAAGAGATCATTTCCGATCAAAACTACTTTAGTCCTGGAAGAGAGTTATTCTTCAGCGTTAGTTACCAAGCGTTTTAATCATCGCTGAGGTATCGCGATTGCTACAACAACAAAGCCAGGCATAGCATCTGGCTTTTTTATGCTATAAATAGGCAAACTTTTAAGTAGGCATGCCAATGAAACACTTGTCGATACTGAGGCCATTTAGTCGCTCTCTCACCATCTTGTTACTGCTGTTATTACAGGCTTGCTCGGGCGCCAGTATTCCAGCTTTGTCCGAAAACGCACGAGTGTTAGCCTTTGGTGACAGCCTGACCTATGGTGTTGGTGCGAGCAAGGGGCAAGATTATCCGAGTCAACTTGCAGGAATAAGTGGCTTTGAAGTGATCAATGCTGGAGTATCAGGCGAAACAACATCGGGGGGGAAAAAGCGCTTAGCTCAGTTACTCGCTCGCCATGATCCTGAGTTGTTAATCTTACTTGAGGGCGGTAATGACTTTCTGCGTAATCAACCTCTAGCAACGACTAAAGCTAACTTAGCGCAGATGATTGAGACAGCGCAGGCAAAGCAGGTCCCCGTTTTGCTGGTGGCCGTGCCGCAAAAGAGCTTATTCCTTTCCCCTTCACCTATTTATGCGGAATTAGCCGAACAATATAAACTTGTTCTCGTCGAAGATATCTTGAGTAGTCTATTGAGAAGCCCGAGTAAAAAGTCTGATGCTATACACCTGAACGATGAGGGCTATTCAAAGCTGGCTGAGGCGATTTATCAGGCGATATAGTAAATGTTTATATACAAGGATTATTCTTGTTATAAGGGGGAATGTTAAGTCAAAGGCCTCAGTCTAGTTGCGGATTGCTAGTTTAATCACAGATCTCTTCAGCTTGATTAAATTAATACCCATCAAATCGGAGAAACTTGTTAAGGTAATGGTTTAGCTTGACCTTTGACGTCAAATTATGGGTTAATTTACCCGAATAAAATGTACATATAATCAAGCTACTTTATAGATGCACCCAGCAGTAAGAAGTAGTTTGCGATAATTATTAGAAGAATAAGGTTTAACGTTTCACATGACAGATCTTGAGCAGCAAGTATTTACTCAAGTACGTGCCATTATCAGCAATGAAGAGCAGGTAATTGGCCGTCGAGGGATCTTAATCCCATTGAAAAAAGCTATTATTGCGGACGGTGATATTCGTAATGTCATTGATATCGTTTCGTCTGATCCTGCGTTATCTGCTCACCTGCTATGGCGCAGTAATAGCGCGGATCACGCCACGGCTCAGTCGAGTAAAAACCGTTCCTTAAAAGACGCCTTAGTGCGTTTGGGCCAAGTTAATATTTATCGCTATGCTTTTACTTTCTACCTGAAAGAGCGTTTAGATGAGCTCAATGAACCGTACAAGAAACTCGTTCACGGTTATTGGGCAATGACAGAAGCGATAGCCATAGATGCTGTTGATCAGTTATATCAAATGGATAATGTGCAAATTAATCCTGATGAAGTACAAACACTAGCTCTGTTTAGTGTGTTTGGTGACATCATCGCACTAACTGCATTTGCTTATTTAAATTCGGAGTTAGTCGAGCCTTATCCGTTAAGCTTGCTTAAGTCTGTGATTGAAGATCAACAGCAAACATTGACCTTAGAAGCTTTTGAGTCATTAGGCTTAGACGATGATCTTAGCGGTGAGTTTATGATTGCTCATAACTTACGCCAAACACATAATGTTAATTCTCCTGGTTTAGTACTAAGACGGGTACTCACTAAGAGAAACTTATTGCTTAAGGCAATATAGAAATCAAAAAAGCCTGCATTATGCAGGCTTTTTGTTAACGGGGGGGGCGGGACTTAGTTAAGTTTTTGTTTTGACAAGCCTTCTTTAGCTACTAACTCTAACCAATGTTGAGCTAAACGGGCATTTGCCCCGTTACGGCGATATGCACCAAAGAGAGGACGCTTAAGTCCTTCTGGACCTAGCTTTACACTGGTAAGGCTCAGGCCGTGGGCCTCACTAATTGACCAGCTTGGTAAAGCGGCTACACCATCTTTACAGGCAATTCGTTGTAGCAGCATCATGGTCAAATCACATTTTACTTGTGGACCAGGTTGAATGCCTGCTGGCTCTAAAAAGTGGCGATATATATCTAAACGTTCGAGTGCTACCGGATAGCTTAGAATCGATAAATTCTCTAACTGTTTAGGTGTAACATATTCTTGCTGAGCCAGAGGATGATCGCTTGCCACCACCAATCTAACTTCAAAATCAAATAAGTGCTGGTAAGCAATTGACTGTCCAGGAACAGGATCTGAGCTCAGTACAACATCGAGATCGCCTTGTTCTAGTGCGTTTAGCGAGTCGAACAGATGACGGCTAGATAGGTCGAGATCAGCCTGAGGATATTGTTTTCTGAACTCCTCCATTACAGGCATTAACCAACGAAAACAGCTGTGGCATTCGATACCCACACCTAAATGATTATCACCATCTTCTAGGCCTTTCTTAAGGTCAAACTCAGTCTCGATCACCTTTGGTAGAATATCTTCAGCAAGGTTGAGCAATCTCGCGCCTTCTTGAGTGAAAGAGAGGGGCTTACTCTTGCGCACAAAAATAGCAGAATTAATACGAGTCTCTAATTCCTTGATCTGATGCGAGAGTGCTGACTGAGTGACGAAGCGTTTTTTTGCTGCCCCAGCGAGGCTGCCGCTTTCCTTTAGGGCAACTAACGTACGTAAATGTCTAAGCTCTATCATTTTATCCTCACATGAAATTCTCTCATGTTGCACTTGAATTCGTTTCGATTGCGAATACCTAGGCTAACACAATAAACTTCTAGACGTCCAGACGCCCATTATCGTATTTAATTATAAGAAATTCAGCAGGGCGTTAACTCTGAATTTTCCTCATCTTAACATTAAAAGGTATACAATATGCAATTAAAAAGTTTGAAATTAACAATGATTGATTGCTTACGTGACTTTAAATGTGCCTTAAAACAATACTGGAAAGCTGAGGCTAAACAGCCGCAACTGGTTGAAATATCAAAGGGGATATGTGAGGCAAATTCGCTGTGGCAGGTATAGTGACAAGGGGTAGTCGATGGTTGCTTGATAAGTTGACTTGTTGGTTTTTTAGGCTAACGCATTAAATTATTGTTGATTGATGAACTATTTTTACAAAAGCTCGGTCTTACTCTGAGAGTAACCTAGGTGATATCACGCATTAATGACAGTGATTATCTTAGTTAATTTTGCTGATGAACCGGAGCTATTTATCTCGCATTCGCGCTTTAATAAAACAAGCAAGTATTGGACTGTTATGGTTTTTTCCATATTAGTCTTGTTTTGCTTGGCGCAAAATAGTGGTGTATTTCGCATCTTCGAGCAGCTAAATGCCAGTTCATTTACCTACGCAAGCTTAAGTGCTAAAGAGCTTAATCATAGCGTTAGCAATAACTCTTTAAGCACTAACGTTATGAGAAATAACGCGGTAAGTACCCATGTTGTAAGAGCTAGCGAGGAGACAACTGCTAGCCAAGCTGAAAATTCAGAGTTTAAACAATGCGAATTATCTGAAAAATCACTTAGGGTGTGTCTCGACGAGCCACCCATTTTGCCGTTATTGGTGTTGCTGTTTATCTTCCCGCTTATTCCATTTGCTTCACGTGTGCTACAAAGGGCGCTCAATGTCCCTGTACTGCCTAGGCCTAGGCGTATTCATCTTTCTCTGTGTCGCTTTCAAGAATAAAACATCTGCGCTAGATCTGATACTAAGAGGTATTAGTCGCTAGCACATATCTATTTGAATTTATTTGTTTTGGGCCTAACATTGCGGTTATCAATATTAGGTCTAAGCCCTAACGTAAGCCGTTTATTCATCGTTACACCAACAGCTTTAAAGTGCTAGGTTGGTGGCGATCCGTTTCTGCGGAGAAAGAAAAGTGAAAATATTAAAACAGATTATTCTAGTGTGTTTCATTGCATTAGCTAATCCGGTCTTTGCCCAGTCGACAGGCTGGCTAGAGAACCCGAATCATCCCCCGGTTAAAGCTAAGTTTATGCTTACCGGTGAGTTAGACAAAGCCACTAACACCTTGCCTGGCGTGCTGGAGGTGCAATTAGATGGTGACTGGAAAACCTATTGGCGTAGCCCTGGTGAGGGCGGAATTGCCCCTAGTATTGACTGGACTGGCTCCACTAACCTTGAACAAGTCGACTGGCAGTGGCCTGCACCTGAGCAGTTTTCTTTGCTTGGGCTACAAACATTTGGTTACCACAATCAAGCGACATTTCCGATTTCGGTCAAAATTGATGACGCCAATAAACCAACCAGCTTACAGGGTAAGTTTACGCTGTCATCGTGCACTAATGTTTGTGTATTAACTGACTACGAAATTAGCCTAGATATTGTTCCTGAGACCATGACGGCCGATGTTGATGCGATGTTTGCTTACAATAAGGCGCAGTCGTTAGTACCGCTAAAAAGCAGTAATCCTAGCCTAGATATTGGCTGGGACGCGGCAGCTAATCAGCTGCAAATTGAAATGGATGATACTGGCTGGGTGATGCCTAAATTCATTATTGATGGTGAGCCCGATACGACTTTTAAGTTTGTTCGTTTTGAGCGTTTTGAAACGGCATCTGCTACTAACAAATTACGCGCGGTGTTTGATGCTTCCAGCTGGCTGGGTGAGCCTGAATTGATTGGTAAGCCACTTTACCTTACGGTTATAGGCCATGATAAGTCGGCAGAATATCGCGCAGAAGTCACCCCAACCACTGTACAAGCTAGTTCTTCGTCCTTGCTACAGATCTTGCTTATTGCGCTACTCGGCGGCTTAATCCTGAACGTTATGCCGTGTGTGCTACCTGTTTTAGGTATGAAGCTTAGCTCGGTGATTGCTGCGCCTAATATGCAAAAAGGCCAAATTCGTAAACAGTTTATTGCCTCTGCACTGGGGATTTTAGTTTCATTTTGGTTACTTGCTGGATTTATCTTAATCCTTAAGTTTACCGGCCAAGCAATAGGTTGGGGCGTGCAGTTCCAAAACCCGTGGTTTATTGGCTTTATGGCGCTAGTCACCTCAGTGTTTGCGCTAAACATGTTGGGTGCATTTGAAATTAATTTACCCTCTAGTCTGCAAACTAAGTTGGCAACCACTGGCGGCAATGATCATCGTGGCCACTTCCTGCAAGGTATGTTTGCCACCTTACTCGCAACGCCGTGCAGCGCTCCCTTTTTAGGTACTGCGGTGGCTTTTGCGCTTGGCGCAGACGTATTGAGCCTATTTGTTATCTTTAGCGCGCTGGCCTTAGGCATGGCGCTGCCTTGGTTATTGGTGGCGGCTTTTCCGCAAGTAGCGAGTTACTTCCCTAAACCTGGTCGCTGGATGAACGTGGTGAAAATCGTGTTCTCTGGATTATTACTGTTAACCAGCTTATGGCTAATTAGTTTGTTAGCTAGCTTTGTTGCAAGCGGTTATTTATGGGCTGCGGCGGCGATTTTAGCATCACAGTTTTTGCTCTTAATGGCTAAGGTTCACGGTAAAGCCGCGGCAATTGCCAGCATTAGTATCGGCATTGCGGTGGTTGCTATTGTGGCGTTTGCTACTTCTGATAGATGGGCGCAGCCACTACCTACCGATCTTGATTGGCAAACGCTTAATGAGCCTGAGATAGCCAAGCAAGTCGCTGCGGGTAAAACAATATTTGTGGATGTAACTGCTGACTGGTGTATTACCTGTAAAGCCAATAAGGTCGGGGTGATTTTGCAAGATCCTGTTTATAGCCAACTTAAAGCTGATGAGATGGTGTTGATGATAGGGGACTGGACTAAACCATCTAAGCCAATTACCGAGTACCTACAAAGCCACAATCGTTATGGCGTGCCGTTTAATGTGGTGTATGGCCCTAACGCTCCCGATGGCATTGAGCTGCCTGTGATTCTATCAAGCAGTGACGTCATTAATGCGATAAATGCCGCATCGGCCAAGTTCTAGAACGACTTATTCGACTTATTCGGCTGAGACGACTGAAACGATTTAGCCGCTTTATCGCAGATCTATTGATTGCAGTCCTGAGTGAATACAGGGCTGCAGCTCCCCCATTTTTTGAGTGGCAACAGCGGCTCAAGTGAGACTTTTATGAAAAACCAAATGAAAAAAACAATCAACAAAACAATCAACAAAAAAGAACTATCAACTGCCAATTTAGCCACTTTTAGCAAGAAAGCAGCATTGACCTTTATCGGGTTAGTTGGACTAAGTGCAATAGGCTTTTTGGGTAGCCAGTTAGCCACAAGTCAGTTTGTTAGCGCTAACGATGCAAGCCTTTCAGCAGCGCAGCAGCAAGAGGTTAAAGCCATAGTAGAAGAGATGCTAGTTAACGACCCTGAACTGCTTAAAGAAGCCTTTATCGCATTGCAAACACGTGAAATGATGAAGGAGCAAGCGGGAGTTGAACATGTTATCGCTGACAAGCAGCAAGCATTGTTTCATAGCGCTACAGACCCGTGGAAGGGCGCTGTAAATCCTGAACTCACTATGGTGTACTTCACTGACTTTAACTGCCCTTACTGCAAACAGTTAGAGCCAGAATTAGACAAGCTAATGGCCGAGTTCCCACAGCTTAAAATCATTATTAAAATGGTGCCGCTGCAAGGGAAAAGCGCTGTGGATGCCGTCGAACTTGCCCAAACTGTTTGGCTTAATGAGCCTGAGAAGTACTTAACAGTAAAAGACACCTTAATGTCAGTGCCGCGCAGATTAGATAGCCAGGCCATTGCCAAAGTGGCGAGCATCACCGATACCACTAAATGGCTTAACAATACTGATAGCCGAGTTGCTGAGGCGGTAGCTGATAACTTAAATCTTATGCGCGCACTGCGTATTGGCGGCACTCCCAGTATGGTGATTGGCGATCAAATTATTGCCGGTTTAGTGCCATTCGAACAGCTAAAGCAACAAGTGGAACAGGCGTTGGAGGCGAAAAATGGCAACAAATAATCCTCAAGATAAGCTTGATCCTAGTAAGCTTTCCTTTGGGAAAAAGCTACTTGGCTGGCTCAAGCAGCTGCTATTTATGCTGGTGTTATTAACGGTATTTTCTGCCGCGCTGGATATATGGCGCAGCCGCGATATACCTAAAACCGACTTACCCAATATTCAAGCAATGACGCTGCAGGGCGAGAAAATTGATTTGCTGGCAATGAGCCATGAGCAACCTGTGCTGCTGTATTTTTGGGGCTCTTGGTGTCCGGTTTGCAGCTTTGTTAGCCCAGCTGTGAATGTGATTGCAGGCAGTTATCCGGTTGTGAGCGTGGCAATGACATCGGGCCCTGATGAAAAAATGCAGCAATACATCCAGCACAAAGGCTATGACTTTGCAGTGGTTAATGATCCTCGCGGAGAAATAGCGCAGCAGTGGGCGATGCAAGTCACACCAACACTAATGGTGATAAAAGACGGAGAGCCGGCGTTTTACACGAGCGGCTTTACTAGTTTGCCAGGGATCTGGTGGCGAATGCTATTGGCATAGGGCTGCTAAGAAAGCGTTATATCTTGAAAGCGCTACACTAATAGCCTCGATGAACCGCATAGCATAGGTTATGCGGTTCAATTGTATCTAGAGCTTGAGCGCCTTAACTATGTAATCGATAAAGGCGCGGATCACTGGCCGCATGTGCTTACCACCACGGTAAAGCGCATAAATATCGCCACTGGATTGCTCTGACAGTGAGGGCGTCCACTCGGGGAGGCAGCGCACTAAGGTGCCATCTTGGATTAAATCATCCATCATCCAACTCGACAACTGTACTATGCCACCGTGGTGTATAGCCGCCTCAAGAATAGGCGTGCCTCCTCTTGAGGTTAAGTTTCCTTGCACCGGAACCTTCTTATATTGTTTGCCCTTTTTGAAATGCCAATAGGTACGCTGTCTATCACGGTCGAGTAATAGGCAGTTATGATGCTGCAATTCATCGGGTTTAAGTGGGGTGCCAAATTGAGCTAAGTATTTAGCACTCGCACACAATGAAGTTTGGTTAGCCATAAGCATTCTGGCATGTAGGCTTGAATCTTGTGCGTTGCCAATGCGAATAGCAATATCTACGTTTTCAGAGTGTAAGTCTACTAGTTGATTGTCTAAGTCTATTTCAATCTTTACTTTAGGATATTGGGCTAAAAAACCAGGCAGAAGAGGGCAAATTTTTACTCGACCAAATCCTTCAAACACTGAAATACGTAGTATGCCTTCGGGCTGAGTATCTCGCTCAGACAGTGATATCTTTAGATTTTCTTCATCGTTAACCAGTTTGCGCGCCCCCTCTAAGAACTGTTCCCCCGCTTCTGTAAGCGATAGTTGTCGGGTACTACGTTTGAGTAAGGTCGCTTTAAAGTCTTGCTCGAGGTTGTCGATATTACGGGCGACGCTTGAGGGCGCCATATTGAGTACTTCGGCCGCTTTAGAAAAGCTTCCGAGCTCGACCACTTTGATGAAGATCCGCATCGCACTTAACATGAGTTCTCTTAATTTCACCTTTGCGTTTTACGCAAAGGTAAAGCAGTTTATGTTGGTATTCCAGCTTTTTTGTGTTTATGGATAATAGTTGTTGTGCAATTCACTTATTCATTTATAGGCATCAATTATGACTCAAACGACTAATCCAAACCTTTCTATCACCGCGTCTCTCAAGGGAGAGCAGCTAGCTAGTGGCGTGATGGCTTGTATGTTAAAAACTGAAAATTATGTCAATAGCTGTGGGCTTGAGCACAACTTACTTGAACTGATCCGTTACCGAGTGTCACTCATTAATGGGTGTGCTTACTGTATTGATATGCATTTTAAAGAGGCATTGGCCGCAGGTGAAACCGCTCAACGTATGGCTTCATTATCTATTTGGCGAGAAGCGCCATATTACACCGATAAGGAACGAGTTGTGCTGCATTGGGCTGAGGCGTTGACTAACTTACCTTTGGCGAGTGTGGGTCATGAAGAAAACCGTTTAGTTAATGCCACCGATGCATTAAAACAGTACTTTTCAAATAAGCAGATCAGCGAGCTAACATTGGCTGTGATCCAGATAAATGCATGGAACCGTTTAGCTAAAACCTTCGACTTCGGAGTGGGGAGTTTTAAGGCGGACCAATAAGAGCTGTCACGAATCTTCTCTCTAATTGAAGTCGTTATTTATCAGTAAAAAACAGATTGTTGCTGCTAAATGTGTATCTTGGTGAATGCTAAAAGGTGATTGAACTATTCAACCGCTCTTATGGCCGCAGACATACTCAGATGTTGTTCTATACTGATTAAGACTATTCTTTTAATCACTGTTGGAGTCACAATGAGCCATACCTACAAGATTATAGAGCTAACCGGATCATCACCAATTAGCTCTGATGAAGCGATTAAAAATGCCGTTGCCGCAGCCAATGAATCCTTGAAGCATTTAAGATGGTTTCAGGTGGTAGAAACTCGAGGACATTTAGAAGAAGGTATGGTGGCACACTGGCAGGTGACGATTAAAGTGGGTTTTACCTTAGATCCTAAAGCATAAATTGTGGCTTGATTTAAAATGGGCGCTAACTTAGTTAGCGTCCATTTTGTTATGCATCTCTCGCTAATCCTTTCTCAACACTGCGGATCACCCTTTGGGTTTTACGGCTGACAACTGCCACCTGCGGCTGTTGTATATTGAGGGCTGAAGGGTTTTGAGCCATCGGGTTTTGAGCTGTAGCACTTTGCTTAGATTGCTGCTCTGCGATAGCCCAGTCAATATGTTCGATGACCATATCATCGACTTCATCTGAAAGTTTCCGCTCTGTCAGTGCTTGTGTTATCACTTGGCTATAAGGTGCATTACCTAGTGCGACAGCGATGTTTCTTAACCAGCGAGCATGGCCTATACGGCGAATAGGGCTGCCTTCGGTCAGCTTTAGAAACTCGGTTTCAGTCCAAGCAAAAAGCTCGAGTAGTTGTGGCTGCTTAAGTGATGGCCGTGTATGAAAGTCTGTCTCCTCTGTGAGGGGCGCTTTGCTGTTGACTGGGCATACCAATTGGCAGTCATCACAGCCATAAATTCGATTTCCTATCGCCTGCCTGAACTCAACCGGAATAGCCCCTTGTAGCTCAATAGTGAGATACGAGATACAGCGGCTGCCGTCAACGATATAAGGTTCGACAATCGCATTGGTTGGGCAAGATTTAATACAGGCCACGCAGGTTTTACAGCCCTCAGCCACAGGGATGTCGACTGGCAATGGCAAATCTATTAATAGCTCACCTAAAAAGAACCAACTGCCTGCATCTTGATTAAGCAATAAACTGTGTTTTCCGGTCCAGCCAAGGCCTGCTTTATCGGCTAAAGGGCGTTCTAAAATTGGCGCTGAATCAACAAATGGCCGTGAGTTTGGTCTGCTAATTCCAAGGCTTTTGAGTTCTGCTTCAATTTTGTCACCGAGCTTTTTAAGGCGACTGCGGATCATCTTATGGTAGTCGCGGCCGCCAGCATAACGGGAAATATAACCAAGATTGGGGTCTTTAAGATTAAAGGCAAATCCAGCTTCTGGTGGCAGGTAATTCATCCGCGCAGTAATTACACGCACAGTACCTGGATGTAGCTCATAAGCTCGCGCGCGCATCATGCCATGATTAGCCATATAGCCCATGTCGCCGTGATAACCTTTGTCTAACCAAGCTTGAAGTTTTGGCTCTTCTGCACTGAGATCGGTATCGCAAATCCCAATTTGTGCAAAGCCTAACTCTTGGCCCCAAACATTAATTTTAAGGGCTAACTCGCCAAGTTGAATGGGCGTTAGGGTGTCGATAGGGGCAAGTTGTGAAGATATGTCGGACATAGGCCTATTATTGGCTAAAAGTATCGGCTTGGTATAACCACTAATGATAGCAGTTATTGGGGATAAATAGGTATCCCCATCTGCAGAACTACTGTCCTATTCTAGCTTGGTTACGGCCTTCGTTCTTTGCTACGTATAAGGCATCGTCGGCTTTTTTAAACAGCTGCGACAGCTTGCTATCTGTCGCGCTAAGGCTAGCGACCCCTGCACTGATCGTCATGCTAAAGTCTGCAGGAAATGGGCTGAAATCACTGTATCTGACGCTATGTACCAAAGCTTGGGCAATCTTATAGGCCTTTGCTAAATCGGTATTTGGTAACAGAATTAAAAACTCTTCACCGCCAATACGAGCGGTCTTATTCTGCGTTGCAAGTACTTCGCGGCATGTGTCGGCCAAGAACTTTAAGGCATCATCGCCGACTTCGTGGCCATACTTGTCATTAATCAGCTTGAAGTAGTCAACATCAAATGTAATGACAGACAATGGGCTATCAGTTTTTTGAGCTTGTTCGAAGCAAGTCTGCGCCTTGGTGTAGATATAACGGCGGTTGGGAAGCTGAGTAAGGTCATCTGTTAATGCAAGGGCAGACAAGAGCTTATTTTTTTGAATTTGCTTACGGGCAAAAACAGAGGCAATCAGGATAATAAAGCCGCCTAGAAAGATGATGATGCCTTGCTGGAGTTTATTTTGCTCTAGCATGCTCAACTCTAACTCTTTGAGTTGCTGATTTTCAATAAGATGGCGGTTTTCTTGCTCAATCTGATCGGCATTGAAGCGAGTGCGCATCTCGGTGGTGTAGCTTGAAAGCTGTTTACTATCGAGTTCCATATGCAACCTCATATATTCAGAGAGGGCATAATAGGCTTGCTTCCAATCTTCCTGTTTAAGGAAGGCTTGGCTTTCAACTAATTGCAGCTGTGCCAAGCCCCGTATGTTCTTAACGCGGCTAAAGGCGGTGCGCGCGTAAGCAATACTTTTATGAGCCTGAGGCAGTCGATTTTCCGCGAGATACACTTGTGCGCGAAATAGATGTAAAAAGCTGTAAAAAGCTGTATCTGTAGGCAGAATAAAGGGTTCCGCTTCGTTGAGGTATTGGTGAGCTTGGGCTATCTCACCAAGCTTTATCAAGGTGCCCGCGATATTTACTGCTACAGTGGCTTGCTCTAACTCTTTTTTGTTTTCTTTCCAATAGGTATGACTTTCTTCAAATAACCACTTTGCGACGTCTAGATTACCTTGCTCTTCCTCGGCTATGGCAATTGAGACAGATATAGCATTGGCCCCATCAAAGTTGTTGTTACTAATATGCTTGTCTTGAAGCCGTTTAAAGTAGCGAATAGCATTTGCATATTCACCTAAGCGGCGATAACTGGTAGCGATTTCATACAAGCTGCTGTTAGCCCAAACGGGTAGGTTTAAATTTTGATATAAAGCATGGGCTATCAGTAAGTCTTCAAGTCCTTGGGTGAAGTTACCTTGGTAAGAGCGTAAGTAGCCGCGCATATTTCTGGCATCGGCAACTAGGCGTAAATTTTCTAGTGCATAGGCCTCTTCTATGATTTTGTTATAACCTCTTTGTGCCACTTCGACATTGCCATGCTTTTCTGTAAACCAAGTATGGCAAAGCTCCAGATCAAGCTTATGGTGTGGAAATTGGCTTAACTCTGGGTAGTTGAGTACTTGCTTGGCAAATGCTAAGGCCGCTGGGATTTGTTCTTTTTCGTAAGGGTTAAATGACCAACACTGTGCTCGCTTTAGGCGCAGAAATCGTGGCGTATCACTCTTTAACACCAAGCTTTCTAATTGAGCTAAATGGAGGTGATAGGACTCGGAATTGTCGATGGTGCCACTATCAATAATGGCAAAGATTTCATCCGCTTTTTGAGTGTTAGTTTGTGTAGCGAAGCTTAAACTACACACAGAAAGAGCGCTGACAAAAAGTAGGATTTGTATTAACAAAGAAAGCTTGGGCATTTAGAGTCTACTTTGCGTAGAAGTTATTGATATTCGGGATTAATTATACACTATATAGTATAAAGTATGGCAAGCTTTAGTGTTGTTCAATGTCATAGAATAGAGCCAAATATACGTATCTATGGCCGCCTTTGTAGCAGCTTTATAGTGAATGAGTGGAGGCAAAAGATATGATGTGGGCGATGGACCTGCTATATGGGATAGCAGGCCTGATATTGGCGGTAAGGATTTACGCTAGTGATGACTTGTCCTGTTGCAGTCGAAAGGTAAAAGTGGCTGACCTTAAATCATTTTAACTTGGTCTCGACCTTCTTTCTTAGCCAAGTAAAGCGCCTCATCGGCTCGTTTCAGCAGCTGAGAAAGTTTTTCGTCAGTATCGCTAAGACTTGAGACTCCTGCACTTATCGTTATCGAGAACCCTTGAGGGAAAAGGCTAAAGTCAGCATTACGAACCTGATTGACCAGAACCTGGGCAACCTTAAGGGTTTGTGCCTTATCAGTATTGGGTAGAAGAATGAGAAACTCTTCGCCACCGACACGCGCTGCTTCATACTGGGTCCCTAGTACGGCTCTACAGGTATCGGCGAGTAACTTTAAGGTTTCGTCGCCAACTTCGTGACCATAGCGGTCATTAATCAGTTTGAAATAGTCAGCGTCGAAACTGATACAGGATAAAGCTTGCTGGTTTTTTATTGCGCTATCAAAGTAGTCTTGGGCCTGGGTATATATGTAGCGTCGGTTAGGCAACTGAGTGAGATCGTCAGTCAGTGCTAACACAGACAGTAATTTGTTCTTCTGCAATTGCTTATAAGTGAAAGTCGATATGATAATAAGGATGATGCTGCCCATAAAGATGATAATCCATTGCTGAACTTTATTTTGCTCCAGCATGGCTAACTCTAGCTCTTTGAGCTTATGATTTTCAACTAGATGGCGATTTTCGGCTTCTATCTGCTCAGCATTAAAGCGAGTGCGCATTTCGGCGTTGTAGCGAGAGAAGATCTTTTTATCAAGCTCCATATGCAGCTCCATATACTTATATAAAGATTCATAGGCTGCCTGCCAATTGTCCTGCATAAGAAATATCTGACTCTCTACAAGCTGTACTTGTACCAGTCCGCGTAGGCTATTGACTCGCTCAAATGCCACACGGGCAAGGGCTATACTTTTATGGGCTTGTGAAAACTGTCCTAGCTCTAAGTAAACTTGAGCATAAAACAGCTGCATATAGTTATAAAAGCCTTCAGCAGACGGAGTAATCAAAGCAGCCGATTCATCTAAATAGTGGCGAGCTAGGTCGATTTCTCCTAGTTTGATTAAGGTACCAGCCATGTTCACGGCCACACCCGCTTTTTTAAAGCCATTTTGCTTAGCGTCCCAGTAGTGATAACTTTCTAGAAATAGCTTCTTAGCCTCCGCAAAGCTATTACGTTCCTCTTCTGCAATTGCGATTGATGAGATCACAACATTGGCTTTATCGAACTGTTGGTTGTCAATATGGCTCTTATGTAACTGATTGAAATAGCGGATAGCATTGTCTTGATCGCCTAGGCGGCGATATATGGTCGCGATTTCGTAGAGGCTATGCTGCACCCAAACGGTGACATTTAAACTTTTATAGAGGGTTTGCGCCGTCATTAAGTCTTCTATGCCTTGGGTGTAGTTGCCTTGAAATGAAGTTAAATAGCCGCGCATCATGCGTACATCAGCCATCAGGCGTAAGTTTTCTAATTGGTAGGCTTCAATAACTAACCGGTTGTAATAAGTTAGCGCGGTATCAACATCACCCTTTTGCTCCGAGAACCAAGCGTAACAAAGCTCTAAATCTAATTTATCATCGGGAAAATCAGCTAACTCAGGACGTGTTAAAGCCTGTTTTGCAAATAACAGAGCTTGGGATATTTCAGCATCATCCAGCATGTTATATGACCAGCAGGTCGCACGAGCTAACAGCAGTTGCCTAGCGAGGTCATTTTTGGGCACTAAAGGAATTAGCTCTTTGAGGTATTGTTTTCTTTCAATGTTTTTCTCAACCACACCACTGTCGAGTAACTCGAACAGCTCGTCTGCTCGTTTGATATCCGCTGTAGCAGACACGGCATGCTGGCTGGCCAAAGTTATGATTAAAGCTAGAGAGATGAGTAATAGCTGAATGAGCTTGTGCATTATGTATTATTTTAAGTAATAAAGCCTTTTATATTCGACCGTTAGAATACACGATAACGAGTTTTGTTAACTAAGATTTTTATGAGTTGGACGCTTAAAATTGAATCGCTTTCACAAGTTTTTGCATTTAGCACACTGTGCCTGTATAACAACGCCCTCTAAAGGTTCATGACACAGGTCATTGCGATGAGAAAGTTTTTTGCTTGTTTGCTTTTGCTGACAAGTTGGTCAGCTTCCGCAGCATCAGACTTAGAAAGATCTGGTGATGTATTACACCTGCTTATTCCAGCTGTAGCCCTGGGTGGTTCGCTTATCTATGAAGATGATTATGAAGGTGCGTGGCAGTTAGCCAAAACTGGCGCGGTTTCACGTTTAGTGGTAGAAGGCCTTAAATACACAGTCGATAAAGACAGGCCCGATGGCTCAGGCGATGATTCGTTCCCGTCAGGCCATACCGCAGACAGCTTTGCCGCCGCCACTTTTGTGCAGCAGCGTTACGGTTGGCAGTGGGCGATTCCTGCCTATATTGGCGCCACTTATGTGGGTTACACCCGTGTAGAAAGTGACAAACACCAGGTTGAAGACGTGTTAGCTGGTGCCGCCATCGGTATATTATCGGGGCTATACTTTACCGACCCTTATAAAGGTATTACAGTCACGCCAATCGTAGGTAACGGCAATTATGGCTTATATGTAAGCGGTAAGTTTTAAGCCAAATTAATTTGAATAAAGAGTGCGTTAATCGTGCTCATTTGTAGAGAAAACATCATGACAGAAGTAAGCCAAACTTATAGAGAACGTGCCGAGCAGGTTTCATTAAACGTGTGCAATACGGTAATGCCGATGAACGAGATCCCAAAGGATCTGTTCGAAGCCTATGCCAACCTTTGCAACGAGTTAATTGAAGACACAGATCTTAAGTTCAGTAATGGTTGGGATGCATTACCTGCAAGTGCTAAGTCACTATTAGCCAGAGAAGACTTCCACGGTTTTTATATCGCTAATGCTTGGTTCCAGTTAAGCCGTGTTGCACAAGATATTGCAGAAATGGCTGAAACAGATGATGAAATTGCCGAGAAAGAGTACAACGGTATTTTCACCCGTCTAGCAGATGCTTCGCTTAAAGAAAGTGTACGTAAGCTGAAGAAAGCGCGAACTGACCGTTCGATGCTTAATAGCATTAAGGCTGTGATTGCAGGTCAGTAGCTGTAACTTTTTGCTAAAAAGTTAAGTCAAAAAGGCTATTTCAAGAGGCTATGGGAGTTTTCCTATAGCCTTTTTTGTTGCTAGCAGAGATAGCAACTTTTATCTTCGTGTAGACATAGAGATATTTTTAGGCTGCGAGTGGCATCCAACAGCAGTGGTTCCAATGGCCTGCGGCCAGCGTATGTGCAGACACTGCCGTGACACGCAGCAAGTCCATCCTTGGAAGCTCGGCCATGACGTCCATGTCATGGACGGTCACGGCCGTATCTACACGGGATTAGACAAGCATAACTCTGGGGATTCGGATTGAATTGTTTAGTTTACTCTGACCCAATTATTTTCTAATGCAACGGAGGGCGTATGGCAGAAATAAGCAAGAAAAGCTTGCAAGGAAAGAAGAATCATCATCATGTGTGGGCTAACTACATGAGACGATGGGCGTCTGATAACAAGAATGTGTTCTACACCACCAAGAACAACAAAAACATTGTTCGTAAAGACAGCGTTAAGAATGTTGCAGTAGAGCGTCATTTCTATCGCGTTCAACCGCTTACACGTGAGCATGTACAAGTAATCAAACGATGGTCATCTGAAAGTCCAGAAGACTTACAAGAGCTGCATATGTCTTATCTAAATGATTATCTGAAAATGCAGTACATGGCATCTGTATACAAGCAGAGCGGAATCAAAGATGAAGTAGCTGATAAGATGCTTGAAGCTTGGAGATGCAACGGCATTGAAAACTATCACACAGCTCATGAAGATGAAGTTCAAGACGTTCTAAAAGCACTTGCAAATCGTGACCTATCTGTACTCGATGACAGCGAGAATATGATTCACTTCATGCAGTTTTTCGGTCATCAGATTGCTAGGACTAAGAACTTTAAAGACTTAGCTAATACTGGCATGGGCAAATCTAATGAGCTTATAGATGAGCGTCTTCGTGCTTTAGCTGAACATATTGCTAAGTTGACTCAAGAATGCTGGTGGTTCATTGGTTATATGTTCGGTATGAACTTAGGGCGGTCACTTTATCTTGATAGAAAAGACGATGTTCATTGTTTGCTTATCAATGATACCGTTACGCCGTTCATTACTTCTGACCAGCCGATTGCGAATGTCCACCAAGCTTTAACCGATGAAATTAAACCACCAGAAGACCATGAGTGTGATTTCTTTTATCCGATATCACCAAACGTCGCTTATATGATTAACAAATCAAATCGCTTTCCACGTGGCAAGGTTCAAGTATCAGTTGATGTAGTAGAAGAAATGAACACTAAGCTAGCCAAGAAAGCTAATGTTCATATCATTGGTGACAGTGAAGAGTCGCTAAAACCTTACAAGAAATATGTCGGTGTAAATCTCAACGCTGTTAAGTCTGCTTGAGATAACTGGTTCGATACTACAGATATAAAAAAAGCCCACGTTGCGTTTTTTTATTATATATCAACCAGATGGGCACGTACTGAATGTGCTCTAAGATTCTCATGCACGAATCCTTCGCATCAGCAAATGGCATGGTGAATCTGAATAGAACAGCTCGTTATAAGCCACCACCAGCTACATCTGGATACATTATGACCCAAGGATCTGGGTTTTCTGTTTGTTTGTACCAGTTAATCGTTGATCTAAACATTTCAATACCTATCTGAATTGGAGTATCTGAATACCCTCCGCTAGAGGTGGGTTCATATGGATAACGTGATTGAACAAATAAATTGTCAAATTTTTGAAACCAATACTCGTGGCGATGAAACCCTAACTTATTGTATAAATCTGAATCTATGGCTTTCGCTAAGTCCGTTAAAGTATGAAGCCTTTTTCCTTTGATTTCATATTGTTCAGAAATAGTACCTTTGCGGTCATTTTCTGAAGGCTGGGCAATAAAACTTTTTAATATTATTTCAATGGCTATTGCAGCGTTGACTACTGCTACAAGACCTAAATTAGGTTCCTTCCATAACACTTTGGCAGCTCTTAAATAATCAGAGGCTGTTTCAAGCATATATGGTGATTGATGATTCGACATACTATCCCTATGGCTTATTACATTTTAATACGGTCTGTGCGTTAAGCAGATGATGACTGTAAAAGTATGTGTTGGATTATTTATTGAAACCGCACTAATCACAATGCGTTAGATCAAGGTTGTAGGGAGGCGTTTAATCCTCAATTGGCAAGATTCGCATTGTTATTTGTAAAGTAAGCACTGTAGCTAAAGTGATTCGAAAACTCATAGGAAACACCTATTCCCCATCGGAGTTGCCGAGGTCATTGAAGAACTCTTGTAAGGAGAGGGTCGTGATTGAGGCATGGAGGCCGAGATAGCCTTAGGTGAGCCATGGTCTTTCTCGTGCATCCATGCATTTCAAGACATTCAAGCTTCCTGCCTATCAGACGGCGAATATGAGGCGATAGATATTTTCGAAAATGAGTGAGGATCAACAACTTCGTCGGGGCGGCTCGGGTGATGCAAGAGGGGGAAGCTGTTGTCCCCCTTTTGCCCGAGTGTGAGCTGTAAGCTCACGACCCTAGTCAGGCGTAGCCTGATGCATTACCAATGTGGCATCACCACTGACCTTTAAGTTAGACGAAGTCTAACTTAAAGGTCAGGCAAAGCCTGATAACAAACCAACTACCAGATAACCCCAAAAACAAAAAAGCAGCCAAATATGACTGCTTTTGATTTAGACCGTTAGCGAAGCGCTCGTCTTTGCTTGAACCATCGATATTTTTCCGTTTTAGCTATATCGAAAAAACTAGAACGAAGTTCTTTTATAACGCCGATACTCTGCCATCCAGAAGTTATCGTCAATCGCATAGTTCAGTTGCTCTGCGGTCACTGGCAAAGCATGGCCTTCTTCAATTGCTGTTCTGGCAACTGCAAAGGCAATATGCTTACTGACCTTATGAATATCTTCAAGTTTCGGCAGCAGTGAGCCTTCACCATCTATTGCCAGCGGTGAACACTCGGCAAGTGCGCGGCTCGATGCCATTAACATGGCATCACTAACACGTTTTGCACCTGAGGCTAATACCCCAAGGCCAATACCTGGGAAGATATAACTGTTATTACATTGGGCAATCTCATAAGTCACATCGTCAACCACCACTGGCTCAAATGGGCTACCTGTTGCCACAAGCGCTTGGCCTTGTGTCCAATGCAGAATATCTTTTGGCGTGGCTTCTACGCGGCTGGTTGGGTTCGACAGTGGGAACACTATCGGACGTTTGCAATGGCTGTGCATCGCTTTGATGATCTCTTCGGTGAATAGACCCGGCGCGCCTGACACACCAACCAATACCGTAGGCTTGGCATTGTTGACTACATCCAGTAGCGAGATGTTGTCGCTGAAGTTATCCCAATTAGCGATATCATCACAGTTTTGCGCTAGCTTTTGCTGGAACGGCAGTAGGTTAGGCATATTTGACTGCAACATACCCCAGCGATCGACCATAAACACTTGCTTGCGCGCTTGTTGTTCAGTGATGCCTTCAGACACCATTTGCGCCACGATTGCCTCGGCAATACCACAACCTGCAGAGCCTGCACCTAAGAAGGTGATGCGCTGCTCACTAAGTTTGGTTTTTGCTGCCTTACAGGCTGCTAACAGTGAACCGACTGTGACCGCTGCTGTACCTTGGATATCATCATTAAAGCAGCAGTATTGATCTTTATAACGTTCAAGCAGTGGCATAGCGTTCTTTTGAGCAAAGTCTTCAAACTGGATAAGTGCATCGGGCCAGCGGCGGTGAACCGCTTGCATAAAGGCTTCAACAAACTCTTTGTATTCTTCGCCGCCAATACGTGGGCTACGCATGCCCATGTACATAGGATCTTCTAGTAGGTGGGGGTTATCAGTACCTACGTCGAGTGTGATTGGCAGAGTATAAGCAGGGCTAATACCACCACAGCTGGTGTATAAAGATAGCTTACCAATTGGGATCCCCATGCCGCCAATACCTTGGTCGCCTAAACCTAAGATGCGCTCACCGTCGGTGACTACGATGATTTTTACTTTTTGGCGAGTCGAGTTATTGAGAATATCGTCGATACGGTCTTTATTGGCGTAAGAGATAAACAGACCACGGTTACGGCGGTAATCTTTAGAGAAACGCTCACAGGCCATACCCACAGTTGGGGTATAGATGATAGGCATCATCTCAGTAATATGGTTCTGTACTAGGCGGTAGTACAAGGTCTCGTTGGTATCTTGAATGTTTCTCAGATAAATATGCTTATCGAGATCGTTACTGAAGTTTTTGTATTGATCGTAAGCGCGAGAGGCTTGCTCTTCGATAGTCTCGATGACGTGTGGCAGTAGGCCTTCGAGGTTGAAAAAAATCCGTTCTTCCTCTGTGAAAGCGCTACCTTTGTTGATTAAAGGTGCTTCAAGAATGGCTGGACCGGCAAAAGGAAGATAGAGCGGGCGTTTGTTATCGTCCATTGGAAACCTTTTCTTTGTTTTTGTTAGTAGAGTAATACCAATCAGTATAAGAACTTTATCTGCTCAGAGCGGTTTTTGGCAAACTGTTTCAAGCTGAATAGTTGAAAGAGCTATTATTCCCCTATGGTGCTGTTCAATGTGGAAATAGGCAGCCAAAAACGCTCCAGAATGACGAGTTTTAGCAGCTCTGATGCTGCGTTAACGAACTTGACCGTAGAACAGCTATGCTCTTCATTCGTCGCCTTGCCTCAGAACCGCTAAATTCTCGCTGAGCGAGTAAATCTATATACTGATTGGTATTACAGGTGATGCTAATCACGGAAGACTAACATAAAGCGTGATCTTTGTTAGCTATTGCGGACGAATTAGACGAAATTTTTAATGAAATATAGGAAAAGCAAAGAAAGGTCCTAGGTCCTAGGAAAATAAGGAAAGACGATTAAAGCAAAGACGGTGAGAGCCGAACGGCCTGCGACCTTGCGGATGTGACAGCGTCATTTACGGATAAGCCGAAAAAGCTAACACGGTTTAAAGATGATGAACGCAAAGACAGAAGAGCCGGAAAAAACAGGAACAGCTAAGATATTAAGAGCCGAACGGCCTGCGAACATGACTACGTCACTGACGGAACGCAGCGCTTACGGGAAAGATTGGAAAAGCTAAGTAAGGTCCTAGGTTTTAGGAAAAGCGGTGTTTGTTGTAGGTCGGGGTTTTGCTTTTCCTAGCAGGGCGAAGCCCGTCCTCGCAGCGAAGCGTCCTAGGATCTAGTTCCTAGCTCCTAAAAAAAGCACCGCCAGTGGCAGTGCTTTTATCACGCTTTGTATCGCTAATTCTATACTGAATTAGTTAGCGTTTTCTGGACGGTGCTTAAGTGATAAGCCCATCAAGAAGTTACGTAATACTTGGTCGCCACATGGCTTGTAGTGCTTATGACCAGGCTTTCTAAATAGTGCGCCTAGCTCAGACTTGCTCATGTTGAATTCTGCAAGTTCTAGCGCTTCAATGATATCGTCTTCACGTAGTTCAAATGCCACTCTTAACTTTTTGAAGATAAGGTTGTTGGTCAATTGAGCTAGTGGTTCTGGCGCTTCAGCGCCTGGCTTTAGGCCACGCTTGTAGATCACTAAACCATCTAAGAAACGACACATGTTCTTGTCATTCAGAGGAGCATAACCTTCTTCATGCTCTTTTTTTAGCATGTCGATCATTTGCTCTTGTGTCACTTCGTGCTTAGTTTTAGCAAAAATGCGGATCATCTTTGCGTTGCTTAAGTCGAGGATATAGCGAACTTTACGTAAAATATCATTGTTAATCATGAGTTTGATTTCTTCTAACTATGGGACCGCGCGGCTGCGCGATCATCCCGATTATTATAACAGAAGTTATCCCTGAAATAGCAATTACTCTACTGCTTTTGCTGCTGTGTTAGCCGGGGCAAAGGTATCTTCAAATGCACTAACAGAAGCTTGATACAGTTTGGCTACTGGGCGGTCTTCAAGGGCTGCTAGTCGGTTACGAATACTGCTGCGTATAGCATCGTGTAAGCCAAATACGCGCTCGCGATTACTGAGATCCCAAGAGGTGTTTTCTAAGATAACTAAGCTGACCTTCGACTTTGGGTAATACACGGCTAGGCTGACATAACCGGGAAGATAGCCGCTGTGGCTATATTCAACTAACTGTTCATCACGGCTTATTTGTGTGCCATAGCCGTACTCTAATGCTCCCCATCTATGGTTGCGAGTCGCTTGTGGTGAAGTCATTAACGCAAGACTTTTGGGGCTCAAAAGTTTGCCGTTATACAGTGCATCTTGAAAGCGGCCATAGGCTTCAACCGATGCCACCATGCCGCCAAAGGCGATCATCGATTTATCGATGCTGAGTTCAACAGGGATTAATTGCGACTGGCTGCTGCCGTCTGCACTTTGAGTTAAGGTCTCGGTGTTGCCTAAGATGAAGTTAGCGTGTGTAGCCTCAATACTATTGATATCGCCTGTTTGTGCATACAAACCATCAAGCTTATTTTGCTGGTTGAGCTGTGCAACTAACTGGTCGATTGGCTTTTGGTATACCACTTCAAGTATGTCGCCAAGTAAGGCATAGCCATAATTTGAGTATTGGAACTGGCTGCCAGGTTTAAAAACTGGTGGTTCGCCAAGAGTTAGTAAACCTGAGGTGTGGCTCAGCAACTGTGATACGGTCACACTTGGTGGCACATAAGCACGCGGCTTATTGCCATCTTTTAATAAATAATGACTAACGCTTTTATGCAAATCGATTAGGCCGTCATCAACGGCTTTTAAGACAAGTGCAGCGGTTACTTGCTTTGACAGCGAACCAATTAAAAAGCTGGAGTGATTGTCAATATTGTCACCAGATATATAGGCGAACACAGGCTGGTTATTTTGTTTAACCATTACCACGCCACTAAAAGGACGCTGTGCTTGGTTGATAATATTAGGCAGTTGTTTGGCGATATCACTGCTGGCAACGCGGTTTGCACTGGCTTTGTTTGCAGCCCATAGGCAACAGCCAACAACGACTGAGCCGATTAGTGTTTTTGTTATTAGGTGCATTGAAGGTGTAGGAGTCCGTTTACGTTATTTTGTTAGCATCCAATAGATAAAAAGCGCGGCGAAGCTGGCTAAGTAAATTAATCCTAGCCATGAAAGCACTCGCATGGCGCTACCATACCTGTCTGCTGGTAAAAGTGCTGTGCTGATCATCAACTTATAGTTAAGCCAAGCAAAAATCACAGTCGTCATAAAGGCGAGAATCATAACAAATTCCAGTAATGGAAGTAGAGCCCCTTTAAAAAACAATATGATAAATAATCCAAGAGTACTGACGGCTAACATCACAGCATTAAGTCGGCGCTCACTATCTTGCTGCTTAGTCAGCAGCTGCCAGCCCATATTAAGGGTGCGACTATAGCCATCTATGACGGTTACTGTGGTGCTAAAGATACACAAAAACGCCACTGCGCCGATAAGGTAGTGACTTTCACTGCCCATCACCTGGCTATATAGGCTGATTAACTGCGCAGCAAACTTAACCCCTGAAGCTGAAAATTGCTCGCCGCTGCCGTGCATGACTAAGGTGCCTAGGGCGAGAAAAACGATGGCCAGTAGTGCCGTCATTAGATAGCCGAAGTTAAAATCGAACAGTGCCTGCTGTTTACTCACCGGGGTTAACTTTTGCTTTTCGATTAACCAAAGCGAATTCCAGGCGCTGACCTCTATGGGGGCGGGCATCCAGCCCATCATTGCGACTAAAAAGCCTATATAGGCCCATTGCCATGGCGATTGTGACACAAAGTCTGGGTTAACTATTGCGGGTGCGTTAAAGGCAAGAGCAACAGCAATTAAGGTTGTGACGGTCAAGGCTAACATGATGACTTTAGTCATTTTATCGAGCAGCGCATAATGGCCAAAAATCAGTATCGCCACACTTGAGAGCAATACCAATAGTGCTAGTAGATCGATAGCTAAGGGCACAAACTGAGTAAGCATGGCGGCAGTGAGCATGGCAACACCAGCAGTACTGGCGATAGCGGCGAGGGTGTTAAGCGCTGTAAACACCGCAAGATACTTTGGTCCTTGCCTTAAATAGCCTTGCAATAAGCTTTCTCCAGTGGCGCTGGTGTAACGTGCTCCAGCGGCAAAAAATGGATACTTGAGCAGGTTAACCGCCAAAATGACCCAAGCCAGTTGCCAGCCAAACTCTGCACCAGCTCGGGTCGATGCGACTAAATGTGAGGCGCCTATGGCTGCAGCAGCCATTAACAGACCAGGCCCCATGGCGCTAAGGAGTGTTGTGATGCTCATTTTGCGACTCGATAACGCCGCGCTGTTATTGCTTATGCTCATTACTTATGCTCATTGCTCACTGATGGTTAATGCTTAAAGGGCGTACTGATAGTGTGAGGTTAACTTCAGCTTTTACTATTGCTTTCAATGCGTTTGAGGGTATCAGAGATCTCTTGTAAAAGGCTCACTACACTAGCCTCATTATTTTCATCTTGAGTCGCAACAGGCGCTTGCTGATTGAGTTTTTCTTTTTGCGCTAGGACTAAGCTTCTAAACTCTGCGGCATCAACAATACCGGTTAAGCTAAGTAAGGCACCTGTACCCGATTGACCTGCGGTTTCAATAGTGAGTTGGTGTAATTTAAAAAAGCGCATTAATGGCCCTTGAATTAATGCCATGTCGGTAATTTTATCCAGCGGCACGGTATTTTCAGTGCGAGTAAAAATGCCTTTGCGTACCACGAGTTTTTTAGCTGTGAGCTCGGTGCTCATATTATTGATATAACGACGGGTAAAGTGGCTACCGATGGGGAGCCATAAAAGCAGTAGTGGGATCCCAACAATGGATATGGCCAGTATTATGGTTAACGGCGTCATCCAGTATCGGCCTAAGTTATCGGCAAATTCGACTTGTTTAATCAGCGGCTCTTGTTTGTTGTCCACGGTTACTCCCTGTTTATTGCTATTATTCCCTCTGTTACTTAAACAAAGTTTTGAGCAAAATTAAACCGTAATTTAAATGAGGCTTATTCTGGGCTGACTTATTTTGAAACTGACTCATTTTGAAACTGACTCATTTTGAAACAAAGTGGCGGTTTCAATTGTTCACTCTTAGCAGTAGTTTAGGGGCTCACCCTATTGATGTTGATGCAAATTAAGGAACCGTTAGATGATTACACTATATGGGATCCCGCGTAGCCGCTCTTTGAGAGTGTCATGGACCTTAGAAGAGCTTGGGCTTGATTGGCAATATCGATACATTAACTTTGCCAATGGCGATGGCAAAGAACCGGAGTTTTTAGCGGTTAACCCATGTGGCAAAGTTCCCGCTTTAGTTGACGAAGGTTTCGCCGTGACTGAGTCTGCCGCTATCACTTTATATTTGGCTGAGAAATATGGTCAGGGTAAGTTATTGCCAAAGGCGGGCACGCATGAGTCGGCGCTACATCATAAGTGGGTCAGCTTTATTATCAGCGAGCTTGAGCAACCGCTATGGAGCATAGGTAAGCATAAATTTGCTTTGCCTGAAGCGCAGCGTTTGCCAGCTATGCTATCGGTGGCTAAGTGGGAGTTTGACAAGGCCGCGGCAATCGCTGAAAAGTGGTTACCACAGAGTGATTTTTTACTTGGCAATGAGCTGAGTGTTGCCGATATATTACTTGGGCATACTTTGCTATGGGCGACACGATTTGAGCAAGATATTCCGCCTAAGCTGGCAGCTTATCGCGACAGGATCACCGCTCGTCCTGCGATGGTGAGAGGCCTTGCTAAAGAGGAAGCTGGCGCCGTTTAATGCAGGTCCTAGGTCCTAGGTTCTAGGCTTAGATTCTAGGACACTTCGCTTCGAGGACGGGCCCCTTGTGCAGGATAGCCCTGTTAGGAAAATCAAAAGCAAAGCGGCTAAAGCGCTACCTACAACAAACACTATTTTCGTTGCTTTTAAACGGCTTTACCCGTCTTGGCTTTCATCGTTTTTGCCTTTTGCCTTTCCTCGTGCCAGTGCCTAGAACCTAGATCCTAGATCCTAGATCCTAATATCTTATAACTGCGCTTTAGCCCATTTTGCGCGGTTTTCACGGCTCTCTTTTAAGCCTTCTTTATCGCGGAATGCTTTGTAAGACTCAAAGTTTAGCGGCACCAGTACCACGTCAACTTCTAGCATTAGTTTGCACTCTTTCTTGATACGGTAAGCTGAAACGTTATAGAGCTCGGCTAATGGCAAGGTGCCCAAAAATTCAGGGTTGTACTGAGCGTATAGGGCTTGAGTTGGATAAACCACAAAGCTTAACGTGCGCTTAGGCTCAGACTTGAATAGCTCTTCGATGCCGTCGCATGTGTTAAGCACCTGCATCTCAATCGCTTCATCAATCTCAAGCAGTTTCTTTTGTACTGGCATGTGAGCTGGTTTCTCACCTGCTTCCCAAGCGATAACATCGGCTTCGGTCACTTTGCCAATATTGGCAACTTGGGCTGTAGTTAGCGCCAAAGAGTGGCGAAGGTACTGCATTTCAATGGCATTTAAACCAAGTTCTTTAGACATCTTGTTTCCTTAAAATGATTTGCTGTGATGGCGTGTGCTGATACTTGTAGTATTAGCTACGCATCCACACTTCTTCGGCCCAATCCCAGAAAGATTCCCATGACTCTTCTTCGTCAATTTCGTCATCTTGCCATAGCTGAATTTGACCTTCTTGGCTGATAAAGAAGAAGTTATCGCCTTGCTGACAGATAGGCACATATTCACGCGGTAAGCCGATTGACCAAGCATAGGCCGCCACTTCTGGTAGGTAAGTGTGCGAGTTAGGATCGCTGGCGGTAACGGGCTCTAAGCTGCCGCAAATCACATCACTGGCGTAGAGTAAGTATTCTTTCAGCTCCATTGGCAGAGGAATTAGAATTTCTTCTTCAACTTCAACAATTTGTTCAAATGTCGCTAGCTCTAACGGTACGGGTACCGTTTCACTCATCTCTTGTAATTGCTCAATGATATCGTTCATAAGTTTTCGGGGTTATCTGGCTGTATAGACTATTGGGGCGGAGTATAACCGTAAATCATGGGAAAGTGCAGGTTATGGCGCCATTTAGTGGCGGCATAAAAAAAGGAGCCGTTTGTTTGGCTCCTTTAGGTTAGCGCTGATTTAGCAGCTGTTGGCTTAGCGGTTATGCCGCTGAGGCTGTAATGATATTGGCTTGGTCATTACGCTTATATTTGAGCCATGCTTTATGATAAAGCTTGTGGGATGCTTGGCGTAGTTGAGTGATCTTAGTGGTCTCTATCTCACTCAAGTTGCGTTGCTCTTGCATGGCTGAGGCTTGAATGGTTTGTACCTGCTCGTAGACATTATGTTCCACGCCACTTTTAATCTCAGCGATATCAGCAAGGTGTAATTGCACCTCGGCTATCATTTGCGATTCAGGCAGTTTTACCAATAAGTTCAAGTCGCGGTAACCGGACTCTTTTGGGCTGGCGAAGCGGTTCTTTACTTGAATGAGTTCGCAGTCTGATTTTAGTAAGGCAAACGCCTGCATTAGGTTGTGAATGTCGTGGCTGACGATACTGGCTCTGACGATATCGGTTAGTTGGCTAGCGTCGTTATCTAATTTGTTTTGCACCTTGGCCTCGGCTCTGTCACGACTCTTAATATCGGCTAGAACAGATTGAGTATGAGATTGAGTGGTGATCATATTGAGCAGTAGGGCTAACTCATCTTGTGCGTCAGTGGCTTGGCTATAAAGGGTATCGAGATCGGCGCTGGTCTGCCTAGGCACTTGGTATTGCATGGACTGGATAGCAGTGAGTCCTGCAAGGTTTTTTGGGAGCGCCTTTTTGGCGGCGTAACTACCGTTATTTTTGCTACTGTTCTGCCCATGATCGACATTATGAGCAAAGGCTGTTCGGGTTGATAGTAACAGCAAGAAAATGAAAAACGTCCGCAATATCCGGTTCATAGCAGTCCTTATTTTTGGCTATACCGTAATTTAGCTGGAAAATGCTTAAGCTTTGCTGAATGGCAAATTAACATTTGTTCATAGTGTGAGCTTTAAGCACCGAAAAGTAACAATAAACAAAAAGCCGTTGATGAAATGAGACATCAACGGCTTTTTAGCTTTATTTTTGAGGACCTAGGACCCAAGATCTAGATTCTAGGACACTACGCTTCGAGGACGGGCTGCTTGTGCTGAGAGGCCCTGCTAGGAAAAGCAAAAGCTTGACCTACAACAAACACCGTTTTCCCTGCTTTACCCGTCTCGGCTTTCATCGTCTTTGTCTTTTGCATTTCCTAGGACCTTTCTTGGCAGTTCCTAGAGCCTAGGGCCTGCTCTTTAAAAAAACTGATTACCAGATTTTTACTCGTTTCTCTGGTGCTATGTACATGGCATCGCCCGGCTTCAAAGCGTATGTGCTGTAAAACTCAGGCATGTTAGATAGTGCACCTAGAGCACGGAACTGCGCTGGTGAATGTGGATCGGTCGCCACACGGTTACGCATTGACTCTTCTTTGATTTTTGCTCGCCAAATTTGAGTGAAACCAATGAAGAAACGTTGATCGCCTGTTAGGCCGTCGATCACCGGGGCTTCTTTACCCTTAAGTGACTTCTTGTATGCGCGGTAAGCGATAGTCACGCCAGAAAGGTCGCCGATGTTCTCACCCAAAGTCAGTTCGCCGTTAACGTTTAAGTCGTCAAATACCGCGTAATCGTTGTATTGATCGACAAGCGCCTTACCACGAGCGGCAAACTCGGTTAAGTCTTGCTCGGTCCACCAGTCACGCATGTTGCCTTCACCGTCAAACTTAGCGCCTTGATCATCGAAACCGTGGCCCATTTCATGGCCGATAACTGCGCCGATACCGCCGTAGTTAACCGCATCGTCAGCTTCCATATTAAAGAATGGTGGCTGTAAAATTGCTGCTGGGAACACGATTTCGTTCATGGTTGGATTGTAGTAAGCATTCACGGTTTGCGGCGTCATGTGCCACTCCCACTTACGAATTGGGCTACCGAGTTTCTCAAGTTCTTTCTCGTGGCTTAGCTCGCTTGCGCGTAGGTTGTTGCCATAGAGGTCATCTGATTTAATGGTTAACTTGTCGTAATTCTCCCAACGATCAGGGTAACCAATCTTAGGATCAAACTTGGCAAGCTTATCTTTAGCGGCCAGTTTAGTGTCGGCGCTCATCCATTCTAGCGACTCAATGCTATCACCATAGGCACCACGTAGGTTTTCAACCAGAACCTGCATACGCTCTTTGGCTTCAGGCTTAAAGTGACGCTTAACGTACACCTTACCGACCACTTCACCCAGTAGACCGTTAACCGATGACACGCCGCGTTTCCAGCGTGGTTGCTGCTCTTGTTGGCCATTGAGTGTCTTGGCAAAGAACTCGAAGTTTTCGTTATCAAGCGCTTCACTTAGGCTGCCCGCGGCATGAGTCAATACCTGCCACTGCATATAAGTCTTCCAGGCGGCGAGATCGGTATCTTTAATGACTTGGTTTAGGCCTTGGATATAGCTAGGTTGATTGATGATGATATCGGCTTGCTTGTCGGCGCCAAGCGCGGCTAGGTAACCGTTCCAGTTAATATCTGGTGCCAATGTTGGCAAGTCTTTAACCTGATACTTGTTGTAAGTCTTAGTGCTGTCGCGGGTCTCTACTACGTCCCAATGCTGCTTAGCTATCTCAGTCTCAAGAGCCAGAATTGCTTCGGCACTCGCCTTTGGATTTGGCAAGCCTGCTAAGGTGTACATCTTTTCGATGTGTTCAACATAGGCCTTACGGATATTAACGAAACGCTCGTCTTGGTTTAGGTAATAGTCTTTCTCTGGCAGGCTAAGACCATATTGCCAGATATGCGTGGCATAGCGACTTGAATCTTTGGCATCAACGTTAATGTAAAACGCCATAGGGGTACCACTACCAATAATTTGGCTGCGAGCGAAGTAAGTGACTAGCTCGTCTTTAGACTTAATCGCGTTAACTTTTTCTAGTTCGCTTTGAATTGGTGTCACGCCCAGTTTGTTAAGGGTTTCAACATCCATAAATGAGTTGTATAGATCGGCAACTTTCTGCTCGTCGCTACCGACTTTGAGGTTTGGCGTTGCGGCGACTTCTTCGATGATAGCTTTTACGTCGTCACGAGACTTTTCACGCAGATCATAAAATGCCCCAGTACTGGTGCGATCGCTCGGAATGGTGGTGTCTTTTACCCAAGTACCATTTACGTACGAGTAGAAGTCATCTTGTGGACGAACTGACTTGTCGAAATTAGTAAAGTCGATACCTGAGGACAGTACTTTTTCAACAGCAACAGCGGCTTCTGTCTTGCTTGTGTCTGGTGTCTTTACTTCAGTGGGTTCGCTGTTACATGCACTGAGGCCAACGATAAGGGAAGCGCATAAGCCCCCAACGAGTACTTTTTTCATTTTTCTTCCTTAATCTATACCGTCAATTTGTTTTGCTTTTGAATCAAGCTAATTATTTTTTTCTTCAAATAGCGTATTCATGCTCTTGGCTAACGCTGGTAACGACTCATTGTCAGCTGTTGCTTGATAATGATTAGTTATTGGCAAAGTCGCACGAATTACATTGAGTTACTTATGTTAAGTTTTTGATGTGTGGCGAACAAGTCTGAGGTGTAAACTTATGTGGTTATTTAGCCTGTCATATGTAAGAAAAGGTTTCCTTAACTAAAAAGCGAGTAACTTTTAGTTAAAAGTAACCTCAACTATAAGGTTTTTATGACCTTGGCAGGTTTGCCTGCTACCACTTGTCTAGCGCCAACATCTTTAGTGACCACTGAGCCAGCACCAATCACAGCTTCATCGCCAATAGTGACACCGGGCAAAATGATTGCGCCACCTGCTATCCAAACTCGGTTACCAATTGTCACTGCTTTGGCGGTTTCTATGCCGTGACAACGTTCAGAGGCATTAAGAGGGTGACTTGCTGTGTATATTTGCACATTGGGCCCAAGCATAGTTTGTGACCCAATGCTAATTGGCGCATTGTCATACAAAGTGCAGTTAGCATTAATAAAGGCTTTGTCGGCTAACTTAATATTGATGCCGTAACTCACATTAAAAGGCTGCACAATGACGGCCGTTTTGGCGACATGAGGTAGCAACTCATAATCGATTTGGCCGTTGATATTCATGTGTTGGTTGCGCACTTGCTGCTGATGCCAGAATTGATTGAGTTGTGGTTCTAGGCATTGATAGCGGCTGCCTGAGATCATTTTGGCAAATTCATCAATTTGCTGCGCTTTGGTTTCTAATGCACTTGTTGGCAGTTGCTCTATACTAGGTGATTGATTCATATCGTATCTCTATAAAAACTCGTAATAACGATACGCTTGAGGTTGCTGCTTGTTCAAGCAAAACTTTGCCCTTTGGCGGCACTGGCCTCATAATGACGGCCATTATGGTTATATCAGCTGAGTTTCTACTGTGCGTTTAGATAAATTTATTTGTGAGTCAACTTCACACACTCGTGTTTCTGCTAAAAAAGCTCTACATCGTGGTGATGTGACTTGTAATGGTGAAGTGGTTAAAAACTCGGGCTTTAAAGTCACCGATGAGCATGAAATCTGCCTTGAAGGTGAGCTGCTAACCATTATTGGTCCACGCTTTATCATGCTTAATAAACCTGTTGATACGATTTGCTCAACTATAGACGAAGAGTATCAGTCGGTGATTAGTCTGCTGGATGTGATCCGTCCTGAAGACTTACATATTGCTGGTCGTTTAGATGCCGACACTACAGGTCTGGTTTTGATCACCACAGATGGACAATGGTCGCATAAAATCACCTCGCCTAAGAAAGAGTGCGGTAAGCGCTATCTATTAGAAACGGCTGAGCCATTAAGTGAAGAACTTGTGCAGCAATTTAGCGAGGGTGTTCAGCTCAATAACGAAGATGGCCTGACTAAACCTGCAGTGCTTGAGATTTTAGGTTCGAACCAAGCGCGTTTGACGATCACCGAAGGTAAGTATCATCAGGTTAAGCGTATGCTTGCAGCCGTTGGTAACAAGGTCACTAAGCTACACCGTGAGAGCGTAGGTGCGATTGAGCTCGATGCTGAACTTGAGCTGGGTGAGTGGCGCTACCTGACAGATGCTGAAATCAAATCGGTTAAGTAACGGATAAAACCGAAAGTAAGGCCATTGCCTAGCAATAGAAATTAAAAGGGCGCTTAATTTTAGCGCCCTTTTGTATTGATAGCCTGTCCCGTTAAGTCGACATTTTGACGGCTTATCTATGAAACCTTCAAGTCCAATCAGTATTAAATCTACGCAGTATGATTACTTAAGTAACTCTATTTTACCGCTAATAGTAGAAGCATTGAGTTCGGCGCGGCCATCACCCGCTTGAAATTTTAAGTAAGTTTGCGCTGAGTATTTTTCTTTAGTGATCTTATCACCAGTCAATTTGTTGTTTATCTTACCGCCGGGTCCGCCATTTATATCGAAAGCAACATTGGCATCCCTAAGAAAGGTGATACTCATGTCGCCACTTACGCTGCCAAGCTTAGCGCGGCTCGACAAGGTGTTAAGCGAAACCTCTAAATCACCACTAACAGTTTTAACTGACAATACATCGATACTTTCTAAGGTGATAGTTGCATCACCAGATACAGACTCAATGTCGACCTTGGTTGCTTTGGTGTCAGCGGTTAACTCTCCACTGACCATTTGATAGCTTAAGGTACCTGAACTTTGGCTATCTTTTATGTCGCCTGATACGGTTTGCAGCTTACTCTTACCTGTTAAACTAAGTGTGGAAATATCGCCAGAAACAGTCTGCAACAAGGTTTTATCGCTCAGGGCATTCGCTTTGATATTGCCACTAACAGAGCTGATCTCTAATTTTCCACTTAAGTTACTTAGAATGTAATTAGCCGATACACCCTCTGCTTCAAGCTTAAGCTTGTGAGGAAGAGTGATGATTAACTCTGAGCCGTCTTTGTTATTACCACTGTATTGACGGGGCAAGGTATCTTCTATCAGCACTTTGTTACCATTCACACTAAAGGTAAACCCTTGGCTGAGTTCGTCTAAGCTACCTTTAACCGCGATTTCATTTTTATCCCAAGACTGAAAGGTAACGCTGCCTCGCTGTACTTTAACCTTAACTGAGGGATTTGACTGAACCTGTTGCTGCTGCTCGATGGCTTCGCCGGCAATAGCTGTTTGGCTAAGGAAAAGTGCACCAGCCATTAGTGCGTTAAGTGGAGTGAGTTTCATAGTAAAGCTCCTTGGGGAGATGAGTTAACTGGCAGCTTCTGCCCTTGCTGTAGTAGCTCGATTTCTTTGTGTTGAGTCCACAACCATAGCTGCCAAAGTTCCTTGTCATGGGGGGATTGTTGTAATGTTTGGTAGATCTGCTCGGCGGCCTTTCTAAGCTGCTCTATGCCTTTTTCAACGGGGGCACCTAACTCGGTGGTTTGCCAGTTGACTTGCTGTTGCTGGCTCAATAGCTGCACTTGAAGCTGATGCTGATGTTGGATCTCTGCCAAGGTAGCCAGCAGGGGAGAGTCTGTGGCTATCGGTACTGTGTTCTGCTGCCAAAGATTAATACCTACAAGCCCGGTGAGCAGTACCATACTGGCAATGGCGAGACGCATCCATTGGCTGTTTTGTTGATTTTCAGTTTTAGTTTGTTGAAACTCGGGCTTATCGAGTTGTTTTTCAATATTACTCCAAAGCTCTTTTTGAGGTTGGATCTCTTTAGGCGCCTGATTTATTAGCTGTGTGAGTTTAGCCTTAGCATCATTCATTACGGCCTCCTTTAACGGTTTGACCTTTATCTATTTGGCGTTGGTCAATTAGCGCCTCGAGTAATTTTTGTGCCCTGTGGTATTGCGCTTTACTTGTACCTGCTGCAATCCCCATTAGCTGACCAACTTCTTCATGCTTATAACCTTCGATCGCATGAAGCACGAAAACGATCCGGGCACGCTCTGGTAGCTTGAGTAAAATTTTATCTAGGTCTTCATACTCATCGTTAACACTTTCAACATCGATATCAATACTGACAAACCGTGACCAAAATGAGCGCTGTTTCTTCAGGTTTGAAAGCGCTTGATTGACACTGAGAGTGTGCAACCAAGTCGTAAATTGACTATCGCCACGAAACTGCGGCAACTTTTGCCAAAGCCTGACGAAACAGTCTTGTGTAGCCTCTTCGGCTAGCGATGTTTGGCCGGTGATCCTCAAGCACAGTGCATATACGCGCTGGTGGTGTAATTGATACAGCTGCTTAAAAGCGAACTTATCACCTAGCTTGGCTTTATCTATTAGTTCAGGTTCTAGAAGCGGCCTTGGTTCCATTACCTGTATTTGTGCCGTCACTCAAATTTCCTTGTGCGCAGTTGATACTAATAAGACATAGCCAACAGATAAAAAGGTTTAAATGCAATAGAAAATATTTTTAGGGGAGGCTGCTGGAGTGTTAACGAAGTATTTATTACGAGCTAGATTATATGCTTGTTAAATTAAATGCCTGCAAAAGTTAGAGCAACGGAATCTAATTCAAGCAGGGTTAGTGGTTAGTCATCCCAATAAAAAGAGGAGCATCAATGGCTCCTCTTGGTTACATATCATAAAGCGGTAGTTGCTCCGCCTTAGATAAGGCTAGCTCAGCTTAGAGAAGACTAGCTGGGCACCAACAAGATCGGCAAGTGCAGTGCCTACGGTCTTGAAGATGGTGATTTCATCATTGCTGGTGCGGCCTTTAATTTGAGCAGTACATAGCTGCCCCAGCTCTCCTTTCACCTCATCAAGAGAGAATACGCCCTCTTCGATAGGCAGGAGTAACTCGCCAGCTTCAGCAAACACATTGATTTTAGAGTCGACAAATACTGATGATTTGGTGATGAGTTGAGTATCACATTCGCGTCTATCGTGATTATGGTTGCCGACAAAATCGGTATGAGTACCTGGTTGCACCCAGTCTCCTGGGAATAGAGGGATGGGTGAGCCGGTTGCGCAGCTAATGACGTCGGCTTCACGCACGCTTTGCTCGAGATCTGTACATAGTAATACTTCAATATCTGGGCGTTTATTACGGATAAGCTCAATCGTAGCGCGAGCTTTCTCTTCATTGCGTCCCCAAATGGTGATTTGGGTAATAGGGCGCACGCTGGCATGAGCAAGTGCCATAAAGGAAGCTAAGTTACCCGTGCCACAAACAAGCAGCTTGTTTGAGTCTTCACGTGACAAGTAACGGCTTCCCAATGCCGAGATAGCTGCTGTGCGCCAGAAGGTGACACTGGTGCCATCGACTAGGGCTTGTGGCTCACCTGTTTCACGGCTAAAGACTAATATTTTTGAATATAAGCTAGCCAGTGCAGGGGCTTTTTTTGGGTTGTCAGGGAAGTAAGTAAAGGCTTTAACGGCAATCGCTTTATCATTCCATGAAGGTAAAACGGCAAAGGCATCATTATGTTCACCAGATTCATCAAGGCTGAACACTCGGCGTTGCGGCATGCCTGCAGGGCGAGAGAATGTCTCATCGAGGGCATTGATTAGATCGGGGAAATTAAGTGACTGATGAACTGATTCTGCATTAATGACTAACATGAAAACCTCCATTTAAGTATATTTTATACTATTTGCAGGTATTGCTTGAGTCAATGAACTTTTATCTGGTGAATTATATTTCAACTTAATAATTAGAATGTTAGCTATTGTTTGCTGTTTTTGTTCTGTTTTGTAGCTAAATGTACTATCAAGTCGGCCGATAGAGATAAATGACAGTCCGAGGAGAGTGCAAAAGTGTTTTCCAAGGGAAAAAATCCGATATAAAAAGAGATGTAAAATGCTAATTCGTTACAAATTACTGTTAAGTGCAGGAGTGTCCATTACGGCGCTAGCCGCCATGTTTGGCCTTCAAGTTTATTTTAGTCAAGTGCAAACGGAATTAGCACAAGCCTCACAAGATATTGCCGGGCTTAAGAATGAGGTTTTACTGTTACGTAAAGATGAAAAGGATTTTCTAGCAAGAAAGGAGCTTAAGTATGTTGAGCAGCATGGGGCTGACAACCGAGAAGCTCAAGAGACGGTTGTTAAGTTGACCGCAGTGTTTGAAAAATATGAGATCCCCATAGAGAGTTTAAGCCTGTTTAGTCAAGAGCTTGGCCGTTATGAATCCGCCTTTAGCAATGTCGTTAGCCTAAATAAGCAGATAGGACTTACTCCTAAAACGGGTTTATATGGCACCCTACGCAGCGCTGTACATCAAGTTGAAAGCTTAGTTACGCAGTATGATGAACCACAATTGATGGTGAAGATGCTACAACTTAGGCGCGCTGAGAAAGACTTTATGCTCAGACGTAGTGAAGGTTATGTGGCAAAGTTTGATAAAAATCTCGAAAGCTTCATTAATACTGCGAATGTGTCGCAATTGGGTGTACAAGCTAAGCAGCAGGTGTTGGGTAATATTCAGCAGTATCATGCCGATTTTAAAGCCTTAGTCGAGAAAGAGAAGTTGCTCGGCCTGAGCATTTCTGAAGGCGAGCGTGGCAAGTTGCGTCAAGCGGTTGCTAATACGGATAGTGCGCTTAAACAACTTGAATCTTTAGCCCTGAATGCCATTAGTGATAAAGAAAGTTCGGCGTTTATTTTTGGTCTTGCTATTGCGGTTCTAATCGCCCTTGCGCTAGCTGTGACCACTTTAATGATTATCCGCAGTATTATTGATCCGGTTAAACGCATTACTGATGTGATCACTCATATTGAGGCGAATAAAGATCTGTCAATGCGTTGCGATACCAGTAGTGACGATGAACTAGGTCAAATCGCCAGACACTTTAACAGTATGGTGGAAAGCTTCCAGCAACTGATCCATCAGGTGACTCAATCGGTGGAGACTATGAACCAGTCCTGCCAGGAGCTCTCTAGTAACGTGGCGCGAGCCTCACTGGGGGCTGAGAATCAGCTCAATGAAACCGATATGGTGGCGACGGCGATTACTGAGATGGGGGCGACCATCGATGAGATAGCTAAGAATACAGAACTTGCCGCTAACAAGGCTAGCATGACTCATGATAATGCACAGACAGGGCGAGTCGGTGTGCAGCAGACGATTGAAAAAATCGAGCTATTGGCTCAGCAGATCAATGAGTCTGCTGCTGTTGTCAGCGACCTTGAGAAAGACAGCGAAACCATAGGCAGTGTGCTGGATGTTATTCGTGGTATTGCCGAGCAAACCAATTTACTGGCATTAAATGCGGCTATTGAGGCGGCAAGAGCGGGAGAGCAGGGACGGGGTTTTGCTGTTGTTGCTGATGAGGTTCGAAGCCTTGCAATGCGCACTCAAGAGTCGACAGAGGAGATAGCTGCGATAATTCAGACCTTACAGTCTCGAACTCACTCTATCGTAGATCTGATGCAATCTAGCCGAGAGCAGGGCAACGAAAGTGCTGAGCAAGCCGCTTCAGCAGGGACTCTACTTGAGCAGATCAATGGAGATGTGACTAACATTATGGATATGAGTACTCAGATTGCGGCGGCGATTGAAGAGCAAAGTATGGTCGCGGCTGAGGTTAACCAGAATGTGGTGGTGATCCGCGATATCGCTCAGGAAACAGCTGATGTTGCTACGCAGAACTCGAGTGCCACAGAAGAGGTTCGTGAGCGCGCTGAGTTTCTGCAAGATGCGGTGAGCAAGTTTAAGGTTTAGATATTTTAATCTGATGAGCACATTGAAGCCTCGAGTCATCTCGGGGCTTTTCTATATTAGGGAAGTGCGGCATAGAGAGATAAGTATTTTGATAAAATTCAGACATAAAAAAACCTCGCTATGCGAGGTTTAGTTTAGCGATTTAAGGTCTTAATTTGCCTTATCGCTGGTTTAGCTGTTGCAACACCTAAACTGAATATTGGTGCCCGAACCCGGAATCGAACCAGGGACACGAGGATTTTCAATCCTCTGCTCTACCGACTGAGCTATTCGGGCAACGGACGCTATTAAAAGGTTTTTACGCTTTTGAGTCAACCAATTTTTGCAAATAAGTCAGTTTATTTGCTCGCCCGTTGAATAATTAGACGTTTAGCTTCAGAAGTGAGCAATAATCGTAAATGAATGGTTTATTGGGTAATTAGCCTGTTGTCGACGAAGCGAATATGAAAGGTGACTTTGCTAGGCTTTATAGGTTACTTATTGCTGACTGTTGCTTATTGCTAGTTATTGCTCATTGTTAGCTACTGCTCATTGCTAACTGTTACTTATTGTTAGCTATTGCTCATTGCTAACTGTTACTTATTGTTAGCTACTGCTCATTGCTAACTGTTACTTATTGTTAGCTATTGCTCATTGCTAACTGTTACTTATTGTTAGCTATTGCTCATTGCTAACTGTTACTCATTGTTCGTTATTGCTCATTGCTAACTGTTACTTATTGTTAGTTATTGCTCATTGTTAGCTGTTACTCATAACTAACTATTGTTACTCATCAAAACACCGGGAGAGATCGATTGGGTTACCAAGTACGAACCATCTGGCATATTCAGCGGTATCCAATAATCATGTTTATGGTTATCTCAGTCTCGTTGCTGATCTCAGTAATGGGTTTTTCTCGGCTCAATCTCGATGTCGACTTTAGTGATTACTTTGCACCTTCAGATCCGCGGTTTGTAGCGTTTAACAGCATGATGGACAAATTTGAACGTCATGATCAGCTTTGGATTTTGCTGGAAACACAACAAGATTGGCGTAACAAGGAGTTGCAAGCCCAGTTAATCAACTTCATCGATAAGCTTAAAGATAATCAAGATATCGAAAGTATTCAGGGCTATAACCAATTTGTAGAGGGGAGGGCTCAAGAAGATAAAATATTAGCTTATAAAACTCACCCTAGACTGGCATCCGTGCTGTCGGCAAATGGGCAGGGGATCTTGCTGCAGTTGCGCCTGAGTAACCACAGAGTCCAAAGCTTTAACACCCAGAGTCTGTGGTTAGATGATGTATTGCAAAGAGTCGATAGTGACAGCCGTGACTATTGGCAATCGCTAAATGTTAGCACTTACCTCAATGGTACCCATGCGCTGAATTGGCAATATGCCAAAGTGCTTAGCCATGACTTGACTTGGTTTGCTCCGGCACTGTTAGCCATCATAGTGTTGATGGCTGCGCTGTTTATAAGGCAAAAGCTGTGGGTTTTGGCGCTCTGTATCAACAGTGGCATTACCTTAGTATTAAGTATGGGGCTCGCTGCATGGCTAAACTTGACTCTGACGGCGATTACAGCTTTTGTGCCGGTGATTATTATTACCCTTGGCTTAGCTTATGCCTCTCACTTGTATTTTGGCTGGCGTGGTGAGATTAATCGGGGGCAAACTAATCTGCAGGCCTTGCGCTACACAGTGAAGCTCAATCAGCCGCCGCTGTTTTACTCCAGCATCACTACGATATTTGGCTTTAGTTTGCTGATGTTTAGCCCATCGCCCCCGATTAAAAGTTTTGGTTTACTGGTGGCATTTGCAGTGCTTTGCAATTATTTATTAACTCTAACTAGCCTACTTTTTTTCGCGCGTCACTCTAAGCCATCAATGACGAAAGGGCTCAATTTTTCTGGGGTGGTAGCCATTGCTAAGTGGAACGCCAGTCACCCCATGTCAGTGATAACTGGGATTGTGTTGATAAGCGCCTGCGCTTTGGTCAGTGTGTCGAAGCTGACGTTGAATGATGATCCACTCAGTTACTTTGAATCATCCAGCCCCTTTAGCCTTTCAAGCCAAAAAATGACTCAGTATTTTTCGGGAATTAATTTACAACATTATGTAGTGGCGAGTACCGCAAATGCCCAACTCGCTAAAGCAGAGATTAGTTTTATCTACAAATTTAGTCGTTTCTTAAAGCGCCAGCCACAAGTGCTCAAGGTGCAGCATATCGGTGACTGGATTAAGAATGCTGGAGTGGGTCAGAATCAGTTTAAACAGATCTTGGCCAATAACTCTGTAACAGAGTTAGGGCTCGCGAGTGAACTGTCGGCCGATAAACAATCGAGCTTAGTGACGTTATATTTACAGCCAATGACAGCGATGGAGCTGATAGCTTTCGAGCAAAAGGTAGCTGATTGGATAGCTGAGCATTCAACTCAGATAGAGGTGAGTGCTCCCATTGCCAGTAACTTAATGTTTGCCCATCTCAGTGTCGAAAATGCTAATAATATGTTGCTGTCTTTTGCTGTGGCATTAATTGTTTTGGCTATTTTATTGTGTGTTTTGAAGCGTTCAATCATTTTTGGGGTGATGGGCCTATTGCTGAACTTCTTACCTTTGCTATGGGTATTTGCCCTTTGGCAACTCAATGGCGGCTTCATTAGTTTAGCAAGCGCGGTAGTGTTAGGTATGATGCTGGGGATAATTGTGGATGATACTCTGCACTTAATGTTAAAGCTGCCCGATAGCAAGTCGTTAAGCGAGGGGGCGCTTTGGCTGAGTCTACACAAGGTTTTGCCAGTGATTAGTTTTACCACCCTGACTATTGCATTGGGTTTCTCGATTGGTGTGTTATCAGCATTTTCTCCTATTATTCATTTGAGCTTACTGTCTTGCCTCGTGGTAATTTTTGCTTGGGGCTTCGATGTGTTGATGTTGCCTGTACTCTATCGACGTTTGATTTGTTCAAGGCTTTATAAAAACAAATGCAAGTCTAGCTGATGGCGATAAAGGACTTTCGAGTGCGTGCTTTAATAAGCATCGAAGAAAATTGACTAAAAAATAAAGGCCTCAAAAGAGGCCTTTATTTATCGTCAAATATACTTAATTTTTAGGTTATTTAGCGACTAATTTATTACTTGGATAATTCGCCTTCATTACCATGAGTACATGATCTTTAAGCTTTTCTTGGCCAAGTTCACCATAAGCAGTAGACATGATCTCTAAGGCTTTTTCAGTTGATGGAGTACCTGGATATGTCTCTAAAACCGACTGAGCGCGGATCGCGGCAGCACTCCATGCATTCATTTTTATGTAGTATTCGGCTACCTTGATCGAGTAAAGTGCCAGTCTATTTTTTAGGTGCTGCATGCGTTTTTGTGCATCTGCTGCATACTTACTGTTTGGATAAGACTTAATAAGTCTATCAAAATCGTTGAATGCATCTTGCGCAGCCTTTGGATCGCGGTCAGAACGATCGATATTTAGCATATCGTGAAATAGGTATCGGTCAGACTGCATATTGACCAGGCCGCGCATGTAATAAACATAATCAATATCTTTATGAGTTGGGTTTAAGCGAATAAAACGATCGATATTCGCAATACCTGACGCAGGATCGTCAAGTTTGTAATAGGCATAAATAAGGTCAAGTTGAACTTGAGTCTTATGCGGACCAAATGGGAAGCGTGAATCCAAGGCTTCTAGAGAGCGGACAGCTTTGCTGTAATTACCTAGTTCCATAGAGGTTCTTGCTTGAGAATAGAGCACTTCAGGAGAGCTCTTTGTCATCGCAGGGTCTTCGCCCTGTTTACTACTACAGGCCGTAGCTGCAAGTGTGATAAGGACTACAGCGACACTTTTGGCAATTTTATGCATACTTGAATTCGATTCTTTTAAAGTTATTGTTAAGAATTTTTCCATTTCACGATAAAATAGAAACAATCCGATTGTAACAGATAGTAAACATTTTTGGACCCTGAAAAGTGGGTACGGTTCATATGACACAAGAGATTAATCTAAAAAGCGAGATAACAGCAACACAAACCGGGCAAAGATTAGACCAAACTTTGGCTGATTTGTTCCCGGACTATTCTCGCACACGTATTAAAGAGTGGATTCTAGCCGGTTCAGTCTTTATTGACGGCGAAGTTTCCGATAAGCCAAGATTCAAAGTGCTTGAAGGTCAGGTTGTGACGATTGGCGCCACGCTTGAAGAAGAAACCACAGCAAAAGCTGAAGCGATTGATTTAGATATCGTGTATGAAGATGACCATATTTTGGTGATCAACAAGCAAGCTGGTTTGGTTGTTCACCCTGGTGCGGGTAATCAAAACGGCACGCTAATGAATGCATTATTGCATCATTGCCCTGGCATTGAGTTAGTTCCGCGTGCAGGTATTGTGCACCGTTTGGATAAAGACACCACAGGTTTGATGGTGGTGGCTAAGACCGTTGAAGCTCAGACTCATCTAGTATCGGCATTGCAGGCTCGTGACATTACTCGTGAATACGAAGCAATTGTTACAGGCACTATTATTGCCGGTGGCACAATTGATGAGCCAATTGACCGTCACCCAACTAAGCGTACCCATATGGCTGTTGTTCATAATGGTAAGCCGGCTATGACTCACTACCGCGTAGCGGAAAAGTTTAGAGCACATACTCGTCTAAGATTACGCTTGGAATCAGGCCGTACTCACCAAATTCGTGTGCATATGGCACATATTGGTCATGTATTGGTTGGTGACCCTGTTTATGCTGGTCGTCCACGTCCACCAAAAGGTGCAGCACCTGACTTCTTCGAGACCTACATGGGCTTCAGACGTCAAGCATTACACGCGGTAAGACTTGAGCTAGCACATCCATTTACATGTGAAATCATGAGCTGGCAAGCACCTATCCCTGAGGATATGGTTAAGCTGACCAAAGCGCTGCGTAAAGACACTGAAGAAAATCCAACAGTGTATTAATGAGTCGTAGTAATGAAAATCAAGCTTGGTTTATTCCATCGGGAGTAAACCTCGCTTTTTCGACTCGAGAAGGTGGCTGCAGCCTGTCGCCTTACGCCAGCCTTAATCTTGGGCTGCATGTTGGTGACGACCCTCAAAAGGTTTTAGCTAACCGCCAACTTATAGCAGAGCAGCTTAAGCTTTCTGCAAATCCCGCTTGGCTAGAGCAAATTCACAGTGTCGATGTCGTAGATGCTGATAATTCACAAGTCCATCATGCCGATGGCAGTTATACCCAAAGTAAAAACCAAGTATGCGTGGTGATGACTGCAGATTGCCTCCCTGTATTACTGTGTGATGAAAATGGCACTGAAGTGGCGGCTGTACATGCCGGATGGCGTGGTTTATGTGACGGTATCATCGAAGTTGCAGTTAATAAGTTTAGTCATAAGCCTGCAGAGCTTATTGCTTACCTCGGACCAGCAATAGGTCCGACGGCATTTGAAGTCGGCGCAGAAGTCAAAGCGCAGTTTGAGGCTAAGCATCCGCAAACCAGCCAGCTTTTTAGTGATCATAAAAATGCTCAAGGTGAGCAAAAGTATATGGCTGATATTCAAGGCTTGGCTGAATTTAGATTGGTATTATTAGGCGTTAAGCGTATTTATGCTGATAAACGCTGCACCGTGACTGAAGATAACGACTTTTTCTCCTATCGCCGCGATGGCGTTACTGGCCGTATGGCATCATTTATTTGGCTTACTCGCTAACTTTATTACTCAGCTTTGACTTGATATTGTTCAAATAGCCCCCATCTTTAAGTAACAAAGATTCTGTACTTTTAGCAGAATCACCTTTTCTTATGTGAATAGAAGTGCGAATGGATTCATATCGTTTTATACAGCGGTATTAATGCTATCTAATTCGGTTTCTCAAAGCTGATAAGCAATGCCCATTGCCTTTTATTTACCATTTTTATGAGTTATCGGAGGATTTATGCGATTAGATCGTATGACCAACAAATTCCAGATTGCCATCTCGGATGCTCAGTCATTGGCACTAGGCCGAGATCATCAATTTATTGAACCATCACATTTAATGATGGCGTTACTTAATCAAGATGGTGGTTCCATTCACCCATTATTGACTCAAGCAGGGATCCAAGTGAGCACCCTGCGCTCTTTACTGAGTCAAGATCTTGAACAAAAACCACAAGTAGAAGGTACTGGCGGTGATGTACAGTTATCTCAAGCACTCATTCGCTTGCTTAACTTGTGCGATAAATTAGCTCAAAAACGTAAAGACAAGTTTATTTCTAGCGAGCTATTTGTCTTGGCTGCACTTGAGGGCAATGATTCTTTAGCGCAAGCACTTAAACAATCTGGTGCGACTAAAGAGCTGATGGAGTCGACTATCGAGCAAGTACGTAATGGCCAGAAGGTGGATGACCCAAATGCTGAAGATCAGCGCCAAGCACTGAAGAAATTTACCGTCGATCTCACCGAGCGCGCAGAGCAAGGTAAGCTTGATCCGGTTATTGGTCGTGACGATGAAATTCGCCGTACTATTCAAGTATTGCAGCGCCGTAGCAAGAACAACCCTGTGCTCATTGGTGAGCCAGGTGTCGGTAAGACCGCTATTGTCGAAGGTTTAGCGCAGCGGATCATTAACAACGAAGTGCCAGAAGGTATTAAGAATAAGCGTGTATTGTCATTAGATATGGGGGCATTAGTGGCTGGCGCTAAGTATCGCGGTGAATTTGAGGAGCGTTTAAAAGCGGTGCTCAATGAACTTTCGCAAGAAGAGGGACAAGTGATCCTCTTTATTGATGAGCTGCATACTATGGTTGGCGCGGGTAAGTCTGATGGCGCCATGGATGCGGGCAATATGCTAAAGCCTGCGCTTGCGCGTGGTGACTTACATTGTGTTGGCGCAACTACGCTTGACGAGTATCGTCAATATATTGAAAAAGATGCGGCTCTTGAGCGCCGTTTCCAAAAAGTACTGGTTGATGAGCCAAGTGTTGAAGACACGATTGCAATTTTACGTGGTCTTAAAGAGCGCTATGAGCTGCATCACCACGTAGAAATTACCGACCCGGCGATTGTTGCGGCGGCGAGTATGTCGCATCGTTATATTTCAGATCGTAAGTTACCAGATAAAGCTATCGACTTAATTGACGAAGCGGCATCAAGTATCCGTATTCAGATTGACTCTAAGCCTGAATCTTTAGACCGTCTTGAGCGTCGAGCGATTCAGTTAAAGCTTGAAGAGCAAGCGTTAAGTAAAGAGACGGATGAAGCTAGCTTACGCCGTTTAGACACCTTGCGTACCGAGCTTAAAGATGTTGAAGCCAAAGCGGCCGAGCTGAATGAGATCTGGCATACCGAAAAAGCAGCGTTAGCAGGAACTCAGCATATTAAGGCTGATCTAGAACAAGCACGTATGGATCTTGAAGTTGCTCGACGCGCGGGGGATCTAACTCGCATGTCTGAGCTGCAATATGGTCGTATTCCTGAGCTTGAAAAACAGTTAGATTTAGCTGCGCAGGCTGAAATGCAAGATATGACCTTATTACGTAATAAAGTCACCGATGTTGAGATTGCCGAAGTGTTATCGAAGGCAACGGGTATTCCTGTTTCTAAGATGCTCGAAGGTGAGCGTGATAAGTTACTTAAAATGGAAGATGCGCTGCATGAACGAGTCATAGGTCAAAACGAAGCTGTTGACTCGGTATCAAATGCAATTCGTCGAAGCCGAGCAGGGCTTGCTGACCCGAACCGTCCAATTGGTTCGTTTCTTTTCCTAGGCCCAACAGGCGTGGGTAAGACTGAGTTATGTAAGTCGCTTGCTAAGTTCTTGTTCGATACCGAATCGGCGTTGGTGCGTATCGATATGTCTGAATTTATGGAAAAGCATTCAGTATCTCGCTTAGTCGGTGCTCCTCCAGGGTATGTCGGTTATGAAGAGGGGGGTTATTTAACCGAAGCCGTAAGGCGTAAACCTTACTCGGTGATCTTACTTGATGAAGTAGAGAAAGCTCATCCAGATGTATTTAATATTTTATTACAGGTATTAGATGATGGTCGCCTTACTGATGGTCAAGGACGCACGGTCGACTTTAGGAATACAGTGGTGATCATGACCTCTAATTTAGGCTCAGATCTCATCCAATTGGGTTTCGGTACGCAAACCTATGATGAGATGAAGTCAGATGTGATGCAGGTGGTGATGAAGAACTTCAGACCTGAGTTTTTGAACCGTGTCGATGAGGCGGTAGTGTTCCATCCGTTGGATGAACAAAACATCGCTCATATCGCTAAAATTCAGATTGAAGGCCTTAAGCAGCGTCTTGCCGACAAAGACTACGGGCTAGAGATGAGCGAAGAGTCATTAGCATTGATTGCTAGAGCGGGTTTTGATCCTGTATATGGAGCCAGGCCACTTAAGAGGGCACTACAGCAAGAAGTTGAAAATCCACTAGCGCAGCAGATCCTCAGCGGGCAACTGTTGCCAGGTAAGGATATTAAGGTTTCAGTTGAAAATGAAACCTTAGTATTTAGCCAGTAATGTGTGAGTAAAAACCGCTAGGTCAACAGGCTGAGCAGTTGATACGCAGCTCTATAAAAGGCTTCAACATTTGTTGGAGCCTTTTTTATTTAAAAATAAGCGGCAAAGCCTGTTAACTTATCTTTGTTAATGTATATTGATCATAATGGCTGAAAATTGAACTAAGCATATAATGACGCCAAACATATTTGCTATTAATACTAGGTCTTTAGCTATCGGTATTAGCCAGATTGGTAATATTTGAGTAATGGATGATACTCAAGGTAAGTATTGGAATGGTTTATTCAAAATTTGATATGGACAAGGAGCGGAGCATTATGAAAAAAAAATTAGGCTTTATCGCATTAGTTTCACTAAGTGTGATTGGCTGTTCTTCCAGTTCTGATTATGAAGAAAAGCAGGTGTCAGCGCCTTATATTGGTGAAGGCAATAAAGAGTATGAAAGCCTCTATCATTATGGTTATTACCGAGGCTGTAAAAATGCGTATGTCACAGCGAAAAAGCAGACAGAGTTATATGACTCAATTAAGAAAGACACGGCGCTAGATGGTCTACAACGCTTTGACGATGGTTGGGCTGCGGGGCAAAAAGCCTGTGAAGATGGTGTTCCACGCTCAATGTACAACTTACAAGCTAGCAAGTAGTTGTGTACTTTCGATAAAAACAGACTCATATGAGTCTGTTTTTATTTAAGCTCTAAACCCTTTGTGGCAAGTGGGATTAAGTAGCATGGCTTCTGTTTAACAAACTATTTTGTGCAAAATAGTTTCACTCTCTCTTTTTGTTCTGAGATAGAGGCCTGCCTTTGCTCTTCGGTCATCGCGACCATTTCGCCAGTTTGTTTGTTTTTCTTATTTAGTTTTGCATGGGTCGTGAGTACGTTAAGACTGTGACGAGCATTTTTACAGATCTGCTTTGCTTGCTCTGAATCTGCCTGATTAATCGCTGCGGCTTTTTTTTCTAAATCTGTTTGAGCTTGAACTTGAGTAACCGGAGACGAAGGGGCAACAGTGCCTATTTGTTTTGGATTTAGGTCTTCACTATATAGCTTGTCAGTATTCGCTTGGTTTTCTCTCTGTTCTGGAGGCTGCTGGCTATAGTGGGTGACCCCACTATCATCAACCCAAGTGTAGATAATGTTGGCTTGGGCTGACGAAGATGAGACGGCCAATAGCAGAAATGTGCTAGCTAGAGTAGCTGTGTAGGTCGGGAACAGAAGTTTAGCGTAGCCTGTTTTTATTGTTTTAATCATTTCTCTATCCATAGTTAAAAATGAACTGACTGCAATTGAGTTGAATTTATAGTGGTTAACTAAAACGAACTTCATGCTAGCCCGAATACATTCTTAATGCCAATATCCTAATTGTACTATTTAGCAATACAGCTATTAGCTATGCAGCCAGGTTATTAGAAAGCAATAAAGTGAGCGGGAGATACACAATATATGTCTTGTATTTGAATTGGCAGTAATCACTACAGCTTAGAATTGCATTGATAAAACGGAGAAATGCTAGGTTTGAGCTTTTATGTAGGCGTTGGTGCTGGATAAAGAACCATAATGAAGAATTAATGTTCGCTTAGTTAAGTTGTTTAGATTTTATCAATAACCCCCCTTGCTCTTTAATCTCACATCCCTATAATGCGCATCCACTGACACGGCACAGCAGGCCAACTACCCAGCTTTAATGCTAGATAGAACGGGACTTGCAGCGCAATCAGTACTTCTTTTAAGTAAGAGGTGAAGTTCGGAAATCGAAAGAGATTTGAACCAGGTGACAATCGCTTTAAGAGCTTCGAATGATGGTTGTTAACACGAGAGTGTATAAAGAATCATCGCTTGAAAAACTTCTTAAAATAAGCGCTTGACGCCGACACTGGAGAGTGTAGAATACGCCTCCTCAGCCAAACGACCTAGCGTCTAAGGCGAAGTTTGAAAGATAACTTCAACGCTCTTTAACAATATGACAAGCAAATCTGTGTGGACACTCACAGAGATTAAGTTATTCGAAATTGTCTACTTCTTTCTAGTAAAGAATGAGGCAATCAAAAAATTACTTAATGAATGAGTGTTCATAGCAATATGTAATACAGAATTCGTTGAGCCGCTGATTTAGCCTTACTTGTAAGGTGGATGAAGCAAAAAAACTTTAATTGAAGAGTTTGATCATGGCTCAGATTGAACGCTGGCGGCAGGCCTAACACATGCAAGTCGAGCGGTAACACAAGGGAGCTTGCTCCTGAGGTGACGAGCGGCGGACGGGTGAGTAATGCCTAGGTATCTGCCCAGTCGAGGGGGATAACAGTTGGAAACGACTGCTAATACCGCATACGCCCTACGGGGGAAAGGAGGGGACCTTCGG
>NZ_BPFA01000002.1 GCF_019655055.1 Shewanella sp. MBTL60-112-B2
GCGATATCAAGACCAATTGTAGTAATGTTCATAGTGGACCCGTCCTCTTTCTGATGAGTTTAAGCAACTACATCGTGGCCCATTGCGAGGCCGATTAAAAGTGGATGGGTCCATTCCATTATCCATGTGGTTTGCAACGAGTGAAGAGCATAGTTGAACTAGGGTTAAGCTCCCTCTTGTTCATTAAGTGTCGCAGCATCAGAACCGCTAAAACTCGCCATTCTGGAGCGTTTTTGGCTGCCTACTTCTGCGTTGAATAGCTTTATAAGGGAATAACCATTATTGCAGCTATTCGCCTTGAATTAGTTTGCCAAAAATCGCTCTGAGTAGATCAAATTCTTATACTGATTGGTATAACTAGAGCTTTTAAGGATTAGCTTTGCTTGACCAGCATCACAAGGACTTCGAAGTGGTCGGTATGCGGGAACATATCGAATAGCTGTACCTTCTGAATTCGGTATCCCTGAATATGGGCTAAATCTTTGGCTAAGGTGTGTGGATTGCAGCTCGAGTACAAAATCGCCTTAGGAGCAAAAGCTGATAGCGACTGACACAAGCTTTCGCCAATTCCGCGCCTTGGTGGGTTGACTATGACCACATCAGGTTTATCGGTAGCAGCACAACCTTGGGCAAAATCGGTAGAGTCTAGTGCGGTGAAATCTACTTGAGTCAGCCCCATTGCTTCAGCTGATAGCTTGGCACAGGTGATGGCCTCGGCGGAGATCTCAATACCCGTTAAAGCTATCTCTTTCGACGCACAGTGTAGGCCAAACCCTCCTACGCCGCAGAATAGATCCCAGAGTGCATTGGGCTTAAGTTCTGCTACCCAATCTCTTGCGGTTTGGTAAAGCTTTGCGGCTATTTCAGGATGAGTCTGAAAGAAGCTCTTAGGGCGAATAAACAAAGGCACATCGTTAAATTGCTCTGATAAGCGGGTCTCTTCGGTTAAGAAGATCTCCTCCTCTCCTTCGAGAATTGCCATATGCACTGGCTGAATGTTCACCGACACCACTTTGATTTGCGGGTACTCGTTTAATAGCTTAGGTAGCTCGCGCTCTATGCGCTCGATAGACTTATGAGACTTGAGCACAAAGCGTAGTAGGTATTCGCCTTTGATTTGACTACGGGTGAGTAGGATAAATTTAAGCTCACCCTTGGCTTTATCAACATTATAAGGCGGTATGCCAGCCTGGCGCACAAACAGTTCTAGACGATGCAGCAGCTGCTGCATATCGTCTGGATACAAGTTGCAATCACATAAGCTGACAGGCTCACCTGTCGGGGTAACGATCCCGAGGATTGGCTGATGAGCGGCGCCGAGTGCGACCATTTTGGCCTTATTGCGAAAACCACTATCTGGGCCAAATACAGGCTGGTGCCATTGCTCCACGTCAAAACCACTCAGTAGTTGGCTTAGCACTTGCGATTTAGCTTCAACTTGCGCTGACATGGGTTGTTTAATATGACGGCAAGAAAGACACTGCTGCTGATCAAAGTAGGCACATTTCACTGATTGGATTCTCTAAAGCGTTGGGACGATAAGTTTGCTGATTTGGCTAGAAACGTTTTTGGCTAACGGTAATAGCTTATCTGTAATGGAAAACCATACAGGCCGTATTTTAGTGCTTTTTCACTAAAAAATCGCCCCTGTAGTCCCCAGAGATTTTTGAGCATAGTTTTTAGATAGCAAAAGCGCAGCTTTCGCTGCGCTTAGAGTGCTATTTAGTGGCGGTTAGCCAATAGCAGGGGTGTGGCCACTGCGGGTATTTTGTAGGCTTTTAATCAGCATATAAATCGACGTCGTCGTTAACACTACAGCTAAGTAAGTGATCAACGAATGCGCTGAAGTACTGCTGTGCTCCGCGATAACAGGGCCAAATACCGAACCGACACTATAGCTAAGTAGCATTAACTCTGTCGCCGCGACAATTTTCTCTAATGCCATGGTCTCACAGGCGAGGGTAATGGCAATAGGGTAAAGTGCAAAGCAACTTGCACCGAGCAAGAAATAACAAGTAGTAACAAAAGGCACTGAGGTGCCATCGGCAATACCCACGATACCGATTGTCCCTAACAAGCAAAACAGCGCCATCAATAAGCTCTTGCTGATCCGAGTCGATAAATAGCTCACCAAAGGCTGCACTAACATGCCGCCTAGAATAATGATCGCCATTAAGAATGCTGTACGCTCGTTACTGGCAAATTGGCCATTAATATAGCTTGGCATTAAACCGTAAATTGGGCCTAACAACATGCCTGACACTAAGCAGCCAATAACCGCAGGTAGGCTGATTTTCTTAACTTCACGCAAGCTGATCTTCTGGTGCGCTAATGCTTCTGGCTGGCCTTTTTTAACTAAAAGTGGTGGCAAGATAGCTAACATCAATAGGCCGATAACCCAGTAAAATGGGGTATTACCATTGACGCCTAAAGGTCCAATCGCTAGCTGACCTAATGCACTGCCACCGTAAAGTGAGGTCATATATAAGCCTAAACGCTTAGCTCTTTGCTTAGCGTTGTCAGCCATGAGTAACCAGGATTCAACGACAACAAATACACCTGCAACGGCAAAGCCTGCGATAAAGCGGGCGAGCAACCACACGGTTGATGTCGGCACGGCAAGCATGGCGACAATCGTCAGAGTTAGCATAGCTAAGAACAGCATCAAAGATATTCGGTGACCAAGTTTAGCCACGATATTTTGAATACAAGTTGTGCCAACTAAAATACCTAAATAGAAGATGCTCGCTAACCATGCGACCAATGAACTATCCATGCCAAACGATGCCAATGACAGTGGAATTAGACTCATTAAGAAGCCAGATGCAATTGCGAAAAATGATAAACCAGCAACAGGTACGAACGTACTGTTTTTGTATGGTTGGCAGGCAGAATTTTCCACCTCTATCTCCTATTGGTTGATACTTTTTAAGGTTTGATTGTTGATTTGAGGATGCGGATTTTATGCTTTTAATATAGAAAGTAAAGCTTAATTTATATACAAGATGATAAAAAACAACTTTTTATCAAATAATTGTTTTATCTCTCTAATAATAAAGGTTTTAATTTTATTTGGTGTGGCGGGGTGTGTTAAGTTTGATAGCTTGTTTTACGCTATTATTATCCAGCTTGAATTAAGCCGGTATTTTGGCTTTTTAAAATGTTTTAACTACTGGTTATAGCGGTTAGGTGGGGGGATTAGGTTGGCATGGTTAAAAATGCAGGTTTAACGCCTGCATTTTCAACGTTTTTTAAGCAGTAATTAGTTTAATTGTAGAGCCACAATTTTCAGTGGGTGGTTACCATCAAACGAAGGAAAATCTTCGTGGCAATCTAACCAGCTGTGCCCCGTGACTTTACGGCCTTGTTTTTCAACGCAGCGCACTAAGCTGTTAAACCATTCATCGCGATCAACCTTGGCAACGTTATTACAGCACACGATAGTGCCACCAGCTTTAGTTGTGAGTAGTGCAGGCTTAAATAGACCCTGATAGTCATTAACTAAGTCGACAATACCAAATGGGCTCTTGGCGTACCTTGGTGGGTCGAGAAAAACTAGGTCAAATTGAGTCGCACTCAGTTTCGGGTAGGCTGGTAATTTTTGATTTCGGCGTCCGCCGACTTTGAGTCCGGCTAGTTGCCTTAAAGCGGGAAAGGCGTCACTTTGAATAAATTCACACACATCTTCAGCTTGGTTGAGTGAGGCATTTTTACGTCCAGCAGCCAAAGCAAAAGAAGAGAAGTCGACGTTAACCACGCGTTTAGCCCCACCAACAGCGGCAGCGGTGCCGATACCACAGGTATAGGAGAACAGGTTTAATACACTCTTACCTTGGCTATTCGCTGCTACGTATTCGCGACCGATGCGCATATCAAGAAATAGCAGGGGATCTTGGCCTTCATGACGTAGCTTGCTAGTAAATAGGATGCCATTTTCTTGCATTTGCTGTTCACTCTCAGCAAAGGCTTGTTGCTCCTCTGATAATCGGTTCAGCACTCGAGAGTTTTTGTCTGAACGATCGTTATAGATCACGGCGAGTTCGGCAACTTGGGTTAGCAGCTCTGTTACCTCTTTTAATTCATCAACTGTAAGCGATTGATGGAAACTTTGAATGAGCCATGCATTGCCGTAGCGATCAATATTGAGTCCATTACAGCCTTCAACCGTACCGTGGAATATGCGATAACAGTCAGTTTGCTGGGTTGCAGAGTGCTGTAAAAAATCTGCACGCTTAGCTATGGCTTGAGTCAATGCTTGAGTAAGAGTTAAAGCTGCAGGGTCCGATTTAGTGATCGACATAAATATTGGGCTCATTTGAAATACTGTCAGAGGCGACGGCGCTAATGATAGCAAAAATGTACCAATAAATACCCTCAATCTTACTGATAAGTCGATAGGAGTAGGCTAAGACTAGAGCTAAGATTAAGGCTAGAACTACTCGCTAATCAGGGCTGATACGATTTGACTCTAGGGGATAATTGGCGCACAAATATGCACTGATAGTAAATCTTGTGTCAGCGTGTTGTTAGGAGTTGCGGATGAAAGTGGTGTTAGTGCATGGCATTTTTAATACCGGGCAAGTGATGCGCGTGCTGCAAAGGCGGCTACAGCAAGCTGGCCGCCAGTGCTTTTCACCCACGATTAGCCCCTTCGATGGTCGCCATGGCATAGAGCATGCGGCAAAAGAGTTAGGCCAACAAATTGATGCAGTCTTCGGCGTCGACGCTAACATTGTGCTGGTGGGGTTTAGCATGGGAGGCATTGTCGGGCGCTATTACATGCAGCGGCTAAATGGTGCTCGGCGAGTGAGCCAGTTTTTCAGTTTGTCGACTCCCCACAACGGCAGTTACTTAGCTTATCTACCTTATCCGTCAAAAGGCATTAAACAACTCAGGCCTAACAGTGATTTGCTTGTTGAGCTTGCGAGATCGGAAGCGGTTTTAGAAGGGGTAAAGCTTTACTCTTACTGGACGCCAATCGATTTTACTATTGTCCCCAGCTCTAGCTCAGTTTGGCGAGCCGCCGACAATAAAAGTTTTATCATTATATTGCACCTGTCGGTGATTTTTAGCCGACGCATTGCACAAGCTATCTGCGATGAGATTGATAAATAATCCTTTAATTAGATACTAAGTGACTCGCTAGGTCGTTATAGCGTTAATATGAACATGGCTCTTAGGTTGCTTATGATCCCGGATTGCTGCGGATCAAGTTGAGCAATTAGTTGATACTTTCTCTGTGGTAAATGGCCAAGAAGTGCAGGTTCACTCACCAAAGTTAGCTAGCCGTAATTGAGTTACAAAAGGGTTTAGCATCTATTGCTAAACCCTTTTGTTAGGTGTTGGCCAAGTAAGCGCTATAACTCTTCGGTTACAGGTAAAGTCAGTCGAGCACAGCAGCCCTTAGGTGCTATGTCGATAAGGCTAAATTGCCATTGATAGCGCTGGCATAGGCTATCGACAATTAGTAGACCAAGGCCGTGACCATCTTCACTTTTGTTTTCTGACGAACTCAGTCCACGCCCCATATCGATAATCTCTATCTGTTTTTTATCTACGCTAATGGTGATTTCGCCCGAGTCACTGGCATTGATGGCATTACTAATCACATTGCCAAGTAGCATCCTGAGCACGGCGGGACTGGGTTTTATTAACGGCGCTTGTTTGAAGTCGAGAATGATGTGGATATTTTTAGCATTAGCTAACAGCACTAATGGAGCGATTATCTGTTCGACCTCTTTGAGTTCAAGAGCTCTATAGTCATTACTTGCTGTGCCTTTTTCCTGTTTAACTATGCTCAGCAATGCATCGACGGTATGTTGCATCTCAAAGGCGGCACGTTGGATCCTATCTCGCTGGCGAGCCTGAAACTCAGGGGCATCATTGTGCTCTTGCAGTTTAGCGGCTCCGCTAATGACGGTAATAGGAGTACGCAGCTCGTGGCTGGCATAGCGAGCAAAGGCCTGCTCCTGTTTTATCATTCGCTCATTTTGTTGGCGATAATCATTAAGGCTATTGGCAAGCTCACTAAATTCAGCTGCTGACTGTGGTGGTACATTAAAGGTCTTGTGGGCTGATGGCGATTTTAACTGTTTACTGAGTTGCTCCACGGGCTCGACTAATCGACGGCTCAGCTTATGAATGGCGAAGCCAAAAAGTAAGAAGAGCACGCCGATAAAGCTGAGAACAAATAGATTAATCGATTGCCATTCACTATCGCTTAGCTCCACGCTCTCAGAGGGCATGATGAGGTAGAGAGGCTGCATGGTACCGTCGAGTTCAAATTCGCTGCGGTAGAGGAACAGCTCTTTGTTTACCCCAAGCGAATCACTATCTACCAAGCTAAAATTAGCAATTTCGTGCAATAGCCCACTGGCATTGCGATCGACAACCTCACCTGAGAAACCGTTTGGAAATTGGCTTAAGTCACCATAGAGCTTTGGGATAAGTTCTGCTGAATAGTAGGCCTCAACATGCAGGCCTATTCGCAAGGGTTGTTTGGCGCCCTGCTGAAATAGACTGATGGCAAAGGGAGCGCTGGACTCGAGTTCATGTTGGTTGACCTCATCTTCAATCCATTGCATTAGGCTAAGCATAGATATATAGAGAGTCAGTCCTATCATTAAGGCAATACTACTGAAATAGATCAGCAGCTTTTGCGGTAGTTTGGATGCCGATGGCACGCGGTTGAGTAAGTGCTTTAGCAAATCTATTCTCCCAGCTGTAGCCTAAAGCCAATTTTAGGTACTGTGGCAAGCATTGGCTGCTTAAAGGGTTTATCGAGCTGATTGCGAAGCTGGTACATATGACTGCGTAAAATATCGCTACTCGGCGGTGTTTGTCCCCAGATTTCTTCAATAATTTGCTCGCGTTTAACGATGTTGGGGGCGCTCTTTATCAGTAGCAACAAGATCTGGTAAGTGATGGGGGTGAGCGCAAGCTGCATATTTTGTCTTGATGCCTGGTGTTTAGCGATATTGATTTCGATATCGCCAAACTTGAGCACCCCTTGGGCGACTTGGCCGCGGTGACGCTTTATTAAAGCCTGCACTCGGGCATCGACAACATCGAGATCAAAAGGCTTACCTAGGTAGTCGTCGGCGCCACAATCAAAACCCGTAAGCAGGTCGCTTTTATTATCTAATGCCGTGAGCATTAAGATAGGCGTGCTACATCCCAAAGACCGCAAAGCTTTACACAGACTTAGTCCATCGAGTTTAGGTAGCATCAAGTCGAGAATAATTGCATCGAAGTCAAAAGCTTGCGCTAGAGAAAGGCCTAGTTCACCGTTATTAGCAAAGTCGAGTTCCATCCCTTTGGCTTCAAAGTAGTCGCCAAGGATCCCTGCTACATCGCTGTTGTCTTCAATAATCAGTAGTTTAATTGTCATTGCTTTAGGCTCATCACGGCATTTATAAGGTCGATTTTAGCATTTTTATGTGGAAAAAATGTCAATGACATTTTGTTCACTCCCACTTAGGCATACTAACTAAAAATAAGCCATTGCAGGATAAAACATGTCGTACTCCTCACCCGCTCAAACAAATGATCATACAGAGATCTGCCTGTCTGTTGTCGTGCCCTTATTTAATGAATCCAAAATGATAAAGCCGTTAATTGAACGCTTAACGGCGGTGCTTTCAAGGCTTGAAGATAGCAGTGAAATCGTGTTTGTCGATGACGGTAGTAGTGATGACTCTTGGTTACAGGTGAGTCAATTACCGCTCGTAGATAATGAATATCAGTGTATTAAGTTAAGCCGTAACTTTGGTAAAGAGGCGGCGATGTCGGCAGGGATCGAGCACGCCAGAGGTTTGGTGGTGATCATGCTGGATGCCGATTTGCAAGACCCACCAGAATTGATCCCGCAGATGTTGGCGCAGTGGCGAGCAGGGTACGATATCGTCAATATGAAGCGCAGAAAACGATTGGGAGAGACTTGGTTTAAACGTTTTTCTGCTGCTTGTTTCTATCGTTTGATGAATTGGGTATCTGACTCGCCAGTGCCTGAAAATGTTGGCGACTTCCGTTTAATGAGTCGTCAGGTGATTGACAGCATTAAAGCGCTGCCGGAGCGAAACCGTTTTATGAAGGGCCTGTTTAGTTGGCCCGGTTTTTCGCAAAAAACCTTAGAGTTTGACCGTGACCCACGTTTTATCGGGGAAACCAAGTGGAACTACGGCAAGTTGTTTGGTCTGGCGATGGATGGCATCACCTCTTTTAGCTTTAAACCTCTGAGATTGGCGACCTGGTGTGGAGTGATAACAGCATTATGCGCCTTTGGCTATGGTGGCTGGATAGTGATTCAGACCTTGATGTTTGGCGGCAGTGTTGCGGGTTACCCGTCACTGATGGTGGTGCAACTTGCCCTCGCGGGGATCCAGCTGTTAGCGCTTGGGTTGATTGGTGAGTATTTAGGGCGAGTGTTTGTAGAGGTGAAACAAAGGCCTCTGTACTTAATTGAAGAGGTTGCTCACCGAGAGTCTTTAGCACAAGTAAAGGCTAGAAATAGCGATGCAAAACTGGCTAATGTGAGCTACTTGGGGGCTAAATAATGTTGAGTATGCGCGATAGTCAAAAGGGGTTAGCGGTACTCTTGATTGTGGTTCTCACTCGGTTATTTCTATTGCCTTGGTATCCACTTATGGACACCACCGAGGCGCGATACGGCGAGATGGCGCGCCTGATGGTAGAGACGGGCAACTGGGTTACTCCACTGTTTGATTATAATGTACCGTTTTGGGGCAAGCCTCCTCTGCATACCTGGATGAGTGCAAGCTCTTTAGCTGTGTTGGGTAGCAATGAGTTTGCTGTGCGTTTTCCGCATTGGCTAGCAGCGATGTTTACCCTCGCGGTTGAGGGTTACTTTGCCAAGCGTCTACGTTTACCGGTTATGCAGGTGTTAATCATCTTGGCTTCTACTGTGGTGTTTACTATCAGTGCTGGCGCGGTAATGACGGATATGGCCCTTACCCTTGGACTCACCCTCGCTATGTGCGGATTTTATCTGTGCTGGCAAGGGGACAAGCTGTGGGGATATATTGCTTTTAGTGGACTCGCGATTGGCCTGCTTGCTAAAGGACCAGTGGCATTAGTCTTGTTCGCTATAGGCGCTGGGCTTTGGCTGAGCTGGCGCTATGGTCCGCACAAGAATGGCCCGATAAAAATGTGGCAGCTGTTATGGCAGCGAACACCGCTGGTGACGGGCACACTGCTGATGCTGGCGATTGCACTGCCTTGGTATGTGATGGCGGAGCGAGCGACTCCCGGCTTTTTAAATTACTTTATTGTGGGAGAACATTGGTCTCGTTTTGTCGATAGTGGTTGGACTGGCGATCTCTATGGTTCGGCGCATGATGAAGTTAGGGGGACGATTTGGGTGTACTTTGTTGTAGCAGCTATGCCTTGGTCACTGTTTCTACCTAGGGCAATTTATAAGCTAGTTAAACAGTCTAAAGCAGCAGCGACAGTGACCGGTAAAGGGGCGGAAGAAGGGCTGGCTAGCTACCTTATTTGCTGGATGCTAGCTCCTATGCTGCTATTTACTCTCGCGGGGAATATTCTTCCTGCTTACGTGTTGCCCGGGATCCCAGGCTTAGCTTTACTACTCGGTTTAGCATGGCGTAATAGCCGACTACCTGGGCTAAATATTATCGCCTTATGCATTCCTGCATTGTTATTGATCACCGTGGTTGTGCTGAACTTTGGGCCAGGGAAAGATAAGAGCGAGCGTTGGTTGCTGTCCCAGCGTAGCCAAGCTTTAGCGACATATTACTGGCAGAATCAACCGTTTTCGGCGCGTTTCTATAGCGCAGGTCAAGCAGATAAAATTGACCATTTAGATGAGGTGAACTCCAAGACAGACTATTACTTAGTCGCTAGCAACAGCTTACTTGCAGAGCCTAGCTTCTCTCACTGTGGTGAAGTGGCGCGAAATAAATATCGAGGGCTACTACTGTGTCATCGAGATTAGCCACTTTATCAGTACCCAGCTTGGAATCAATATGGCTTAAGCATGGGCAAGGCATACGCTTTTTACTGGTTGGTGGTGCAGTATTCGTATTTGATGCTGCGTTGTTTTATGGCTTGCTTAACGGATTTGAACTGCCCTTAATGCTTGCCCGTTGCTGTGCTTTTGTTTGTGCTGTCATCGTGTCTTGGCTGGCTAACCGCTGTTGGACTTTTGGCGAACGCAAACAAGCACCCAAATCTAAGCAGTTACTGATGTCTGTTGTCGTTTCAAGTCTAGGGGCATCGGTAAATTTAATGGTTTTCTATCTATGCTCCACGATGTTAAGCAATAGCCCGTTTAATACCTTGCTTAGTTTTAGCCTAGGCATATTGGCGGGGCTTTTCATCAATTGGTTCGGTGCTAACCGTTGGACTTTTAAGGCTGCTGCGGTTGAATAATTCTCAAAATGGCCAAGCTTATGTTACAAACTGTTAACTAGTGGTTTTACTCTTGCTCGAAAACCGCTAGTTTCACACTCTGGAGTAATAATGCTGAGGTAGTGGCTATGATGGGGTGTTTTAATATGAGATCGAGTTTAAACAGAAGCGGGGCAGCCTTGTTGGTGCTCAGTGCTATATTGCCACAGTCCGCTTTAGCGGCCTCGGAGGCAGCATTAAGTTTTACTGAGTCGACTATTGATGCGCCTTTTGAGCTGACTCACCCAATCATTGCTGCTGACTTGTTACCTGAGCCCGGTAAAGAGTTGGTGGTATTTGGTGTCGATGACTTAAGTTATCGTTGGATGGCCATTTACGCCTTTGATAAGGGACAATACCAACTGGCAATGAAGCGAGAGCTTCCTCAAGAGTTACACAGTTTCGATATCACAGAGTCTACAGCTGGTGAATTGCAGCAATTGTACTTCCTATCTCAAGATGAGCTTAAGCTCTTAGTCAGCAAGGAAAATAGCTCTGAGCTATATATTGAAACCGTGGCCAAGATTAATTCGTTATCTTTTAAAGACCGTCCCGACTTTATCAGTCGCGGTGAGTTTATTAAGGATCTTAATGGCGATAATAGTGATGACATCTTGATCCATGACTTCAATCAAGTGCATTTATTTCTAGCGGCAGAGCAAGGCTTTAAGCGTCAATCTCTGCCAATTAAGCCACAATCTCGATTATTTGATGATGGCGCCACCTATACCCAATCTAAACTCTATGTGTCAGACATCAACTTAGATGGCTTGGTGGATATCGTTAAGATAGGTGAGGGCGAGTTAGAGGTTTATAAGCAGACGCAGGCTAAAGACTTCAATCCCATTGCCGCGTTTATTTCAGTGCGTCAGCCCATTAGTGGGGTGGATTGGTGGAATAAACGCGATGCCTTTGGAGAGCAATTAGATCAGAGTGAACTGGTTTATCGTAAGGTAGAGCAGCTTAAAGATCTCAACGCCGATGGCATTACCGATATGGTGATCCGCTATACCAAAAGCAGCGGGGTGTTCGACAGGGTAAATGACTATGAGATCTATCTCGGCGAAAACAACAAGGGGTTGTTAGCTTTCCCTAAAGAGGCTAGCAGTGTGATCCGGGCTGAAGGCACTTTAACTGGGTTAGAATTTGTCGATATTGACAGTGATGATAAAGATGAAGTGATGGTCGCGGGCTTTGATATCGGTGTGTCGCAGATTATAGGTGCGTTGCTTTCGGGCAGTATCGACCAAGATGTGCACCTGTTTAAGATGGATTCTACAGGTCGTTTTAGCGACGATTCCAACGTGACAAAAGAAGTGGAGCTTAACTTTAGCTTTAGCTCGGGACAAGCTGGTAGTCCTGTGGTTAAACTTGCTGATGTAAATGGTGATGGGCTAAAAGATCTGTTGCTGTCAGAGGATGAGTCGACTTTAAAAGTCTATTTAGGTAAGCGTGGTGATTCGTTGTTTAGCCGCTCTCCCCAAGAGCATGAGCTGAAACTGCCAGTCGAAGGCGGCATGCTGAAGGCGGAGGATTTAAACGGTGATGGCAGAGAAGACCTGCTGATCAAGTATGGCCGCCAAGACGATAAAAAGCTCTCTAGGCAGTTTAAAGTGCTACTAGCCAGCTAGCTATTCCTTGCATTGAAAACTGTAAAAGCGACCCTAATCGGGTCGTTTTTTTTGAGATAAAATTATCTCTATATTTTTTTATTAACTCACACTAATTTACAAAGCTATTCATATCCTTGCCGTTAATTTCAATGTCTGACAGTTCTTGACGCAAATCACGGGTCATAAGAAGTGCGATTATTACCATTAAGGAAGATAGATGAAATTAACAACATGGCGAAATATAAGTTTGTCGGTGCTCATGTCAACACTTGTTGCTTGTAGTTCTGATGACAACGGATCCACGAGCGATAGTAGTTATATCCAATACTATAATGCCTCCCCCAATAGCACTTCAACGGTATTAGTTTTAGATGACTACGGTTACTCGGAGGTCAGCTTTTCTGATGCTTTACCTCGGTATGAATATGGAACGGGCTTGAGTGAACTTGAGATTACTGGGCTCGATGCCTCGGGTGAGGAGTTGACTCTTTATCAAGCGAGCGTAGAGCTTGCCAATACCGACAACCATCTATTTATGCTTGTGGGCGACTATAGTGAACCTGAGCTGCTTGATATTGTCTATCGCCGTAGCGAGATGGATGAGCTTAATAGTGATGAAAGTGGTGACTACAGCAAGATGCAAGTGCTCGTAGCCCATGCTGCGATGGGGGAGTCGAGCTTTGATGTATATTTTGGTAAACCAGCAGAAGGGTTTAGTTCGGCGACTATGCTGGCATCGCTCAGTTATAAAAGCTATAGCAACGAGCAGATGTTTGATACTGGCGAGTATGTACTGTATCTGACTGAGAGTGGCAAAACCGCCCCCATCTTTACCACGGCCACGCTGGAGTTGACAGCTAACACGGTATACAAGTTAATTGTCCGTAATAGCTTCGGTCCAGGAGTGCCAAAGCTTACGGTTGATAATGTCGACTCAACCGGGAGCCCTGAGCAATATAGTAATATTGATGCTAACGCCGAATACCGGCTATTTAATGGATTAACTAACACAGATATGATCAACGCTGAGCTAGTGAGCCATCAGGAGTCACAGTATCTGTATGAACTCAGTCAGAATCAACTAACAGAGTTTAAGGCGATAGGTTACAACGACTATGGGGTTAGCATTTCAGACAGTGCAACCAGTGATGTGCTAGCCAATAACCTACTGGTCACTTTCAATCAGGATGAAAGTAAGTCCATTGTGCTTTATGAGGATGAGTTAGGTGAAACAAAGGGGATGACGATTACCCATGATCATCGACCTAGAGCTTTTGAACATCAGATTAACCTTGCTAATCTAGTTGCTGACTTTGATGAACTGACCATCTATTTTGTGCGCTCGAGTGAGACTATAGAATCGGCTGAATATAAGCTTTCAGGGTTAGCCTTTACAGAGCTGGGGAATATTAGTTTACCCTCTGATGACTATGAAATAAGCGTCGTATTTAAAGACGACAATGACACGTTAACTTTAGTGTATCAATCGGATGTGGTGCCGTTTAGCCAAGCGGGGAATTACACCATGGTACTTAATAGCGACGACAGCCAACCTCTGGGTTATCGACTCACTACTTTTCAGTAGTTTGCATTGAACTCATAATGGGGTGCAGAGGCGAAATTCACATTAAGCGTATTTTATTTATATAGAGTTAGCGCGTTAATTTTTTGATTTCGTTTGGCGAAAAATAGTGTTTTCCGCCTCTGCTAACAGGGTACAGCCTGTTAATTTTTAGCGGCGACGCATTAACTGTTTTATGCGTAACCCTAGCAGTTTTGTCTGCTGAATAATGGGCAGTGAGCTTTTGATTGATTGCGGCTCGCTTTCATTGACTATCTGGTAAACCGTTTTAGTCGAAAGGCCATAATCTTTGGCTACATCTGATAATAGACGGCCTTTGTTTTTGACTTCATTAATCACTTTGAGGTTAAGGTTCATGGCATCCATCGGTATTCTCTCTATAAATTCTAATGTTTAAACATCAGTAGTTTGTACGTCTTTGAGCGTGGTGACGGATTTCCCTTGCCAGGGCGGAAAAGCTTGGCCCTGTCGTGACTCTCTGAGCATGGTTATTAATTTATTTTTATTACCAGCGAGTACTCAATAATGAGTATGCTTAAGCTGTGCCAACTTATCTATATGCATTAAATCATTATATTTCATGTGGTTAAAACCTGTAGTGCTAGCCTTTGGCTGAATTTCTCGAGAATCCTGCCCTAAAGTGGTGCACTGTGCACGATAGTGGTGCGTAGGCGGCGCGTGAAGTTGTCATCTCAGTGCTTATTTTTAAACCACTTAGAAGCTAGGCCATTGTCTAATTCACAGTGGTTTATATACTGCTAAAAAAATACAACTTATTTGTAGTCGCTTTTGTGACAGACAAAAGCAGTTAGGAGTGGTACACATGAGCGTTAAATCTAGTTCTATTCTTGCTGGTGGCCTTATCGCCGCCATGATGGTGTCTGGTTGCCAGACAACCAATCCTTATACCAACGAATCTCAAAATGGCAAAGCCACTAACGGTGCTTTGATTGGAGCTATTGCTGGTGCGGCGATAGGCGTTGCGTCATCAAGCAAAAGTGATCGCGGTAAAGGCGCCCTGATTGGTGCGGCATCTGGTGCGGCTTTAGGTGGCGGTATTGGCTATTATATGGATGTGCAGGAAGCCGAGCTTCGTAAGCAGCTGCAATCATCTGGCGTAAGCGTTACCCGTAGTGGCGATAATATTATTCTTAATATGCCAAATGACGTGACTTTTGGTGTGGATCAAACAGACTTGAGCCAACGTGCCCAGCAAGTGTTAAACAGTGTGGTGCTGGTGGCGCTTGAATATGATGAGACCAAGCTAAATGTGATGGGCCATACCGACAGCTCTGGTGCGGAGTCATATAACTTAAGATTGTCGCAAGTGCGTGCCAGTGAAGTGGCAAACTACCTAACACGTCAGAAGGTGCCTGCTCAGCGCGTGGCTTCTCATGGTATGGGCGAGTCAAAGCCAATCGCTTCTAATGAAACTAAACAAGGCCGTGCTGAAAATCGTCGTGTAGAGATTATCTTAAGCCCAATGCCAAACGCTTAACTATTTAGTTGCGCGATTCATGAAGCCACCCAAGCGTGGCTTTTTTGTTGTCCGCTTTATGAAGTTGATTGCCATGCTTTTATGAGTGGGACTATTTGTCTTTGCTATCCTTGGAGGGGGTGACTTAAGTCTCGGGGTTACTCTCTTGATACAAGCCACAGGGGTTAAGCCATTGTTATTCTTCAGCAGATGCTTTTTCATTGGGCAAAACCTTAATTCACCTGTGTGATAATAAATACTAACCATGGAAAAAATGATGAAAAAATGGATCCTCGTTTCGCTTTTAAGCCTACCTTTTGCGGTCAACGCCGAGCCTATTGAGCTGAGAGCCGCTGGCAGTTTAAAAAATGCCATGAATGATATTGTGACGGCTTACCAGCAAGCCTCAAACAAAGATGTTAATGCCGAGTTTGGGCCTTCAGGTTTGCTTCGAAAACGCATCGAGGATGGTGAAAAAGTGGGTGTGTTTGCGTCGGCAAATATGAAGCACCCACAGACATTACAGTCAGCGGGTCAAGGTGATAATGTGGTGATGTTTGCCCGCAATCAGATGTGCGCCCTTGCGCAGCCAAATGTAAAGATAGATAGTGAAGGTTTACTCGCTGTGATGCTCAATCCCGATGTGCGCGTGGGCACCTCTACACCAAAAGCTGATCCGTCTGGGGACTATGCGTGGAAAATCTTTGCTAAGGCTGACCATTTACAAGCTGGAGCCACTGGCAAGCTGGAAGCTAAAGCTTTGCAGCTCACAGGTGGCGAGAATAGTGCTAAAGCACCAAAAGGTCGTAATACCTATGGCTGGGTAATGGAGAACAAGCGTGCAGATGTTTTCCTGACTTACTGCACCAATGCTGTGCTGGCGCAAAAAGAGGTGAAAGAGCTGCAAGTTGTGCAGATGCCGGCGCCCTTGGCTGTTGGTGCTAACTATGGTTTGATTGTACTCGATGATGCTCAGCCGGATGCCTGGAAGCTGGCGATGTTTATTCTGTCTGAGCCAGGTCAGACGATCCTCGCTGATTACGGATTTGATGCACCACTTAAGCAATAGCAGATAGCAAACAGGGTACTGCAGATCACTAATGGAAGTTATATTAGAGAAACTCGATAACTTTCAAAGATAGGAATGAACCACAAAGGACACGAAGAGCCCAGTTTGTACTGGGCTCTTCGTTTTTATAATGGGGCTTGGGCTGAACTTACCGGCATTGCTAAGATAGCGGCCTTTTATACAGGTTTAGTTCATTAAGAAAATAGTCGCTAAACCAAGGAAGGCAAACAGACCAATAACATCGGTCACTGTGGTTAACACCATGCCGCCAGCGAGTGCTGGGTCGATGTTCATCTTCTTTAAAATGAGAGGAATACTGGCTCCTGCTAGTCCTGCAACTGTCATATTGATTAGCATGGCCCCCGCAATCAAGCCTCCCAAGGCGATATCACCTTTCCATATCCAAACAGCGGCAAAAACTAAAATGGACCACAGCAAGCCATTAAGGAAGCCAATGGCAAGCTCTTTACCAATCAGCCAGCGGGAGTTACTTTGGCCGATTTGACCGAGCGCAATACCCCGAATAACCAATGCCAAAGTTTGGTTACCTGCGACCCCGCCCATACTGGGCACAATCGTCATCAAAATCGCGATAGTAGCAAATTGCTCAATGGTGCCTTCGAACATATTACTAACTGAGGCCGCGAGTAAGGCTGCAAATAAGTTAACGGTTAACCAGAGTGAACGGCGGAAAGTACTTTTTAGTACCGGGCCAAAGGTATCGGTATCGTCATCCATACCTGCCATACCCATCATTGAGTGTTCGGCATCTTCACGAATAACGTCGACCACATCATCGATGGTAATACGGCCAAGCAGCTTGTCGTTTTCATCGATAACGGGAGCTGACATCCAGTCATGGCGCTCAAACAATTGCGCGACTTCACTGTCTGACATGCCTACCGGGATCGCTTCAAGATCTGACATCATGATTTCACGTACTGAAGCATTTGGGTCGCAAGTCAGAAGATCGGCAATTCGTACCCCACCTAGAACACGATCGTGTTTATCAACAACATAAAGCATATCGGTGGCATCGGGCAGTTCACCGCGAATTCTTAAATAGCGCAGTATTACATCGATATTGACGTCAGGCCGTAAGGTGACTGTATCGGTATTCATTAAACTACCAGCGGTGTCATCTGGGTATGACAGAGCTTGTTCGACTCGAACTCTGTCTTGCTTACTCATAGACTGCAGAACTTGTTTAAATACGCTATCTGGCAGGCTACGTAAAATATAGGCCAAGTCATCGGTGTCCATATTTGCGGCCGCTTTAGCGACGCGCTCAGGACTCATCTGGGTGATCAGACTATCTTTCAGCTCTTCTCCAAGTTCATCGAGAATTTCACCTGTGTGTTCTTGGTCAATCAGTTGCCATAGCACTTGACGGGTGCGAGGTGGAGAAGATTCGAGAATAAAAGCAATATCTGAAGCTGCCATATCCTGCAACATATTACGGACATGGACAAACATACCGCTGCCCAATGCTTTTGTTAGCTGATTGAGGCGTTGATCTGTTGTTTCATTGTCTAAGACTTCAATCGGCATGGCTCCCTCACAGGGTAGTTTTAAAGGCGCTTATCATAACTTAAGTGCTGGATATTGGTGTGTGATAGCTGACTTAGTAACTTAGTTAATAACTAAGGAAATAATGGTTATTAATTATCTTCGTCAAACTTAGCGTTAATTAGCTGACAAATGGCATCGAGCGCCTTTTGTGCATCGGTTCCCGTAGCAAGCAGTTGTACGGTCTTGCCCATGCCAGTTTCTAACATTAATAAGCCTAGTACACTCGTCGCTGAAGCTTGTTTTTCACCTTGGATAATGGTGACCTCTGCATCAAACTCAGAGGCTAACACAACCAGTTTGGTTGCGGCGCGAGCATGAAGGCCAAGCTTATTGCAGATGGTGACTTCACGCTTAATGGTTGGCATTAGTTAGCTCACGATGGCGGGCATTGACCTTATGCTTAGTTTTTTTGAAATGTGCCGCGAGGCGCTCAGTGATATACACCGAACGGTGCTGTCCACCTGTACAGCCAATCGCGATGGTCAGATAGCTGCGGTTATTACGTTCTAGATCAGGTAAACAGCTTTCGAGTAGCTCTTCAATTTGCTTAATAAATAGATTGACTCGAGGACGTTCGTTTAAGAAATCTTGTACTGGCTTATCTAGGCCTGTCATTGGCCGAAGATCTGGCTCCCAGTGTGGGTTTGGTAAAAAGCGCACATCAAACATAAAGTCGGCTTCAATTGGCATACCATGCTTAAAGCCAAATGACTCAAAGTTGATCATCAGTTCTTTATCAAGGTTACCTAGCAAGATCTCACGCACCTGATCGTTAAGGTCGTAGATGTTTAAGCTTGAGGTATCGATATAATGATCGACGATATTAGCAAGCGGTTCGAGCAAGCGGCCCTCTAACTCAATCGCCTCTTTTAGCGATACATTATCGTGAGATAAAGGATGCAGGCGGCGTGTTTCGTTATAGCGCTTAAGCAGCACTTCATCGGTAGAGTTGAGGAAAAAGCTTAGCAGTTCGACGCCATCAGGCAGAAAGGTAAGGTGCTTAGTCAGCTCACTCTCTTTCTCTGGAAGATTACGAATATCGACGCTGATCGCGACAAATTGAGTGTTACTCGACAACTCTTTTAGCAAAGTGCCCATCATAGGCAAAGGCAGATTATCGACACAATAGTAGCCGAGATCTTCTAGCATTCTTAATAGAACAGATTTGCCTGAGCCGGAGCGACCAGAGACTAAAACAAGCTTCATCGTATGACTACCTGATTGAGGTTAAACTAAGTGTTTGGGTTTTGTGACGATTCTGTATAAGTGTATAGATTAACTTTTTTAAGACCGAAAGCAAGAAATTGAGCAGATGATTATCAGAAATAATATTGCTGTAATAATTACTTAGGTCTTTAGAATCATCGCTGAAAAGCTAATTTCAGCGGCTATTCTAAAGACCTGAGTAAGACTCTAGTATGAACTTAGTAAGACGTTACTGGGTAATGACTTGGTATAGCTCTGATTCATTACTGGTTTTTCTCAACTGCTTAATTACTGCTTTATCGTTGAGTTTTTCAGCCATTAACGACAGTGTTGCTAAATGTTGTTCACACTGATCTGATGGCACCAATAGCGCAAATAGAATGTCGACAGGTTGTTTATCGATAGCGTCGAATGCGATTGGATCTTCACACTTAACTAAAACCGCAACTGGGCGCTCAATATTTGTCAGCCTTCCGTGAGGAATCGCTATACCGTTACCTATACCCGTGCTACCCATTTTTTCTCTCGCCAACAGACTTTCAAAAATCTCTTGTGAAGAAAGGGTAGGGTACTGGACAGCGGCAATATCACTGATTAACTCCAATACCTTTTTCTTACTGCCCGGAGTGGCGCAGGTAGTGCACTCCGGCTGCAGGATGGTACTTAGTTCCATCGTTAGTGTTTAATTAGCTTCTCTTTGTGTTTAATAACCTGACGGTCGAGCTTATCGATCAGGGAGTCAATTGCGGCATACATATCCGCATGTTCCGAAGTGGCAAATACTTCCCCTTTTTTAAGGTGAATTTTGGCTTCGGCAATCTGTTGCATTTTTTGTACATTCAAAATAACGTGCACATTATTGATCTGATCGAAATGTCGTTCAAGCTTTGTGAATTTCTCTTCCACATAACCGCGAAGTGAATCGGTAATTTCGACGTGATGTCCTGTCAGGTTGATTTGCATATATCGATCCTCCAAGTGCCTAATTTTGAGTTATAAACTCTTACGTTGGTTTGAGGGGGGGATCAGCATCGCTTCTCGATATTTAGCTATCGTACGTCTAGCAACTTTAATCCCTTGTTCTGCCAAAAGTTGCGCCATTTTGCTATCGCTTAATGGTTTCTTCTGGTTTTCAGCTGCGACTAACTTCTTAATGAATGCTCTGATTGCGGTCGATGAACACTCGCCACCATCGTCGGTTCCGACATGGCTAGAGAAGAAGTACTTTAGTTCAAAAATACCTCTCGGGGTGTGCATATACTTTTGCGTAGTAACACGCGAAATGGTCGATTCGTGCATTTCAACTGCTTCGGCAATATCGTTGAGTACCATTGGTTTCATGGCCTCTTCGCCATATTCGAAAAAACCTTGTTGGAACTTAACGATACAGTTGGTCACCTTCAACAAGGTGTCATTACGACTTTCGAGACTCTTGATAAACCACTTTGCTTCTTGCAGGTGACCACGAATAAATTGGCCATCGGCCTGATTAGTGGTGCTGCGTGCCATAGATGCATAATGTTGGTTAACATTAATCTTAGGCATGTAATCTGGATTAAGCTCAACCACCCAGCGGCCTTTTTTCTTGCAGACTGAAACGTCAGGAATAACATACTCGTCTTTACTACGAGCAATCGCTAGGCCTGGTCTTGGGTTTAGGGTTTGGATCAAGGTTATTGCATCACGAAGCTCATCTTCTTTGAGCTTAGTCTTACGCATTAACTGCCTAAAATCGCGACCTGCGATAAGATCTAAATAGTCTTTGATCAGCAATCTTGCGTTTTCAATATGCGGCGTATCGGCGGCATATTGCGCTAGCTGGATCAGTAAACATTCACTGAGGTTACGCGCGGCAACTCCAATAGGGTCAAAATGCTGGATACGCTTTAATACTGCTTCGACTTCGTCAAGCTCAGTTTCAGGATCGCCCATAGCCTCTAAAATATCGTCGCAACTTTGGGTTAGGTAGCCACGTTCGTCGATGGCGTCGATAATCGCAGTAGCGATTGCAAGATCGTTATCTGAAAACGGTGTGAGGTTCTTCTGCCACTCTAAATGCTCGTATAAGCCTTCGCTGGTTTCACCTTGAAATGGCATATCGTCTTCACGACTGACTCCAGAGCTGGAGTTTGATGAAACGGTATAAACTTCATCCCAGGTGGTGTCCATTGGTAACTCATCTGGCATGGAGTCTTGGGTGAGGGCATCGGAGGTTTCAACGCTAGCGCTATCTTGGATGAGTTCACTATTGGTATCGTTTGATGATTGGTCTTCGTTGTCGCCTAAATCACCGTCCGACTGCTCTTCATCTAATTCCAGCAGCGGATTAGAATCTAATGCTTGTTGGATCTCTTGTTGCAGCTCTAAAGAAGACAGTTGCAACAGGCGAATAGCTTGTTGTAACTGTGGAGTCATGGTGAGCTGTTGACCCATTTTGAGCTGGAGTGACGCTTTCATTTTACCGCTATTCCCTACACTGTAGTTAAACGTTAAAGCTCGCTGAACTGGCGAAAGAAGCTTGAAAACTCAACACGTTGATTTTATTTGGAAGTAAATCCATATTGAGTTTATAAGCTTCCATACTGTGAATTAACTATAGCCTGAATTGTTCACCTAAGTACACTGCTCGAACCTGTTGGTTGTCTAAGATTTCAGCAGGTGTACCTTCGGCAATGAGATTTCCGTGGCTTACGATATAAGCGTGCTCACAAACGTCTAATGTTTCGCGAACATTGTGATCTGTGATCAGTACGCCTAGGCCGCGGCTCTTAAGTTGCTCAATAATCTTTTTAATATCGATAACTGAAATCGGATCGACACCGGCGAACGGCTCATCTAATAAAATAAACTTTGGATTAGCCGCCAGTGCTCTGGCAATTTCAACTCGGCGTCGTTCACCACCGGATAATGCCATACCTTGGCTGTCGCGAATGTGGGTGATGTGGAATTCTTCGAGTAAGTGTTCTAGTTGCTCTTCACGTTGCTCGTTATTGATATCGTTACGGGTTTGTAATACCGCCATGATATTGTCACGCACCGACAGTTTTCTAAAAATACTGGCTTCTTGCGGCAAGTAGCCAATACCTTTACGGGCGCGAAGATGCATGGGATCTAGGGTGAGATCGTCGTCATCGATAAAGATCTTACCTTTATCACTCTGTACTAGGCCGACCACCATGTAAAAGGTTGTTGTTTTACCTGCACCGTTAGGGCCGAGTAGACCAACAATTTGTCCAGTCTTTACGGTAAGGCTAACATCTTGTACTACGGCACGGTTTTTATAGCTTTTAGCAAGATTAGCCGCTTTTAAGGTAATTTGGGTCATTGCTGTTCCTGCTTATTCACTGGCGCGTCAGGCTTATCTTCTTGGTAGGCTTCAGGTTGAATAATAGTGATAACTCTGTCATCGCCCTTACCAGTACTTTCAGCAATAAGCTGTTGCAGGCTAATGTTGTACTTAATGCGGTTACCTGTGACTTGGCTGCCGTCTTGCTCAAGAGTTGCATCACCCACTAAGGTGAGTGTGCGGGTTGCAAGTTCATAGCGGATCTCTTTTGCGCTAGCGGTTGCTGGACGACCATCTTCCATCATTTGGGTATAGGTGGCAGGGTTACCCGTTGCGACAAGTGTTTTACCGCTCTTATCTGCTTTTGAAAATACACGTAATTCATCGGCATTCATCTTAATTGAGCCCTGAGTCACTTCAACCGGGCCAAAAAAGATAACCTGATTATTTTTTATGTCGGCTTCTTGGCTTGCCGCTGCAATTTTCACTTCTTGCAATAAATCATCGACTTTAGCGACAGAGCTGAAACTTAGCAGGCAAAAAAGGCCTGCAAGGATAGATTGATTGTATTTCATAGTGTCCTTCTACTCAGCTAGGGTAATTCGTCTAGATAGCATGAGTGTAAAAATGTTCAATTTATGAGTGTTATTTAGCTTCGTAGATGCCTTCAACTTGGCTTACAAGCTTAACACTCTGGGCATTCAGGTCGGCGTATAAGCCTAAACCTTGAATGACGAATTCATTGCCTTTAACGTGGATCATTTCATCAGAGGTCATGATCATGGTATTCAAATCTAGCTCTAAATAGCTGGTGCTTAACGTCTGAATAGGCTCTTCAGGGCTTATTGAGTCGATCATAACATTGTTTTCTAAACTGACTTTGCCAGTGATATTATTATGGCTGCCTTTGGCGCTTTGTAGGCGCCATTGGGCCTGTCCGTCATCAGGATAGATAAGGTAAACAGGCTCAGTAAAATAGGTCATATTGATGCTATCAAAATGCTCCATGTGTTTAGCTGATACCTTGCTGTTGACTAACCCTAACTCGTTATATTCGATACTGCGTAGATCATCGATGATATAGTCGGGTCGTTGGCTCATATCGATATCCAGCTCTTGTTCGCTTTTTTTAGACTGTACCTGCCAATAAAGCAGAAGTGCAGTGCCAAAAAAAGCGATAATCGCTAGGGTAACGCGGTTCATATACTCATCCCATGGGCAGAGTCAAACTTGTCTTGGCTTAACAGCAGTAAGTCGGTTAGCTCTCTAAGGGCACCGTGACCACCTCTAATATAAGTCGTCATTTTAGCGTGTTGTTTCACGTAAGGGTGGCCATCTGCAACGCATACCGATAAACCCACCTGCTGCATAACCGGTAAGTCCACCATGTCATCACCAATATAGGCGACTTCTTCAGGGCTGACATTATAAAGTGCCAGTAACTCCTGATAGGGAGCCAGCTTATTGTCGACTCCTTGATAGATATGAGTGACGCCAAGCGCGGTAAATCTGTCTTCGACTATCTGCGATTTACGGCCAGTAATAATCGCTACCTGTATGCCGCTAGTGAGTACCGAGCGCACACCATAACCATCACGTGTATGGAAGGTTTTAAGCTCTTCACCGCTATTACTCATGTACACTAAGCCGTCAGAAAAAACGCCGTCAACATCGCAAACCAGTAGTTTGATCTTGCTTGCCGCTTGCCAAACATCATCGCTAATGGGTCCGTAGAAGCCTTGGTGAGACATATTAAATTACTCCCGCTTTGACCATATCGAGCATGTTTAATGCGCCAACAGGTTGCTGTTTGTCATTAATGACCACCAAACCGTTAATGCTCTTGGTATCCATGACTTTTAACGCTTCTGCCGCCAATACGTTTTCGGTAATGGTCACGCAACCTTTAGTCATCACATCGGCAATCGGTGTGGTTCTTAAATTAACATCTGCATCGATAACCCGGCGTAGATCGCCATCGGTAAAAATGCCGACTAAGGTGTTATCTGTGTCAACGACAGCAGTCATGCCTAAGCCTTTCTTAGAGATCTCGTATAAGGCATCTGTGATGCAGATATCATCTTGTACACTCGGTAGCTCATCGCCTTTATGCATCACATCACTTACTTTTAGCAGTAACTTACGACCTAGGCTACCGCCAGGGTGTGACAGTGCGAAGTCGTCTTGAGTAAAGCCGCGCGCTTGCAGTAATGCAACAGCAAGAGCATCGCCCATCACTAAGGTTGCCGTAGTGCTTGACGTTGGTGCTAATCCTAATGGACAAGCCTCCTCAGGCACTTCGATGCAAAGGTGTAGTTGTGCGAGCTTGGCCATATTGGAATCTGGCTTACCCGTTACCGAGATCATAGGTAATCCCATGCGCTTAATTACCGGCATCAGGGTTAAGATTTCGCTCGATTCGCCAGAGTTCGAAATCGCAAGTACGATATCATTTTCACTGAGTACGCCAAGATCGCCATGGCTAGCTTCACCAGGGTGAACAAAAAATGCAGGCGTACCTGTACTGGCTAATGTGGCAGAGATCTTATTGCCGATATGACCTGACTTACCCATGCCCATCACGATAACTTTACCAGTACATTGCAATATTAATTGGCAAGCCTGGGCAAATTCTGAAGAGTCGATGTACTGGTACAGATTATCGAGTGCTTGTTTCTCGATATCGATAACCTTAGTACCCCATTGGCGTAGTTGATTCTCATCTACCATTTCTTGGTCTCTCTTTAAATTTCTGCTTAACGTACCGCACCCACAGCTAAGATAGGAAAAGTAATGCTTGGTATGCGATAAATGTAATAAGTAATACTACGCCATGCCAGGGTTTTAACTGTCTAGCACGGCCAGATAATAAGATCAGTATTGCCAGTGCACTGCTAGTGGCAAGCACCATGTAAAAGTCCCGAGTACTCGCCGCTGCATCGACTGCCCCTGGCGCTATGATGCCAGGTATAGCAAGTACCGCGAGTATATTGAATAAGTTTGAACCAACTATGTTACCGATCGCAAGGTCGTCTTCCTTTTTTAAGACTCCGGCTACACAAGCCGCAAGCTCTGGTAAGCTGGTACCTACGGCAATAATGGTTAGGCCAATCACAAGATCTGATAAGTGATATGCCTTGGCTATCCCAACAGCACCTTGAACCATCCAATCAGCCGATAACGGTAACAATACCATGCCGACCACAAGCCATAAAATCGCTTTAGCTGTAGGCACATCTGCAGGGATCTCATTTTCAGCATCTACTGCTAAGGCATCACGATTTTTACTGAGAAATCCGTGCCAAATCAGATAGCCCATTAAGCCGATAAACAACACTAATAAGCTGATACCTTCGATACGGGTTAAAAAGCCATCGTGTAAGAAATAACCTACAATTACGGTGGCCACTAGCATTAATGGGATCTCTCGTTTCAGCGTCTGTGAACTGACTGAAATCGCTCCAAGTAATGCTGTAATACCTAAGATTAGTGTGATGTTAGCTATGTTAGAGCCGAGTACGTTACCGATTGCGGTATCTGTCATGCCTTCGAGCGATGCGGTGGCCGCAACAAACATCTCTGGAGCTGAGCTACCCATGGCGACAATCGTTAGACCAATTAACATTGGCGGTAAGCCAAGGTTACGAGCAAAGGCTGCTGCACCGTAAACAAACTTATCAGCGCTCCAAACGAGAGCCCCTAAGCCTGCGACTAACATAAAAATATTAAATAACATCGATTCTTAGTATTTTTGGGTATAGCCGGCTATTTTCGCTGTAATTGAAGAAAAATGAAAGTATTGAGGCGAGATAGTATCGATTTGGTTGTGCCTCTGTGGTCAATTACGTACAATTTCTCCCTTTCCGGTACGGAAAATGGAAGTTTCCATAATTTAGCTGCAGGGTGCGTGTATGACTCAACCCCAGAAAACACTGGTTAAAACCCAAAATATGGCATTTAGCCGTGGTGAGCATGTTATTTTTGAAGATGTGACCCTGTCTATTCCTCAAGGGAAAGTTACTGCGATTATGGGGCCAAGTGGTATCGGAAAAACGACCTTGCTTAAGCTTATTGGCGGCCAATTAACTCCCGACAGTGGCTCGGTATTATTCGATGGTATCAATGTTCATACTTGTAGCCGTAATGAGCTGTTTACGCTGCGTAAGCGTATGAGTATGTTATTTCAAAGTGGCGCCCTATTTACCGACATGAATGTGTTCGATAATGTCGCTTTCGCCCTAAGAGAACATTCAGGCCTTCCCGAAGCGATTATTCGAAGAATCGTTTTGATGAAGCTAGAGGCCGTAGGCCTACGAGGCGCGGCGCAATTGATGCCAACAGAGCTTTCGGGCGGAATGCAGCGCCGCGCCGCTCTTGCCAGAGCAATAGCATTAGAGCCTGAGATGGTACTTTATGATGAGCCTTTTGCTGGACAGGATCCTATCTCTATGGGGGTACTGGTAAAGCTTATTCGTGAACTTTCCGATGCGCTAAACCTTACATCGGTCGTCGTTTCTCACGATGTGGCAGAAGTGCTTGGCATTGCAGATTATGTTTATGTATTAGCTGACAAACGTATTATTGCTCATGGTACACCGGAAGAGCTGCGCTTATCGGATAATCCGCAGTTAAAGCAATTTATTGGTGGTGAACCAGACGGTCCGGTCCCCTTCCATTATCCAGCACAAGATTACAAGAAGGAACTTCTCCGTGAGCTTGATTGATCAAATTGCTCGACTTGGTAGAGCTGCAATTGAGTTAGTTATAGGGTTAGGACAAGCAGGTCTAATGCTGTGGGGCGCCATTGCACATCGTCCTAGATTTCGTAAAGGCACGCCGCTACTGCTAAAGCAGTTGTATGTGGTGGGCGTACAGTCGATGGTGATTATCTTAGTGTCGGGGCTGTTTATCGGCATGGTACTGGCGCTACAGGGCTATAATATTTTAGTAGGCTTTGGCACCGAAGAAAGCTTAGGCCCTATGGTTGCCTTGAGCTTATTGCGAGAATTGGGTCCTGTGGTTACCGCATTGCTATTTGCTGGTCGAGCAGGTTCGGCATTAACAGCTGAGCTCGGCCTAATGAAAAGTACCGAGCAGTTATCGAGTCTAGAGATGATGGCTATTGACCCATTAAGACAGATTATTGCACCGCGCTTTTGGGCGGGCGTTATCAGTTTGCCCTTATTAGCACTGATGTTTACTGCCGTCGGGATCTACGGTGGTCACATTGTCGGTGTCGAGTGGAAAGGCATTGATAGCGGTAGTTTTTGGTCAATACTTCAGGCTTCTGTTGAGTGGCGAGAAGATATCGTTAACTGCATTATCAAGAGTTTGTTATTTGCGGTAGTGGTAACTTGGATTGCGCTTTATAGAGGCTATCACGTGATCCCAAACCCTGAAGGGATTAGCAGAGCAACAACCCAAACCGTAGTGCAGTCGAGCTTAGCTGTTTTAGCATTGGACTTCTTATTAACGGCAGTAATGTTTGGTAGTTAATTAATACGACGAGTGTATATTTCTAGTTGTTAATTATTATTTAGATTTATTGAATAGAGTGGTAAATGAGTTATGTTGACAAGGAAAATTGAGATTCTAGTCGGTCTATTCTTATTGTCCGGATTGGCAGCTTTTCTAGTGTTAGTGTTTAACATTGCCAATGTTGAGGTCAAGTCCGGTGATAGTAGTTATACCCTGCATGCAAAGTTTAGTAATATTGGCGGCCTTAAAGTTCGCTCGCCAGTTAAAGTCGGCGGTGTAGTCGTTGGTCGTGTTAGTGCAATTAATTTAGACCCTGAAAAACTAGTACCGGTCGTCACCATTGCTATGGACAAGCGCTATCACTATTTTCCTGAAACAAGCACTTTGTCGATTTTAACTTCAGGCTTGTTAGGCGAACAATTTTTAGGTTTAACACCTGGTTTTATGGACGATGATATTGAGCTATTGACTGATGGTGACAGTATTCACGACACAAATTCTGCTTTGGTGCTAGAAGAGTTGATCGGGCAATTTCTGTATAGCACGGGTTCAAAGGATTAACCTCTTAGGGTAAGTAGTTGGAGTATTTAAAAATGTTTAAAGGTTTCTATCGCAGTGTCATGTTAGCCATTATTACGCTGTTAAGTGTTAGTTTTAGTGTTAGCGCTGATGCAGAGGCAAGTACAGATATCGATCAAACCAACCCTTTTACCTTAGTAGAGGCTGTTGCTAACAAGACCTTTGCGCGTTTCCATCAAGATGAACAGCTTATTGCCGATAACCCCGACCACCTAAAGGTTATCGTGACGGAAGAGTTGATGCCTTATGTAGATTATAAGTACGCCTCCTATAAGGTTTTGGGTCAATATCTACGTGATACCACTAAAGATCAGCGTGATCGTTTCGTTGAAGCTTTTAGGGGGTATTTGATTTCAACTTACGCCCAAGCATTTACAGAATATACCGATCAGACGGTACAATACGCCAAAGCAGGTGACTTTGCTGACGAGAAGTTTGTTAACGTCAATGTGCAAATCATCGAGCAGGGACGACCTGCCATTAAGTTGCAATTTAAAGCTCGCCGTTTAAAAAATGGCAATTGGAAAGCATTTGACTTAATTGCCGAAGGCGTTAGCTTGTTATCATCTAAGCAGTCTGAAATCACAAATCTTGTACGTCAACAAGGTATCGAGTCGGTGATTACTATGCTCAATGAGCGCACAAATCAACATATTGATTTAGATGCGAACGAGAAAAAGAGCTAGTGGTTTCATTTAAACAACAAGGGATTAATTGTGCCGTATCTGGGTGTTTAGACCAAGAGGCGGTGCGCAGTCTATGGAATGGACGCAGTAGTATTTTAGACCCAGACACCGCATTTTTGTGGCTTTCTGAAATTGAATATTGTGATAGTGCTGGCGTGGCATTTTTACTTGAGTTAGTCAGTACTTTTGCTGCCAAAGGCGCAAGCTTAAAGCTTGTATCGCCTTCAGAGCAGCTTAAGAAATTTATTGTATTATACGATTTAAACGACTTCTTTATCGAAGAAGCTAAGTAAGGTGAACTGTTCCATGGAATGTAAAGAAATTGAAACCATCCTTTTAAACGAGCTTTCTTTAGAGGAAGTTAAAGTGACTCAAGAAGGGACACACTACAAGATTGTTGCTGTAGGTGAATGCTTTGACGGTATGGGACGAGTTAAACAACAGCAAACAATTTACGGCCCATTAATGGCTCACATTACTAGCGGTGAGTTACACGCTATTACGATTAACGCATTCACGCCTACCCAATGGAAGCGTGAAAAAGTCTTTAATATGTAATTGCGGATTTAGAGAGTTAAAGTGGATAAATTAAAAATTGAAGCAAGTGGTGCACTTGCTGGAAACGTGGTTATCTCTGGCGCTAAAAATGCCGCTTTGCCTATTTTAATGGCGGGTGTGCTGGCCGAGACGGACTTCAATGTTTCTAACGTACCAAATCTAAGAGATGTGAATACCAGCTGCGAATTACTGCGCTGTTTAGGTGCCGAAGTGACTCGCTCAGGTACTGATAAGGTGTGCATCTCTACGACTAACCTTAATGAGTTTTGTGCACCGTATGAGTTGGTTAAAACCATGCGCGCATCGATTCTTATTTTAGGGCCTTTATTAGCTCGATATGGCACAGCCGATGTATCTTTGCCTGGTGGCTGCGCTATTGGTGCTCGTCCTGTAAACCTGCACTTGCAAGGTCTTGAGCAGATGGGCGCACAAATTGAAGTGCAAGAAGGCTACATTAAGGCTCGTGTTGACGGCCGTTTGAAAGGCGCGCATATCTTTATGGATATGATTAGCGTTGGCGCGACAGAAAACTTGTTAATGGCAGCATCTTTAGCGGATGGCGAAACCATTATCGAAAACGCTGCACGTGAACCTGAAGTGGTTGATTTGGCTAACTGCTTAATTGCAATGGGTGCAAAAATTGAAGGTGCGGGTACCGATACCGTACGTATTCAAGGTGTAGAGTCACTTAAAGGTTGCGATTACCGAGTGATGCCAGATCGTATCGAAACCGGTAGCTTCTTAGTGGCTGCAGCGGTGACGCGCGGTAAAATCCGTTGTACTCAGGCAGACCCTAAGTCGCTTGAAGCGGTATTAGCAAAGCTTGAAGATGCTGGTGCAAACATCACCACGGGTGATGACTGGATTGAGCTAGATATGCAGGGCAAACGCCCTAAAGCAGTAAACATCAAGACCGTGGCATACCCAGGTTTCCCAACTGATATGCAAGCGCAGTTTTGTGTACTTAACGCATTAGCTGAAGGTACGGCTACGATCACCGAAACCATTTTCGAAAACCGCTTTATGCATGTACCAGAACTTAGCCGCATGGGTGCAACCATGGAGCTGGAAGGCAATACTTGCATCATTCATGGTATTGAAAAGTTAAATGGTGCGCAGGTAATGGCAACAGATCTTCGTGCGTCAGCAAGCCTTGTGATAGCGGGTTTAGTTGCAGAAGGCACAACCATTGTCGATCGTATTTATCATTTAGATCGTGGTTACGAACATATCGAAGACAAGTTTAAAGGCTTAGGCGGACACGTTGAACGTGTGAAGTCGTAACCTTTAAAGTCTTACTAATAAAAAGCCACTTAAGTGTATTCACCTAAGTGGCTTTTTTGTTTTATGACTTAGCGCAAGTTTCGTTTCGATGAAATAAGAAGCAGATCAAACCAAGCTTAACTCTTGGGTGTTATGTTTGTGTAATGCCTGTATTTGTCACGTTTAACATCTACCTTTTCTACGGCCTCGTTTTTTTCTCGATGGGCTGCGCTGTAGTGTTTCGAAACTTTCGCTATAGCCAATTAAAGGTAGCTCCGACACTTTGGGCACTGGCAATATTTGGTTTTTCCCATGCCTTTCATGAATGGTCAGAGCTTTATGTTCTTATCTTTTCTGACCATATAGCCCCTCAATATCGCTTAATAACTCAGTGGCTCTGCTTGGTAAAGTTATTCTTATCCTACGCCGCATTAATGGTATTTGCGTGGCAGATATTAACCATTAGCAATAAACGTTTGGCGTATATTGGTCATGGACTGATTATCGCTCTACTTTTGAGTTACGGCTATCTAGTGATCCCTGACTTACATCATCTTGCAGTGAACAAAACCGGTTTTGAAGAAGCTAGTCGTTATACACGTAGTTTGATCGGATTTGGTTCCGCGGCCTTAGCGGGGATCGGTATGGTATTTTATGGCAATAGTTTACGCCAAGAGGAGCATGGGTATGGCTTGTACTTTTCTCTTTCTGGTATTGGCTTAATGATTTACGGCGTGCTGTCAGGCTTAGTTCCGACAGAGTCTCACCATAGCGTACCCGTTTTAAGAACTTTTGCTGGAGGCCTTATTTTAATTGCACTGTTTAAGGCGCTAAAGGTCTTTGATTTAGAAAAGGAGCAGGCCACAGAGGCAAAACTTAAGCGAGCGATTGAAGCAGATAAATATAAAGCGATAGGCCAGCTTGCTATGGGGGTGGCCCACGAGATCAATAATCCATTGGCATCATCTAGCTTGGCGCTCGATCTATGGGAGCGAAAGCATCCTGAGATCTCGAGCTCTGAAAGCAATTACCTCAGTCGTGTTCGCCTTGGTATAGAGCGTGCCTCGTCTATTAGTAAAGAGTTGCTTAACTACGCAAGGCCTGCATCGGCTAGGCGCAGTTTCGTTGCGCTTAGAGATATTTTAGACTCTGGCATAAAGTTGTTGTCGCATCGAACCAAGCAAAACCGTGTTCAGCTCGATTGTAGTGACTGTATTATTTTATATGGCGAGAGAATTAAGTTAGAAGAGCTGTTTATTAATCTAGTCTGCAATGCCATAGACGCATCTGTACCTAATAGCTTGATACTTGTGCGTGCAACTCAGGATGAACATAAGGTGTTTGTGATCGTTGAAGATTATGGTTGCGGCATGAGTGAAGAGGAATTAGCTCGGTCCACAGAGTTATTTTATTCCACCAAGGCGGTTGGGCAGGGAACTGGGCTAGGTCTGGCGATTTGTGAGCAGATAGTGTCACTGCATAATGGGAAAATGAATATTGTGAGTAGCGAAGGGAAAGGTACGCGAGTAGAGCTAACATTTTATCGGGAGCATCAATCATGACTGCAATCTTGTTAGCTGAGGACGATATAGAGCTTAGCCAAAATATGGTTGAAATACTTGAGCTTGAAGGTTTTAGCGTGACGGCTGTTGAAAGCGCGGAGGAGGCAATCCTTGCAAGTGAAAAGCAGCACTTTGATATTGCGTTGCTAGACTTATTGATGTCAGGTATGACCGGGGTTGAAGCCATTTCTAACCTGAGGCAAAACCAGCCCTTAATTGCCGTCATTATTATCACCGCCTACGCCACGGTCGATACAGCAGTGGATGCGATGAAAAAAGGGGCTGATAGCGTGATGACTAAGCCTTTTAAAAGTCAGGAGCTCATAGTCACCATAAGGCGAAGCTTAGCGGAGAAGCAACTGTTTAAGAGCCGTAGCGACCTAGATCCTGATTTAGTTTATAGCGCTTTAGCTAATCCCTATCGCCGCAAGGCTCTAAAAGTACTGGCAGTACATAAAGCACTTAAGTTTATGGATCTATGCCGTTTGGTTGAAATTGAGGACCATACTAAGTTTAATTTCCATCTGAGACAGCTCAAGAAGGCTGGGCTTGTTACGCAAAATGAGAGTAAGATCTACATTTTGACAAACACTGGTCAATTTGTGGTAACAAATCACAACATCTCCAGTGAGTAAAACATTATATTAAATAGTTAGTTATATGAAGGTTGATAACTATAGTTCACAACTATTTAATCTCCGTGAACTCTAGTTATCTATCTCTTTAGTGGTAACTCTTCAATACTTGTTTCATGCCCAAAGAGGCATATCAGTCGCCATTCCCTGCAACGTTGGCGATATGAATAGCAATGTTGAGGATGAACTTATGAACGCACAAATCCCCTGTAAAAAATTACTACTCGCTAGCATGATTACCATGTTGGTTGCTTGTGGTAGTGACAATGATGACGATACTAATTTACCTGTTGAAAATACCCCGCCAGTAGCTGTAGCAGATTTTGCTAATGTCTTAGCGCAAGACGTGGTGACAATTGATGTGCTTGCAAATGATACTGATGCCGATGGAGATACGTTATCTATCGTGTCAGTAGATTCAGAGAGCGCAGTGATTAAAGATGGCAAGGTTGACTTTACAGCTGGTACTGAAGCTGGCGAAGTGAAGTTTAATTACACTATCACCGACGGTACCGATGAAGCATCGGCGATAGTGACGGTAACTGTTGAGGCACAGCCAGTGCCCGAGCCGCTAACTTATGTTGGCAGCGCCGCTTGTGCAGGCTGTCATAGCGGTCAACATGAAACCTTTAGTAAGACAGGCCATAACTTTAAGATCCAAAAGATCGAAAATGGTGAGCAACCTACTTTCCCCTATACACCTGAAGCAACCATTACTGGTGCTATCGACTTGTTACAGTTTGCTGGACCGAATGGCGACGGTACGACAAATAATGCGCTAGGTGCGCCAACCAGCTACGATGATGTGACTTACGTTGTTGGTGGTTACCGCTGGAAGATGCGCTGGTTAGATGCTGATGGTTATATAGTCACTGGCACTAACGTGCAATATAACATTCGTAATAGTGCTGGTGAGTTGAACATCCCTGAAAATCACCTTAATGATCCTGATGTGATGGGTAATTATAAAACCGGTGACATGAACTATCAGTATAAGTGTGGTAACTGCCATACAACGGGGTGGAAGCGCACAACTACCGATGATAGCGATGTAAGAAATCTGGATAGACAGGATGATTTACCTGGAATGGGCGGCACCTTTGCCGAGCAAGGTGTGCAATGTGAAGCCTGTCATGGCGCAGGTAGTGACCATATTAAGGCGCCTTCAAAAGCTAACATCACTAAAATCGCTACGGCTCGTACCACAGACGACTTCCTCGCAGAAGATATGGCATTTGGTAAAGCGGTGACTTGTGCTGAATGTCATACTCGTGATGGCGAGAAGGATTATCCAACGTATGTGAGCGCCTATAATGCTGCCTTCCCTGATGGCAGCCAAGTGGGTGGACGCATTATTTCTAGTAGCGGTCTATCTAAGCATCACCAGACAGCCGATGAAATACTTGGTGTGGTTCCTGAAGCCCACGGTAGCCATCAAGCGGGTGACGAGATTGGTCCTAAGCGTAATATGAGCTGTACCACTTGTCATGACTCTCACAAGTCGACGGTCAATCAAGATAGTGCCGATGGCCTACATGCTGGAGCAGTGAAAGCCTGTACTGATTGTCACGATAAAGAGTTCACCGACGGTGGTGGTTCATTTGGTCATGCAAATATGGCTGAATGTACAACATGTCATATGCCAAAGCTTGCAAAGAGTGCAGTGACTCATCTAGGTAAAGACGGCACAACAGCTTTCGGTGATGTGAAGTCTCATCTATTTACTATCGACTTAGACCCAGCGGCCAAGCAGTTCACTGAAGATGGTAAGTTCCAGATGCCTTGGTCAACTGCGCAGTACTCTTGTGGTGAATGTCATGCAGATTATGCAGACAAAGCTGCGGCATTGCCTAAAATCCATAAATAACAATAAGCTCATCATTATTTAGTCCTGCCGACAAGCCGCGCTAATGTATTTAGCGTGGCTTTTATGTTCGAAGCACAGGTTTACTCTGGGGGCGTGTTAATTAAGTTTAATCTGAAATAGCTGAGTGATTGCAAGATGTTTGCTAGTGTTAGTCTAAATTAGCAACGGAGAGCATTATGGTATTATGGATGAGACTGACTATTTTAGCCGCCTTGATTAGCGCAGCGATAGGCTGTTATGCGGCGGGAATAGTACAAGGGGCGACGGGATTAGTTGTGATAGGCGTACTATTTGAGTTGGCATTTTGGGTCGGCCTGTTCAAGCAAGATCGAAGATGTTAGGAAAGGCAGAGAAAGGTCCTAGGTCCTAGGAAAAACAGGAAAGCTGAGACGGTATGGCTGAGTCGGTAAGGCTAAGACGCTAAGGCTGAGACGGTAAGGCTGAGACGGTAAGGCTGAGACGGTAAGGCTGAGACGGTAAGGCTGAGACGGTAAGGCTGAGACGGTAAGGCTGAGACGGTAAGGCTAAGACGGTAAGGCTGAGACGGTAAGGCTAAGACGGTATGGCTAAGACGGTAAGGCTGAGAGGATGAAGCGGGTAACAGAGGCCGTCGTTTTAGTAAAAAAGTCGAATGAAATGAAAAAGGCAAAACAGCTGATACTGTTTTGCCTTTTCGCGTTTTATGTTTTGCTAGCAGCTAGAATCAACTAACACTCGTACCTAGCACCGAGAACGCTTCGCGGCTAGAGCGGACAGCGTCTTGGGATACAATCAAAAGCGGTGCTCAGCTCTTATCTTTCAGCCTTTGATTTTCCGTCTTTACCGTCTTATCTTGTATCGTCTTTTTCGTCTCAGCTTTTCCTAAAACCTAATTATAATGAACCGGCTTCTCGGCTATAACTACAGGTACTTCGTAAGACTTACCATCTCGAATAACTGTAATCATGACCTTTTTTCCTGGTGTGGTTTCAGCAATTCTATCCATCAGCATTTCGACACCAGGAATAGACTCACCTTCATACTTGGTGATCACATCACGGGGTTGAAGCTTAGCCTGCGCAGCCGGGCCATTACGGTCAATGCTAGTAATAACCACGCCAGTTAGGTCTGGTAGGTTTAAAATCTGCGCCATAACAGGGCCTACGGGCTCACCGCCAATACCAAGGGCACCACGAATAACACGGCCATTCTTGATTAGTTTACCCATGATGCTATGGGCCAACTTAATTGGAATCGCGAAGTTAATACCGTGACCACCACCTTCACCGCCAATTTGAAAAGCTGCAGTGTTAATGCCAATAAGCTGGCCTGTGGTATCGATTAGTGCGCCACCCGAGTTACCAGCATTAATTGCTGCATCGGTCTGTAGGAAGTCTAAGTAACCAGAACTTAAGCCGTTGCGGCCCGTCGCACTGATTATGCCTTGGGTTATGGTTTGGCCAAGGTTGTATGGATTACCAATAGCTAGAACGACATCACCAACACGCGCGGGGATCTCTAAGCTGACAGGCACAACGGGAAGGTTATCACCTTCAACTTTGAGCACGGCTAAGTCGGTTTCGGGATCGGAACCCACAACTTCAGAGGTGAACTTACGGCCATCTTGTAGAGCGACGACAATTTCATCGGCCTTCTTAATAACGTGATAGTTGGTAAGAATGTAACCCTCTTTACTCATTATCACGCCTGAACCTAGTCCTTGAAGGGAACCTGGGTTTAACGGTTTAGATTGATCTATGCTCAAGCTATAGATGTTGACTACAGCTGGTGCAGCTCTGCGCACAGCTTTAGAGAAAGAGAGCTCGCTGCTACTTGTCGAAACTCGGCTAGTGATGCCATTGGTTAAGCTCTGGCCGGTAATAAGTGGCAAAACAAAAATAATAACTGCAGCCATGATAAGGCCAAATAGAATGGCTTTACCGACATATATGAGAGTGTCTTTAATGATCATGTCTGAGAATAAATACTGAAAAGATGAAATATATTAACATGATTGTACTAGCTTGTACGCAATCATGATAAAGCGCTTTAAATCCTAAAAGAGAGCCGAGCAAATAGCTCGGCTCTTTAGTTAACTATTGCAGTGCTTACCTAAGGATTAAATACAAGCTAGTGTTATCACGCTTAATCTTTAGCGCCACAGAGCCTTTTTGATCTTCAAGCGCAGATTTAAGAGCTTTAAGACTTTTTACCTTAGTGCGGTTAACACCAACAATTATGTCCCCTTTTATTAAGCCACTTGCAGCAGCAGGAGAGCCTTGAGCAACATCGGTGATTTCAACTCCTGACGAGCTTGCCGTTTCCAGTTTTGCTCCTTGTAACATAGGGTGTACTGCGCCCGCTGCCGCTTCAGCAGCTTGGGTCGACTCACCTAGTACCGCGGTAACCGTTTCTTCGTCACCATCACGGATTAAACCAAATTCCACTTTACTACCCGCGCCCATAGTCGCGACTTTTGCACGTAGCTCCTGGAAGCTCTTAATGCTGCGCCCATTAACGCTAACAATAATATCACCGACTTTTATTCCTGCTTTAGCTGCGGCGCTGTCAGGCATCACTTCGTTGATAAAGCCACCATGTTGGGTTTCGATACCGAAACCTTTGGCGAGTTCGCTGGTAAGATCTTGACCCATTACACCAAGCACGCCGCGGCGTACTTCACCGTGTTCGATGATTTGCTGCACAAGGTTGTTGGCCATATTGGCCGGTATCGCGAAGCCTATGCCGACGTTACCACCTCCTGGCGCCACAATCGCTGTGTTAATACCGATTAGCTCACCGTTTAGGTTAACTAGCGCACCACCAGAGTTACCGCTGTTGATCGCAGCATCGGTTTGAATAAAGTTCTCTAGCATTTCAATGCCAAGGCCACTACGGCCCATGGCACTGACGATACCAGAGGTAACTGTTTGGCCAAGGCCGAATGGATTACCAATGGCTACAGCAAAGTCACCGACTTGGAGTTTATCTGAGTCGGCACGTTTCAATGCGGTTAAGTTCTTGGCTTTTATCTGTAATAAAGCAATATCAGATTCTGCATCTGCACCAATCAGTTTTGCTTCGACTTCTCGGCCATCATGGAGACCAATAAGTATTTCATCAGCCCCTTCAATCACATGGTTGTTGGTGACGATATAACCTTCGTCGGCATCAATAATAACCCCTGAACCCAGTCCTTTAAATGGACGCTCCTGTACTTGTTCTCGAGGCGCGTTAGGACCGAAGAAGTAACGAAATGCGTCAGGCACTTTTTGCTTTGATACGTGAGTACCTGAGACGGCAACCGCAACCACAGCAGGTGTAGTTTTTTGAAGCATGGGTGCTAGGCTTGGTAACTCTTGACCATCAACAGCCAAAGGAATCGCGGCTTGAGAGGCCACTGGAGCGAGTGTCAGGGTTGCAGTTAATATCGCTGCAGAAAGTAAGGATAATTTAGTCTTCATCTATAATGCTCCATTTTCAAAACCTAATTTTTCAAATCTAATAATTAAAATCTAAGTTTTAAAACCAAAATTGTAAAAACGATGAGAATGGCTACTTATAGCCATTTCGCTAGATACTGAGGATCAGTACGTGGTTTCATTCAATAATGATTCGGACTCAAGTGAGTATCAAAAAGTTCATCAATTATTAACAAAGGTTAATTTATCCCCATACATCTATACAGCAACCAGCTTTTGTTCCTCATGAGACTCAGGTTGTTCATGACACTTTTCTGCTGTATTTTGAACGCCTAATTCAGGTAGTTGCTTATCAGTTATTGGCGATGTAAATAAGCTGGCTGATGCATTCCACTGTTGATTGACCCTATTTAACTGGGCAGTGAGTTCTGCCAACTGCTTATAATGGTCATCGAAATGGTCTGACACTTCTTGTTTATATTGACTGAGCTCTAATTGCGTTTGCTCTAACTGTTCATTGTTGCTTTTGTGGCGATTGTTTTTAGCTAATAAAGTATGGCCCACATAGCCAAATACGCCACCAATCACAAATGCGGCAAAGGTTAATGCCCACTCCATATAGACTCCTAAATTTACTTATATGATGCTGATTGAACCAAATATACATCGCGAATTTCTGCCGCGGTACTGTTTACTTCAAAATATACCCGCAAATGGCTTAAATTGCGCTGAACTGTATTTATCCTTTACAAAAATTGAATGATCTATGTATCAGACTTGCTGATGTATTGTGGGTTTCTAGCGTGATACCATTGACTTATAATGATTAAAAAAACCTCGTCAAATGGTCCTATCTTTAGTTTAAGTGGGCTGATTTGTGTATTCCCCTACATATAGAGAATGGTTTACGTGTCGCAATTAACCCCATGGCAGCATTATCAGCAAGATTTAACTCGAGATGACTTTTCACATGACGCCGCTCAAGAGTTGGCCGTAAAACAGTTACAGCGGGTCTATGATGATCTGATAGCGTTAAATGCAGATCAGAGTAAGGGCTTATTTTCGTTATTTAGCAAAAAGCGTAAACAAGGCGTTCAAGGTTTATATTTATGGGGTGGGGTAGGTCGCGGTAAGACCTATCTAATGGACACTTTCTTCGATGCCTTACCCGGTGATAAAAAGCTGCGTGCACACTTTCATCGTTTTATGCATCAACTGCATATCGATCTAGCTGAGTTACAAGGACAAAGAGATCCACTAATTGTGATTGCGAAGAAAATGGCTACACAATATCAGGTGATCTGTTTTGACGAGTTCTTTGTATCTGATATTACTGATGCCATGTTGCTCGGCACCTTGTTTGAGTCACTCTTTGCCGAAGGGGTAGCATTGGTTGCAACCTCTAATATCATTCCAGATGAGCTTTATCGTAATGGGCTGCAGCGTGCGCGCTTCTTGCCAGCGATAGCTGCAATTAATAAACACTGCGAGATTTTGAATGTCGACTCTGGTGTTGACTATCGTTTAAGAACCCTAGAGCAGGCTGAGATTTTCCATTCACCTTTGGACACCAAGGCTGAGCAAAATTTACAAGAATACTTTCAGAAGCTAGCACCAGAGTCAGAGGTCTCGACCCAAGGCTTAGAAATCGATAATCGAATCATCAATATTCGTCAGCAGGCGCAAGGGGTGTTACTCATCGATTTTAGAGCTTTATGCGATGGCCCTAGAAGTCAGCGAGATTATATGGAAGTGGCAAGGTTATACCATACGGTGCTATTGAGTAATGTAGAGCAGATGGGCGAGCATTTAACTGGAGATGATATCGCGCGTCGCTTCCTAGCTATGGTGGATGAGTTTTACGAGCGCAATGTAAAGCTGATTATCTCATCGGCGGTTCCTCTTGAGGATATCTATACTGAAGGCTTATTAAGCTTCGAGTTTAGACGCTGCCGCTCTAGGTTAATTGAGATGCAATCACATGATTATCTCGCTTTGGAGCATATTCCGTAGATTTTCTGTTTAAAATTAATAGAAAACTGCAGCAGGATCGCTTATTGTTCGCGGCCAAAAATGTCTGTAGCGACATTAAAGAGCCTTACTAGAAGGATCTTTCACCAGTTTGCTTGGTATTTTTTGCAATGAGTGCATAAAAGGCGGCGGAATAAATTAAAACTGATAAGAATTAATCTAAAAAATTAGGTGATTTTTAACTCAGCTTTGTCTATAATCCGCAACCTGCCCTCGTTATCCACCAATTAGGTGGAAGTTGTAAAGCTTATTCTTTGCTCGAAGGGGCGGGGAATGGCACTTTTTGTGTTTTTGCCAATGATGGCATAAACATGTGAGACAGAATTTTAACATTGGGTTTTTGTAAAATGAAGACTACTTTTACTGCTACACCAGAAACAGTCACTCGTGATTGGTTCGTCGTTGACGCCGAAGGTAAAACTTTGGGTCGTATCTCTACTGAAATCGCTGCTCGCCTACGTGGTAAGCACAAGCCTGAGTATACGCCTCATGTAGATACTGGTGACTACATCATCGTTATTAACGCTGATAAAGTTGCTGTGACTGGTAACAAAGCTAAAGGCAAAGTTTACTACTCACATTCAGGTTTCATCGGTGGCATTAAGCAGATCACTTTTGAGAAGCTACAAGCTCATAAGCCTGAAATGATTATCGAAAAGGCTGTTAAGGGTATGCTACCTAAAGGTCCATTGGGCCGTGCCATGTTCCGTAAGCTTAAAGTTTACGCTGGTACAGAGCATAACCACGCTGCACAACAACCTCAAGTTCTTGATATCTAAACGGGATTATAGCAATGGCTGCAACTCAATACTACGGCACTGGCCGTCGCAAAACATCTACTGCTCGCGTATTCGCTAAAGTAGGTACTGGTAACATTATCGTTAACAAGCTACCTCTAGACGAATACTTCGGTCGTGAAACTTCTCGCATGGTTGTTCGTCAGCCTCTAGAGCTAGTTGAAATGACTGAGAAGTTAGACATCATGGTAACTGTAAAGGGTGGTGGTAACACTGGCCAAGCAGGTGCAATCCGTCACGGTATTACCCGTGCGTTGATGGAACTTGACGAGTCTCTACGTCCTACTCTACGTGCTGCTGGTTTCGTTACCCGTGATGCTCGTAAAGTTGAGCGTAAGAAAGTTGGTCTACGTAAAGCACGTCGTAAGCCACAATTCTCAAAGCGTTAATTTTCGCTTTCAGAGTTCAAAAAACCCAGCTATATGCTGGGTTTTTTATTATCTAAAATCTGCTATGTTGTATTAATACCAACCAGTATAAAAATTTGTTCGCCATTTGGAGCGTTTTGGGCTGCCTACTTCTGCGTTGAACAGCTTCACAAGTGCACAACCATTCTTTCAGTTATTCCCTTTGAATTAGTTTACCAAAAAACGCTCTGAGTAGATCTGAGTAGATCAGCTTCTTATACTGATTGGTATAATCCCGAGACTCTGCTAATCGATTTGAATTAGTCTTTCAAAAAACACTCTGAGTAGATCGACTTCTTATACTAATTAGTATTAATTTGTGAGCCATAATAGCGAGACTCGGTCGCATCGCTTTGAGCTGCTTAAGTTCAGATTTTAGGTTTTATTCGCTAGATTGTTCACCTACAGGAACACAATGTTATGTCATTTGAGTTAATCATGCTGTCATTAGGTTTGGTCTTAATAATTGAAGGAATTGGTCCTCTTTTGTTTCCAAATCGTTGGCGGGCCTATCTAAAAGAAATTTCCAATCAAAATCAGCAGCTTTTGCAAAGACTTGGTGGTTCCTTAGTCACTGTTGGCATAGTGTTGGTGATTATTTTTTCATAAATTACTTGCCTATAGCCCCCATAGATCTGCTAAAATCCCGTTTTAACCACTACCGTGCAGCAAATAATGGGCAAAAACGTTGTAGTTCTCGGCACCCAATGGGGTGACGAAGGAAAGGGTAAGATAGTCGATCTTCTTACCGAACAGGCTAAATATGTCGTTCGTTACCAAGGTGGCCACAATGCGGGTCATACTCTAGTAATTGATGGCGACAAAACCGTTCTTCATCTTATTCCATCAGGGATCTTACGCGATAATGTTAAGTGCATTATTGGTAACGGCGTGGTGCTAGCACCTGACGCGCTGATGACAGAAATTAACATGCTTAAAGAGCGTGGCGTACCTGTAGAGGAACGTTTATTAATTTCTGAAGCATGTCCTCTAATCCTACCATTCCACTGTGCTCTTGATATTGCTCGCGAAAAAGCGCGCGGCAACAATGCAATTGGTACAACGGGTCGTGGTATTGGTCCAGCATACGAAGATAAAGTTTCTCGTCGCGGTTTACGTGTAGGCGATCTGTTTGATGCAGAATTGTTTGCAGTAAAACTTAAAGAAGTAATGGCTTACCATAACTTCATGCTGACTGAGTACTACAAGTGTGATGCTGTTGATTACGAAGAGACATTGAAAGATGCTCTAGCAATCGCTGACTACTTGAAGAGCATGTGCACTGACGTTTCTGAACTTCTTGATCAGGCGCGTAAAGCAGGTGAACCAATTCTATTTGAAGGTGCTCAAGGCACGTTACTAGATATTGACCACGGTACTTATCCGTTCGTAACCTCTTCTAATACTACCGCAGGTGGTGTTGCAACAGGTTCAGGATTTGGTCCACGTCATCTAGACTACGTTTTGGGTATCATGAAGGCATACACCACACGTGTTGGTGCAGGTCCTTTCCCAACAGAATTGAAAAACGAAATCGGCGACTACTTAGGTACTAAGGGTCACGAATTCGGTGCAACTACTGGTCGTAAGCGTCGTCCAGGTTGGTTAGACATCGTCGCTATGAAGCGTGCGGTTCAAATCAACAGTGTTAGCGGTTTCTGCTTAACTAAACTAGACGTTCTAGACGGCCTAGAAGAAGTTAAGATCTGTGTTGGCTACCAGTATCCTGATGGAACTGTAGCGACAACAACTCCTCTAGCGGCTGAAGGTTACGAGAAGGTTACTCCTGTTCTTGAAACTATGCCTGGTTGGAGCGAGTCAACTTTCGGCGCAACTTCTGTTGAGCAATTGCCACAAGCGGCATTGAACTACATTAAGCGTCTAGAAGAGTTGCTAGAAACGCCAATCGATATTATCTCAACGGGTCCGGATAGAAACGAGACCATGATTCTAGTGAATCCGTTCAGTTAATAGAAAAGGCCGCAATTAGCGGCCTTTTTAATGTCTTGCTGTAAGAGCAGTATCAGTTCTAGCTGGACTCAAGAAATACGTTATACTGCCGATGACATTAATAGAGTATATTCAAGTTATCCTTTATTATTGGTAGCTTGATGAAACGGCTATTAGATTAACCCACTGTCATTGAGAATCCTTATGCTGCGTTATGTATTGATTACAATCTTGTCGATATTGTCTCTACCAAGTTTTGCTATGCCTAAAGCAGTTGATGTCTATACTCAGGAGCAATTGGTTGACCTGATTCGAACAAAACGTTATTTGACGCAAGTTAAAGGCGATGACTGCCAGATAGTGCAGGATATTGAAGCAAGGGCTGAGGTGCTAAAGCAGCCTTTGTATCAGTATCTTTGGGCGGAAATGCTCAATTATGGCATCTGCGTTAAGGCGAATCCGCCGCGCGGGATTGCTATGTTAAAAACCTCTGCTGAGCAGGGGAGTGCTGAAGCCATGGTTAGAATGGCTGAGTATTATCACGATGGTAAGTTTGTCATCGAAGATAAACAACGCGCTGTGCAATATACATTGCCAGCTGCCGCGACAGGTGATTTGCCTGCTCGCATGATGTTGGTTCGGTTATTTGGTGAGGGCTATGGTAGTCCTCGAGATTACGAAGTGGGTTTTCATTGGCTATACAATGAAGTGTTTAGTGATGAAACCACCCAAGCCGAAGCAATTAACTTGTTAAAGGTGTTAGAGGCAAAGATGCCGCCCAGCGCAGTTGCTAGGGCAAAGAAAGAACACCTTAGAACGCCACAATAAGCATGTCCTAGAACGTGGGCATGTCAATAATTTGGAAAATGAATGATACAAGATCCGCATATTAAGCGTGAGCAAGAAAAATACGAAAACCCAATTCCAAGCCGTGAGTATATTTTAGATTACTTGCGCTCACAAAAGTCCCCGTTAACCAGAGAGCATATTGCTACCGCCCTAAAAATTGAAGGTGAAGAGCAATTAGAAGCTATTCGTCGTCGCCTGCGTGCGATGGAGCGTGATGGTGAGTTAGTCTTCACCCGCGGTCAGTCCTATGGCTTGCCAGAGAGAATGGACTTATTAACCGGTACCGTGATTGGTCACCGAGATGGCTTTGGCTTCCTGAAATTAGAAGAGGGCGGCGACGACCTCTACATCAATAACCGTGACATGCTGATGTATTTCCACGGTGACAAAGTGCTAGCGCAAAAAGCCGGTGTAGACCGTAAGGGTCGCCGCGAAGCACGTATTGTACGTCTAGTTGAAGAGCGCAGCGCAGCATTGGTTGGCCGTTTTCACTTAGATGCAGGTATGGGCTTTGTGATTGCCGATGACCGCCGTATTACTCAAGAGATCCTGATCCCTGAAGAAGATCGCAAAGGCGCACGCCAAGGCGACATCGTCGTGCTTGAGCTAACTCGTCGACCAGGCCGCTACGTAAAAGCTGCGGGCAAGGTTACTGAAGTTCTTGGTAAAGAGATGGCACCAGGGATGGAGATTGAAATTGCGCTGCGTAATTACGATCTACCGCACACTTGGTCAGGCCTAATTGAGAAGAAACTACGTAAAATCCCAGACGAAGTAACCGAAGCCGATAAAGCGGGCCGCGTTGACTTACGTAACTTACCATTAGTAACGATTGATGGTGAAGATGCTCGTGACTTTGATGACGCGGTTTACGCTGAAAAGAAAAAGTCAGGTGGTTGGCGCTTATGGGTAGCGATTGCTGATGTGAGCCATTACGTTCGCACAGAGTCTGCACTCGATAAAGAAGCGCGCGCTCGTGGTAACTCGGTATACTTCCCATCGCAAGTGATCCCTATGCTGCCAGAGAAGATCTCTAATGGTCTATGCTCGTTAATGCCTAAGGTTGATCGCCTATGTATGGTTGCTGAGATGACTATTTCAGCGGCAGGTAAATTATCAGGTTATAAGTTTTATCCTGCAGTGATGCATTCACATGCACGTTTAACCTATACCCAAGTGGCTGACATGCTAGAAGGTGGAGAGGTGAGCGAAGAGCTCAAGCCTATTTATCCTCATCTAGAGACATTGCAGTCGCTATACCTGACATTAGAAGAGACTCGCGCTGAACGTGGTGCGATTGCGTTTGAAACTACTGAAACGCAATTTATTTTCAATGAGCAGCGTAAGATCGACAAGATTGTGCCGCGTAACCGTAACCAAGCACACAAGATCATTGAAGAATGTATGATTTTGGCTAACGTTGCGTCAGCTAAATTTGTTAAAAAGCACAAAGGTGAAGTGTTATACCGTGTGCATGAGGCGCCTTCAGAGCAAAAGCTAACCAACTTTAAGGATTTCCTTAAAGAGCGCGGCTTAACGATGGAAGGGGGCTTAGAGCCAGAGCCTAAAGATTACCAAGCGGTAATGGAGCAGATTGCTGATAGACCAGACGCTGAGCTTATTCAGGTGATGTTGCTACGCTCAATGCGTCAAGCAACGTATACCCCGGATAACGAAGGTCACTTTGGTTTGGCATTAGAGGAGTATTCACACTTCACATCGCCAATCCGTCGTTACCCAGATTTGATTTTGCACCGGGTGATCCGTTATTTACTTGCTAAGCAAGAAGGTAACTTAACCGAACAATGGACTGCCGATGGCGGTTTCAACTATAAGATTGAAGAGCTAGATCAGCTTGGCGAAGAGTGTTCAACCACTGAGCGCCGTGCAGATGAAGCAACTCGTGATGTAAACGACTGGCTCAAATGTGAGTTTATGCAAGATCATGTGGGTGACACCTTTGAAGCGGTAATTGCTTCTGTGACTCACTTTGGCATGTTTGTGCGTCTTAATGACCTATTTATTGATGGTCTTGTGCATATCTCAAGCTTAGGCAGCGACTATTACCAATATGATAATATGCGCCAGCGCTTAGTAGGTGAAGCATCGGGTCAGGTATACCAAATCGGTGATACGGTAACGGTCAAGGTTGCAGGTGTTAATCTTGATGATCGTCAAATTGACTTGATGATGGAAGGTGACTCTGCTGGCGGTAAGCGCCGCAGACCAACCAAGCCATTGACTGCTCGTGAGCGAGTGAATCGCGAAGGGGCCAAACTAGGTAATCGACGTGACTCTTCACATGGTCAGAGTGCTGAAGCGGGCTCAGATTCAGAATCTGGTGCAAAGCGTAAGCCTAGCAAGAGTCGTTCTGGCGGTAAGTCGAGCGGCGGTAAATATAAGAGCGGCAGCAGCGCTGCAGCTAAAAAGACAAAGACAAAAGCTTCGGCCAAAAAATCTTCAGCGAGTAAAGCTAAGTCAGCCAAGCGTAAAGCGAGTAAGAAATAGATGAAAAAGCAAGATATGACCTTTGGTTTACACGCTGTTGAAGCGGTGCTTAAAAACAATCCTGAGCGTGTGATTGAGATGTGGGTGCTCCAAGGTCGTGATGACGCGAGACTGACACCCATTCTTGAAATCGCTGCTGAGTGGGGCGTCTCAGTACAGTATGCTTCTCGTAAAGCGTTAGATGAAAAGTCTGATGGCGGTCAACACCAAGGTGTAGTTGCTAAAGTTAAGCCAGCAAAAATTCTTAACGATAACGATTTAGCTGCAATGCTTGAAAAGACTGAAGTGCCATTCTTACTGATTTTAGATGGTGTGACCGATCCGCATAACTTAGGCGCATGCCTACGTAATGCTGACGCTGCAGGTGTTCACGGCGTTATCGTACCTAAAGATAACTCTGTTGGCTTAACGCCAGTGGTGAGTAAAGTAGCTTGTGGCGCAGCAGAAGTGGTACCACTATACCAAGTGACTAACCTTGCGCGCACCATGCGTAGCCTGCAAGAGAAAGGCATTTGGATTATTGGCGCAGCCGGTGAAGCTGATTGTGAGCTATACCAAGCTAGCCTAACTGGCCCGTTAGCTATCGCAATGGGCGCAGAAGGCAAGGGTCTTCGCCGTTTATCACGTGAGAGCTGTGACACTTTAGTGTCTATCCCAATGGCGGGTAGCGTATCAAGCTTAAACGTGTCGGTAGCAACCGGTGTTTGCTTATTTGAAGCCGTGCGTCAGAGACTAGCGTAACGTAAGAGTCTGTTGTTTTGACTTAGGCTCAGATTTTAAATGCCGATAAGGTTAATGCTTTATCGGCATTTTTGTGTCTGCAACTTCTCAATTAATGTCTACAAAACGCCGAAGGAAACCCCTTGTTACACCTTAGCCTGCACAGTATTTATAGGCTCTATTCAATTGCCGGGCAATATAAAGTAGCTTAAGGTCACAAATTCTAATAACAGGATGTTTACATGCGTAATCCACTTTTATCTTTGTGTGTTCTGGGCGCGATGACTGCCGCGCCGGTTTGCGCAGAAGAGGATAACTACCTTTGGCTAGAAGATGTCGAAGGGGCAAAGCAGATGGAATGGGTTAAACAGCAAAATGCTGTTTCAGCCAAAGAAATTAAGGCATTCGAAAACTTTGATGATTTAGTGAGTAATAGTCTGGCCATCCTCAACGACAAAGAGCGCATCCCATACGCGAGTCGTATTGGCGATTACTTATATAACTTCTGGAAAGACGAGAATCACGTTAGAGGGATCTACCGCAGAACCACAATGGAGGAGTATAAGAAGGCTTCGCCTAAGTGGCAAACCGTACTCGATATCGATAAGCTAGGTAAAGATGAGGGGGTTAACTGGGTCTATAAAGGATTTAACTGCCGCTACCCTGAAAATGATCGTTGCTTCGTATCCCTTTCTCGTGGCGGCGCAGATGCTACTGAGGTGCGAGAGTTTGATCTCAATACGCTCGCCTTTGTTGATAGTAAACAGCAAGCATTTTTTCTAGAAGAAGCTAAGTCTAGCTTGAGCTGGATTGATAAGAATAACGTCTTTGTTGGCACTGATTTTGGTGACAATAGCATGACGGATTCTGGCTATCCGAAAATTGTAAAACAGTGGCAGCGTGGTACGCCTTTATCGAGCGCTAAAACTGTGTTTAGCGGTGATCAGAGCTCAGTTGCTGTATCTGGCTATGTATTATTTGATGGTGATAACTCGCTTGAAATCGTTACCGAGTCATTAACGTTTTATACCGCGGATCATTACGTATATCGTGATGGCAAACTGGTACAGCTACCTTTGCCAAAAGATGCAGAGTTAAAGGGCTACTTTAACGGTCAACTATATGTCGAGTTAAAAAGCGACTTAGCGCAAGGCGCTAAGCAGTTTAAGCAAGGCAGTATCATTTATACGCCGATTGAGCAATTGATTGCACAACAGCCAACATTTACCACTTTAGTTGAGCCATCGGCCACAGCGTCTATTTCACAAGTGAGCTTTACTAAAAGCGCTATTTTAGTGACTTGGTTAGACAATGTTAAAGGTAAGCTTGTACGTTATACCCAAGCGAAAGATGGCCAATGGAAAAGTATGCAAGCACCGTTTGATGCTAATGGCACCATAAGCGTATTTGATGTTGAACGTGACAGCGATGAGTTCTTTGTTAATTTCACCAGCTTCTTGGAGCCTTCAAGCTTATACAGCTTTAATGCTGTGACCATGAAGGCTGAAAAAGTGAAAGGCATGAAGCAGCAGTTTGCTGCTGATAAGTTTGAAACTAAGCAGTACTTTGCCACCTCTAAAGATGGCACTAAAGTGCCTTATTTTGTGGTGATGGCAAAAGATCTAAAGCGTGACGGTACTAGCCCTACTTTGCTTTATGGTTATGGTGGCTTTGAGGTTTCGCTACGTCCTTATTACTCGGCAACGATTGGTAAGAACTGGTTAGAGCAAGGCGGGGTGTATGTTTTGGCTAATATCCGTGGTGGTGGCGAATATGGCCCAGCTTGGCATCAGGCAGCATTGAAGCAAAATCGTCACAAGGCTTATGAAGATTTTGAAGCTATCGCAGAAGACTTAATTGCTAAAAAAATCACCTCAAGTGAGCATTTGGGCATTCAAGGTGGCAGTAACGGTGGCCTGTTAATGGGCGCTGCGTTTACTCGTAAACCAGAGCTCTATGGCGCAGTCGTGTGTCAGGTGCCATTGCTGGATATGAAACGCTACAATAAATTACTGGCTGGAGCGAGTTGGATGGGGGAGTACGGCGATCCGGATATTCCAGCTGAGTGGGATTATATTAAGACGTTTTCGCCATACCATAATCTAAAAGCTGATACCGCTTATCCAAAGGTGTTTTTCACCACCTCGACCCGTGATGACAGGGTTCATCCTGCTCATGCGCGTAAGATGGTTGCCAAAATGGAAGGTATGGGCATTGATGTTTTGTATTATGAGAATATCGAAGGTGGTCACGCAGGCGCTGCCGATAATAACCAAGCGGCAGAGCTTAAATCTATGGTTTACGCTTATCTAATGCAACAACTTAGGTAATCATTCGCTGTATTGATCATGAAGGGCAGGCTCTGCAGAGTTTGCCCTTATTATTTTGACCCAACCGATTATTGAAAGGTATAGAGCAGATTGAAGGTAGTGATAGTATCTGTTTGCTTTGACCCTTCAGGTACTACTGAGGTGTACTTTACGTTTACGCCGATCTTAAATGCCCAGTCTTGGAATAGGGTATTTTTATAGCTCATATCCAGCGTTAATGTATTGTTGTCTTCGCCAGTCTCTGCTGTCAGGTCGGCGTTAAGGCTAGTGTATTCCTGCAGCTTCATCTCAAATTTTGCTGCAGTACGTAGAATAATGTCTTTATTGGCTTTAGGGAGCAAATCGTCATCTGTTGCAATCGGCAGGTTATAGCGATAACCCGGACCGACTTCTAAACTGAGGTTCGTCTTTGAGGTGCTAACTGCGTCAAAACCATAACCACCAGACACCGTAGCGATGCGAGTGTAACTACCAAACTTATCCCAGGTGAAATCACCACGTCCAAAAAAGTAACCACCGCTAATCTTATAGTTAGACTGAAGTTGCAGGTCATACTTCTCAGCTGTTGTTTTCTCATTGTCGGCGGCAAAGTAGGCTTTAACTGTACCTTCTTGTTTAGTCTGAGTGGTGTCGTAAACCAATTTGGTTCTACCATTAAAGCTACTCGATTCAGTATTACCTGTATTGAGCTGAAAACCGGCCTCAATTTCGGCAGTGAGGTCGCTCGGAGGCTCTTGATAATCAGGGGGCACCAGAGCAAAGGCCGCTGGAGGGCACAAAAGACCAAATACAGTGCAGAGAGTTTTTAGCATTATTCTTATTCTTGATGTTGTTTGGAGGGTTTATCATCACTTTGTCGTAGCAACATAATACCTAGAATCAGCTTAGGCGCAAACTGATTGTATTAGCTTTTCAGCCTATAAGACGGAGAACGTGACCTAAGCACTGAAGTAACAGTTTGGCCAGTTGTCTTCCGCAATTCATTGGTGAGAAAAAGACATTCGCAAAGTGGTTAATAATTGCTTGAATTTTTGCTTTGGTTTATGTAATATTCCGCGGCTTAATTCAGTCACTTTAATTAGTTCCTTGCCTCTATTAGGTTTGACTGAGCCAACAACGAGGCTAGATAACCGTAAGGAGCAAAAAATGCGTCATTATGAAATCGTATTTTTAGTTCACCCTGATCAGAGTGAACAAGTGCCAGGTATGATCGAACGTTACACGGGTATTCTTACCCAAGCTGGCGGTCAAATCCACCGTTTAGAAGACTGGGGCCGTCGTCAATTGGCTTACCCAATCATCGAATTGCATAAAGCTCACTATGTTCTATTGAACGTAGAGACTACTGCAGAAGCGGTTGAAGAACTTGAAACAGCTTTCCGTTTCAACGACGCTGTTTTGCGTAGCATGGTTATGCGTACTAAAGCTGCCATCACTGAAGCATCTCCAATGGCTAAAGCTAAAGACGAGCGCGACACACGTCGTTCATCTGAAGAGCGTGCACCTCGTGCAGAAGCTGCTGAAGAAGTAGAAGAAAGCGCTGAAAACAACGCTGAGTAAGTTTTTTTGACCACGAACAATCTGGTATTAGCAGGAACCATTACGCGTTCTAGGCAGTTTGATAGCCCAGCAGGCATTGCCCATACGGTAATAATGTTGGAACACAAATCGCAGCGTTATGAAGCAGAAATGCTCCGCAACGTTTATTGCCAAATCCAAGTTGTATTAAGTGGTGAACGCTTTAATAGCGTTGCAAAAAACTTAACAGCCGGCGTTGAAATACAAGTCGAAGGCTTCATTAATCTGCAACAGAGCAGAAATGGTCAAAATCGCTTGGTTTTACACGCTGAAAATGTCGAATTGAAAACTTAGGAGACTGTCACATGGCACGTTATTTCCGTCGTCGCAAGTTCTGCCGTTTCACTGCAGAAGGCGTTACCGAGATCGATTACAAAGATATCGTAACTTTGAAGAACTACATCACTGAAAGTGGTAAAATTGTTCCTAGTCGTATCACTGGTACAAATGCTAAATATCAACGTCAACTAGCTCGCGCTATCAAGCGTGCTCGTTATCTTTCTCTACTGCCGTACACTGATTTACATCAGTAATACTGCATTAATTTAGAGGAATATAAAATGAACGTTATTTTACTTGATAAAATCGCTAACCTAGGCAACTTGGGTGACCAAGTTTCAGTAAAAGCTGGTTACGCACGTAACTTCCTTTTACCACAAGGTAAAGCTGTTGTTGCTAATGCTGCTAACACTGAAGTTTTTGAAGCACGTCGTGCTGATCTAGAAGCTAAGTTAGCTGCTGACCTAGCTGCTGCTACTCAACGCGCTGAGAAAATCTCTGCACTTGAGTCTGTTGTTATCGCTTCTAAAGCTGGTGACGAAGGCAAGCTATTCGGTTCAATTGGCAACCGTGATATCGCTGATGCAGTTACAGCTGCTGGTGTTGAACTAGCTAAGAGCGAAGTTCGTCTTCCACTAGGTGCTATCCGCACTACTGGTGAATTCGAAGTTGAAGTTCAAGTTCACACTGAAGTTAAAGCAATCGTTAAACTATCTGTAGTTGCAGAAGCTTAATAATTTGCGCTAAGCAAATGCTTTAATTTGAAACGCCGTATTAATTTATTAGTACGGCGTTTTTTTATGCCTGAAAAGCAGGAAAAGCAGGAAAAGCAGGAAAAGCAGGAAAAGCAGGAAAAGCAGGAAAAGCAGGAAAAGCAGAAGGTAGAGTATGAATGGCTATACAAATAAAAAAGGCATATGAGCGTGGTTCATATGCCTTTTTTGGTTTGTATTGAACCGGATTAGTTATTCACTAAATCTAACTCTTCAATAAGGTTTTGGGCGTTATCGACTTCGTCCATCATCCATAAAATGTAACGGATATCCACGTGTACGGCGCGGGTGATGGTTGGGTTAAAGAACCAGTCTTTAGTGATGGCTTCGTAAGTCGAGTCGAAGTTTAGACCCACTAATTCGCCTTTACCGTTAAATACTGGCGAGCCCGAGTTACCACCTGTGGTGTCAACGCTCGATAAGAAGTTAACGGGTACAGAACCAAACTCCTCAGGCTTATCTAGACAAGAGAATAAGCGGCATAACCAAGATGCAGGATCTTGATAAACGCTTTCAACTGCATGAGTACCATAACGCTTGGCTTCAATGGCTTCTAATAGCTTAGCTGGTGCGTTAAATGGCTCAACGCCTGTGTGCTTAGCCGTAATACCTTCTAAGCGAGTAAAGGGCTGCTTATAAAGCGCATCAGTTGACTGATAACCATCTACCATACCGTAAGTAATACGTAGCGTGCCGTTAGCGTCTGGATAGACTGGCCAGCCATTGGCTTTGTTGTAGGCTATAATCGCTTTCATGTAGTCAGGGCGAGCTTTAGACAGCTTACCAGCTAGCGTCTTAGCATCTTTCTCTGCCTGCATATTTTGTGGGTAAAGCGCTACGGCAAGGCGAATGAAAGGGTCGGCACTGGTTTCAAAAGCGTTAGCGTCTGCATCCATCCAAGCAAGACGCTTGTCTTTATCAGTTAGTGAGCTTAATGCATACAGTGCATCAAGTTTTTCACTTAGGCCGACATCGTTATCGCCCTCACTTAACATGGCATCGAGCTGAGCAACACGGTTGTCTTGAGCAAGATAAGCCTCTAAGTCTTGCATCCATAGCGTTTTATCGACGCTAATGGCAAAGCTTGAATTTAGACGCTTAAGACGAGCTTTAAACATCTTCATGTCACGCTGTTGATAACCTTCCTCTCGCTCAGCATCTGGTTTTTGCTTTTCTTTAGCTAAGCGATAAAGCTTGTTAGCCGTAGATAGCAGTGCACTGCTTTGAGCGTTTTCAAAATAGTAGCGACCTTGACGCTGCTGGCGTTGTTCAACCAACAAGGTTTCTAGTTCATCGAACTGAGCTTGGAATGATTGATACTCGGGATCTTTTGCAAGCCACGCACTAAAATCATCTTCACGGCTTTGCTTAATACCTGCAATATCGGTGGCCTTAAAACCAGCGAGCAAACCGTTGTACTTTTTCATGCGGTTTGCCATGCCAGCCAAAGTGCCTGCATATTTAATTTTAACGTCTTTATCGTTAGCGCTCATGGCTTCGATAGTATCGATACGCAGCTGGTAACGTGTGGCAAGTGTTGGATATAACCAGTCGCTAGCAAACTCAAGCTCACTGGTTAAACGGTAGCGGCTGGTTGAGCCTGGGTAACCAGCTACAAATACACCGTCACCAGCTTTTACGCCATCGGCATTAACTTTTAAGTAGCTTTTAGGCACGTAAGGTACGTTGCCTTCGGCAAAGGCTGCTGGCTTACCATCTTTACCAACATAAGCGCGCAGGAAGGTAAAGTCTGCTGAGTGACGTGGGTACTCATAGTTATCAATATCGCCACCAAATGCACCGGCACTTTCAGGTGGCGCATATACCAAGCGTACATCGCGGATAATCAGCTGCTTGATAAGGTAATACTCAAGGCCATTATGGAAGCTTCTTACTGAGCAGCGGTAGTTATCATCGCTTTCACACTCTTTTATCAGTGCTTTGCGATTAGCTTGAATATTTTCATAGCGCTTTAGTGGATCTTCACCGATATCTTTTTTAACTTGCTTTGATACATCGGTAACCGCTTCAGTGATATAAAGGCGTTCATTTGGGCCCGCTGTTGGCTCTTTGTCTTTAGTGGTCGCTAAAAAGCCATCTGCTAGATAGTTATGCTCTTTTTTGCTGTTATATTGAATGGCACGGTAGGCGCAATGATGGTTTGTCACAACTAAGCCTTGGGGCGAAACAAAACTGGCGGTACAATAGCCCAGTCCAACTACTGCGTTCATTGGGTAGCTGGTTAAGTCGGCTAGCTGTTTAGCTGGAATATCGATACCACGTTCGCTGAGCTTATCGGCGATAGATGGCATTTGGTAGGGTTGCCATTGTCCTTCATCGGCCAATGCTACGGCTGATGGCAGCATCCCTGTCGAAAGGGCAACGGCAGCAATCAATGCATTGCGCATGTTCTTTCCTTAATATTGTTATAGTTTATTTTTAGGTGCAGGTGGTTAGATGTTAAATGCCTGCTTTGCTTGACCCCAGTTTTATACCACATTTTGCTTAATCGTTGGAATTTTGGAGATTTAATGTCACAACAACGCGCCTTTAAGGGCAAAGAGAAACCAAGAGATCTTCAGATGGACGCGCTGAAGATGCCGCCGCATTCAATTGAAGCTGAGCAATCGGTTCTCGGTGGTTTGATGTTGGACTCTGACGCTTGGGACAGAGTGGCTGAAGCTGTCGTAAAAGAAGATTTCTATTCCCGTGCCCACGGCACCATTTTTACGGCGATGGAATCTTTGATCAGTGCGGGTCAGCCAATCGACTTGATTACTGTATCTGAGCAACTTGAGCTTGAAGATCAGCTTGAAGATGTTGGCGGCTTTGCTTATATCGGTGAAATTGCTAAAAACACCCCTAGCGCGGGTAACATTCACTCCTACGCCAACATCGTGCGTGAGCGTGCAGTTGTTCGCGATATGATTAAAGTGGCTAATGAGATTGCCGATGCTGGTTTTAACCCTGAAGGGCGTAACTCGAGCGAACTGCTTGATTTAGCCGAAACCAAAGTGTTTAAAATTGCCGAGCAGCGCGCCAATGCCAACGAAGGCCCTGAAGGCATTAAAGCGATTCTTGAAAAGACCGTCGATAAGATTGAAGAGCTGTATAACAACCCAACCAGTGGTGTAACTGGAGTGTCGAGCGGCTTTGGCGACTTAGATAAAATGACCGCAGGCTTCCAGTCTGGTGACTTGATTATTGTGGCAGCGCGTCCATCTATGGGTAAAACCACCTTTGCGATGAACTTGTGTGAGCAGGCGGCGCTACACGAAGACAAACCCGTGCTTATTTTCAGCTTGGAGATGCCTTCAGAACAGATCATGATGCGTATGTTGGCCTCACTTGGCCGCGTAGATCAAACCAAAATTCGTACTGGTCAGCTAGATGATGACGATTGGGCGCGCGTATCTTCAACCATGGGCATTATGCTTGAGCAAGGTAAGATGTACATCGATGATGGCTCAGGTCTAACACCGACTGAAGTTCGAAGCCGTGCCAGGCGTATCGCGCGTGAATATGGCGGTCTGTCGATGATTATGATCGATTACCTTCAGTTAATGCAGGTACCAGCACTTAAAGATAACCGTACCTTGGAGATCTCGGAGATTTCACGCTCGCTTAAGGCCTTGGCGAAAGAGCTGGAAATTCCGGTGGTTGCACTGTCACAGCTTAACCGCTCGCTTGAGCAACGTGCTGATAAACGCCCGGTTAACTCGGATTTGCGTGAATCAGGCGCGATTGAGCAGGATGCCGATTTGATCATGTTTATTTATCGTGATGAAGTGTATAACAACGATTCTGAAGATAAAGGTACCGCAGAGATCATTATTGGTAAGCAACGTAACGGCCCAATCGGGCGTGTGCGTTTAACCTTCCAAGGCCAATTCTCACGTTTTGATAACTACGCCGGTCCACAATTCGAAGAGGATTAATTATTGTCCATAAAGCCATTTACGGACCATGATTAATTACAATAGAGCCTCATAGAGGCTCTTACTTTTTAATAGAGATAACAAGGTTACTTGTGAAACCATTTCCACGAGCAGAGATCAGTCGCCAAGCATTGAAGAATAATCTGGCTCGGCTGCATGAATTAGCCCCATCAAGCAAGGTGATGGCGGTTGTAAAAGCCAATGGCTATGGCCATGGCTTGCTTAATGTCGCTCAATGTTTAGATAATGCCGACGGTTTTGGCTTAGCGCGTTTAGAAGAGGCATTAGCGCTACGTGCCGGTGGGGTTAACGCTAAGCTTTTACTATTAGAAGGCTTTTTTAGGCCAACTGATTTAGTGACTTTAGTTGAGCATGATATTGAAACCGTAGTGCATCACGAGTCACAAATTGAGATGCTGGAGCAAGCAGAACTCGATAAGCCTGTGAACGTGTGGATGAAAATAGACTCTGGTATGCATCGCTTAGGTTTTGTGCCAGATGAGTTTGATGCGGTTTATCAGCGCTTAGTGGCGTGTAAGAACATAGCTAAACCGATTAATTTGATGACCCATTTTGCTTGTGCCGATGAGCCTGATAATAATTACACTGCCACCCAATTAGCGACATTTGAGCAGTTAACCAAAGACTTACCTGGAGAGCGCACCTTAGCGAACTCAGCTGGCGCGCTGTTTTGGCAACAAAGCCAAGCCAATTGGATCCGCCCAGGGATCGCGCTTTATGGTGTATCGCCAGTTGTAGGCGATCTTGGCATTAAGCACGGACTTGTTCCAGCCATGGAGCTAGTTTCGCAACTCATTGCGATACGTGATCATAAAGCCGGTCAACCGGTGGGCTATGGTAGTCACTGGGTAGCAGATAAAGATACTAAGCTAGGTGTGGTTGCCATAGGTTATGGCGATGGTTATCCACGTAATGCACCACTAGGCACACCTGTATTAATTAATGGTCGTTTAGCGCCGATTGTTGGCCGAGTGTCGATGGACATGTTAACTGTCGATCTTGGTGCTGATGCGAGTGATAATGTGGGCGATAAAGCCGTACTTTGGGGTAAAGACCTTCCAGTAGAGGAGGTGGCAGAGCACATTGGCACTATCGCGTACGAGCTTGTAACTAAATTGACTCCACGAGTCGCTGTTTGCCTAGATTGAGCAAATAAACAACTTATTTATGTTGATACTGCAATTTGAGGCGGGATGCCCGTTGCAGTTGAAGATGTCTTAAATTGAAAATAAATCCATTAACTATATTTGTCGCTTTGGGCTTAATGTCTCCCTTTGCGAGTGTAGAATCAACAGCAGAGCAACTAGATGGTAAGCCCTCTGGTGAAGAGCAAGTCATTATTGAATCAGTTGAGTCTAGTGCTAACAAGCAGAAAAAAAACAACGATAACCAACTGCCCGATTATGAGTCTGAATTTGTTGCTGTGCCTTTTGCGTTTTCAAGTGAGAGCTTAAGTACTGCTTTTGGTGGCGCAGGTGTGCTTAAGCATGCAGGGCAAATTCAATCCTCTATATTGGGTATTGGCGTGTATAGCACCAATAATAGTTGGGTTAGCTATTTGCGTTTTAACGACTATCAAATACCTACTCTTGATCAATGGTTGTTCTCAATCGAAACCTATAACGCTCGCTTTAAAGAAGGCGTTTATTATGTGTCTAATCAGGCTGAAATTAATGGTGACGGCCAGCGAGTGGTAACTTTAGGCGATGAGTCTTTTACCAAGTTTCATGCTCGATACGTATTACCTTTTGGCCGTGGCAGTCAAGGGGCGGCTCGCAGCTTAGGCCGTGCGCGAACGGATATTAGTTGGAATCCGCTAGAGTCAGGTGTTACCAGTGTTAAATTTAGTCCTTTTACTCAGAGTAGAGAGCTCGAAGGCTTTGAGTTTTTAGAGGATGAAGCCAAAGGTTTAGCTGTTGAGCTTGAGTGGGATAACCGCGATAACGGTAAAAACAGTACTCAAGGTGGGCAAACAAGCTTTAAGGTCACCCGTGACTTTGGTAACGCGAGCCGTAATAGTTGGACGACCTGGGAGTTTGACCAAAGCACGTTTGTTTCTATCGACTCTAATGAATGGTTCGGTCAGCAAATTTTAGCGTTTAACTTTTATTTAGCCGATACACCAACTTGGACATCAGGTTCAGATGATAACTTGCATCAACCGCCAAGTTTTGCAGGTGTGAGTTTAGGTGGCTTCGAGCGTTTGCGCGGTTATAGCAGTAAGCGTTTTACTGGTCGTTCGGCCGTGCTGTATAGCGCTGAGTATCGTGTACAACCTAGATGGCAACCATTACAAGAATGGCCAGTGTTTAACTTATACGACATTCCGTGGTGGCAGTGGGTAGCTTTTGCTGAAGCTGGGCAAGTCAGTGATGAGTTTAGTGCTAGTGCATTGCATGATGACCTGAAATGGTCGGCGGGTATTGGTGCGCGCTTTGAAGTTGAAAGCGTAGTGGTGCGCGCTGAGCTAGCATTCAGTGAAGAGTCAAATCAGTTCTGGATCATGGTTAATCAGCCATTCTAAGCAGCTTTTATTTTTAATCCTTGTGGCGAGGGGCTGTTGTCAAAACAGCCTCAAGACTTGCCACTCTTGACTTGAATGACCTTGAGGGAAAACTGTCGTTCGAGGGAGCTGGGAGCAGCGTTCAAGGATGGGTCATGCTTTGACGAGAGTTTCAATTCTATTAATGAAAATGCTTGTTCGCGGCTTGGTTTTGCTAAAGTGCTAATTGATATAGATGCGAGTCAGAGGATTGTTTAGAAATTACTGGACCAGAATAAGTAGCGAGACTCTTAATAACCCATTATTTAGTTAAAGCTTATACTCAGCAATTGATTTTATTTCTGGTAAATTAAAATAATTATAGATTAGGCAACGTCAAAATTGCGTCAAAATAACCAGTCTCTAAATTAAATTTTATGTTTCTGTTGTATGGGTAGAAAATCTCCATCAAGGATGTGTATCCGTTAATACTATTTGAGTAAAGTGAATTTATAGGCTTTACCTGGTGTAGTTTGGCCGCTTGTAACCACGAATAGTTTTGATTGGGTGTAGAGTGATGGAACAGATAAATAGCAGTACATGGTCAATAGATAAAAGTGACTTTGATCTCCCCCCTCTAGCTGATGATATCCTCAATACTATTAAATCCCCAATTGCAGAGCTAGGCTTTGGCGGCTTTTGGTTTCAGGGCATAGCTAATAGCGCTTATCAATCCTATTTAGGCAACAATCGTAAGAGTCTGTTGACACGTAAAGTTTTAAGAAGCTGTGGCGGTGTCATCGCTTCTTCACCTACGGTGAAATTGTTACATCAACAATATGTAACGCGTGTGGCATCTACCGATATAAACTTTGCTGAGGCATTGAAGCTTGACTCTCCTTATCACTATATTCTCAGCAAAGATGGTCACGGGACTAAAGTACAAAAACTCTTTAATAGCCATGGTATCAATACTGTCCTTAGTTGGCCGTTAAAGAATTTTGCGTCGGATACTTGGTGTGGCCGATTTACCTTATTGTCAAAATCTCCATATGAAGAACTCAACATTGCAGAATTAGAGCAGACGTTAAAACAAGCTCAAATGACAATATTTGAACATTTTCATCATGAAATAAATCCTTACCGCCAATATAACCTATTTAATAAGACAGCAATTAGTGCGCTGAAAATGGCTGCTACTGGGCTGCATAACCACGAGATCTCTGAGCAACTGGACATAACCGTTCGTGGAGTTGAATATCATCTTGAATCTTTAAGAAGTAAATTGTCAGCAAGTAATAGGGCCAATTTAGTTCATATCGCTCATCAATTGGAAATTATATAGAAGATGTTGGTTCTCCTTGTCGAAGATAACCGCCTGTTGGCGAAAAATATCATTCAGTATCTCGAGCTCAATGAGATTGAATGTGACTATGCGGAGACTCTAGAGCGTGCTGAGGAAAGAATATTTAACAGCACTTTTGATGCAATAATCTTAGATCTTAATTTACCCGATGGTGATGGTATTACTGCATGCCAGAAGTGGAAAGAGCAATGTATTATGGCTCCAATCATTATGCTGACAGCTCGAAGTAATTTACAAGATAGACTCTCGGGCTTTGAGGCTGGAGCCGACGACTATTTGGTTAAACCTTTTGCACTGGCGGAGTTAGTTGCACGGCTTAAGGTTGTATCTCAACGGCGTCCATCACCTAAACGACTTGCTATCGGTGATCTCGAGTTTGATTTTGGTGCTCATCAGGTATATCGCCAAGGTCAGGAGCTTATTTTGTCTCGTACGGGGTGGCAGATCCTCTCTTTCCTAGCAAGGAGAAGCCCTGAAACTGTTGAGCGTGAAGAAATAGAGCGCGTACTCTGGCCCGATAGCCTACCCGATAGCGACAGCCTAAGAAGTCATATGCATCTGTTACGAAAAGTCGTCGACAAACCCTTTGAGCAGAATCTTATTCATACTATTCGCGGTGTTGGTTTGTGTTTAAGAGTTGAGCATGATGAAGCCTAAACTGAGTTTGAAGCGTGTATATCAGGTTTATGGCTTATGTTTCCTAGCAATTACTCTGATTATAAACTTCCTTATTCCCCTATGCATGATGTGCGCGGGAATGTTAAGCATGCATGAAATTACCATGAGAAATGCAGCCCAAGCTGCAGAAAACTATGCAAGTGCTAACCAAAATGTGATTGAAACTGAAAACATCACTGTGTACACCCGTTGGGAGCTAGTACCAGATCAAGTTAAGGCGATCAATGGTGGCTTGCCGCCAGACCAGGCGCTAGATGTTAAACATCAGCATTCAGATGGGGAGTTTATTGATGGTCTGATGCGCTACTCTACTGATAAGGGGCAGGACTATTATGTCTGGTTGCATTATAACGCCACTCACGCATTAGAATTTGCTCCGAAGAACATGGCAGCAATTCTTTTGTTAGTCATCATGACATTTTCGGTAAACGCCATACTTGCCTGGTATCTGCAGCGCCGGGTGATCTTACCGGTTCATCAGATCAGCGCTGCTATTAAGCAACACGATTGGCAGGGGATGCAGCAGCTTAGATTCCCAAATCAATGTTACGCAGAGCTGCAATCTATTGTCGATGCGCTGGACAGCTCGATTAAGCAGCTTAAAGAGGCTCAGCAAAGAGAGCTATCTTTCCTACGTTTTGCCAGTCATGAGCTAAGAACACCGATTGCAATATGCCAGTCATCATTTGAAATTTTATCTCTGCAGCAAGGGGAACTTACTGGGCCAACCTTGCATGCTAGCCAAGCGACAACTCAGATGAAATCAATCACAGAGACGCTGCTTTGGTTAATGAGTTCAGACTGTAGTCCAATGAATTGCTGTGATGTGAAGTTGTCACATTTACTGGCGAGCATAGTCGATGATCAAAAGTATGCCCAAGGTAGTGATATTAATGTTGACTTGATCTGCGATGAAACCGAGCTTTACGTGCTTAAAGAGCCTCTGACGATTGTGTTGAATAACTTGATCCGAAATAGTTTAGAGCACGGTGCTAAGGGGATTGTCATTGAGCAAGCTGGGAACCGAATTGATATCGTTAATCCGTTATCAAAACATAATAGCAGCGGTTTTGGTTTAGGTTTGATGTTGGTTGAAAGGCTAACTAAGCAGCTCAATTGGGATTACTCAACAGTAAATGATGATAATTACTTTAGGGCAACAATCATTATCCACACTCGTCAGTAGAGTAAGTGGATAAATAATATTGTGATCAGGATAAGTATTGTGGTCGTTATTTGATACTTGTCAGAATTATATTGTTAAATGTGGTTTAGATATTTGAAGTGGTAATTATTTACCATACATTTTGTGACGTATAACTTATTGTTAAAGATAAATGCTGATGTGCCAATAGCAATTGCATTGGGTATTAAATGTGTGCTTTTTCTCATAGCGGTTCATTTATTGAACTTAAATTGGGTTATTTATTAAAACTACTGCTCATTACCACACTGTTTTGAATCAACGAAATATTATAGTGACCAATGTCACTTCATAATCTTTGTTATAGGTTAATCTTTGTTTAGGTTTTAAATAAAAACTTTCGTCATTGTTCTTACTCAAATTTTATGTGGGCTAGTGTGCATCACACAGTTATATAAAGGAATGGAAATGATTAATAAACATAAGTTGAAACTAAGCTCTTTGGCTGTAGCCTTAAGCTGTGCAATTGTTCCTATGGCTTCTTTCAGCGCTATGGCTGAAACAATTAGTCTAACAGGTAAAGATCTTACTATTGAGCAATTGCTTAAAGTTCAGAGTGGCGAAGCCGATGTCACTGTCAGCAAAAAAGGCAAGCAGAACATCCAAGACAGTTTTGATCTTTTAATGGACTCTGCTCGCCAAGGCACTCCTGTTTATGGTCTAACCGTTGGTGTGGGCAAGAACAAGGACACTGAAGTTTTTGGTAAAGACGGTAAGATGTCTGATGAGGCGGTAAAGCTGTCTGAAGACTTCAACCGCGACATGCTATTCACTCATGCTGCAGCGTCGGGCGAACCAATTGACCAAGCCGTTGTGCGTATGGCGATGACTATTCGTCTAAACCAGATTGCTACTGGCCATGTTGGCGTGCAACCAGACGTTGCTCGCTTGTACGAGCAGTTCGTTAATAAGAACATTATTCCAGTTGTGCCATCTGATGGTTCAGTAGGTTTGTCTGACATTCTACTTGCTTCGCACATTGGCGCAGCGATGATGGGTGAGCATGAAGTTTTCTACAAAGGCGAACGTATGCCTGCTGCTAAGGCATTAAAAGCAGCCGGTGTTAAGCCTTTAGTTCCTTTCGGAAAAGATGGATTATCTATTCTTTCGAATAACGCGCTATCAACTGCGCAGTTAGTTCATGCTATGGGGCAAGCAGAACAGTTAATCGAATTCTCTCCAAAGCTTATTGCAGCAGGTCTAGAGTCTATTAATGGCAACATCAGCCCAATCTTACCGCATACGCTAGATGCTCGTCCTATGCCACACGTGCAAGACGTAGGTAATGACATTCTTAAAAATCTTGAAGGCGGCTATTTGTTTGAGCGTGATGAAAAGCGCCCGTTACAAGATAGTTTATCGTTCCGCGGAGCGCACTGGCCTGTAGCCAATGCTATTAGCCAATACGATAGTCTTGAAGAGTTGGTACATATTCAAATTAACAGCTCTGACGATAACCCAACGGTATACTTGAATGCTAAGCAATCACGCTTCAACAAGTATCCTCAAGTTGAGCAGTACTTCACTGATGGCAAGGTATCGGGCGCGATTAACTCGTCAGCTAACTTCGATACTATTCAGCTAGCGACGACAACTGAAGCGTTCAGCATCGCAATGGCTCAGCTAGGTAAGTATTCATCTAATCGTCAAATTAAGATGATTGACCCATATTTTACTGGTTTACCACGTGCGCTTGTGAACCCTGACGACACTAACGGCCAGAGCTTCTATACGCTACAAAATGGCTTCACAGCATTGTTTGTTGATATCGCTCACGCATCTAACCCTGTGTCTTTCTATGGCCAGGCTAACCAAGGTGGTATCGAAGATAACTTCAGTAACTTCCACCAGGCTTCTAAGAACCTAACCACAGTTGTTGATGGTGTTTCTTACATCTACGCATTTGAGTTAATGACTTATGGCCAAGCGTTAGATCTGCAGAAGAAAGTGCATGACCGTGACTTGTCTGATGCAAACAAGACGTTATTAAAAGACTTACGTGAAACAGTTAAATTCTATGCTGATGATACACGTACTTTCACTGTAGATATCGAAGCATCACAAAAATTCTTAATGAAATACTAAAGATAAATAAATTATTTTCTAAATAAATTATTAGTCATTTAGAAAACTAAAAATACGAAAAAATAAGTAATTAAAAAATAAGACTGAATAAATGACATCAAGCTTTTAGCTTGATGTCATTTACCTATGAAAATTTTTAATAAAACCGTAATTAATTGTTCTGTGAACACTCATTACTTTTAAAGAGACCCCTATGAATTTCAAATTAAAAAAGTCAGCGCTAGGCGTAGCAATTGCCCTGCCTGTAATATTAGTTGGTTGTGCAGTAACAAGCGAAATGATCAAATCACAAGGTACGGCTAAAGGTCGACATGGTGATATTACTGTAGAAACAACGTTCGAAAATGGCCAAATCACAGCAATTGATATTGTAAAACAAAAAGAGAATAAAGTTTTATCTGCAGCTGTTTATAAAGACGTAAAGCAAGCAATTATTGATAACAATAGTGTCAATGTTGATGGGATCTCTGGGGCAACGGCCACTTCTGATGGTTTCAAGAAAGCGGTTGCTCAGTCGGCTGAACTTGCAGGCATAACACTGGTTGCGACTGCAGCAATCAATGGTAAAAAAGTTGATGCGCAGCCATCAGAATACACTTATGACGTTGTGGTAATTGGTGCTGGTGGTGCAGGTTTCTCTGCAGGCATCGAAGCGGTTGAGGCTGGCGTATCTGCTGTTATTATCGAAAAGCAGCCAATCATTGGTGGTAACTCACTTATCTCTGGCGCTGAAATGAACGTGGCGGGGAGTTGGGTTCAAAAAGGAATGGGCATCACTGATAGCAAAGAGTCGTTTATTGAAGATACGTTAAAGGGCGGCGACTATAAAGGTGATCCAGAGATGGTGCGCGTAATGGTCGATAATGCTGTTGAAGCGGCCGAATGGTTACGCGATGACATCAAAGTAGATTTCTATAAAGACCAAATCTTCCAGTTTGGTGGTCACTCAGTAAAACGTGCAGTAATCCCTAAAGGACACACTGGCGCAGAAGTATTAAGCAAGTTTGCTGTAAAGGCTGAAGAGATTGGTCTACCTGTTCACTTGAACACAACAGCAAAGAATCTTATCCAAGATGAGACTGGTCGCGTTGTCGGTGTTAAGGCGATGAAGAACGGTAAAGTTATTACTTACTACGCTAAGAAAGCCGTTGTAATGGCTGCGGGTGGTTTCGGTGCAAATATCGAAATGCGTAAGAAGTTTAACCCTGAATACGATGAACGTTACGGTACAACTAACCACTCTGGTGCTACGGGTGACGGTATCCTAATGTCTGAAGCGGTTAATGCTAAGACAGCTAACTTAGGCGAGATCCAAGCGTACCCAATTTGTAACCCTGAAACAGGTGCTATCGCGTTAATCGCCGATGCGCGTTTCTTTGGTGCAATTCTTGTTAACCAAGAAGGTAAGCGTTTTGTTGAAGAGCTAGAACGTCGTGATGTTATTTCTAACGCCATTCTGAATCAAACGGGCCAATACACTTATGTAATTTGGAACCAAAAAATCGATGATCTTGCGAAGACAATTGATATGCACCCGGGTGAATTCAGCGACCTACATTCTCGTGGTTTAATGTTTGAAGTTGACAGTATCGAAGAAGCCGCAGCTAAATTTAATATCCCATTAGCAGCTCTGCAAAGCACTATCAGCGATGTTAATCAATATGCGGCAACAGGCAAAGATTTAGCGTTTAACAACCGTGCAGGTCTTGTCGATATGTCTGAAGGTAAGTACTGGATCTTAAAGGCAACACCATCTGTGCACCACACTATGGGCGGTGTTGCGACAACGACTAAAGCAGAAGTATTAGACAACAGCGGTAAAATCATCAAAGGTTTATATGCTGCTGGTGAAGTGACTGGTTTGACTCATGGTTCTAACCGTCTTGGCGGTAATGCTTATACCGATATCATCGTCTTCGGTCGTATTGCAGGGCAACAGGCTGCTAAGCAATAATAAAAACATAATAAAGTAAGCCGATCACTGATGTGGTCGGCTTTTTTGTTTGTTCTACCTTCTTCAGGAATGTGTAATTGAATTCCTTAGAGAGACAATTCATGCAAAAAAGGCACCTTTCGGTGCCTTTGACTTTTGCAGGGGATGGAACTTATTGGGGGGCTAGGGACTAATTAACACCTCAGTTTTTTACATGGAAAAGCTATAAGCTAAAACCGTGATGCTGCATGACTTTCTGTGGGCTATGACAGGTTGCACAAGCTTCCTTGGCATCCTTAGCTGATTGCTTATCTTCACCGAAGTAAGCACCATTTAGCTCCATATGTGACATAGCAGCATCAGACAGGTACTTCTGGTGACAACTCATACATGCCGCAGCATCAGAAGAGGCGTACCAAGTTTGAACAGGATTTACCGTAGGGTCATTACCTTCGCTAGCAATAAAACTAGGTATTGCATGGGCTTGACCTGCGTTGCGACCTAGTTCGAAACCATACTTCAAGCCACCATAACCTTCGGTTGCAGAGTGACAAGTCGTACAATCTGTCTTAAGGATAGTGCCGCTGCCACCGTGGCCATTATCGTGCCCTTTAGCTTTGTGAGCCTTGTACATGAAGTTGGTTGACTTCTTTTCGCCCCAAGGTACTGGTTTACGATCCTGACCTGTAACATCTTTCAAACTCTTGTCGTTGGTATGGCAAGCAATACAGTTGACCCCATTTGAATCATGGTAGAACTCTTTGCTGTGACAGCCAAAACAGCTTGCTGTATCTACGATAGAACGGCGTTCGGCAACCTCTGCATCAGCATCGCTAAGTATGGCGCGATAAGCATCGGTCTGTACATATGCAGGGTAGGCATTGTCTGCATCACAAGTAGTACGCGTTGTGGTGCCGTCTTGGAAGCACACTTTAAGTACTGGCAAGATTTCTAAAGAACGAGTAGTTATATCGGTAGGAAGCTCTAATGTATAGGTCTTATCTACAGTAGTGTTTTCATCAATCTTATTAGGCTTGATTTTCTGTGTTGTAACGTGGAAAACACCATTAGCATAGGTAGTCGAACCATCACCCTTCAAGCTGAAGCGTCTATGATCGTATGTAGAACCAGTAGTTTCAGTATCAGAATCAGTCGACTTTGCATACTCAGGGTAGTCTTTTTCTACATCCCAGCTTACAACCATATAGGGATTGCTATAGCCTTTTTGATAGATTTCAGTATCTGTGACTACATTACCTTCGGGATCGGTAATTCTTACATCGAACTCCAATAGATTTTGGGCATTAATGACGACGTTTGAAACTGTTACATCGTAATTCTCTGCGGCTTCATAAGGTTTCTTATGATCGGTATGAACCGCTGCGCTGTGACAATCGGTACAGACAAGATCAGGGTTCTTATCTGACTTATGTTGTGCCGGTGAGTCAGTATGGCAACCCGTACAAGCATTAGCGTTGGCATTCGCCTGCCACAGATCTTTGTCTGCAAGTGTTTCATCTTCTACGTGACACGTCGCGCAATCCATAAAGGGCTTAGTTGGAAACGCTGGATAGTCGAAGGCGTGATCGCCGCCATAGCCAGCAATGGTATAAGGCATAGGCACTACATTACCTTCGGCGTTCTTGCCTTCACGGTTTGGTCCCATATGAATCGCATGCACCATATGGCCTAATTCAACCGATACCGCATTGGGATCTGACACTATACCGTTATGGCAAGACTGACAGTTTTCCATATCTAAGCGACGGCCACCGTGGGCCTTAAGGCTATCTGGTTGGTGACAGGTGTAGCAGGTTTCAAGGGTGACCAGATCGCGGGTTTCTACGCCTTCAGTCGTATTAGTTGCTGGGATCCAATCGTAATGGGCGTTTTCTGCAAGCTCATGACCCGAGTCATATTCAAACTGCATTTCAATGGCAATTCGTTGGGTTAAGGCGGAATCGAATACTATGCCGGCAGGATCGGTTGCACTGGTTAGGTTGGTGCTGAATGTATAGGTATAAGTGCCGTCTTTATGATCGACTAAACAGTCTGCACAATCTTTAATTTTCTCGAAACCTTGCTCAAATGTCGTTCCTGCGTCATTTGTCGTCTCATTAAGTAATGAAATCCATTGTTTTAGCTCGGAACCTTCATTAGTTTTTAGCTGAGCCAAAGAGAAACGGAAGTCGTGGAATTCGTTTTCTGCACTTAAGCCATGCAGGCCCACGCCTTGTTTATTTTCCAGTTCGAAATCGACTGTAATAATACCATCGGCATAACTGGCATTGTTGATATTAGCAATGGCTTCGCTTGCCATATCGATGTGTAAGCCTGAAGTACCTGGTTCACCACCGCCACCTGGTTGGCCGTCTTCACCGTTTTTTCCATCCTCACCATCTGAACAGCCAGAGATTAGAATTGCAGAACTAATCAATAGGGCTAACGATGTTTTTCTTTTCATTATCATCATCATACGTTCCTTTAAAGGGAAACCAATCTTGGTTGATGAAATGTTAGTAATCTTGTGTGGTTTTTGATATGAGATTGATCACCTTTACCGTGTGATACCTATTTAGTTGTATATCTTGTTACGGTGTTGGTGGGTAGTAATTTATTTTGTGTTGATGCGGTTGTTTTGGTGTTTAGCTTTGCGGGTGGGTGCTGCTTTAGACGTATGTGGCTGTTTTTAATATCTGGAAATGTAAATTTCAAATTTTGCAAATCTAAAAAATAGTGTTTTTTAGGGGCTGTAAATACTATGCATGAGTCACAAAATTGAGTATTTGCTAATGTTAGGTTCACGAAAGTTGATGTCGTATATAACTAAGCTTAGAGGATTGGTCTAAATTATTGGTTAATGACTTGAGAGTTTAATCTAAGATTTTGATTTGAGGGCGAATGAATAAGATAAGCGTTAATAACCTGTTCGATATTCAAGTATTCGTTTTACTGTATGAATCACTTAATGCTACCTCTGTGAGCCAAACTTTAGGGGTGCCTAGCTCTAAGGTTAGTCGAAGCTTGAAGTCGCTTAGGCATTCACTGAATGCTCCGCTGTTTATACGTAAGCAGCAGGGCTTTGAACGCAGTGATTTGGCGAATGATATCTATCCTAGAATGAAGCGCATCGTCGATTTAGCTAAACAGTGTGAACATATGGACACCCACGCTCAAGGCGCTCGAAAGCGGGAGCTGGTGATAGCTTGCCCCTCTTCTTTGTCGTTAAACCTATTGAGCAAGCTTCAGCAAAAATCAGCAGAACAAGATCAAAGCTATATATTTCACCTTAAACCCTGTAGCAGCAATGTCGTAGAGTTACTAAAGCAGCAACATGTTGATATCGCAGTTACATCGAGTGCCTATAACACTGAGCAGTTGTCTTCGAGTTTAATCACTAAGTCAGACACTTATGTGCTGGTGGCTAGGCGTGAACACCCATTGTTCAGTTGTAATAAATCACTGGCTATTGACGACATTTGTGATTTTCCCTATATCAGTTTTTCTAATCACGAGCTTAATGATGCTATTGACCCTATTGAGTCCTACGCCTTAGATACAGAGCGAGATTTACACTTGGTGTTGAAGGTCTGCTTCTTGGCTGACCTTATGCTAGAGCTGGAGCAGAGTGATGCGGTTTCACTGTTAAATCACTCAGATGCAATAGCATTTCTCTGTCAGCGTGGAAATATATCTGCTTTGAGGTTGGATGATGATTTGAGTCGGCAGATTAACCTCAGGAGTGGTCAGTGTCATTACTATCTGACACAAATGCGCAGTGACCGCAGCTATCCGGATTGGGTGGGCGATGAGGTTGAGCGTTATATAAGGGCAAATGTTATCTCAAAAGCAGGAGGTCACTCTTGAAGAAGTTAGCGAGTATTCATCTCAGCACTATTGAGGTTTTCTGCCAGTTATACCTTAAAAATAGTACTAAGGATGTAGCGACTAGCTTAGGCTTATCACAGCCTAAAGTCAGTCGTGCACTAAATGGGTTAAGGGATGTATTTAATGACCCCTTGTTTGTTCGTAAGAATAATAAGTTGGTCCCGACTGAACTCACTCATACCCTATACGATGCATTCGCTGAAATCTTGTCTTGTGCGAACTCGATAGAAAATGATGCTATTAACAGTGTTGTTATCCCTGAGCCTCCCATCGTTATTAGTACCGTTCCTCAATTAGAGGTTGGCTTAGCTCAGCAAGTCATTGAGGAGGCTGAGCACAGTAGCGTGAATCCCAACCTTGCTATCTCTACGGTGGCTTGGTCTGAAAGAAGTGAGCAGCAGTTGATTGATGGAGAGATCGACGCTGCAATTTGCTTTAAACCTTCAACTAGAAAAGAGTTATTATCTAAATCGGTTATTCAGCACCGAGGTGGTCATCTTATTGCTCGTGCTGAGCATCCAATTTGGAGTTGCCCTAGCATAGACAAGATGATTGATTACCCTGCGGTCAAACTGGTAACTATGCCATTTCCTGCCAATAAATCTCCCATTGGAGTTTATGCAAAGGCGCAGGGTAAGCCAATGCAGGTTTATGCAACAGCGCCAGATCTGGGTAGTGCGGCGAGTAGTCTGTTAAATTCAGATGCATTGATGATCATCGGAGTCCAAGGAGCGGTAGATTTTTTATCGAGTATTAATGGCTTACGGGCGCGAAAGATGGATTACTCAGAAGATAGGTATTTACTGGAAGGCTTTTCTTATCCAACTGTGTACCTGTGGCTTAAGCGTTCATTAGATGGAAAAGTATTGGCGCCCTTGTGGCTTCAGCAAACCTTAGAGTCCTATATCGTCAATGCTCATAAGTAGCTGAATGGTTTAAGCTAAGCTAAACATTACTTCAGAGCTTTCTCCTCCTAGCTGATGTAGTGCTATAATGCGCGATTATTGCACTTCACCGATATATCTTCCTTCGATGTAGATAATGCTAACCACCATTTTGTGGTTTAGGCAAAGAGTCGGGCATTTTTCAGGTAGACACTTAAGCCTATAGGGCAATAACTGTCTTTATTTAAAGTTGGATAATTAGTTTATGTCAGTTAGACAAATCAATCGCACCTTCTCAATTGCTCCCATGCTGGATTGGACCGATAAGCATTACCGCTATTTTGCGCGGCTTATGTCTTCTCAGACCCTGCTATATACAGAGATGGTGACAACGGGCGCGATTTTACATGGACGAGGTGATTACCTAGCTTATAACCAAGAAGAGCACCCGTTAGCATTGCAGCTTGGTGGATCGAATCCAGTCGATCTTGCAGCTTGTGCCAAGCTCGCAGCCGAGCGCGGTTACGATGAGATTAACCTTAACGTCGGCTGCCCATCGGATAGAGTGCAGAATGGTCGCTTTGGTGCTTGTTTGATGGCTGAACCTGAGCTGGTGGCCGAATGTGTGACGGCCATGAAACAAGTGGTGGATATACCGGTCACAGTTAAGACCCGTATCGGTATCGATGAGCAAGATAGCTATGAGTTTTTGACTCAGTTTATCGATACAGTTAAAGCGGCAGGCTGTGAAGAGTTTATCATCCATGCACGTAAGGCTTGGCTTCAAGGCTTAAGTCCGAAAGAGAATCGTGAAATCCCGCCATTAGATTATGAGCGTGTATACCAGCTTAAGCGTGATTACCCTGAGTTAAATATCTCGATTAACGGTGGTGTAAAGACGTTAGAGGAGTGTCAGACTCATTTGCAGCACCTTGACGGGGTAATGGTGGGCCGCGAAGCCTATCAAAATCCGTATATTCTAGCTGAAGTCGATCAGAAGTTATGTGGTATCGATGCACCAGTGATCAGTCGAGATGCTGTTTTAGAGAAACTACTTCCTTATATAGAGAAACATCTGCAGCAAGGTGGGCGCCTTAACCATATTTCTCGCCATATTATTGGTCTTTTCCAAGGTGAGGTTGGCTCGCGTGTATGGCGCCGATATATAAGCGAAAATGCTCATAAGCAAGGTGCTGGCATTGAGGTTATAACTCAGGCAAGAGCCGAGATGGACTCGGTTGTAAGCCTTTAATGACTCTCTATTAGTGAAATTGGCCAGAGCATGGTCAGTTTCACTAATTTCTTTTTATGTTTAAATATCACTCAGCTGCTAATCAATCCTTCCAATATAAAATTACAAAGCAAAACATGATCTTAATGATTTTTTGAAAAGTTGGCACACCACTTGTATTAGTTATCTTGTAATTAAGAATTCTTTAATTAACAACTTTTTATTTATAACAATGCAATTAGGCGAAACTCGAAAAGGAATCCATTATGTTTAACTCTACTGTATTAAAAACCGTTAAAGCTTCAGTATTTACTGCTCTACTTCTTGGTGTAAGTGCTACGACTTCTGCCCATGCAGAAACCTCTTTAGTTAGCGATGTGGCTAACAATATAGAGCAAAATATCTCTGCTCAGATGCAGGATATGATGGCAAAAGCTCAGACTGAGCTAAGTCTATCCATTCAAGCCCAGATGTCTGAAATGTTGTTTGATATTGAAAGCGAGCAGCAAGTCACTAGTGAGCAACTAGCAGCGGAAAATAAAGAACAGCCATTAGTGACAAGTGCGGTAGCTAAGGATTAATCATGTTGTTCTTAGCTCAGTTTATGATGCTGCTACTACTGCCGGTTATTAGTTTAGTGATGTTTGCTTGTTTGGTGTGCTCGTTAGAGTGGCATAAGTTGGAAGATTAATCGAAAGGGAGTTAGAAATGATGGATTTTGTAGAACGTTTAAAAGACCCTAGTTCATTGGTATGTGGTGTTTCCGCCGCGATGGCTGATAAGTTTGACTGGTCTTGCATGTGGACTCGTGTTGTTTGTGCAGTGGCTATATTCTGCAATCCAGCGATGGGATTATTGACCTATTTTGTATTGGCCTTAGTGTTACCTAAATGGGAAAAGCCTTATTAAGGCTGGCGCTTTAAAATAATGAGTAAAGAGGATATTTAAATGAGAGTACTCACTCCTTTGAAATACGTCACCTCAAGTCGTTATCAAGCGCATCATCATGCCGTGGTAATCGCAACAAAATGCGGATGCTAAATCACAACGTCTAGCATCCGCACTCAATGTCCTGCATAAGACTGTATTTAACAAGACTGCGCTAACGCTTTAAAAATGCAGCAAACCTTGCTTTAGCTTCATCACTTGCCAGCCTAGCCCCAAATTCGATAAGTTCTTTGTTCATCTGTGCTCGCACTTCTTCTTTGTTATAGCGAACTAACTTCTTGGTTGTTTGTAGCGAGATTGGTGGCAGCGCTGCTAATTGATGTGCCCGACTTAAAGCGTACTCAAAAATAGTATCACTGGTTATAACATCATTAATGAGACCATAGCTTTGGGCTTGAACAGCATTAAAGCTTTCACCTAACATTAATAGTTCGCTAGCTTTTGCCTGACCAACAACTTGAGGTAGTAATAGGCTTGCTCCAGCTTCAGGGACTAATGCAAGCTGCACGAATGGCAGTTGAAACTTGGCGCTTTGGTCTGCATAAACTAAATCACAATGCAGTAGCATAGTCGTGCCGATACCGACTGCGGCACCTGTGACGGCTGCTACGACAGGCTTTTGTAGATCTAATAGGCAGAAGAGAAAACGAAAAGCAGGATGTTCGGCACCTAAGCCACTATTTTGTAAGAAGTCCGCGACATCATTACCCGAAGTAAAACAATCAGCTTGGCCACGAAACATAAAGGCTCGAATTTCATTGTCCGACTCACCTTGGATAAGGTATTCTGTTAGCTGTGTATACATTTGTAGGTTAAGCGCATTGCGTTTATCCGGACGATTAAACGTAATTACCCTTACACCATTGTCGTCCCTAACTTGAATCGTGCTCATTCGTTATGTCCTCATTGTGCGAATTGGGTTTTACATGGAGTTTATGACATTGAAGCGAATATTCAAACAACTGTTTAACATCGGCTTGTTAAGTTGCCTTTCGTTCACGGCTATGGCGCAGGTAGTACTTGTTGATGGTTATGTCCGAGCGATGCCTGCAACTGTGCCAAACAGCGCCGCTTATATCACAATTGAAAACCATGGTGATGCCACCCGCTTGGTGGCTGTCGAGGCCCCTTTTGCTAAAGAAGCGCAGCTACACACTCTAATTGAAGAAAATGGCATGATAAAGATGCGCCAAGTTGAGGGTTTTGACATAGACTCTCATGGGAGCTTAGTGCTGTCTGAGTCGGGAAATCATATTATGCTCATGGGATTAACGTCACCTTTAGTCATCGACTCTACAGTTGATATGACACTAAAATTTGCCGATGGCACGACACAAAAAATTAGCCTGCAGGTTAAGAAACAAGCAGAGCAAAGCGATGGTGCACACCACCATCATCACCACTAAGGAGTCAGCACAATGCAGGTGACATGGAAGAAAGTCTTAGCAGCCGCGATTATTGTTTTCTTTATCGGCTATCTAGTTAGTGTTTGGTGGAGTGTAGAGCCGGATCCTATCGAGCAGAATATTTATAGTCAGGAAAATAGCAATAATGTTGTTGGTTATGCCACGACAACCTCGCTGATCCTAACTGTTGAAGCGCTACTGAATAAATCGGGCGGCTGGTTATCTAATGATGTTACACCTCCGTCTATCTTCATGGATAACATGCCTGCATTTGAGTTCGGAGCCATTGAACAGGCGCGAGACTTAGCGCTGATTATGCGCAAAGAGTTTAGTCGTTCGCAATCGCAATCTACCGCCGATAAAGATCTTCTCGCCGCGCATTCAAAACTCAATATTGAACACACTAGCTGGCTAGTGCCAAGTGCTGAAAGTGAGTACCGTGACGCGATTAAGCTACTTAAGCTTTATCGTGCACGCATGATGGCAACAGAAAACCAAGATGCACAGTTTTATGCTCGCGCCGATAACCTCAATGAATGGCTTAAAGAGGTGCAAAAGCGCTTGGGAAGTATGTCGCAACGCCTATCGGCGAGTGTGGGGCAGGAGCGTCTAAATACCGATTTATCTGGCGACAGTTCTGCAAGACAATCTACCCCTAGCTATGGCGCGCAAGAGATAAAAACCAGCTGGTGGAAAATTGATGATGTCTTTTATGAGACTCGTGGTGCAACTTGGGCACTACTGAATTTTATGAAGGCGATTGAAGTCGATTTTGCCGATGTATTACAAAAGAAAAATGCTCAGGTTAGTCTACGTCAGATTATTCGTGAGCTAGAAGAAACACAACAACCCGTTTGGAGCCCGATGATTTTAAATGGTTCAGGTTTTGGGGTTGTCGCTAATCACTCTTTGGTGATGGCAAACTACATCTCCCGCGCAAATGCTGCGGTTATCGATCTAACTAACTTATTGACTCAAGGTTAACTATGAAAAAGACGTTATTGGCGTGTGCACTATTAACTTCATTAGTGGGCACTTCTGCTCAAGCTGCTACCGTTGTTGGTTTTAAAATTGGCGGTGACTACTGGAAAGCTGATACCAATGGTACTTTTGCTGAAAAGGGTCAGCCACAGCAAGAGTTTAACTATAATTCATCTTCTCAAGGCAGTATCTGGGTTGCTGTTGAGCATCCAATTCCGCTAATTCCAAATGTTAAGATTAGACAAAACAGCTTAGAAGCCGATGGTAAGATGAGCGGTGCCGATTTTAATTATAATGGTCATAATTTTAAAGGTGACGTAAACAGCACTAGCGATCTTAGTAATACCGACTTCGTTCTTTATTACGAGATCTTAGATAACGATATCGTAGCGCTTGATCTTGGTGCGGCTTATAAGAAGATGGATGGTAAGTTCCGTGTTGCTGATGCGGGTCATCCAGAGACTAAAGATCTCGATAGCGGTATCGTGATGGGTTATGTCGATGCGCAGGTTGGTGTTCCAGGTCTTGGCCTATACGGTTTCGCTGACATCATGATGGGCGTCGATGAGTCTAGTGTTTATGACTACTCATTGGGTCTTGGTTGGAACTTCGATGGTGCGGCTCTAGACTACCGAATTCGTGCGGGCTACCGTGACTTTAAGTTTGACGTTAACGGCTTTGATGGCGTGACCGCTGATATGCAGTTTAAAGGTTACTTCGCTGGTGTTGAACTGGTCTTCTAAGAATTTAGTCTTTTACTAAGCCAGACTTTAAGAATCTAGGCTTTAATAATTTAGACTTTGAATTCCAGTTTAAACAACATAAAAAAACCGCCATTTGGCGGTTTTTTTTATTTTTACAGTATTAACAATAGGGATTTAGTTAGCCGTTGGAGCGACAAGACCATTGTTAATTGAGGCAACATCATCTTCGTTCAAGGTACCCGCAGCTTGCTTAAGCGCTAGGATTGAATTGATGTAGCCATAACGTGCATCAGACAGCTTACGTTTTGAATCGTATAAGTCACGTGTACGGTTTAATACATCAACGATGGTACGTGTACCCACTTCGAAACCAGCCTGAGTTGCTTTCAATGCACTCTCTGAAGAGATTACTGACTGCTCATAAGCACGGATTGAACTGATAGATGCACCGACGTTGTTAAAGTTATTACGAACATTTTTAACAACTTGGCGATGAGTCTGTTCAAGCTTCTCGCTTGCTTCTACGTATTGGTATTGAGCTTGGTTTACACGAGAAGAAACTTTGAAGCCTTCGAAAATTGGAATGCTTAGGGTTACACCCACAGTGCCGTTATCGAAATCAGGCTTGCTAATATCGCCTTGCTCTTGCTCGATACCTTTCTGGTAACCAGCGTTTAAGCTTAGCGATGGCATGTGACCCGCTTTATAAAGCGTGATGGTCTCTTCGGCGATATCTTTACCGATACGCGTAGTCATCAAGTCAACGCTGTTAGTTTCAGCCATCTTGATCCACTCAGATGAAGACGCTGGCGCAACCGATGTTGCTGAGAAACGGTTAGTATCAAGGATATTGATGCTCTTGTGATCGATACCTGTGATTTCACGTAATGCTTCGTAGCTGTTTGCTAGAGTGTTTTCAGCTAAGATTTCAGTCGCGTTAGCCAAGTCATATTGCGCTTGTGCTTCATGTACGTCGGTAATCGCAGTAAGACCTACAGCAAAACGTTGCTTAGTCTGTTCAAGCTGACGCTCAATTGCGCGTTTTTCAGAGCCTTGGAACTCGTAGTTATCTTTGGCCGTTAGTACGTCAAAGTAAGCATTAGTTACACGAATAATCAGGCTTTGTAACGCAGAGGCGTATGCCGAGTCTGCTTGAGAAGCGGCTTTTTCCGCTAGGCTTAAGCCAACCCATGCGCTGTGATCGTAAATGACTTGATTTAGAGTAACGCCACCAACAATACCGCTGCTGTCATCACTTGGGTCATTCCATGCTTTATCGTAACCGATATTGGCACTGATAGTAGGCAGTAGTGGAGCGCGATTTTCTTCAATCTGTTCATACAAGGCATCGCGTTGAGCTTTAGCTTGTAGCGCAATAGGATCGCTGGTCAATGCTTGTTGATATATTTGTAGAAGGTCATCGGCGTGAGCTACTTGCGTTGTTGCTGCAAGGGTTAATGCGGCACATAGAGAACGGATCTTGAATTTCATTTGCTGTCCTTTTAGACAAAATTCTCCATTGAGGAGCTAATTTAACTTGTTATGTTTAGCCTTGCCTTACAATTTCTCATAGGCAGTAAGGCGGTTTGCGCTTCCCGACGCTTCCCAATACATCTAAACTTAGTGGGTTAAATATTAAAAATGTACAAATTCTAAGTCAACTAAGAAGTGTAACAGTTTTTTTTGCTTATGATTAGTACTGCTTTCATCATAGTATTAATATTTTTGTTTGGCTTTATTGTGCCATTAATACCTTTATAAACAAGTATGTTTAGGACGAGAAATGAACAACACATTTAATCGTAATGATGTCGAGTTATTGGGTAAGAAGACCCTGTATAAAGGCTTCTTTAAAATGGACGAGTATCGCTTTAAGCATCGCTTATTTAACGGTGGCTGGAGTGAAGAAGTTTGTCGTGAAGTATTTGAGCGTGGCCATGCTGTAGTGGTACTGCCCTACGATCCCATAACGGATCAGGTTGTATTGATAGAACAGATCCGTATAGCTGTACTTGAAAGCGGCAAAAGCCCTTGGTTACTGGAGTTGGTTGCGGGCATGATCGATAGTGGCCAGACGTCAGCCGAGGCCGCTTGCCGTGAACTACAAGAAGAAGCGGGCTTGGTTGCTCAAGAGTTGACCAAAGTAAATGAATTCTTTTCAAGTCCGGGCGGAACCAGTGAGCGTTTTGACTTTTACTGGGCTAAAGTTTGCGCCGCACAGGCAAAGGGAGTTCATGGGTTAGAGGATGAGCAGGAAGATATTCGAGTGCATGTATTACCACGAGAGCTGGCTTACCAGATGGTAGCAACGGGGCGAATTGATAATGCCTCCACGGTCATAGGCTTGTTATGGCTGCAATTAAATTATCAAGAAATCAGTAAGCGGAACGCTTAACGCTAAGCAGCCCTTGTGGTGAATTGAAGTTAGAGAGAGTTAGGATAGAGTTGTGTCAAACCTTGAGTACGCCAAAAAAAATAAGTATCAGCCTAATGTCAGCCAGTTCTTGGCACTTTGTGGCCGCAATTATATGCATATTCAAAGGTGGCTGACTCTTGAGCCCTGCGAAGGTATGCAATGGCGAGTCAAAGGAGAGTTCGGTCAATTAGATGTTTGCCTGCTAGAAAACACTAGATATACCCAGTTAGTGCAGATTTCTCGCTGCGTTGGGGAGAATGAGTGGCTAACAACTCCAAAAGTTTCGGTACGCATTTACCATGATGCTAAATTAGCAGAAGTGTTAACTAGTCAACAGATTTACCAATTGCGACCAGTGTATGATTATCCAAATATGCATATGCATCATCGGGATGAAAAGTACCAAGTCAATGCTTTTCTAGAAGAGTTATTGAAGATAGATAACTTAACTAAGTTCGTCAGTTAATCTGATTATTAGGTAATTAATTTGTTGAAAGCGGCTATCTCTTATTCAATTTCTGAAGTTGAGAGTGTGAGAATTGTGCAAGTCACAGATCCTCACTTGTTTGCCGATCCCGAAGCCCAGCTATTAGGGGTCAATACAGCCCAAAGTCTTGGTGCTGTGCTAAATACCATTTCTGCGGTTAATTACCCCGCACACTTAATGCTAGCCACTGGTGATATTAGCCAGGATTACTCAAACGAGTCATATCACAGCTTCGTTAAAGCGATAGAGCCTGTAAATTTACCTTGTCATTACCTCCCGGGTAACCATGACGACCCACGCATTATGAGTTTACATATGCAAGGGCCTAAGATTTTTGCTCAAAAGCGTATTTTGGCGGGAAATTGGCAGATCATTATGTTGGACTCTACCGTAAGGGAGCGTCCAGGCGGGCATATGTCTGATTCTGAGCTAGAACTTATCGACAGTGCGATAAAAGCTGAGCCCGATCGCCATGTACTGCTAGTGATGCACCACAACCCGATTTTGACTGGGTGTAATTGGCTAGATCAGCATTGCATGGATAATGGTCAAAGCTTTATAGCAAGAGTCGAGCATTACCCGCAAGTAAAGGGATTACTCTGGGGCCATGTTCACCAAAGCATAGACACTAAGCATATGGGACCACATGGACCGCTACATTTGATGGCAACACCGTCAACCTGTATTCAGTTTAAGCCTAAGTCGCCCTATTTTGCACTAGACGCACTGCAGCCAGGCTATCGTTTGCTGGAGCTTAAGTCTGATGGTAGCATTCTTACTAATGTTTACCGGGTGCCTGGTGAATCATTTTCACCAGATAAAAATGCAGGCGGTTATTAGCTAAGAGAAACCGCAGTGTGAGGAAGTATGCTGCTATATATACATGGATTTAATAGTTCTCCCCTTTCAGATAAAGGTTTAGTGACCGCCCGATTTATGGCGCAGAACTATCCAAATTTACATTTTCAACAACCGCAACTACCCAGTGAGCCACTCGAAGCGATGGCACTGCTGATTGGTATTGTTGAAAAGGCAAAAAAAGAGGGGCAGCCTCTTACCTATATTGGCTCTTCCTTAGGTGGTTATTTCGCAAGTTATTTGGCGGAAACATATGGTGGCCGCGCAGTTTTAATCAATCCTGCGGTAAAACCTTTCGAACTGTTTGATGAATTCATTGGCACTCAGTACAATCCCTATACGGATGAAACCTACCAAGTTGTTGCTGAACACAAGCAGGACGTGGCGCGATACAATACGCCCGCAATAATCAATCCCGATCGCTTTTATGTGCTGTTACAGACAGGCGATGAAGTGCTCGACTATAAACAGGCCGTGCAGAAATATCACTGTTGTAAGCTCTTAATAGAACCCGGTGGAGACCATAGCTTTATAGGTTATGACACCCAGCTCGCTTCTATCTGTGAATATCTGTTTTCTTGACAAATAGACCCGTAGGGCCGCAACATGGCCTGAATAACAAAATAAAATGTGTGCCATGACAAACCAATACACTTCAGATGCTATTGAAGTCCTAAATGGACTCGACCCTGTTAAACGTCGCCCCGGTATGTATACCGATACTTCGCGCCCAAACCACTTAGGACAGGAAGTCATAGATAATAGTGTCGACGAGGCATTGGCCGGCCATGCCAGTCGTATCGACGTTATTTTACATGCCGACAACTCATTAGAAGTTATCGATGACGGCCGTGGTATGCCTGTCGATATTCACCCTGAAGAGGGGATCCCTGGTGTCGAGCTTATTCTGACTAAGCTGCATGCGGGTGGTAAATTTTCCAATAAAAACTATCAGTTCTCGGGTGGTCTTCACGGTGTGGGGATCTCAGTGGTCAACGCGCTTTCGAGCCGTGTTGAAATCACCGTTCGCCGTAATGCTGAAGTGTATGAGATGGCCTTTGAGCATGGTGAGAAAGTCGAAGACTTGCATGTAACTGGCACCTGTGGTCGTCGCAATACCGGCACAAGCGTTCACTTTTGGCCTGATGCGAGTTATTTTGACTCGGGTAATTTCTCGATCAGCAAGCTGACCTATTTACTTAAAGCCAAGGCAGTACTTTGCCCCGGTCTACGGATTAAATTTGTTAATAAGCAGACCAATGAAACCCAAGAGTGGTTTTATGAAAGTGGCTTAGAAGATTACTTAAGATCGTCATTTAAAGGGGTGCCAACCCTACCAGAAGTGCCATTCGTTGGCAGTTTCGCTGGTAACTTAGAAGCCGCAGATTGGGCGATAACTTGGCTACCCGAAGGCGGTGAGTATCTTAACGAAAGTTATGTAAACCTTATTCCTACACCACTTGGTGGTACTCACGTTAATGGATTTAGACAGGGCTTGCTCGAGTCTATGCGTGAATTCTGTGAGTTTAGAAACTTAATGCCGCGTGGTATCAAGTTAACCCCTGAAGATATCTGGGACCGCAGTACCTTTATTTTATCGATCAAGATGCAAGATCCGCAGTTTGCAGGGCAAACAAAAGAGAAACTTTCAAGCAGACAGTGTGCGGCGTTTGTGTCGGGCATCGTACGCGATGCGTTTAGTCTTTGGTTAAACACCAATACAGAGCAAGCCGAAGCCTTAGCCGATATGTGTATTAACAATGCACAAAAACGTTTAAAGGCGGCTAAGAAGGTGGCGCGTAAACGCATTACTTCGGGCCCAGCTCTACCTGGTAAATTAACCGACTGTAGCGGACAAGATCCTATGCGTGGCGAGCTATTCCTAGTGGAGGGTGACTCTGCTGGTGGTAGTGCTAAGCAGGCTCGCGATCGTGAATTCCAGGCGATTATGCCGCTACGTGGTAAGATTTTGAATACTTGGGAAGTTGATGCCTCTCAGGTGTTAGCCTCGCAAGAAGTGCATGATATCTCGGTAGCCATTGGTTGTGACCCAGATAGCAGCGATATCTCTGAATTGAGATATGGCAAAATCTGTATCCTCGCCGATGCGGACTCGGATGGTTTGCATATTGCGACCTTGTTATGCGCCTTGTTTATGAAACATTACCGAGTGTTAGTGGAGCAAGGGCATATCTATGTTGCTATGCCGCCACTGTTCCGTGTTGATATCGGTAAAGATGTATTTTACGCCCTAGATGAGGCTGAAAAAAACGGTATTCTTGATAGAATAACCGCAGAAAAACGAAAAGGAAAAGTCCAGGTTACACGATTTAAGGGATTGGGTGAGATGAATCCATTGCAACTACGTGAAACTACGATGGACCCCAATACGCGTCGACTAGTGCAACTTACCATCGATGACGCCGAGGATACTTTGGCGCTTATGGATATGCTTTTAGCCAAGAAACGTTCTGGTGACAGAAAGACTTGGCTAGAGACTAAGGGTGATCTCGCCCAGCTCTAGTCGGCAATAAAAGATTATAATCAGACAAAAGAATAATAATGACGTTTGAAAACTATCGAAATCAATTAGCCGTTGGGATATCGCTACTTTGCGCGAACTTTATCTTAAGTTGTAGCGCATTTGCAGCCGAACCTGTGATGATCACTGTATCGAAAGGCTTTGGCTTAACCTTATATGCCTCTGCTCTAGGTGACGCTAAACAGCTGGCGGTCGGTGACAATGGCACTCTGTTTGTTGGCTCATATCGAGACGGTAGTATTACCGCCTTAGTTGATGATAACAATGATGGCCGGGTTGATAAGCGTTATGTGATTGCCAAAGGTTTAGATTACCCTGAAGCAATCGCGTTTCATGATGGTGCTTTATACGTCGCAGAACAGGAGCGTATCTTACGCTTCAATCAAATCGAGTCTCGTCTACGTAGGCCGGGACGCCCGAAAGAGGTTTACGACCGATTACCGGGCAATAGTAAGAAAAGTCGCCGCGCGATGCAGTTTGGTCCCGATGGGCTGTTATATATTGCTATCGGTGCGCCATGTAATGTTTGTGAGACTGAGGTGCCATATAGCAGCATCGTAGCAATAGATGTTGAAACCGGTGACAGCGAGCAGATAGTTAGCGGTGTGCGCAAGGTATTGGCTTTTGACTGGGCTGTCGAAGATAACACCCTGTGGTTTGCCGATCTTGGCCGTGATTGGATGGGCGATAACTTACCTCCAGATGAGATTAACAAAGTCGAGCGTAAGGGAAGTCACTTTGGTTTCCCTTATATTCATGCCACTGACATTGTTGAGCCGGCTTACGATAAACCCCTAAACCTAAAAGTGGTGCCTCCAACTTATGAGTTACCCGCTCATGTTGGTGCCAAGGGACTACATTTTTACCGCGGTACCCAGTTTCCAGAGCGTTTCCATAACCAGATGTTCGTTGCCGAAAACGGCTCTTGGAACCGTTCGAGTAAGGTCGGCTATCAAGTCGTGATGTTAGAGATTGAAAATGGCCAAGTAGCCAAAAGAAGTACTGTAGTGAGTTTTCTAGACGGAGAGTTTCCCGTCGCTAGACCATATGCATTGGTCACAGCACCCGATGGTGCTATGTATATTTCTGATGATCTAAAGGGCAACGTCTACCGTTTGTTCTATAAAGAGTCAGCAAAAAATCAGTCACAGGATAATGATTAATGAGTGATGCGATAGATTTAAGCCTTGATGGCGTCGAGCAAATGCCTCTACGCCGCTTCACGGAAGAGGCATATCTGAACTATTCCATGTACGTAATCATGGATCGTGCATTGCCGCATATTGGTGATGGACTCAAGCCAGTTCAGAGACGTATTGTCTATGCCATGAGTGAGCTAGGCTTATCGGCTCAATCCAAACATAAGAAATCAGCGCGTACCGTCGGTGACGTGTTAGGTAAATATCACCCTCACGGTGACAGTGCCTGTTATGAAGCCATGGTATTAATGGCGCAGCCATTCTCGTATCGCTATCCACTGGTTGATGGTCAAGGTAACTGGGGTGCTCCCGACGACCCTAAGTCGTTTGCGGCAATGCGTTATACCGAAGCTAGACTGTCTAAGTTCTCGGAAGTTTTACTTAGCGAGCTAGGTCAAGGTACCGTGGATTGGGGCGTTAACTTCGACGGTACCATGAAAGAGCCGTTAGTATTGCCAGCGCGATTACCGCATATCTTACTTAATGGTATTACTGGCATCGCGGTCGGTATGGCAACAGATGTACCACCTCATAATGCTAAAGAGTTAGTGGGCGCCTGTGTTGAGCTTTTGGATAACCCAAAGGCAGACTTGCCACGTCTGATGGAATTTGTTCCAGGGCCAGACTATCCAACCGAAGCTGAGATTATCACTCCAGCAGCCGATATCGCTAAAATTTACCAAACTGGCCGAGGTTCGATTAAGGCCCGCGCGGTTTATACCGTTGAAAATGGTGAAGTTGTTATTACTGCGCTGCCGCATCAAGCCAGTAGCGGTAAGATTTTAGAGCAGATAGCCAGCCAGATGCAGGCAAAGAAGTTACCTATGGTAACGGATTTGCGTGATGAATCGGATCATGAAAGCCCTGTTCGCATGGTGATTGTGCCTCGCTCTAATCGCGTCGATTGCGACCAGATGATGGCGCATCTCTTTGCGACAACAGATTTACAGAAAAGCTACCGAGTAAACTTAAACGTACTTGGACTAAATGGCCGTCCGCAAGTAAAAGGCTTACTAGAGCTATTAACTGAATGGCTGACGTTCAGAATGACTACGGTTAAGCGTCGTCTAGAGTATCGATTAGACAAGATTTTATCGAGACTGCATATTCTAGATGCCTTGATGGTTGCGTTTCTGAATATCGACGAAGTGATTGAGATTATTCGTTATAACGATGATCCAAAAGCGGAGTTAATTTCTCGATTTGATTTATCTGATAAGCAAGCTGATGCGATCTTAGATCTTAAGTTACGCCACTTAGCCAAGCTTGAAGAGTTTAAGATTAAAGCAGAGCAGAGCGAGCTTGAAGAAGAGCGAGATAAGTTACAATTACTGCTAAGTTCTGAACGTCGTATGAAGACGCTGATCAAGAAAGAGTTGATTAGAGATGGTGAAGACTATGGCGACGAACGTCGCTCACCACTGGTTGAACGTACTGAGTCTAGAGCGTTAACAGAGCAAGAGTTAGTACCTGTTGAATCAGTGACTGTTGTTTTATCAGAGAAAGGCTGGGTGCGTTGCGCTAAAGGCCATGAGGTTGATGGCAAGAGTTTGTCATATAAGGCGGGTGATAGCTTCTTGCGATCGGCTCAAGGGCGCAGTAATCAACCGAGCGTGTTTATTGACACCTCAGGTCGAGCGTTCGCCACAGAAACCCATACCTTGCCGTCAGCTCGTTCTCAGGGAGAACCTATTACCACTCGCTTCAATCTAGCTTCTGGAGCAACCATGGAGCACTTGTTACTGTCTGATGAGGAGCAGTGTTATTTATTAGCTTCTGATGCCGGTTACGGCTTTATATGCGCTAATAAGGACATGGTATCGCGTAACAAGGCTGGTAAGGCACTGCTGAGCCTACCAGCTAATGCTAAGGTGTTGTTGCCGCAGAGAGTCGATAAGTCAAAGGCTCAATCGATTTTAGCTATTACTAATGAAGGTCGAATGTTGCTGTTTTCTCTCGATGCGCTGCCGCAGTTGTCGAAGGGTAAGGGTAATAAGATCATCGGTATTCCTGGCGAGCGTGCTAAGAACCGTGAAGAGTTATTGCTGCATTTGAATGTGATCCCAGAAGACACCTCAGTTACCCTGTGGGCGGGTAAGCGTAAGCTAACCTTGAAACCGAGTGACTTAGAACATTATCGAGGTGAGCGCGGCCGTCGTGGTGCTAAGTTACCACGTGGTTTGCAGCGTGTAGACAGTGTAGAGCTCGGTGACGGTGAACCAGTACTTTAGTCGCTGAATTATCGCGTAGATAAAAAAATGCAGCCATTTGGCTGCATTTTTTATTTCTACGAGTTGAGCAATTATGCTACTTCGTAGAAGTTAGGTTCGATATCGACTTGTCTCTGGATGATCTGGGTCGCCATCTTGGCACATTTTCCACATTGATCCGCTACACCTAGGCGCTTTTTAACATCGGCTAACGACATATCACCTTGGCTAACGGCTTCTTTGATCTGTGTATCTGTGATTGCGTGGCAAAGACAAACGTACATGAAATATCATCTCTAAATCGAACATGGCACGAAGTATAAATACAAATGATTCTCAGTGCTAATAACTCTTGGCTATATTTATTAGTGATATCGATTATGCGAGTTATTAAAAAGCGTGCCTAAGTCACATTATTTTGCCGATTGTTATTGAGCTCATATTTTGTGCATGACCTTTAGTTTTAGTAACCACGCTCGAAGTGCACTCTATGGGAGAGTTTTTCTCCTTTAATCCATTTATGAAAGTTCTCTGCAAAAATTTCGACCACTTGCTCAGGAAAGCTCGGCGCAGCGATATGCGGCGTAATAACGACATTGTCTAGCGACCAAATTGGGTGCTCTTCAGGTAAAGGCTCTTGGTTAAACACGTCTAAAATTGCTTGCTGCTCTGGGTGTTTGATTAATTGTTGGTAGAGCGCATCTAAATCGAGAACGTCGCCGCGGCCTAGGTTGAACAAGACTACCTCTTCTTTCAGAAGTGACAGGGTCTGCTTATTAAGGGCACCTTGGGTGTCCGGGGTGCTAGGCAGGATGCTGGCGACCGCATCGGCTTGAGGTAGGTAGCGAGCAAGATTGGCCAAGGTATCGATTTCATCGAAGCCTCTAGTGGGCTTGGCACCGCGATTGATCCCGATAACATGCATACCAAAGTGCTTTGCAGTTTGAGCAATATGTTTGGCAATTGAGCCAGTGCCTAGTAGCAGTAAAGTTTGCCCCTGTAGGGTCTTAAAGCTACCCGGTAACCAAATTTTTTGATCTTGCTGAGTACGGTATTTTCTATGTTCTCTTTGGTAAGCGAGTAGATAACCAAATAAGTATTCACTCATTAAAGGGCCGAAAATCCCCCTAACATTAGTGAGCTCGTAGTCTTTACGCTGCCTAGGCTTAACCAAGGCATCGACGCCTGCAAAAGTTGACTGCATCCACTTTAAGTTTGCGGCATGGGGTAGCAAAGGTGCTGCAAGTTTAGGTTCGGCTAACCAGATATCAGCATTAAAAATCCCTTTAGGGTCATCGTCCAAAATGATGGTATTAGGTAGATGGCACGAATTTAAAAGTTGACGATATCGCTCATTTTCTCTGGTGAGTAATAGTAGCTTGTGTCCCATACTAACTCCCTATATTCTACATTCACCTCGATTTAAACCTGCTTGGTGATGTGTAATACAATGTCTAAGGTTATTGAATTTTTTAACTATTTAGGGTCATTTATTTACCCTTGGCTACCAGAAGTTTCGACAGCAATCGTTGCTTGTTGTCTGGTGGTTTTTGGAGCCGATATTAATCGTTTTCTACGTCGCTATTTTGCGGGACGCTCTTTTTTGCTGCGCACTCTGATTTTCGTCATGGTGAATGCGTTTGGCTATGGGCTTATGATTATCCATTTAAGCCCTTTATTAGCGCAAAATATGGCTAAGATCCCATCTCACTGGTTATTTGTTCTGGTTATCGCTATTTTCTTTGCGATAGGTAGCTGGGCGCAGCGCAACAGACAAGTTTAAGTTATTAATTTTAGTGTAGATTATTTTCATTAATTTAGGCAACTTGCCAGTATTTGCTGCGCTGTGGATGGCTTTATTTCATCTCAATTTAGACCGAGATGGCTAATCGCTCGGTCAGGATAGTTAGTAAATACACCATCAACCCCCATCAGCTTTAACATGTCGAGATCCTCAAGGTTATCTACGGTATAGACATACACCTTAGCACCCCGTTTATGCGCGTCATCAACCATTTCCAGAGTGGTAAAGCTAAGTCCTAAATGAATGGAGTAAGCATCCAGCTGACTGACAACATTGGTAAGATCTAGTGGTACACCTTCAATTAAAGGGGCTACTAACGCGTTAGGGCATTGCTGTTTCAAGCAAGCCAAGAACGGGTGGTTAAACGATGAAATTAGTAGTTTGCTACTGTCGTATTTAAGCTCGCTGATAAGCTTAGGGTAGAGGTCGATAAAAGCCTCTAGGCAGCCAAGCCCTTTCAGCTCAATGTTGACTAAGGTGTTGTGAGGTTTTAGTAATTTTAATACTTGCACTAAGGTTGGAATAGGCTCACCGTCGATAGTGATAAGACTCAAGGCCTGCTTAGTGTATTGTTCAATAAGGCCAACCCCTGTGCTTTTGGGGTCAAGGCGCCTATCGTGAAACACGTACAGTTCATCTTCGACTAAGTGGATATCAAGCTCTACCGCAGTCGCTCCGAGTTCAACAGCCTTTGCAAAAGCGGCTAGGCTGTTTTCAGCCAGATAACCACTGGCTCCTCTATGGGCAAATATCATCATAATGGCATCTCAACCGTCTTTAATTTAAGTTCTTAATAAACTCTGTACCTCTTTATTCTGGCTAGCAGAAAGGTGCACTTCAAGTTGCGGGTAAGCAAGTTCTAGGTTGTTTTCACGCAGCTTCTTGCTGATCTGTTTATGTAGCTTGTGCCTTAGAGGCCAGCGAGTGCCCATATCTTTTGCATAAGCACGTACTTCGAAGTCTTGGGTATGTTGACCAAAACCGGCAAACCATACTTCAGGCTCAGGCGAGAGTAGTGCATCGTCACACTCTTGTACGGCTTGGTAAAGCGCTGCTTCTACTCGTGCAGGATCTGAGTCGCGAGCAACAGACACATAGATTATCACTCGCGTGATAGGATCTGATAGTGACCAGTTAATCAGCTGTTCGGTGATAAATGCCTTGTTTGGGACGATGATCTCTTTTCTATCCCAATCGATAATCGTGGTAGCACGAATTTGGATTTTACTCACAGTGCCCGTGAGGTCACGGATAGTGACGGTATCGCCAATACGAACAGGTTTCTCAAATAGAATGATCAAACCTGAAATAAAGTTGGCAAAGATCTCTTGTAAGCCGAAACCTAAACCAACCGAGAGGGCGGCAACTAGCCACTGTAGCTTTGACCATTCCATGCCTAAAGTGGAGAAGCCTGCCAGCACACCAAACATCACCACTAAATAGCGGCTGACAGTGGTTAAAGCAAAGCCTGTGCCTTGGCTGAGATCGAGCCTTTGTAAAATCGTAAGCTCGATAAGGCCGGGCAAGTTGGTTGCTATCATCATCGAGAAACCAACAATAATCAGCGATAAAAGCAGAGACTTAAGGGTTATTGGCAGCTGTTGGTCAATACCATTGACTGTGGTGTTGCTCGACCACAAGGTGACTCCGTCGAGTAGCGAGAATAGTGCGGTGTGGGTCTGAGTCCATAACCCGACGATACTGGCTAAAAATGCCAGCAATAACAGTGAGCGTACTAATCCTAAAGACTGGCTAGAGATAGTTTCAAGATCGACGATTGGTTCTTCGTAGGTATCGGCTTGGTCGTTGACATTCAGCTCACCTTTTTCACGTTGTGCGAGTACTTCAGCACGCTTGGCCTTGGCTCGTTCAAAGGCGATGCGACGACGCTCTATTAACATCCAACGCTTGATTAAGTTGAATAGCAACAAGAAACCTAAACCAAATATCAATGATAACTGCAACTGCAGGAACATCTGGAATGCGGTGTAGTAGTAGCCTTGGAATGCCAACACGGCGCAGGCAAGGGGCATGATGATTAGCATGGCCCACAATAGCTTCTGTAATAGTTTTTTATTCTTACTGTGCTCGGCAGTATTTTCTTTGTTAGATAGGCTGAGCATGTCCTTATAGAACCAAAACAGCATCAGGCAGAAAATAATAAATGCACCACGACCTAGGCTATTTCTAACCAGAGAGGTGTCTATTACTTCGGTAAAGGCCATGATGGCTAGAAAAGGTGTTGCCATAATGGTGAACTTTCTAAAACGTGCCTGACCGGAGCGCACCATGCTTTTTGGTGCTTTAAAGTGATTGATCAATAAGCCTCTGTCTAACGCCAGTAGGTAGATGAAGCGGTAAAGTTGATAGAGTAGACCTAAGGCCATGATCCCCATACCGATGGCGGAAACAAAGTTGTGGCTCGACTGGTAGAAGATACCGCCAGCGAACACAATAGGTAGCGGCTTGAGTAGGCTGTAACCCAAGGAGTTGATCAGTACATGAAAGGTATAGATGAACTTATCTTGAGTCACATTGCCGACAAAAGGTAGTTCTCGGCGCATCGCCGATTTAAATTTCGGTGTCAAAATATCTTGGGTGATAATACTGATGACAAACAGAATTAGCCACAACGACCATAGGGTGCTTTGCTCATCGAAGGAACTTTGCATCTGTCCCCAAGGAGCCTGTTGTAGCATCCATTGAATACTCTGGTGTAAATCAGTTATCCATAAACCACCTATGCTGTTAGCATTCGGAACCCAGAACAGGTGGTCATTGAGCGTGCTTTTAAGCGTCAGATATTGCTGGTTTAGTTGCTCATAACTGACCCTAAGATCGGCTAGCTCACTTAGGTATTGATCATAACTCTGTAGTAGCTGCTGCAGTAGCAAGCCTTGTGAAGAAAGCAGCTTGGCCTGCAATGAGTTATCGGCGCCAATTGATGTCACTTGCTGACTATTTAGGGTTTGCGCTTGCTCAATTTGATATCGAGCAAGTCGAGTGTTGGCTATTTCACTTTGAAGCGGCTCCTGATTTGGCGGTTTAGGCAAGGCTTGCAGCATTTGTAAGAAGCGTTCACCAAAGGCTGAATTAAGCTTAATCCAGCCAATTTGCTGTTGTATTGTTGTTAGCTGTTTGGCTTGAGCTTGGTACTGGGCTTCAGCCTTTTCTTGCCGAGTCAGAGTTAGGCTGATTTTTTGATTCAGCTTTTTTAAATTCTCACCGTAAACTAAATTGCTATCGCTGAGCTCTTGGGCAATAGGATCGTGGCTATTGTCATCTGGCAATAAACTTCCTGCAATGGTTGCTTCTGTACGAGCTTCTCTTTGCAAGACAATTTTTTGGTTTAAGCGCTCGATAAGCAGCTCTTGCTGAGCCAATTGCTCACGCACTAACTTTAACTGTAGCTGATTTAAGTCGATCTCTTTTTGGCTGCTAGCTAATACTGCTTCGAGTGTTTTAACATCTTGCTCATAGAGCCTCCCTTGGGCGACGATAAGCTGATTATTAATGGTTTGCTCTTTGCCGATGCGGATTTTTTTGTGTTTTTGTAATGCCGCTCTAGCTTTAACTAAGGCATCAGGCAGTTCGCTGTGAGACTTTATTAACGCATTGATTTTTTGCCCTAAGCTGATTTCAACATCTTTGAGTTCCGATAGGCGCAGATAGGCGAGCGAGGCCTGCTGATTGATATCCTGCTGATCTGAGTCGTTTAATGTTTTTTGTGCATCTTGAATTTGGTTAAGCAAGTTTTGCTTATGCTTGGCATAGTTATTTAAGAGCTCGCGAGCACTATTTTCGGTGAGGACGAGTTCATGGATCTTGTCTTCTAGGAGACTTAATTGTTCCTGCGGAGTTAACTCAGTACTTTTAGAGGAGAGCCCTAGGCGTTTTTCAATTTGAAGAGGCGAGTTAGCGCTAGCCGATAAGGCGAATAGGCACAGTAGAAGCAATAAAAAACGATGCATGATAAGAGTATAAATAAGGCAAAAAAAGACACAGTAATAGTAGCCAAGTTGAGCTGATAAATAAATCGTTCTAAACAGTCTTTTTTATCCTATTCGATCTGTGACTTTGCTGAGTTTCAAAAAGTGCAGTGGCGACGACTAAGGTTCCGCCAATAACAGTTTTTAGCGCTAAGTCTTCTCCGAGTAGGATTAGTGCCAACATGGCACCATAAAAGGGTTGCAAACAGGAGACCAAGCCAACGGTTTTTGCGCTCAGAAGCCTTAATGCTGAGGTAAATAGTGCATGGGGCGCAGCGGTAAACACTACTCCGAGTAAAATAATCAACCACCATACATTTTGTTCTATGCTGCTCAGTTCTACGCTTAGCCATGGCGCTAAAAAGAAAACGGCGACAGAGGTCTGATAGAACATGGCTTGCTTGCCGCTGTATGCGCTGAAATAACGTTTATGCAGTAGGTTGCGGGCAGTAAAGAAGGCGGCAGATAAAATACCAATAGCAATTCCAAGAGTGACGTCATTACCTAGGCTTGCTTCTGGGATCAACAAAGACACACCAATGAGCACGACTATGCCACTGATCACATCTGCTAATTTGAGTTTAGTTTTAGTGACTATGGGTTCGACTAATACCGTCATCACTGGATAGGTAAAAAACGCAATCATGCCGATGGCGACCGATGATAATTGCATTGAGGCAAAGTAGGTCACCCAGTGCAGACTGACGATGATACCAAGCCCTATTGCGATGAAATAGTCTTTGTTGGCGTTTAAGGATAGACGTTGCTTGCTGAGTTTGACGATTAGCGCAAGCACAGTGGCTGCAACGACACAGCGTAGCAGAGTAATGTCGAGTGCGCTAAGGGGGATAAGCTTGGAAAACAGTGCGGTACCACCAAAAAGTAATACCGCGAAGTGTAGTTCTAACAGCCCTGTTTTTTTATTGTCCATGCTTACCTTTAGAAATTAGTCTTCGATTTTTGCAAAGGCTTGACCCATACGTGTCACGCTCTTTGGTTCTACTCCATCTGCAAATTTATCGAGGGCGTCTTTGGCGAACAACATCACAACAGTGCTACCTAGTTTGAAACGACCCATTTCGGCCCCTTTCTCAAGTGTCAGCGCATTAGGGCCTTCAGTTGGATAATCCCAAGTGAATACTTTCTTTCCTGTTGGTGGTGTTACTGTACCAGCCCAAACCGTTTCAATGCTGGCTACGATTGTTGCACCGACTAGAACCATTGCCATTGGGCCAATTTCGGTCTCAAAAATTGCTACAACACGTTCATTGCGAGCAAATAGGCCTGGTACGTTTTCAGCCGTTAACGGATTAACGGAGAAGAGTTCACCTGGAACATAGGTCATCTTAGACAAGGTGCCTTTAATCGGCATATGAATGCGATGATAGTCCTTTGGCGCAAGGTAAATTGTGGCAAAATCACCACCCTCAAAACGCTTAGCATCATCGGCTTGATCGCCTAGTAGCGCAAGTGAAGAATAATCATGTCCTTTGGCCTGAAAAATACGGCCTTCTTTAATTGGACCTAGTTGGCTAACTGCACCATCTACAGGATGCACAATGTAGTCATTGTCTTCACAAAGTGGACGCATGCCAGGTTTTAATGCGCGGGTGAAGAAATCATTAAAAGTACGGTAAGCCGTTGCTTCTGACTCTGCAGCTTCGCTCATATCAATTTTATATTGTTTAATGAACCAGTTAATAGCTGCAGTTGTTACTGAGCCCATTTCTGCCGCTGCAAGTTTGCCAACAAGGCGAGAAAGCAAATGCTTAGGCATAATATATTGCAGAGCAATTTTTACTTTATCCAATTTAAATATCCTTAAATCTTTAACCTAACGTATAGGTGCTATCTGTTGTTTTATGTTGCGGTACTCTCTCGATTCAAACTCTTTGCTATTTGGTGCAATGTTTATTTGAGGTCGATGGTGCACTACTTAACCTAAGTTGAAACCTTATTTGCAAGACAGACTATTCGTCTGGACCTGCTCTAAAGTGACGAGCGTGTCTCTGCTCATCAAGACTCGCAATAATGCGATGATAATTATTGTATCTGTCTTCAGTGATCTCACCGGCTTTGAACGCTTCGGTAATTGAACACCCAGGATCGTTTAGGTGTTTGCAGTCTCTAAACTTACAGGTCCCTAAATAATCTCTAAACTCAACAAAGCACCAACCCACGCGATCTGCAGGCAAGTGCCATAATGCAAACTCACGCACACCTGGAGAGTCAATTAAATCTCCGCCAGTAGCGATATGCAGCAGTTTTGCGGTGGTAGTGGTATGTTGGCCAAGGCCTGAGTTTTCAGAAATATCACCGGTAATGAGCTCAGCATCAGGCATCATGGCGTTGATCATCGATGACTTACCTACACCAGACTGGCCAACAAAGACGTTTACTTTGTCGTTCATCAGGGCATGTAGCTGTTCAACACCTTCACCCGTTTTGCTACTCACCCGATATACTCGATAGCCTATGCTCTTGTATCGCTCAAGCGCTGCATCGATCTCTGGCGCCTCTTCTGGCGTAATCAAGTCGACTTTATTCAAGATGATGACCGGCTCGATGCCAGTATCTTCAGCCGCGACCAGATAACGATCGATGATTTGGGTCGTAAAAGCCGGCTGTGTTGAGGTGACAATCAAAATCTGATCGATATTTGATGCAATGATTTTCACGCCGTCATAAAGGTCAGGGCGCGAAAGCTGTGAATGCCTAGGATGCACGGCTTCGACAATACCTTCGATACGACTAGCCCCTGACTCACTGGTCAGTGCCAAACGAACGATAACTTTATCACCAGTCACTAGGCTTTTAATATTACGGCGAATATTACAGCGAGCAAGGTGGCCAGAGTCCGTCTCGACGTCAGCGTGTTGGCCGAAGCGTGAAATAATGGTGCCTTGTTGCTCAGGACCTAACATACTGTCTTGTAAGTCAGTAGTTTCGCCAGCATCACGGCTCTGTAATTTCTTTTTTTGGTTGGTCCGCATTCTGCGTAATTGACCATGGCTTAGCGGTTTCTTTTTACTCACGTATTAGTCTTCAATGATAAAGGTGATTTTGTGTTGCTTAAAAAAGCAGTATGATACACGGTCTTAAACAAAAAAGCCTGAATTTAGGCTAACAGGAATAACGGGTCGCATTATGGCTATAGATGAGAACAATCTGATTTGGGTCGATTTAGAAATGACAGGACTAGAGCCTGCCGTTGATAAGATTATAGAAATGGCCACAATAGTGACAGATAAAGAGCTAAATATTATTGCGCAAGGCCCTGTTATTGCGATTCATCAATCTGATGAACAATTAGCGCTAATGGACGATTGGAATCAAAAACACCATGGTGAATCAGGTCTAGTTGATCGCGTTAGAGCGAGTACGGTAAATGAAGAACAAGCAATTGCAGAGACTATCGCGTTTTTATCGCAATATGTGCCAGCAGGTGCTTCACCTATGTGTGGTAATAGTATTGGTCAAGATCGTCGCTTTCTAAATCGCTATATGCCAGAGCTTGAAGATTACTTTCATTACCGTAATATCGATGTGAGCACGATTAAAGAGTTGGTTCGTCGCTGGGAACCAACAGCAATGGAAGGCTTTAAGAAAAAGAATACTCACCAAGCATTGCAAGATATCGAAGAATCTATCGCCGAATTGCAGTTTTATCGAGCTAAAGTATTTACTATTTAACCAATCAGTCAGATTATTTAAAAGAAAGGGTTGCAGAGTAGGGAAATTTTCATATAATGCGGCCTCAACTTTTCGCTAAGCACCAACTTAGTGATTATTGATAAAAGTTGAAATGCGACATTAGCTCAGTTGGTAGAGCGATACCTTGCCAAGGTATAGGTCATCGGTTCGAACCCGATATGTCGCTCCAAATTAAAACTTATGGGAACACCAAGTCCGGTAAGTAAACAAGATTTATGCGACATTAGCTCAGTTGACTCTTTATAAGAGCAAAAGGGCGATACCTTGCCAAGGTATAAGTCATCGGTTTTTGTTTTGAATCCGATATGTCGTTTCAATCAAGTAAAGATTTATGCGACATTAGCTCAGTTGGTAGAGCGATACCTTGCCAAGGTATAGGTCATCGGTTCGAACCCGATATGTCGCTCCAAATTAAAACTTATGGGAACACCAAGTCCGGTAAGTGAAAAAGATTTATGCGACATTAGCTCAGCTGACTCTTTATAAGAGCAAAAGGGCGATACCTTGCCAAGGTATCAGTCATCGGTTTTTGTTTTGAATCCGATATGTCGTTTCAATCAAGTAAAGTTTTATGCGACATTAGCTCAGTTGGTAGAGCGATACCTTGCCAAGGTATAGGTCATCGGTTCGAACCCGATATGTCGCTCCAATTTAAAACTTATGGGAACACCAAGTCCGGTAAGTGAAAAAGATTTATGCGACATTAGCTCAGTTGACTCTTTATAAGAGCAAAAGGGCGATACCTTGCCAAGGTATCAGACATCGGTTTTTGATTTGAATCCGATATGTCGTTTCAATCAAGTAAAGTTTTATGCGACATTAGCTCAGTTGGTAGAGCGATACCTTGCCAAGGTATAGGTCATCGGTTCGAACCCGATATGTCGCTCCAATTTAAAGCTTATGGGAACACTAAGTCCGGTAAGTGAAAAAGATTTATGCGACATTAGCTCAGTTGGTAGAGCGATACCTTGCCAAGGTATAGGTCATCGGTTCGAACCCGATATGTCGCTCCAATTTAAAGATTATGCGACATTAGCTCAGTTGACTCTTTATGAGAGCAGAAGGGCGATACCTTGCCAAGGTATAGGTCATCGGTTCGAACCCGATATGTCGCTCCAATTTAAAGCTTATGGGAACACCAAGTCCGGTAAGTAAAAAGATTTATGCGACATTAGCTCAGTTGGTAGAGCGATACCTTGCCAAGGTATAGGTCATCGGTTCGAACCCGATATGTCGCTCCAATCTTCTCCTCTTCTACAAAATCCTAAAGAAATAAATTCAAAACTTAGTAAAACCAAATTTTTTATACAGCATTAGCTCAGTTGTGCTCGTAGAAAATGTTGATACCCTTTTTTGCCAAGGTATAGGCCTGCTTGTATAAACAGCCGGTTCGAACCCACTCTCGATAAGATCAAAAGCTCGCTCCAATCTTCCTCTTCGTATCATTCCGTTTAAACTCCAAACCAAACCAAACCAAACCAAACCAAACCAAACCAAACCAAACCAAACCAAACCAAACCAAACCAAACCAAACTAAACTAAAGAAGATAGTCATAGACCTTGTTGATACATCATTAGCTCTGTTTGTTACTTATCGTTTTAGCCTTGCTTGAGCGATTACGTGATCGAACGCTTGTTTCTTTCATAATCTCTAAAGTAAGCGGGTTTTGCTTTGCTAAAGTTTGACTGTGCTCAAATATTAAGTCGGTTTTTCATACCATAATTAAAAATGACTAATATTTGGGCGTGTCACTTTTATGTGGCGGACTAAGGAGAGGAAAAATGCGTATTCAACAACTCAGTGAGCTTTTAGATTATGTGGCGAGATGCCGCATAGAGATGGCGCAACTCTATAGCCGCTTACATGCACATGCTGACTCTTCTAGAGTGAAGTTGATGTTAGAGTATTTTCAGCAACATGAGCGTAATACCGCTGAAAAACTAGAGGACTATATTGATGAAGCGCCGAAAAAGATTCTAGATACTTGGTATAAAGACATTGTTTTTGAAGACTTTATTGGTCAATGCCAGAAGTTAACTTTGCCTGCCAATATGACTGAAGATGATGTGCTAGAACTGCATCTAAAATTGGATAACAGCTTAATCGGGCTATTAGAGAAGACCGCTAACTCTTCTGCGACAGCAGAAACGAAGGGCGCACTAGAAGATCTTGTTAGGGTTAAGAAAATCCAACAACAACGCCTTGTACACAGCAGTATTCGAATGGATGACATCTAAGTTTGCACCAAGCTTAGCTAACGAAGGCACCGGTAGGTGCCTTTTTTAATTAAATATTGCGGCGATGTGAGCCGTTATAATTGTGATAGATCAAACTTAGGTTATCTAAGGCCCTTTAGGATTCATTTGCACTTAAGCCTAAGTCTTTAAGCTACTACATTAATTAATATCTCTCCCCACTTCTAGGAACCGTGATATGAGCCAAGCACACTTATTACCGACATCCCTGTTTCTAACCGAGCAAGTTAGAGCCGCCGAATTGAGTGCGGTAAAGAGTGGTTGCGTCAGTCTATATCAATTGGTTGAAAAAGCCGGAGCAGCAGCCTTTGAGCTAATAAAAGAAAGGCTGGCTGATACTAAGGAAGTAGTGGTATTGGCAGGGCATGGTAACAATGGCGCCGATGCGTATGTGACAGCCTCATTGTTACTAGAAGCGGGCTTTGACGTTACATTACAAGCAAGTACGCCCAGCAACCCGAGTGATGAGCTTACAAGTGCTATTCGTCAGTTCTTAGAGTCTGGAGGAGAAGTTGTTGAGTTTTGTCATTCTCAGATTTTAGAGGCTGGAGTCATTATTGATGGCTTGCTAGGCACAGGGATCTCTGGTGAATTAAGCGCTGAACTTAGCAGGGTTATCGATGCAGCAAACAAAAGCAGTGCCTGGGTGCTAAGTCTTGATGTGCCATCTGGGCTGAATCCTGATACTGGAAGCTACGCAACAATAGCGATTGAAGCTGATGTTACTTTGACTTTTGGCGCATTGAAGCAAGGTTTGTTAACGGGAAAGGCTCGTCATAATTGTGGTGAGATCTTGATTGCCGAGTTGGGCCTAACGGGTTATTTACCTAAACCAAGTGCAACGCGGATTGTTAGTAGTCAGTATATTAAGGCTTTTTCCCCTCGTAAAAGAGATGCTCACAAAGGAAACTGCGGTAAGGTCTCTGTTATAGGCGGCGATTACGGCATGGCTGGTGCGGTGAGGCTAGCTGCAGAAGGTTGTCTGCGAAGTGGTGCTGGACTTGTTACAGTTATATCAAGACCTGAGCACCAACTAATTGTTAGTGCCACTCGTCCTGAATTGATGTTTTGGGGCTGCGAGTTGGTTGATATGGAAGTGTATTTAAAGCTTGGATGGGCTACAGCATTAGTGATAGGTCCTGGATTAGGCACTGATGATTGGGGATATAACTTACTCAAAGCGGTGGATCTAAGTGATAAGCCCTGCGTGATCGATGCTGACGGCCTTAACTTGCTGAAAGAAATGCCAATGAGGCAAAAATATTGGATATTAACCCCTCATCCGGGTGAAGCGGCGAGGCTTCTCAATATAAGTATCGAGGAGGTTGAGCAAGACAGATTCAAAGCCATTAGGCTGCTGCATCAGGAATATGGTGGGGTGATTGTGCTTAAAGGGGCTGGAACCCTTATTTTTGATGGTAATCAATGCGTAGTGGCGCCAGTTGGTAACCCTGGTCTTGCAAGTGGAGGCTGCGGTGATGTGCTTGCAGGAGTGATTGGTGGGCTAGTCGCTCAAGGATACTCGAGTATGGAGGCTGCTTGCTTAGCGGTAGTGATCCATGGTGATGCGGCAGATTTGGCAGCTCGGGCGGGTGAGCGAGGAATGCTAGCGAGTGACCTAATGCCCTATATTCGCCAGTTAGTTAATGAAATCTAGTTTAGAAAGCTAGGTGATTAGGTTAAAGTAATGCATTCTACGCACGATTTTATTAGGACGCTTTTCAATTCGAAATGAGTATGCAAGCAATTACATTAAATTTAAATGACGAGCAAGACACGGTTAACCTAGGTACTAAGTTAGCAGGCTTGATTACGCCTCCATTAACTGTTTATTTAAGTGGTGACCTAGGTGCAGGTAAGACGACTTTTAGTCGCGGTCTTATTCAAAGTCTTGGCCATCAAGGGGCGGTAAAAAGTCCAACTTATACTTTAGTTGAGCCCTACGAGCTCGATGGGCTAGATGTGTACCATTTCGACCTATATCGTTTATATGATCCAGAAGAGTTAGAGTTTATGGGCATACGCGATTATTTTACTGAACGTAGCCTTTGCATTGTAGAGTGGCCAGATCGCGGTCATGGTTTATTACCTACTGCTGATATACATATCCATATTAAGTATGTTAATACTGGACGAGAAGTTGAGTTACAGGCACTTTCGGTAGAAGGTGAAAATATATTGGCGGCTCTAAACAATAATGATAATAAACAGTAATATATTTAGATTATTTATACTCCTTTTTACGTTTGGTGCTTCATTCTTTGCGCAGAGTGCTAATACGCTCGAAAGCGTAAGGATTTGGGCTGCGCCAGACTCGACTCGTCTTGTTTTCGATTTGAGTCAGTCTCCAGACTATAGCTATTTTACTCTTACGAATCCTTACCGCTTAGTGGTGGATTTGAAGAAGTCCTCTAATAAAGTCGATCTCAATAAGATTAAAAATAACAGTAAGCTGGTTAAGAAAGTACGTAAGAGTAGCCCGCCGGAGAAAGGCACGTTACGCCTGGTTATCGATCTGGTTAAGCCTGTAAAAGCGAGTTTGTTTGCACTGCCTCCAACTGCACCATACGGTAATCGTTTGGTGGTTGATTTAGATAGCGCAGGTTCGACGGCGAAAAAAACTGCCGTCACGAAACCCAAAACTCAATTAAGAGATGTGGTGATCGCCATCGATGCGGGTCACGGCGGTGAGGATCCTGGTTCTATAGGACCTACGGGCATCTATGAGAAAAAACTTGTATTAGAGATATCAAAAAAAGTCGCTCAAAAGATTAATGCCACACCGGGTATGAGGGCGGTAATGACACGAACTGGCGATTATTTTGTCAATTTGAATAAACGCTCTGACATTGCCCGTAACAGCAAGGCCGACCTTCTAATCTCTATCCATGCGGATGCTTTTACTTCCCCACAACCTAGGGGCGCCTCTGTATGGGTATTATCCATGCGCCGTGCAAACAGTGAAATTGGTCGCTGGTTAGAGCAAAAAGAAAAACATTCAGAACTGCTCGGCGGGGCGGGAGAGATTATTCAAAATACTGATAATGAACAGTATCTTGCGATGACACTGCTGGATATGTCTATGGATCGCTCTATGGCGATTAGCCATAATATTGCAGGAGACGTGCTCTCCAATCTTGGACGCGTGACTAAATTGCATAAGCATAAACCTGAGTCAGCCAGTTTTGCTGTACTCAAGTCGCCAGATATTCCATCGATTTTGGTTGAAACAGGCTTTATCTCAAACCCTAAGGAAGAACGGCTATTATCCCAGCGTGACCATCAGAATAATGTTGCTAAAGCCATCCATAAAGGAGTGGTTAAGTACTTTGAGGCTAACCCTCCGGTGAACTCACTACTGGCGAGTAAGAGCAGTGTTGAACATAAGGTTCGAAGTGGAGAGTCGTTATCGGTTATTGCGCATCGTTACCAGATCTCTATAAGCAGTTTGAAAAAGGCAAATAACCTTAAATCAAATAGCCTACGAATAGGTCAGAAATTAAAGATCCCGAGCGCGTAAGAGCTTTTGAGAGTACACAATGGCAATAGAAAAGTTACCGCCACAATTAGCTAACCAGATCGCTGCAGGTGAGGTAGTTGAACGCCCTGCATCTGTGATTAAAGAGCTGGTTGAAAACAGTCTCGATGCAGGGGCTACACGCGTCGATATTGAGATTGAAAAGGGCGGCGCTAAACTTATTCGTATCCGCGATAATGGCTCGGGGATCCCAAAAGAGGACCTGAGTCTAGCCTTGTCTCGACATGCCACGTCAAAGCTTAAATCGTTAGATGATTTAGAGGCAATCTTGAGTTTTGGCTTTCGCGGCGAAGCGTTAGCGAGTATCAGTTCTGTTTCGCGGCTTATCTTAACCTCACGTACAGCCGAGCAAACTGAGGCCTGGCAAGCACATGCTGAAGGCACCGAGATGGCCGTTAAGGTATTGCCTGCAGCTCACCCTGTTGGGTCAACGGTCGAAGCGGTGGATTTGTTTTTTAATACCCCTGCAAGGCGTCGTTTTTTAAAGAGTGACAAGACAGAGTTCACCCATATTGATGAGTGGCTGAAGCGTATCGCCTTGGCTAGACGTGATATTCATTTCACCTTAAAACATAACGGTAAGACGGTACGTAATTATCGGCCTGCTAATACCGAAATTCAGTATATCCAGCGCCTCGGGCAAATTTGCGGCAAAGCGTTTGCAGAAACCTGTTTGCGAATTGAGTGTCAGCATAATGATTTGAACCTAAGTGGTTACTTGCAATCACCAAACGCAGCGAGTGGCTACAGTGAGACCCAGTATTTCTATGTCAATGGCCGCCTTGTAAAAGATCGGCTGGTTAATCACGCGGTTCGTCAGGCATTTGCACAATATGCCGAGGGGATTTCGCCTGGTTACGTGCTGATGCTAGAACTTGATCCCCATCAAGTGGATGTGAACGTGCACCCGGCAAAACACGAGGTACGTTTTCACCAAAGCCGTTATGTGCATGACTATATTTTACAAGCTCTGCAATCGGCTATGGCACAATCGACTCAACTTAGCGTTGATATTGAACCTGAATCAGAGCAGGCGTCAGCATGGCAAACAAGCCCTACGCGAGGGGCGGTAACACCGTCTCGCTACGTTGACGAATCGAAGAGCAAGTCATCGACATCGTTTGATGTACGAGAAAGACACTCAAGCGCCAGTCAAGCGCCTTACTCGGGTGGTAGCACAAGTTATAGAAGTCAGCTTAAACCGGCTTCTAGAAACTCAGATGTTAGCTTGCCCTCGCAGACGAGTATTCGTGCTTACGGTGAGCTCTTAAGTACCGATACAGCTGAAACTCAAAATGCTAGCGGGTCTTTGCGTCCAGTCGCTCATCAAGCCGGCATGTCGAAAAGTACTCATGCAGCGGTAAGTATGCCACCAGTCATCGCTGGTCAATACTGGGTGCTAGTAAAAGAGGATAAAATATCTCTGCTGAATATTGCTACGGTAGCAAAGGCGGCATTGAAAGCTGAAGTTGCGGCCAAGTTTGCACAAGGCTTAATTGGCCAACCTTTGTTGATGCCAGTGGCGATCAGCGTTGATGATGACTGGCCTGAGATTATAGAAAATCGTGAGCAGTTAATACGCAAGTTGGGAATTGAGCTTTCTATTCGTCTCGGGCAGTTGATTATTAAGAAAGTGCCCCCATATCTAAGGGATAGCCAATTGGCAGCTTTAATCCCTGAATTACTGCAGTGGATTAGATTAGAATTACCCAGCGATGAAGCTATTATAAAGTGGCTTGCTGAGCAAGCTGCAAACCGATTTACCAGCGCGAATGAGGCGTGGTTTGCCTTCAATGCATTGCCCGATGATGTGCAGTGTGAGCTTTATAATCACTCTCAAGAATTACCTTGGGAGCAATGGATGAAAGAAAATCAGAGTGACCGATAAAAAATCACAGAAAGTTATTACTTTGATGGGGCCAACAGCCTCAGGTAAAACCGCATTAGCTATTGAGCTTGTTAAGCAGTATGACTGTGAGATCATCTCTGTGGATTCAGCATTGATCTACAAAGATATGGATATTGGTACCGCTAAGCCTGATGCTGCAGAGCAAGCTGCAGCGCCACATAAACTCATCGATATTATTGATCCCGCACAAAGCTACTCTGCGGCGGACTTTAGGCGTGACGCCTTGGCTCAGATAGAAGATATTTTGAGTCGTGGTAAGACGCCTTTGTTAGTCGGTGGCACCATGATGTACTTTAAGGCGTTGTTAGAGGGACTATCACCGCTACCAAGCGCAGATGAAGCGATAAGAGAGCAGATTGCTGCCGAAGCAGAAGCGCAAGGTTGGCAAGCTTTGCATGACCAGTTACGCGAAATCGATCCTGTTTCGGCTGAGCGAATTCACCCTAATGATCCGCAGCGATTGGCGCGAGCATTAGAGGTTTACCGGATCAGTGGTCAATCCCTTACTGAGCTAACTAAGACAAAATCTGACGCATTCCCTTACGATGTGGTGCAATTTGCGATTGCACCAAGTGACAGAAAGGTGTTACATAAGGCTATAGAAACTCGATTTAAAGCCATGCTTACACTAGGGTTTACTAGTGAAGTTGAGCGTTTGAAGGCTCGAACGGATTTACATTTAGACCTGCCATCTATGCGCTGTGTCGGATATAGGCAGTGTTGGCAGTATTTAGATGGTGAAATTGACTATGAAACTATGGTCGAAAAAGCGGTTGTTGCTACTAGGCAATTAGCTAAACGTCAATTAACATGGTTACGTGGTTGGCCGGATTTAATCTGGCTAGAAAGCGGGGCTGAAAATAATCTAGCAACAGTAATGCGACATAGTCGCTAGCTTAATAGCTGCTGCTATATAATACTAAAACCAAAGATAAAGTTTTATTGTATTAAAATAACTATTAATTTTAATTAAAAAGGAAATTAGAAAATGGCAAAGGGGCAATCTTTACAAGACCCGTTTTTGAACGCATTGCGTCGTGAACGCGTTCCAGTATCTATTTATCTTGTTAACGGCATTAAGCTTCAGGGACAAGTTGAGTCTTTCGACCAGTTTGTTATTTTGCTTAAAAATACAGTAAGCCAGATGGTTTACAAGCATGCCATTTCTACAGTGGTGCCTTCACGTCCATTTAACGTGAGCAACCACCAAGCGACAAACGCTCAAGCTGGCTATAACGCACAGCATGACGATGGCGACGACAAGTAATTTGTTAAGGAGATTGCTTTTTGTTTGATCGTTATGAGGCGGGAGAGAAAGCGGTACTTGTCCATATCGACTTTGCTGACGAAAACAACCGAGAAGACTTAGATGAGCTAAAGCTATTAGTTGACTCGGCTGGTGCTCAGTCAATTGGTGTGATCTCTGGAAGTCGTCGTTCACCGGACCGCAAATTTTTTGTTGGCTCGGGTAAGGCAGAAGAATTGGCTGCGATGGTTGCGGCAACTGATGCCAATGTGGTGATTTTTAATCACGCATTAAGTCCAGCTCAAGAACGAAATCTTGAGCAGTTGTGTGAGTGCCGTGTACTTGACAGAACGACTTTGATCTTGGATATCTTCGCCCAAAGAGCGCGGACATTCGAAGGTAAGTTACAGGTGGAGCTAGCGCAATTGCGCCACATGTCGACTCGCTTGATTAGAGGCTGGACACATTTAGAACGTCAAAAGGGCGGTATTGGCCTTCGCGGGCCAGGTGAAACTCAGCTAGAGACCGATAGGCGTCTACTGAGGGGCCGGATCAGCACGATCAACCGCCGTTTAGCAAAAGTGGATAAGCAACGCGATCAGAGTCGTAGAGCTAGGCAGCGCAGTGAGATGTCAACCGTGTCATTGGTGGGATACACCAACGCCGGTAAATCGACACTGTTTAATGGTTTAACAACCTCTGATGTTTATGCTGCGGATCAGCTTTTTGCAACATTGGATCCAACGTTACGTAAGTTAGACTTGCCTGATGGTGATGTCATCCTAGCTGATACCGTTGGATTTATTAGGCATTTGCCACATGATTTAGTTGCCGCATTTAAGGCAACGCTGCAAGAAACACGACAGGCAGATCTACTGCTGCATGTTGTCGATAGTGCAGATGAAAAGATGGCTGATAACTTTGAGCAAGTTCAAAAAGTGCTTAAAGAGATCGATGCGATAGACATTCCACAGTTGATCGTTTGTAATAAAATCGATCTATTGGATGAGGTGAACCCACGCATTGACTACGATGACGAGGGGACACCGATTAGAGTCTGGGTTTCTGCTCAGCAGCAAAAAGGCTTGGAATTAGTCGAAGATGCGATTAACCAAATTGTTGGTAAAGCCATCCAAGAACTAACCTTGCAAATCCCAGCTTCGGCAGGGCATTATCTCGGCCAGTTTTATAAATTGGATGTAATACAGCAGAAAGAGTATGACGATCTGGGGAACTGTATGATCTCTGTGCGCTTATTGGATGCCGATTGGCGCCGATTAGTAAAACAGAGCCAAGGTGAAATAGAGACTTTTGTGGTCGACCCAGTCGTCGCATAATTAAGTATTTTAGTAATCTCGTTTATTTCATACACTTATGGAGTACTAAATGGCTTGGAACGAGCCCGGTAACAAGGGTCAAGACCCTTGGGGAAATGGCAATAAAGGTGGTAACGATAAAGGACCACCAGATTTAGATGAAGTTTTTCGTAACCTTTCTAAGCGCTTTGGCGGCAAGGGGAATGGTTCAGGTGGCAACATTAGTGCGGCCAGCTTAATTATTGTTCTCGTTATCGCAATAGTTGTGTGGGGACTTTCTGGTTTCTATACAGTTAAAGAAGCGGAGAAAGGTGTTGCACTGCGTTTTGGTGCGTATATCGGTGAAGTGGACCCAGGTCTTCAATGGAAAGCCACCTTTATTGACGAAGTAACGCCAGTAAACGTACAGACAGTTCGTTCTATTCCAGCTTCTGGAAGTATGTTAACAGCTGATGAAAACGTGGTTTTAGTACAACTTGACGTACAGTACCGTGTTAGTAACGCAGAAAATTATCTTTATAGCGTCGTAGACGCTGATGCTAGCTTACGTGAAGCAACTGATAGTGCACTTCGTTATGTTATTGGCCATAACACTATGGATGATATTTTGACCACAGGTCGAGATAAGATCCGTCGTGATACTTGGGATGAAATCGAACGTATTATTAAGCCATATAAGCTTGGTATTACAGTGGTTGACGTTAACTTCTTGCCAGCTCGTCCGCCAGAAGAGGTTAAAGATGCCTTTGATGACGCAATTGCAGCACAAGAAGATGAGCAACGTTTCATCCGTGAAGCTGAAGCATACTCACGCCAGTTAGAGCCTCAGGTTCGTGGTACTGTTGAACGTATGGATCAACAAGCAATTGCTTATAGGCAAAGAGTGACCTTAGAGGCTAAAGGTAAAGTAGCTCGTTTTGAGCAACTACTACCAGAGTATCAAGCCGCACCTGAAGTGACTCGCGAGCGTATGTATTTCGATACGATGCAAGAAGTGATGAGCGGAACAAGTAAAGTTCTTATCGATGCTAAGAACAATGGCAATTTAATGTATCTTCCTTTAGATAAGTTGATGCAACATAGCCAATCTAATAAGTCTGCTAAGTCTCAGAGCAAACCGGCAACACCTGTTATGTCAGTTAATAGTACAACTCATAATAACAGCAATATGCCGCTTGATGGTCGCCCATCACGTGGTGATCGTTCGTCGGGGAGGAACTAAGAGATGGGTAGATTTACAGCGATAATCGTAGCAATACTTATTGCAATCTCTTTGTCTTCACTGCTTGTAGTGAATGAAGGTGAACGCGCTATTGTTTCTCGGTTTGGTAAAGTTCTTAAAGATGACGGCGTAACACGTGTTTACAGTCCAGGTCTTCACTTAAAGATCCCAATGCTTGATAAGATTAAGTATATGGATTCACGAGTGCAGACACTTGATGGCGCTGCGGACCGTTTTGTTACTTCTGAAAAGAAAGATTTGATGGTCGATTCATACGTGAAATGGCGCATTAAAGACTTTGAACGTTATTACTTGTCTACCAATGGTGGTATCAAGGCTAACGCTGAGACGTTACTACAGCGTAAGATCAACAACGATCTTCGTACTGAGTTTGGTCGCCGTACCATTAAAGAGATTGTTTCTGGTAGCCGTGATGAGCTGCAGTCTGATGCACTTAAAAATGCAGCAGAAAGTGCAGAAGACTTAGGTGTTGAAGTTGTTGATGTACGAGTTAAGCAAATTAACCTACCAGCAAACGTCAGTACCAGTATTTACCAGCGTATGCGTGCAGAACGTCAGGCTGTGGCTAAAGAGCATCGCGCTCAAGGTCAAGAGCAAGCAGAAATTATTCGTGCTAAGACTGATGCTAGTGTCACTATTCAAACCGCTGAAGCAGAGCGTAAAGCCCTGACTACACGAGGTGAAGGTGATGCTCAAGCTGCTAAGATTTATGCTGATGCATACACTAAAGATCCTGAGTTCTTTAGCTTTATGCGAAGCTTAGATGCTTATAAAGCAAGTTTCTCTGGCGAAAATGATGTCATGGTACTTGAGCCTAACAGCGAGTTCTTTAGATATATGAACAGCTCTACAGGCAAGTAGTTCCAATATAGTTTATGTAAAGGCCTAACGTCAGTTAGGCCTTTTTTATGCGTGTCCAAAAGCCATAATCAGTATGGAGAGTTTTAACGGCTCCGATGCTGTGACTCTATAAGGAACAAGAGGGAGCTTAACAGTGTATAGACCGGAGACATAACTATGCTTTTCACTCGTTGCAAACCACCTTGTCTTGCATGCTACCGACATACATAAGATATTCCTCCATCCTTGTAGGTCAGATGTGGTGAATGTCATTAATGCACGACTATATGGATATAGGAGGTACGAGACCAAGGCTGGTCGAAGTTAGAATAATATAAGAGCTATTATCGAGGGTAACGCAGGAGCAGTTACCGAGTAGCATTTAATGACCTTGCCTCATAACCGCTAAATACCGGCTGAGCGAGTAAATCTTTATACTGATTGGTATTACTCGGATTTCTCCAGCTTTGCCTAACATACTCAGTTCAGCTCATCTTCTTATACAAAAGTAGACAATGTTAACGACTAAAAGCAATTCCTACCAATTAAGTCAACTATTGCATTGTAGTTGGTAAAAAAATCATTAATAACAGCTAAGTTGCTAATTTAGTGGGTAATGAATGAAAGTTTTTAGAATGTTCTGCTAATAAAAATTAGCGCTTTTGTTGGCTTGAGTGCCTTCTTTTTATGCAGAATTAGCACTAAAACTAACATAGTTAACTTAGTTGAGTGTTTTAACTATGATCTGGTTCTAATTTTTGGCTATAATGAGCCGCGCTTCAAGTTTAGATTCCGATTTTTATTCGGATCAGCTTAGAAGAAGACAGATAAAACAAAAATTCCAACACTCTCTGGAGACAAGTGGATGAGCAATGCGCCAGTCGATACCGGACGTCGCAGATTTCTGACCGCAGCCACCGCCGTAGTTGGTGGTGCTGGTGCCGCTGCTGTAGCGGTTCCGTTTATAAAGTCATGGAATCCGAGTGCCAAAGCGAAAGCAGCAGGCGCGCCGGTTGAAGTAAATATAAGTAAAGTAGAGCCAGGTCAACTTATTCGAGTTGAATGGCGTGGTAAACCTGTATGGGTTGTTCGTCGTACGCAGGAGATCTTGGATGGTCTACCGGCAATCGATGCTCAGCTTCGAGATCCTGACTCTGTTGAACCGCAGCAGCCTAGCTATGCACAGAACCCTGAGCGTTCAATTAAGGCTGAGTTCTTCATTGCTGTAGGTCTTTGTACTCACTTAGGCTGTTCACCAACTTATTTACCAGATACATTCGGTGAGCAAGTTGAAGGTGTTGCATCAGGCTTCTTCTGTCCATGTCACGGTTCAAAGTTCGATATGGCTGGTCGTGTATTCCAAGGTGTACCTGCGCCGTTGAACCTAGTCATTCCTCCACATCAATATCTTGATGATAGCACCGTGCTTATCGGTGTTGATAAAGGAGCTGCGTAATGGTTAAGAATATTATCAGCTGGATTGATGAGCGCATTCCAATGACCGCTACGTATAACCGTCATGTAGGTCAATATGCGACACCAACCAACTTCAACTTCTGGTACTTCTTTGGCTCACTAGCCATGTTGGTACTGGTTAACCAGTTACTAACAGGTATCTGGTTAACAATGAACTACGTACCAACAGCCGAAGGTGCGTTTGCTTCTATTGAATACATCATGCGTGATGTTGAATACGGTTGGTTGCTGAGGTATATGCACTCCACCGGGGCCTCGGCCTTCTTTGTGGTGATCTATCTGCATATGTTCCGTGGTCTTATCTACGGCTCATACCAAAAGCCAAGAGAGCTATTGTGGCTATTTGGTATGCTGATCTTCCTGGTGTTGATGGCTGAAGCATTTATGGGTTACCTGCTACCTTGGGGACAGATGTCTTACTGGGGTGCACAGGTAATTATCTCATTGTTTGGTGCAATCCCTGTGATTGGTGATGACCTAACATTGTGGATCCGAGGTGACTTTGTTGTTTCGGGTGCAACTCTAAACCGCTTCTTCGCATTGCATGTTATTGCTCTGCCACTTGTGCTTGTTGTTTTAGTGTTCTTACACTTAATCGCACTGCATGAAGTAGGCTCTAACAACCCTGACGGTATCGAGATTAAGCAGAACAAAGATGAGAATGGCTGGCCAAAAGATGGTATTCCATTCCACCCATACTACACAGTTAAAGACATCATGGGCGTCGCTGGCTTCCTAATAGTCTTCTGTTATGTATTGTTCTTTATGCCTGAAGGTGGTGGTTACTTCCTTGAGAAGCCGAACTTTGAAGCGGCTAACCCAATGAAGACACCTGAGCATATTGCACCGGTTTGGTACTTCACACCTTTCTATGCAATTTTACGTGCTATCCCAGACAAGTTGATGGGTGTTATCGGCATGGGCTTAGCTATTGCAGTGCTATTTGTATTGCCATGGTTAGATCGTTGTAAGGTTAAGTCAATTCGTTACCGTAGCATGATCCATAAGGTGAATATTTCTCAGTTTGCTGTTTCATTCTTAGTACTGGGTTACTTAGGTGCGGTACCTGCAACGCCTGCACTAACAATTGCGGCACGTATCTTCACTCTAACTTACTTTGGTTTCTTCTTATTCCTATGGATTTACAGTAAGAATGAAAAGACTAAGCCAGTACCAGAGAGGTTGACACACTAATGAAAAAATTACTGATTGCATTAGTTGCATTGGTGCCAACTCTGGCTATCGCAGCCGGAGGTGGAGCACCTCTAGAGAAGGCCAATATTGATCTAAATGACAAAGAGTCTCTTCAGCGTGGATTGGATTTATTCCAAAACAACTGTGCAGGCTGTCATAGTACTCAGTATCAACGCTATGAGCGTGTTGCGACTGACTTAGGTATCCCATTAGATGAGATGCGCATTAAGTACTTACCAGAAGGTGCCAAGATTGGTGAGTTAATGGAGAACGCTATCCCTGATGCTGATGCAGCTAAGTGGTTCGGTGCATCGCCTCCTGACTTAACATTGGTTGCCCGAGTGCGTGGTGAAGATTGGATATACTCATACCTTCACGGTTTTTATAAAGATGAAAGCCGTCCATTTGGTGTGAATAACACAATCTTCCCATTGGTAGGTATGCCGCATGTGCTTGAAGGCCTTCAAGGTCTTCCTATCAAGCAAGAAGATGGAACATTGGTTGCGACCGGTGGTGCCTTATCTGCTGAAGAGTACGATCAAGTGGTTCGTGATATCACAGGATTCTTGGTTTACTCTGGCGACCCAGTCAAACTTGAGCGTGAAACTCTAGGTTGGTGGGTGATGGGCTTCTTGTTCATTTTCTTTATTGTGGCCTACCTCTTAAAGAAAGAGTACTGGAAAGATGTACACTAACCCCAAATAAAGGTTAGAATGTATTATCCGCAAATTGTAAACGGGGAGCCTTGCTCCTCGTTTGCGTTTGCATTTTTTGCTTTTGATTTGTGAATCCCGGAGGGTATCAATGGCTGTTGCTGCCAATAAACGCTCAATCATGACCCTGTATTCAGGTGCAGACGACCTTTATAGCCATCAAGTTCGTATCGTTCTTGCTGAAAAAGGTGTCACGGTTGATGTACTACAGGTTGATCCAAATGAGATCCCTGAAGACTTGATCGAGCTAAACCCGTACAACACAGTGCCAACTTTGGTAGACAGAGAGCTAGTTCTTTATAACTCTCGTATCATTATGGAATATCTAGATGAGCGTTTCCCTCATCCTCCACTAATGCCTGTTTATCCGGTTTCACGTGGTCAAACACGTCTTTGGATGCACCGCATCGAAGAAGACTGGTATGCCCTTGTAGAACGTATTCGCAAAGGTGACCGCGCTGATGCGGCTCGTAAAGAGCTTCAGGAAGGTCTAACTGCTATTGCACCAATTTTCGGTGAAGTTCCTTACTTCATGAGCGAAGAGTTTGGTTTAGCAGATTGCTATCTTGGTCCACTATTGTGGCGTCTGCCAGTACTAGGTATCGAACTTGATAGCCGTACTGCTAAAGATATCAAAGCTTACATGACACGTTTATTTGATCGTGAATCATTTAAAGCTTCTCTAACTGAGACTGAGCGCGAAATGCGCATGGGTATCTAATGAAAGAGCTAACCCCGAACCGTCCATACTTGCTGCGGGCTTATTACGACTGGTTGATGGATAACCAGTTAACGCCCCATGTTGTTGTTGATGCTTATGTGCCTGGCACACAGGTACCACAGCAATATGTTAAAGATGGTCAAATTGTACTTAATATTACCGAAAGTGCTGTAGGTGGACTGCAGATCACTAATGAGTTTATTGAGTTCAGTGCGCGTTTTGGCGGTGTTCCTCAGCAGGTGCTATTGCCTATGGCCTCTATCGTTGCTATCTATGCCAGAGAGAACGGTGCTGGTACCGTCTTCGAACTCGAAGAAGCCTATCAGCTAGATGATGATTTCGAAGAGGAAGCAGGACTTTCAGTTGTGAAGGAGCCTGTCGTTGAAACTAGCGAATCTGAAGCCGAACAAGTTGAGGCTAAAGAGCCAAAACGACGCGGCCATTTAACCTTGGTTAAATAAGTTGATATAGCCAGTTTCAAGCGAATGAAAAGCCAGTCTAACGACTGGTTTTTTTGTGGGTGTAATAATGTGTTGGGAAGGCGATTTATTGCTTAGGTGATCAGATTGGCACTCTGTGGTAGCATCTGCGCCCAAATCATCCATATTTAGTTTTCTTGCTCTACCATGGCAACTGATCTTTTAGGTAGAAACAAATAAAACAAGCAACATAGGTTCTTGGATCTTTATGATCTTAATGATCGACAATTACGACTCATTCACTTTCAATCTGGTACAGTATTTCCAGCAGCTTGGACAAGAAGTTGTGGTTAAGCGAAATGATGAAATTAGTCTTCAAGATATCGAGTCTCTAGCGCCCAGCCATATTGTTATTTCCCCTGGCCCATGTACGCCTAACGAGGCTGGATTGTCGCTGTCTATCATCGAGCACTTTACTGGCAGACTGCCTATTCTGGGGGTTTGTTTAGGCCATCAAGCGATAGCACAAGTGTTTGGTGCTAATGTTATTCGAGCAAAACGGGTAATGCATGGCAAAACCAGTACGATAGCGCACAGCAATAGTGGCTTATTTAGTGGCTTGAATAATCCTCTGACTGTTACTCGATATCACTCCCTGCTAGTGGATGCTATCCCAGATGGGTTTATTATGGATGCCTGGTTTGACGACCCTGTTCATGGACGCGAGCTCATGGCCATGAGTATGCCGACTAAAAAAATCTATGGTGTACAGTTTCACCCTGAGTCCATTTTGACCGAGCAAGGCCATGAGCTGTTAGCGAACTTTATAAACGTCAGCTAGCCCGTGACTACCTGAGGCGGGGCTTTCAGGAAGAGAATATAGCCTGCAGTTTCACTCTCACTCTCAGATCTATCTTGACTGAGCAGGGTCATGAGCTGTTAGCGAACTTTATAAACATCATCTAGGTGAGACTAGGGCCGCGACTAGGGCCAAACGCTGGGAATATGCATGAGAGGCTAGCAGCTGGCTGTTTCACTCTGCGCTACTTGCGTCGACTTAGCTAATCCTTATCAAGCAAGGCCATTAGTGATAGCTAACTTTATCAAGAATAGTTAAAGCGCTACCATCTGTTACAAATTTAACAGCATTTTCAAGTAATCCCGTTGCCAAAATGTGGTATAAAAGTCCGCAAAAATACCAATAATAATAGGGATGGATATGAAAAGCGTCATTCGTCATGTCGGCTTTAGTGCACTTTCACTGGCAGTATTAGCGGGTTGTGGTGTAACCACTGTTTCTTCTGAGCAAGCTCAAGCGACTAATCAAACAGCGAGTCAAACAGCTCAAGTAGCCTTATCGGCACCTCCACAAGTTAACCAAGCATTAACCTTGAATCAAATTATGGCTAACCCTGATTGGATGGGGTTATTTGCCCAAGGCGCGTACTGGAGCGACGACAGCCAGTCTATCTACTTTGCAAGGCAAGCTCACGGCGCACCTACTAAAACCTATTATCAGCAAAATATTGATGGCACAGCAGCGAGCGAGCTGGCATTAAATCAGCTACATAGTGCGGATCAACGTCGTGGTGTGTTTAGCAATGACAAGACGCGTAAAGCTTATATCTATCAAGGCAACTTATTCGTCAAAGATCTCAGCAGCGGTAAGTTGGTTCAACTTACACGCCAAAACACAGCTATTGATGGTGTGCGCTTTTTAAATAATGGCGACATAGCTTACTGGCAAGGCGATAATATTTTCAAGATCCATCAGGATTCAGGCTTGTTAGAAGAAATCGCTAACATCAAGATGGCAGCTGAGCCTAAAGGTGTACAGGATCCATCAAGTTATATTGCCAAGCAGCAACATAGATTGATCCAGTATGTTGCTATGCAGCAAGATAATGCCAAAGCAAAACAAGACTATAAAGCAGAGCTGGCCAAAGCAGACCCAACTATGTCGGCAAAGACTTGGTACCTAGGTGATGCCGAGGTTGTGACCAATTTAAGCCTATCACCAGATGGTCGCTACGTGATTGTGGCGCTAAAAGATAAAGATTATAGCTGGCGTGGCGAACACGACATTATGCCTAACTACTTAGGTAAAGATGGTTATGTCGATGCTGTTCCTGCTCGTGCTCGCGTGGCAGAGGACAAAAATCCAGGCGAACGCTTAGTGTTACTGGATTTAAATAGTCACACCAAGAAAGATATTACTATCGAAGGCTTAACCGGCTTTGATGAAGATGTGTTAGCGGCAGTAAAAGCTGAAAATGCCAAAGCAAAAGGCGAAAGTTATAAAAGCGAAAAATCGCCACGTAACCTGCAGTTGATGCAAGATTGGGGCTGGTCGCAAAGTGCTATTCAGTGGTCAGAGTCTGGCGACAAAGTCGCGGTGATGCTTGAAGCGGTTGATAACAAGGACCGCTGGATAGCGACGGTTAACTTAGATAAAGGAAGCTTAACCACTCAGCACCGTCTGCATGATGACGCTTGGGTTAACTACAACTTTAATCAATATGGTTGGTTGCCAAATAGCGACAGCTTATATTACCTATCGGAAGAAACTGGTTTTTCACATATTTACCTTAAACAGCAAGGCGTGAAAGCCAAGGCGCTAACGAAAGGTAAATTCGTGGTGAGTGATATCACCTTAGGCCCTAAAGCTGAGTTTATTTACTACAAAGCCAATAAGACCCACCCAGGTATTGATAATGTTTATCGTGTAGAAATTGCTACCGGTAAAGATCAGCAGTTAACCGAGTGGCAAGGTCAGCTTGATTACACTTTAAGCCCTGATGGCAGTGCGCTGCTATTAAATGCATCAACACGTATTCAACCTGCTGAATTGTTTGTGCAGCCAATTGGTGGTGAGCTTAGGCAGTTAACTCACTACACCAGTGACGCATTTAAAAACTATGCATGGCAAGCTCCAGAGGTAGTTGCTGTGCCATCAAGCCACGGCGCGGGTGAGGTCTATGCTCGAGTCTATGTGCCGCAAGGTTACAGTAAAGACAACGCAGATAAGTACCCAGCGGTTATTTTTAACCACGGTGCCGGCTATCTGCAAAATGCCCATTATGGTTTCTCGGGTTACTTCAGAGAGTTTATGTTCCATAACCTGCTCGCCCAGCAAGGCTATGTGGTAATGGATATGGATTATCGCGGCTCAAAAGGCTATGGCCGCGATTGGCGCACCGCGGTGTACCGTCAAATGGGCACACCAGAAGTTGAAGATCTAAAAGATGGCGTGAACTGGATGGCGGCTAACGTTAATGTTGACGCGGGTAAGGTGGGTACTTACGGTGGCTCTTATGGCGGCTTCTTAACCTTTATGGCGTTATTCAATGAACCTGAATTATTCCAAGCAGGTGCTGCACTGCGCCCGGTAACCGACTGGGCCCATTATAATGCGCCGTACACGTCTAACATCCTTAACACGCCAGATGTAGACCCTGTCGCCTATGAGCGTAGCTCGCCTATTGAGCATGCTGACGGTCTGCAGAAACCGCTGCTAATTATGAGTGGCGTATTAGATGATAACGTGTTCTTTCAAGATAGCGTACGTTTGGTGCAGCGTTTAATTGAGCTGGAAAAGCCGATGTTTGAAACCGCGATATATCCGGTTGAGCCCCATGGCTTCCGTCAACCATCAAGCTGGTTAGATGAATACCGCCGTATTCATAAGTTATTTGAACAAGAGCTAAAAAAATAGTTCTGAATTTAGAACTTGAACGAGAGGCTCCTACGGGAGCCTTTTTGTCCCCTAAAGAAGGTGAATGCTTTACTAACTCATCCAGAAGGTGGATTCTGTATTTTCTATCCGTCAGCTTTCCCCAAACTTATGATTAATGGGTAGACTGGTGACAATAGTTAAAGGGAGTGTGTTAATCAGTGGCAATTTCGGTAGCGGGTGGGGTTAAACCTGCACAAATTATAGAAATAGAGCAACGACTGCTTAAGCAATTAATTGTAGGTAAGGGCAAAGCTATTGTGATGGTTGATGAGCTCAACCCTGAGCTAGAAGTGGATGCCAATAAGCTCGAAATTGAACGTGAGGCTATTCAAGCAAGGTTAGCGAAACAGAACCAAGCTAAGGCAATTTTTGACGCTGTCTCTAGTCAATTACTGACGAGTGTAAATGCCAATATAGAGCACCAGCTATCTTCTCCCGAACAAGTGCTGGGGCTATCAAAGCTCGATGAAAAACAGATCTTATTACTGGAATTACTCTATTCCCCTAAGGTCGACTTGATCCGTATAAGGCCATTAGTGACAGCGCTGCCATGGTTAGAGCGGGATTTGGTGAATATGGTCAATAGTCCTACTTTCAGACATCGCAGGCCTAAATTATCAGAGGTGCAAGTTACCGATATCAAATTGGTGCTCAATTATATTGGTATCGAAAATTTGCAGGCGTTAGTTCCCTATTACTGCCTCAGAAATTTAATGCCAACTGGCCAACCGCAAATGCTGTGGTTAACTCGAAAAATATGGCGCTATAGCGTGGTGGCGGCCATAGCCGCACAGGCATTAGCGTCTTTGCATGAAAAGAACTCAGCCTTCATCTACAGCTGCAGCTTGATGAGCCAGTTAGGCACAACTTGTGTGATTAACCAATGCGCTAAAACTTTCGATGATATGTGGGGAACCTGGCTGAGAGAGGCGAGTGCTAGCCGTGATAAAGAGCTTTATGATGCCGTAATGGCAACGGAGTTCCCTGCCAATGATGTCTACCAGCAAGTGTTGACCCATAGTCGTTCACTCAACTGGCAGTTGCTAAGCTTACTTAAGTTTGACAAGAGTCGTCTAACCCAAACCTACAAGGCTATAGATACTAAGATTAAATACGCTGAGCTAGATGAGGACTCAGCCTTAATCGAGCGAGCTAATTGTTTTGCAAAAGTCTATTTGTTAAAAGAGGCTAATAATCTTACTGCTGTGGAGTGCCGTTTAATGTTCGATTATTATCAAATATCTGAACAGGAACAGATCCGCTTGGCAGGGCAAAATTATCGTAAACTTGCACTATTTTAACCCTCCTCATTTATACTAAAACAGCTTGATATTTCTAACTACGACTTAGTCATACAGAGTGCATTTAGCATTGTTTGTGTAACAAACTTGTGTCAATCCACGGTTTGTTTGCTGCTTTTTTTACCAAGTTTTAATCTAATTTTTAATACTTGTCGCTTGGCTGATAATGTAATTTTCACGCGGTTTATGCAGAATAGGCAGTACAAATTTAGTCCAAGTAATCGACTCGATAAATAGTATACAATTATATATCCCTTGAGTTGTCAGCCACTGCCCCATGTTAGTTTGGTTAATGACTAGGCTAAATTATAGAAAACTTAACTAAAATTGATAAAATATCGTAAGTAGTTATTCATTATCATTGAATAACTACTGGATCTGGGCTCTAGGTAACTTTTTTGTGACTATTTATGCTTAAAGCCCCGCTATATCTGCTTTGTTAATTCCAAAACTCAAATCTTTATGCAGTGTTTACGGACATAGCTCACCTGAATGTTGTTAAAAACTGGTATTTTGATCACATTTTAGCTGATAATGTCATCCATGTTATACAAACAACCGCCGTGTCACCTACACAAGATAAAGACACCGGGTGGAATACGACCTGCTAAAAGGTCGATAATTATGAAGGATGAGAAGGAATGAGCTCAAATATGAATCTTACACGTGCCCAATTTGACGAAGTTATGGTGCCTAACTATGCGCCTTCTGCAGTAATTCCTGTTCGTGGCGAAGGTAGCCGAGTTTGGGATCAAGAAGGTAAAGAGTATATCGACTTTGCAGGTGGTATTGCGGTTAACTGTTTAGGTCATTGTCATCCAGCCCTAGTTGGTGCTCTTAAGACACAAGGCGAGAAGCTTTGGCACCTTGCTAACGTCATGACAAACGAGCCAGCGCTAGAGCTAGCGACTAAGCTTGTTGATGCGACATTCGCTGACCGTGTTTATTTTGCTAACTCAGGTGCAGAGGCAAACGAAGCTGCGCTAAAGCTAGTACGTCGTTATGCAATGGATAAGTTTGGTGCAGAAAAAGACCAAATTATCGCTTTCGATAAAGCCTTCCATGGTCGTACTTTCTTTACTGTTAGTGTGGGTGGTCAAGCAGCATATTCAGACGGTTTCGGCCCTAAACCACAGAGCATTACTCATGTACCGTTCAACGATATTGCGGCACTAGAAGCTGTCTTCTCTGATAAGACTTGCGCAGTAATGATGGAGCCGCTTCAAGGCGAAGGTGGCATTATCGATGCCGATCCAGAGTTTTTAAAGGCGGTACGCGCACTTTGTGATAAGCACAATGCATTGTTGGTATTCGATGAAGTACAAACAGGTGTAGGTCGCCTAGGCGAGCTTTATGCCTATATGCGTGGCGATGTGGTACCTGATGTACTAACAACGGCAAAAGCGTTAGGTGGCGGCTTCCCAATAGCGGCTATGCTAACCACAAAAGAGATTGCCGATCACCTAAAGATTGGTACTCACGGCTCTACTTACGGTGGCAATCCTCTAGCTTGTGCAGTTGGTAATGCAGTACTGGATGTGGTTAATACACCTGAAGTACTTAATGGTGTTAAACAACGCGAGCAGTTATTACGTACAGGTCTAAAACAGATCAACGATAAGTACGATGTCTTCTCTGAAATCCGTGGTCAAGGCCTGCTATTAGGTGCGGTAATGAATGAAAGATTCCAAGGTCGTGCCAAAGAGTTCTTAGTTGCCGGTATTAGCGAAGGCGTAATGAGCCTAGTTGCTGGGGCAAACGTGATTCGTTTCACCCCATCTCTAGTGATCCCTGAAGCGGATATCGCTGAAGGTCTAGCGCGTTTTGAGCGTGCAGTCGCTAACGTTGTCGAAGCCTAAAGCCCAAACGGAGTGTTATCAGTGATAGCGCTCCTTTTTTTGTCTTTAGGATAACTTGAACGTTTCTTGAACAGTGCTTGTCATATATTGATAAGGCTGCAAGTTAACGGCAAGTGATAACGAGGAGACTCCTAGATGCTAGTTATACGTCCAATCCGAACAACTGACTTTGATGCCCTGTATCAAATTGCAGAGGAGTCGGGACATGGATTCACATCTTTGCCTGTGAATGCCGATCTACTGAGAAGCAAAATTGCTCGAGTCGAAGCTTCTTTTACTAAGCAAATTGATAAGCCTTTCGATGAAGGCTACCTGATGGTGCTTGAAGATACTGAAACCGGTGAAGTTGTCGGCACATGCGGTATTGAAGCCGCTGTGGGGATGGAAGATGCTTTTTACCATTATCGACTCGGTACAGAAGTTTATCATTCTGAGCAGATTGGTGTGCGTAATGAGGTGGAAACCTTAACCCTTTGCCACGATTACACTGGCGCAGCGGAGCTTTGTACGCTGTTTTTACGTAGTAGTTATCGTAAAAACAATAATGGTCGCATGCTCTCAAGAAGCCGATTCCTGTTTCTGGCGCAACACGCTGAGCGATTCGGTGACACCGTCATTGCAGAGATGCGTGGTGAAAGTGATGAAGAGGGGAACTCACCCTTCTATGGCTGGTTACAAGAGCATTTCTTAGGTATCGATTTTGTTCAGGCTGATTATCTATCTGGACTGAGTCAAAAAGCATTTATGGCAGAAATGATGCCTAAGAATGCTGTCTATGTATGTCTATTACCTAAAGAAGCGCAGAAAGTGATTGGTGAGGTGCATGCTAATACTCGTCCAGCACTTAACCTGTTACAAGCTGAAGGCTTTAGGTGTCGCGGTTACGTCGATATTTTTGATGCAGGCCCTACGGTAGAGTGTCAACTACATGATATCCGTTCGGTACGAGAGAGCCGCTTGCTAACTGTTACGATTGGCGACACGCCAAGTGACGCTACTAGCTATATCGTTTCAAATACCCAATTAGCTAATTACCGTGCTACAGCTGTTAACTTAGCCGTAGTCGACGACAGTGACGAAGTGATCTTAGATCCCCAAACAGCAGAAGGCCTAATGGTCGCTGAGGGTGAGCAGATCCGCGTCTTGCCAATGTAGGAATATAAAATGACACAATTTATTGAAGGTAAGTGGGTTGAAGGCCTAGGTCACGAAGTGACATCAATTAACCCAGCCAACCAAGAAGTTATCTGGAATAGTAAAACAGCCACACCTGAGCAAGTTGGTATCGCAGTCGATGCTGCACGTAACGCACAATTTGACTGGTTTATGCTGGGCTTTGATGCGCGTCTTGCCATCGTTGAAGCATATCGCGATCAGCTCGAAGCCAATAAGGCAGAGATGGCGGAAGTGATTGCTCAAGAAACCGGTAAGCCACAATGGGAAACTGCGACTGAAGCGGGCGCCATGATAGGTAAGATTGGTCTATCTGTTGCCGCTTATAACAAGCGTACAGGCACCTCAGAGAGTGACACTCCGGCAGGCCGCGCAGTACTGCGTCACAAGCCACACGGGGTGGTTGCAGTTTTTGGTCCTTACAATTTCCCTGGTCACCTGCCAAATGGACACATAGTGCCAGCATTGCTTGCGGGTAACACAGTGGTATTTAAGCCATCAGAGCTGACGCCTAAAGTTGCCGAGCTGATGCTAAAACTATGGGAAAAGGCCGGTCTACCGAAAGGCGTGATTAACCTAGTTCAAGGTGAAGTCGAAACCGGTAAGGCTCTTGCCGCTCACCCACAAATTGACGGCTTATTCTTTACTGGTAGCTCACGTACTGGCCATATTTTGCATCAGCAGTATGCAGGCGATCCAGGTAAGATTTTGGCACTAGAGATGGGCGGAAACAACCCGCTTATCATCAAAGATGTGGCCGATACCAAAGCGGCTGTGCATGACATTATTCAATCTGCATATATTTCAGCGGGTCAACGTTGTACTTGTGCACGTCGCCTCTATGTAGAGAAAGGCGCTGCAGGTGATGCGTTAATCGAGCAACTTGTCGCTGCGATTAAGCAAATTAAAGTGGGTCCTTGGAATGCTCAGCCTCAGCCATTTATGGGCTCTATGATTTCAGAGACTGCCGCAAAAGGTATGGTTGAAGCACAGCGCAACCTTGTGAACCTAGGCGGTAACGCATTGGTTGAGCTAGCTCACCTTGAAGTTGGAACAGGCTTAGTTTCACCAGGTCTTATCGATGTGACTGACGTCATCGAACTGCCAGATGAAGAGTACTTTGGTCCACTATTACAAGTGGTACGTTATAGCGATTTTGATGAAGCTATCAAGCTCGCTAACGCGACTCGCTACGGCCTATCGGCAGGTATTTTGGCTGATAGTCGCGAAGATTATGACTATTTCCTTGCACGTATCCGTGCCGGTATCGTCAACTGGAACAAGCAGATCACTGGTGCTTCAGGCGCTGCACCATTTGGTGGTGTTGGTGCATCGGGTAACCACAGAGCGAGCGCGTTCTACGCCGCTGACTACTGTGCATACCCTGTTGCCTCTGTAGAAGCCGACGCAGTTAGTCTGCCAGCCACATTGAGTCCAGGTTTGAGTATTTAAACTTAGGCACAAATCAAAAGGGAAGCGCTCGGGTCGCTTCCCTTTTGTTTATTACGACAAAACTAGCAAGCAGTATCCCTAAAACGTGTACAGCCGCGTGGCCTAAATAGACAAATAAATAAGCAGGTGACACGCTGGCGTAAAGGAGTTAACAATGCACACGAATGTAAACGCGCTATTTGAAGCACTTTGGCAAGACTATATCGAAATGACGCCTTCGGCGGCAAAGGTCCATCAGCTATTGTCGAAAGGCAGTGCAATCATTAACGATCATATTGCACTTAGAACCTTTAATATTGCCAAGGTTAACCTTGAAGTATTAGCTAAGCATTTTGAATCAATTGGCTATGTTGCCTGTGGCGACTATAAATTTGAAGCCAAGAAGCTAAATGCTAAGCACTTTGAGCACCCTGACAGTACACAGCCTAAAGTGTTTATCTCTGAGCTACTAGTCGAAGAGTTTAGCGATGAACTGCAATTAACCGTGCAAGGCTTGATTGAACAGATCGATACTGTTGCAACGACAGCCAACAATTTCTTGTACTCAGGTCGTCACTGGGAACTGGATACTAAGACCTATGAAGCCTTACTTGCCGAGAGTGAGTACGCTGCTTGGGTCGCCGCTTTTGGTTACAGAGCGAATCACTTTACAGTGTCGATTAACCACTTAGCGGGCTTTGATACTATTTTTGAGGTGAACGATACCTTAAAAGCTGCTGGTTTTGTTTTGAATGCATCAGGCGGAGAAGTGAAGGGCACTCCAGAGGTGTTACTGGAACAATCATCGACGATGGCTGATAGGATCTCTGTTAGCTTCTCAGACGCTGTGATTAACATTCCTAGCTGTTTTTACGAGTTTGCCTTGCGATATCCAAAACCGGACGGAGAGCTTTACACAGGCTTTGTGGCGGCCTCTGCTGACAAGATCTTCGAAAGCACAAACGTCAATGGTTAGTTCCTACGCTAATATGTAAAAAAGCCGGACTTGAGTCCGGCTTTTTTGTGGGTGAGTTAATTGATGCAGTATTAAAACAGTAAGGTCACTTTCAGGCCTGATAGGCTCTGGCTGTGTTCAAACTTAAGTTCAATTTTGTACTGCTCGGCAATATCTTTAACGATTGATAAGCCTAAGCCGTGCCCCATGGTAGCTTCATCGAGACGCTTGCCTCTATGAGTTAATAACGCCAACTCTTTTGTTTCAACTCCAGGGCCATCGTCTTCAATACTCAGCTTAAGCTGCTGCTCATGATTGCTAATACAGACTCTGATTTCTGAACTTGCCCACTTATAAGCGTTATCGAGTAGGTTGCCCAGCAGCTCCATTCCGTCTTCACGGTGCATAGGCAGTCTAGTGATAGCGTTTGGGATATCGAAGCGACAGTGAATAGACTTGGTGCGGTGAACCTTATTAAGGGTCTGGGCTAAGTCTTCGAGATCTTTTGGCAATTGCATCTGCGCCGCTGGTAGCATGTCACCGGTGATCCGCGCAGCAGCCAGTTTACGTTCAATCATCTTATGCACTAAATCCAGCTGTTTTTGTAGCGCATCAGCCGACTCTGGTGCTTTTAAATACAGAGCTTCGACTTGCTGTTGCATCACGGCCAGTGGGGTTTTGAGCCCATGGCTTAAGTTACCCAAATTATTACGACTGCGCTCTATCTGCTTACTGGAGTATGCGAGTAACTCATTATAGTTTTTCGCTAATGGCTGCAGTTCGAGTGGAATCGAGTTGAGGTCAAAGGAGGAGATTTCTCCCTCACGTAACTTCGCTAAGGTATCTTTCATCTGGTGAACGGGTTTAAATGATTGGCGAAGGACCAAGAAAATACCTGTGATCATTGCCAGTAACATGGCGAGGTTTACGATGAGTTTAGTGCCGTAGACTTCAGAAAATACCTTTCGACCAATACTCAAGTCCTGAGCAACGGTTAGTGTGGCATTGAGCCCTGAGGTGTCTGACTTTAAACCGATAGAGAGCAGCTGAATATCATGATTTTGTGGCCCTTTAGTCTGCCAGGCTCGGGTTTCACCTTTTTCTAGGTCCACCACTTCGAGGCGTTGATCCCATAAAGAGCGTGACCTTAACTCCTGCTCAGGCAGATCGAGTTGGTAATAACGTCCTGAATATACGGGGCGATAGAAGCTGGATAATTGACTCTCGTCTATGCTAAAGGTGCTATCTTCGAGGTGAGTGGCAAGTAGGACTTGCTGCAGATCTTCCTGTAATCTGGCAATGATCGAATCGTGAAAAGCTTGGCGTAGCATAGACTCGAAAAAGATAATCCCCACGGCGGTGGCGATCACCACTAAGCCTGTTAACCACAGACTTAGTTTGGTACGGATTGAAATCATTGAGTTAGGCCGTGAAAGATATACCCTTGGCCACGACGAGTTTCGATGGCGGTTTTGCCAAGCTTCTTACGTAGGTGAGTCACGTAAACCTCAACCACATTACTCTCTTTCTCATCATCAAATTGATAAAGCTTGTCGGTCAGTTGAGCTTTAGATAACAGCTTTTTAGGCGACATAAGGAAGATTTTAAGTAATCTAAACTCCATGGCAGTAAGTTCAAATGTCTGCTCGCCAACCGTCACCGATTGCTGCCCCTCATCGAGGGCTACGCCAGAATAAGTGAGCTGCTTGTTCGGAGTGTTAGCCTTGCCGTGTGCACGCTGAATTAGAGCCTGAATACGAACCAATAATTCCTGGGTGTGGAAAGGCTTTCCTAAATAATCATCGGCGCCAGAGTTAAAGCCTTCGACTTTTTCATGCCACTGGCTTCTTGCTGTAAGCATAATCACTGGAGTGTGGATACCTTGCTCACGCCAATTTTCAAGCAGTTCTAGGCCATTACCATCAGGTAGGCCAATATCGAGAATGACACAGTCGTAGTTGGTTTCTTTGATTAAGTAATCGGCTTCACTGACTTTGTCTGTGCTGTCAGTTACATAACCAGCTTGCTTAAGCTGTTTAACTAGCTCTTCGACTAATAGGGTGTTGTCTTCAACAAGAAGTAATTTCATAGGGTGCTCTCAATGATGCCCTGTATGGTAACAGGCGATTTACAGCATAAATTCATGTTAACTCAAAAATACTATTTCAGTGAAATTAGATTTGATTCTTAAGTCATTATTAAACTTGTTCGGCGTTACAGCTGGCTGGAAGCTGAGTAGGTTTAGCGAGTTGGCCAGTGCTAGCGTCGAGTACTAGTTCAACGAGCTGACCTTTTAGAGTGCGAATTTGCACTTCGTAGCGCCACTTACCATGGTGTTGATATAAGTGCGCATCAATGAGCTTGCCATGGCACATGGCTTGGATACTACTTAGAGTAAGATCTAGGGAGAGGATTTGACCGCTTTTGACTAAGGTCTGCGCTTCATAGTGTTGAACTTCAATTTTTTGATTAGCGACCGCTGCAGGCAAGTGTAGCATCGCAGCCATAAGGCATAGATATAATGCTAGTTTCACACTGAACTCCTAATAAAAAAATGGCCTGAGATAATCTCAGGCCACTTTATAGAAGCTGTCTTAAACCGAGCTTAATACTGACTTATCGTGTTCCGTAAACCACAATAGTTTTGCCGTGTGCTTGGATAAGGTTTTGTTCTTCAAGCATTTTCAAGATACGACCTACAGTCTCACGAGAACAGCCAACAATCTGGCCAATCTCTTGACGAGTGATCTTGATCTGCATGCCATCTGGATGCGTCATTGCATCTGGCTGCTTTGCAAGGTGAAGCAATGTTTGTGCAATTCTTCCAGCAACGTCAAGGAAAGCAAGATCGCCTACTTTCTGGCTTGTGCTGTGTAGACGGTAAGCCATCTGTGATGAAAGCTTCATCAAGATTTCTGGGTTAACCTGGATTAACTGCTTGAACTTCTTGTAAGAGATTTCAGCAATTTCACAAGCTTGCTTAGCGCGAACCCATGCAGTACGTTCTGCTTGCTCTTCAAATAAACCTAGCTCACCGATAAAGTCGCCTTGGTTAAGGTAAGAAAGAATCATCTCTTTACCTTCTTCGTCTTTAATCAAGACAGCAACAGAACCTTTTACTATGTAGTAAAGCGTATCTGAATCTTCACCAGCGTGGATCAAAGTACTTTTGGCTGGATATTTATGAATGTGACAGTGTGATAAAAACCATTCCAAAGTTGGATCTGGTTTTGGCTTTCCAATCAGAGCCATGCCTATGTTCCTCGGCTGATTACGTTATAAAGTAAGAATATGCTAATTAAGCATCTTACGTCAATTAAGCTATTAAAACCTTGATAGAAGTCTTAGTTTAGACTTGCCCACTCAAAGCCACCTAGCCATTTAGATATACGTATTCTGATACATTAGCAATATATGTCAACTGAATCCGTAGCTAAGCCTAATTGTTGAGTTAACAATTAGGCTTATATCACATCTTGTTACAATCTGATTCCTTAGGATGAATGCTGGCCTGCATGTCTGTGTATATTTTATGCTCCAAACTATAAATTAGTACTAATAAAAATAATTATCATTACTAATTATGTGGTATTTGCACTCGACATTGCGGCTAATTTCTGGCTAACTTGAGGCAGAATAATATAAAGAGGCTGATAGCGATTGTTCATATTGTCAGTCATTTTTTATGCGTTGTAGGAGCCTATCGTGAATTGTAGACCTTGGATTTTAAATACTGTTGTGGTCTTGTGTTTAGCTGTTAGCAGTGGAGCTAGTGCGTTCTCGATCCCACAACCTAAAGGTACGGAAGAGGCAAGCCGCCTCGCTCATATTCAACTAAAAGCGACTCAGGGTGACAAAGATGCTCAATATCTATTGGGTTTAATGTACTTGTCTGGTCGTTTTGTCTCACAAAATCGAGACCTAGGTGTACAGTGGCTCACCGACGCCGCTCAGCTTGGACATGCCAAAGCTCAGCAAACGATGGCAGACTTGGCCTTTGAAGGTAGCTTAATAGAGCGCGATCTTACGACTGCTGAGCAGTGGTATAGCGAGTTAAGCAAACAAGGAAGTAAATGGGCAAACTTTAGACTGGGCTTTATTTATGCCGCTGGTGGCCAAGGAATTGAGCGAAATTGCGGAAAGGCCGTCGAACAGTTTAACGCTGTGGGTGATATGATTTCTCTAGGCAATGTGGCTTGGATATTAGCGACCTGTCCAGAAGCACAATATCGTAACGGTGATAAAGCACTAGAGTTATCTTTGGCATTACTAGAATCGAATGAACAAGATCCGACAAACTTAGATAATCTTGCCGCCGCTTATGCTGAAATAGGCGATTTTGATGCCGCTATTTCGACCCAGCAAAAAGCAATTGAAGCCTTAAATTTGAGTGCAGATCAAAGTAAAACTGCAGAGTTCAAGCAGCGACTCAAGACCTATCAAAACTACGAGCCTTATCGTGAGGTTTTACCGCTAACTGACAATTAGCAACTAAGATTAGCAGCATGAATAGAAAGCTCCTAAATAGGGGCTTTTTTTGTGCGAGTAATCTCAGATAGTAAACAGAGCAAGCATGAAGATGGAATTTGCTTTTTGTGGTTTTTTTATAAAATAAGGTCAGCTAGCAATCCCAAGAAGGTAAGCTGAGCAAGCGTGAAGGTGGAATTTGCTTTTTGTGGTTTTTTATAAAATAAGGTCAGCTAGCAATCCCAAGAAGACAAACAGATCAAGCGTGTCGGTGGAATTTATTTTAGGGAGATTTTTTGGTAAAAGGTCAGCTAGCAATCCCAAGAAGACAAACAGATCAAGATGGGGGAATTCATCTCCAAGGGAATGCTAACTTATCGTTCTTTCGCCTGAAATCCCGATAAGCAGCAGTCTACATAAGCTGGCTTAAACTAATCTTAATAATCCGTGCTTAGAGATAGTTACTCGCCATCTTCAGAAATAAGCTCTAGTCGCTTGTCCATCAAGTCTTTTACCAGCGGAGTTAGGATAAGCTCCATCGCTAGGGACATCTTGCCACCGGGCACCACTAGGGTATGCATACGAGACATAAATGAACCTTGGATCATTTTTAGGTAATAAGGGAAGTCGACATTTTTAATTCCACGAAAGCGGATCACCACAAAGCTTTCATCTGAAGTGGGAATGCTCTTGGCGCTAAATGGATTAGAGGTATCTACCGTGGGGACACGCTGAAAATTAATATGGGTACGAGAGAACTGCGGCGTCATATGGTTAATGTAATCATCCATACTACGTACAATAGAATCCATCACCTTCTCACGGCTATGCCCACGCTCTGAGGTGTCACGAATAATCTTTTGGATCCACTCAAGGTTGACGATAGGAACCATGCCTATCAGCAGGTCGACATGCTGGGCAACATCACAATCATCGGTAACGACACCGCCATGAAGACCCTCATAATAGAGCATGTCGGTATTTTCAGGCAGTGGATGCCACTGCGTGAAAGTACCAGGCATCTGATTGAAGGGAACGGCTTCATCGAAAGTGTGTAAGTAGGCTCGAGTCTCTCCTTGCCCAGTATTGCTGTAATCACTAAAGCACTGCTCAAGACGGTTGAAGTCATTAGCTTCTGGACCGAAGTAGCTAATATTTCGATTCTCGGTCTTCTCTTTACGGATCATCACCGCCATTTCAGGCCGAGTGAAGTGGTGAAAACTATCGCCTTCAACAATAGCGGCATTGATCCCTAACTGTCTAAAGATATGGTTGAATGCCGTTGTCGTGGTCGTCGTGCCCGCACCAGAGGAGCCAGTTACTGCAATAATAGGATGTTTCGCTGACATTTTTTTACCCAAAATATAAAGAGTTAACTATCACTCGTGCATTAGCCAAATAAAGCTAGTGATAGTGACTTTGGTAAGCAGATTGCGGTTTAGTATCTTCAGTTATACGGACTCGCTTAGCTTAGGTCAATTTAATCGTATTCACTCTCTTGAGAGACGATATCTTCTTTACGTCTAATACCGATGGATTCCTCTTCTTCGTTATATTCAACCACTAACAGGCCCTGCTTGAGCGCAGTCTTGCACTGAATGATAGCCCTATCCATGCTGTGTTCACCGTCGCCAGAAAAGCTGCCATCTTCGACTTGGCTGATAAGGTACTCTTTGATGAGGTTGTCAAAAGTTTCGCTAGATAACTGCGATAAAGACTCATAAGGAACTAACATGCTGATGCTTCCAATGAAGTTAAAAAATTCAATACACGCTTTTCAAGATAATATTGTGGACGCCAAGGGCTACCACCTTCGATAAAGCCCACATGGCCACCATTATCGTGCAGTTCATATTGCACTTGAGCCGACAGTTGCTGTGGCGTTGGGATAACGGCATTAGTCATAAAGGGATCGTCTTTAGCGTGAATAACTAAGGTCGGTTTAGTGATTTGGCTTAAGTAAGGCAAGCCACTAGCGCGAGTGTAATAATCATCAACATCGCTAAAGCCATGTAGCGGCGCGGTGATCTTATCGTCAAATAGATAAAAGGTCTTGAGCTGTTCAATGTCGCTCTTGTTTATGGGCATTAAAGGCTGGAGCTCTGGATTGGCTATTTTACCGCGCATCTTTTCTTGCAGCTGTTTAATTAGATAGCTTTGATAAACTTTAGAGAAGCCTTTCTCCAATCTATTGGCACAAGAGCCAAGTTGCAGAGGAGCCGAGATGGCAACGCCCCTATCAATTAGGCTGCGCTCTTGTTGCTCACCTTGATATTTGACCAGCACATTGCCACCTAGACTATAGCCTGCCGCAAGTAAGCGACAGCTGGGGTATTGAGCTTTTAAGTGGCTTAAGCTGGTTTGCAGGTCTTGAGTATCACCACTGTGATACCCTCTAACGAGTCGGTTGAGTTCGCCTGAACAGCTACGGTGATGATGCACCACGGCACATAATTTTATAGCCTTACAGGCGGCTAACATGCGACGAGCGTAATGAGATTGAGCACTCCCTTCTAAGCCGTGAATAATGACCAGTATAGGTTGATTGTCTTTTGGGGAGCCTTGCCAGTCGAGATCGATAAAATCACCATCGCTAAGTTCCAATCTCTCACGTTGCAGTTGTGGTTTGTCCACTTTGGTCAGTACTGGAAGAATCGTTTGGATATGCGGGTTTTTAGCCCACCAAGGGGGAGAAAATATCTGGCTCATAATAATTGGCTATTGCTGAAAATTAAAACGTGTGTTTAATTGTTATTGTCAGCAGAGTGTAACATAGATTTTAAACAGGTCTTTTATTCGCTTTGTTTCCAGTTGTAAGTATCAAGGCCGTGATGTTTTGCCGCCACGAACTTAACTATAAGAATGAGAGGACTCGATGGAGCGACGGACTTTTATCACAACCGCATTGGCAGGTACTGCATGCTTAGCGCTGGGGGTGAATTATTACTCGACAGATTATGTCGGCATTAATAAGCAGCTAGATGACAAGCATCGCCTGTTATTTAGTGTATTAGTACCAGTCTTTCTTGATGGCGCACTCCCCGATGTTGCCACATTAAAACGCGATGCGATAAATCGAACGCTAGATGCCATCGAGCACACAATCTCCATCCTTCCCCAAGATACTTTTGATGAACTAGAACAACTGCTGCAAATGCTAGAGGGGCGATTAGGGCTGCTGATATTAACTGGCAGCATGACGCCTTTGATGATGCGAAACCAATCCGAATTGATAGAGATGCTACAAAGTTGGCGTACGAGTTATATGGACATGATGGTCACAGCTTACCAAGGATTGAGGGAGCTAGTGATGGCGAGTTACTACTCTAGCCCTGAGCATTGGAGTCGACTGCATTACGCTAAGCCGACGTTCCTTGAAAATATGAAGTCTTGAGGATATGAAGTGATGCGATGAGTTAATGAGTATTGTAGCCGCGAGCATTGGAGTCAATTGGGACCAACAGCATTACGCTAAGCCGACGTTCCTTGAAAATATGAAGTCTTGAGGATATGAAGTGATGCGATGAGTTAATAGCTATTGTAGCCCTGAGCATTGGAGTCAATTGGGACTAACAGCATTACGGTGAATCAAGTTTTCTAGAGGATATGAAGTGAATTTATTGGTTAAGACTCATCAGCAGGCAAAGGAAATCGTTTATGGCCATTGAAGATCCTATCGTAACCGGGCTCGATTCCGGTTGGGCTCATATAAATGCATCTAAGCTCACTGAAAACCAAACTTTAGAAGCTGACGTGGTGATTGTCGGCAGCGGAGCCGGTGGCGGCGTTGCCGCAGAAATTCTTACCGAGGCGGGTCTGTCGGTGATCATCATTGAGGGGGGGCAACTCAAGTCATCGAAAGACTTTGTGATGGAGGAGCGAGTCGCCTATCCCGATCTTTATCAGCAAGCGGCTGGAATGAAGACTAGCGACAAAGCGATTGGCATTTTTCAGGGGCGCGGCGTGGGCGGCTCCACTACCGTTAACTGGACCACTTCGATTCGTACTCCTGAGCCAGCACTGGATTATTGGGCCCAAGCCAAATCGGTTGCTGGGCTTTCTCGCGCCGAACTCGATCCTTGGTTTGAGAAGATGGAGCAGCAGCTTAACATCAGTGAGTGGGCTTACGATCCTAACCGTAATAATCAAGCCTTAAAGCAAGGGTGTGAGGCATTAGGCTGGGATTACACTGTGATTAAGCGTAACGTAAAAGGCTGCTGGAATACCGGATATTGCGGCATGGGCTGCCCGGTCAATGCTAAGCAATCTATGTTGGTCACCACAATCCCTGCAGCGCTAGAACGTGGCGCAACCTTGGTCAGCCAGGCTCAGGTTATTAAGCTTGAGCATCATAACGACAAGATTTTTGCGGTGAAGGCGCAAGCGGTCGACAAAAATATGAAGCCATTAGGCGTGGAAGTCATGTTTAAGGCAAAGCACTATATTCTCACGGCTGGAGCGATTCATACTCCGACGATTATGCTGCGTTCTAAGCTGCCCGATCCCTTTGAGATCATCGGTAAACGCACTTTCTTGCATCCAACCTTGCTCAGTGGCGCAGTATTTAGCGATCCCATTAATGGTCACAGCGGTGCACCTCAGTCTATCTATTCTGATGAGTTTGTCTGGCAGGATGGCGCCGATGGAGAGCTAGGCTACAAGCTTGAAGTTCCACCTATTCATCCAATTCTGATCGCCTCAAAAACCATTGGCTATGGCCAGAGCCATGCGCAGTTGATGGAGAAGTTTAACCAATTGCAGGTCACCATTGCCTTAGTAAGAGATGGTTATCATGACAATAGCCAAGGGGGGCAGGTGAGGCTAACCGAACATGGTTTCAGCCTTGATTACCCGCTAACCGATGCGTTTTGGCGTGCAGCGCGGCGTGCATATGCCAGCATGGCTGAGCTGCAATTTGCAGCGGGCGCGCAGCAGGTGTTGCCTATCAGTGAGGGAATGCCCTATTTGTCGAACTGGAATGAGGCTAAAAAATCTATTAGCGAAATGGATTTGGCACCGCTGAAAACCGTAGTGGCATCGGCACATGTGATGGGCGGTTGTCCTATGGGAGAGGACCCCAAGCTGTCGATGGTCAACAGCTTCGGTGAGTCGCACTATTTTGACAATTTATCAGTGATGGACGGGTCGATTTTCCCAACCAGCTTAGGTGCAAATCCGCAGCTGTCTATCTACGGTATTACCGCGAGAAACGCGACGCGGTTAGCCGAGAAGCTTAAGCCCAAACCTGATTAATAAATAAAAAATATGAAGCCAGAGCAAACTGGTTTATTTGCGTTAAAAGCGATAAACCACGAAGCGCTCACTTGGTTTGCTACACGGAGGACACGAAGAAAAAAGCTAGGGCTGCTTTTCTATTGTGAAGCGCTCTGCAATGAGGGGTAATTGCGGCTATCTAAATTAAACAGGGCTAGATAATGGCTTAGGTTATGGTTACTACTTAGATTAGTACTAGTACTAGTACTTGTTTGCCCTTCTAGCGGCATAAGTTCGAGTGCAGTTAAAATCATCGCCTGAGATTTACGCTCCAGCATCAGCTCCAAATCTAACATCTGTCGATATTCGTCAGTTTCAAGACAGGCTTTGCTTTGGCGTCTTAACTGCCTGTAGGGCAATAGCAGCTTTTCTTCCCAGCAGCGAGTGTCTTGCTGTAGCTGGCGCCATTGTGGATTGGGGAGTAAATAGTGATGCTTATCGAGCCAAAGGGCTAATAGCAACAAGTTGACATTGAGCTGGTGGTCATCTTGTAACTGTAAGCACAGAGTTTGGTGCTCCATATAGAGGGCATCGCAATCGCGCCATAAGTTGAGGTTTATAGGGCAAGATAATGTCATAGAGGCGCACCGATATCATTTGATGCTAGCTATAGTAACAAAAAGGGGAGCCATGCTCCCCTATGTTTACTTGCGAGTAATTTAGGCTTCGGCGCGAACGCTTTGCTCAATGGTTTCTATCTCTTCTTGGATTTCCAACCATTCCATCTCACTTTCCTCAAGCCCTTGAGTCAGTGTGGTACGCTCAGCGAGAACTTGAGTCAGTTTAGCCTTATTATCGGCATCATAAAGGCTAGTATCGGCTAGCATATCTTCAAGCTCTTTTAGACGCTCGTTAGCTTTATGCTGCTCTTTTTCAAGCTTAGTCTGCACTTTTTTAAGCGGTGATAACTTCTGTCTCAGCTCTGCTTCTAAGCGTTTCTGCAGCTTCTTGTCCTGAACGGGTTTACCAGCATCAGACTCTTCCTCTTTGCCAGCGCTTTTTGCCGCATCGAGTAACCACTGATGGTAATCATCTAAGTCACCTTCAAAGCTTTTGACTTCACCTTGGTCAACAAGGTAGTAGTCACTACAGCTTAATCGTAATAAATGCCTATCGTGCGAGACGATAATCATTGCGCCTTCAAAGGTTTGTAGCGCCATAGTCAACGCATGACGCATCTCTAAGTCTAAGTGGTTGGTTGGCTCATCGAGTAGCAATAGGTTAGGGCGTTGCCATACCAAAAGCGCTAATACTAAACGGGCTTTTTCACCGCCAGAGAAAGGCCTGACTGGCGACAATGCCATATCGGCGTTAAAGCCGTAACCGCCTAAGAAGTTACGCAGCTCCTGCTCTTTAGTTGTCGGAGCTAGGCGCACCATATGCTGTAGTGGTGAGTCATCTAAGCTTAAAAACTCTAGCTGATGCTGGGCAAAATAACCGATATTTAAGCCAGGGTTAGTTTCATACTGCCCTTTCATCGGTGAGAGCTCACCTGAAAGCAATTTAACTAAGGTCGACTTACCCGCACCGTTGCGGCCTAACAAACCGATACGAGCGCCGGGAACCAGATTGAGATGAACTTTCTTAAGGATCTCGGTTTCACCGTAACCGATAGAAACCTGTTCCATAGTCACCAGTGGATTTGGCAGGGCTTCAGGTTCCCTAAACGCCATATGGAACGGGCTATCGGCTTGTGATGGCAGTAACTCAGCCATACGTTCAAGCGCTTTTAAGCGGCTTTGAGCCTGTTTAGCCTTACTGGCTTTATAGCGGAAACGGTCAACAAAAGATTGCATATGGGCGCGCTCTTTTTGCTGGCGCTCAAATGCCACTTGCTGCTGGGCCATACGCTCGGCACGCACACGCTCAAACGAGGTGTAGTTACCTTTGTAGTAGTTCAGCTTAGTGTTTTCGACATGAACGATTTCATCGACAATGCCATCGATAAAGTCGCGGTCGTGACTGATCAGAATAAGCGTGCCTTGATAGGCTTTAATCCAACCCTCTAGCCAATACATGGTATCTAAGTCTAAGTGGTTGGTGGGCTCATCGAGAAGCAGTAGATCTGAGCGGCATAATAGGGCTTGGGCCAAGTTAAGACGCATACGCCAACCACCCGAGAAGCTTTTCACCGGGTTGCTCTGCTCTTGCTCACTAAAACCTAGGCCGGCAAGTAAGCTTGCGGCGCGGGAATGAATGGCATAACCGCCAATCGCATCAATTTTGCCATGCAAAAGTGCAATTTTATGACCGTCATCGGCCTCTTGGGCTGCATGCAGTTGGGCTTCAAGTTCGCGGTATTCACTATCGCCATCAATCACATATTCAATTGCAGATACGTCAAGTGCCGGAGTTTCCTGTGCCACGGTAGCCATCTGCCAGCCGCTAGGCATAGTAAACTCACCCTTATCTAGGCTGATTTTTCCTAAGATAAGCGCAAGTAATGAAGACTTGCCGCTGCCGTTTGCTCCAACGAGACCGACCTTGTGGCCTGGATAGACGGTTAATGAAGTTTCATCGAGCAAGGTTTTCGAGCCACGAACGAGTTGAGCTTGAGTGATGGTGATCATTGAAGTCGGCTTACACAGTAAATATTGGCAGGGATAATAGCCTAGAACCCATGGTTACTTCTATGGTGAATCCCAGAAAAGTACGGTCATGGCGCAGCTTTTATGGCAAAATGTTAGACATATATGGACTGGAAGTAAAATCATGACTACAACAACTAAAAAAGTGAAAAAACGTTTCGTGGCTGGCGCTAAGTGCCCTAAGTGCCAAGCTAAAGAGTCTATCGTGTTATTTAAAGAGAATGGCATCGAAACCGTAGAGTGTGTCGACTGTGATTATCGTGAGCAACAAACCGAAGAGAAAGTGACGAAGAAGGCGACAGGCGCTGTGATAGGGGTATTTAATCCGGAATAGGCACTAGAGGGATTAACGATTTACCTCCCTAAATTACTGAGCACCTATACATGTGTGTACCTTGGTGTTCATTTTGCCTAAGTTAGTGTAAACTTGCAGCTTTTGTGGCCAATAAGATGTTGGCCTGAGCTAACTTAGGTAAATGGTAATGACGATAATACGAATGTGTGTGCTGGGGATGAGTCTTGTTCTAACGGGCTGTGGCGTTATCCATGATTATAAACAATCACAGATGTTTAGCACTTTCGATGATTTTCGTCCCGGGCCTGATGGGGGCAGTGATCTTATTTGGGCCCAGCCTAGAATAAAAAGCCTTGGGGATCTCAAACAAATTCTTAATGGGTATGACAAGATAATCGTCGATCAAGCTTGGTTAGTGCTCGATGATAAGACTCGTTACGACAATCTAGACCAACAAGAAATTATTCAAGTGTCGCAATATCTGGTGAGTAAGATTAAAGACAAAGCCAGTCAACGCTTTGAATTAGTTACAGAGCCAGATGACGATACCCTCAGAGTCAGTGTTGCCCTAACCAATATTGAGACTCCCAATCCTATTTTAGCGGTTACCAGTAGCATACTTCCCGTAGGTCTCGGGATTTCTAGCATCTCAAAGGTGGTGACGGGTGAGCACACCAATGTGGGCAGTGCGACCATAGAGTTGATGATTAGCGATGCTAATACAGGTAAGCCAATTGTCGCTGTAATAGATAGAAAAGCGGGCAGTAAAGACTTCAGCACCATGATTGATTCAACCGATGATGCAAAGGATGCCATTGATTGGTGGGTAGAGCGCCTAGGCAAGACCTTACGTGATGAAAGTTTGTAGGGTGCGCTTATTAACAGATAGTTTTGGGAGCCGGGACTGGTACACCTAAGGCTCTGAGGTTAATTAATTTGGCACAGTGAGTGATATTTAGCGGTTATTCCCCATTCGATATGCTGCAACTAAAAGAATAACTGCTACAATAGCGCGCTATAATTTATAGCGATAGCAAACGACAGCTTTTGCTCCTGATGATTTGGAGCCTTGTCACCATGATTTTATCACTGCCAAGCGCGATTTGATGAGCCTTAGTAAGGTATCGAGTCTTAGAGGGTAAACCGCCCTAATGAGCAGTGAATACTTAGGAAAGATACTTTGACTCAAACAGTCCCGAATACCGAAGGCCAAGCGCCATTCTCAAGCCTTAACCTGAAGACTGAGCTGCTAGATAACCTGAAAACAATGGGTTATGACTCTATGACCCCGATTCAAGCGCAAAGCTTACCAGCAATTCTTAATGGCGAAGATGTTATTGGCCAAGGTAAGACTGGCTCAGGTAAAACTGCTGCGTTTGGTTTGGGCTTATTGCACAAGTTAGACGTTAAGCGTTTTCGTATTCAGTGTTTGGTTTTATGCCCAACACGCGAGCTTGCCGATCAGGTGGCAAAAGAGATCCGTACCCTAGCGCGTGGCATTCACAACATTAAAGTACTGACCCTTTGTGGCGGTGTGCCTATGGGACCACAAATTGGTTCACTAGAACACGGTGCACATATCATTGTCGGTACGCCGGGCCGTATTATCGATCACTTAGATCGCGGCCGTTTAGATCTTGAAAATGTGCATACATTAGTGCTCGATGAAGCCGACCGTATGTTAGAGATGGGCTTTCAAGTGGAACTTGAAGGCATTATGGACCGTATGCCAATTGAACGTCAGACGCTGCTGTTCAGTGCAACGTTCCCTGAGCAGATCCAGTCGATTGCCGATAAGATCATGTTCAAGCCTGTGTTAGTAAAAGTGGCTTCGACTCATGCTACTAGTACCATTGAGCAACACTTCTATGAAGTGGGTAATAATAACGATCGCATGCGTGCGCTTAAGTTATTGCTGCTGCAATACCGCCCAGAGAGCGCTGTGGTGTTTTGTAACACTAAGCGTGAAACTAAAGACGTTGCAGCGCAGCTGAAGAACGACGGTTTTAGCGTAGTTGCATTGCATGGCGACCTTGAGCAACGTGACCGTGATCAAACCTTATTGCAGTTTGCCAATAAGAGTGTGTCTATTATGGTGGCGACAGACGTTGCTGCTCGTGGTCTTGATATTGACGCATTAGACGCGGTTATTAACTATCACGTTGCTTACGACACTGAAGTGCACATTCACCGTATTGGCCGTACAGGCCGTGCGGGCAGTAAAGGTTCGGCGCACACTTTCTATAATGACGAAGATGGCTACAAGATTGCGCTACTCGAAGATTATTTAGAGCGTGATATCGTTAATGAAGCGCTGCCATCAGAGAACCTGTTAGATACCTTCCCAGTACAACCTGTGATGATCACATTGCAAATTGATGGTGGTAAAAAGCAAAAGTTACGTCCTGGCGATATCTTAGGTGCGCTAACGGGCGAGAACGGTATTGAAGGTAGTGAAGTGGGTAAGATTAAGATTACTGATATGCGATCTTACGTTGCGGTTAATCGTAAAGTGGCTAAAAAGGCACTACATAAAATTACTAATGGTAAGCTAAAAGGCCGCTCATACCGAGCCTGGGAAATGCGTTAAGCGCATTTTATTCATTACCAGAGCGAGTCTACACATCAGATTCACTCAGGTAATGACAATGATAAGCCACAAAAAAGCAGCGTATATACGCTGCTTTTTTGTGTCTGGAACACTTATGCCAAGGCCCATGGATGGATAGCCTTGGTATTTGTGTCTGGAACACTTATGCCAAAAACTTTAATAGCAAGAGACATGGATGGGTAGTTTTGGTCGTCGTGCCTAGTTCGTTGATATCAAGGTCGGTTGAGACCTTGATATCGAATCGATATTCAATGACTAGCTATTTTGGCTTGGCTTATTTGCACTGCGGTTAGCATTAGGGCGACGTTGGCCTGATGGCTTACCTTGAGTTGAAGCTGAGTTGCCATTAGCAGCATTAGGTCTGCGTGGACGTCTAGGCTGACTTGGTTGTGCATTGGTATTCGGCTGGTGGCCGCGAGCCATTTCGCCGCTACGCTGACCATCTTTATGCTCGACTTTGGCACCGGTGTTTTCAGCATTACCTTGGCGACGTGGGTTAGGTGACTTATTGCTAGCACCACCCGAGTTAGCGCCTTTATTTGGACTACGTGAACGACCATTGCCACGACCTTGGTTACCACCATTACGTGGACCTTTATTTTGACCGTGAGACTTACCCGTTAAGTCAGTATCTGGTAGGTGATAAGTCGGTTCAAATCCTTCAATTACGCGGCGTTCTAGGTTCTGCTTGATCAGTAACTCAATGTCACGCAATAGTTTAATTTCTTCATCGCCAACAAGCGATACCGCATGGCCTGATGCGCCAGCACGACCAGTACGGCCGATACGGTGTACGTAATCCTCTGGCACGTTTGGCAAGTCGAAGTTCACCACTTGTGGTAGCTGGTCGATATCTAGACCACGTGCGGCAATATCCGTTGCCACAAGTACGCGAATTGCGCCGCTTTTAAAGTCAGCTAAGGCTTTGGTTCTTGCGCCTTGGCTCTTATTACCGTGAATAGCTGCCGCGGTAATGTCTTTCGCTTCAAGGTTTTTAGCTAGACGGTTTGCGCCGTGCTTAGTACGGCTAAATACCAATACCTGCTTCCAGTTATTTTGCTTGATAAGTTTTACCAAGACAGCCGCTTTTTGGCCTTTATCAACAGGACAGATCCACTGTTGAACCGTATTGGCTGTTGCGTTACGTGGCGTAACTGAGATCTCAACTGGATTGTTTACTAGCCCTTTTGCTAACTGACGAATTTCATCAGAGAAGGTGGCCGAGAACATAAGGTTCTGGCGCTTAGCTGGCAAAATAGCTAAGATTTTTTTGATGTCATGAATAAAGCCCATGTCTAACATGCGATCGGCTTCATCAAGCACAAGTACTTCAAGCTGGCTAAAGCTCAATGCACGTTGGTTATAAAGGTCGAGTAGACGGCCTGGGGTCGCTACAAGAATATCGACGCCGCGGTTAAGTTTAGTAATTTGAGGGCCAATGCCGACGCCACCAAATACTACGGCCGATTTCAGTGGTAAATTCTTACCATAGATTTCAACGCTTTCGCCAACCTGAGCCGCAAGCTCACGGGTTGGAGTTAACACTAATGCACGCACTTGTTTCGCAGGAGCCTTGGTGCCTTTTGAAAGTAACTCTAGCAGTGGCAGAGTAAAGCCTGCAGTTTTGCCTGTACCTGTTTGCGCGGCGGCCATCACGTCTTTACCTTCAAGTACGGCAGGAATAGCTTGTGCCTGAATAGGTGAAGGAGTGTCATAACCTTTATTGGCAACGGCTTTCAAAATTTGGGCTGATAAGCCCAGTGAGGCAAAACTCATAGATAGGTCTCATTTCGGCTGTCAAATAGGCGTTAAAGTGCGACTGGCAGCGGTTTCAGGGGGCCTGCGGATGCTGGCGGCCGTGCAGCTTACAGGATCTGCTTAAAAAGCGCTAATTATTAAACAATCAGTCGCTAAATAATCAGGGCAGCCTTTAAATCGTTTTTGCTGTTAATGAGTATGGCACTAAATGGGGTTTAGGCTTGAGATCCTGAGGCGGATTGATAATTGTTACGTGCTGAAATCGGCTAATTTTGAAAAAAAATATCGATTGTGTGATTTTTGGGCAATTAAAAGATGTTGTATCAGCGCTGCATGTGTTAATCTCGCGCCCCTGAAAGTTCATCTACCGATTTTTACCAGCAAAATCTAGGTAAGGATTATACCTAATTCGGCGGTTTGTCATGCTGCAGCCAATTGTGAGTTATCATCAAGATGATGAAAATCATTGGGTTGCCAATTTGTCTTGCGGTCATACTCAGCACGTACGCCATCGTCCTCCTTGGGAGCGACGGGATTGGGTGATTCACCGAGAAGGCAGAAATGCCATGCTTGGTTATAAGCTGAATTGTAAGCTGTGTGAATTAGTGTCGGAAATGGAATAAATCCCGTGGCAATGAAAGGTGATCATTCGCAACGTGGTTGATAAACAGAATTATGAACGCGAGAGTGATGCTTAGGGTGTTGGTCTTGCGTATCGATTGAACTTAGCTATAACTATATCGAATTGGCTTTCCTCTTATGGGGCACGTCTCAGGTGCATAGTTTGCTTGGCTCAAGTATTAGCATTATTGTTAGGATAAAAGTAACATGACACAAACTAAGAAGTATGATTTTCGCGTAGTCGCTGATGGCGCAACTTGGACCGGTCAGATCACTCGTCGTCAAACGGCAAGAAAGATCGTGGTATCTAAGAGCAAGAAAGGTTTTGCCACTGAAGCAGAAGCGCAAGCTTGGGGCGAGACTGAGCTTAAGTCATTCTTAGAGAATTTAATTAAGCGTAACGAGCGCAAGGCTAAGGCACGTGGAGAGCGTAACGAAGCAGCTGAAGCTAAAGAGTTAGCTGCTGATGCATGGCGCGATGCTCGTGAAGCCAAAGGTTCAGATAAGAGTTTTGATGAAGATAACCTAGATTACGAGTCTGATTCAGAACGTTAATCTATTTTTCAAAGCGATTTGAATGATTATTTGATTTAGCCTTGGCTAAATCAAATAGGAAGCCGCATTAAGCCTAGCTTGATGCGGTTTTTTTATATTTGTCAATCAGAGGTAACTCCAGTTAATAAGCTCTCATTTATTGATCTAGCTCAATTTTTGTGAGTCCGATAGCAAATATTCCAACCACGTTTTCTTCTGCGATTAATGCCTGCGATACTCAGGCAATATTGAGATGCATTCTCGTTTTTGCATTTACAGCTATTGAACTTAAGCTCGGCATCGAAGTCTTTAACAAGATGCAGGCTTCAATTAGCAAAGATGCCAAATATCGACTCATCACCCACAGCAGTTAGTCTGGAATCACATGGAAAAAACAGTAGAAAAAGAGCTTACAAAGTGGCTTAAACAGCAGAAAAAGGCCTGTGGCTTTTATCTGAATCTGTCGGTTTTTTTCGGTGTGTTAACTGGACTAAGTTTGATGTGCCAAGCCTGGCTCATAGCAACTGTGCTGCAAGGCATTATTATTGATGAGTTACCTAAGAGTGATTTCATTAATCACTTCTGGGCGCTGCTAGCACTGACGGTTGTTCGTGGCGTGCTAGCTTTTGCTCGTGAACGCGCTAGTTTTCAGGCTGGGGCAAGACTTCGTGTGCAGATACGCGGCGCGGTGCTCGATAAGTTAGCCTTGCTTGGCCCTGCTTTTATCAAAGGAAAACCCGCTGGTAGCTGGGCCAGTATCGTGCTGGAGCAAGTGGAAGATCTGCAAGATTTCTACGCCCGTTACCTGCCACAAGTGGTACTAGCAGGCTTCATTCCCTTAATTATTTTGGTCGCGGTATTTCCGATAAACTGGGCGGCGGGTCTTATTCTGTTGGCAACCGCACCGCTTATTCCTATGTTTATGATTTTGGTTGGCATGGGCGCAGCCGATGCTAACCGCAAAAATTTCAGTGCGCTGGCGCGTTTAAGCGGCCACTTTATGGATAGGCTAAAAGGCCTATCGACCCTTAAGTTATTCTATCAAGGCGAGAAAGAAGCCAGAGTTATTCGCAAGGCGTCGGAAGAATTTCGCGAACGCACCATGGCAGTGCTGCGAATGGCGTTTTTAAGCTCTGCGGTACTGGAGTTCTTTGCGGCGGTATCGATTGCAGTGCTCGCTGTCTACTTTGGCTTTAGCTACTTACATCACCTCGACTTTGGTCACTATGGCGTATCTATCAGTCTATTTACCGGTTTATTTGTGCTGATCTTAGCCCCCGAGTTTTATCAGCCCCTTAGAGATATGGGCACTCACTACCATGCTAAGGCACAGGCTATTGGCGCGGCACAAGAGTTAATGGCGCTGCTGGATCACCCAACAGAGCAATATGGCGGTGATAAACAAGTGAACGGCGCAGTGGAGATCGAAGCCACAGACGTAACTGTGTATAGCCTTGATGGTAGCTTGTTATTAGGGCCAGTTAGTTTCCAGATAAAAGCCAATGAACATGTGGCGATTGTAGGCCCAAGTGGTGCAGGCAAAACCAGTTTGCTTAACGCCTTGCTGGGCTTCTTACCTTACAAGGGACAACTCAAGATTGCAGGTACAGAGCTAAGCGAATTAGCGCTCGCGGATTGGCGTAAGCATTTGGCATGGCTTGGCCAAGAGCCACAGCTTTTCCATGGCAGCTTGCGTGACAATATCGCCATGGGGCGAAGCCTATCGGATGACGCAATTTTTACATTGTTAGAGCAGGCACAGATCTTAGACTTTGTTGAGCAGCAGCCGCAGGGGCTCGATTACCCTATTGCTGAGCAAACGGCAGGATTATCTGTCGGTCAGGCGCAGCGCATAGCCTTGGCTCGGGCTTTGGCTCAACAGACGCATCTTTTCATTCTTGATGAGCCGACAGCGAGCCTAGATAGCTTAAGTGAGCAGGCGGTACAAACGACCCTTATGGCTGCCATGCAAGGTAAGGCTTGTGTGATGGTTACCCATAGATTAGAGAATCTGAGCGCTATGGATAAAGTCTTGGTGATGGATAAGGGCGCAATCGTGCAGCAGGGGACATATGACGAGCTAATCTCAAAGCCCGGCACCTTTAAACAGATGCTAGAGGAGGCCTCTAGTGTGAGTGAATTTGATATTGAGCATGAAGTTAGTCTTGAACTAGATACTCAAGCTACAGCCACACAGCAAACACAAGCTGAAGGAGATAAGTAATGAGAGCATTATTTCCTTATATTAAACGCTTTAAAAGCCAATGGTTTATGATGTTTATTGGCCTGTTTTTAAGTATAACCACTTTAATGGCAGGTATCGGGCTATTATCGCTATCTGGTTGGTTCCTTTCTGCAGCTGCCGTAGCGGGTTTGACGGTAGCTACGGCGCAAACATTTAATTATTTCTCTCCGGCGGGGGGCGTTCGCTTCTTATCGATAGTGCGCACAGCTAGCCGTTACGGTGAGCGTTTAGCGACCCACGAGGCAACCTTTAGCCTGCTAACTGACCTGCGTTGCTGGGTCTGGAATAAATTGCTGCCGCTGAGCGCTAAGAATCTACAAGGTGTGCGCCAAGGCGATCTACTTAATCGTTTAGTCGCCGATATCGATACTTTAGATCATCTGTATCTGCGTTTAATCACGCCATTATCGGCCTCATTATTGATGATGCTGGCGTTGTACTTTTTTGTTGGGCATTTCGATCCACAGCTTGCCTTGACTCTATGTAGCGTGCTGCTCGCAGTATGGATATTACTGCCTACGACCTTCTATTTTCTGGGGCGCAAGCCGGGCATCGCTCAGTTAGAGACTAAACGCCAGTTAAGGGTTCAGCTTTTGGAATACCTGCAAGGACAGGCAGAGCTGACGCTGTTTGGCGCACAAAAGGCATATAGAGACAGACTTAATCAAGCGCAAAGCGTGATGATAAATAGTCAAAATGCCATGAACCGCGTGACGGCACTAAGCCAAGCTTGTTTGATTCTGTGTCATGGTTTTGCCGTGCTACTGATGCTGTATTTGGCGGCAACCGGAGTTGGCAGTGCTGTGCCTCCTGGGCCAAGACTGGCCATGATAGTCTTCTTAACTATGGCGACAATCGAAATGATGATGCCACTCGCTGGCGCCTTCCAGCATCTGTCGGCATGTAGCTCTGCGGCGACACGACTCAATGAGGTGGTAGAGCAGAGCCCAAGCGTTACTTTCGCGCAGCATGCAAGCGTAGAGATCTCTGGTGGTCATATCGGCTTTGACCAAGTCGCCTTCGGTTATGTGGAAAATCAAACTGTGCTAAAGGGGCTCAACCTCGAGATCCCTGCAGGCAAAAAAGTCGCCCTGCTAGGGCAAACTGGCTGTGGTAAATCGAGCCTATTATCGCTGCTAACCCGAGAATGGTTGCCAAACCAAGGGCGCATTACTATTGATGGTCATGATGTAGCGGACTATACCGAGCAGCAACTACGTCAAGCTATGTCTGTAGTGAGTCAGCGGATCTACCTTTTCAGCGGTAGCTTGCGCGATAACTTGGCCTTGGCCATCGAGGGAGCGACTCGTAAGGATGATGATAAGCTGATAGCTGTGCTACAAAAGGTCGGTTTAGACAGCTTACTGCAGGGGGATAAGCCCCTAGATACTTGGATAGGTGAGGGCGGGCGACAGCTTTCTGGCGGAGAGCAGCGCCGCATCGGTGTGGCAAGAGTGTTACTGCGAGATGCACCAATTTTACTTTTAGATGAGCCTACAGAAGGCTTAGATAAGCGCACCGAGCGTGAAATACTGCGTCTATTGTTCGAGTTCGCTGAAGCTAAGACCATGCTGATGATCAGCCATAGATTAACTGCGATGAACAAGATGGATACTATCCACTTGATGGATCAAGGCGCAATTCGTGCTAGTGGTAACCATGCAGACTTACTCGACTCTGATGATTATTACGCTAGCTTGTACCAGCGTTTAGCCTAAGTTAAACCGTTAATAGATAGAGAATAAAAAGCCCTGAATTATCAGGGCTTTTTATTCGCAATGGTACGATAAAGTTTAGATCTTAAAACGAGAAACACGCTCGCTTAAGCCACTCGAGGTCTGTAGCATCTGCATTGCATTGTCAGTCACCTCTTGGGTTTGCGAAGACAATAGATGAGAAGTATCGCTAATGGCTTGAGTGTTGCGGCTAATGTCTTCTGAAACCGCACGCTGTTCTTCTGCTGCGCTGGCAATTTGGGTTGCCATATCGGAGATCTCGGTGATTGAATGAGTAATGCTTTCTAAACTCTGTTTTGCTTGGTTAGCAAACTCAACACTAGTGTGGGCAATATCAGTACTCGATGCCATAGATGCCACCGCTTGCTGACTGTTTTGCTGCAAGGTGGCAATCATGGCGCGGATCTCTTCGGTAGAGTCTTGGGTACGGTGACTTAGCACTCGTACTTCATCAGCCACTACGGCAAAGCCTCTGCCTTGTTCACCGGCTCGCGCTGCTTCAATTGCGGCATTTAGTGCCAGTAAGTTAGTTTGTTCGGCAATCGCTTGAATCGTCGACAGGATTTGATTAATGTCTGTCGCGTTTTTCTCTAGTGCTGAAACCACTTTAGAGGCGTCGCTAAGTTGCTCTGAAAGCAGCTCGATAGAGTCGCTACTCTTAACAATAACGTCATTCCCTTCAATACAGGCTTGAGTTGATACTTGCGATGCACTGGCTGTCATCTCTGCATGATTGGCCACTTCACTGGCGGTAGCAGACATTTCATGGATAGCTGTAGCTATTTGATCCACATCTTGGTGCTGGCCATTCACACCGTCACTGGCTTTGGCTGCGATGTCTGAAGATTCATGGATCTGCTGGATCAGCAGTTCAGTATCATTTGATATCGCCTTAATCATCTGCTGTAGACTCGCGAGGAAGCGATTCATGTGGCGTTCTAGTTGACCAATTTCATCTTCTCTATTTGCCGCAAAACGCTGAGTTAGGTCACCATCGCCTTTTGATAGGGCTTCAATAGCAAGACTCAGTTGCTGCAGTGGCTTAAACAGATAGCTTACTGAGACCGAAGCTATTAGCAAAATGATAATGGCCAATATTGTCACTGCAATTAGCGACTGTAGGATCTGCTGCTCTATCGCTTGATAGGCAAGGCTCTTGTCTTCGATTAAGCCTAAGGTCCAATTTGTTCCCTTAAGTGGGGTTAAACTGATCAGCTTATCGCGGCCATCTTGCCACTCTATCGTACTCACTTCACTACTATTACGTAGGCTTTGAATGTTCGACTGAGTCAGTTGTTGCGATAAACGTTTAGCGTCTTGCTGAGCATAGTTTCTATCTCTAAAGGCTAGGATCTTGTTGTTTTCATCGAGTAGGAAAGCAAAACCTGAGTTGGCGATATTGAGATTATCGATCTGCTGGGTGATATAACTAATGCTCAAATCTGCCGCTAATACACCGGAAACTTGACCATTAAAGCGTTTAGCTAAGGTCACTACGGTATCGCCTGAGATATCGACGTAAGGAACTGTCGTGATGATCTCGTGGCTATTATATGCATCTCGGTACCAAGGGCGGGTTCTACCATCGAAATCTGCAGGGATCTCAACGCTCTTGTCGCCAGATATCACCTGACCATTCTCAAGCCCCATATACAGGTTGATAAAGCCGCCTGCATAAATGCTAAGTTCTAGTTCTTTGGCGTTATCTAGGCCATTTTTTAGAGGGGCTTCATTGGCGCTGATGATGCGCTTCTTATCTGCTAACCAACTAAAAATATTATTACTCACCGATTCAGCTTGTAGCGCAAAACGGGTTGCGATAGCGTGTTCAGTATGTTGGTTTAATTGCTTAGATGCGATAAGCGCTAAAGTTGCTGTTATGGTCACGATAACCAGCAAGACGGCAAGTTGTATCTTGTGCTTAATTGTAAGAGTCATTTTTATATTATTGACCGACGAGTCAATAACCTAGAGCGGTTATAGCTGTCAGTTCTGTAAGGTCTTGTTGAGAGTGGGCGGATTATAATTGAAGACATTTAATTGAGCATTTGAATCATTTCGTCTGTGAGAGATCTATCTCAAATTATTAATAAGTCACACCAAAATTATTGATGGAATTTTAACAAGCTACAAGCGTAAAAGTAGAGGTTAACAAAAAGCCCTGTTTAAACAGGGCTTCTTAGTCGATTACAGTCTGATAGTTTAGATCTTAAAGCGTGAGACCCGATCGCTTAATTCACCTGAGGTTTGTAACATCATCTGTGCGTTGTCACTGACCTCTTGCGTTTGGTGCGATAGCTCATTAGAAGTATCACTGATCGCCTGGGTATTGCGACTGATGTCTTCAGATACTGCACGTTGCTCTTCGGCTGCTCCAGCAATTTGGGTCGCCATATCAGAGATCTCGGTGATGGAGTCTGTGATCCGCTCTAAGCTCTCTTTTGCTTGGCTAGCAAAGGCGACGCTAGACTTGGCAATATCCGTACTCGATGCCATTGACGACACTGCATGCTGGCTATTTTGCTGTAGGGTGGCGATCATGGCTCGGATCTCTTCAGTAGAGTCTTGAGTGCGATGACTCAGTACGCGTACCTCATCGGCAACCACGGCAAAGCCTCGGCCTTGTTCACCGGCACGTGCGGCTTCAATGGCAGCGTTAAGAGCGAGTAAGTTGGTTTGCTCGGCAATAGCCTGAATAGTTGAGAGGATCTGATTGATTTCAGTGGCATTCTCTTCAAGTGCCGAAACCACTTTTGAGGCATCACCAAGTTGCAATGAAAGCTGCTCAATAGAGTCGCTGCTCTTCACTATCACCTCGTTACCTTCTACGCAGGCTTGGGTTGATACTTGAGCGGCATTGGCAGTCATCTCTGCATGATTAGCCACTTCGCTTGCAGTGGCTGACATCTCGTGGATAGCGGTTGCGATTTGATCAACGTCTTGATGTTGACCGTTAACTCCAGCACTGGCTCTTGCGGCAATGTCTGAGGATTCGTTGATCTGCTTGATTAGCAGTTCAGTATCGCTAGAAATTGCCTTAACCATCTGCTGTAGACTTTCTAGGAAGCGGTTCATATGGCTCTCTAGTTGGCCTATTTCATCTTGCTTTCTTGCTGCAAAGCGTTGGGTCAGATCGCCATCACCTTTAGATAAGGCTTCAATCGCATTCGATAGCTGCTGCAGAGGTTTAAACATGTGATTAACGATCAAAGAAGCAATAATCAAGATGATAAATGCAAGTATAACGACAACAATAAGCTTGTTGATGACTTGCTCTTCAATGGCTTGATAAGCTAAATCTCTGTCTTCAATTAAACCTAAGGTCCAGTTGGTGCCCTTCAGCTTAGTTAATCGCAGTAGCTTTTCTGTGCCGTCTTGCCACTCAATCGTGGTGATCTCGCCTTGATTGCGTAACGATTCGATATTCGATGCCGTCAAGGTTCGAGCAAGACGATTTGCATCCTTCTGAGCATAGCTCGAGTCGTGATAAGCGAGGATCTTATTGTGTTCGTCTAGCAGGAAAGCAAACCCAGCATTATCAATCTGCAGGTTATTAATTTGCTCGGTAATATAGCCAATGCTTAGATCTGCAGCCAGAACACCATTCATCGCGCCATTAAAACGTTGAGCCAGCGTTACCACTGCGGCCCCCGTAATATCGATATAGGGCGGTGTGATAATCATTTCTGAGCTGTTGAAAGCCTGTTTATACCAAGGGCGAGTGAGTGGGTCATAGTCCTCTGGCCAAGGCTGGCTCTTATCACCAGAGATAATGTCACCGGTATCAAAGCCTGCATATACGTCGATAAAACCGCCGCTATTAATCGATAGCCATAACTCTCTATCACTATCTAGGCCTTGCTTTATTCGAGATTCGTTAGCCTTAACGATGCTTTTCTTATCTTCTAGCCAGCTGTAAATGTTGTTAGTTACTGACTCTGCTTGTAGCTTGAATCGGGTTGAAATAGCCGTTTCAGTATCATGGGTTAGTTGACGAGTAGACAGCGTGGCCAGTGTGGCGCTGATGGCAATAATTGTCATTAGCACGGCTAGTTGAATTTTATGCTTTATTGTTAGATTCATTTTATTTACCGCTAATAAAATCTGTTTTAATTGGTTGCTTAGGCTAGAAAATAATAAAAGAGTAGAGCAAAGTAGAGATTCAAAATCAGCAGGATTATAGAGTAATTATTTTAACGAAGTATATCAATAATGTAATAAATGAGAGACTCGCCTCAAATAATATACAATATTCTAACTTCTTGTTAGCTATCACGGTAATACACTTGTATAGAATTATGAATGCAGCAATAGATTTAGATCTATTGCTGCGCCAATAATGCGTAAGTAGTAGGTAAAAGCGCTGATTAAAAAGGCCGATTACAATCGTAACCGGCCTTTATTCTAGCGGCATAATGCCTTTAACTGTTTAGCGACTTAAGTGCTCACTAGTCTTCGCTATCACCTAAAGATAATAGGGTCGCATTACCGCCAATCGCAGTAATATTATTGGTGTGGGTTTTCTCAGTAATAAAGCGTGTTAGGTAGTGTGGACCACCGGCTTTAGGGCCTGTACCTGATAAGCCTTGGCCACCGAAAGGCTGCACGCCAACCACCGCACCAATTTGATTACGGTTAATGTAAACATTACCCGCTCTCACTCTATCAGCCAGCTTAAGTGCATGGCCTTCATTGCGACTGTGGATCCCTAAGGTGAGGCCAAAGTTGGTTGAGTTAATTTCAGCTATCACCTTATCAAGCTCAGAGGACTTGTAACGGATGACATGCAGGATGGGACCGAAATGCTCTTTTTCTAACATCTTAATCGAGTCGATTTCTACCGCCGTTGGTGCAACATAGTAACCATTCTTAGTGCTTTCAGGCAGTTCGACTTGCTTGAGTAACTTACCCACTTGCTTAATATGGTCAATATGCGCATTTAAGTTAGCGGCCGCTGCGGCATCAATGACTGGGCCAACATCGGTTTTCACCGAGTTTGGATTACCAATCGTCAGTTCTTCCATTGCACCTTTCATTACGTCGAGCACGCGATCGGCGATTTCATCTTGTAAAAACAGTACGCGTAATGCAGAGCAACGCTGGCCAGCACTGGTGAAAGAAGAAGAGACCACATCATTAACGACCTGCTCTGGTTGTGATGTTGAATCGACCACCATGGCATTTTGGCCGCCAGTTTCGGCGATGAGTGGAATAATCGCACCTTCACGCATGGCAAGAGTGCGGTTAATTAACTTGGCAGTGCCAGTTGAACCGGTAAAGCATACCCCACCAATACGTTCGTCTGAAGTAATCGCCGCTCCGACCGTTGCACCTGTACCAGGCAGGAATTGCAGCACGTCTTTCGGAATACCAGCTTCATGCGCAAGCTGAGTCGCTCTGTAACCAACAATCGATGTTTGCTCTGCAGGTTTTGCGATCACAGTATTACCTACCGCTAGAGCAGCAGTCACTTGGCCTAAGAAAATAGCTAGTGGGAAGTTCCATGGACTAATACAAACAAAAATGCCACGGCCATGTAGGTGTAACTCATTCAGTTCACCAGTTGGGCCAGGGAGCAGTTCAGGCTTCGCCATCATCTTTTTCGCCTGAACGGCGTAATAACGGCAAAAATCTACGGCTTCACGCACTTCATCTATGCCGTCTTGTATGCTCTTACCGGCTTCTCTTGTACATAGTACGATGAGTTCTTCACGGTTCTCTTCCAACAAGTCAGCCAGCTTCTGTAGTGCATTTGCACGCACTTCTACTGGAGTGGCATTCCAACGAGGGAATGCTGCATCGGCACTCGATAGCGCTTGTTCAATTGCCTGATTATTAGCAAAAGCAATTTTACCCACCACTAAATTGGTATCGAATGGGCTCACGACCTCTTTGGTTTCACCAGTTAAGGTTTCACCGTTAATTAACGGGCCAGCCGACCAGGTAGTGTCTTTAAATTTGTCGAGTGCAGCAAAAAATGGTGCAGACTCAGAGATAATGTTCATGTTCATTCCCTTGGAGTTTTTACGCTCAGCCCCGAATATATCTTCAGGCATAACGATTTTATTATTAGCCAGGGTTTTATAACCCTTAAGTGTTGTCAAAGGATGCACCACTAACGACTCAATAGGGGTCTTAGGATCAACAAGTTTGTGTACAAATGAGGTATTGGCGCCATTTTCAAGCAGGCGACGAACTAGGTAAGGTAAGAGGTCTTTGTGTGCGCCAACGGGAGCGTAGATCCGCACGTTCTTAACGCCGCCTTCGGCTAAAAGTGTGTCATAGAGTTCTTCTCCCATGCCGTGTAGGCGTTGGAATTCATACTCTCGTTCTCCAGCCATGTCAGTTATGCTGGCAACCGTTTGTGCGTTATGGCTAGCAAACTGCGGGTAAATGGCTCCGCGAGTGGCGTCAGATAGCAAGTATCGCGCACAGGCAAGATATGAAACATCGGTACCAGCTTTGTGCGTATAAAGTGGGTAACCGGCTTCACCGTTTTCTTGAGACCATTTCAGTTCACTATCCCAATATGCTCCCTTTACTAGACGCAGTGGGATTTCATCACCTTGATCTTTCGACAGGCGAGTTAACCAGCATAGTACCGGTAGAGCACGCTTTGAATAGGCCTGAACAACAATACCTAGTAGGCCCCAGCCTTTTGCGGCATCGGAGTTATATAACTTCTGGAATAGCTTGAGAGAAAGCTCAAGTCTGTCCATCTCTTCAGCATCAATTGAAATGCCCACATTAAGGCTACGAGCTTGCTTGATAAGCAGAATTAGCGTGTCATATAGTTCGGTGAGCGTTCTGTCTTCATTGGCGACTTCATAACGAGGGTGCAATGCGGAGAGCTTGATAGAGATAGTTGGGCGAGGCGCATCGCTAGTGTCATATTCTTGAGCACCTAGAGACGCAATTGCGCTTGAGTAATCTTCGAAATACTTTTGTGCATCTTTTTTAGTAAGTGCAGCTTCACCTAACATGTCGTAACTGTGGGTATAGCCAAGTTTACGTTTGTCGATACTGTTTTTAAGCGCTTCTTTTACGGTACGACCCAGTACAAACTGTTTCCCCATGATCTTCATAGCAGCAAGCATGGATTGTCTTATAACAGGCTCGCCGACCTTATTGACTAAGCGGTTTAACAGGCTGCTTGGCTTACCATCAATACTGTGGTCAAGCTTAACGATTTTACCCGTTAGCATTAAGCCCCAAGTTGAGGCATTCACCAAAATTGAATCACTCTTGCTTAAATGCTCATCCCACTTAGCACCTGATAGCTTGTCTTCGATTAATGCATCGGCGGTGGCGGCATCAGGAATACGCAATAGCGCCTCAGCAAGACACATCAAAATAATGCCTTCTTGAGTCTCTAAACTATATTGCTGAAGGAAAGCGTCAACACCGACCATAAGGCCTTTCTTGTCGTATTGACGGACTTTATTAACTAGCTCGTGTGCTCGAGTTGTCACACGGTTGATCTCTTCATCACTTGAAGGAACTAGCTTTATCAAATCAGATAAATATTGTTCTTCATCGACAATGTAATTATCGCTGATCGCTTGGAACAGTTCGTTGAGATTGGCTGAGTCATAATGACCAGCTAGAACTTCACTCGCTTTGAACATAGTAATCGCTTCCATCTGGGCCACAGGGGCCGATTGCTTGGGTAAGGTGTTACGATGAAACCTCTGTTGTTATTCTTTTGTATACAATCTAAGGCTTTCGCGGGGCCGATTATAACCATAAAATGTGATGGGTGACAATATTGACATATTTAGTGTGATCCGCGTTTGATTTTCTTATGGCTAAAGGTGCGCTAGCCCATATGCTATAGGGGCTAGGGAAAGATTAAAAATAATACAGTGTTTTAATCGCATCGGCTTTATATGCGGTTTCACTGAATTATTACCATTGAATTTTAGGCCTTTTAGATTTTGTGATGAAAACCAAGATGATACCTATTAGCGCCAGCAGTGATCGTTTGCCATGGTGTGATTTGGTCAACTTGTTCGGAGCTCATCTCTACCATATAAGAGTTGAAAAAAAGCCCATGCGGGGGGAAGGCTGGCTCAATATTTGGCTTTTGTTTAACGCCGTAGTTTAACGGCTTGATTAGAGAGTTGAACCAAAAGATATCTAGAGCATACTGACAATGGTCATTAACGCTCCTGTATGGCTCACACAGGGTTAAAATGCAGTTTGACTGGAACAGGTGTTACTTTCTTCGCTTTGATGATTAGGCTTGTGTTTTGACGCTCTGGAGTCGCATTGAAGCTTAAGCTGGTAAACTTATTTCAGGCGGATACCCTGATAATAAAAAAGCCCATGTATGGATAACATAGGCTTTATTAGGCGTTGATAAGATTAACTGAATGCTATTACCAGCGAATCTTAGGCTTACTATGTAGCGGTCTTGGGTAGCTATGAGTCTTAGGCTGGTAAACTTACTTCAGGCGGATATCCTGGCAATAAAAAAGCCCATGTATGGATAACATAGGCTTCAATAGGCGTTGCTAAGATTAACTGAATGCTATTACCAGCGGTTGTTAGGCTTACTATGTAGCGGTCTTGGGTAGCTATGAGGCTTAGGCTGGTAATCTTATTTCAGGCGGATACCCTGGTAATAAAAAAGCCCATGTATTGATAACATAGGCTTCAATAGGCGTTGCTAAGATTAACTGAATGCTATTACCAGCGGTTGTTAGGCTTACTATGTAGCTGTCTTGGGTAGCTATGAGGCTTAGGCTGGTAATCTTATTTCAGGCGGATACCCTGGTAATAAAAAAGCCCATGTATGGATAACATAGGCTTCAATAGGCGTTGCTAAGATTAACTGAATGCTATTACCAGCGGTTGTTAGGCTTACTATGTAGCGGTCTTGGGTAGTATTGAAGCTTAGGCTGGTAAGGGCGGATACCCTGGTAATAAAAAAGCCCATGTATGGATAACATAGGCTTTAATAGGCGTTGCTAAGATTAACTGAATGCTATTACCAGCGATTCTTAGGCTTACGTTGTGGTCTTGGTAGGTAAACTATGATGATACCCAGCAGTAGACCGCCAGCGGCAATAAAACCACCTTGCTTCCACATCTCGAAACGTTCGTTTCTTTGCATACTCGCAAGTTTTGCCTTGGCACTATCACGTTCATTGCTAGCACTACTCAAAGCTTTTTGAGCTGCAGCAAGTTCAGACTTAACTTGTCTAAGTTCCTGAGCATTATTATCGCCGCTGCTTAATGCTGACTCTAACTCCGCTTTGGTTTGCTCAAGCTCAGCTTGAATCGCTGGCAGTTGAACTCTAAGGCTCGCTTTAGCGCTTAGCATTTTGCTCTGAACCCAACCTTCACGACCTTTGTGGTCAACTATCTTACTGTAGTCGCCCTGGGTTTCCTTGAGTGAAGTTACCTCTTGGCCAGCTTCAATGCTACCCAATATACGGAACTGAGTTCCTGGGCCACCATGGAGGTAGATGTAAACATCATCTGAGATGTAGCGCGTTTGGTTTGCTGCAAGCAAAGAAGGGGAAAGTAACATCATTCCCGCAATAATTAGAATTCTTAACACTAATCTATTCTCATCTACGAAATTTAGCCCACATGCTAGGGATTTAAAGGGGGTAATGCAAGTGGCAAAAGATGGATAAAACGCAAAAGGGAAGTTTGATATAAAAATTATCAAACTTCCCTTAAAATTACGTCGTTCTTGTAAATCGAATGTTGCTCAACCTTAGTTGAAAATACCCTTAATCATGAAGAAGAACATGATTGAAAGAGCTGCACCAGCCGGAAGGGTTACAACCCAAGATACTACGATGTTACGTACAACACCCATGTTGATTGCTGCAATACCACGCGCCATACCTACACCCAGAACCGCACCAACAAGTGTTTGTGTAGTTGAGATAGGAAGACCGGTACCTGATGCAATAACAACGGTTGACGCTGCTGCAAGTTCAGCTGCGAAACCACGGCTTGGTGTTAGGTGAGTAATGTTCTTACCAATAGTCTGCATTACGCGTTGACCAAAGATAGCAAGACCCAGAACGATACCTACAGCACCTAGAGGTAGAATCCACCAAACTAGCGGTGCAGTACTGTTAATTTGACCACCACTTTCAACAACAGATACCACTGCTGCTAATGGGCCAATCGCGTTAGCTACGTCGTTTGAACCGTGAGCAAATGCCATACAACATGCAGTTACAACCATTAAGATAGCGAATACTTTCTCAACGTTGCCGAACTGTGTTTGACGATCCACTTTAGAGTCCATCTTAAGACGCTTAATCGCAAGCATACCGCCAAAACCTACAACGACTGCAATCAATGTTGCTAAGCCATACGCCTCAGCTGTGCTGAAGTTGATGCCAACATGCTTAAGACCTTTAGTGATTGTCACAAGTGACATCATAAAGCCCGCTAGTGCCATGTAGTAAGGAACGTAGCGCTTAGCGTTCTCTAGTGGGTTATCTGTGTTGAAAATGAGCTTTTGTACACTCTGGAATATCAAAAAGGCGATAAAGCCTGATATTGCCGGGGTGACAACCCAAGAACCAACGATACCACCTACTTTGCCCCAAGCAACCGCGTCGCTACCCACACCCACTGCAGCGAAACCAACGATGGCGCCAACAATTGAGTGAGTAGTCGATACTGGCCAGCCTAAAGCTGACGCAACGATCAACCAGATACCTGCAGCAAGCAATGCTGAAATCATGCCGTAAACCAGTAATTCTGGTGAATCGACAAAATAAGCAGAGTCAATAATGCCTTTACGAATCGTACTGGTTACTTCACCACCAGCAAGATACGCACCTGCAAACTCAAAGATCATAGCGATAATGATCGCTTGTTTAATTGTAATCGCATTTGAACCTACAGAGGTTCCCATTGCATTGGCTACGTCATTGGCGCCAATACCCCATGCCATTAAAAAACCAAATAGAGCCGCAATACCAATAAGCCATGGGCCGTTGGTGACTAATACATCAACCATGTTGTTACCTTGATAATCTTTTGATTAGACGCGAGCTAACATTAGCTCTAGGCGGGAACCGACTCGTTCAGCAAGATCTGCCAAGTCACCAACCCACTCAATTATCTTGTAGAGGAACATTACATCCACAGGGTTTAATTCAGATTCGATGGAGTAAAGCTGTCTACGGATCTTAATCTGTAAATCATCAGTATCTTCTTCGATAGAATCTAACTCTGCGATCATTTTAGCGACAAGATCCACTTCACGACCTCTAAAACCTGTTTCTAACAGATCGTCGAGTTCGTTAATTGCTTCTTTAGACAGAGATACTGCATCGATGCAGCGCTGTAAATAAGCAATAAATGGTTCTTGAATGACTAGAGGTAACTCTAATTGTCGGCCAATGACGCGGCCGGATATGTCTTTTGCTTTGTTAGCAATCTTATCTTGCTGGGTAAGTAGCTCCAGTAAGTCAGTGCGTTCAACAGGCATAAACAGACCGCCAGGCAGAGTTAGGCGGATCTCACGCTTTAGTGAGTCAGCTTCTTGCTCTGCAAAGCTAATTTGCTTACGCAATTGAACGGCTTTGTCCCAGTCTCCTGCGACAGTAGCTTCAAAAAATGGGACAAGTAATGACGCACAGTCGTATACTTTGTCGATATGCTCTTGAAGAGGCTTAATTGGCGATTTTGCAAACACGCCTAAAATAGAGTTTACTGGCATTGCCGTGTACCTATTTTGGTTATTCCACTATTGGAAAAAGCGGGCGCATGTTAACTCAAGCGGCCGCGTAAGAAAACTGTGTTTTACGATTTAAATTGACAGTTTTTTATTCTAGCTAGTTATATCCTAACTGCAAAGCGCATCCTACGGCGGTATTATTGCAGAAATATTACAGTATGTAACTTTAGTGACGGTTTGATTAATTTTTGATGACAAGGTGGCAGATAGATCGATGGAAGCTGAGATTGAGCTCAAACTTTTTTTTAATAAGAATGAAAAGAAAAGTCTTATAAACCTGTTAGATAGCCTACCTAATTGCGATGCTAAAGGTAGCGAAGAACTGACAAATGGCTACTTTGATACCCCAAGCCTAACCTTAAGAAAATGGGATATGGGTCTGCGAATTAGAGGTATTAATCAACAATTAGAGCAGACAATTAAGACAAAAGGTCAGGTTGTGGGGGGGATCCATTCCCGTCCTGAGTACAATATTGATATAGATCAAAACTTTCCTCAATTAAATTTATTTCCGAATAAAATTTGGCCCGAAGGGGCGGATATTGAACAGACCCAGTCAGAACTCTATTGTCTATTCAACACAGATTTTGCTCGTCAACGTTGGCATATCTTTGTTGATGACAGTCTAGTTGAAGTCGCATTAGACATAGGCGAGATCCGAGTCGGTGAAGCTGTAGACCCCATTTGTGAATTAGAATTTGAGCTCATTGCTGGTGATACCAGTGCCTTATTAACCCTTGCGGGTATTGTCAGTAGAGCAATTCCTGTGCGTTTGGGTAAAGCGAGCAAGGCGCAGCGAGGCTACCAACTTGCTGGGCAATCTAGTATTGAGTCTATTGAGGCTCTCAAATTTATTGAAATTAATCCTCAGCAAAGTCTTAAGCATGTCGCGATTAACTTATTGGCCGTTGGCTTAGATCGTTGGCAGACCATAGAAGCACTGATTTTAGCGCCAACACAAAATATTATGGCCTTGCCGATGTTGAGCTATCGTCTGCGAGCCTGTATCCGTTTATTGAAAAATACTCTTAAACAGTTCGCACTGCTTGAAGAGTCATTCCAAACCGATTTTGATTGTATTGAGCAACGGCTTAACTTTATTGAAGAGGGCTTAAGTCTTTATAGCATTATTGAAAATGATGCCGCGCTAGTGGCTAAATTACCAATGCATCAGGCTTTGGTCGACGTTGCGCTAGTTAAGTTGCAACAGCTAAATATTATCGACCAAGTTGAAAGTCTGCTTGGGGATGTCTGCTACGGGCGTTTACAAGTGCATTTAGTTGACCTATTGATGCAACTGAATGATGGGCAGGTCATCATAGATAAATCGCTCGATTTGAAGAGCTTCGCCGATAAAATACAGGAAAACTCATGGCAAAGAATTTTAGATGTGATGCCGCGAGACAACGAGCTCAGTAGTTCTGACTACCTTTCAGTTGCTAAGGCGCTGGATGAAAGTATTTTTGTTGGTGTCGCTTACGGTGGACTTTACAGTGAAAAGTCACGGGATCAGTTTAGAGCGCCTTGGCAGGACTTAGCCTTAGGGATCCGCACTCTAGCAGCCTATCGTCAGCTAAAAGTGATTAGTGAGACCGCTTACTTAGATATTAGTAGCTGGCTCGAGAACAAAGAGCAAAGCTTAGTGCAGGCAATGGAGTTTTCTCGCCGTAGCGCCATGCTTAGCGATCCATACTGGCGTTAATCGCTGGCGAGTACAAACGTAACTAAGCCCACATTGATGTGGGCTTATTTGTTTATGACTGAGACTTAGAGGCAGATTGCTGCAGGCATTTTACTCAGACTTCTTTTCTTCGATAGCTTGTTTGAGTTCATTGAGCTCAGCAATTAACTTTTCTTGATTCGCTTCCATGCGTTGCAGACTCATATTGAGCTCTGAGCGGATCTCCTCGGCATGGCTATCGAGCTTTTCTGCTTCATCTGGCGAGACAAACACCGATGCCATATAACCTGAAATCACACCAAAAAAACTGACGCCACAGACAATGACCACGCTGCCAATGATATGCCCTGCTGTCGTCACCGGATAGTAATCACCATAGCCCACGGTAGAAATGGTGACCAAGGCCCACCAAATCGCACTCTCTGCAGTGTCGATATTAGCACCTTCAACCCCGCTTTCGACAATCAGTACTAATACAGACGAAAAGGTTAAAATGGTAACGAGAGCAACGACCAAGCTAGCAATAGTCGCTTGGCGCCGCTGCTTGAGCATAGGCACAATTAATGAGCGTGTGGTTCGAATAAGCCTCACAACACGCAATATTTGAAATAGTCGCGCCATTCTAAGGGCTTCAATGGCAGGGATACTGGCGACGAAATCTATCCAGTGATGCTTCAGGTAGTCCAGTCTATCGCCTGCTTTAAACAGCTCGAAAAAGAAGTTAGACATAAAGATCAGGCAGATACTGGTATCGATTAACAACAACAAGCGTCTGGTTTCAGCATCAACGCGACCGAAGGTCAGCACTAGCACTAAAATCACCGACAGCAGCGACAGCAGCATCATGGCTAGCTGGAAGGGAGTGGGAGGTGTATCGGGCTGTAGTAGCCAGCGCTTTTTATTTGCCATCGATAAGATCCATCTTAATTAGGTGCAATGGCTTAGCCACTCAGCACCTCGGTTTGCGCTATGTTTCAGCGCTAAATTGAATTAAATCATCTAACACATGCTTTTTAATTTCAAGTTGTTGCTCAGGTGAAAGCTGATACTTTTCAGCTAATAATTGGTAATCATTTGCGCTAAGAGAAACCGTAAGGCGAGGTCGCTTTGGCCGTTTAGTCACCGTTAGCCCAAGAATTTCCCGAATTTGATCCGAAGGGCTTACTCCGGCATCGAGCGCGGCCTTACGAATGGCATATTGGAACTTCTCATCCAAATCGAAGGCTATCTGTGTCGCCTTGGCAGCTTTTTGATTTTGTTGCCACTGTGCGGGTAAGGGATTTTTTTGTTTGGTCATGCGTGCAATACCTAAATTTACTAATCCGTATTAATAAGGTACGGGATCTCTCCCATGCTACCATTCATCGGCGTTGAAACAAAAATGGTTCTAGATTTTCATCTAGAACCATTCATTTTATGCGCCAGGCCAATATTCTCTGATATCGGACAAGGGACGATAAAGAGTCAGCATCACATCTGTGTCACCGCTTTCATAGACCTCAACATCGACGGCCTTGTCTTCATTATCGTCAAGCAGCTGATAAGACTCAAATGGCTCACCGGTTGCACCATCGGCATCCTGTGGAGGTCTTAAGCCACGGTAGTCTTGACGATGGAAATAGCCAAAGCTGCCAGTGGTCACTTGATGATAATGAGGCGATAACCACTGCTCATAATCATTTAAGTCAGATGACAGAGTTTGCGTATCTAACTCGGCTTTACCTGCTTCTTCAAAGATCTCGCTAAACTGATCGAGATCGAAAAATTGCTCAACCTGACCACGACTGATCTTAATCGACAGCGCCAGATAGGTTTCGTCATCTTCATCTAGGCTGAGGAAAATGGCATCGCCACTGTGACCCTTTAGCACCCATTCAGTCTGTTGCTTACGCTGGTACTCATAGGTGTTCACTGCTTCAACTCGCAGCTGCTGACCACGAAGTTGTGGTGGCAGCGCAAAACTGTCATCAAGGGAGATCATATCTCCCTTGTTGAGTTTTGTTGGGTGGTCGAGTTGACGTTTAGGTTCCTCTTTTTTGCCAAATAGGCTGCTTAGAAATCCCACGCCAGTCTCCTTTAGCCCTTACGCGCTTTAATGCGGTCAAGCACAGCGTTAGCGTTAGACTTTTGCTCACCAATGCCCGCTTCGGCTAGCTTGTCGTGCAGTGCTTTGTCACTGTTTTCTTCAGCTAACGTCTCAGACGCTTTTAGGCGATCATCAAATGACTGCTGACGTGCTTTGATGCGCTCTAGTGAATCTTTAGCGTTAAGTAACTTAGAGTTACTGCCGGCAAATGAATCAGTAATAGTCGCAGTGGCTTTCTGCACGCTTTCGGTGGTTTTAACCATAGTTAGCTGGCGTTGGTAATCAGCCACTTGGCGTTCTGTTTTACGTACTAGCTCTTTTAGGCGAGTCGCGTGTGCACTGAAGCTTTCGTTTGCTGATTGCTGATCGTTAAGCTCTTGGTCAAGCTCAGCGATTTTTTCAGCAACTTCTAGTGCTAGTGGCTCGTTGCCTTTCTCAAGTGCTTGGGTCACGTAACCTTCGTGTTCAGCAACAGAGCGCTTTAGGCGATCGACTTCACGGCTCGCTTGCATCTCTTTTGCCATCACTTCAGTTAGGTCACGCTTAGCCTTAGTTAGGTGTTTCTCTGCATCACGAATTTCTTGTTCAAAAATACGTGTTGAGTTTGCATCTACGATGCCTTGGCCAACTTCAGTAGCGCCGCCACGGAAGGCCGTAAGAATTTTGTTTAGAATGCCCATGATGTGGCTCCTTTAGTTCAGGTAGTCGACGAGTTCGTCGATAACTTCGAGACAATTATCAGAAAGAACAGATAGCTCCTGCTCAATCTCTTTCATGCTTGAATGCACAGATAGTGCACCGTAAACCACGTACTTATCGTCAATTTTTGCAAACGATGACAGTGGCATTGGAATGTTGAGCTCTAACATGGTCTCAAACATCTCACTACGACGCTCTTGATTCACTTCGTCCTCGCCCCACAAATAACTGATGCAAAGGATCTGGTTGTCCGTGACCGATACAAATACCGGGATCTCTTCACGGCCAACTACGTTAACTTGTAAGACTTCCACGTCACCATTAATTGGATAACAATCAAATTGAAAGCCAGTATGGCTGTTGTCGCCAAGCTCATTTAGGTGGTTGGCAATTGTGTGGATATTCATATTTGTCCTTATTGACATATTATGTCTGTGATTAAAGATAACACCGGGACATAATATGTCAAGGGCTATCTTTACGATTCAAAAATAAACTCTACTGATTTTCTAACCAAGCTTGCTGATGATATTGATACAGCTGGCTTGAACCTAAAACATTGGGCTTAATCTTGGGCTTGTCCTGGTAAAAATTCCCCGGGAACTCAAAGGCTGCGTGGATTAAACCTAGGGTTAACCAAGGGTCATCAACGGGTAGTTGTTGCACACTTTGTAGCCTAGCGCGGGCACTTTTGCCACTTAAGGTAGCAATGCTCCAGCCCCATTCACCAAAACTGGGTACGTTATGGTGATACTGATCAACACTAAAGCCTGCAAGCTCTAAGGTCTTTGCTACCGAAATAAAGGCGTTTGGAGCGTGATAAGGTGACGTTGACTGTACAGTTAAGGCAGCGTCATTACTCATTAGTTCCTTGAGCTTTAAATAGAAAGCATCGGAGTAGAGCTTGTTCAGATCTGGGTGACTCGGGTCGGGCAGATCGACAATAATGGCGTCAAACTTCTCTTCCTTGGCTAATAACTTATCAACGCCATTAAAGGCATCTTCATACATAATTCTTACACGAGGATCGTTGAGCGCATCTTGATTGAGCGCGAGTAATGCTCGGCTTAAATGCTCAGGCATATCGCTAGCGGGTTGCTTAAACAGCTTAACTAATTCGCTGTCTAGATCCATCAGCGTCACTTGCTCAGGTTGCCATTGCAGTACCTGAGTTAAGCCTAAGCCGTCGCCGCCGCCAATGATCAATACCTTGTCGTGACGAGCACTAGCTGCCATGGTTGGATGCACTAAAAATGAATGATAGATATGCTCGTCGCTGCTAGAAAACTGCAGTCGACCATTGATATAGAGCGAATGAACCGGGCCGAGGCCATTGCCTCTTAAACGCTCGGTAAAGGTCAGTTGCTGAAAGCGGGTCGCCTTGGCATAAACCACCTTGTCTTTATAGAGTAGGTTATTAAAGCTCTGCTCCCATTGAGGGCCGTGCAAGGCGAGCAATACCAAAATGCCAGTAGCGATAAAGTGACCCACTAATAGCAGCTTTACATGGCGTATTTGATGCCAGAAACGCCAGATAAAGATAAAGCCAGCCAGTAGGTTAAAGCTTGCGGTTAACGCTGCAGCCAGCTGAATATCAATGGCTAACATAAAGCCAACCCAGATAGCCGCGCCAATACCAGCGCCTACATAGTCGGCGCCATAGATGGTACCCGCGTTATGCATCAGATGCGCTTCAGACAAGGCTTGACGAACACGGGCGATCAGCGGGATCTCCATACCTATCATCAGGCCGAGAAGTACGCCCCACACATAAGGCAGGTATTCACTCAGCTTTTGCAAGGTACCAATAAAGCCGCCGTTGGGCAGTTGATCGGCGGGCAGGCCCAAGGTGTTGGCAATGATTAAAGGTAATTGCTGGCCAAAGCCGATTACCGCAGCGGTAATTAAAATTGCCAGTGAACCACATAAGGCAACGCAAAGTTCCAACACGGCAAAGCCGGTAAAAGCACAGCGAATTTTACGGGCGGCAAAAGCGCCGAGTCCCATGGAAACGATCATCAGACCGATCATGGTGTAAATTGCCGCTTCGAGGGCGCCTAGAATACGTCCGGCATAATGCGACAGTAAGTACTCATAAATCAGGCCGCAGCCCGCGAGTACGGCCATGATGCCGAGCAGTAACACATCGTCGAACCAGCCAAGTTTGCCTGATTCTATAGTTTGATTGCTAGATTCGGTAGTGGAGCTATTTGAGTCGGTTTGCATTGAGTGTCTGTTGAATAGGTTGGGTCAGATAAAGAGTGGTCGCCAATAAAAAAGGGAGCGAGTTACGCTCCCTTTTACTTAGCTTAAGCCATTAAGGCTGCCAAGATAATTGCAATAGAGACGCTAATTGCCATCTCAACGAAAGCTAGGCCAATATTGTGCTGTTTCTCGACTTCTTCACATAAGTTTATGTTGGCCAATACCAGCTTCTTGACCAGAGTGATAAGCAGCGATAGCGAAATTAGCATCACCACAGAGAAGATCAACCAGCCGATCAAGTTAGCCATATAAGCTTGTGGATCAAAGATAATGAAGTGACTCGCGGCATTGAAGCTAAAGGCCATGGCAAGCATATAGCCACTATGGCGAATGGCTAAGGCAACATGGCCCTGAGCGAAAGCATCTTGCATCGACTCGCCTTGGTTACGCTTAGCAAAACGATTTTCACGCGCACGAGTGAGTAGCACTAGCATCAGCTGTGAAATCGCAAAGGCGCTAAAGATAGCGATAAAGGTATAAACCGTTAGATCTTCAGCCCACATAAGTACTGAGCGGATAATGATGGCGGTAGCGATAGCGGCAGTGGCATCGACAATAGCAACCGAGAGATTGCCCTTAATAATTAGCGCGTTCTTATCGATATTATTGAGGGCAATTTTATCGTGTAAGAAACGGCCAAGTTTAATCAGTACTAGACCAAATAGGCCATAGGCCGACATGCCAATGGCTTCCACTAAGTACGACTCGGCGGCTTCACCGGTAATCGCGCCAGTTAATACAATACCCAGTGCCATCACTGCACCTGCGGTACTAATACCGAAGGCAAAATTATCGTTTTCAGACAGTTCGTGACGGCTGTTGACCTTTACCGTCCATCCTTGCAGGTAGCGCATTAATGTAAGTAGCAGTACGGCGATAGTGATATCGATGCAAAGAATAATCATCAAATCAGGTGTGAGGCCGTAGTTTTCTAAAAATGTCATAAGGGTTCCTTAATTATTTGCCTCGGCGAACACCGCGAGTGGTACGACTGCTGGAATTTCGGAAGCTGCTGTCCTTGGAGTAGTTAGAGCGGAACTTGCTCTTGCTGCTCGTGGTGCGTCCTGTTGAACTGGCTTTTGGGGTACTGCTACTTTGTCTCGAAAGGCTGGTTGAGCCGGTACGCGACTTAGCATACGGGCTATCAAACTTACGTCCTTGAGAGCTAAACTGTTTTTTAGTGCGCTCATAGGTTTGTGTTTGAGCGCGAGCTTGCTTAGGTGAGGTATAGCGGTAGCGTCCCACATCGTTGTAGTAACTGTAGTTACGACGGCTCGACCATCTGTCATAGCCAATGGGGCCACGAGTCAGGTTAGAGAACATGGAATACATGCCATACCAAGCCCAAAACGACATGCCGTTAGAGCCTGTTTGCCAGCTACCGTAAGACGGGTTACCGACTAACTGACTGCCTGCGCCGAAGTCTTCCGCACCATTAGCAAGCGCTGCGGCTTCACGGCTAATGGAGTTAACTCGCGCCAGTGCACCATCTGACATATCCGCAACCACGTTGAGTGGGTCAGACAACATATCGTTGTATAAACTTGGATCGGCTGCTTGATAGAGATTCTCAACTTCGGCTAATTGCTGATCGAGATCGACATAGTTAGCCGCATTTTGGCTGTCGGTTAAGCGCCGCGTTAAGGATGTAAACATCGGCCCGCGATTGGTGGCATCGGTCGCAAGCTCATTAAGCAAAGGGCTTAAATCGGGCTTTTGCTTTTCCAATACTTGCACGTATTGTTTGAGCAAATTAGCGTTACGTACCTGACCGTCGTTAAGCATAGTGCTAAGAGTATCTAAGCGTTGCTGAGTGAGCTGCTGATACTTTGCAATTTGTTCTGGTCTATCATCGCCGCATCCAGCGAGGGCGAATACCATTAAGACGGTGAGAACGCGGATTAGCATTCCTGCCATAGTTTCTCCAAATTTGGTTATTTTACTCAAAGTGGCCAACCCATATTAGTCAATCCAAGGATATCTCGGCCCAAAAAACTGCTGCTATCTTAGCTCATTAAACCAGTTTTCACTTGCTGGAACATTGAATTCTCAAGAGAAATTATTTGGTCTTAGCGCAATTAGTATAGTATTGCCTATTAGAGCATAAAAATAGCAAGGATCCTGTTTTCATGGCTCAGTTAGAGACAAATGACTCAACTAGCCAACATCCTCGACCAGAACTGCTCACAATTAGTTACGCTCTATCTATATCATTAACGACATAATATGTCGATGTACAAAATTGTTAGGGATTATTATGCGCACGGCTTCACTGGGTAATCAGCTTGTCAGCACGCAAATGGCTGCGGCAGCAGAACGATATTGGCAGCGCCTCAATGACACTGTGGCCGAGTTAGTTTCTTCACTTACTATTGAGCAGCAACAGGAGCTTAAACAGGCATTTGCATTAAGTGACTTTATTGCTACCCAGCTGTGTCGACATTCTCAATGGATCCCCGCACTCTTTGCCTCAGAGCTTGAGAATATAGAACGCCAAGAGTTTGAACATGAGCTAGCTGAGCTACTTGAAGCTATCAGCGATGAAGAACAGGCCAAAAGAGTGTTACGTCAATATCGTAACCGGCAGATGGTGCGTATTGCTTGGCGTGACTTCTTTAATTACAGCGTATTAGAAGAGTCCTTATTAGATTTGTCAGCACTAGCCGAGGCGCTAGTCATAGCTGGGCGCGACTGGTTATATCGTGAGATGTGCGCGCAGCAAGGCACGCCAACCGACAGCCAGGGAAAACCACAAAAGTTACTTATTTTAGGAATGGGCAAGCTTGGTGGGCGTGAGCTTAACTTCTCATCCGATATTGACCTTATCTTTACCTTCCCTGAGCACGGTGAAACCGTTGGTGGCCGACGCTCGATAGAGAACCAGCAGTTCTTTATTCGCATGGGGCAGCGCTTAGTGAACCTACTAAATCAGGTCACGGTTGATGGATTTGTGTATCGGGTCGATATGCGGCTTCGACCATACGGTGAGAGCGGCCCCTTGGTGGTGAGTTTCAGCGGCCTTGAGGATTATTACCAAGAGCAGGGTCGAGATTGGGAGCGCTACGCCATGGTTAAGGCGAGGGCACTCGGCCCTTGGACGTCGGATTCAGATGAATTACACGATCTACTCAGACCTTTTGTTTACCGGCGCTACTTAGATTTTTCGGCGATAGAATCACTGCGTAAGATGAAGGGCTTAATCACCCAAGAGGTACGCCGTAGAAAGCTAACTGACAATATAAAACTCGGCGCAGGCGGTATTCGTGAAGTCGAGTTCGTGGTGCAGAGTTTTCAGCTTATTCGCGGCGGACGTGAGCCCGCATTGCGTCAGCAGAGCCTTTTTGCCGCCATCGATACCTTGTACCAGATGGGGCAACTTGAATATTTGGCTGTGGATGAGCTTAAGAAAAGCTACGTCTTGCTGCGCCGAGTAGAAAATTTACTCCAGGCTATTAACGATGAGCAGACGCAAACCTTACCCAATGACGAGCTCAACTGGCAGCGCCTATGCCACGCTCTTAACGCCGATACTGAAATGGATCTACGTGAGCAGATCGAGACCGCGATGAGACAGATCCATGGTCACTTTAATGATACCGTCGGCGGTAATAATATTGATGATCATAACGAGACCTGGACTCAGCAATTATGGAATGCTTATGAAGATGAGCACGCCATTGCCATATTAGAAGAGCAAGGCATAGATGATGAAAAGCTCTGGCCCTTGCTCAATAGCTGGCACGAGACCGTGGTGCGCCGCACCATTGGCCCAAGAGGGCGCGAAACCTTAGACAAGTTGATGCCTAAGCTCTTATGTGAGCTCAGCAATATTCCACATCCTTCGAAAGCATTTGAGCAAGTCTCTAAAGTGCTAGATCAAATTCTGACTCGTACCACTTATCTGGAGCTTTTGTGTGAAAACCCAGGCGCGAGACAGCAACTGGTCAGCCTGTGTCTTGTCAGCCCTTGGATTGCACAGCAGCTGGCCAAATTCCCTATGTTGCTCGATGAGCTGATAGATCCGGCGCAGCTATATGACACCACCTCATTAGATGACTACAGCAGTGAGCTACGTCAATACCTACTTAGGGTGCCTGAGGATGATATGGAGCAGCAGATGGAAGCGCTGCGCCAGTTTAAGTTATCGCAGCAGCTAAAAATTGCCGCGGCCGATGTTACCGGGGTGCTGCCAGTGATGGAGGTGAGCGATCATTTAACCTTCTTAGCCGAAGCCATCATAGAGCAGGTGGTTCATCAGGCATGGGCGCAAGTAAGTGCTCGTCATGGAGTGCCTGAAAACCTAAAGGATAACGAGATGGGTTTTGCCGTTGTCGGCTACGGCAAGGCTGGCGGTATCGAGCTAGGTTACGGCTCAGACTTAGACCTAGTATTTTTGCACAATGGTAGTCAAGCCGGCCAGACCAACGGCGACAGAGCCATAGACATTGGCCACTTCTACCTTAAACTTGCCCAGCGAGTGCTGCACTTGTTTTCAACCCGCACCAACTCCGGCGAACTTTATGAAGTCGACATGCGCTTAAGACCTTCTGGCGCCTCAGGGTTACTGGTAAGCGAGATAGAACACTTTGGTGAATATCAGCGAGATGAGGCCTGGACATGGGAGCATCAAGCCTTAGTTAGGGCACGTTTTATGTTTGGTGATATTTCACTTTCGAGCCGCTTCAATGAGCTTAGAGCCGAAGTGCTTGAGAGTCAGCGTGATATCGAAACTTTAGCCAAAGATGTTAGAGAGATGCGGCTTAAGATGCGCGATCATCTATTAAAGGTTGAAGAGAATATGTTCGATCTTAAGCAGAGCCGTGGTGGGATCGCCGATATAGAGTTTATTGCCCAGTACTTAGTCTTGGCCAACGCCAATGAGCATAAGGCGCTGTCTTTTTGGTCTGACAATGTGCGGATTTTCGCTGAGCTCGCCGAGCTTGAACTGTTACCGCTAGACAGTGCTCAGGCCTTGACGCAAGCCTATTGTCACCTACGTGATGAAAGCCATAGGTTAGTGCTGCAAGAAAAAAGAGCTGTGTTGCCGAACGATGTGGTTAAACCTCATACTCAGCGAGTGATTGAGATCTATCAAGCGATCTTAGGCGGGTGATGAACTTGTCATCCGATTATGATTTTTAAGTATGAGTATGAGCGTATAGCATGGGTATAACAGTATAATCATGACCGCTTTTAAAGCCTCTTAGGTTTAATCTAAGAGGCTTTTTTGTTTACTACAGCTAGGGATTTTAGTGCAAAGCGGCAAGCAAAATGCGTTGCAAATTCATTCGCAGAGCTAAAGGGGATTTTAAAAGGTAGCCCCAAGCGAAATGAGACCTTATTAACTAATTGAATCCAAGTGTGAAAGCCAATTTCATTTTTTGCTATACCGATGTGGTTTGTTCTATGCATCAGTCTGTTTATTGTTTATCGGCTCGAGCTCATTATGAATTCTCTCAAACAGACAAGTCGCTATACCAACTTCAACGATAGCTTAACTGGCATGAAGATCTTTAAAGATCTGTCGTTAAAAGGTCTTAACAGTTACAAAGGGAGCAACAGGAACACTAAACGCCGTCTCTGCCATGACTTTCCTGTTTACTGGATAGTATTACTCTGTCTGCTGCTGTTTATCAATGATGCAATAGCAGAGCCCAAATTAGATTTAGCAACCGAATTTGAGCAAGAGCCAATCGTGCTAACTAAGCTAAAGGCTAATTTGATACAAGCTGAGCAAGACGGCGTTAGCCTGATCATTGTCGATAGTTCGCTAGAGCAGATAGAGGCATTATTGTCTGGCTTTAGAGGGGAGGTGCATCTTCTGACCTTAGAAGAAAATACGGAACCTTTTGAACAGATAAACCAAGTGTTAGCCGATGAGCCGCCATACTCACATGTGAGTATCATCGCTAAGACTTCAAGCTCAGCAATATATCTAGGCGGGCGCTGGATTGATAAACATTACTTACTTGAACATCAACATAGTTTAGCGATATTTGCCCGACAATTTGCCAACGGAAGCCCGCTTTCGCTATATACCACTAACTTGACTGCAAGCCATGCTGGCGGCCAATTTATAGGATTATTTGAAAAGCTGACGCAGATGAACGTAGATGTTATTTATATGCAAGGTCAGCGATATGAGCCGCTATGGGTACAGCGAGTTCAATATGATTTTTAAGTTTTAACTCAAGCCTCTATCCCTAACCCACTATCGAATTGCTTCATCGAAGATTTATTAGTGCTAATACAGTGTCTAATTAAGGGGTAACAACAACCCTGATATAGGAATAGGCTCTGATACGTTTTGTATCAAATTTTCGACAAAATCTGCTTTGAGGTTAATCGTTTCCTGCTTACTATCTGCACTAGTGTATCCCGCTGTTGTAAAAGGGATTAATTCGAGGATAGTTTGATGACTTCTGTCAGTAATAGTGTCACTGCGGGGATAAATGCTGCGGCAGCAAATGTTGTCGGTAATTCGCAGGTAAATACCGCAGCGAATGCACCCGCTACATCCGCCGCTCTTACTGCGAGCTCTACAGCGACTCAAGCTGCGCCTTTACCCAATGTGGGTGCCAGCACTAATGTGGCTATCTCTGCGGGAGCCCAGCAAAAACTGGCCGATGAGCAGACTGCAGCGAAAGCCAGCACAGCTTCTCCTGAAATAGCTAAAGCCGAAGAGGAAGATGGCGATTTTGAATCCTTTGTCTTTGGGGCTTTAGGACTCGATCATCCAGAAGAAATCGACGAGAACGGCGACCCATCGTATTCGGCAGGCCAATATGTTAAGGCCGCAGCGACGGTGGGTGGCATGATTGCGATGTTTATTTAGAGTTTATCTAACTATCTGCTTGAGATAGTTTTTATCGCTTTTTCTAGCAGTTAGACTGCGTCTAACAACTCAATCAAGCTCCGCTTGATAAAGGTCGTGGCTTTGCCACATATCAGGCTACGCCTGACCTCTAAGTTAGACTTCGTCTAACAACTAACGTCGTGGCGCTTCGCCCACACCCGAGCCAAGGGGGAAAGCGCTTGTCCCCCTTAACAAACCCTCAGCGCCCCGACGAAGTTGTTGATCCTCACTCATTTTCGAAAATCGCTATCGCCTCATATTCGCCGTCCATGGCTCACCTAAGGCTATCTCGTCATCCATGACTCGCTCACGCGATTTTCTTCAATAACCTCGGCAACTTCGATGGGGAATGGTGTTTTCTGTGAGGTTTGTAGAAAGTTCAACCTGACCCCACTTTTGAATAATCACCAATTACTTTCGATTCAATATCAACATCAATATCAATGCTCGCTTTGCTCATTTTTGTGTGCATTTATCCAGTAATACAAAGGTAGAGTGCTTATAAATCAATAGCTTTTCATCAGTGAAAATTAAATAATAGGTTTATTAAATGCGCTTGCGCGTTTTGCCGAATACGTGCGTATGCGCATTATACAAATGTTAGATTTTAAGGAAAATTATGAGCATCGAGACAATCTTTTACACCCAAATTGCCAGCATAATTGGGTTTATTGGGGCGCTCTTTGTATTGTACCGAGTTTTAGTTCAATCAAAAGACGCGACAATTGAAACCTTAAAGTCTCAAATCTCCTTCCTCGAAACGAAAGTTAAGGATCTTGCTGAGACGTCTCCTGACATTTTGCTCCAAAGATTGGAGAAGCGGACAACATTGCTTACTGACGAGTTAGAGCTGGCGGAAAATGAGAAAGAGCCTCTGAAAAAACAAGTAGAGCAACTAGAGCTGCAGTTAATTCAATCTGGAGCCAAAACACAAGCTGAAAAGCAAGCTTTAGTCACGCAGCTAATTTCTGTAACTCAACATGCTAGTGCACTAGAGGTGAAGCATAAGAGTGTTGAGAGCCAAATTAGGGAAATACAAGATCCGTACCTACAATTTTTACACTATGCAAATGCCGAAGTTTCTCCTGGTCGGAAGCATATAGTCGGAGAAATCTGTACCTATCTTGGCGTTGATTATGTAATTGAGAGTACACCAGAAGTTCTGGTGAAAAGTTTTGACGCAGTTTATTCGGATATAGAGCGAAACGGTATGCATCCAAAAGTACCGATTAATGGCGGCGCAATGACTGGACTTCGAAGTGTAGGAATAATAAGTGATAAAAACCAACTAACACTAGTTGGTGTTTCAGTATTTAAAACCATAGCGCGAGAATTAAAATCTAACAATTCAATGCAGCCGACCGCTAACGCGTCGGCTGATTGAGGCGTTATAAACCCAAGGGGAAATTAGTGACAATAGTTGAAAAGATCGTATCTAGGGAAATAGATGCTGTCATTCTTTATGAATCCGAAAATGTTATTGCTTTCGCAGATCATAGCCCTATTAACTTTGGTCATGTGTTAATTTGTCCAAAGGAGCTTTTTGAGTCGTTTATTGATTTGCCTCCTGAGGTAAACTTGGAAATACAAAGCGTCGCCAAAGAGCTTTATCAACGTATCGCGACCAAGTTTCAACCCGATGGAATCTCATTTATTCAAAACAACGGTAAGTTTAATGAGTTAAGCCATTATCACCTCCATATTTTTCCTCGCTTTGATAATGACAAGTTTGGTTGGTCAAGTAGTGAACTTGGTGTTCAAAGCATAGAAGAGCTACGCACATCACTGGCAGGCTTATAACAAGCTGATCAACAGTAGAAATAGCATTGACCCCCATTGTTAATATCAAGGTTAGCACCAAAATCAAGATGTATTACAGCACGACGGTTTAGAGTCGCTTTAGTCTAATACCGTGTTATATAGAGTCGCTGTAAATAAGGATTTAAAATGGACTTATCAAGACACTCTCAACTCACGCAGCTGCGCTACAGTTACTTTGCTGTGCCGGTGATTTATATTCTTGGCGTGCTTTGGCTCCCTGCGGCGGCGCTATGGATAGGCTGGCTTGCTTGGGTTGGGGTTAACTGGTACCGCATCCAATCGCCGGTTTTAAAACAAGGGTATTGGGTTATCTTGCAATCGTTTGGCTTACATCTAGCGTTGAATTTGGCGGCTATTGCTTCCGCTTGGGGAGCCAACATATTTAATCGTGGCGGGCTGTTTTCCGGAGGCGGAGGTGATGATTTTCTTTATCTGCTTGCCTTAGGTTTGCTTGCGCTGGTGTTGCTGGTTACTGCCATGATATGGCCATTGATAAAACTTGTGAAAGGCTATCAAACCTTGATGAATAGTTACGCGGACATAAAAGGTAATAATAGTGAAGCGGTTTAAGCTGTCGCAGATTTCAATATTAATGTGGTTTATGTTTATCATGTTCTCTTGTGCTGTAGGGGTGGCAACTTATGCTGTGCATCAGTCTCATGCTGCTTTTAATTGGCCTACAGCTAAGGGCATGGTGGTGAATTGCTGGCTCATTGAACGCTACCATGAAAGAAGCAGCGCTGAATCTCATTACGAGGTGGCTATCGAGTATTTCTATGCTGTTGACGGTAAAATTTACCACAAGAGCAATAAGACCGATATTACAGGTGCCATCCCGGGTTACTCTTTGGAAGAGGCCGAAGCCTTGGTGGCAGAGTTTCCTCGTGATAAGAAAATCTTAGTGCACTATAAACCCAGTAATCCCAACACAGCTGTTATCAAACCAACAATGTACGTGTTTTTGATTGTGGCTTTGGTGGTGTTCTCTTTGATATTAATCCCTGTTCTTTATCTGATGTATCTGCAGATGACCTCAAGCCGTGACAGCTTTATCGTTCGTAATGTGTAACTGATTTTATTCTAACCGTTCGCCGATGTGTGAGGCATGGATGACGAGGCTTCCTTAATAGTACATGGAGGCTTTCGCGCATTTATGCATGTAAAATGTAGCGTTATTGATATGACTCTTATCAGACTCAATTTGACTTCTCAAAGTGTGATTTTCGGCGTATTTGAATACGCCAATTTCCCCTAACAAGAGCCTATACTGGCATCAATAATCTATGAATCGCTTGTGGAAAATGCTGGCGAATTAGCAGGTTAAACTATTCATAAAAGGAATGTGTTGTTAAATATGGCGTTTATAATTAAAGATACCAAATTGAATGTAGCTAAAACCGATATCTTCCATGATGAAGCTGGTTATGCTGCATTTCCAACTGCTGAGTCTGTGGTTTTTGACCGTGAAAAACTAATTCCAATTGGGTTGTTGTCATTCAATATGTTTGATGCAAGCATTGACGACAAAATACTCATTGCACTACCTAATCTGCAAGGCATTCCCGATGGTGATTATGGCCCTATCACCTATTCGTATATTGATGAGCAACAAGGCTGGTGCTTAGATGACGAGTACGCCAATGATGATACGCTTGAGGAGCAAGACGAGTACTTAGACAACTATCAGCAAGCGCAGGACGAATTTGCTGCCAATAAGTGTTTGATGCGTCGTGACAAAAAGCTGCCATTAATCACTTTGGGCGGCCAACCTAGATTTGGCCAGAATTGGGCTTCATGTTTATATAATGAACTGGCAAAGAACCCAGAGCTGGATCATTACTATGAAGTGACCTGCAGCCTTAATCATCCTGAATTTGAACATATGAGCACTCGCGATATCGTTTATCTGGATCAGAAAGACAATAAAGAATATACCTTCATAGGCAGCTTTAAAGATGAAGCTTACTTGGTCAGAGATAGTGAGTACTTGGGCTTTGCCGGTGAGTTTATGGTGTTTTACCAGCCAGAGTTAAAGAAAGTCATGCTAGTAGCTGAGTACGATTAACTTGAAGTTGTTGTAGATGGTATAACAGGGGACAGTTACTTCTCTGCTGTAAACCTTGTGAGCAGTAAGCTCACAAGGTTACGCGCAATCAGATGTTAGGTGTGCGCGCAGCAATGCTTTAGCTTATAAGTCACCATAGACTTCGAGCCACTCTTCGTCAGTGAGTTCTCTGGGCGGCTTTTTGTTGCCAAAGCCTTTAATGATCCTGCCCCTTAATGGGTTATCGCTAAAAGCGTCATTCCCCATGTAAGTGACCGAAGTCGGAATTAATACACTGGTTATGGCATTATCTGCAAACGCTTCAGAACCTATGTCAGTTACCGAGTCAGGAATTGTGATACTTTGAAGTGCATTTCCCCTAAATGCGCCTAAGCCGATTTCTGTCACGGAATCAGGAATAGTGATGCTGGTTAACGCATTAAATTGAAACACTCGGTCATTAATTTTAGTCAATGAATTTGGCAGGCTCAGCTGAGTTAATGCATTTTTGGCAAATGCTCTTTCTGCAATTTCAGTCACTGAATCTGGGATATCAGCGCTGGTAAGGGCGTTTTCAGCAAAGGCCTTGTAACCAATACGAGTGACAGAGCTTGGGAGCACTATCTCGGTAAGAGCGTTACGCTGAAATGCACTATCGCCAATTTCTATGACAGTATTAGGGATAACCACGCTGGCTATTAGGTTCTGTGGGACCTCTTCGAATTCCTCGCTTAACTCCTCAACCTCTGAAAACGCATAATCCCAGATCTTGGTTACGGGGATACCGTCAAAATTATCAGGGATGATGATATGTTTATGCTTGCCCTTGTAAACATCAATCCTGCCTTGTTTTTTATCAAATGAGACGTCATCTAATGTCAGGATATGTGGTTGGCTCACTGTTAATTCTCTTTTTGTTGTCGTTATAGAGTTAGTTGTAGCTGTAGCTTTAGTCGTAGGGCTTGAGGTTAACTCGGCTTGATGCGCTGAGCTTTCTATCGCAGAAAGCCCAAGCAATACGGAGGCTGTAGCGCCAATTAACAGCCGAGGTAAACGGGTGTTAGTGGCGTTAATATCAGTCTTCCATCCAGTCTAGATTTGGCATGGCATCTAAGTGCTGGTTGTAACGCTTTTCGTTAAACGACGCGCCATTTAGCATTACATCGCTGACTTCGATAGCTAGCGCGCATGCCATCCATTGAATCGCTTCTTCGCGTGGCGTGCCAGTCATTACTAAACGCATTAAGGTTTCTTTGACTTTTTTCGGTTCGCCATCGGCGATTTGATTTTCGACTGTTTCAATAAGGGTTTCTTCAGTCATGTAGCTGTCTTGCTGGTTATCCATTTTTACGACTCTGTAATGTAATTGGCGCCATTATGCCGCAAGCTTATTGCAAGCAATAGATTTGATCTCAAATTTGTCGAGCATTCTGACTTTAGCGGCATAATTGGGAGGAGTACGCTTTTCTAACTTAGTGTAGATAAAGCTGGGGCCTTTGGTGGCAAGGACGCCACCTTAGAGCGGTCATGGACGACGAAAAGCGAGCCTCGGCAGTGTCTGCACATATGCTGACCGCAGGTCATTGGAACCACTGATGGTGGGATCCTCTGGGGCGATGAATGGCATCGCATACCCGTTGCCTCCCGTTATTGAGTCTTCAATATTGCAAACTCTGCATCTGAGTCAGGCGACTCAAGGTTCGCCTGAACTCAAAGCTTAACGCGCCGCCGCTGTAGAGTTCATCCATAGGCACATGAGCTTGAATGTATAACTCAACTCCTTGGTCATATAACTCATCCACTAAGCTGATAAAGCGCCTTGCGGGATCGTCACTCACCGCGTAAGACAGTTGCCTATTCCCTGTATTAAAAGCAGCAGTTTCAAAAGCTGCATTCTCCATCGCCGCAGTTTCTGACGTGGCGCTCTCAAGTGAGTGCGCGCCATCTTCGGTGCCGCGGGCTCTAATCCAGCTGCGGGGCTCGCCGCCTAATACGGGCACTTGGGTGAGTATAACCGTGTTAAAGCGGCTGGCTATTTCGATATAATCGAGCTGCGAACGTGGGCCGTCACACAGGGCGTCGAACTCAAACCAGGCTACATCTTGATTGTATTTAATGGTGTCGATTATGCGGCCATGGATTAATAGCGGCGCGTCAATTGATGCTGCAGCCTCGGCTTGTGAGCATCGACTAAAAAACTGCTCAAACTGCGCTAGCACTAGCTTGTCATTTGAATCGTTAGCGCTGTCATTAGATAAGTCTACAAAGTAGCGCGGCTTTGTCGCTGTATTTGAATGTGTGGATTGTTGCAAGCGATGGTCTTGCTCGCCGCTTAAATGCAGCTCTTGAGTATAACGATTAAGCAGGTCGATAGTCGGCAAGAAGCGCTGGCGCTGTAGGCCGTTTTTATACAGCTCATCGATAGGAATGTTTGAGGTGGCGACTAAGATAATGCCCTGCTCAAATAGCGCTTCAAATAGCTTAGCTAAAATCATCGCATCGCCGATATCGCTGACAAAAAACTCATCGAAACACAGTACGCGGCATTCCAGTGCCACCCGCTTGGCAATGCGCTTGAGAGGATCGCGCTTACCCGACTCGCCGATAAGCTCTTTATGAATACGCGCCATAAAGCGATGAAAGTGCAGCCTAAGTGTGGGCACGCTAGATTCACTTTCAAGGCATTGATAAAACAGATCCATCAAGTAGGTTTTACCACGGCCGACATCGCCCCACATATAGAGACCCTGACACACAAGATTGGCATCATCACTGACTCGAAGCGTTTTAGGCTCTTGAATTAGCTGCTGATGTAATCGCTCCAGCGCTGCTATGGCTTGATGCTGCGCGCCATCGTCGATAATCTGTTGCCGCTCGATCTGCTCTTGATAGCGCGCTAGGGGCCCGCTGCATTCAGCACTAACAGTAACATCAGTACTGGCATCAGCATCAGCATTGGCATCAGCGTCGCTGGCAGTTAATTGCGAGGGGCGGCTTAATAGATTCGCTGCTTGGCGGGTCATAACACTCCATTACTGGCTTTGGATATGACGCGATTATATCAGCTCAAGCTCATCTATTGGGGATCATCCAATGTGAGTAAATTTAATCGTTTTCACTAGTTAAAGGCCGTTGTGTTTTGCTTGTTGCTTCAGCCAATCCACAAACAGCTTAGCCTTGGGGTTAAGCTCTTTATCATGGGAAGCCACATAATAGGTTTGCTCGCAGTTAACTTGTTGCCCAGCAAACGGAGCGATAAGTTCACCTCGTACGATGCGTTTGCTTACCAGTTGGCCGCGTCCCATGGCAATGCCCGCATGATTCATGGCGGCAATCACGGCTAAGTCTGAGCGGTCAAAACCGATTGAGCGTTTATCATCGATGCTGAGTCCTTGGGTATCGGCCCAATACTTCCATTCATCACAGTCAGAGTCATACTCCCAAGCTTGGTTGTCGTGCAGCAAGGTGCAGCGGCTCAGGTGCTCAGGTTTGCCGATAAGATCGTGCTCCGCCGCATATTCTGGGCTACACACAGGCATGATGGTTTCATCCATCAAGTGCTGACAAAACAATTTACTGCGAGGGCGATTGTCGTAGTAGATGGCTAAGTCGATATGAAAGCTGTTGAAATTGACATTTTCATTGCCGGTCAAAATATTAATCGAAATCGCCGGGTACTGGCGACTGAAGTCGGCAATCTTAGGCACCAACCAACATTGGGCGATAGAAGGGCGAGAGTAGATAGTCAGTTTGCCTGACACCTCTTGGTTTTTAATCTCGAATACTTCCTGATTTAGACTCTTCAAGCTGTCTTTCAATTTTGAAAACAGACGCTTGCCATCTTCTGTTAGTTCTATTCTGCGGTGAAATCGAGCAAATAGCTTAAAGCCTAGTTCACTCTCCAGTGCGGTAATTCTATGGCTTACGGCTGAAGGACTGACACACAACTCCTCGGCGGCGAGGGAGAAGGATTGGTGGCGGGCAACCACGTCAAAGGTATGCAGTTTTGCCAGTTGATAGCTACTGAGTAAACGGTTGCGGCTGAACATATCTTGCTGGGAATACATGACTAACTTCTCAAATTTTGATGTGAGAATTTTACCCTAAAGTGCTTTTTAGCGCCGATTATATCAACGCAGTTGCAACTTACGTCATGTAAGGGGCGCTTTTGTGACGGCTGAACGCCTGTTGCCACTATCTGGCTCAAGCGAACGGCGATTTATATCTTTTGTCAGTATTTCATTGATTGGCTTTAATAGCGCCACTTTTTACTCCTTTTTAATTCCTTTAGCTCCTTTTAACCAATAGAGAAATACAATGGAATCACAACTGTGGATTATCGGAACTTTACTTAGCAGCATCTTGTTGATTGTTGTCAGTATCGTAAAGTTCAAGTTGCACCCTTTTCTAGCGCTACTGTTAGCCAGCTTCTTTGTGGGCGGCATGATGGGCATGGCACCACTTGAAATGATCAAGGCGATGGAGTCTGGCATTGGTGGAACCTTAGGTTTCTTAGCTATCGTTATCGGTCTGGGCACCATCTTAGGTAAGATGATGGAGATCTCCGGCGCTGCAGAGCGCATTGGTATCACCTTGCTAAAGTCGCGCTACCTAAGCCCTGATGTGATCATGGTGCTGGTGGGTTTAATATGCGGTATCACCTTGTTCGTTGAAGTGGGCGTAGTACTGCTCATTCCGCTGGCTTTCTCTATCGCTCGTAAGACCAACACATCCTTGCTGAAGCTTGCCATTCCGCTATGTACCGCCTTGATGGCAGTGCACTGTATCGTGCCGCCGCACCCTGCTGCATTGTTTGTGACTAATGCCCTAGGCGCCGATGTGGGTTCAGTCATCATCTGGGGTCTGTTAATCGGTCTACTTGCCTCACTAATTGGCGGTCCGCTATTCCTTAAACTGTTTGGTGATAAGCTGCCGCACCTTGCTGTACCTGCTGAGTTTAGTGAGGTTTCGACCCGCGAAGAGAGCGAGTTGCCATCACTTGGCACAACACTGTTCACCATCCTTTTGCCAATCATTTTAATGTTGGTTAAAACCGTGGCCGAGCTGTATATGGAGCCGGGCAGTGCGCTGTACACCACGCTAGAATTTGTTGGTAACCCAATCACCGCGATGTTTATCGCTGCGTTCGTGGCGTATTACCTACTGGGCCTGCGCAACAAGATGACCATGGGCACCTTGCTGACTAAAACTGAAGACTGCTTTGCCTCTATCGCCAATATCTTGCTAATTATTGGTGCCGGCGGCGCGTTTAACGGCGTATTAAGTGGCAGCGGCATGGGCGACAGTTTGGCGCAAATTCTGGCGAATCTTGATATGCACCCAGTGCTACTGGCCTGGTTAGTGGCGATTATTTTGCATGCTGCGGTAGGTTCAGCAACCGTTGCTATGATGGGCGCAACTGCCATTGTGTCGCCATTATTAGTGCTTTATCCAGACTTGAATCCAGTTATCGTCACCTTAGCTATCGGCTCTGGCGCTATCGGCTGCACCATAGTTACCGACTCTTTGTTCTGGCTGGTTAAGCAGTACACCGGCGCTACTATGAAACAAACATTTATGTATTACACCACAGCCACCTTTATCGCCTCGCTTGTGGCACTGGCTGCGACATTTGCACTTTCTTATGTTATTTAATCCTAAAGGGGAACTGAAACTATGAACACTAAGCAACTGATAAACGACTTCCCTTTGCTGGCTCAGCTTATCAAGCTTGAAGAAGTTAGCTGGTTTGAAACCAAGGCAACCAACATAGCCGAAGCGCTACCTTATGTTGGTCTAGATAGTACTGATGTGGCCGATGCCAGCGCGCGTTTGCAGCGCTTTGCTCCTTACCTAGCGTTAGCCTTCCCAGAGACTGCTGCATCTAACGGTATTATTGAGTCAGAAGTGGTTGAGATCCCACAGATGAAGCAGGCGCTAGAAGCCAAATACGGCCAAAATATTGCTGGTAAGCTGATGCTTAAAAAAGACAGCCATCTGCCAATATCTGGTTCTATCAAGGCGCGCGGCGGCATTTATGAAGTGCTGACCCACGCTGAGAAACTGGCAATTGCAGCGGGTAAGCTTAAAGAGTCTGACGACTATCAAATGCTGTTTACTGAAGAGATGCGTAACTTCTTTAATGGTTACAGCATCGCGGTAGGCTCGACCGGAAACTTAGGCATGTCTATCGGCATTATGAGCGCTAAACTCGGCTTTAAAGTGAGTGTGCATATGTCGGCAGATGCTCGCCAATGGAAGAAAGACAAGCTACGTAGCCATGGCGTATCGGTACATGAATATGAGCAAGATTACGGTGTTGCAGTTGAGCAAGGTCGTAAAGCGGCAGAGTCGGATGCTAACTGTTTCTTTATCGACGATGAAAACTCGCGCACGCTATTTTTAGGTTACTCGGTTGCCGGTGAGCGCTTAAAAGCACAGTTTGACGCAGCCGATATCAAGGTTGATAGCGAGCACCCTCTGTTTGTTTACTTGCCTTGCGGTGTGGGCGGCGGCCCTGGTGGTGTGGCATTTGGTCTTAAGTTAGCGTTTGGTGATAACGTTCACTGCTTCTTTGCCGAGCCGACACATTCTCCTTGTATGTTGCTGGGTGTGCACACAGGTCTGCATGACGAAATTGCCGTACAGGACTTAGGTATCGATAACGTCACCGCAGCAGATGGCTTAGCGGTAGGCCGCGCCTCTGGTTTTGTTGGCCGTGCCATGGAGCGTATGCTAGATGGTTACTACACGTTAAGCGACCAGCACATGTATGATCTACTTGGTTTATTAGCCCAGAGTGAAGGTATTGAGCTTGAGCCGTCAGCACTTGCGGGTATGCCGGGCGCACTTCGTGTGAGCAGCGATAGCGAGTATCAAGTACGTATGGGGCTAACCCCTGAGATGATGAGCAATGCGACTCACCTAGTGTGGGCGACAGGTGGCGGAATGGTGCCAGCAGTTGAGATGGCGAAATATTTGGCGCAATCGGCTAGCTAAACTTTTTACTTCGAAAACCCGTATCGAGTAAGCCAAAAAAATCCACCCTAATAGGGTGGATTTTTTGTTTTTAAAACCGCTCTAGTGCAAAAAGTCTAGTAGTCAGAGGATTACCACAGTCCTTTAGATTTTACCCGTCTGGCTCGCTCAAGTTGCGTCTCTAAGCTGGGAGTTTCTTGGTTAGAGGCGTCATTGGCAGAGTGATTAGCAAGGCTAGTACCGGAGACTTGGGCTAATTGGCTCGATAAGCTTTTCATCTGCGCCATTAGCTTTTCTTGGCCCTGCTTAAGTTGACTCAGCTGGGCGCTAAAGTCTGGCTGTTGCTGCACTGTTTCAGAGCTGACTTCTGTTTGACTTTTCTCTTTATTACGAGCCCCTTTATTACGAGCCTCTGCTTGGTTGGTAGCTGAATGCGTAAGCACTGAGCTTAGCTGTTCTTGCCCTTCAAGCATAAGCTGTTGTAACTGGGCTAGCTGCTGCTCAATGGCAGTTAAGTTAGCCAGTTCGCTTTGCGAGTTAGCTAAACTGGCGGTCTCAAGCATAGAGCTGAGTTTTTGCCACTGCTGCTCTGAAAGGCCATTCTCAGTAGCAGGCTCCAAACTCAAGCCCGCTGATTTGATTTGGTAGGCCAAGGTTTGGCTGTTCACTTTATCTTGCAGCAAGGTTTGCGTAAGCATAGACGGCAACTGTGGCGCCAATTCATGCAAAAATAAACCCGACAGATACAGGTCTCGATGAAACTGAATACGCCGCTGTAGCACAGTATCGGTCTCATCATTGCGCGATTTTTCCTCTTGCTGCCAAAGCCTTAGGCATTTAATGGCGTAGCTGTGGGAGTCGAACAGCTCAGGCTCTAGGCCCACATTGAATCGAATGCGCATAACTACCTCTTAAGCCGCGTCGCTAGGTTCTGCTGCGTGGTAGCAACAGATCTCACGTGAAAGTGCCTCTTGAGGCTCTTTTATCATGACGATTTTTTCACCCAATGACGGGTAAGCTTCACGAATGGCAGTTTCAATTAGCATGGCACCACCACCCACTAAGTAGATGCGGTTAGGGTTGCGGGTAAAGGTCTTGGCTTCGTACGCAACTGCGGCGCCAAGCTCGGTGATCTTATTTTCGATACGCTCAAGTACCCAGTCTACCTTGCTGATATCGTTGATCACTTCTTCAACGAACTCACGGTTATGGCGACGCTTAATCAGCTCGTTAGCCACTAAATAGCTAGCATCACTGTCGGCAGCCGATAAGGCTTTTCGGGCTGCGTTAGTGACCATAGACACGCCAATCTCGGCATTGCCATACACAGCAGACACATCGTCGAACTCACCGACAATCACGCCCATGTCGAGTGTGGTACCGCCGCAGTCGATAACCAAAGACTTAGTGAACTCATTCACGCCAGAATCCATTAAGGTGGTCAACACTGCAGGTAAGCTTTCAGGCAGTACTTCAACATCAACGATTGTGAATAGCTCGCCCTTGTTAAGGGTGATTTCTCGCATTAAGTTAGCTTTTTTACGGGCGATATTTTCTTCGTTTTTCTGGCAATCGTCGGCTTGGTAATACTCAGTGATTGGCAGGGTAACCAGAATGCTCACCGGGCAAGGTTTAACGCCCGTTTGCAGTAGTGCGTGGTGCACAGAAAGTAGGTTCAAATCGTCATATTGAAAGGCAACATGAGTCGTCGATAATGCCTTATCTGATGTGGCGTCGTAGGTATATTTAGTCGATGCAACTTGGTAGTTAAATACCTTGCGGTCATTAAGCAAAGCGGCGCTTTTCCAGTCTTTACGAAATGAGTTGGGTGAGGTCACGCTACGCACTTGGCCGTTCTCTAGCCAGCTGATTTTAACGTTGGTCGAGCCATCGTCGATGGCGAATTTCATGATGCTTGAATGCATGAGTGTTCCTATAAATAAACCCAATTTTGCATGTTAGGGCGACCGGGTTTACCAAGAACTGAAATCTATTTTGCTATTTATTGTATTTAAATGGATAGGCGTCTCTGGCTGGATAATACCAATCAGTATAAGAATTTGATCTACTCAGAGCTATTTTTGGCAAACTAATTCAAGGCGAATAGCTGCAATAATGGTTATTCCCTTACAAAGCTAATCAACGCAGAAGTAGGCAGCCAAAAACGCTCCAGAATGGCGAGTTTTAGCGATTCTGATGCTGTGTTAACGAGCTTGAACGTAGAACAACTATGCCCTTTACTCGTTGCCTTGCCTCAAAACCGCTAAACTCTCGCTGAGTGACTAAATGTTTATACTGATTGGTATAAAAGCTGAGCTTTACGGCTGATTAGCCATCAGTTGCAGCATAAAAGCGCAGCAACTGACAGCTAGTCAGCTACGGCTTCAACTATATGCCAATCGGGCAGCTTGTTTTTAATGTCGATAGCTATTTTATCTGCGTCGCCACGGATCACTATATAGGGAGTATGACTAAAGACTGAGCTGGCAATCTGTTGTAATTGCTCAGGAGTTAAGTTGTTGAGTCGCAGATTTTGAGCCCGCTGCTGCTCAGTTGAAACACCGCGGATAAGCTGCTTAATAGTATCGGCCTCGACGGCGCGAAAGTTTGCTTGGCGCAACATCTGTTGACTGGTGAGATAGGTTTTTAACGCCGAGAGTTCATCTATCGATGCTGCCGAACCCGTTGTTAGCGTTAAATGGTCGATCACACCGCGAATAAAGGCGCCAGAGTGCTCAAGCTTAGTGCTGCCATAAAATTTAAGAGTACGGGATAACGGGTTGTCGAAACAGCGCCCATAGATCCCGTAAGTTAAGCCACGCACTTCGCGTAAATCGTAATATAAGCGCCCAGAGAAACTGCGCCCCAGCCAGCTGGCCAGTAGTTTACAGTCTTGAACGCTATCAATGCTTTTATCACTGGCATCCAGTGGATAGCCGATACGCACTTGTGTTTGTACGCTGCCGGGGGCATCGATAACAAACAGCGTCTTGTTTGCATTGCTCGGGGCAATCGCAGGGCTGTAATTCGTCAGTGAGTCGGTACTATTTTTTGAACTTGTTGCAGAGTCAGCGTCTGAGATTTCGAACTCTGCCTTAGAAGACATTAGTGATTCAAATTGCTTTGTCACCGCCGAGGTAAACTGCTTGTCTTGTCCAAGGCTAGCATTGGTTAATAGCGCCCAATTAGACTGGGCAAAAATCTGGTCTCTAACTTGGTTAAGTCTGGCTAGATCTAGTTCATCGGCCAGGGCTTTATCATTGAGCGCTTGATTATAAACATGCTGCTCACCAAGGATTTTCTTGGCCCACACATCATCGATTTCAGCGCCGCTATATGCGTTGATATGCTTGGCCAGTTTGAGCTGGCGCCGCACGTTAGCTATATCTATTTCATCAAAGCTGCCGGCTTTATCTTCTGTAAAGCTATTGGCCTGCCAAAATTGCATCAGCAGGTCGCTGGCAAGGGCTGGGGAATCTGGGCAGTCGATACTAAGGGTCAAACTGTGCATGCTTGGTCGAATGCCGAGGCTTTCGGCGCAGGCTAACTCAGATTGCTGTACCAGCCAGCCTCTTTTCTCCTTAAAGGCTGCGACTAATACGTCTAGGTTGGCCATTGGCGTCGAGCTAAAAGCCACCAAAGACAAGTGATCGAGTGTCGAAAGCGTGTCGTTAAGTGGGTAAAGCTTAAGCTCGGGGCTTAAAGCGGTGAAGCTTAAAGCTTGGCTCGACTTTATCTTTAACGCCGGGATCTCGGGTGCGCCTTGTAACGGATCGAATACTGGCAGGCTTGGTTCTGCAATGGGGGTAAATTCGATATGGGTCTGCTGACAACCAAGAGCACTCGCAAGAATGCCTGCTGTGAGTGTATATGAACTGAGTTTTATCAGGGGTTTCATGGACGTTCCATCAGTAGCGTTATTATCTGAGGCATTAAATTAGGCATCACATTACGCTCTCTTCAAGGCTGTCAGACATATCCTTTGGTAAGAATTCAAGAATTGATTTAGTGGCGCGAATATACCAAGGGGGCAAGAGATCAAGACGCACTGTATTGCCAATAAAGTACCTTTGGGCGATGGCTTGCAGCTCTTTAGCGCTAACGGCATCAATTCGTTGCCATGGACCTGTCAGCGGCTGGAGTCTATCTTGGGGCTGAGTTGCCGAGAGGTTTCTCGCTAACCGTGACGGTGAGTCTAAACCGGATAGTGCCTTATTGAGCCAAATTTGCTTTAACTGGCAAAGCTGCTCATTTGTTAGGGGCTGCGCGGCGACAGAGGCTATCAGCGACTCGACATTTTCGCTGAGCTTATCAAGCGAAGTGCGGGCTCGCGGTACCAGAACTAAGTTAGTCATGCCGTGGTGGGTCATGGTTAACGGAATTGAGTAACTTAACAGTTGGTCGGGATCATTAAGGCCGGTGCCTTGAATTAGGCTGCTCTTGTTCTGAAATAAATAGGCCTCTAATAACGAGAGCCCCGCGGCGTCAACAGAGCCTCGGCCGGCAGTATGCCAGGCGAGTAATACTGCAGGCCAAGGGCCACGCTCATCAATGATTTCGCCATGAACGGGCTTTGGCGTAATCTTAAGGTCATTGAGTTGAGTCAGCTCAAACTCTGGTGCTTGCCAGTCGCCAAATTGGCTATCTATCCAGTCCTGAGTTTGCACAGGAATATCGCCCACTAGGCTGAGCTGCATGGCATCGGGGCGGTAATAGCGTTGATGAAACGCATTTAGGCTCTCAGGGGTAGCCGCTTTGACATCGTCAACACTGCCAATTACCGCATGGCCATAGGGCGTACCCTCAACCTGAGCCAGTAAAAACTCCATTGCGCTGCGCACATAGGGTTGGTTATCTATGCTGGTGGCCATCTCTTCAAGCACTGCACCTTGCTGATTTTTCACCGTGGTTTGATTGAGCGTTGGATAACGAAAGCGGTCAGCCTCCAGCCATAAACTCAGTTCGAGTGCCTGTGAGGGAATGGTTAAGTAATAATTAGTAAAATCAAAAAAGGTGCTGGCATTAAACTGGCCGCTTAAGGCGCTCATCGTCTGGGTATAGCTGTCACCCGGTGCATGCTCGCTGCCTTTAAACAGCATATGTTCAAATAGATGCGCGTAACCGGTTTGCCCAGCCACTTCGTTGCGCGATCCCACATCAAACTGGCTGGCAATAGACACGGCTTGAGTGTCTGCTAGTGCTAAGGTGCGAACTTGTAAGCCGTTATCGAGCTGGCGATACTGAATTCTCTGCTCAACCTCGAAAAGTGGTTTAGCAAGGGGCTCAAGCTGACAGCTGCGAAGACCCGTCATCGTTTGTGCATAGACGGGCAAAGCAAGAGTCAGCGTTGATAACGCTGCAAGAGCTGTTAGGTAACTGGCCATATGGCGAGTGGTGCCGTGGGTGATGAATCGCTTCACTGAGTATTAATTCCTTTTAACGGCATATAGCGAGAATAAACAAGTTAACTTATATCAGCTTAATTCGTAGCCTTCTATAGTCGTTAAGTATTGGATCACTTGAGTCCTATGCGCTTGGCGAGCCGATGCAGATTGCCAGAGTCGAGGTCGAGCGCCCTTGCCGTGGCTGCCCAGTTATTACCGTTAGCGGCTAACGCTTGGCGAATATATTGCGCCTGAAAGTTTTCGGTCGCTTGCTTAAGAGTTTGGCTGTTGATATGGCTCTTGGATTGGTTTTGACTATGATTAACCACCTGACTATGGCCGATTTTTGTTGCGATGTTAGACGTGCTTTCAAGCTGTAGTGAGTCTTGCCTATGTAGATCAAAATGCTGCGGAGTGATTACCGGGGTATCGGACTGATACTGAGCTCTTGATAAGACCGCCGCACGGCGCAGTACATGTTCGAGTTCTCGCACATTGCCCGGCCAGTTGTAAGTATTTAATAGGTTAATGCTATCAGGGCTCAAGCTTAGGCTTTTTAAACCTAACTTTTCTCTGCTGCGCTCAACAAAGAAGCCGCTTAATAAAATCACGTCTCCCTGCCGCTCGTTTAGCGGTGGCACTATGATGGGAAATACGCTTAAGCGGTGATACAAATCGGCTCTAAAGCGTCCGGCGAGTACTTCTTGTTTGAGGTCTTTATTGGTGGCAGCAATAATGCGTACATCGACTTTTAAGCTTTTATCAGAGCCGACTTTTTGTAAGTCGCCATATTGTAAAACTCGTAGCAATTTAGATTGCAGTGACAAAGGCAGTTCGCCAATTTCATCTAAAAATAGCGTACCGTTATCGGCAATTTCAAATTTACCGCTACGGTGGCTAATTGCACCGGTAAAGGCCCCTTTTACATGACCAAACAGTTCACTTTCGGCTACAGACTCGGGCAGAGCGGCGCAGTTTAAATACACCAGTGGTTTGTTTGCCCGAGGAGAGCGCTGGTGGATAGACTTAGCAACCAGCTCCTTACCGGTTCCGGTATCACCTAAAATTAAAACGTTTAGATCGGTACTGGCCACGACTTTAAGCTCATTTTGCATCGCTTGCATGGCAGGCGATTGACCAATAATTTCAACTTCACTATCGCTGCTGTGATTAAAAGTTGACGTCTCCTGCGACTGTACCGCCTGCTTTTCGAGTTTCTCGATTAGCAGGGCATTATTGAGTGACGCCGAAGCGATAGCGCTCAGAGTGCGTAGCTCTTTATCGCTAAAGTCGTTGAATTGGTCAGGGTCGAAACCATCGATAGTAACCGCGCCGATAAGCGCTCCGTCGGCGACCAAAGGCAAGCCAATGCAGGCATGAACCACCAAATGGTCTTCCTGATGCGGGATTAAACCATCGTAAGGGTCGGGTAGTTCGCTGTCGGCTGGAAAGCGCACCACATCACCGGCGCGAGCAATGGCTTCAAGACGAGGGTGCTCAGACAGAATAAAGCGCCTACCCAGCACGTCGGGGCTGAGGCCATTAATGGCCAGCGGGGTAAACTGCTTACCGCTAAATTGTAATAGTGCCGCAGCGTCACAGTGCAAGGTTTGTCTGACGGTATCGAGCAGCCTTGAGAATCTGTCGTGATCCGACAATCCAGAGGTGATATCCAGTGCAATACGGGTAAGGTCGCTTTGGCTCAGTGACATTGGCGCTCCAATTTTCAGGTTAGTTCGTTAACCTTGGATGAGTGTTCTAGTTGCGGATCCTCATTGCGGATCCGCGTTGCTGGTTAGAGGAGCAGCCTAGGTTACTCTGGTGTGTCTTTTTAACAGTATTTAACTCGCAGGGATTAATGTCAATTTTACACTTTGACTCAAGTGGGGGAGTTAGATTGCATCTATGGCTGGTGACGAATCAAACTACGTTTGAGCTTCAAGTTAGACTGCGTCTAACAATTAACATCGCGGCGCTTCGCCCGCAGTTATAGCTAATCAAACTACGTTTGATAAAAGGTCGTGAGCTGGAAGCTCACGACCCTAGTCAGGCGCAGCCTGATACCTTTAGCTTTGCTAGAACCTAGAACCTAGAACCTAGAACCTAGAACCTAGAACCTAGAACCAGCTAGTACTCGAGCCTAGAACTTACTTATACAACGAAGCATCACCCTTATTAGGCCGTGTCTTAAACCGTCTATGTAACCACATATACTGCGACATATTTCGGCTAATAATCGATTCGATAATCTTATTGCCCCGCTTAGCGTCTTCAATCTCATTCTCGCCAGGGAAGTTGTCCAAAGCCGGTTGGATCTCGATATTGTAGCCGGTGTCATCACTATTACGTTCAACGAAGAAAGGTAACACTTTGGCTTTGCCTAACTTAGCGAGGGTAGTGGCGCCGGTGATGGTCGCGGCTTCGGGGACATTAAAGAAGGGGATGAAGGTGGCGCTTGAGCGGCCAAAGTCTTGGTCGGCGGTGTACCAAATCACATTAGGTTCACGCAGGCTGCGTACCATCTGGCGTAGATCGCGTTTTGGTACTAAGGCCTTGTTTGAACGTAGGCGACCTTTAACCTGTAGGTATTCCATCACGGGATTATTGTGGGGGCGATACACTCCAACACCGGGTTGGAATTGTCCGAAAATTCGGGCGCCCATCTCAAGGGGCAAACAGTGCACCGCAAACAAAATCACACCTTGGCCACTCTCTAGAGTCTGCTCAACATACTCTTTACCTTTTATGCTCATGTGCTGCTGAATTTTTTCATCAGACCACCACCAGGCGTTGGCAGTGTCGAAGACGGCTTTACCGGTTTGCTCAAAGTTCTCAGTGACGAGCTGCTGCATATCACTGTCAGACATATCGGGGAAACAAAGCTCTAGATTACGTCTGGCGGTTTTAACTCGTTTGCCTACTAGCTTCATGCCTAAACGACCAAGCGCGGCGCCCATCTTCATCTGGACTCGCAGTGGTAACAGTTGAGTTAACCGCATAAAACCCACGCCTAACCATAAGAGCCAATACTTGGGATGATAAAGGTGAGATGAAAATTGAGCTTTTTCTACCACGTAATTCTCGGATCCAATGAAAAATTACTCATTATTCTAACTCAAAAGCGATTAAAATTAGGTACAATCAGAATTAAATTTTGTGATAGATATAGGCGTTATGAAGATTTCTCTGCCAGCATTTGAAAAAGCCAAGGTTCTCGTTGTCGGTGACGTGATGTTAGATCGCTATTGGGCGGGGCCTACAGCGCGGATCTCACCAGAAGCGCCTGTACCGGTTGTTAAAGTTGAACAACGTGAAGACAGACCCGGCGGCGCGGCGAACGTGGCGATAAATATCGCGACTCTTGGTGGCAGCGCAAGCCTTGCGGGTATTGTTGGCGAAGATGAAACTGCCGATGCCTTGAGTGTGGGTGTACGTGCCTTAGGTGTTGAGCCTAACTGGCACAAGGTGGCCGGTAAGCCAACCATCACTAAGCTACGCGTTATGTCTCGCAATCAGCAATTATTAAGACTCGACTTTGAAGAGAGCTACTCACAAGCCGAGAGTGATGCGCTATTAGCACAAACCTTACCTGAACTCGATAATGTCGATGTGGCGGTGTTGTCTGATTACGCTAAAGGCGCATTAATTTCTCCACAAAGCTTTATTGAAGCAGCTAATGCTAAAGGCGTGAAGGTGCTAGTAGATCCTAAGGGTAGCGACTTTTCAAAGTATCGCGGCGCGTACCTACTTACGCCAAATATGAGCGAATTTGAAATGGTCGTGGGTAAGGTGGAGTCTGAAGCCGACTTAGTGGCTAAGGCACAAGGTCTGTTACAAGACTTTGACCTGACAGCCATGCTAGTGACTCGCTCTGAAAAGGGCATGACCCTAATCACCAAAGATCAGCCAGAACTGCATATTCCTACCGTTGCCCGTGAGGTTTACGATGTGACTGGCGCCGGTGACACGGTGATTTCAGCCTTAGCAACAGCGATAGCAGCCGGTAGTGAATTACCACAAGCTTGTGCGATTGCCAACACCGCTGCGGGCATTGTTGTGGCTAAACTTGGCACATCAACGGTGACACGCCTTGAGCTGATTGAAGCGTTATCGCTTAATCATGGTGAGTCTGGTTTTGGGGCGGTCAGTGAAGATCAATTGGCGTATGCGCTTGAGCAAGCAAGACTGCGCGGCGAACGCGTGGTAATGACCAATGGTTGTTTTGATATCTTGCATGCGGGCCATGTGAGCTACTTGCAGCAGGCTCGCGCCTTAGGCGATCGTTTAATTGTGGCGGTTAATACAGACGCTTCAGTTAAGCGTCTCAAAGGTGAAGGTCGCCCGGTTAACACAGAAGATAGACGCATGACGGTATTAGCTGCGCTTGCATCTGTAGATTGGGTGGTGCCGTTTAGCGAGGATACTCCGCAGCGTATTATTTCGCGCTTATTGCCTGATTTATTGGTGAAAGGTGGCGATTATAAAGTGGAAGATATTGCTGGTGGTGAAGAGGTCATTGCTGCTGGTGGTCAAGTTAAAGTCTTATGTTTTGAAGATGGTATATCTACCACGGCCATTATCCAAAACATCATGGCTAACCAGTAGTCATTGATGAGTCATGGGTGATTGACTGTCAACCACAATGATTAGCTCGCTCGCCTCGACTGCCGCTATTGCTATTTTTGCTACACATATGGCAGTGGCAGCCATGGCTGAATTAGACATGACTGCATCAGACATAAAAAGTGGCTTTTTATGGACCGATATCGGCCCCAAAAAAGCCCTTGTTTGCGAGCTACAGCAACTCACATCTTGTATTGCAAATCTCCCTCAATCGGCTCGAAGCCAACTGCCGATAAAGCTTGATGAACTACATCATCTGTTAGGTCAACGCGGCGCCATGGTATTGCCGCTTCATCATGCTCGCATCGCCGGGCTTGTGATCACCGACTTTACTCAACTGCCTAAAAGCCAAACTATTAACTGGGGCGTTGGTCACTTCTCTTTGCCGCTTGATAAGCAAGCACGCTTAACCTACTGGCATGAACTCGGCCATCTGTATGCTATCGATGCGTTAAGCCGCCAAGGGCAGACTATCGATAGCGAATATCAACACGAGTGGCTGGCTGATTTATATCTCCACTGGCGCATAGCCAAGCAGACTCAGAGCTTAGATTTAGCTTGGCAGCAGTACCATAGACGCAACTTGGCAGTGATGGCTGACAGTGAGTTTATGTCTCATTGGTCAGTGCCGGTTTTAGCTCAGGCATTTGAGCTTTACTCTGTTGAGCAGTTAACTCAGTTTGCCAGCTTTGATGAGTTCTGGTTGGATATATCCTCAAAGTTGCGCCTGTATGATAGCGATACACTGAATGAGTTTTCTAGCCTTATTCAACGCACTTTCGGCGCAGGTACAATGCAGCCCCTACCTGGCTATATGTATTGGCGTAAGCCCGCATTGGGGAGCTACCTTAAGCCGACTTTAGTCGAGGTGATGGGCCAAGACGCAGCTCAAGATTGGCTGAGCTCGCAGCAATTGATTGGTGAGGAAGCTTGGAGGCATTATTAATTGGGCGTTGATATTCGTTACTTTGTACTGGGTTTTACCAGAGTTGGCTAAGAGTGAAACTAGAGCTGAATGAAAGCTGAATAGAATGCATTGATTTAGGAATTAATGAAGTGCTTTTGCTAGAGTAATCCCATGTCGATTCCAGTGAAGTAATGTTATGGCCAAGCGTTCTAAAATCCAAACCGAGCAGACGGTGCAGCAGATCCTCGATGAGGCGATGAAGCAGATCTTAGACATTGGTTACGATGCTATGTCTTATTCGACACTCTCTCAAGCTACGGGTATTAGCCGCACTGGGATCAGCCATCACTTTCCCCATAAAGTCGATTTTCTTAAACAGCTAGACAGCCGCATTGGCCATCTGTTTATCGACCGCCTCGATTTTAGTTGTATACAGTCACTGCAAAACTCCTGGAAGGCTTCCTTAAAACTGCCGTATTTTATCGCGATTATTCGGCTTTATTTCTCCATCTGTGGTTCGCAGCAGGTGAATCTTAATCGCTATAAAGCCATTAGCTTAGCGAGTGAAAAGGCGCTGAGTGAGCTTGGTGAGCAGGGGCGTTTATTAGTCAATGCTTTAGTGGGGCAGAGCGCATTAGTCCTGTGTAACCAGCCTGGCGAAAGTCATTAAAAAAGCCTGTTATTGTGAATAACAGGCTTTTTACTGTCGCTGCTAACGCGGCGATAATGTTAGTCATTAGTGCCGCGAATAGCTGATTAGAAGTGCCACTGCAGATAAACCGTCTGATAGTTACTGCCGCCGCTAATACGGCCGAAGGCGGAACTTGACTCGAAGATCCCCGATCTATGGTGAATACTGTAACCAAACCACATGTTGTCGAGCTTAGCCGAGTTAAAAACATCGCCTACGTTGACGTCGAGTGAGAAGTCTAAGTAGTTAAGTAACTTAGAGGGCTTATAGTCTTTTTGATCTAACTCGCTGCCCTCAATATGAGTCACGTTGCTAACATAAGACAGACCTTCTGCGACACCCAGTCTAAAGCGAGGCCCAAGCTCGAAGGTGTAAAACGCCTTCACTGCAATCACAGCTTCAGCAAGATTGTCCTGCACCTCTGAACTATGATGCCAAACTAGACCTGGGGTTAGGTACAGATCGATAGGGAAGTTAAATAGGTTATCGGTTAGCTGAGTACCATAAAACGCCGAGGTCATCTGGTTATTGTAAGGGTCAGTCTTAGTCTGCCATTTCAAGATGGCATTGAGGTTTGACGGTGTTGCCCAGCCGTGAGCGATACGAATAAATTCACTGCCTTCTTTACGCTTTGTCGGTACAGGCTGCGCCGAGTACTTCTTGCTATTAGGCTCGGGAAAGAAGCCAAAACCAAGGAAAGATTCATATTGGAAGCGGTTGTTGATGGTGGGTAAGTCGTAGACATCATCCTCAAGTCGCCCCACACCGAACTGCCCTAGTAGATATAAGTTACTGAACACATGGTAGCGCGCCTTGACGCCCGCATTAAAGCCAATGCCGCCACCAACGTCATACCTATCTAAGCCATAGTAATAGTCATTAAAGTCAGCGCTCTTCCATTGAAACTCAGCATACGGTTTGACTTTCCAGTCGCCATATTCCCAATTATATTGAGTGCGGCTGTAACCATAACTACGTTTGTTTGAGTCAGATAAAAATGCTAAATCAAAATCCCACTCGTCTTTAACGAAGCGGTATTGCAGACCAAAGTCAAAGGCTTGAGACTGAGATTCGTTTTGTAATTCCTTGGGAATATCGACAAAACGAAAGCGGGTGTAAAGGTTGATTTGATGATTGTCATTTTTCCAGATATGGCCCGCCGCTTCCATGCCATTAATGTAGAAATAGTCATTTTTAAAATAGATTAAAGGTAAGGTGTCATAGACATCATCTTCCTCTGTGGCATAGGGAATATCGCCACGGCGCATGCCTATACCTATGCCCCAGTTATCACTCCACTGTATGCTTGTTTCTTGTTGCTGATCTTGGCTGGGATCTTCATCTAACTGCACAGTAGGTGGCGGCATTTTCGTATCTGCTTCACTGTTGTTTGCTGCTTGCAGAGCTGAATAAGGAGCGAATAAGACAAGACTAAGAGACAGTGTCGAAAGCATTTTTAGGGTCATATTGTTTTTCTTTTAGCGCGGGGACTGACAACAGAATACTGGTTTTTAACCATGAATTACATAATTTTAACAAGGCTTGGTTAAATAGAACTTAAAAGATGACCAAATAGAAAAGGCCGCAATAGCGGCCTTTCAGTTTGGAGCGTTTAACAGTTAGCTTTAATCAGCTTCTTTTAAACTCTGTGTTAGCTCAACAATGGCCTTTTTACCATCGCCAAATAACATTAATGAGTTATCCATAGCGAATAGCGGGTTAGGTAAACCGGCAAAGCCAGGGCTCAATGAACGCTTAACTACAACCACGGTTCTTGCCTTATCGACGTTAAGAATTGGCATGCCGTAGATTGGGCTGCCTTTGTCTTCACGAGCCATAGGGTTGGTCACGTCATTGGCACCAATCACAATCGCCACGTCAGTTTGCTCAAACTGCGGGTTGATCTCATCCATCTCAATTAACTGCTCGTAAGGCACTTCTGCTTCGGCTAGCAATACGTTCATGTGGCCAGGCATACGACCCGCAACCGGGTGAATCGCATAAAGTACCTGTGTACCACGTGCTTCCATCACTGAGGCTAGCTCACGCACTGCGTGTTGCGCCTGCGCCATAGCCAAACCATAACCTGGAACAATCACTACGCGCTCGGCTGTTTCTAGTAACATGGCCACTTCTTCAGGTGAAGATGAGGTCACTTTACCCGCGTACACTTCGTCAGCATCAATTGTTTCGCCGCCTTCAGCCATTACGCCAAATAGTACGTTAAACAGTGAACGGTTCATCGCTTTACACATGATTTGCGTCAGGATAATACCCGATGCACCAACGAGTGAGCCCGATACAATCAATACAGTGTTACCTGTGATGAAACCGGTAGTCGCTGCTGCAATACCCGAGTACGAGTTAAGCAGGGCAATCACAACAGGCATATCTGCGCCGCCAATTGGCACCACAAGTAGCAAACCAAGTACCAAGGATACTGCTACCAAGGCATAGATTAGGTTGATGTTGCTAGGATCCATCACGATAGCAATCGCAAGGCCAATCGCTGCGATAAGCAGTAGTGCATTAAGCACCTTGTTACCCGGTACTTTAATTGGGTTACCCGAGATAAGCTCCTGCAGTTTAGCAAATGCAATGAATGAACCTGATAGCGTCACGGCACCAATAATCACAGTGGCGGTAATCGAAACCAATGCCACGGTATGAGTTGCCGATTGTGGGTCGATAAAGTTTGCCAATGCGATAAATAGCGAAGCACCACCACCGAAGCCGTTTAGCATAGCGACCATTTGTGGCATAGAGGTGACTTGGATCTTAGTTGCCATGATGGCACCGATGGCGCCACCAAGTAGCACACCAGCAATAATCCACTCATAGCTAAGAATGCTTTGGTCAAATAAGGTCACGACCACAGCGATGAACATACCTAGTGCGGAAAGCTGGTTGCCACGTACAGCTGTTCTTGGCTTAGTTAGCCCTTTAATACCTAAAATAAATAGGCTTGCCGCTACAAGATAGGCGAGGTAAATAATCGTCGTACTCATAGTGGCTTATTTCCTTTTAAACATAGCTAGCATGCGGTTAGTTACCATGTAACCACCGACAACGTTAATGGTGGCAAGTACTACGGCAATAAAGCCTAATACGTTGACCCAAATACCTGCGCCAGAACCTGCTGACAACAGCGCGCCAACAAGCGAGATCCCTGAAATCGCATTTGAACCTGACATCAATGGGGTATGCAGCGTTGGTGGTACTTTGGTGATCATCTCGACACCTAAGAACACCGCGACCACGAATAGGGTCAGTAACAGTAAAATTTCCATTATTTTGCCTCCGGTGACGTTTCGCTTGTCACTTCAAGCGCTGGCAAGCTTAAAAGCTCGCGTAGACGTGTACTCACGACCTCACCTTTATGGGCAACAACCGTGTCTCTTATGATCTCATCTTCAAAATCGAGATTAAGTTCACCCTCTTTGCTGACGAGTAACTTAAGCAAGTTTTCGATGTTAGTGCCGTACATTTGGCTGGCGTGGTTTGCCGCCGTGCCCGGTACGTTTGATGGGCCGAGTATGGTCACACCTTTGTAAACCACCTCTTTATCTAGCTCGGTCAATTCACAGTTACCACCGGTTTCTGCAGCAAGATCGACAATAATAGTGCCGTTCTTCATGCCATCAACCATTTCCTTAGTGATAAGGATCGGCGCTTTGCGACCAGGAATCGCAGCTGTAGTGATCACGATATCTTGTTGAGCCAGCACGTTAGCCATAGCCTGTTGCTGACGCTTAAGGAAGTCATCTGATTGCTCGGCAGCGTAACCACCTTTGGTTTCGGTGTTCTCTGCTTCTAGGTCAAGCTCAACTGGCTTGGCACCTACTGAGATGATCTGCTCACGCGCCGCAGGGCGAATATCGTAGGCCTCGACCACTGCGCCTAAACGCTTAGCGGTAGCACAAGCTTGAAGTCCAGCCACACCCACGCCCATGATAAAGGCGCGTGCAGGTTTTAATGTTCCCGCTGCTGTCATCATCATAGGGAATAAACGTGGTGCCTTATGGGCTGCAAGTAAAACGGCTTTATAGCCCGCGATAGTCGCCATAGAAGACAGGATATCCATGCTCTGAGCACGGGTGATCCTAGGTACAAGCTCAAGGGCAATCGCCGTTGCACCGGTCTCGGCAAATGTTTGGGCATATTCAGGATGCGCCAATGGGTCCATCATGCCGATCACGATCTGCTGTGGTTTAAGCTTTGACTTTATTTCGTTAAGTTGCTCATCTTTGGCATTCACTAGGGTGATGATGTCAGCATCGCTAAAGATCTGTTCTCGAGACACGATAGTTGCGCCAGCTTGAACATAATCTTCATCGGTAAAGCCAGCATTAATACCAGCGCCACTTTCAACAAGAACTTGTAGGTTAATTTTAAGTAGTCGAGTCACATTGGCTGGAATAATCGCTACGCGACTTTCACTAGCATAACTCTCTTTGGGTAGACCTAGCTTCACAAAGGTAAACCTCTCTATTGGGACAATCGTAGGGATTGATGTCATTTATTGGTTAGGGTGCATATTGTGGCGACTCTAGATTTAGACACAAGCGTATATTTTTCAATATAGTAATTTCCAGACTGGTCAGACTGAAAAGTTTGCGCTAAAGCACACTTTTGAATAGAAGTTTGCACTGGCAAAGCCTATCAAATAAGCATTCTTTGAGTTACTACTTACTTTTGTAGCTTAATTTTTGAACTTTGTATATTCCTAAATCGAATTAAAAATTATCTTTTATTCTTTTTTTATTATTTAAGGAGGGGCTAAGCTGGCCAACATTAAACAGATACAGGGCCGTTTCTATGTTGTTAAAAGAGCTTTCATCACTCGCTTCGCCGCTATCAAGTGGCCAAGTGGACAAGTTAAAGCAGCTCACTGCAGAGCTGAATGCCGTGCAACTTGCTTGGGTTAGCGGCTATCTTGCTGCAACATCTGAGCAAGGCGTAGCAGGTTTGCCTCAGGTAGAAGGAGGCTCGCAATCTGGAGCTGAGCAAACTATCACTATTCTTTATGGTAGCCAGACCGGTAATGGTCGCGGCATTGCTACCGAGCTTGCCGAGAAGGCGCAGGCACAAGGTTACGCTGTGAATCTTACCTCTATGGGCGATTACAAGACACGACAGCTTAAGCAAGAGAGTCTGTTGCTATTGGTTGTTAGCACCCATGGCGAAGGTGAGGCACCAGATGATGCCATTGAACTGCATAAATTCTTAAGCTCTAAGCGCGCTCCTAAACTGGATAATCTTAACTACTCAGTATTGGCTCTGGGTGATTCAAGCTATGAGTTTTTCTGTCAAACCGGTAAAGACTTCGACGCTCGCTTAAGCGCATTAGGAGCCAAAGCGATTGCTCCTATTGTTGAATGTGATGTCGACTATGAGGCTCAAGCCGAGCAGTGGAAAGCAGATGTGTTAGAGGCGGTGAAGCCATTAGTACAGAGCACTGGAGCCAGTGTGGTATCTATTGCTAGCACTCAGGCATCGGCTTCTAGTTTCACTAAGCAAAAGCCATACACTGCTGAATTACTTGTGAGCCAAAAATTAACGGGTCGTGACTCAGATAGAGACGTTCGCCATGTTGAAATTGAACTTGGCGAGTCAGGGATAAACTACCAAGCGGGTGACGCACTCGGCGTGTGGTTTACTAACTCACAAGAGCTGGTTACTGAGCTACTCGAAGCCTTAGCGCTTGATGGTGATGAGTCTGTTGCTATTGGCAGTGATAGCCTGAGCCTGCGTGAAGCGCTAACCAATAACAAAGAGCTGACTCAGCTTCACCCTGGCTTAGTCACTGGTTGGGCCGAATTGAGCCAGAATGCCGAGCTATTGGCCATCAGCGCCGACAAAGCGTTAACCCGTGAGTTTGTCAATAGCCATCAAGTGGCTGACTTAGTTCGCCAGTATCCGGCTAAAGTGACAGCAGAGCAGTTTACTGCTTTATTGCGCGGTATTACTCCAAGACTCTATTCAATTGCATCGAGTCAGGCCGAAGTTGAATCTGAGGTGCACTTGACCGTGGCGCTTGTTGAAGATGAGCGCGGCGGTGTCACTCGCTTTGGTGGGGCATCTCAGTTCTTAGCTGCCGCCGAAGAGGGTCAAGCAGTGCAGGTGTATGTTGAGCCTAACAATCACTTCCGTTTACCTGAAAACCCAGACACACCAGTGATTATGGTTGGCCCTGGTACCGGTGTGGCGCCATTTAGAGCCTTTATGCAAGAACGCGCAGCACAGGGCGTTGAAGGTAAGGCGTGGTTATTTTTCGGTAATCCTCACTTTGAGCAAGATTTCCTCTATCAAACTGAGTGGCAGCAATATCTGCAAAGCGGCGAGCTATCACGTATCGACTTGGCATTCTCACGCGATCAACAACATAAAGTCTATGTACAGCACAAGATCGCCGAGCAAGGTGAAGCGCTGTGGCAGTGGTTAGAGTCTGGCGCACACTTTTATATCTGTGGTGACGCCGAGCGTATGGCGAAAGATGTTCACCAAGCGCTGCTAGATGTGGTCGTTAAATACGGCAATAAAACTCAAGAGCAAGCTGGTGAGTACCTAGAAGAGTTAAGAGCGGCTAAGCGCTATCAAAAAGACGTCTACTAAGACTGAGCTTGAAACGAGTAAAGCAATGATGAGCGACGCTAGGGTGAACTAGCGCGAGAGCAGAAAAGAATTTTAAGAGAGTACTTAGCTATGAGTGAGCAGAAGTTAGCAGTAAACGAATATTTGAAAACCGACAGTGATTACCTGCGCGGCACTATTCAGGAAGGTCTGGATACGGCAGTTACAGGTGCATTTAGCGAAGGCGATCAGCAGCTGATTAAGTTTCACGGCTTCTATCAGCAAGATGACCGAGATTTACGTAACGAGCGTAAAGAGCAAAAGCTAGAGCCTTTATATAGCTTTATGTTGCGTGCTCGTGTGGCTGGTGGTGTTTGTTCTCCTGAGCAATGGTTAGCGGTTGATAAAATTGCATCTAACCTTACTAGCTCGAACAGTATCCGTCTTACTACACGTCAGACATTTCAGTACCACGGTATTCCCAAGCGTAATTTGAAGACCATCATTCAGGACTTGGACCGAGAAGCACTGGACTCGATTGCAGCATGTGGTGACGTTAACCGCAACGTGATGTGTAATCCTAATCCTGTCGAGTCTAAGCTGCATCAACAAGCTTATGCTTATGCCAAGCAGTTGTCAGACAACATGTTGCCGCATACTAAGGCATACGCCGAGATCTGGTTAGACGATGAGAAGCTGGTGACCACAGAAGGCGAAGAGGTGGAGCCGGTTTACGGTAAGACCTACCTGCCACGTAAATTTAAGATGGCCGTTGCCGTACCGCCAGATAATGATGTGGATGTGTACACTAACGATCTAGGCTTTGTGGCCGTTGCCGAAGGCGATGAGCTAGTGGGCTTTAATATGGTGGCTGGCGGTGGCATGGGTTCTACCCATGGTGAGGTGTCTACCTTCCCGCGCTTGGCTGATGACTTTGGTTACATAAAGGCCGAGGATACATTGAAGTTTGCCGAAGCTGTAATGACGATTCAGCGCGACTGGGGTAACCGAGAAAACCGTAAGCTGTCTCGCTTAAAGTACACCATAGTAAAACATGGTTTTGAAACCTTTAAAGCTGAAATCGAAGCACGTACCGGCATTAAGTTCGAGCCTAAGCGTGATGTAGTGATTGGCGATCGCGGCGATCGTTATGGCTGGAAGCAGGGTGTTGATGATAACTGGCACTTAACGCTATTCATCGAGGGGGGTCGCGTAAAAGACTTACCCGGTCAGCCATTGCAGACGGGTTTGCGTGAGATTGCCAAGGTGCATAAAGGCGATTTTCGTATGACCTCGAACCAGAATATTATTATTGCTGGTGTGCCAAGTGCTGACAAAGAATTGGTTGAAGGGCTAGCAAGGCAACACGGATTACTTGGAAAACTTATCACTGAAACCCGTGGTCACTCTATTGCATGTGTGGCGCTACCAACTTGCGCCTTAGCCATGGCTGAAGCTGAGCGTTACTTCCCAGACTTTTTGACTAAGGTTGAGGCCTTGCAAGAAAAGCACGGTTTCCTCGACCAAGGTATTGTCATTCGCATGACGGGCTGCCCTAACGGCTGTGCTAGACCTTTTGCGGCTGAAATCGGTCTAGTGGGTAAAGCGCCTGGGCGCTATAACCTTTATCTAGGTGCCAGTTTTGAAGGAACTCGTTTGAATAAACTCTATCGTGAGAATATTCAAGAAGCAGAGATCCTAGCAGAACTCGATAGCCTATTCGCGCAATACGTTACTGAGCGTCAAGCGGGCGAAACTTTTGGTAACTATACCGTACGCAGCGGCGTTGTAGCCGCTGTACTCGATGCGGCTAAGGATTTTCATGGCTAATACTGTCGATTCAGTGATTTCGGCCGACGCGCTCAAGGCTTTATTGAGCGCCCCTAAGGTCGAGCAGCAAGCGGAACTGGTAAGGGTGAATGCCTTCCTAACCGAGCTTAGTCCTGTTGAGCGTGTGCGTTGGGCGCTAGAATATCTGCCAGGAAACCATGCACTGTCATCGAGTTTTGGTATTCAGGCTGCGGTAATGTTGCATCTAGTGAGCAGCGAAAAAGCCAATATTCCAGTGCTCTTGACCGATACGGGTTATCTGTTTAGCGAGACTTATCAGTTTATCGATGAGTTGACCGAAAGGTTAAAGCTTAACTTGAAGGTGTTTTCATCGCCTTTTAGTGCCGCCTGGCAAGAAGCGCGCTTTGGTAAGTTGTGGGAGCAAGACTTAGATGGTTTGGATAAATATAACCAGATCAATAAAGTTGAGCCAATGCAGCGAGCCTTAGCCGAGCAAGAAGTGGGTACTTGGTTTGCAGGGCTGAGACGTTCGCAATCGAGCACCCGTGAGGCGCTGCCTATTTTAGCTATTCATGGCCAGCGTTATAAGATCTTGCCGATTATCGATTGGGATAATAAACAGGTGCATGAGTATTTAACTGAATTTGAGTTGCCGTATCACCCTTTATGGGAGCAAGGGTATGTCTCTGTAGGTGATACTCATTCGAGTAAACCTCTTGAACTAGGGATGAGTGAAGAGGAAACCCGTTTTAATGGATTAAAACGTGAATGCGGTCTGCATTACGACATCTAACTTTGGTGATGTCACTGGTGGGCCTTTAAGTTGTACAAACGTGCCACTTAAAGGCGCAAAATCTGTAATATTGCATGCAATTCTTGGTTATGTAAGTTTGTGTTATTAAAGGTTTTTAATCCTTTAGTATTAATTTTAGTTTATTTTTGTACAAAACTGCTCACAGGGTTATGCACAGGTATTTTTTTAGTCTATAGTTTTAGGTTCCCGTAGATGGTTTTGGGGAACTGTTCTGTATTGACCAACTTTAGGTTACGCAAAATTTAGTCTTCCACTGATTAGTTGCACAGCATCGATCAGCTAAATATTGCAGGCAGAGCCGTCAGTAACCAGATAAACCAAGCTCATTTTTTACCGCCAAGGGGCAGAAAAGTGAGTGCTTTGATTGGCTTGCTAGCGCTAGCTTAATCAAGCGAGTTGTCCCCCAGATAATCCAGCTTAGCTGGGTTATCTGGGGTTTTAAGTTTTTAGGGCCAAATTTCAAACTCTGCTTGATGTTTACTTCTCTTTTTTTATCGCAGCTTATTCGCTTCCTAATATGCGCTCGACTCCCCTGATGATTATTTTCCGTGATTGGTACAAAGCATAAACAATGATGTAGTATGAGGCTGTTAACCTAATAGGTTACAAATCGGAATAATTGAAACATCAAATGGAGCTTTGAATGAATAAGATGCTTATTGCCGCAGTGGTTGTCGCTGCTGGTGCTGGTGGTTATTGGTATAGCCAACAAGCAGATCAGGTATCAACCAGTGATAATTCGGTACTAAGTTATGTACCAGCAGACACCCCAGTGTTTTCTGCCCAGTTGCAGCCTTTCCCGATAAAATCTTATATCAACTCTCTATCAGAAACATATCGCCAATTTCCGACGGATGCTATGGGTGAGTTTGAGCAAGAAAATGATGTGAGAGCCAAGTTTCTCGTCAGTCTTGCCAAGTCATATATGGCGTCGATGAAAGATGGCAGCACCTTTATTAAAACTTTTGGTTTAGCTGAAGAAGTTCGCAGTTACTTCTATACCTTAGGCGCAATGCCTGTGCTGCGAATTGAAGTTGAACAGCCCGACGCTATCTGGGCATTACTCGATAAAGCAGAAGCAGACAGCGGTTTTACTCATACTAAAGCTAACTTAAAAGGTGTTGATTATCGCAGCTACAGACTTACTGATGAGTCTGAGGAAGAGCAGATAAATCTAGTTGTGGCTGTGCATGATGGCTTGCTAACAACAACCTTAAGTACTTCCTTTAGTGATGCGGTTTTACTTGAAACGGCATTAGGCTTAACGCCTGTCGATAATTCGATTGTCGATGCGCATATTATTGAAGACATTATTAACAAGCATGGTTTCCTCAATGAAGGGATTAGCTACATTAATCACCAGGAAATTGTGACAGCGTTAACCAGTACCGATGGCAATCAACTTGCGGGGCAACTTTCTAAACTATTTGAAATGAGCAACGAAGACCCTTTTGCCGAGCTTAAAACCCCTGCATGCCAGCAAGAATTAGCGTCAATTGCGAGTAATTGGCCGCGCACCGTAGGCGGATACGATCAGTTAGAGATTACCGATAAAGAAAGTACCTTTGGCTTTAGAACTGTGGTTGAGAGTAATAACCTAGTGTTACTAGATGCCTATCAAAAGCTGCGTGGTTACATTCCTGCTTATGTTCAAGACCATGATAATAGTGTGTTTACCTTAGGTGTCGGTATCGACATTAACCAGATGGTGCCATCGTTAACGGCAATTTGGGACGACATGCTAACGCCAGAGTATCAATGTGGACCTTTAGCTGAGATGCAGGCGCAAATGAGTCAGCAGAGCCCTGGCATGTTAGGCATGTTCACTGGTATGGCTAATGGCGTTAAAGGTGTTGGAGTCTCGCTGATTGACTATAAAATTAGTGATGATTTAGATAACCCACAGCTAGACAGTGTTGATGCGGTTGTGACTTTATCAGCCGAAAACCCAGCTATGTTATTTAATTTGGCTAAGTCATTAGCGCCTGAATTGGCCAGCGTTCAGTTGCCAGCCAATGGCGATGCGATAGAGCTTAGCAGTTTGTTCCCTATGCCGCCTGAGATGGATATCTCGGCAAAAATGGCGATAAAGGGCAATAATTTAGTCTTGTTTGCGGGAGCTAAAGGTGAGGCGATTGCTAATAGTTTAGCTAGCGAGCAGCTGGTTAATAATGGCTTGATGGTGATGTCAGCCGATTATATGAAGATGTTTAAACCACTTCTGACCTTTATTGAGTTGACGGGGGAGCCCGTTCCTGAAGAGTTAGAAATGATGAAAGACTATGATATGCGCATTAAGTTGAGTGTTGATATCGACCAGAAAGGTTTCGAAGTCGACTCGAATATGAACTCTCGCTCAAGCGAATAAGCCATATCTGGTATTAGGCTGCTGAGTTAGAATAGCAGTGTATGAAACGCCAGCCATTTATGGCTGGTGTTTTTATTTTATCAACAGAATGATAGGCAATAATTTGGAGCTAAGATGACTGAGCAGTGCGTGAGTGGTATTTTTTTAAAAGCGAATGAAGTTAGGTTGGTCACCTTGAAAGGAAGTAGAACAGAGCACCAAGTTATCGCACCTAAGGTAAATAAGTTCAGCCTGGTTAAAAACCCTAGCCAAACAGAAACACGAGAATTTGTTACCCAGCTACAGGCTTACATCAGCGAGCATAATATCGCGAAACTAGTACTGAATCGCCGCGCCACAACGGGGCAAGGTGCGGGTGGTGCCGGTACTTTTTTAATGGAAGGGGCGATATTAGCCAGTGTAGAAGTTGAGGTTGAGTTTGTTCATCCAGCGACAATGCGAGCCACTGATAAACGTTGCAGTGAACTCAAACAAGTTAAACCTAAAACCGTCGATTTAGGTAAAGCTTATGATCTAGCTTTTGAGTGTCTTGCTGAATAACTTGTTTTACAGTGGATTAGCCAAAGAATTGATCCTCAGCAGGAATATGGCGTATAGCAATACATTAAGTTAAAACTATTAGCTTGAAAGTATTAAGTTAGTTTGTAACAAGCTAAAAAACAATACACAGGGAATACCTGTTTAATTTGAGCAGGTAATAAGACTATTTATAAGATTATTTATTAGGTGAAGACAATGATTAAGCAGCTTTCAAGACTGGGATTTATCGCATTACTACTTCTGCCTTTGGGCGCGTTCGCTACCGATTTAAAAGTCGGTGATATGGCGCCAGACTTTAAGTTACAGGCAACCGATGGCCACTTTTATCAGCTAAGTGATTACCTAGGTAAGCAAACATTAGTGCTTGCCTGGTATCCGATGGCAAATACTCATGGCTGCACCTTAGAATGTAAGTCATTAGTGGAGAAGGGTCATCTTATTCGTGAGTTCAATGCTGTTTATATGATGGCCAGTGTCGATGATTTAGAAGATAACCAAGCCTTTGCTCGTGAGCAAAAAGCAGATTTTCCAATGTTGAGCGATCCAAGTAAAGAGACCGCTAAGGCATACGATGTGCTGAACTTTGTTCGCGTTGCTAGCCGTGTCACTTTTTACATCGGCCAAGATGGCAAGATTTTAAAGATTGATGAAGATATCAATAACAAAACGGCAGCCGAAGATATTGCAGCCACACTTGCTGAGTTGAATATTGATAAAGCAGAGTAAGGTTCTTATAGCACAAGAGTAAATCAGGTCAATGTAATCAGCCTTTGAATGAAGGCTGGTTACATTTTTGTTTGTATCCTTGCTATGGGATAGCCCGTTTGAGCTTGTAGCTGAGTCGCTATTAATCGCCTGCAGCGGGTGCTGGACAGGATGTCCGAATGTCGTGATCACATGGTCAATGATGTTCCCTACATCATAATGACATTTCCCATATCCCTATGGGTCAGATGTGAAGGAACGACGTATGTGCAGACACTGCTTGAGCACGGTGAGTAAAGCGAAGCTTTGTGCTGAGAGCGAGAAGTATGATGCTGAACTGGCTTTAAAAGGTCGTTAACTTGTAAATATTTATTCAGAGGCTTTACGAGACTAAGGCTATCCAACTAATAATATTAATATAAGTGAATGATAAGTGAATGATAAGTGACAAGGAGAGTCATGTGAGGATTATATATTTTGTTGTGTGCATATTTTTAGGGGCGCCGCTCGCTTTCGCTTTCGAAAAGAAAACTTTTGACGACATCAAGTTAGACAACCCAACGCCAGAAGAGTTAGTTATGGCTCAAATAGATGCATACAACACTGGTGATATTAACTCATTCCTCAGCACTTTTGCTCCAGACATTAAGATTTATAATTTTCCAGATCAATTAAGTACTTCAGGAATTGAGAAAATGAGGACTTCTTTCTCCCATGTCTTTACTACTAATCCAGACTTACATGCAGAAGTCGAAATAAAGGGGGTCAAAGGTAGCTTTGTTATTTTGCATGAAACGATTACAGGCCTGGATTATGGTGATGATTTCGATGTAATCGCAATTTATGAAGTAAATCAAAATAATAAAATTCATAACTTGTGGTTTGTCAGGTGATAGTACAGTTGCTCTTCTCCGTGATCTTCGTGTCCTCTGTGGTGAATAGCTTTTTCCCCAAAGTTGGTTAGCCTTGGAATGAAGGCTGGTTACATTTAATTTTGCATCCTTGCTACGGGATAGCCGGTCTGAACTTGCAGTTTCGTCGCTATCAATCGCCTCCAGCGGGGCATGTGCAGACACTGCCGTGACACGCAGCAAGTCCTTCCCTGGAGGCTCGGCCATGACGTCCATGTCATGGACGGTCACGGCCGTATCTACACGTGGTAATTGGTGTACTCAGTTTGGTTGGCGTTGCATGATGTCTAACTAGGAAATGCCCTAAAGTGAGTTACAGGCGAACAGCAGGGTAGAGTTGTTACGAGGGGATAGCTACTTTTCGTCATCAATAAGTGACAGTAACTGGCAGCTCTATGCCTGAGAACAATAGCAATACTCAGGTTCAATCGATTGTACTCGTTCATCTAGCATGACTTTGCTAGGGTTCTTATTAATCAACAATTTCTCTAATCCGCACCCAAAATAATAGGTCTGTTAAATGCGGATTTTGCCAAATATACGCATATGCACACTATATAAATGTTAGGCGTTCAGGAGCTCATTTGAAAATTTTACTACTCTTAATCACTTTTTTACCTCGCTAATTGTACATGCAGAAAGCTTAGTCAAAATACATGCACCTCATTACGAAATATTTGCTTGTGTAGAGCATTGGGAAGGACAGTTCAGTGGTCAGGTTAGGGATGCTCGAGGTACAGACTGTATTATCCAAGAATTCACGGGAGAAGATGAGCGATATTTTATTCAGTCATTTACAGGCAAAGGTCATAAGAATGAAGATTGGTTTGGATATAATAAGCAGGTTTTGGCACCTTGTGACTGCACTGTAGAAAAAGTGTACATCAACCCTATTACTAATCAACCAGGTATTCAAACTCCAGGAAGAGCAAGCTCAATTACATTTGAAAAACCAGATGGCACAAAAATATCATATGCTCATGTTAAAGACGTTAAAGACGTTAAAGTGCAGGTTGGAGATAAAGTTAAAGCTGGAGATATCGTAGCAAAAGTCGGGAATAATGGCTGGGCAAGAAATCCACATATACATATCGCTGCATGGAAAGGCTCTATACCAATGCAGATCCAGTTTGATCAACAAACACTAGAATTAAAAAACCGCGGCTTAATAAAAAAGTAAATGCCTAAAGCTAGCTTGACACATATCATCAATGAAGGTGGAGCTTCAATAATAGGTTTATTAAATTAGTATGCGCCAAAGGATTGCCGTTGATGTCTTATTTACAGCTTTTACCAATACTCCTGATTTCAGCACTAATCATCATTCGAGTATTAAAGTTTAATCAAGTAAAGGCTCATGTAGAGAAAGTTTATCCAGCTGAATGGAGTAAACTTTGTACCAATAAAATGAAAATGAGAAAGTCTGTGGTGATATGGGGAAACCTTGAGGAGTCGCTCAAAAGAGGCTTTTTATCGCAACAGGATGATCCAGCTTTAAACAGTTTCAAACGGTTCGATAAGTCATATCATTTGATTGCCATAACTTTGATTACGCTAAATTGTATAGTGATTCTTTTCAAATGACCTAGTTATAACAAGGAGAGTTAAGTGGGTAATTTACAATTTAAGGATAAATTAGCTGTCACTTGCTGTTGGGTGGCGAGTTTTTGGTTTCTAGGGGCTGGTTGGTACGACTTTTTCAATAGTCAAAGCAGCATAAGTAATTTGGCGATTTCTACAGGCGTAGCAATAACTTTATTTAGTGCGGGTTTAATCCCTAAGTTGTTCTTTATGCCTTTCAAATCAGCTTTCACAGAAATTCAATCACCTATACTCGTCAATGCCGAAACACAAGTGTATTTAACCTTGGGCGGCATAGTCATTAGTTCTATAGGCTTGGGTGTGCAATTGTTAACTTAAAAAAATTAAAAAAATTAAAAAAATTAGAAAAATTTAGCAAAGACATCACTCTTTTAAAGCTCGAATCTCACCACGAAGCACTTCGCTTTACGAACAACACCAAGGTAGTAAAAAGCCCTGCAATGATGACATTGCAGGGCTTCTTTAAATCAAAATCAGTGATTGGTATCAGATAACTAGATTGCTATTAAAACTCATCTTCTGTTTCAGCTTGAATGCGCGCTTTACGATCTTGCTCTTCTTCAAATGCAGCTTGGATCTCAGCTAATACCGATTCAATGTCTGCACTGTGTTCAGTTTCAACAAATTGACCAGTGAGCTCTGCGTCAGGCGATAAATCACCAGACTCAAATTTGAGCCACATCTCTTGAGCGTATTTGCTGCCAAGCAGTTCTGGCGCAAATTGACCGTAATACTGGGTCATATTATTCACGTCACGCAGTAGCATACGTTTAGCGTTATTGTTTGCTGCAGCATCAACGGCTTGGGGCAGATCAATAATCACAGGGCCAGTATGATCAAGCAATACGTTAAACTCAGACAAATCGCCGTGAATTAGGCCTGCACAGAGCATACGCTGTACATCTTTCATCACCAAAGCATGGTGAGCTATGGCCATTTCGGCTGTCAGGCTCACATCGTTTAGTCGTGGCGCAACGTAACCGGCTTCATCGGTGATCAATTCCATCAATAACACGCCGTCGAAACAACCGTAAGGCGTTGGTACGCGCACGCCAGCATTAGCTAGGCGAAACAGCGCATCAACTTCGGCATTCTGCCAAGCCTGCTCTTGTTCTTGACGACCGTAGTTGGAGCCTTTCTCCATGGCGCGGGTGCGGCGAGAGTTACGACCCTTACGGCCTTCTCTATATTCCACGGCCTTCTTAAAGCTACGCTTATCGGCTTCTTTATAAATTTTGGCGCAGCGAACATCGTCGCCACATCTAACAATGTAGACATCGGCTTCTTTGCCGCTCATTAACGGACGAATTACTTCGTCAATCAGTCCTTCATCAACCAGAGGTTGGAGTCGTTTTGGGGTTTTCATTGGGCTCTTATACCTTAGTTAGCCGATTGATGGAATTAATTCATTTAGAATCATGGAAAAAGATATTCAAATCTGTCTTGTTGACGGGCTCAAACCCTGTTCGCTCAAGGTATCGTGGCTAAAGAGGTCATATTGGCTGTGGACGTTTTAGCTAATGATTTTTCACTAATAAGTTCGCCAATATTATCGTTTCTGAAGGCCTGCGGCTCTAGCTGTATAGCGGGGGAGATCCCGACACCTGAGATTAACTGACCATCAGAATTGTAGACTAGCCCTGAGCTAAATTGAATTTGAATACCACTGTTTGGCAAGGTGAACTGATGAAGCGGGCTAAGGCTGCCACGGCTTGTTTCGCCGATTAGGGCGACTCTAGGCCAATGCTTTGATGCCAGCGCTATCCATTCACACTCTTGCTCGCAGCTAGCATCTATCCGCAGAAAAGCCTGTAGTTGACTGCTTGTCTGTGGTGCTTGTGCGAGTTTGGGGCGTTTACGGATAAGGTAATCACTGAAGGGGGAGTTTTGATTTAAAGCGTTATCAAAGCCGCGACGGTTAAGTTCGATTTGTTCAAAAAAGCTTAACTGTTCCATGGGAATGTATTGGCTTGCGATACGGTCGGCTCTGGCAGTGGCAAAACGTTTGTATTGCAGCACTGCCAGAGTTTCTTGCTTAGGGGGGTTATCGTTAGTGTTAGCTTGATTGCTATCAGCACTGCCGTCACTACCATTACTACGGCTATCGCTATCGGCATCAATTTCCACCAGAGCATGACTAAAGTGCGTATTTAGCCAGTCTGTTAGCTGCTTTTGCGGCTGCTTAACCGCACGTATGTCGATAATGAGTGGCAGATCCGCTGAGCCGTTATGGTCGTTTACTTGTTGTGAGCTAAGTTGTTGGTTAAGCATTAACAAGGTATTTGCATCGACCTGTGAGGCTAACCGAACAATCTGACTTTGGCTTAGCTTGGGCTTATCTTGGCTAACGCTTAGCTCATCTTGCTTCACGGCTTCTCTCGCTTGAAGCTTGCTGTGCAGTACTAAGGTCAGCGGCCGCTGCACACTGGTTTCACCATCTGTGAGGGTCAATACAGACTTATTACTGGCCTTAAGACCTATATCAGCTCTAAGCTGGCCTATTCGCATAAGCCAGCTAGCCTGCGCAACGCGAGATTGTTTTAGCGGGGCTGGTAAATAGTGCTGACTTGCCTGTACCCAGCGGCTAATAGGGATGCCATCTATGTGTGAAAGGTAGGGGTAATCAGGCTCCATTAGCCTGTCTTGTTGGGTGACGGCTTGCCAATATTGACCATCAAATATTGGCTCGATAGGAAGTCTTTCGAGCTCAGTGTAATTATGGGACAGGGCAAGAGCACTGGGATCATCGAGCTGACCCAATAGTTGCTGTAGTTGCTGTTGTAACTGCTCTGATGGATGAAAGCCGCGGGACCCTTGCAGTAGTCTGTTTACGCTTGCGGTAATATTGATTAGGCGCTGGGGGTCAATGGCGGCAAAAGCTGAGTGTTGCCGGGTCGCTTCGACAAACGTGTGCAGATCTTGCTGGTATTGCCAGTGGTTGAGATTAGTTTTGACTCGATTGGGAAAGAAGGACAGGTAGCTGAGCAGGGCAGCACTCATGCAGATAAATAGGGTAAAAGCGCCGAATATGCTTTTATAGCTCAAAGTCATCACCATCCTTGTTAAGGCAGGCTTAAAGTGTTTACTTTGAGCCTGCTAAAGACGCTTTTGATATTGAGCTAATCTATTCGATTAAAAGCTTGTCGATTAAAAGCTGTCGACTATAAGATGTCGTTAATCGAAACCCCAATACCTATGCGTTGGTTATGTACATTGTAGTCGATTAAACTTTCACCGTAGCCATTAAAATATTGAGTATAAAGCCTTAAGTTACCCAAAATAGGGTAGCTCCAGGTGAACTCAAGCGCACCATAATTTGGTTTTTGAATATAGTTACGTACCATTAGGGTGAACCTGTGATCGTCAATACCGTACACGCCTGTGAGTTCAAGGTTACCCATATAGTCGGTGATATCTGGGTTGTCATCACCTTGTGGTGAGCTTGGAGTTTCCTTTTCATCCTCAGGAATGCGCCACCAGGCTTTAGCTTCAAGGGCAAAGGGGCCGTTATCAAACACCATCATGCCGTACAGTCGATTCCAGCTACGGGATTTTGAACCTGATTGGCCGTTAGATTGGTGCACGGCACCTAATCCCCAAAATGAGTTCTTAAGTGGCCCAAGCTGCCAGTCGTTGGTAAATAGCATGAAAATCTCGGGTTCATGATTGGTTTCCCTGAAAGGGGAAGAGATCTCCTTATTGTAAACCTGCCAATAAGATTGGTTGGTGTAGGCTGCAAACAGGTGACCGTTATCACCAAAAACGTTATGCCAAAGCGGAAACTTAAAGCTTATCTGAAACTTGGCTTCCATGTTATCTAAGGTAAAAGGGTGCTCTTCAGCGTCGTCTTCAAAAGGCGCCATATTGGGCGACTTGCTGTAGGTGACGGGTAGAATATAGTTAACCTTATGGGGCGTGATGACATAAGGCAGATCGTCTGTGGCACTCTCTTCCATGATCCGTTTATCAACAAGAGACACCTCTTTTGTGGGTTTCACTTCAATATCGGAATCACTTGCTTTAGTTTCGCTTTCTTCACCCTTGTTCGTTTGGGTCTCACTTTGAGCATAAAGGCTAAAAGAACAGCACAAGCCAATGGCTAACAGTAGCGCAGCTAATTTGTTCATCACATTCCCTGAATTTTTTAAGCAGTTTTGTCTTGTTATGTGGAAGATTCTACCTATCTGGCTTAGCTATTAACAGTTATTCAGCAAATCAGTAACCGACCCTCTATCTGTTTTGCTGTGAATTAACTTGAACTAAGCTCATGTTTCTTAATTAAAACGCCGACCACATTAGATCTAAATGCAATAAGTTAGTGCTAAAAGTCACTCTCGTATCCAGGTTTGAAAACACATTAATTTTAGGCGTGGATTTAACCGTTTATATACAGTGTGTTACATGAGCTATATCAGTTTTCACCTCTAGCCGAGCTACTCTTAAATAACAAAAAGTTATAACAACTAATAAATATCTATTTATTATGGAATAAGGAGGCGGCTATATTTCAATACAAGAAATCACAGTGAGGTAGCAGGATGGAGATTGTAACTTTACCGGGTCAAGCCGCTGGAGGAAAAGTATGGCTAGTGGGAGCCGGTCCTGGTGATGTGGATCTGCTGACGGTAAAAGCCTATCGCGTGCTGCAAAATGCTGATGCGGTACTTTATGATGCACTCGTCAGTGAAGACATCCTTGCACTCATCCCCAAACATGCTGAGAAAATCGCTGTTGGTAAACGAGCTGGCCTTCACAGCGCAGCGCAAAGCGAGATTAACCAGCTACTGGTGACTAAGGCTTACACACGCAAAAATGTGGTGCGCTTAAAAGGTGGCGACCCGTTTATTTTTGGTCGCGGCGGTGAGGAGTTAGAAACCATAGTCGATGCGGGTGTTGATTTCGAGGTGGTTCCAGGTATTACCGCAGCCAGTGGCACGGCAGCATATGCGGGGATCCCGCTAACCCATAGGGATTATGCACAAGGCGTGAGTTTTATTACCGGCCATTGCAAGCTAGAAAGCCGCCCTATGGATTGGCAGAGTTACGCCAACCCTAACAATACCTTAGTGATCTATATGGGAATTTTAAACGCAGGGCTAATCAAGCAAGGTTTGCTTGGCGCAGGCAGAAAAGCCGCAACGCCAGTAGCTATCGTGTCGAAAGCAACCACGAGTGAGCAGCGGGTGTTTATTGGTAGCCTAGATAATATTGATGAGCTAGCCAGCCATCCAGAGCTTGTAATGCCTGCCTTGATGGTAATAGGCGAGGTGGTTGAGTTAGCCGATAGTCTAAATTGGTTTACGCCACAGGCAAACCAGATGAATAATTCTGACTTAGCCGCACAACTTAAATAAATAATTGATTGAAGAACACGGAGAACTAGCATGGGCGCAAAAGAGTTAAGCCATTTGCAACAACTGGAAGCTGAGAGCATTCAAATTATTCGCGAAGTGGCGGCTGAATTTGATAATCCTGTGATGATGTATTCCATCGGTAAGGACTCTTCTGTGATGCTTCATCTTGCTCGCAAAGCATTTTACCCAGGAAAAATCCCTTTCCCACTGTTGCACGTCGATACAGATTGGAAATTTAAAGAGATGATCGCGTTTCGCGATGAGCAGGCAAAAGAGTTTGGCTTTGAGCTCTTAGTACACAAAAATCCAGAAGGTTTAGAGCTAGGGATTAACCCGTTTGAGCACGGTAGTGCAAAGCACACCGACATAATGAAAACCCAAGGATTAAAGCAAGCACTGAATAAATACGGCTTTGACGCCGCTTTTGGTGGTGCACGCCGCGATGAAGAAAAATCTCGCGCTAAAGAGCGAGTCTATTCGTTCCGCGATAAGCACCACACTTGGGATCCAAAGAATCAACGCCCAGAACTATGGCGTACTTATAACGGTGCAGTGAATAAAGGCGAAAGTATTCGTGTATTCCCGCTTTCAAACTGGACTGAGCTTGATATTTGGCAATATATCTATCAAGAAGATATTAAGTTAGTGCCGCTGTATTTTGCCCAAGAACGCCCAGTTGTTGAGCGCGATGGCATGATGATTATGGTAGACGATGACAGAATGCCATTGGCTGAAGGTGAGCAACCAAAGCAAGAATTAGTGCGTTTTAGAACCTTAGGCTGCTACCCGCTAACGGGTGCTATGCATTCAGAGGCTGACACACTAGAAAAGATTATTGAAGAGATGTTGTTGACCCGTTCAAGCGAGCGTCAAGGACGTCTTATCGATGCTGATCAAAGTGCCTCTATGGAGCTTAAAAAGCGTCAGGGATATTTCTAATATCCCGTAAGGGATGTGGCTAAAGAATTCTAAGGGATCATTATGAACCAAGCAGTAAACAATAACGCCCGATTAGCGGCAGAACTTGAAGATTTAGGTGTGAAAGAATACCTGTCACAACAGCAGCATAAAGGGCTATTACGCTTCTTAACCTGTGGCAGTGTCGATGATGGCAAGAGTACCCTAATTGGCCGTCTGCTACATGACAGCGCCCAAATTTATGAAGACCAGTTAGCTAGCCTAAAGAGTGACAGTGCCAAGCTAGGTACAACAGGTGAAGAAGTCGATTTAGCCCTATTGGTGGATGGTCTGCAAGCGGAGCGCGAGCAAGGCATTACCATTGATGTTGCTTACCGTTACTTCTCAAGTGACAAGCGTAAGTTCATTATTGCCGACACGCCGGGCCACGAGCAATACACTCGTAACATGGCAACCGGTGCTTCAACTTGTGACTTAGCTGTGCTCTTGGTTGATGCTCGTTATGGGGTACAAACTCAAACACGTCGTCATGCGTTTATTGCCTCACAACTTGGTATTCGCCACTTTGTTGTTGCCGTTAACAAGATGGATTTACTTGGCTTTGACGAAGAAGTGTTTAACAACATTCGCGCTGAATTTGCCCAGTTTGCCGAGCAGTTAGGCGATATTGATATTCGCTATGTACCGCTGTCAGCACTTAAGGGTGACAACGTGGTTGATAACAGCAGCCAAACTCCTTGGTATAGCGGCGGTACGCTATTAGAGCTACTTGAAACGATTGATACCCGCCGTGAACTTAACAGTCTGCCAGTGCGTTTCCCTGTGCAATATGTACAGCGTCCAGACTTGGATTTTCGTGGTTTCTCGGGCACGCTTTCATCGGGTGTGATTAACGTCGGTGACGAGCTGGTGGCACTACCATCGGGTAAGCGCAGCAAGGTTGCACGCATCGTGACCTTCGATGGTGATCTGCCGCAAGCGATTGCCGGCCAAGCGGTGACCTTAACCCTTGAAGATGAGATTGATATTTCAAGAGGCGATCTACTATCGCAGGTGCAAGATGCGCCTGCATTGGCTAACCACATTAGCGCCGATATTGCGTGGATGGATGAAAAACCACTACAAGTTGGCCAGTTATATGATCTAAAAGTGGCAGGCAAAAAGCTGCAAGCAAGCGTAGTAAAAATTGAATATGTGGTCGACGTTAATACTTTAGAGCGTAACAAAAGCAGCGATATTGGCCTTAACGATATGGCGCGCGTTACCCTTGAGCTTAATGAGTCTATCGCTATCGATCCTTACACCTTAGTGCGTGATACTGGCGGCATGATCTTAATCGATCGCCTGTCTAACGCCACGGTTGCCGCTGTGATGGCCGTTTCGAGCAGCAAAGAGCAGAAAGCAGCGCAACAATACAGTGATTTTGAGCTTGAGCTTAATGCGCTAATTCGTAAGCAGTACCCTCACTGGAATGCTATCGATATCAGTAAGGTTGAGGGCTAACTATGCCTGAGTTGTGGGTGTTATCGTGCATATTACTTGCCTTAGTCGCCGCCTTAATGGCGGGACTATGGACACCCGCTGCGCTATTTTTTATTGCATCGTTAACCACCTACCTGCTGGGCATGGTGGAGCTTGAAACTGCGCTTTCGAGTTTTACTAATGCCAGCTTAGTCACCTTAGTGCTGCTTATCATGTCGACGGCAGCGCTAGAGAAAACATCACTGCTAGGCAAATTGAGTCAAGTGGTGGGGCGAGGCTCATTGGCATCGACCATGGCAAAGCTGGGGTTTTCCACCGCCTTGCTGTCATCTTTTACCAATAACACCGCCGTAGTCGCTTCGCTGATTGCTGTAGTGCGTCGCAATCAAGCGCATGCACCAGCTAAGTTGCTACTACCACTGTCTTATGCGGCGATTTTAGGGGGCACCTTAACCCTGATTGGCACTTCGACAAACTTGATCGTCAACTCCTTTGTGGAGAACGCGGGCTTAGTGCCACTAGGCTTTTTTGAGTTCTCTATGATAGGCATAGTGATTGTCACTGCTGGCGTGGGTTTATTGGTGCTATTGGCCAACTTGCTACCCGATAGACGTGATGAGAGTTTAGAAGAATCCTTGCCCTACTTGCTCGAAGCTAGAGTGGCGAAAGAGTCCAAGCTGATAGGCAAGAGCGTGCAAGATAATCGCTTACGTGCGCTTAAAAAGCTTTACTTGGTTGAACTTGAGCGCAGCGGTATTCGCATCTGTCCGGTGCCACCACACTTAGTGCTGCAAAGCGAAGATGTTTTGCGCTTTAGTGGCGCGGTAGAGTCGGTTGAATTACTGCATCAGTTTGACGGGCTCGAGTGGTTTGGTAAGCAGCAGGCAAAGGGGCAGAACTTAGTTGAAGCGGTGCTTGCACCTAGTTCTAGTCTGGTTGGACGCTCATTAAAAGATTCGACCTTTAGAGAGAAGTTTGACGGCGCAGTATTGGCTATTCGCCGAGGTCATCATCCGCTAAAAGGCGGGTTGGGAGACATCGAGCTTCAAGCGGGGGATGTGTTGCTAATTACCCCTGGAGATAGCTTTAGCAGTAATACTAAGTTGGCATCAGAATTTGCCGCCGTGAGTGGCTTAGATTTGAGTGTAAGACTCGACCCTCGCCGCAGCAAATGGGTGTTAGCTGGCTTTTTAGTGACGATTTTTGCCAGCCTCATCGGTGTCTTACCTTTAGTTAAGGGACTTATTTTGCTGCTGATGAGCTATATCGCCATAGGAGCGGTGAGTTTATCAGAGCTTAAAAGGCGATTTCCTTTTGAGCTGGTGGTGATAGTCGGTAGCGCGCTAAGTCTGGCAAACCTGATGTTATCGACCGGACTTGCCGATGATATTGCCACATTTATATTAGGCGCGATTAATGGCTACGGGGTATTTGCAGCGTTTGTGGCGGTGTATTTTATGACACTGATCCTAACAGAGCTCATTACTAACAATGCCGCAGCGGCGCTGGCTTTTCCGGTCGCCTATGCTATCGCCTTGAATTACGGCGTCGATACTCGGCCGTTTATTTTGGCTGTGGTATTTGGTGCCAGTGCTAGCTTTATTTCGCCCTATGGTTATCAGACCAACTTAATGGTCTATAACGCAGGCAATTATCGATTCAGTGATTTTGTACGTGTTGGACTGCCGTTGTCACTGCTGTACTCGGCAATCGTGTTGTTATTAGTACCCGTGTTTTTTCCATTTTAGTTTTTCTCCATCTAGGGATTAGCTAAATAGACAAATGCTTGGATGGTGTGAGCGCATCTAGTTGGCTATTGTATAGATTATATTTTTGGAGTTTTTTATGTCTGATATCGTTTGGCACCAGCATAGTATTGATAAACAGTCTCGGGCAGACCAGAAAGGTCAAAACCCAATCTTGTTATGGTTTACTGGGCTGTCAGGCTCAGGGAAATCCACCCTCGCAGGCGCATTAGAGCGTGCATTATTCGACGCGGGCTTTCACACTTACCTACTCGATGGCGATAACGTGCGCCACGGCCTGTGCAAAGATCTTGGCTTTAGCGCGGATGATCGCGATGAGAACCTGCGCCGCGTTGGTGAGGTCGCCAAGCTTATGGTCGATGCCGGCCTTGTTGTATTGTCAGCCTTTATCTCGCCAACACGGGAAGAGCGTGAGCGCGTACGTGCATTATTTGATGAAGGCCAATTTATCGAGGTGCATGTGTCGACGCCGATTGAAGTGTGTGAAGCCCGTGATCCTAAAGGCTTATACAGTAAGGCTCGCGCGGGAGAGATTAAGAACTTCACTGGGATCTCGGCGCCCTACGAAACCCCTACAGCCGCAGAGCTGACCATAGATACCAGCAAAGGGGACTTAGCCACTCAGGTGAGTGCATTGCTAGATTACCTCGCAGCGATACAAGTGATTGATTCAGAGAAGCTAAAAAAAGTGGTTTAGCTTCTCAACCGCTAGAACTCTTGAATGACAAAAACCACCTGTTTCTAGGTGGTTTTTGACGTTTTAAAGGATAAAACCTGTCTATCAAATTGTTACAGGTATGAGTTATTCAATCTTAAAGTCACGGGCAAACAGGGCTCGCATCGCCTTGATATAGCTTTTATCGGTATTGAAGGGAATAAGCTGTGCTAGCTCGTCGCCGATAGGAGTAAAACGGTAATAGCTGAAAAATAGCTGGCCGCTTTTAGGGGTGAGTTTGAGTTTTAAATCACTCAAGGAGAAACTTATCGGCGTCTTATTGCTAAGCAGGCCGGTCTCTAATTCGCTGCGATGTAAGATCCCCGCCTCGACTAAGGTCAGAATATTAGAGTAGGGCAGGCCAAACTGCGATAAGCCAATATTGCTCGGTGTTGGTTTCTTGAATAGTTGACCTAAGCCTCCAGCATGTTTACAGCCGATAATCAGCTTTAGGCGCGTCTCATTGTTGACCAGTACCGACATAGCGAGCGCTTTCTCTAAGATCTGCGCCTCTTTATGGGTCAATTGTTTGAGGGTGCTTAAGGTGCGCAGGCTAAAGTGGCCTGGTGAGGTAATTTCATTAGCTAAAATCCGTCCCCACAAGTCTTGCATTTTACGATTATGAATTTGCTCGGCCAGCTTAAAAAACTGGTGCGCCCAATCGGGATCTAAGTCCACTCCGGTCACGTCGGACGGGGTGTGGCTGATGGCGATCTTGTAGATGATTTCAAGGTTTTCTTGATACTGACACGCCAACTTCTGCGCCCTAAAGGCGGCGCGCTCACTAATGGAAGCGTTACTGGCGCGATAGTCATCTTCACTGGCTAAACCTAACATACGCCCAAGCAGCAAGGCCTTCTTACGGGCTGATACGTCCGAGGTCTTACCGCTGTCTTTTAATGTCGATTTGACTGTCTGTTTAGTTGTGTCTGCTACTGTCTCAACCATGGTCTTATCATCACCATCAACAAGTTATGCTTGTTGTTATCAGGGCGTTCTATGACTATCTTTTTGATAATCCGCTAATTTATAGAGTCGGCTCTAGTTTGCACTACTTTGCCAAAGTGTGCGACTTCATCGCCTCGCTGTGGGTGGCGGGGCACATTAATTGCCAGCAGTAGTGAGCAAGCCGCAAAGCCTGCGCCGATATAAAATACCATTTCAGGCGAGCTTAGCCATAAGAGTCCGAGCAAGGCTGGGATAATCACTGCGGCAATATGATTGATAGTGAAGCTGACTGACATAGTCGCGGCAATATCTTTAGGATCGGCAATTTTTTGGAAATAAGTCTTAACCGCAATGGCCATAGCAAATAGCAGGTGGTCAATAACATAGAGTGCAGCGGCAAACTCGGCATGCTCCACTAACGCATAGCTGATAAATACTGCAATTAAGCCAATATATTCGATTGTCAGTGCGTTACGCTCGCCAATTCTACCGATAAAGCGTCCGATAGCGGGGGCAAACATCAAATTGACGACATAGTTAATCAGGAATAGCGAGGTGATCTGGGTGATGCTATAGCCAAACTTCTCCACCATCATGAAGCCTGCAAATACCATAAATATCTGCCGTCTCGCGCCGGAGAAAAAGGTCAGCATATAGTAGAGCCAATAGCGTTTTCTTAGCAGTAACTTCTTATGTTGCACTTCACCTTGGCTAAAGTTAGGAAAATATTGCCACACACTGAACACCATGAGTAACCCAAGGCTGCCAATAATGGCGTACATCCATCGATAATCGAGTTTTAACCAGCTCATGATAAGCCAGATACTGGCATAGCCACCGAGTGCTGCAGCACTGCGCCATGCTAAAGCGCGGCCTAAAAATGCTGGGGCATCTTTTTTATCGACCCACTGTAGCGTGAGTGACTGATTGACGGTTTCAAAGTAATGAAAGCCGACAGACATCAATACGGTAGTGATATATAGCCCTAGCACTTGTGGGAAAAAACCAGTAATGGCCACGCCGATACACAAGACTGCAAGTGAGAGCAGGGCAAAGGCTTGCTCACGTATAAGCAGTAATACAAACACGGCGGTAAATGCGAGAAAGCCGGGCACCTCACGTAAACTCTGCAGTATGCCAATCTCAGCGCCAGTAAATTGCGCTCGCTCGATAACAAAGTTATTCAGCAGTGCCTGCCATACGGCAAAAACCAAGGACATAATAAATGTCATCCATAGCAGGAGTTTTTGTGGGTCGTTCTTCATCTAACTATCCCTGTTTTATCGTGGTGCTGCACTGCAAATCAGCGAGCTGAATCTAGCGGCTTTAATAATGATGCAGTATACCCAGTTCAGTTTTGATAATGATACAAGTATGGCGAGAATTAGTACTGCGCAAAGTTTATGACGCTTTAGTCGCGCTGACTTAGCACCAGCCGTTTATCAGAGGCTTGTATTGTTTGTTGAGCATAAGTCGTTAATGTAGGTTTTGTAAGGTAAATGTAAAGATTAATGTAAATCATTCTCATTTAGGTTACTTTATCCGCGAATTTAGGGGGAGCGGTCAATATCAAACTATTGGCTGCACAGAATCAAAATGAGAGCCGTTTATGAAATCCTTTTCCAAGCATGCCAAGTTGAACATGTTAGCGATGACCATCGCCAGCGTGTTTAGTGCCAATGCTATGTCAGCGACCGACCCAGAGGCGTTAGCCGATGCCATAGCCAAACAAGAGGCTGAGCTCACAGCGTTAAAGACTCAGTTGCAACAACTGGCTTTGCAGCAACTTTTGCAGCAAGAGCAGCAACAAGCTCAAGCAGAGCTACAGCAAGCCGAGAACCAGCAAGCAGTTAACGACGCCAAGTCGACGCAAAGCGCTTGGGACAAATTTTCATTTAAGTCTTACGGCAGCGTGATTTATACCAGTGACGAGTATTACGACAATGTGCAGGACACCTCTCCTGAGCGCCGTAGTCGCTTCGATCTTGAGCGCATTGTGACCGAGTTTGGTTATCAGTTTAATGACCAATGGGACATGGAAGTTGAAATTGAGTATGAGCATGGCGGTACTGGCTCCGCGTTAGAATATGACGGTTTTGATGAGTTTGGCGAGTTTGAAGCCGAGGTGGAAGCTGGCGGCGAAGTGATGATCGAAAAAGCGCAGATCCGCTACCGTCCAAGTGAGTCCTTTGGAGTTAAATTCGGTAATATCCACCTGCCAGTTGGACTAAGCAGTACGCTGCATAAACCTAGCCAGTATCTAACGGTGCAGCGCCATAAGAGTGAAGCGGCAATGCTACCCGCTGTTTGGAACGAGAACGGTATTGGGGTTTTTGGTGAAGTAGAGAACTTCCATTATCAGGCACAAGTGGTTAGCGGCTTAAACTCTGAATACTTCCGCACCTATGACTGGGTAGCGTCAGGCCATCAGAAACGTTTTGAGCACGTGAATGCTGACGATCTCGCCTATGTGGTGCGTCTCGACTATGGCAGTTTTAAAACAGGCTCGGCAATTGGTGCCTCCTATTATTACGGCAACACCAGTGGTAATCGCCATAAGACCAATAAGCTAAGTGCAGACGGCACAGTTGAGATCTTATCTATTGCGGCTGCATTTGTTGAAGGCCCGTGGATCTTACGTGGGCAGTATCTTTACGGCACGCTGAGTGACAGCGACGCCATCACTCAGGCTAACAAAACTACACCTGGGCTTAAGCCGGGTAACTTCGCCCAACTGGGGTCAAAATCTGAAGCTTTCTTTGTTGAAGCTGGGGTTGACCTTGGCCAGTTCACATCCGTGCCTATCACTGTTTTTGCCAATATCGATTACTCAAACCCACTGAAAGAGGTGGAAACAGGTACAGCGACAAAACGCTATGAAAATACTTGGATTAGCGCCGGTGTTAACTACTTCCCCATTCCTGAAATTGTGATTAAGGCTGAAGCTGGCGTACAGCAAGTGGCAGTTGCATCCATCCCCGATACCCACTTTTTTGCCTTAGGCGTTGGTTACCAGTTTTCAATTTAATTTAATGACTTAATACATGGAGTTTTCAATGAAACATTTTACTCAATCAGTGGTAGCCATCGCGCTTATTTCTACATTAGCAGCTTGTGGCGGTTCAGGCTCAGACGATACCCCAGTTGTTGTACCTGAAACAGGCTTTAGCTTTTCGGCTACTGAGATGGTGACCAACCTTACTGACGATGTGATCGTGGCGGGCTATTCGAACTTAGCTGTCCGTGGGGAGGCGATGCTGCAAGCAACGCAAACACTGGTTTCAACTCCAACTCAAGCGAATTTAGAGGCAGCACAAGAAGCATGGAAAGCGGCGCGTCAACCGTGGGAGCAAGGAGAGTCGCATATCTTTGGTCCAGTCGACTCACTCGGCATCGATCCGCACCTTGATAGCTGGCCGCTAAACACCACAGACTTGACCACAGTGCTGGCCAATAGCACAGGTTTTGATGCCGAAACCATCAAAGGTTGGAACGATGATGTGCAGGGGTTCCACACCATGGAATACCTTTTGTTTGGTGACGGTGTTACCGACAACACTAAGACCATTAGCGAGCTAACAGTGAACGAGCGCGACTATTTGATGGGGCTAGCTGAAGTGTTTCGCGATTACACCAAGACACTCGATGATGCGTGGCAGGTGAGTCACGACGGCCAAACAGGCAAGGCTTACGCTGAACTCATTAAAAATCCGGGCACAGATGGCAATACCTTCTACAGCTCAGAAGTGGGTGTGGTTGAAGAGTTGGTTAACGGCATGATTGGCATTGTCGATGAGGTAGGTAACGGTAAGATTGCCGACCCATTTGGTGAGTCGTTGGCTAAAGCCGATACATCTAAGGTTGAGTCTCAGTACTCTTGGAACTCTCTTACCGACTTTAGTGACAACATCAAAGGCGTGCGCAACGTTTACCTAGGTGAGCTAGAGGGCAATGCGGACAAACAAGGGATTATCGATTTTGTTGCTGCGGCTAACCCTGAGCTGGCTACGCGAGTAAAGACTGAGATTGACGATGCCATCAGTAAAATTGATGCGATAGCCGGCGATAACAATATGCCTTTTCGCCAAGCTATTTCAGATACTGATGGCCGAGTACGTATTCAAACGGCTGTCGATGCACTCACTAAGTTACAAGCGAGCTTAGAATCCGATGTGTTACCACTGCTTAAAGAGTGGAATATCTAAACCGTCTGAGTTTAAGGAGGCCAATAGGCCTCCTTTTTTATTCGGATAATTCCCTTGGTTTTTAAGTGGGTAAATTCACGCTTGGGGAAGTAAGCCATTTTAAAATACTGTGTGTGGAACTGCAGATGACAATTGAACTAAATAGAGAAAATAGCCCAGAATTTACAGCAAGATTACTTAGCGGCTTAGTCTTGTTAGGCGTCGTAAGCTTAAGTGCTTGTGGTGGCTCAGGTGATGATGAAACGCCAAAACCAGAACAGAAAATTTACCCTGCTTATACTGACATTAAGGCCACGGGCGGCGATACCACTACCTTCGATGCGTCAGAGTCTGGTCATGGCTTTTCAACGCCAGCACCCAATTTAAGTGATGATGAGTTAGCGCTGCACCTTGCAGGGGACTTAAGCTTTGAAACCGCCTTTACCACGGCGCCTAACAGCGCGCACCCAGAGCTAGATGGTCTTGGGCCGGTATTTAATAATGCCGATTGTAACTCCTGCCATCAGCGTGATGGCCGTAACTCAACCCCTATTCTGCCAGCGGGTAAAACACGAATTAAGCTAGGTTCAGATGCGGGCATATTTTTAAGAATTAGCCAGGCCCCAAATGAGCCTTGTATCGCGGGCACGGCGGCTAACGATTATTGCGCCCCTATTCCTGTGGCAGATTTTGGTGGGCAATTGTTTCACCGTGGTGTGCTGCAAGCCCGCGATGATTGGCAGCAGAATCAGTTTATTGGTCAGGCCGATGTCTATCTGTCATATGAAACTAAGCAGGTCACCTATAGTGATGGCACGAGTGTGACACTGAAAAAACCGCTGTTTAATGTGGAAAATCCATACGATGCGCCAGGAGAGAGTATGGCGAGCGCTAACCTAACCTCTAACTTACTGCAAGATGACGTGCTCATGGGGTGGCGAAACGGTATGCCTGTGTTTGGTTTAGGCTTGCTAGAGGCTATCTCGGAGGCGGATATTCTAGCGAATGTCGATGCTTTAGATAGCGATAACGACGGTATATCAGGGCGAGCTAACTATGTCTTCGATGCGATTAAAGCTAAAGCGGGTGACACTCATCCAGTATCGCTAGGCCGCTTCGGTTGGAAGGCGAATACTCCTAGTGTGCGAGTGCAGTCGCTAGGGGCGCTGCGCGGTGACATGGGGATCACTAACCCATTATTTCCGGATGAGAGTATTGCAGGCACTGCGCTACATGACTCCTATTTAGCGCGCACAGGCTTTGTCGATACCGGAGCAGGCGTTGATGGAGAGCCAGAAGCTAGCGCCGAGTTTAGTGATTCAGTGGTGTTTTACGCCGAAACCTTAGCCGTCCCAGCTAGGCGTAATGTCGATGATCTTGATGTTCGAGAGGGGGCAAGGTTGTTCAAGCAGTTAAACTGCACCGGTTGCCATACGCCAAGCTTTGTCACTCAGGCGTCGGGTACTATCGGTGGTATGCAAATGAGCGAGGGCCATAAGAGTCAAACCATCTATCCATTTACCGATATGTTGCTGCACGATATGGGTGATGAGTTGGCCGACGGTCGCCCGGATTTTTTAGCTGATGGTAACGAGTGGCGCACGCGTCCATTGTGGGGGATTGGCCTGACACAAACTGTTAATCCGCAAGCGGGTTTCTTGCACGATGGCCGCGCTGCGACCTTGGAAGAGGCTATCTTATGGCACGGTGGCGAGGCGCAAAAAAGTCAGCAAGATTTTATGGCATTAACGGCGGATGAGCGTACGCAAGTTATTGATTTCTTGATGTCCCTATAACGAAATAGCTATTTATTCAACCACGTTGGCCATACGGTAAAAAACACAGAGATTTCCTTAAGATGGGAGTCTCTGTGTTTGTTTTGTGAGGTAGGTAAAGCAAATTGGCTTTCTAGCAGCGCACCTCGTGATCTGTTTCATGTAATCTTCTCGTTAAATACCCTATGATTTATTGATTGATTTCATTCATTTCATTTTGATCCTCAGGGGGATGTCTGGTGAGCAAAATTCTTATCGTTTACTCTAGCGTACATGGCCAGACGCGCAAAATTTGTGCTTATTTAGAAGATAAACTAAAAGCGGTTGGTAACTGTGTTACCGCAGTGAATATTGCAGATAAAGTCGACTTAGGTGAGTTTGACAAAATCATTATCGGGGCGAGTATCCGCCACGGTAAGCATAACCCTGCCGTTTATGACTTTATTGAGGCGCATCAGGCAGAGTTAGAGCAAAAACCAAGTAGCTTTTTCTCGGTTAGCTTAGTTGCGCGTAAACCATTAAAGAATACCGCAGAGACTAACCCCTATATGCGCGCCTTTTTTGAAAAGTCGCCTTGGGTGCCTGATATTGCCGAAGTGTTTGGTGGCAACCTGAATTACCCTAGTTATGGCGCGATGGATAGAAACATTATTCGTTTTATTATGTGGATCACTAAAGGTCCAACAGCTGCTGATACAAATATTGAATATACCGACTGGAATAAGGTTGATGCTTACATCGACTCTATTCATCAATTGGTGGTCACGGCTTAAGCAGAGGAAGAGATATGGCGCAGTCTATGTTTAAACGCTTAGCGAGAAAGTATATCGATTTGCAGCATGTGCTTATCATTGTTATCAGCGCCTATCTTATTTTTACCAGCGGCTCGATATTGATTGGGCGCCAGTTACGCACCCATGCCTCTTTTTGGGATCAGAGCCATGTTTATCTAGGGTTAATAGGTGCTTTTTTATCAATTACCTTTCTCATCACGACCTGCCTTAAGGGCAAATGGCGTCAGTATTTTCCTTGGTTGATTGCTGACCTCTCTCAGCTTAAGAGTGACATTCTAGGACTCTTTAAAGGCAAGATCCCAATTGCTGGTGGCCGCGGCCTGTTTAGCGTGGTCGAGGGCATTGGCATGTTGCTGTTCTTAGGCGTTGGCCTTACAGGTATCGCCTGGTTTGCGACTCAAGGGAGCACCGACGCGCTGATGTGGCGAGGCTACCATATTCAACTAGCACAAGGTTTTATCGGCTTTATCGTATTACATGCCGTGTTTGCCTGTTTGCATCTATTGGATTTTATTAGAAACTAATCAAGCCTCAAGCCTGTTTGAATACAAATTTGGTTAGCCTTCGAATGCAGGCTGATTACATTTATTGAATTGGTGCTATAGGAGTGCTCATTCTAAATAACCCATCTTTTGCCCCCCTTCAATCACTGACACCCAGCTTAAATGGCAGGATTTGCGTCCTCCTACTAATATTTAGTGAATGCTGAAGTAGGAGGTTGTTATGCCCCGCGCCAGAAGTACGCTCATTAGTTTGGAAGATACGCCTTATTACCATTGCTGTAGCCGTGTGGTTCGCCGTGCTTATCTGTGCGGAGATGACAAATATACAGGAAGGAATTACGACCACCGCCGTGGCTGGGTTGAAGCGCAGATATTGAAATTAACACAGGTATTTGCGATTGACGTTGCCGCCTATGCAGTGATGAGTAATCATCTTCATCTGGTACTTTATATTGACCTCGAGACAGTTAACGCTTGGTCAGATAGAGAAGTCGTTGAGCAGTGGCATAAGCTGTTTAATGGTACTGAATTAACACAAAAATTTACCAAAGGTAATGTGATTGATGAGTGCAAGGTTGTGTCACTAAAACACCTCATTGCGACTTACCGGTCACGCCTAAGTGATATCAGTTGGTTTATGAGGTGTTTAAATGAACCGATTGCAAGGCAAGCCAATTTTGAAGACAACTGCACAGGACATTTTTGGGAAGGACGCTTTAAGTCACAAGCGTTACTCGATGAAGCAGCAGTACTTGCCTGTATGGCCTATGTTGAGCTAAACCCTATCCGCGCCAAGATGGCTAAGACGCCAGAAAAGTCAGACTACACCAGCTTACAATTACGAGTTAAAGCTGCATTAAAGGGTAAGCAGCCCGCTAAACTGTTGCCCTTTATTGGTAACGAGAAAAAACAGCAATCAAAAGGGATTAACTTTTCGCTTCAAGATTACTTAACACTTGTTGATGAAACGGGTCGAATCATTCGTGATGACAAACGAGGGGGGATTTCTGCTCATGCAGAAAAGATACTGAGTAGGCTCAATATTCCAAGTGCTAACTGGATAAAAACCACCTCAGAGTTTGGCAAACTGTTTCATGGGCCTGTAGGTACTCTGCAGGAGTTAACTCACTATTGTGAACACTTAGAGAAGCGACGACGGCACTTCGTGCACTGCTGCGAGTATCTTCAGGCAAGCTAAGTCAAGCCAGTCATCCGTTCATTTAGTTTATAGAGTCACTCTATGGGCTAATTCTCTTCGTTTAAACCCCACCATTTTACACTTCAAACTTTACCAATTCGTATTTTTTGTCGCCTTTAGCACCCAACAAAAGATGTGAGCCGACAATTTACTCTACCTCTTGAAGGCTATTGGTGAAAGTAGCATTATCTTGCTAATTTATAATGGGTGGCACTATATTTTAATTCTTGAAGGCTATTGGTGAAAGTAGCATTATCTTGCTAATTTATAATGGGTGGCACTATATTTTAGCTCTCTTAGCATAAAGATATAGCGAGTCAGTATTGGCTTATGTTGATTTGCTAAATCAGATTGGAACTCTGGGTAAAACAATGCTTTCAAATGGGTAGGTTTTTCTTTAACTTAACGAGTATGAAGTTAAAGGAACTAACTAAGGATTCGCTTTGAAGCCAACCGTTATTCACCTTATCGATGATAACAAGCTTGGTGGCGTCAATTTGGCGCTAGAGAGTCTGGCAGCCTCAAAGTTGAATCAAGAGTTTGAGTTTAAGTTAATTAATAGACATTTCTCTTTGCCCTCCTTTAGGCGCTACGCCGCCGATATTATAGTGGTCCATGCGGCATTGAGTTGGCGCAAACTTCCCGCTTTGTTCGCGCTAAAACTGGCAAATTTGGGCACGCCTATTCTCTACCAAGAACATCATTATAGCCGTGAGTTCGTGGCTCAGTGCGTATCGCATTCTAGACGTTTCTATAGCATGCTTAAGCTAGGTTACAGCCTGATGGACAAAGTATTGTTGGTGTCGCAAGCACAAGTTTGCTGGCTAGATGAGCTTAAGATTCTCAGAGTAGATAAAAGAGTATGCCTAGGTCAGGCAAAAGAGTTGAGCCAGTTTAGAGCCTTGCCAGAAAGGCCCCGTAGAGCATGCTCTTCACCGCTTAAGCTGCTTGCGTATGGGCGATTAAGTCGGCAAAAGGGCTTCGATCTGTTGATAAAGGCAATGGCAAAGTTACCGGCTGACAGGGTCAGCTTGACCTTGGCTGGAGAGGGCGAGCTGCGACAACCTTTGTCTGAACTCGCGGCATCTTTACCCCAGGTTCGTTTAATCGGTGAGGTGCAAGATGTGCCGCAATTTTTAGACTCTGGCGATGTGGTGGTTATTCCTTCTCGTTGGGAGCCATTTGGCTTGGCTTGCTTAGAAGCGATTGCCGCTGGTAAGCCAGTGATCTTAACGGGTGTTGATGGGTTGGGGGAGCAAGTTCAATGGCTCAACCAAAATGGTAGCGGCTATCAGTTAATCAATGAGTTATCTGTTGAAGGGATAGAAAGGGCTATTACCCAAGTTTTAAATGCTGAGCCGTTGCAGGTTAATCAAGAGCAGCGAGAATTGAGTGAACAGGCCTGGCAGAAAATGCTGAATAACTGGCAGCGAGTATTATGTGAGGCGCTGTCTAGCAGGCAGAATCAGCAGATCAAAAAAAGGCGCTAATTAGCGCCTTTTTAGTTTCTCAAATGGGTTGAGGTTACTTATGCTCTAGAGCTAAGTAGTTCATTAGGTCGATTAGTTCGCCTAGTGTACGGATTGAACCCATGTTGATTTGGTATTTGTCGTTAACGATGAACGAAGGTACGCTTTGTACTTTAAATTCACGTTGCTGTGTACGCCATAGCGCAAGCTTAGCATCAGTTTCTTTGCTGTCAGCTGCAGCGTCATATTGCTCAGCAGTTACACCAAACTTAGCAAATACAGCTTTGATATCATCACGGCTTTTTAGTGGCTCATCATGCTTGTGGCCTGGTGCGCTGTGATCGTGCTTCTCACCATTGTCGCCCTGAATCACTTTAAACATAGCGTCAGTGAGTGGCTTTTGATTATCTAGAGTTTGGATAACAGCTAGAGAGCGCATCACTTCAGTATTGATTTCAGTGTTAGCAAAATCTACGTGCTTGCTATCAAAAGTGACCTTTTTGTTTAGGTTCGCTTTGATGTCAGCTAGGTACATTTTTTCCATGTTGAAGCAGTTACCACAGTAGAACGAGTAGAATTCAGTTAGTTTTGGCTCACTGCTTGGTGCTTTATCTGAAACAACAGTGAAGTGCTTACCTTCAACAAATTGTGCGGCAAAGCTGCTCAATGGAGCAACGGCAAGTGTTAACGCTAAAGCAATATGTTTAATCAAACTAGTGTCCTCTAGGTGACGTCTGTATAAGTAGTCGAGCGATAACGAATAATACAAATATTATTCATCCGTTACAGCAAATTATAATGTTGTTAAGAATAAAACCAGATGCTTAATTATGACTGAATTTTCCGGCTAATACATGCCCTAGAGTGTGACCAATATGGTGATTTTAAGCGGAAGCTGAAGATTTCATTTTAAATTTTGCCAAGCTTCACAATATCAATCAAATTTTGTTTGAAAAACCGCTTTTACGGGAACTTATTCAATATGTCTATTTTGTGGTTGTTGCTTGCTTAATATTGGACAAAGTCTTGCCTTGGCAGGGGGCGGGCATTGCCTCGCCAGATTGTTGTTCGCTGTATATGCTGCTTTGAAACCAAACAACAAACAAAAATGCGACCGAAACAAGGTTTCGGTCGCAATACTAGTTAGGAAGGCTAGTGGATTTATTTCATAGCGACAAAGTCATCTAATAAAATCACATCAAAAGCGCCGCTGGTAGTACTGTCTACAGCGGCTACACCGTAAATTCCACCATTTTCTAAACTGATTGGTAGTGGGCCAATTGCAACGGTTTTAGTGCCGGTCACAGTTACACTTACAATGTAATCATCAGCTGGAACACTTAAGCTACCAGAAGAAGCTTTAAAGGGAACATCTGTTAACGCTGGTGTTGCGTTGGCAATATCATCGGTTGCTGTTAAATATACATCTACATTTGGTGCAGAATATGCCGCGTGAGAGACTGTTAGCTTGGCCTCGGTTGCTACTTTGCGGGTATTTTCCATAATAACCCAAGGCTCAATGTCGTTATCAGCTAAAGAGCCAACAGCTAAAATAGAGTAGCTATCACCAAGCTCTAACTCGAACGGAGCTTTGTCGATGACAACTATATTGTTGTCGGCACTGGCTGCAACGGTTGCAGTGTGCTCGCCTTCTGGAATATTGATGTAACCTGCAATCCCTTTAAACATCAGATTGGTTACTGCGGCTGTTGTGCTGCCATCTAAAAATACATCCACGGCTGGCGCATCGGCTACAGCATGCACGACTCGAATATCGCTTCCGCTAGATGTATCATTAAGTAGTAACTGTCCCTCTGGTAGAGCAACGAGTAAGGCGACTGGAGACATGCCTGAGCCTGTATTGGGGATAGCCGAGATAAAGTAATCTTCTTCGTCAGCTAACGGTACGGTTCCTGAGTCATATACCGCAGTTTTGTCACCGGCGGCGGTAATGCGAATTTGGTAATCTGCAGCGGGGATCTCAAGCTGAGGGCTGGCATCCATGTAATTGGCTGACAATGTAGGCTCCATCATGCTGATATCTGCGCCTGGCTCTGTCACATAGATATCAACTAATCCAACGGCTGGGCTAGCATGTAATACCTGTACGCGTGCGTAATTGGCTGCAATGTCTTGCTCTGGGTTGGCGATAAGTTTTAGCATTAGCGAGTCGTCAGCCACGTTACCTAGAGCCACCGCTGTGTATTCGAAATCTGCTTCAGCGTCTAAGTCAGCAGTCAGCACTGTGGTCGTGGTGCCATCTGGTAGCTGGGCATCAACAGCAACTGCGTAGTTGCCGCTCGGTACAGTGGTTAATCCACTCGACATTGCATAATTCACATCATCGACAAAACTACTGCCATTGGCGAGGACATCAACAAGAGGCGCATCACTCCCCGCGTGTATTACCCTAATTTCTGATTCAGAGATTTCAACCAGAGGGGGGATAGTGATGGTGTTATCGTCATCGTCACTACTACACGCTGCTAAACCCAAAACAGACAGGGTAACAATGGAGATTGAACGGCAGAAGGGTGTTGAAAGTTTCATTTCCGTATTCCTTGATGTTTGGTTTCGACAATCACTACGCAGCCGAAATTTCATCAGATCAAAAAATGAATCTTTTTTTTATAAGATGCTTGGGCTTATCTCTGTATCAAGGTGGGGCCGAACTTTGATATTACTTTGATATTGCTTTGATTTAGTTAACTAGGCGGCAACCACAAACCGTATTGCTAGGTTGAAACAAAACCACGGCAAAATCTTTATTGTCATCTCGCTCTAATACTTGAACGCTCAAGTTATGCATGCCTTTTTTATTCAGATTTAAGCTACTGACATAAGACAGATATTTATAATGCTCCGGCGCTTGATTGAGGTCTGAATGAGGATATTCTTGCTTAGTTTTGACTGAAATGTCATAGAGCATGTTATCAAGATCGACACTATTGACCTGCCCCTGCATGGTCACTGAACCAGCTGAGTTACCTTCTAAGTCGAAGTAGCGATAGTTTATCTGCGCCTGGCCCTCTTTAGAAAATAGGTCGACCAACAGATAGTGCTTACTGTCTTGAGAGGCTTGCTGTCGATTAAATAGCTCGGAACTGCAGCTAAGCATAAAGCTTGGCTGTTTTGCGGTAAGTTTATATATAACTCCAACACAAACCAGCAAAGTGAATAGCATTATGATGTTAATCGTCCAGCGCCATGTTCGGCTCATTATCGGTTCCTTGTTTACTCTGTTATTAATCTAACTTTGTGACTCAGTGCATTTTGCTAGTCACAGATATCGACACCCTGTAGCCATTGCTGATTAATAAACTGTTTAGGTTGACGTAGGTCGCTAATTTTTAAGTTGCGAATAATTGACTGGCCAAATTGCTCACCACGAAGCGTGACATTGAGTACCTGTTTGTCGTGAGACAAAGATAAATAGACATTCTTCCAACTGGTGAGCTTGCACTGACTAAAGCTCTGTAGCATGGTCTGGCCGATCTCAGTCAATAAGCCATTGTTAGTTTTAGAGTGAGAATAGAGAATAACCTTGACTGTATTCCCTGAGATAGTCTTAACCTTGTTGGTTTGCAAGGGGGTTGGGAGAGGTGCTGATAGGCGAGTGGAATCATAAGCTATCCAGCCACAACTGAAGATGACGAGTACTGTCAGTATTACTCCAGCCAATAATTTTACAGTGGCTCTGTTTCTACTTGAGCCTAGGTCTTTATCTTTGCGGCAACGGTGATGTCGGAGTAGGTAGCCTTGGCCTTTTACTGTTTCTATAAGCGATTCATATTGTGGACCGAGAAATGATCTCAGTGTAAATACTGCGCGAGTCACAGAGGAGTCACTCAGTGGTGCTTGCTCGCCATCGCCTTTTTTCAATAATGGCTTAGCCACAACTTTGCCTTGATAATCAATCAGTAGGCATAAGACTTGGAATTCGGCCCTAGGAAGATGCCAAACATCACCGGTCAAGGTATTGACCAGTTCCTGTTTATCAATATCAAATCTGCAATGCCCCAGTTGCATCTTCGCCGCCTCATTTGCACAATCTATTCAATGAGTCTATGAACTTAAACTAATGAAGTCTGTGATCCTGATGCTTAAGTTCTGCTGTCGTGGCAAATTTGAGTGCTATGCAGGAGTCAGTGTGGCTAAACGAGATGTTGATCACACTAATTCATACAATTAATTAACCTACTGAAACATAAATATTAGCGCAAATGCCCAGTAATAATGTGATGTTGATCATTAAAATGTCGGGTTTCTCGGGCGTATTGGCCATAAGCTTGGTTTAAGCTCGCTGTGATTGTCGGCATTTTTATACACCCGCTTCATCTGCTTTAAATCACACTTTTATTTCTCCCAGTTCTTACAGTTAACCCATCGAGTCGTTATCCAAATTGAACTCGTTTACCAACCGTAATAAGCCTCAAGGCTTATGCGACAAATAAAATAATGATGGGTACAGGGTGATTATTATGAGTATTGATAGACGTCAGGCGTTAACTAAGATTATCGGATTAAGCACTGCTGCAGCGGGTGCTGCTTTGGTGGGAACCTCGGCCTTTGCAGCTACAGATGCAGATGGTAACTATCAGCTAGCGCTGAATGAAAAGCTGAAGTATGTACCTCTCGATGCAATGGCCACAGCTAAGCTCGCCTATGAAACTGGCGGCGGCTGTATGCATCAAGTATTTCACTCGATTGTGACTATGCTAGCGCAATCAGACAGTGTCGATAAAGATAAGTTTGCCACTATACCAACAGCGCTTGCAGGCTATGGTTGGGCGGGTATTGTTGGTCAAGGCACCATCTGCGGTAACCTCAACGCGGCGGGTATGTTGATCAATATCTTAGATGACATTAATGAGCAAAATAGTGCGGTGATTGGCGCATCATTCCGTTATTACGAAACTGAGGATTTACCGCTTTCATCTGATGACTTTGTTGCGGGCATAGGCTCAACGGCAGAGAAGAGCTTAGAGGTTGGCAGTACTTCTATCGCTAATAGCCCACTTTGTCACTCGTCCATCAGTAACTGGTCTGCGGCCTCGGGTAAGGTATTTAAGGAAAAGGGCGAGCGCTGTAAACGTCTATCGGCCAGTATGGCTTATCACATCGTTGAGCTACTTAACCGAGCGCATGGCGGTGAGGATATTTCTCTCCTACCAGAAGCTAAGCCTTCGGAAGAAGCGCAAGCTTGTCAGTCTTGCCATGGCGTATCTGAAACCATGGGCCCTGCTGCCAGCGTGAAGACAGACATGGAGTGTACAACTTGTCATACAGGCCATTTTAACTAAGGAGTAAGCTATGAAGGTCAAATTACTGAGCGCCTTACTGGCCAGCTCCATACTCCTGCTTGGTTGTGGAAGCGATAATGATAGTGACAATGACGTAACTGAGCCGCCAGTAGTGGTGCCGCCACCTGTTGAAGATGCTATCGACATCGATGAGGCAACCAGTATCGTTATGAGCTTAGATAGCGTTGATGCCGCTACGGGCGCGTTAACTTTTAGTCTTAAGGATGCTGACAATAAAGCCATTAGCAAGGCAACGGACTATGATATTTTCTATTTTGGCTATCCTGATCCGGCATCGCCTTCGACTAAGCCAAAGGCTTGGAAGCGTTGGCATGTGACCCAAGGTTACAAATGCGATACCGGCTCTGATATCGAATGTGCTGGCATATTGACTGAAACAGCCACTAAGGGCCAATACACTTTCGATGCCATTGATTTAGATTTAGACTCTAAAGCCGCAGCAGGGGCGGTAGCACTTTATAAAGTGGCTATTCAAGTCCACGGTGCACAGGCAAGCAATGAGATGGAGCTAATCGCTGCAGAAGAGTAAGCACCCAGCTTAATCTCAATCTATGCAGCATGGGAGTTTCCCGTGGATTGAGTTAAGCCTTCAAAGCCGTAACATCCTCTGAGTTACGGCTCTTTTTTGTTAGCCACTCATTCATGGTTGAAAGGGGTCATGGTTGAGCGGCTCATGACATAGTGAAGTGGCGACTCAAGGATTCAACTCTGAATCGACTTCATTGAGTTTGTGCTGCCTGAGTAAGCGTCGTTCGATAATGCTTGAAGCAATAAACATGCTGAAGTAACCGCTACCTAAGGCTAAGATCACCGCGACGACATTATCGGTATACAGCCTGAGTAGGTAGAACATGATAAGCAGTGTCACCACACCAAGTAGACGGATCAGCAAGCTTTGCAAGAAAAGTCCATGGGATTTGATATAGGCGATTTGATACGCATTGAGCATCATAAAACCAAAGAATAGGCCAAAGTGCAGCAAGATAGGCGCGGCCTTTGCGTAGGTTTCAGGGAAGACTAAATCGACTAGCTCATGGCGAAACATGAATAAAACGGCGAGTAATACCGAGCTGATTGCCAAGGTAAGTTTGATAAACCAACGGCGGATTAGTGCTATCTGTTGATGGTCTTTATTGCGAATACATTGAGCCAGTTCAGGTAAAATATAGCGATATACCGGGAAAACAAACAACATGGTTAAGTAGGCAATCATCGGCCGAACCACGACTTGGAAGTCTCCGAGCTCATCGATAGTGAAATAGCCAATTGTCAGTAGCACAGTGATGTAAACCATCAAGATACTGGCTCCGACTTCAAGCGATGACATCACGCTCTTTTTGACAAAGTTTTTCATATCAGGGTTGAGTTGAACTGGGGCTAAAGGTGTGGTGGCAATCAGTTTCCTGCGCTTGATAAACATATAGGCGGCTGCAGCCAAGTTCGACAACATTAAGCTGAAAAAGAGTGAGGCGGTAGGGGTCTGTGCGAGTAGGTAGTAGCAAACAAGGAACAGCAATATCTGCACTAACGGCTCAATCCAGATAGTCTTGTTGGCGATGTCGTATAGGCGATACATTCCAATCTGGTTAGTAAAGTAAACTTTAAATCCCATTCCCAGAATAATGCCGACTAACTGAATATATTCAACATCGATATCAAGTTGATGCTTGATATAGGGCAGGACTAGTCCCCAGGTAAACAGCACCATAATAATCAATGAGTAGCGGAAGATATTGGTGATGTCTCTATCGTTTTTGGTCTGTGAAAAACTCACTACCATTGAGGCGCGAAAGCCGCTGAGAAGAATAAGCGACATAGAAATAATATCGACGACAGTGTGATAGAGGGCTAAGTCACTTTTTTCGACCCATTGGGCTAACCAAATCTTAAACGCCAAACCTAAAGAGACACTGGCGAGTGTTGCCCAGATAGCATTAATAAAGGCGCTTTTAGCGCGATCGAAAGAAGACTCTGTCATGATTTATCATTACTCGATAGAAGACCGTATGTTCCATGGCGGTAAATACTAACCATTAACCGTCTATGCGTCAGTTCTATTACTAAAAGCTGTGAAGTTACAACTGTAATGTCTAGGCTTGTTTTCCCTTTCATTGTTATTATGTGCGTTGTTTTTACTTCGCCATTGTATTAATACTTATCTTAAAATTATCCTGTTCAATTCAACTGTTAATGGAGCCAACATGGCGCTATGTCTAAATGTGTTGTCATTACCAGATGAGCACATTCAATTTTTAAAGCAGCAGCCACAAACCCTGCAAGACTACCTGTTGGGGCAAGTACCGACAGAGCAAATGTTTACTGCGGCCAAGCCGCAACCTCTATTGGTCCAGCTTGTTCGGTTTTTGACTGGGGCTAAAAAGCCTAGTTTGCCTCTAGATTGGCCAAGTATCGAGGTGGAGATGATTGGTCCTAATGTGAATCATAGAAACGTCGACCTTTACCATTTCATCCTTAACAATACTGAAGAGCGAGTTAAAGGTGCGGGTAGCTTGTTTCAAACCTGGCTCGATATTAACAATCATGATGCAATCAAAATGGATGCCGATAATGAGTCTTTTGCTTTTCGAAGCCAGACACTCGTTGAGCTAGCGGATTTATTAAAAAAGCTAGATGAGCAGACCGTCAAGGATAGGTTTAATGCTTGGCTGCTGGAACATAATCCCGATTACTTTCCTAATGAAGATGAATACCTTGAGATGATCCAAGGTTGGCAGCGTTTTAGCGCTAAAGTGAGTGAGGCTAAGGGTAACGGGCTTGGTCTGCTCTGGGTCTCCCAGTAAACTTTGATTTTTAATGCATTCAAGTGCTTGGCATTTCTAAGCGCTCGTGAGCTCTAAACTAGCGAAACAACAGATATAGAGTATATAGATGAGCCTATTTAAATTTGGTCTTTCTCCAGACAAGTCTGCCATCATTCGCCGAGAGTTAGGCCGAGATGCCGATGGCTATTTCGAGGCGATGCAGGCGGCCGAAAAGGCCTTTTTTAGCTCGATTATCACAGCGGGTAATCGACTCAAACTCGAGTGGTTGCAGCTCCGCACAGACTTAAGTACCCGTGTTGACGATAGAGAGTTATCTCGACTAAGTGAGTTCAATGTTGAACTGGCTCAAAATGTGTCGGCCGAGCTCAATGGTCAAGTTCGGCAAGTTATGGTGGTGACGCAAGATTCTTTGGCTGCCGCGGTTACCGATATTGAAGCGCAAACTTGTATTGGTTTTGATACCGAGACCGCAGCCACCTTTGAGAAGGGGAGGCGAAATCCTAATCCTATCTCGCTGATCCAAATTGCAACGGCGACACACTGTTACCTGTTCCGTATGCAGGGGGAGAATATTGCTGCGTTTACAGCCGCGCTAACCCCAATTTTGAGTGGTGACAAGCTGCTAAAAGTGGGCATAGGCCTTAGGAGCGATGTTAACGCCATGAAGCGAGATTTTGAGGTGAGTATTGGCTGCATGCTGGATCTTAACTGGTTGATGAACCAACTCGGTGCCCCCAAGCAGCTCGGTACCCAGCAGATGGCAGCCACAGTGCTTTCCTTAAAGCTACCCAAGAGCAAAAAGGTCACCTTGTCTAATTGGGCTAAACCGTTAGCCGAGCCTTTGAGTGAGCTGCAGCTGCAATATGCGGCGGCGGATGCCTTTGTGGCGCTAGATATTTTGTATGGCTTACTTGAGCAGTTAGCGCCCTATAAAGCGCAGTGGCCTTTGCCGTTGCAGCAACGCTTAACTGATTTGTTATAGTCGCCACGGCTAGCAAAGGGGAGTGGCTTCCTCAAATTAATGGATTTAACCCAATGTCGAAGAGAGAACTTATGTCGCAACAAAGAAACGCAAGTCCGATTAAAGGCATTTTATACCGTATAGCTATCATGCTGGTGGTGCTAGCGGCTGCAAGCTTTGCCTATAACGCTAAGTAGTCTTTTTTCGGTAAGCCTTATAGAAATCGCGAGTGTCAATTTGTTTATATTTAACAAATAATGGGTAATCAAAATAGATGCAAGGTCATTGTATTACCTTAGGCGATAGCATTCATAAGAATATGTACTAATCTGAATAGTCAATTGAAAGGATTGGTGTACTTATGGATCAAAAAGGATTTCTACAACGAGTTGTAGAAGGGTACGAGAAAACGAAAAAGCCCTTAGCTTATGTCATGATATTTTTAGTCGTATTGGTAGGCTCGATTCCATCAGAATTACTACCTTTATCAATTGGAAAGTTTACGCTAACAAGTATGTTTCTTGCTTTGTCGGTCATTTTAATGGGGGTACTCTTTGAGATTTACGACAAAGTGGTTCAAGAGAAAAAGAGCTTGAACCTCATCAATTCAACTAAGTTATATGATGAGATTGGAGACATAATTAAAAATAGCCGAAAAATCAAGATTCAATATATCGCATTAGCTGGAAGACATGGTTGGAATCAAGTATTAGAAAAGTTACTAAATGATAAGCTACAGAAAGCTCAGGCAAATAAAGTAGAATTTACTTTTGAAGTGGCGATGTTAGACCCTGAGGTATGTATTCCTGGGAACAAAAATTTTGAACGATTTGATTCTGCACATTCCATTGCTAGGCAGATCGCCGAAAAGTCTGAGCAAATCAAAGCAATTAAAGATTTGAATTCGTCATTGGAGCTGTATTTATACAACCATATGCCTAACATGATCGGCTTTTTAGTTAATAACAACTACTTGTTTGTCACTCATTGCTCCTGGGAAAAAGATATCGGAAATAGAAATGAATTGACTCTTAGGGCGGGTGGTCAAGATTACTTTGTGTATGATTTAAATGATGACTTCGGGGGGCAGGAATTTATTGCTCGGTTTCGTGGTTGGTTTGAATATATCCGTCAAAATAATACGAGAGTAGTTAAAAGTGGCTAAACGCTAGATAGTCAAAAGGGGCAAAGCCCTTCAGCTTTTGCCCCTTGTGTTGTTTGCGGTTGTAAGACCCTTTGCCCTTTTTGGGCTTCTCAGTACGCGTTCTAAATAGGCTACTGGTGACTATTGCCTTTAAGGCGTTATCTCGTATTACGCCGCGGCCACTTTCGTGCTCGATAGCGTTAGATTGATGATGTTTTGCCATCATTATTCTCCGTCTGGATTTAAAGTAGGATTAGGCTGGATAAACAAAAGCCCCGTTGAATTTAGTGATTACTAAACTGAACGGGGCAATTATACGCCGATTTGTGCATGCTACCAGTGTTTATTGAACGTTTTTTCAACAGGGCTCATCGTATTAGCGATTAGACTGTTTTAGCAATTAAACATAGTTAGCCATTAGCTATACTTGGCGATTAGAAAATTAACGTATACAAGTAACCAGCAGCAACGGCCATACCTAAGATGACAGTTAAGAATGCGGCAATCATCTGATTCTTAAAGATAGACTTAAGCAAAATTACTTCCGTTAAACTCGCACCAGCACTACCAATGATCAGTGCCATTACCGAACCTAACGCCATTCCTTTAGCCACTAAGGCTGAGCTTAACGGAATAACCGCTTCTGCACGAATATACAGTGGGATACCAATAACCGCTGCAATCGGGATGGCATACCAGGTGCCTTCACCAGCATATTTAGCGATTAGATCGGTTGGAATAAAGCCATAGATAAGCGAGCCAACCAAAATACCAATCAATAAGTAAGGCAGAACTTGTTTAAAGTCTTTCCAGGTTGAACGCCATACGCGCATCCAGCGGCTATCTTCTTTTACTGCAGGGCTTGCACAGCATCCGCTAGAGGCTGGCTCAACTTTTGGTGCGCAGCAGCTTGTTGGGGCAGCAACTACAGGCTCTGTACAACAGTTAGTCGTAGCAGCAATAGGCTTAGCTTTAGTAGGCGCTGTGCAGCAACTGGTTTCAGCTTTTGCTTCTACTTTAGCGCTATCATCGCAACTAGTAGCACAACTTGAACTATCGGCAGCTTCATAAGCTTCAGGCTTAACGTAACGCTCAAAGCCGAGTTTTTCTAGTGCATAACCCGCCGTAACCGATACCACCATAGCAACAACAAAGTAAAACACTGCCACTTTAAAGCCAAAGGTCACAATAAACAGACCAATAATAATTGGGTTCAATAGTGGGCTAGAGAACAGAAATACCATCATTGGGCCAAAACCGGCTTTTGCTCTTAATAATCCTTTTAAGAAAGGAATAGTTGAACATGAACAAAAAGGTGTAATAGAGCCTAATAGTGCTGCAATGATGTAACCTTTACCTTTTTTAGAACTCAAAATTGATTGAATTTTTTCAGGCGGAATGTACTCCTGCAGTAAGCCAACAATATAACTAATCACGATGAATAGTAGAGTTAGTTCAGCTGCAAGGAATAGAAACATTCCGGCAGTGTCTTTTGCCATTTCAATGATTTCAGGACTCATAATATTTACCTTAATATCTTCTGTTTGTTATTTCTGGTTTTACCGAAATAACGAATTTGCAGAGATAATAATCCGATTGAAAAAATAGTCAATAATTATTTCGGCTTTTGTGGAAATGACTGTAAGGATGAAGATAAAGATAGTATCAGCGGTACTATGGCTAGTTCGGCTTGGCTTGTGGCCGCTTATGATATTAACTATTATAAAAACATAATGTAATTGAGAGAGTTAGCATGCTTGACGCAATATGTTTATTCGATGAGTCGAACCCTGTTACTTATTCTGTTTTTAAGTTTCAAAAACTCAGTGAACGTGACATCGAGAAGTATCGTCAAGTTTTGGTGTGCCCAGCCTGTGCAAGTAAGGCCTATTATCGTAAAGCGTCTAAAGACGGTAAGGCGGCTTGCTTTGGCTCGCGTTACCATAAAGCAGCTTGTCGTGAGTTTAAGCCCTCGGCGGCAAAAGAACGTGAAGAGCTACATGCTACTGAAGTGAATCAGTTATTGGTCGATAGCGACGCAATGATCATCGACTTTAGCCGTCAGCCTAGCCAGAGCAAAGCGATTATATCCAAGAGTGCTCTTGCTAAGCTTGAGCTAGATAAGAATAGGTTAGATAAGAGTGATCCGACTAAGGAGCAAAATAGCCTGAAAGCTAAATCGACTTCTCAATCTGACTCCCGAGCAGAATCGAAGCCCGAGCATCAAGTCACTAGCGAACTAGGCGTAGCAGGCTGTGAAAGCCAGCAGGCAGTGGTGCAAGGAAATCTTCGAAGCACAGAGCCACAAGCGGCTCCAGAAAAACGTATCGTTCGTGAAGGGTTAGAGAAGTTACTCCACAGCTTAATGCGCGGTAGTGAGCTGGCAGAATCTGAACTTTGGGTATATACCGATGAGAAGTACCGTTGGCGAGCAAAGAATTTGTTCGTCAACTTTGCCGACGCCGAGCCCACGGAAAACGGTTCACCACGTATGTATTGGGGCACGGTATCTCATATCGACAAACAAGAATTGTGGCTCAACCCCGCGGACACCAAAGATGTAGGTATACCTATCGATAAGATAGCTGAGCCATTAAAGCAGCGATTCGGTTTGCATGAACGTCGAGATTTTGAAGGCGCGGCGATTATTTTATTCGGTAAGTGCTTTTGGAATAAATCAAAAAACCGCAAGATTATTCAGTTATGGAGTAATGAACTCAATCGGGTGTTTATTTCTAAATCGGAAGAGAGTGAATAGCGCTGTGTATGCGCAGTGAATAAAGAATAGCCACTGTTAGTCTGTTTTTCGCTCTTTTTTGCCTAAAATAAATCTTATTTGTTATTGAATTTCATTTTATTAAATCCTATAAATTCAGTTGTTTGTAACTCCGCCTCTTTGTGGTGTTATAAAAATTCAGTAAAAGAGGATATTTATGATTGACTCAGGGGCCAATGGGGATTATTTTGCTGCCGATGTTTTTACTAGGGCCCTCAAAAATTGCCCGTAAAATTAAAGGTATCGGCAGGTATCTCAACAGTAGAGCAGCAATTAGACTCGACAAATAGTTGTTTGAGTTTGGTGATTAATTGCCATTTTGGCACTTCATTATAAGGACCTTAGCGCATGTCTGAACCGACAGCCTTAAGTCTTATCCCACCAGTGGTGGTTTTGGTGTTAGCGATTGTGCTACGCCGCCCAATTCTCTCTTTAATTATCGGTGCGTTAGTTGGTTTGGCCATGTATGAGCCGCAAAACCTATTAACTAATTTTGCTGATACTTCTTTGTCTGTTATGGCCGATGAAACAATCGGTTGGCTAATTTTAGTTTGTGGTGGCTTCGGTGCCTTGATTGCTCTACTGGTTCGCACCGGTGGGTCGATGGCGTTTGGCCGTTACGCATTGAAGTTTGCTAATGGGCAAAAATCATCACTGTTTATGACCTTTATTTTAGGCGCGATTATCTTTATTGATGATTACCTCAACGCGTTAACGGTCGGCTCAACCATGAAGCGAGTGACCGACAAGTTTAAAGTCTCGCGTGAGATGTTAGCTTATGTGGTCGACTCAACTGCTGCACCTGTTTGCGTGCTTGTACCATTATCGACCTGGGCAGTATTTTTTGGTGGTTTGCTAGTTGATAACGGTATCGCTGCAGAAGGCCAAGGCATTGCCGTTTATATGCAAGCGATACCTTATATGCTGTACGCATGGCTTGCAGTGGCAATGGTATTGTTGGTTATCTTAGGCATAGTGCCAGCATTTGGACCTATGAAGAAGGCCCAGATTGCTGCCGCTCAAGGCGAACCTGCAATTAAGCAGATGGATTTAGATGAAGTACAAACCTCTGATGAATATGCGCTAAAAGCCATTGAAGATGAGTTTAAGCACGCCGATGATGGCGGCAAACTTCACAACTTCTTTGTGCCAATTCTATTGTTGGTAGGCTTTACCGTTTACTTTGATATCGATGTATTAAAAGGTTTGATTGCCACATTAGCGGTAACCTTGCCTTATTACGGTCTGCAAAAGCTGATGCCATTGTCTGAGATGATGGAGCAGATGATCGATGGCTTTAAGAATATGCTACCGGCAATCGGTACGGTAATCGCGGCGTTTATCTTTAAAGACGTGTGCGACAAGCTAATGTTGCCACAGTATGTGATCGAGAGTTTGAGCCCGTTTATGACACCGCAATTATTACCTGCAGTGGTGTTCTTAAGTATGTCTATTTTGGCGTTTGCAACGGGTTCTAGCTGGGGGATTTTTGCCGTGTCTATTCCGATTGTAATGCCATTGGCTCAATCGGTTGATGCCAATATTCCATTAGTGATTGGTGCGTTGTTATCGGCATCATCATTTGGTAGCCAGGCGTGTTTCTACTCCGACTCCACTGTACTGGCTGCACAAGGTTCTGGTTGTAATCTAGTTAGCCATGCAGTAACTCAGCTGCCATATGCACTGATTGCAGCAGGTTTAACCTTCGTTGGTTTCTTGCTAATGGCATAAGTCATGTAAAGCACCTAGCCATGCAAAGAGGGCGGTACTTCAAAGTGTCGCCCTTTTTATTGCTAAAAATTGCTAAAAATGTGCCGTTTCTGTAGCTTTATTTTAAAACCAGGAGACGTACAATGATTAGACTAGCGACATCAAAAGATACACTGGCGATATGGCAGATTAGAACGCAGGCAATCTTAACCTCATGCGTAACGGATTACTCCGCTGAAATCGCCAGCAAGTGGGCTCACTCGCCTATGCCGCAAGGCTTCGATATGATACTGCTTAAGCTTAAAGCGCTGGTGTTCGTACAAGATGGCAAACTATTAGGCTTTGGTTTTATCGACGTGGAGACTGGCTGTCTAGAGGCATTGTTTGTTGCGCCCGAAAGTCATGGTTGCGGCGTAGGCAAAGCGATTGCTAGGGAGCTAGAGTTGCAAGCCATTGCGGCTGGGCTTAAGTCTTTATCTTTGTCGTCAGCGCTTAATGCCTTATGTTTTTATCAAAGCTTAGGTTACCTAGCTAAATCACAAACAACATGGCAGCATCCACTCGGGTTTGAGCTGGCATGCGTACCTATGTCTAAAACCTTGTGATAATCGATCAACTTTTTATACTGATAGACATTAGCTGGCTATAGTATCAACGAATGCTTCTCTAAGTAGCTGGATCAAGGCTCGCGTTTTTTCTGGTAAAAACTCCTTATATGGATAAATCAAGGTGAGCTTGACTTCTGGGAGCCTTTCTTCAGCTAAAACCAGCTTTAATTCGCCTGACTGCAGTGCGTCTCTGACTAAAATTGTCGGCAATATTGCAATGCCTTTACTGGTACTCGCCATATGTTGAATGAGACGAAGATCGTCGGAGCTAAGTCGCAGTGTCAGGTTGTCGGGGAGCGATGCCATGTTATAACGGCTCACCATCATGGGATGTTCATAAAGATCATCGAAGCAGTTAATTGCTGCGTGGCTGGCAAGGTAACTTGGTGATGCAACTAGGCTGCTGGGAAAACGCAGTAGGCTTTGCTGCACATAGTCTTCATTAATCACCTTCACGCCATCGGGTAAGATTTGAATGTCGACATTTTCTCTCTTTAGATCGACGCTCTCCTGACAATGCAATACTTCAAGCAGTACATCGGGAAACTGCTCAAGATAGCTTTCTAGCAACAGGGTAAACATATTCGAAGTAATAAGAGCAGCAGGCACGGCGATTCTTAGCACGCCTTGTAAAGAATTTTGCTGATTAGCCAGCAGTTTTGCCGCTTGAGCGACACTACTCAAAGGCTGATTGATCTGTTGATAGAGTAATCGGCCATTCTCGGTCAATTCTATCTGACGAGTTGTTCGGATAAGTAGCTGACAGCCTAAGGCCTTTTCTAATTCCTGTAAGCGTCGACTCACTTTCGAGCGTTGCAGTGAATGCTGCTTAGCCGCCGCACTTATTCCACCATGCTGTACGGTTAATACAAACAGGTGTAGATCGTCTAAGTTAATATTCATTGTCCTGCCTATAGGTCTTAAATGCGCTATTGGTCATTCTATTTAATCTAATTAGCAATATCTATAATAGTCCCCCCTCAGATAGACCTTGGACTCACTCATGCAAACCGCAGAACATGCTTTTCGTCGTTGGATGCAAAGCTTGATTGTTATCTTTATTATTTTGATTGGCTATATAGTGATTGCCGATCGCTATGCACCTCTCACCACAGAGAGTCGAGTGCAGGGCTATGTGATTCAAATTGCAGCGGAAGTGAGCGGAAGCGTCACTGAGGTTCAGGTGCAAAATAACCAGAAGTTAAGTAAGGGAGATAACCTTTTTCGCATCGATCCACGTAAATATGTATTGGCAGTAGAAAAGGCTCAGCTCGCATTGGAGCAAGCCCGAGAGCAAGAAGATGCCATGTATGCCAAGGTTGAGGCGGCAGAAGCCAAGGTAGCGACTAATCGAGCGGCCTTCGATAATGCAAACAGCGAATACAAACGGATCAGCAAGTTAGCCAAGCAAAAATTGGTCTCAGCTTCTTTACTAGATAATGCGCTGGCTAACAACAACGCTTCACACTCGAATTTGCACGGTGGTCAGCAGGAGTTACGTGCCTTGACGGTGCAGCTCGGCAGTCAACCCGGGCAGAGTAGCGTGGTGCGCGCAGCACAGAATAACTTACAGCAAGCGCAGCTGGACTTGTCGCATACTCAGGTCGTTGCTCCAAGCGATGGCGTGGTTACCAACTTGCAATTAGAGGTGGGTAGCATTGCTAATACAAATATGCCATTGCTGACTTTTATTCCTACTGACTCACTCTGGGTTGCCGCTGATTTTCGTGAAAAGGCAGTGGCGCAGATAAATGAGCATTCGAGGGCCTGGGTGGCATTTGATGCTTTTCCAGGTAAGATTTTTGCCCTTGATATCCACAGTCGTGATTTTGGCGTTGCGGCGGCTCAGCAGAGCCCAAATGGCCAATTGACTCAGGTTGAGACCAGCAATCGTTGGGTGCGAGATGCCCAGCGAGTGCGGATTAACTTAAGTAGCTCCGAGTTATTACCTCAAGCACTATTTGTTGGTTCTCGTGCCAGTGTGGTGCTCTATCCCAATGACAATGCCTTTTGGGCGTTGCTAGCTAAAACTCAAATTAAAATCGTGAGTTGGCTTCACTATATTTATTAACTTTGCTTATTAACTTACGTTATTAATGCGGCCACCGGCTAGGGACTAGATTTTGCAAATTGAGACTTTGAGAAAAACCCAACGCATCTGGTTTGGTTGTGTATTTGGACTGGCAATCACCTTATTTTTTGGCTGGTCAAACGGACTCTTTGCGGCGCTGCTGCCGATGTTTGTGTTAACTAAAATTGATAGCTGGCAACGAGAGATAATTATCCAGTTGATTCTGGCTGTAACTTGGGTCTGTATACAGGTGAGTTTTATTGTTGGTTTTCTTCAGCCTTATCCACTATTGATGACGTTAGCTGTGGCCATAATGCTGATGTTTAAATGTATCGCTATGACGCACAAGAGTAGTTATCTGTTTGGCTATGTCGGGTTGTTAGTCGGCTCTATTTTACTTAACTTTGCTAGCTATCATGGTTTTGATCTAGAAGATTTTGTTATGGGGCTTTTCGCTTCAGCATTCGTTACCGGCCCCATAGTCGCCTTAGCCCTATACCTGTTTCCAGAACCTGTTAATAAGGTTAAATCGGTGAGTTCGAGCACTTTAGAGCCCGCGGCGGTGAACAGCCACAATAGTCGCACTCATATAGATGAGCAGCGAAAAGACCACCTTGGGATGGTAAGGCAAGCGGCGCTAGGCTGGATAGTAGCAATGGCGGCATTTATCTTGTTTCAGGTGGCCGATCTTAATGACTCTTTATCTGCTCAAGCTTCTATTTTTATCGTACTCACACCTATGACCTTGATTGGCTCGATGGCGGTGGCAAAACTTCGAATTATAGGCACTTTTCTTGGTTGCTTAGCTGGAATGATCTTGCAGTTAACCCTCTATAGCTTGGCTAATAACCTGCTGCTATTTCTACTTGGCTACGCTATTGCTGCAGGCATTTTCTGTCGCTGGCTAGCAATCGGTGGTATTAAAGCGGGGATCGGTTTTTCGGCTATGTCGGCATTAACGGTGCCGCTAACAACTGCTTTTGTGCCTGAGCAACAAGATGCCTTTTTCTCTATCTGTTATCGCTTTAGTTCGATTTTGGTGGCGGTGGTCGTCACATCATTAATGATTTGGATTGTGCATCATGTTCTAGTGCGAGTAATCAAACATAAGCCAGCGACAACTGCGGAGGGTAAGAGCTGATTGGTATAACAGGGAGCGGGGCTCCCTGTTAAATTGTTGGGTTACGAGAGCTCTTCGACCAGTGATACCGGCTCATTAGTGCGAGCGGAAGGGGTGATAACTTCATCTTTGGCAGCAAGTAACGAAAATACACTCCATAAGGCTGCGCAGATGGCGCAAACGATAAGCGGTAACTGCCAACTGCCAGTTTGCTCATGTAGCTGGCCAATGATCATTGGGCCAGTAGCCGCAAGTAAGTAACCTAAAAATTGTGCCATGCCCGATAACGTGGCCGCTTGCTGGGCGCTAGAGGTGCGAAGGCTGATTAACGCTAACGCGACAATAAAACCGCCGCCAGCACCGAAGCCAAATAACATGCCCCAAATCATGGCTAGCTCAGGTTTAACCAGTAATCCTACAATGCCTATAAACGCCATTAAGGTTAGGCCGAAACTTAGCAGACGTTTATCTTTAAGCTTACTCATAAACGGTATTAAAACTAAGGCTGGTACTGCGGTAAATAGCTGTAACATGCCGTGTATTACGCCCGCTTGATGGTGGTCGTATCCATTATCAACCAAAATTGTCGGTAGCCAGCTGATGAAGATATACATCAAAAAAGAGTTGAGAGCCAAAAACAGAGTCAGTTGCCAGGCGCTGCTATTTCGCCAGAGGTAACTATGGCTATCGAGGGTTTGAGTATCCTTGCTGGGAGTTGTGTGATTTCGCATCTGGGGTAACCACACTAAGATGGCGATGATTGGAAATATCACCAAACTCGCTAAAGAAAATGCCCAACTTGGAATAAAGCTCAGTGATAGCTGCTTTGCCATATCTGCCAGAGGGATAGCTAAACTGGCGCTCATTGCTGAACCTGCTCCCATCATTAATACATACATAGAAGTCATGGTGGCTATTCGAGTTGGAAAGTCGCGCTTCATTAAACTTGGCAGTAGAACGTTGGCGAAGGCGATTCCAGCTCCAATAATCACTGTGCCGATAAATAGGGCGCTGGCAGAGCCGAGAGAGCGAACCACCAGCCCGCTAAGAATAAACAACAGCGCCAGCATTAATGACCGTTCTAGACCATGTTTTTGGCCGACTTTAGATGCGATAGGAGAGAAAAAAGCAAAAGCCAATAATGGCAGAGTGGTTAGCATTCCTGCCTGTGTTGCAGACAGATTTAACTCGGCTCTAATGGCATCGAGTAGCGGCCCTACGCCAGTGATTGGGCTACGTAAGCTGATAGCGATTAAGAGTACGCCAAGTAGTAAGAATGCACTGCTAGTAAAACGAGAAGGATGCGATAACGTCACAATAGGCTCCTTTAGCTAAGACGAAAGTGCGACAGTTTACGCTTCAATAAGCTTGCTTTATTGAGTTATAGTGACTTTATATTGCTAAAATCGGTCAAGTTGATGGCGTTCATCGTTCCCGAATTACCCCTGTTTGATTCTGAGCAGTTCCCGCAAGAGGCGGTTGCTCTACGATTAGTCGGCCAAAAAAACGATGCCGAAACGCCTTTGCATCAACATCATAAATGTCAATTGGTGATGGCGTTAAGTGGATTTGTGAAGTGCAAAATTGATGATGCCATCTGGATTGTGCCACCAGATTGTGCAGTATGGATCCCCAGCCAAGTTCCTCATAGCAATCAGATCTCTAAACATGCTGATGTGTGCATGCTGTTTATTCACCCAGAGATTGAAGGGATGCCGAGTAAGAGCTGTACCTTATCGGTAACACCGCTATTAAGGGAGTTGATTATTCACCTTGCTGCTCAGAAGCAAGATTATGCCGATGGTAGCGCTGCTGAGCGATTAGTTAGGGTACTGATAGACCAATTACAAAGTATGCCAACGGAGCATTATGATTTTCCTATCCCCAGTGAGCCTAGGTTAAAAGCGATAGCGCAAGCGTTAATCGCTGCACCTGATGATAGACGTACTGTCGCCCAGTGGGCGAATGAGTACGCCATGAGTGAACGTACCTTAGCAAGGTTGGTACAGAATGAAATTGGCTTAACCTTTGGTCGCTGGCGTGGACAGTTACATATTGTGTTAGCACTACAAAAACTCTCAGTAGGTGGTTCTGTGCAGCGAATTGCAGAAGAGTTAGGTTACGAGTCTGTCAGCGCGTTTATTACTTTTTTCAAAAAGACCTTGGGCCAATCACCTAAGAAATATATGAAACTAAAAGATTAGCCGCTCGATAACTGCAATTGTTTGAGGCTTTATCGGTTAAAGTTTTATGGTTTCTTTGTAGTTGCCGGTGCAAGAAAGTCCGCACATTTCATCGTAAGCGGTTTGATATTCAAGCTCTGCGACTTGATAACGATGACGTCGTAATAATTGCTTGGCTTGAGCAAGTGAAGTGACACATTGCACGCTGGTTTCCTCATCCAGTCGAATAAAGTTATCTTTGTCATCCATTGCACCAACAAGATAATGTGGCGCGTCGGCGACACCAATGATGCGAGGCTGGTTCGACGAAGTGTGTAATGTTTGGTTGAGTGACTGGCGCATATCCATAATTGTCTCCTATTAAGCTGCTGTGACTATTGCTACAGAGCATTACGCTCGAAATGCTAAAAGGGTTCAGCCTACTCCTGGAAATGAATGGGTTAACATTAGGCAGGCACCATACATCAGACGCCAGACATAAAAAAAGCAAACCACATGGGTTTGCTTTTTAGCGAGTCTGTTATGGATAACGTTGAAGCTAGCCTATTTGAGCGTGACCTTCAGTGTGACATCCTCACTGCTTGGTGTGCTCTGCACTGAAATGTAGTACCAACCATAATCTGGTTGTTCAACAACAACTTGCTCCTGGGTGCCCTCGTTAGTTGACTTACCCGTGTTGTTGTCAGCATCAGGCCAGCTCTCACCGACGTATAGTTCCAGCTCTCCACTTCCGTGACCAGTTTCGGCGGTTAAGCTTTGCGTATCTCTTGGAATGTAGATGTAGAAAGATGAACGCCCGTTTTCAACACAGATAGGGACCCCATTACTGATGCTGCCATAATCTTTAGCCGTGCTGGTGGCACACATGTTTTCTAATGCTGTTGGTACTTCCGGCTCCACTGGTTCAACAGGAGTTTCTGTCGAATTGTCAGTTAGGCTAACAGTCATTGATACACCGCTGTAGCTTGAGTTGGTATCAATGGCAATGTAGCGCCAGCCGCGATTAGCGACAACATGTAGTTGCTCATTATTACCACTCGCTTCAGACTTAGCTTGCGAGCTTGTTGCTGATGCCCAAGTGTCTGCACTGAAGTAAATGTTGGCATTGCCATCACCGCCTTGCGTGCTGATATAGAGATCGGTGTTGTCCTGCTCAACCCATACGTAGAAGCTTGATTTACCGCCGCTTACGCACTCTTGTTTTTCAAGGGTTAATTTACCAGAACTAATCGTCGCCGCGCCGCAATGTGCTACCACGCCATTATTTGGATCGCTTGGGAAGGCATCGCTGTTGTCGCCCACGCCGTCTCCATCAGTATCGACCGTTTCAGTGGCGTCGTTAGGGAAAGCATCGCCGTTATTGCCCACGCCGTCACCATCAGAGTCTAACGTTTCAGTGGCGTCATTAGGGAAGGCATCGCTGTTGTTACCTACGCCGTCACCATCGGAGTCTACCGTTTCAGTCGCATCATTAGGGAAGGCGTCGCCGTTATTACCTACGCCGTCTCCATCAGAGTCTACTGTTTCGGTGGCATCGTTAGGGAAGGCATCGCTGTTATTTCCTACGCCGTCTCCATCAGAGTCTACCGTTTCGGTGGCATCGTTAGGGAAGGCATCACTGTTGTCGCCAACACCATCGCCGTCAGTATCGGTTGTTTCAGATGGATCATTCGGGAAAGCATCCTGGCTATCAATCACGCCATCGCCATCAGTATCAACTGGTACGGTAACATTACCATCGAGCAATTCTTCAGTAATTAGGTACTCATTGATCTCTTCCTCTTGATCCATCACAGCTACGCCTAAACACTGATTGTTTTCATCTGTAATGGCTGCGCGGCGGTTACCAAACCACTTCCAAGTGGTGGCACTGTCGTAGGTCTCACCGTTAGCGATGGTAGTAAAGCCAAAGCTCTCACTGAGCTCTCCGGTTTCATTGTCTACGCGGTGAATACGTACAGGTGTATTGGTGGTATTTGTAAATGAGAAGTGAGCTTCAAATGGACCCACTAAGTGCTTACCTTGAAGATCACAGCTGCCAATGGTATTCGCTGCTGGAATGACTTCTGGCTCTGCCGCGTTAGCGATAGTGGCTTCATCAATCGTAAAGTCAGCTGTTGGATTATTTAGCACACCTACACTTAAACAATTTAGACGAGCATCGGTTACCACAAAGCGGCGGTCACCATACCAAATGTCAGATGTGTAGCTTTCTCCTTGATTAAGCGTGCCATAACCGAAGTCAAAACCAGTGGCTGCGCTTTCATACTTAGGTTTGCCAGTGAGGTTATCAACACGGAACAAGCGTACAGGGTAATCAGTGGTGTTAGTAATCGTGAATTCGTGTGATTCGCCTTTAATTAAGTGTGGTCTTACAAGATCACAGCTTCCAAGAAGATCTTGTGCTGGGATCTGTTCAGGAATTACATCTTTTACCAATTCTTGCTCAATCGTGAAGTCGTTGCTGGCATGGGTCATTACGCTCACACCTAAACAGTTCATGGCATTATCACTTAACATCAAGCGATCGCCTTGGCGCCAGTTGGCAGAGCTGTAGCTTTCGCCAAGATTCAACGTTTTATAATTGTTAGCAAAGTTGGCTGTGCCTTTATTATTGTCTACCCAGAATAGTGACACTGGGGTATCAGTACTATTGGTGATGGTAAAGTCAATTTTGTCGGCATCGATGTGACGCGCATATTGCTGAGTTAGTGCACACTCACCTATTACATTGTTTGCGGGTATTGTGGCAGCTGGTGGGGCAACAACATCGGCATTCGCTAAGACAAACGCTTCAAAACCAGATTCAGTGCGCTCGGCCACGCCTTTGAGTACTTCTGTATAGGCATCTTTGTCACCGGCTTGCAGTGCTTGGGTTACCTTCACAATTTCGTCAGGGTGCTCTTCAGACAAATAACGCATTGCGTAATAGCTCCAAGGATAGAGCTCATCGTATCCATAAGCCATAAACAGTAGGTTGTAGAGCGGTGGAATGGTCTTGCCTTCTAGCGTGTTATTGGTTCTTGGGTGATCATGACCGTTGGCTAAATACTCTGCCATACCTTCTGACCAAGACACGTTGTAGTCGAACGAACCGTAAGAGCCTTTTTTGATATAACGGCCATCTAGGTAATGCACAAACTCATGGCGCAGGTTATAGATTTGATCTTCATATTGGCAAGAGTTGCCAACCCATGAATCCGGGCACTGCATGGCAATAAAGCGTGCCTGATTGCCTACAACCTCAGGTGAACCTTCAAGGTACATACCGCCATTATCAGTACTAATACCAAAGAACTCTGGGGCATATTTTTCATAATCTTCAGGTGAAGCGAAGGCTACGACCTCAAGTACTTCATTTTGATCGCCAGCAACGGGAATGCCATTGGTATTAAAAAAAGCGTGGAACTCAGATTCTTGCTCGGCCAAGTCGGCACAAGATTGAGTTAGCGTTGCTTGTGAGATACTGCTTTGAGCGCGAATGATCAGTTTGTCTGTACACTCATGGCGCACGCTTAAAATATCTTCCTCTTTTGGCGGTACAATACATTTACCAAATAATGCATCACCGGCTTCACATTGGCGCTCGGCAGATTCTAAGTAATTCTTAGTCACCATAGTTTCGGTCGTCTCAAGAGAGATGATCGCCGAAATTTTGTCATGAACTTCTAGCACTGTACTGTCAAAGCGTGCTTTTGCTTCATCAGTCGCAATGGTTGATATTTTTCCTAGCGCGATAAGAGTATGTGGCACAATCCACTTTCTATCGTCTTCTGCAGGCCAACGCATATCAAGTGAAGTTTCGCCTAGATAAGCAAAAGAGCGCATAACAGACAATACGTCGAGCATATTGTCGTTATAAGCAGCTTTTGTTGCAGAGTCACCATAATAGGCCGCAGAATTAATGGCCTTTAGCAGCTCCATTGCCGCATCACCCGCGTTGTTACCTGCAAATGGGTTAGATTGCTCTGAGTAATATTGAATACTGGCAAGGAGATGAGGCAGTAGATCTTTAAAGTATACCGCTCCTGCGCCACGCTCAAAGTTCTTCAATGCACCAGCAAAGCCTTCTTGGATAACGCCGCCAGCATCGCCGATGAAGTTAGTCATTTTGGCTACAGCCTGCAGCGCAATGCTCAATTGCTGCGCTTCAGCATCTGTCATTGCCTCTGCGTAATATTTATATGATGCGAGAAAATATAGAAGTTGGTTTAGATCTGGATCGGCTAAGTCATCAGCGCTTGCTAAGTAATGTAGGGCTTCAGCAACATCAGTAATGGGATCTTGGCTTGCTCCAGCAATGGTTTCAAAGTCGCTATAGCTGGCGGCCAGAATGGTTGCAATCGTAGCACCATATTGGCTCTTAGAGGTGATAGCAGGAGCTGGCAGAGCAACGTCAATATTGGTATTAAACACAATGTAGTCACCCATAGGCGGTGGTACATCTCCCCCCGTAATAGTCACTTCTAATGTGGTTTCTTGAATGTTGCCATTAATTTTAAAATAGCGTTCACCAGCACGAGAAACAAAAGAAAGCTGCTCGTCATTAGTGCCTGGAGTATTACTAATAAGTTCTTGGTTGCCGCTCCAGTCGCTGCCATCGTAGAGTATTAACTCGGCATCACTACCTGTATAGGTGCCACCTGATGTACTGATAGTGACATTACTGTTTTCGTAAGGAACATTAATATACAGGTAATGACCATAATCGGTGATGCAGTGAGTTTGATTCGCCGGTACTTCACCTTGCCGGTCTAAGGTTTTGTCGCCGCACATTTCTGCAGCTTGTACAGCTCCGACGTTGATTGATGCAAGGATCGCACTGGTTAAGATGGATTTGCGCGAAAGAATATTGGGGAAGTTGGTTGTTATCTTTTTTATCATAGTTATATAACCTCAGTAGGTTAGAGGGTGTTGAGGTTAGGTGCTATAACCTTAACCGGATCCCTAAATTAGTCGTATCAACTTCCTTTTGACTGTAAATACTTAACCATCCGAGTTAAGCTGCTTGTTATTTTATTGTTAAATTTAACCGAACCTTAATAATATAATGTATACAAAGTCAAAGTTTGATGAAATTTAAATGAGATTTTGGTTACCAAAAAAGAGTAATAGCCTTAAATGCTGCATTAAAAAGTGCGTTTATCTATAGCTGTTATAGGGTGGGTCAGAGTTGAGTTGCAGCTGAAGATTAATTAAGTTTAAAAGTCGCTATTTAATTAACTAGGTATACTAGCGGTAGTGGCTAATTAGCCTTTGATTTTTGGAGTATATAAATGCAGTTAAAGACGGTTATAGTTCCGGCTGTTTTGGCGTTTAGCCTAAGTGGTTGTGGTTATTTTGGTGGTGATGAAAAGCAGCAATTAGAACAAGCTTGGTTAGCCAAAAATGAGCAGTTACAGCAAGTAATTGAACAGATCCGTACTCAAGGCATTGAAGCGGTAGCAAATGGCGCCGACGCAGGTAGTGTTGCTGCTTGTGTTGCCAGTAAACTGGAGATGGATCCAGTTGGTGAGCTTGTTAATGTTGAGGGCGCTTTAGTCGAGTCGGCAAAGATTGCAGAGCTGCTTAGTGAACTAGAAGGCTTGATGGAGCAGGATTTTAGCCTAGAGAATATGTCTAGCCTGCTGCAAAAAGGCGCCGATGCGGCGGCTTACGCTAAACAGATCATTGCCGACCAAGGTGTAGAGCAAGGATTGCAGCACTTACAACAGATGGCAACGGCTAGCGAAGAGTTTGCCAGTCAGGATTTAGGTGCACATTTTCAGCAGTTATTATTAGAGTGCCAGCAGCAAGCTAATTAGTATTGAGTCGTTAACGATAGCTTAATAACAAAATGACCACTCATGAGTGGTCATTTTTGTTTTTTATCTGTTTACTTTTTACGGCCTAACACTTTAACGCCAGCCTTTGAACCGTCTGAGTTACCGAAGACTTCAAGCTTTTTTACACAGCGAGGGTAAGCGAATTTACGCCAGTCAGTGTATTTGTTTTTCTTTAGATCACGATAGAAGTGAATCGTCTTAGTTTGACCGTTGTTGAAGGTCACCTTAATTTTTTCTAGGTGTAGATCACGTTCAGCCTTAACGCGGATAGCATCTGTTTTACGGCAAATTAGAAGTGGGATCTTAGCGCCGTGATCGCCGCCTTCCAATAAAATGGTGCGACCTAGAGTGATCTGCTCATCCGCCATAGCGACAGAGCTGCTAACTAGCATGCTGGCAGCAACTATGATGCTTGCCGCAAATGTTTTCATGTTCATATTTTCATTTGGTGATTCAAAAGGGCGGCTAAATTAGTCTTTTGTTTGCTTTAGCGCTAGCAAATATTGAATGAATTTAGATCTGGCTAGCAATTTTTTGAACACTTTCAGAGTGTGTTTGTTGTTCTTGTCACCTTGGTTAGTAATTAAGTTTTGATGTTACTAATTCGGTTGTTTACATGTTTTATATTTAATGCGGTAATAGCGTGACTCTTTGTTGTGTAACTTGTTGCTAACTTTGTTTTTGCTGGTTAAATCAACTGTTTTTTGTCATGTTTTTGGTTTTTATTGGCGTGACTTAGGTCTCGTTTTAAGTCAACATAGCACTTACTAAGTAAGTGGTCGTTAAATTAGTATTTTACCATGTTGCAGCCTGGTTGAGGCTTCAACCGTTGGCCTAATAGAGGAATGAAGTAATGAGATCGGCAAACCCTAAAATTGTGATTGTTGGTGGTGGCGCTGGTGGTTTGGAGTTAGCAACTCAGCTGGGGCATAAGCTAGGTAAGAAAAACCTAGCTCAAATCATCTTAGTCGATAGAAACCGGACTCACATTTGGAAACCATTACTCCATGAGGTTGCTACTGGTTCACTTGATTCCGCTCTTGATGGTGTGGTGTATTCAGCTCATGCCGCTAAGCACGGCTACCAATTTCAATTAGGCACTTTCTGTGGCTTAGATGAAAGTACCCAGTCTATTTCAGTTGCTCCCATTGTGGATGAGGCGGGTAAGGTCATGTTGCCTGAACGTCAAATTCAGTATGACAAGTTAGTCATTGCCATTGGTAGTGTGAGTAATGACTTTAATACTCCTGGCGTGAAAGAAAACTGTTTCTTCCTAGATTCACACCAGCAAGCTAATCGTTTCCATAATGCCTTGCTTGATAGTTTTACTCGCGTACATCAATCAGAAAGTATTAATGAGCTAAATATCGCTATTGTTGGCGGTGGCGCAACGGGTGTTGAATTGTCGGCTGAGCTTTATCATGTAACTGACATGCTTAAAGTCTATGGCTTAAGCAAGATGACCGCCGATAAACTAAATATTCACTTAATTGAAGCGGGTGAGCGTATTTTGCCTGCACTGCCTGAGCGTATTGCTACTTCGGCACGAGTTGAGCTAAGTAAGCTTGGCGTCAATGTGATGGAAAATACCCGCATTAGTGAAGCAACAGCTGAAGGGTTTGTTACCTCTGAAGGCCAATTGATTGAAGCCAATATTATGCTATGGGCTGCGGGGGTTAAAGCGGCTGACTTTATTAAAGATATCGGTCTATTTGAGCTTAACCGTGCCAACCAAATCATGGTTAAACCTAACCTGTTAAGCACTGTGAGTGATGATATTTACGTGATTGGCGATTGCTGCGCTTGTCAGCAAGCGGATGGCAGCTTTGTACCACCGCGCGCGCAGTCTGCACACCAAATGGCTGAGTGTGTTGAGAAAAACATTCTTAATGAGCTTAAAGGTGAGCCGTTAACCGAATATGTATATGTCGATCATGGTTCGTTAGTGAACTTATCGCGTTACAGCACAGTGGGCAGCTTGATGGGGAACCTGACTAAAAGCAGTATGTTTGTTGAAGGCAAGATTGCACGTTTAGTGTATATCTCGCTTTACCGTATGCATCAGCAAGCGATTCACGGCACTTTTAAAACGGTCGCTCTATGGTGCGCTGAAAAGGTGATGCGTGTGGTGCGTCCTAGGATGAAGTTGCACTAACTTTTAAAGGATTCAAATGCTAAAAAAGGGAAGTTTATTAAACCTCCCTTTTTTATATAGCTATTTTGATTAGGCTGGGACTTTGCTTAGTCTTTATCGCCTTCAAATGTCGCTTCAATTTGCTGTAACTCTTGCTCATTTCTAAGCTTAAGTTTTTCTTCCGCAGTTAATTTCACTTCATTGAGCAGAGCAGCTTGTCTTTGCTTGAGCTCATGTCTCTCAGGTTTAGTCAGAAATTTATAGGCTTTTGCATTGGAAAGAGCGTAAGCGACAACATCTTCGCCCTTTGTTCTACGCTCATCTACCCGTTGTGCAAAGCGCTCGTTATCTCGAGCCTTGCGCTGTTCGGCATTTAATTTTTTCATATCTCTCATCCTCATTAGTTGTTACGGCAGCTATTGACTGCCTTCAGTCAAACAAATGAGATCGGTTACACATTTATAAAGCTGATAGCGGATTTTAACATAAAATCCGCTGTGAGCCCCATGCTATCGCGTTTTTGCTGAGGAAGAAACTTTAGCTTAATGTTGCTAGATGATCCTTATAGTAAGCAGAAAAGAAGCTGGGAATATTGTAAGGATAAATATTGAATTAAACCAAGTGTTACTAATATTACATGTTTAAATAAAGAATAAAGAATAAAGAATAAAGAATAAAGAATAAAGTTTGGTTTAGTCGGGTAATGGTTGTTTAGTTAATTAAATGATTTTCTGTGGTTATTATTGTATTTGGATGATATTTATAGCTAGTTAATATGTTTTAGTGGTTTTATAGAACGTCTTTATATATTTGTATCGGCGGTTAAATGTTTTAAGTGTTTACGCTTTAAAGTAGTATCTTAGTATCTTAGTATGTTTAGGTTTGTTTGGAGCTTACAGGTTTACGGATTTTTATCTTTAAGGAGGAAGGTTATGTTGAAGTTTGTAATTGCACTTTTTTTAATTAGTATGTCGTATTACGCTATATGTAGCAATGATGGGGAGCTATATTACTCTAATGAAAGCGATGTTCATGTTCCCGTGGGAGTTGCTGAAAATATTATTAGTGATCTTAATGATGCAAGTAAAGTTATTTATATCAATGCAAGCTCCTTTGTTAGTCACACTACAATATTCGATCTGGTTTATGGAGTTAAAGGTAAAGTTTTAGATGAAAACTATAGGTACTTTTTTGATTTTAGTACAATTGAAGATGCTAAAGTGAAAGATAATGTAAAGGAGAAGTTTTTACATGCTTTTGGAGTATCATTTGTTGGTGATTTTATAATCCTTACTCGATTTAATCATGAGTTTATGTATACCCAGTTGCGAGGCAGGTATGATGATAATGTTAAGCTTTTAGATGCTGTCAATGACTTGAGAATTATTGAACCAAATGATGGTTATAAGATAGATAAAGATAAAGCAATACCAAGCTTTGATTTTTATTTGAATGTTAACAAGAGTATAAGTGATAAAGACTGTGCTGTTGATTGGAACACCTCTAATGGTATGTCTAGAACATATTTGTGTAAGGATGCCAATATTTCACTTATTTATTATGTGAGTCTGAGACGGTCGCTTTTATTTCAAAACGAAAGTGGTAGTTCGACGCCAGATGCAAAGTATGTAAATATTTCAATAGGAAGGAATGACAAAAAATCAGAAGGGAGTGGCATACATTTAAATAATGAATTATACCCGCAAATTATTATGTCTAACGGTATATTATGGCCGTCAGGTGGAGAAGAGGCGGAATGGACTTCTTCCGCAATAGCAAAGAGTTATCGATTCAACTTTAAAGCATCCAATAGTAAAGCTCGTATTATAAGTACCATGCCTAAATCAAATGTAAATTCTAATTTTAACGCGACTAAGACAATGAGTACTGAATATGGTTTAAGCACACTTAACCCAAAAGAGCTGTTAACTGCGAATCACAGTTGGTCCGAATCTTTAGCTCTCTCCTTTAATGTACATGACTATCGTATTATTAAGAATTCTAGAAGCGCGCGTAATGTTACTTTTCAGTGGGAGCGAGAACAATATCCAACAGCTGAATCTATAAAAAATGCGAGTTTAGAAGGGATAAGTGTACGAAAAGACTACCCTGGAGATTTAAGTAAAATCCATCCGATAGCATTTAGTGGTTTCTCCCCATCTATAGCGGTCAATTATATCGCTTCAGCCAGTAGTAAGGGGACGACAAACTTTACGATTAATTCCTCGGTTAGACTTACTGGTTTTAGGTTTAGATCGAGTATTACCGCTATTTTTGGTGTGAGAACCTATTACTCAAAAGATAGTGATGATCAATCCGTTAATCTGTCTAAGTCAGCTAGTTTTACTGTTGATTGGGAGCATCCTATATTTTTAGGGGCTTGGCCAGTCAACTTGCAGCTTGGCGATTTTAATAATAAATGTATAAATGTTGCTGAAAATAATAAACTAACAATTAAAAGGTGCGATTTTAAGGACATGAGACAAGCATTTATCTATGACCGACTTGGTAGATACATTAGTGTAAACCATAATAGATTTTGCTTAGATGCGACTAGCTTTCCTACCTTGAAGAGGTGTAACCAAAATTTAAGTCAACGCTGGAAGTGGTCAAGCGAAGGGACCTCAAGAACATTAAGCAATAAATATAAGAACTTAAGTATTGCATATAGTAAAAAAGACGCGCTTATGAGGACTGTCAGAACGGGGAAAGCAAATACTGATTTAAGCGTTAACCTTTTAACAAGTAGTTTTCCTAAGTAGTTTTTCTAAGGTATCAAATAAATTTCTAGTAATTTATATGTTTAGTTGGTTTGTTTTATAGGTTGTTTCAATTAAATTTTTTAGCTTTGGGTATTTGTAGGTTGATCTGGTTTTGTCAGAGACTTGTAGTTTTCATTGTAAAGTACGTAAGTCATTGTACTTTAGGCAAACATTACTATTAATTCTACCAAGCCAATTTAGCCTGCAATAATTCAGCTGTAATTTGCACTGTACTCTGGTTAGTCTATTTCGTTACAGTGTAACAAGTAGCTTGGTAGTGTCTTAACTAAAATAGCTTGTGTGTGAAAGACACTACAGCTGGTGTCTACAACCCTACTTAGCTTAGGCATCAATAGGCGCTTTAACATTTAGACGTACATGAAAACCAAGTGAGTCTAAGCAAAAAAGTGAAGCGATTAGGCTCAGGCTGCAAGCGGGTTATTGTTAAAAATCACTTGATTTCGGCCACTGTGTTTAGCGTTATATAGGCGCTGATCCGCTTGCCGTAACAAGTTAGCTAAAGCCATGCCTGGCTGATAACTGCTGAAACCAATACTTACAGTGATATTGATATGCTGATGTTCTGTGAGTTTAAAAGCATTCTTTGCGAGCTGTGTTCTAATTAGTTGAGCAAGGGCAATCGCTTCATCTTGGTTTTTGTTTTCAATCAGCACACAAAACTCTTCACCACCAATCCTAAATGTCTGTTTATCACCGGCAATGCGACTGATAATTTTTGCGGACTCTTGTAGAACCGTATCCCCTACCGCATGACCATACTTATCGTTTACCTGTTTAAAGAAATCGATATCTAAAATCAGTAGATGAAGCTCTTCGTCAAGCTCTTGCAGAGACGGCTTTGAACCCACATTCTCAAAATACTTGGTTAGCGCTAGCCGGTTATAGCTTAATGTCAGTGGATCTTGCAGTGCCAGCTTTTGTAATTTGACTTCTGAATTTGCGCGGTTTTTCTCGTAAATATGGGAAACAGCCCAAATAAGTAAATAACTAAAAACGAAATTAACCAGTAGTGGATTAACGGTAAAGCCATATTTGCTAATGATGTTGGCGACCACTGCAAAGAAAAGAATAATTACTGGTAAATTCGCAAATTTCTTACCTAAAAGAAGATAGTAAACCGTGGGTAAAACCAGTACCCAGCAGATCATCGAACCTATGGTTTTAGAGAGAGAGACGGCGTAAATGACGATAGTCGTTAAGGCAAAAATATACAGAATAACTTGCCAAAATTGGTGTCTTCTTTTGACTGCTAGTACCGCCAGTGTGAATGAGCACAGTGCGTAGAGCAGTTCGATAAAACCAAGTGTTACCCACTTTGCAGCGATAGAGAGGTTGATAATACCGAGTAGAAAACTCAGGCAGCCTAAAAGAGTGCACATGCCAATTAATACAGCCCTTCTTAAGTTGTAGGTACTATTTAACTCTATGTTTTTCATATCCGTATAAGGCCCTGCTCCATTGTGTTACCTATATGTTATTGTATTTTGCTTTGATTTCAAATAACCATTTTTGATAAGAGATATTAAAGTAATTGATATGTGCTTAAGAGTATTAAATGACCTCAATTCACATTATCCCGTAGCGGGCAGGAACATGAACTGGTTTAGGCCTATTGAAGTTAATTTATTCCAATTTTGTTAAGGCTTTAGCTTCAAGGTGATATGAATGAACACTTACAGGACTGTGAATTTCCTTTTGAAGCCTGATTAAACAGCTACGTTCAGGCTTGTCATGTGAAATATACAAAATAACATTAAGCTCTTTGTTGATATTTAATTAGTGCCGAGCTTATATCAACAAACAATAAACTTATAATTTAAAAGTTTATATGGGTGGAGCTTTTGTAATTCTGGCTTGTTATCATCGAAAGTGATAGTGAATTTTATAAATAGTTATTATTTTCTGAATTTATTTGTATTTTTTATACATTAGATAGGCGGTACGATGTTTGTTACTGTTATGACTTGCTTATTGTTACATTATCTTAACTCGGATACCATGATTCCTTTGTTTTAGGTTGTTGTTTTTAATATCTAGAATTTAAATATTTAATAAGGGGTAGAGCATGTGCTTGCGTGTATTGAATAACTTAAATCGAGAATATCCAATAACAGGTAGAAATCTAAATTGGGAGAAGCCTGTTGAAGTTACTATTTTCGATTTCCCTAGTGGTCTGAACAAAAAAGGTTTGTCCGATATTAAAGCTAGAGAGCTATGTTTAGACCCTAAAGTTGTTTTCAAGTGGTGCTCAAAATACGCCAGTGTTGTATCCATGATAGGCCAAGAAAAAAAAGGCTTTGTTCCTATTGATGGAATGAATTCTGCAGGGCTTGTTGTTAACGTACTATTTAATACATCTTCCACTTATGGAAAGCCTAAACCTTTCCTTAAAAATAGTAATTTGAGTGTTCTTCGCTGCTCTCAATATATATTGGATATGTTTAAAAGTGTATTTGATGTGTGTTCATACTTTAAGACTAGTAATTTGCAGTTAATTAAAGAGGATTTAACTAGTGTATTTTTTGAGGAAGAAAGTAAAGATAAATATTTGAAGTCTAGAGTCAGTTTGTCTATATCTGATTACACGGGCCAATCTGCTGTTATCGAGATTATTAAAGGTAACTTAAAGTTGCATATTAGTGATGAACACCAAGTTGTTATTAATGGACATAACTATGATGATCAACTTAATATGTTAAGGTGTTGGAAATACCTATGGGGACACTCGATTCCAGAGGTGAAAATACCCATGTATACTGTGTCGGGTGGTATTAGCCCTACACATAGTTTTGAACGTGCAGCCTTTCTTTTAAAAACATCAACGGCAGCGCTAACTCCGGAACGTATACTCGCACAAACTAGGTTTATCATGCAAAGTGGAAGTATTCCTCTGTTAAATAATTCGATGGTAAATGAAAAGGAGTTTTGCACTAGGCTAACTTTCTTAAGTAATCATATTGCTGGAATATATTACTTATTTAACCCAATGAATGTCATGCCTATTTGGCTGACATTTAGTCGAGATGTTAAAACTTGTTCAAAGTTAAAGTTAATAAATGTAAGCAATAGACTTGAAGGAGTTAATAATCATGCTGAGTTACAAGGTGATGTGCAATTTAATTTATGCCAGACAATTGATCCATTTGAAAGCCGAACCTGATTTAATTGGTACTTTTATGCTGTTTTGCTTAATTTATATGGCATGAATCTATTCGATTTAGTTTAAATGTTGGTATTAGGGCGAGATATACAGTAGTGCAATATCAGAAAAAAAAGATTATCAAAGTAATTTAGTGAGAGTTCATCCTATTGCTACAGTTGGTCTTACATTTTATGCTTGTTAAATATATGGCGTCGCTAAATAGTAAGGGGGAACTGATTTCACTATCAAGTCTCCTGTTGATATTACAGGATTTAGATTTCGCTCTAGTGTTACAGCTTTTTGGTGTTTGAATATATTATTCAAAAGATAGGTGTAATCAATATATTAGCTTTCGATACCAACGGCTTTCACTATTGACTGCGAACACTCAAACTTTCCTAGTGCAGTTTTAACTTAAATGATTTAATTGTAAGTGTTAAACACTTGATAAGATGAGAGTACTTCAAGTGGCTAGCTTGTAATGCTGTTGTTGAATAATTTGTATGAGAGTTTTAGTTTTGTTCACCCTAATAATTAAAAAAGACCGGAATACTCATGATTTTAGTTCAACGTTTTTAACGAATAGCGACCCTAAATAACATTGTGATATCGTTAGCGTATAGTATCGTTTTCGAAAAAAGTGACGCCTCTAAATGAGTGGAAGGTCAAAGCGTCACTGCTTTAAATGGTTGTGGAGTTTATTTTAAAGTGCATTTTTATTTAAAAGTCAGATTGTATTATTTCTATCCCGTTTAACATACCGCTCCCGTGACATACGTTTACTTTTGACTTTGATACATAAGCAATTGAAGCGATCTGTAAAAATCCATCTTTTCCATTTTCATACATTTCGTCGTCATTCTTGTCTTGTCCCAGAAATAATCCGTGCCAATCTGGCGAGTCAGATAATAGAATATTTAACCCAGGCCCTCGATTCAGCCAATTTTGTATAATGTTCATTTTTTTTATGGTGACATTCGTTGAGAATGAGCCACGGCATAGATTTTTTAATGAGTTTCCTGCAAAAGCAGTACTCATTGTCATTGGAAATACTAATAGACATGC
>NZ_BPFA01000003.1 GCF_019655055.1 Shewanella sp. MBTL60-112-B2
ATGCAGGGGAAAATAGAGGAAAAATTCTGCTTTTAGCTGCGAATGAAGGAAAAATCGATTAACAATGACAGTCTACGCCCGCTAACACTGACAGCATCAGCGGGATAAAAGTAATTAATGCTTAACTTTACAGAGAGTTATTTAGTTGTAACTAAAGCTTTTAGCCTAGAACTACTCCCAAACATCGAAGCGCGTCAGCGATCTACCGAGCTGGAAATCAAGTTGCTGCGACAAAGCCTGAGCTTTAGTTTTTAAACCACTGGCACTGATCTCGCGCTTGGCCTTGCCCGCAAACACTACCCAGTTACCACTGCCTGTAAGGCAGGCGCGAACCTCGACGAAATGCGTATTAAGGTAGCCGAGTAATTCACGGTTCTGGCTGTGCTCTTTCCAGCAGTTCAATACTAGATAGCCATCGGCCTTAATCAAAGCGGCGCATTGAGCAATAAAGGTCTCAGACACTTGCGCCGCATCAACGCCATCGGCGCTATAGATATCGGCAAAAATTACATCAACACGCTTATGATCGCCAGACTCAAGAAACTGCTTCGCATCTTGATTAATCACCTTAAGCTTTTTACTTAGCGGCAACTGAAAGTAACGTTTAGCCAGCTCAATTACATCGGCACGTAATTCAACTGCGGTGAGTTTTATCCCGGCATCGAAGTGACGCAGCGCGTGGATCAATCCGCCGCCGCCGAGACCGAGTACGATAGCGCTCTTAGGTTGGCTATAGAGCAGCACTAATAACATGGCTTGCACATAGGTGTGCTGTGGAATATGTGGCGTAGCTTTGAGTAATTTACTCTGCTCATCATTTTCGCCGAAGGCGAGGATCCTTGTTTCCTTATCTTCGAGTACGATAAGTGGACCATATTCATCTTGGGTTTGGTGTAAAGTTTGAAAATCTGACATGAGCGCTCCGACAATTGAGGCGCTATTATACTCAAACAACGTGAAAAAACCCGCTTCAATAAAATGCTGCGGTTAAAAACACTCGCATAGATGGCTACCTGCCCGCCACAACAATTTACACACAGCTACCGATAAAAAGCAGCAGCAAACCAGATATAAATACAAGCACCACACCAAGCAAACAAACACCACCAATGCCACCACAAATAAAACAAGTTCCCAACCCAGAGTTGCGACCTGGCTCTCATTTCCTTTTTTGTCGATACATACAATCTGCGCAATTCTAAAATCACTTGAAAATATCCATGAAAAAGACAATTTCAGCAGTCGCGCTAACTGCAATCCTAAGCACTCAACTTACCGGCTGTATGGGCCAAATGGGCCTAAGTGCCATGGTAACTAAAGCTAACCTAAGTGCAGTAGACAACCGTTACGGTCGTGCTGGCCTATTCATTCTTATGAGCCCTATTTATGGTTTCGCGGCAACAGGCGATCTATTTATCCTTAACAGCATCGAGTTCTGGACTGGTACTAACCCAATCACAGGCCGTTCACCTGCTGTTGTTGATATGCCAGTTGAAGCTATTTTCAAAGTAAACAAGCACATTGATGGCGACCTAACTACTGCTCCGCTAAAAAACATCAAGTTGACTAGTGCTTCTATGGTTGCGACTGATGAAAACACTTTAGCGATGACGCTTGTTTACGAAGACGGCAGCCAGCAAGTGATGTCAGGCGTTAAAGATAACGACCATGTTGATTTCTACCTAGATAATGCCTTTATTGCACGTGTTAGCACTGCAGAGCTAGCTGCTTACCAGCAAGGTTAATATCGAGTTTGAACAAAATGAAAAAGGGGCGAGTCAGTAATGACTCGCCCCTTTTGCTGCTGAAACCAGTAAAAACTACTTTAAGGTTCTCTGAAAAAATGCCACCGCCTGCTGATACATTTGAATAGCAAGCGCTGGGTCATACCTATCACTTCCATCTCGCATAAAGGCATGCTGAGCATTCACCTCTAACCAATTAAACTTGCGCTCAGTGGCTTCAAGTTTGTTATAGATAGCTTTACGCCCTTCACTAGAAACATGAGGGTCTTGCTTACCAAACACCAGTACTAACTCGGCTGCTATATCGCCGGTGCGGCTCAAGGAGTCGTTGCCTTTGTTGCAAGGTAGCGTATTAGAATGGATATCGGTTGGATATAAACAGAAAGCTGCTTGAATATCAGGGTTAAGTGCGGCGCGATAGGCCAAATGACCACCAATACACACACCCATGCTACCAATATTACTGGTGCAAAAACTTAAGCTACGAGCAAAATCCACCAGCGCCTCGGTGTCGCTGTCATGGTGCTCAAGCGGCTTAGCAAACTTATCTGCGTTACCCTTATCTTTACCAATATCATCGTACTCAAGCACAGTGCCGATAGGGTTTAATTCATGAAACACCTCAGGCACCAGAACGACAAAGCCATGGCCTGCTAAAATCGCAGCCGCCCGAGCGATTGGTGCCGTTTGCTGAAAAATCTCAGAGTAGAAAATAATAGTCGCGAACTGCCCTTCAGAGTCGGGGCGGTATAGATAGGTTCGCATAGTACCTGTGGCGGTAGAAATATCATGAACTTCTTGAGTAATGATCATCGGCTCTCTTTCCTTAGATGCTGGCAATTTGTCGCTTACCGCAATGCAGAAAGCGACAAGTGACATGAGGTTAATACAGCTCGTTAGGGCAATGCTCTCCAGCCAATAGTTGAGTCACGTTGGTAAGTGTCGTATAAGCAATCGCGCTCAAAGCTTCTTCGGTTAAGAATGCCTGATGGCCTGTAAAAATCACGTTATGGCATGCCGACAGACGTCTAAACACATCGTCTTGAATGATCTCGCTCGACTTATCTTCGAAGAAAAGCTCTTTCTCATTCTCGTAAACATCTAAGCCCAGTGAACCTAGCTGACCCGATTTTAGTGCTTCCATCGCATCGAGGGCGTTTAGCAGACCGCCACGACTAGTGTTAATCACCATCACGCCGGGTTTCATTTGGCTAAAACTGTTCTCACTGAGTAAATGATGATTATCTTGGGTTAATGGGCAATGCAGGCTAATCACATCGCAGATGGGGTAAAGTTGCTCGAGCGATAAGTACTCAATACCTAAATCGATAACGGCTTGGCTCGGGTATGGGTCGTGAGCTACGACTTTGCAACCAAAGCCTTGCAGCACCTTGATAGTCGCTAGACCAATCTTACCCGTACCTATCACGCCAACCGTGCGGCCATGCATGTTAAAGCCGACTAAGCCCTCTAATGAGAAGTTGGCATCTCGGGTGCGCTGATACGCTTTATGAATTTTACGGTTGAGGGTCAGCATCAGAGCCACGGTGTGCTCGGCAACAGACTCAGGTGAATAGGCTGGCACATTGACCACCTTCATACCTAAACGCTCGGCAGCTTCTAGATCGACATTATTAAAACCTGCACAGCGCATAGCAATAATCTTGGTTCCACCTTGTGCTAGCTCTACCAACACCTCTTCGCACAGTGAGTCATTGACGAAGGCGCACACTATTTCAAAGCCTTCAGCTAACTTAACCGTTTGCATGCAAAGGCGATAATCGAAGTATTCTATCTTGGCGCTGAATGCGGCATTGGTGCGATCAAAATATTGTGTGTCGTAATGTTTAGCGCTAAAGAAGCCTATTTTCATTGTAGAAACCTTATCTAAATGAGGAGGGAAACTTGAACAGTGTATACCAATCGCTATTAGAAAGTAGTCATCTTGGGGTTATTTTTTGCCGTTTAACTCAGGGATATTGAGTTGCTATTGATATAGCTTTTGACACAATTTCCCTCCCAAAATAACGACTAAATTACAGAATACAAATAAGGCTTATCTTGCTGCTTTTCTGCAATCGGTACCGAGCTGTGACGGCTGTGAGTGATATATTTTCAATTAAGCATGAGGTTAGGATTAGGCTTGAGGCTTGAGACTTGAGACTTGAGACTTGAGCTTTGAATGATTGCATGTGGCAAGAAATTACAGGCAAAGAAAAAGCGAGCTCCTGACAGCTCGCTTTCCAGCTTATTCTGAAGGCTTTGCTAGGGAGTTAAGGATAAATTATCTCCGCCATTCAGACCGACGCAATTATTGACTGAGCATGAAAATATCAATAATAGCAAGGAGTAAGCTACTGCTCACTAGCCTACCACTATCTATAAATAGGTATTGATATCTGCTTCACAAATTTACTGTATAGCCAGTAATATTGCCTTCAGAATAATCAAAACTGTCCATAAAGCTGAGCTTGTGATCTCTCAACGCTTTTCAAATGGTCATTTCCTGATAAGATTTACGCCAACCTAGTAGCTCAAGACTCCTTAAATATGGCCAGAAAAGAACTCACCGAAAAACAATTTATGGTCCAACGGCTTTCTAAGACCGCCCTACGCGCTTTGCATATTTTGGGGATCACAGGAGCTGGCGGTGGCATTTTACTGCACGTTCCTCAAGAGCAATGGCTAGTCTACTGGATCATGGCCATGGCGACAGGCGCAGCCATGATGGCTTGGGAAATCGTGCGTGACTGGCGCTGGCTAATCCAACTAAAGGGCGTATTAACCTTGGTAAAGCTCGGCTTACTCGGTTTATTTATCCCCTTTGCCACATACAAGCCTGAGCTGCTGATCGCTATCGTGTTATTATCAGTAGTCGTATCTCATGGCCCGGCTGGGCTAAGACACTTTTCAATAGTACATGGACGCAGAATTGGTGGAAGAAAAGAAGTTAAAGGCTAACAGCGCAGCGCTTATTACTCAGTATTCAGCACTCACTCAATACCTAACACCCGCTTGTAAGGTACTCGATCTAGCCTGTGGTAGCGGTCGCAATGGCCAATGGTTTAGCGACAGAGGCTGTCATGTAAGCTACCTAGACCGCAATCTAGCTGGCTTAGATGTCACCGCAGACGATAGCAGTATCGAGTTACTCGAGTGGGATCTCGAAGATGGCAGCGCGCCGAAGCTCCCCGCCGAGCAGTACGATATCGTACTGGTTTTTAACTACCTGCACCGCCCTCTCTTCGAGCAAATCATCAATTGTATCAAGCCCGGAGGGCTGATTATTTATGAGACCTTTACCGAGCAGCAAGCACAAATAGGTCGGCCGAAAAATCCCAACTTCTTACTCAAAGCGGATGAATTACGAGCAATATTTGCCAATTGGCACACTCTCCAGTACGCTGAAGATCTATTCGGAGAATTACCCAAGGCTAGCTATAAGGCACAGCTTATTGCTCAAAAGCCTTAGGAATAATATCCATCGAGAAAAAATTGCAAGCAACGGAGGCCTGCATGTTCCCATACCCTGAACAGTATCGCATTGCGATGCCACCTATGATCACTGGGTTTATGGTTGTTTGGGCTCTGCTCAGCCGCTTAGTGTTTGGTGATGCCAGCGTATTAAGCCTATACCCGTTATTAGCCCTTTTCCCCATCATTATCTTGCTACATCTCTACCTGATCTGGGATGCCAGAAGCATGGGCCGCCTAGACCAATCTTTTTATGCCTTGATCCACTGTGCGCTAGCATTTGTAGTTTGGACCTTTGCCATCATGCACGTTAACGGAGAAGGCTTCTCATAGTCTTTTGTGTTCGATACAGACAAGTTGTTATGGATTATCTCGAATCTGCTTGCATGAAGAACGGCCTAAGAGGTATCTTTGCCGCGCATTTTTAATAAGGTTCAATCATGACTGATTTCGTCTACTCCCCTCCTACAACGCCTTGGCTTGAAGTCTTACATCAAGACAAAGACATTATGGTTGTTAATAAGCCATCGGGTCTGTTATCTGTTCCGGGGCGAGATCCAGCCCATGCTGACAGTACTTACACTCGAGTATTGGCCGAATTTCCAAATGCAAAAATCGTCCACCGCCTAGATATGGCGACCTCTGGCGTCATAGTTGTAGCCTTGCTGCGCAGCGCCGAGTCAGAGCTTAAGCGTCAATTCAGAGAAAGAGAAACCCAAAAGACCTACTATGCAAGGGTTGCTGGGCATGTCAAAGAGAGCCAGGGTACGGTTAACCTACCGCTTATTTGTGACTGGCCAAACCGTCCAAAACAGAAAGTGGATCATAAGATAGGCAAGGCTTCACTGACTCATTATGACGTGATCAGTTATGGCAAACGCTCAACCTTAGTGAAGCTAACGCCGATCACCGGCCGCTCTCATCAGCTGCGAGTACATATGATGGCGCTAGGCCATCCTATTTTAGGTGATAACTTCTACGCCGACCCGTTAGCCAAGCGACTCGCACCTCGATTACTGCTACATGCACAATCGCTGACGATCACCCATCCTTACACTAAAGAGCCAATAACTTTTAGCTGTGACGCCCCCTTTATGGAAGCAGAGGGAGAACAGTAGTCGCTTTCATCATCAGTTCTCTCTAACGAATTGATATTGCTTCCAAGCATGGCGCCAACAACCATGGTCAGTTATTGGCGCTAATACTAAGCCTATGTAAAATGGAAGATGTGTTACCTGCAGCACTTCTTTGATAAATCAGTAGTATATTCATCAAAAAATACGTAAATTAGTTAGCTAACTAATAAGCAATTGACCTATTTATTATGGAAGTCCCATTTCAAAGAGACTCGCTCGATAATCAAATCTTATCGGCATTGATGAAAGAAGCCAGAACCCCCTTCGCAGAATTAGCCAAACGCTTCGGCGTAAGCGCAGGCACCATACATGTGCGCGTTGAGAAAATGAAACAGGCGGGGATCATCACCGGGGCGCAAATTACCGTAAACCCTAAGGCTTTAGGTTACGATGTCTGCTGTTTTATTGGTATTAATTTGAAGAGTGCCGGTGACTACCCTGCCGCCATCTCTAAACTCAACGAATTAGAAGAGGTCGTTGAGGCCTACTACACCACAGGTAACTACAGCGTGTTTGTAAAAGTCATGTGCCAATCGATTGATGGACTGCAGCATGTATTGATCAATCGTATTCAATCTATCGATGAGATCCAGTCGACCGAAACCCTAATCAGTCTACAAAATCCTATCGTACGCGCGGTTAAGCCATAATCTTTTAAAAAATAACGAACTAAACTCTCAACTAAAAAAGGCTAACATCAGTTAGCCTTTTTTATCCTATCAAGCATTATCGGCAATCGTCGCCTACAACTCAAAAAGATTGGTCATCACCTTATAAAGCTCAGTTCCTTGATACACAGATGCCGAAGCAAAATGCAAAATCGGCACGCAGTCTTGCTCAAGACTCAGGCTTGTTAACTCCTTATCTGATCCATACAAATCTAGCCTTAAGATGTTCGCCAGTGGCATTCCAGCTTTGAGTGGTTCACCTAGCTCAGCCTTGTACTCGACAAGCCCGGCCGTTGGCGCATGAAACTTCTTATAATCTTTTAGGTAGCAGCCATATCTAGCCATTTCGACAGGTGCAACCTTATCTGTAACCACACCACGATGGCTTAAATAAGCCAAAATCCCCTTAGCATCAATTAGCGCATCATCCATATCGATACGCTCCTGGCTGGCTAACTCCAAGGTAAATGCCGCTACCGGAACCTTAAAATCGCGCCCCTGAGATTGCACATATTGTGTCAGTTGCCACCAAGGGCAAAATGCCGCTTCATCCATGGCGCCGCCAAAATCATTGGGGATCACCAGACTAAAAGGAATCGAGAATAAAGAGGCCGACGCCACATCGTATTCAGGACAATACATATGCTTACACGACTTAGGCCCGGTATGCAGATCGATAACAATATCAGCCTCGTGAGCCATGGTCTGCAGCGTTACCGCGAGGCGTTTACCCGTAGTCACTCCCCACTCACTATTTAAGTGAGAATGACATGACTTAATCAACAACAAACGATATGCCTGGATCAGTGCCTTATCATCTAGATGCGCATGCTCTTGATACCAACTGGCTACATCAAGTTTATGATCCAGATATTCCCGGTTCCAGTTAACCCCAGTGATAGGGTCAAAACGGCCAAGGGTAAACTCACCGCTTTTTTGATTAATCCCTAAAGGATTAGCCAAGGGCAGTAAAGTGACTTCGCCCTTAACATCCAGCTTTTCCAGTTGCTTCATTAACTGAAAAATCACCGCGTTGCCCTGCACCTCTGCGCCATGAACATTAGCTTGAATAAACACGCTTGGCGCGTCGAGATCTTGTGCTGGGATCCGGTAAACAGGAACGCTCAGTTCCTGTCCCGTAGCCAACTCGCCTACTCTCAGGTTCGATTGGGTAAATTTCATAAAAGACTCTATTTCCTGTTCGCGTCGACTGTTAACTAGGCTTCAAACAAGTTTTCATGTAAGGCACCAATAACGTTAGCCGCCTCTGCTTCGTCCACCAAAATACATAAGTTGTGCGGGCTAGCTCCTTGGCAGATCATACGAACATTGTAGGTTTCAAGCACTTCAAACACTCGGCGACACACACCAGCTGTTGACGCAATATTGTTACCAATCACAGCAACAAGCGCTAAACCGTCTTCGACTCTAACTCGGCAATGCTGCGATAGCTCTTGCAGCAGCGCCTCACTCAACAAACCTTGGCCACTCGAGTCTGAGCCTGTTTTGTCGAGTGTCAGTGCCACGTTCACCTCAGATGTGGTGATCAAGTCGACACTTATCTTATGTCGTGCCAGTGTTGCGAACGTTTCGGCAAGGAAACCTTGAGCATGAAGCATCTGCAGGCTATGAAGATTTAATAGAGTTTGGTCTCGGCGCACTGCAACGGCGCGGTAGACAGGCTCACTTTTAACCTGATGACGGATCCAAGTTCCACCTTGCTCCGGTGCCCAACTTGAGCCAACAAAAACCTGAATCTTCTGCCTCACTGCCGGTAAAATGGTTGCCGGATGCAGCACCTTAGCGCCAAACGTTGCCATCTCGGCCGCTTCGTTAAAGCTTATTTCTGGGATAGGTCGAGCGTTAGGAGCCAGACGAGGGTCGGTAGTATAGATCCCGGCAACATCGGTCCAGATCTCAACCGCATCGGCTTGCAGTGCTTCAGCTAACAGTGCTGCTGAGTAGTCGCTGCCACCGCGGCCAAGAGTTGTGGTGTGCCCTTCACTATCTGCGCCCACAAACCCTTGAGTTACGATAACTTGATCGCATAATAAAGGCTCTAAATGCTGCTTAGCCAACTCGGCAATAATGTCAATCTGCGGCTCGGCGCGTCCATGATGGCTGTCTGTTCTAAGCACTTGGCGCACATCAAATGCCAATGCGCTAGCGCCTTTTTCTCGCAGTACCGCGGCAAAGAATACTGAAGAACACATCTCACCTTGAGATAAAATCTCATCCATCACCGCCTTACTGCGAGTCAGCTTTAAGCGCTCACTTAGAGTCGAGATATGGCTAAGAATGCCATCAATTTTGGCCGCTACATCGCTTGGGTTCCCCAGCTTATCGAGGATTTGATATTGAATCGAAGCAATTTTCTTGATCAGAGCCTTAGACTCTTCAACGCTGGTTTCGGCCTGAGTCAACGCGACGAGCTGGTTGGTCACCCCACTCGAAGCACTCACCACCACCACCCGAGTTTGCGGATTAGCAATAATGATATCGGCGCAGCGCTGCATAGCGTCATAATCGGCAACAGAGGTTCCACCGAACTTGGCAACATTTAAGCGAACAATTGATTCTATAGACATAATGCAGCCTCCACGCAAAATAGACACGGCTGACATTGACGAGAATGGGTATTTTTATTAACTAACATGAATAAGCTCCGAACTAACTTCGTTCGAAGAGCCTGGTGCTATGATATGCGCCCCATAGAATGGAGAAACAGCGATCGTCACCAGAAGCTCTCCACCAAAAAAACATAGGTGACAATCGACAGGATTCAGCCTGAACAACCAACATTCAAGCCCGACCAAACGGCTATGAATATCTCGGCGCTAATCTCCCTCATAAGCCATCTTTGGGGTTTGGCCCCCTCCAACTTACTACCTAGTTAGCGCTCCTCTTCTGTAGTTATTTGTATGACAGCATCCGTTGCTTTGTATACAAAATAACAGGTTAAAAAATATCAAAAAATAGCCAATTAAGTCAACGGAAATCTAAGATGATTTAATTTTACTCAATATCAGGCAACTCTATCACCCTGCGCACTCGTGGCGAGAACGCACCGAGAAAGGCTTCTTCCCTTGGCATTAAACAGGGAACTAACTGCAAACGGTCACCTTCAACATAATAGATGGCATTTTGATTAAACAAGCGGCCAAGCTGTATCGCCGATGCCTTATCGGTAGAGACCGCCCAACTCTTCTCCATATGCCTTCTATCTTGAGAAGCACCGACCATAGATCGGTAAGGTAGGCCCAGTTGCTGTATTTCATGCTGCAGTTTTCGGTCTAGAAGGCCATTTTGACAGGGGGAGAGAACCTCTCCTTTTGGGTTGTATGCGGTGATAATTGCGAAGGATAATTGAGCAGATAATGTTTGAGAAAACAGGAATTCGGTTTGTTGATAATAGTGCCAAAGGCTATCTACTGAGTTGCTCATTGCTAACAATTTCTCCAATTTAGGTGTAATTATTATAGCAAACTCGTTAGCCCTTCCCAGTAGCGTGACATTAATCACAATTAACATTATAGCCAAAACAAATAAAATCAATCAGATAGAAATTAAATAGTGATCTAAATCATATCGTCGAGGAATTTTGTTAACATTTCATTTGTTAACAAATGCCTAAAACGAGTACAATAGCGCTTGTTGATTAGCTCACCCTGATACATGTAACGAAAACATTTTGTTACACATACGAGAAACAGACAGAAGCGTAATCCACACAACTGTATCAAATGTGAACTATGTTTGATTTAACATTTAAACTTCATATAAAACGGTAGCTAAGGAAACTTTTTCTACTATTGTTAATCAAAGTTTAAGCAGTTCACGTTTTCCATATGTGAGATACCCATACTTTGCTAGCGCATGCAGTGTGTTGCTGTTTCAAACCAAATTTGAAAGCACCTACGTGTATCAGTGAATTATCAGCATAACTAGATGGAGTATAAACTTTTTATACTCATGGTTAGAATTGACAGAAATTAGGTAATTAATATGCAAAACCCGCACATTCTGATTGTTGAAGATGAAGCAGTAAGAAGAAACACACTTAGAAGTATTTTTGAAGCAGAAGGATATGTGGTAACTGAAGCCAATGACGGCGCTGAAATGCATAAGGCTATGCAAGACAACAAAGTTAACTTGGTGGTTATGGATATTAACTTACCAGGTAAGAACGGTCTTTTACTCGCTCGTGAACTTCGTGAAATAAATAATATCGGTCTAATCTTCCTAACAGGCCGTGATAACGAAGTTGATAAGATCTTGGGTCTTGAAATTGGTGCTGATGACTATATCACTAAGCCATTCAACCCACGTGAATTGACTATCCGTGCTCGTAACCTATTAACTCGCGTTAATAGCACTGGTACTGATTCAGAAGAGAAAAGTGCAGTTGAGTTCTACCGTTTCAACGGTTGGAGCCTTGAAATCAACAGCCGCTCTCTAGTTAGCCCACAAGGTGAGTCATACAAGCTACCACGCAGCGAATTCCGCGCGATGCTTCACTTTGTTGAAAACCCAGGTAAAATCCTAAGCCGCGCAGACCTTCTAATGAAGATGACTGGCCGTGAGCTTAAGCCACATGTCCGTACTGTTGACGTAACAATCCGTCGTATCCGTAAGCACTTCGAAAGCTTGCCTGATACGCCAGAAATCATCGCAACAATCCACGGTGAAGGTTACCGTTTTTGCGGTAGCTTAGAAGATTAATTCTAAGCCCCGTTATATGCACTGCCTGCAGTACATATAAATAAAAAGCCAGTCAATTGACTGGCTTTTTTTATGTCTGCAATTAGACACCTTGAGCGAACATGCATATTAAATGGCGCTTAAATTAGAGTATAAACTTAAATAGTAGTGAAATTTACTCTGCAAGAAACTTAACTGTCTGCCATTGAGTAATGCTATTCCATTCAAGCGAGTAATCATAAAGTAATAGGTGGTAGAGAATAAGTATTAACTCTGCGCTATAGCTCAGCTCCTGCCAGTAAATATATACAGATCTCGATTCGAGCCTGCTCCATTGCTATTAATGATATTTAATTTCAAATTAACCTTAATAAAAAAGGCGTGGTCTACTAATTGCTTTATATAAATCACAATTAACAGTACCAACGCCTGATTGATATCACACTAGCCTTTGGGTTATTGCTGCTTAAGCTCTCTATTTAAAAAGTCTGCTAGTGAGCGATATAAATGTATTCTCACCTTCTCGCCACGCATTGAGTGCTTCGAACCAGGATAATCTATCATCTGAAACAATTTACCTTCATCCTGCAGTGCTTTGTAAACACGGGTACTGTTTTCAAACAACACGTTATCATCTGCCATACCGTGATACATCAGCAATCCAGACTGATAACCGCCGACATACGGCAGTACACTGCTTGCCTCGTAACCTTTGGCATTGGTGTTAGGGTTACCCATATAACGCTCGGTATAGTGAGTGTCATAAAGCGACCAGTCTGATACTGGTGCACCTGAAATCGCCGCCTTAAAATAGTCTGGCGCTTTAAAGATGCTCATTAGTGCCATATAGCCGCCATAGCTGTGACCATAGATGGCGATGTTGTTAGAATCGACATAAGGTAAGGTGCGCAGGTAATCCACTCCAGCCTTTTGGTCATTTACCTCAATTTCACCAAGCTGCTTGTAAATTACATACTCAAACTTGGTGCCGCGATGAGCTGAGCCGCGATTATCTAGCTGATAAACGATGTAGCCTTGCTGCAAAAGGTGCTGAGTAAAGTAGTCTTGATGACTCCAGCTGTTAACCACCAGCTGCGCATGTGGGCCGCCATAGACGCGTACCACAACTGGATACTGCTTATTAGCATCAAAGTTAGTAGGCTTGAACATGCGATATTGCAGCATTTGGCCGTCTTCAGCCTTTAGTTCACCAAACTCAGGTAGCTGCCATAAGCCAAAGTAGTCATAAAGTGGATGACCTTTCTTTACCTCATTTTGCTCAACCCAAGCTAAACGCTCGCCATTTTGATCATGCAAGCTCACCTGTGGTGGTTGTGACAAACTACTGAAGTAATCTAGATATACCGGTTTGTTGTCGGCAAATACCGTTGAGTGCATGCCGCTACGCTGGCTAATGTTTTCAACCTTGCCACCAGCCAATGCAACTTTATAAAGCTGCTTCTCAGTGACTTTGGTTTTACGACCGATGAAGTAAACTTCGCCCGCCTTTTCATCGATATATTCAACCGCATCTACCGCCCAATCACCTGAGGTAAGCTGGCGAATAACCTTGCCATCTAAGCCAATCAAATACAGGTGATTAAAGCCATCGCGCTCTGACGCCCAGATAAATGCCTTTTGCTGCTTTAAAAAGTGCAAATCGTCATTAAGATTTATCCAAGCTTTGCTGCGCTCTTGCACCAAGTCTTTATCGTTTTTAATATCATCAATTGCCACAACACGTAAGTCTAGCGCTTGCTGATCTCGGCTCTGCCACTGATATGACAAATGCTTACTATCAGGCAGCCACTTAACTCGCGGCAAGTAGATATCGGTATCTTTACCTAAACCCACCCAAGCGACTCGTTTATCTTTAAGGGTCACTACGCCAAGCTCGACCTTGACGTTATTCTCGCCAGCGTAGGGATAACGCTGCTCGGTCAGCTTAATTCCGTCGGCATAAATTTCATTGCGGGTAACCAATTCCACGCCCGATTCATCGATGCGAGTATAGGCTATCGCCGACTCATCCGGCGCCCACCAGTAACCCGTCATTCTGCCCATCTCTTCTTGAGCTACAAATTCGGCCATGGCATTTTTAATCGCGCCGCCGCCATCGGTAGTCAGCGCGGTGATCTTTTGCGTTTTTAAGTCCAACACATACAAGTTTTGCTCACGCACAAACGACACAAAATGCCCTTTAGGCGAGAGTCTCGCATCAGTCGCAAAGCCCACACCCGTTTCAAGCAGTTTTACCTTGTTGTCATTGACCGAGTAGTAGTACAGCAAGCCCGCAGCGGGAATTAAAATCGCCTCACCATCGTCAGACCAAAAGTATTCCATGATCCCCTGACCATAAATACGCTGACGCTCACGGCGCGCCTTTTCTTCGTCAGACAATTCACCCGCTTCAAGCTTATCAGCATCAATTAGCAGGCTTTGCTTACCACTTGCCACATCCATCTGCCACAAGTCATACAAATGTTGATTGTCTTTGCGTCCAGCAAGATAGGTAACACGCTTACCATCTGGTGACAGCTTTAGCCCGCGTGGGCTGCTGCCAGCAAGCGCAGGAGATGCGTACATACGCTCGATAGTGAGTGGCTCGGTGCCACCGGGGAGTGATGATGCTTGAGCAGTTGCTGTAGAGCTCAGCACCAAAGGCAAAGAGGCTAGCAGTAAACTCATCCAATTCTTTTTCATTATTATTCCCTGGATTAATCGCGAAATCTTATTCAGTCGTTCCTAATTGACAGTTAGACTGAAAATTCGCCTACATTGTGCCTTAATCATTAGCAAAACAAAAACTATGCACTCAAACCCTGCTTTAGTCCTACTTGAGAGCAATCAAGCAGAAAGCCAATCTTTACGGCTGAAAAAACTAGCGCACTGAGGTATCATCGCCACAATAATAAAGAATACACTTTTGTCCTGACCTCAAACTCAATTTACTCACGTAAAATTGTATAGGAAACAAGATGCAAACTCTGGCTGAAAACCTGACATCACAAGCAATTTCTCCTACTCTTGAAAAACTTATCCTTACCCTAGCTAACACCTCTAAAGAGATTAGCCACGCAGTACGCCACGGCGCACTAGCAGGCGTATTAGGCGCAACAGAACAAGAAAACGTTCAAGGCGAGACTCAGAAGAAACTCGATATCATCACCAATGATATGCTCAAAGATGCCCTAAAGGCCGACGGCACAGTGCGTGGTATCGCATCGGAAGAAGAAGACTACGTGGTAGAAGCCGATGCTAACGGCGAGTTCCTAGTATGTTTTGACCCACTAGACGGTTCATCTAACATCGACATTAACTCACTAGTGGGTACTATCTTCTCAGTATTACCAGCACCTGCAGGCGAGCTAACAGAAAAAAGTTTCTTACAAGCAGGTCGTAACCAAGTGGCAGCGGGTTATGTGCTATATGGCCCATCAACCATGTTGGCATTAACGACTGGTCAAGGCGTACAGCTATTTACTCTAAATCCTGAGACTAACGAGTTCTTGCTAACCAACGACGCGATGGCGATTAGCAAAGACACAGGCGAGTTTGCGATTAATATGTCAAACCAACGCTTCTGGGAAGCGCCAATGCAGACTTACATCAGCGATTTATTGCTAGGTAAGATTGGCCCACGTGAAAAGTCATTCAACATGCGCTGGATTGCCGCCATGGTGGGCGACGTACACCGCGTACTTTGCCGCGGCGGTATCTTCACTTACCCAACAGACAACAAGAACCCAGAGAAGCCATACAAGTTACGTTTAATGTACGAAGCTAACCCAATGGCATTCTTGGTTGAGCAAGCAGGCGGTAAAGCGTCAACTGGCTATGAAACCATTATGGATATTCAGCCAACTGAAATCCACCAACGTGTAGCGGTTATTCTTGGCTCTGCCAATGAAGTGGATGCGTGTCTTGAGTATCATGCTCAGGATTACAGTGAAGAGCCTTCTTTATAGGTTCTAGGGGTTGAGATAGGTCCTAGGCAAGGCTGAGACGACAGGAGCCGTGAAAGCTTAGTCGGTGTCGGCCAAGACGGTAAAAGCCGGAAAAGAAAATCTAAAAGAAAAGCACAATCCTATGATAGTTAGGGTTGTGCTTTTTTTTGCGCCGAACTTTTTGGCGCAGGGAGCTTGTTGTTATCAGGCTACGCCTGACTTTTAAGTTAGACTGCGTCTAACAACTAAAGTCGTGAGCTTCCAGCTCACACACGGGCAAGAGGGGATCAACAGCAATCCCCTCTTGCATCACCCCTGCCGCCCCGACGAAGTTGTTTTCCTCGCACTTATTCAAAATAACCTAACGCTTCCGATGGGACATCCTGTCCCGCGAAAGCTATGCCCACATCCGTGTGGGCATTACGGTTATTTCCTCACCGTCCTTCGGCAACTTCGATGGGGATTGGGTGTTTTCTCTAGGCTTAATTAGAAACGTCAGACTAGGTATTAAAATGTTTACTGGCACCACATATCTACTAATGCTCAGTTAACAGGCCCAGCGTTTTTTGCTACGTCCTTGTTGAGCTGCTTATTAGGAGCTGGTTCATTGTAGCTTATTAATTTGAAATCTTCGGATTTTGAAATGCAGATGCTATTGTCCTTTGAAGATAGGCTAAATAGCCTACTACCTAAAACACCTATGTACCTAAATTTTTCTTCGCTTGCTGATGAGCAGTAACCATTGCTAACCACATAATAACCTAGTGATTTGTGATCCATTGCCACTTCGCCATTTGCATACCCTTTATCGAATGACACTGTAGGTAAGAAGCAAAATATTGAAACAACAAAGACCCTTAAATTTACCGGTAGTTTTAGTAAATATTTATTACTGAAGATGATGTATAAAAACAAGATCAGAGACAGCAATGGATAAAGCCCTCTTAACCGCATGTACCCAGTTTCTGTCATTGCAGTATAAGCCGAGCTGCCTAAGCTAAATAAAATCATTGAAACACAGTAGAACTTAAGCAAATAAGTAAAACCTTTGAAGATGCCCCCAGCCTCCATGTACTCATCATGCGGCTTTTTTGACATAGAATTGACTCCATCCATTGCTGAATAAGCAGCAAGGATGCCTATAGCAGGGAGAGCTGGATAAACAGAAGCTTTTACAATCTCAGTTAAAGCTACATATGAAAGGATATTGATATCAAACTTTATCCAAAATCCCCACAGATAAGAAATTCCTGAGAATAAAGCTAGCCCATAGACAATTAATGTGAGGTTGATTTTTGTACTCATAACTTCCTTATTAACTCAGGCTCTTAACATTTTAATATGACACTCGCGCGTTTTGTCGATACCTGCAGGGAAAACGCGCATAGCATTGTTTCTTAAAATTATATTAATAACAATATATTAAATAACATAACCGAGAATTGTATCCAATACATCTTGGGTAAAAGCGCACATGCACATCACTCATAACAAAGTGAGCAATAAACTTCTCGTTTCTGCGATACAACTGTATAGAAACACTGTTGACTTGAATTAGACACCAAACAACTACGATCTAATGAGTACACCAATTACCAGGTGTAGATACGGCTGCGGGCTTCGGTTTCAGGGATGAAACCGCAGAGCGTATAGGGATATATTTACAGCGTCTCGCAGCAGTGTCTGCACATCCCTCGCTGGAGGCGATTGATAACGATGAAGCATCAATACAAACCACACTCACAGGAAACACCTACTAAGCCCTAGTTTTGGGCTAGAAAACAAAAGAGTTTACTGAGCCAAACATTACAAATATCGGCTCAAGTAAACTCTTTAATCTCAATCGAAAAGTGCGTTATTAGCGAAACCTAACGTGATTTCACATATGGTTTACCAATCGCCTTTGGTCCTACTGCGCGGCCAATAAAGCCCGCTAGTAGCAATACCGTCAGGATATAAGGTAACACCTCAATCGCTTGTACTGGAATTTCGCCAACTAGCGGTAACTCAACACCTTGCAGACGAATTGCAATCGCGTCTAAGAAACCAAACAGTAGACAGCCAAACAATACTGGTACAGGCTTCCACTTACCGAAAATCAGTGCCGCTAAGGCGATAAAGCCTTTACCCGCACTCATGTTAGGTACAAAGCCTGCGCTGTGTGCAGTCGATAAGTAAGCCCCTGCCATACCCGCTAATACACCGGCAATAATCAATGCGCGATAACGGATCCACGCAACTGAGATACCCGCTGTATCTACCGCATGTGGGTTTTCACCAGCTGCACGTAATCGCAGACCAAAACGGGTTTTATAAACGACCCAGTAAACGGCTGGTACCGCAAACAACGACAGGTACACTAAGAAGTTATGACCTGATATTAGCTGACTATAAACCATGCCAATAACCGGTACATCGGCTAATGCGTCTGCAAACGGTAAGGTGATAGCAGTAAAGCGTGAATCATCAGTTAGCGCTGGCGTTTGCCCACCTAAACCGAACCAGAAACGACCCAAGGTAACGGTTAAGCCAACCGCTAGCATGTTGATGGCTACACCAGAAACGATTTGGTCGCCGCGGTGGGTAATGGTCGCAAAACCATGCACTAACGACAGCATCACTGAAACACCTATGCCCGCTAGCAGACCAAGCCAAACAGAGCCTGTTATAGAAGCCGTTGCCGCTGCAGCAAAGGCCGCAGATAACATCTTGCCTTCTAGCGCGATGTTAACGATGCCTGAGCGCTCAGAGAAAAGTCCGGCCAGTGCAGCTAAGATTAGCGGCGCCGATACACGTAGCGTTGCATCTAAGATTAGAATGATATTCTCAAACATAATTTATGCCTCCGCCTTAACGCTGCCGATGGCTGCTTTCTTTTGATTAAGAAACACAAATAGCTTCTCAGTCGGTTTCACTAGCATTAATGCTAATGCGCCGCTAAACAGTACAACTAACGCTTGCACCACTTGGATCATTTCACGGTCGATATTTGGGTAATCAAACGACAGCTCAGCGCCACCTTGATACAGCACACCGAATAAAATACTCGCTAAAATAATCCCTATCGGATGACTACGGCCAATCAAACACACTGCAATACCAGTGAAGCCATAACCGGCAACAAAGTCGAGTTTGAGCTGCTGGCTGTACCCTTGCACTTCGTTCAAGCCCATCATGCCTGATAGCGCACCAGAGATAAGCATCACCACAATGATCAGCTTCTTGTAGCTAATGCCGCCGTATTCAGCTGCACTTGGACTCGCGCCCATTGCACGGATGGCATAACCCCAGCGAGTGCGCCACAGTAATGCCCATACAAGTACACAGCAGATAAGCGCAATAAAGAAACTTAGGTTCATTGGAGATTGTGAAAACGAGAAACCAAACCATGCTGCGATCTCATGGAACATGGGCAAACCTGCGTTTTCATCAAATACGCGTGATACCGGCGCCATTTGTCCTTCAAGCTTAAGTACGTTTACCAGTAGGTAAACCATTAACGCTGACGCGATAAAGTTAAACATGATGGTGGTAATAACGATATGGCTACCACGGTACGCCTGTAAGTATGCAGGGATAAGCGCAAACAGTGCGCCAAACAACATACTGGCTAGCATGGTAATAGGCAGTAGCGCCCAGAAAGGCAAGGTACTATCGAGTGCTAAACAAGCCAGTCCGACACCTAAGCCGCCCATATAGGCTTGGCCTTCACCACCAATGTTAAATAGGCCGGCAGAGAATGCCATTGCTACAGCCAAACCGGTAAAGATAAAGTTAGTCGCGTAATAAAGCGTGTAACCAATGCCCTCTTGGTAACCGAGTGCGCCTCGTACCATCACCCCAGCGGCTTCTATCGGGTTGACATCAACCGCAATAAAAATACCTGCGGCAAACGCAAACGCAAACATGATATTAATCAGAGGCAAAACAAAAATGTTTACCCAAGATGGGATTTTAGAGTCGTTCATAACTGACCTCCGTTATCCGCAGCTAGCTCATCAGGCAGAATATTTGCCATCATCATTCCTAAGGTTTTCTCATCAGCCTTGCTGGCATCAATCTCGCCCACAATATGACCGTCGAACATCACGATTATTCGGTCTGCAAGCGACATCACTTCATCTAGCTCAACAGATACCAGTAAGATCCCCTTACCTTGCTCTCTTAACTCGATAATGCGTTTATGGATAAACTCAATCGCACCGATATCGACACCACGAGTCGGCTGACCAATCAGCAAAATATCTGGGTCTTGATCCACTTCACGGGCAATAATCAGCTTCTGTTGGTTACCACCTGAAAACAGTGAGCTTTTCAGCTTAGGATCACGCGGTCTAACGTCCCACTCATCCATTAAGCGCTTACATTCAGAGGTAATGAATTTTGGCTTGTTAAATAAATGGCCGTTGTACTGCGACTGATTGTGATGGCCAAGAATGGCAGACTCTTCAGCGCTGAAAGTCTTGATTAAGCCCATGACCAATCTATCTTCTGGTATGTGACCAACCTTTAATTGACGCATACCATCGGCGCAAGTTGGGTTGTTGGCATCAATCACCTTATCGGCAATCTTAATTGAACCGCGGGTTGGCGTGATAAGCCCGGCGAGTGCACTTAATAGCTCTGATTGACCATTACCAGAGACACCAGCAACACCTACGACTTCACCGGCCTTAATTTCAATCGACACATCTTTAAGGCGATCAACACCCATTGAATCGGTATAGGTAAGGTTATGGGTTGAAAGCAATACTTCAGTTGGATTAGCATCGCTTTTTTCAGCTTGTAGGCGAACCTTGCGGCCAACCATCAACTCAGCGAGTTCTTCTTTATTGGTGTGAGCGGTTTCTCTGTGAGCAACCATTTCACCTTGGCGCATTACTGACACATTGTCAGTCGCCGAGAGGATCTCTTTCAGCTTATGGGTGATAAGTAAAATTGTGACCCCTTGCGCTCGCAGGGCATCAAAAATATGGAATAGGTGCTCAGTTTCTTGCGGTGTCAGTACGCCTGTAGGCTCGTCTAGAATCAGGATTTTTGCGCCGCGATATAGCGCTTTTAAGATCTCAACCCGCTGCTGTAGTCCGACTGAAAGCTCTTCAATTAGGCTATCGAGTGGCACATCAAGTTGATACTCCTTAGCTAAACGCTCGAGCTCTTTACGCGCTTTTCTAAGACTCGGCTTAAGTAAACCGCCCTCTTCAGCACCTAAAATCACGTTCTCAAGCACGGTGAAATTATCAACCAACATAAAATGCTGGTGCACCATACCGATGCCATAACTAATGGCTTCTTTTGAATTAGCTAGCTTGCGCTCGATACCATCAATCAGGATCTCACCTTTATCAGCGGTGTAGAAACCATAAATGATATTCATCAAGGTGGATTTACCTGCACCGTTCTCACCGATAATACCGTGAATGGTGCCAGCAGGAATTTTTAAGCAGATATCTTTGTTGGCGTGAACAGCGCCGAATCGTTTGTCGATACCACGAAGCTCTAGGGCTACGGGACGCTCATTTGATTTTTCTTTTGCGTGTGTAGACATGGTCATAATTATCTCAAATGCCTTGTTCGACATTGATGAATAGACATTGATAAATAAACATTGATCAAATAGAAAATTAGCTCTTAAAAATTGCCACTCATAATAAAGCTCCCCAGTCAGCAACTAGGGAGCTTAATCAATCTTAATACGGCTTAATATTTACAGCTGTTGTCTTTCATGTAGTCATGAACAACAATTTCACCTGCAATAATTTTCTTAGTGATATCAGCAAGCTTTGCTTCCATCTCAGGAGTAACCAATGCGCGGTTATGCTCATCAAGTGCCCAGTTAACACCATTTTCTTCTAGTCCACGGCTATCGATACCAGCTACAAACTCGCCTTTCTGTGCATCTGTAAATACTTCAAATGTGGCAACACCAACCAGCTTAACCATAGAGGTTAGCATCACGCCTGGGTGGATATAGTTTTGGTTTGAGTCAACACCAATCGCGTACTTACCTTCGTCTTTAGCCGCTTGGTAAACACCAACACCCGTACCACCCGCAGCTGCGAATACTACGTCAGCGCCTTTAGTGAACTGGCTCTTAGAAAGTTCAGCACCACGTGCAGGGTCATTCCATGCAGCAATAGTAGAACCAGTCATGTTTTGGAAGATTTCAGCATCTTGACTGATGAACTTAGCACCTTGCTCGTAACCACAAGCAAACTTACGAATTAGCGGAATATCCATGCCGCCAACAAAACCAATCTTGTTGGTTTCAGACTTCATTGCAGCAAGTGCACCTACGAGGAATGAACCTTCGTGTTCTTTGAACACAAGTGATTTAACATTTGGCAAATCAACCACTGAGTCGATAATTACAAATTCAGTTTCAGGGTATTTCTTAGCGACTTTTTCAAGTGCAGAGCCATACATAAAGCCAACAACAACGATTGGGCTAAAGCCACGACGCGCTAGACGCTCAAGACCCTGTTCACGTTGAGCATCGTTTGATGGTACGAATTCACGTACTTCAACATCTGAGCTTTCGTTAAACTTCAATACACCGTTTTGGTAAACAGCTTGGTTAAAAGATTTATCGAACTTACCTGTGGTATCAAAAGCAACAGCAGGTTTAAAGTCTGCAGCAGAAGCAGCAAACGAACACATTGCTAGAGTGACTGCGGCAGCAGTAGCGCTCAGGATTTTCATCATTCTCGTCCTTATAAGGTATAGGTATTATTTTTGGTATTATTGACAGCTCTAAGCAGTGAAAACCCCAAGCTAGAAGCCATCATTTAAGATCAAGAAACCAGAGCTTACAGCAGCTAGGAATAGGATTACTAGTGCCCCTAGAGCCCATAAATCAACCAAAGATGCCAAGTAGCTACTTGTACTTTTAATACAAAAAATCACCTTAAGTTGCGCAAAATCACACTTTAAATCGCACGAAACCTCGAGCAAATAACGAAACACAAATATAGAATACATTATCTTTAAAATAGAACGGTAACCAAAGGGGTTGAAGGTGAATTATCACTAAAATACAGATGGATGAAATAATAGAAATCGAGGAGGGGAATAAGTAATAACCACACTGTTCTGCATTCTGAACAATCTAACCGGTGAATAAAAATTACTAAACTTAAAGTTAAAATAGCTATTTTCAAGCATCAACATAGCTAACTGGTAATTTTTTTACATGAGAAACAACAGTTAAACCAAGATTAAAAACATAAAATATTTTTACTAATTTTTCGTTTGTTTGAGCTATATCAGGATTTGCGTCGCTAAGGTGGCGACTCTTTCACCGAGTTTTATTCGCAATCAAGCCATAAAAAGCTCGATTTATTTTTAGGCAATGAGTTGCCACCTAACAAAAGTGGTTCCAATGGCCTGCGGCCGGCGTATGTGCAGACACTTCTGAGGCACGCTGCACTGCTTTATGAAAGAAAGGGTCCCTGTATGCTCTGCGATGGCGAATAGCATCCCTGCTAAAAAGCCAGTTCGGCATCCTACCCCTCGTTTGAAAGCTTGGTAACTTCGTTACCTCTCACCATGCCATCAAAGGCCTCAGCTGTATCTACACTAGGTTAGAACAGCACAACCTTTGGCATTTAGGGTTATGACTAAGGTCTTACACATTAGTGGATATAAACCTGTTGCCGCAAAGTGCATAAAAATAGGTCGCAGTTTTAGGAAATGTATGTGAGCAAATAAAGTTTACTTGTTCCCCTTGGCTCGGGTGCGGGCGAAGCGCCGCTACGTTAATAGTTAGACGTAGTCTAACTTGAAGCCGTATGTGAGCTGGAAGCTCACGACCTTTATCAAACGAAGTTTGATTGCTTCAAGCCTTTGGTATCAATCTATCAACTGAAATTACAGATACAAAAAAGCCTCCATCTATAAGATGAAGGCTTTTATTTTTTTAGTCTGAAGCTGAAACTTAACTCAAATCTCAACTCCGACTAACACTTCCAAGATTGTCTAAAAAGGGATTAGTTCTTCTTAGAGTAAGCCGCTGCGTTTTCACCAGCCATTCTACCGAAGGTGACGATATCAGAGATAGCGTTACCACCTAGACGGTTAGCACCGTGAACACCACCAGTTACTTCACCTGCGCCGTATAGACCTGGGATAACTTGCTTTTTAGCGTCCATGATTTCAGCTTTAGAGTCAATCTTCACGCCGCCCATAGTGTGGTGAACACCTGGAGTCACTTCGATTGCGTAGTAGTTACCTTCGTTAAGGGCACGAGGTAGGTTAGGACGACCAAAGTCTGTGTCCTTACCGCTCTTCACTAGGCTGTTATAGCGCGCAACAGTTTCAGTTAGAGCTTTACCATCAATCTGTTCCATCTCACCTAGTTTAACTAGCGTGTCAGCACTTGGAGCAACACCTAGACCGATATACTTATCAATCTTACTTAGAGACTTACGTACTGAGTCATCAAAGATTAGGAATGCTGACTTACCAGTTTGATTCAGAATCGCTGCAGAAGCCTTATCACGTGTAGTGATTTCGTTGACGAAGCGCTTACCTTCACGGTTAACTAAGATTGCACCGTTACCACGAACCGCTTCAGTTACCATCACACCACCTTTAACAGATAATGTTGGGTGAGCCTGAATGTACTGTAGGTCTGTCATCGCCGCGCCAGCATTGCTTGCAACGTCGATACCGTCACCTGTTGCACCTGGTTGGTTAGTAGAGATAAAACCTTTTAGCTTAGGATCAAGTTTTGATACGCGCTCGTTATTCTTAGCAAAACCACCTGTTGCTAGGATAACTGCGTCAGCTTTAATCCAGTAGTAACCTTTGTACATGCCTTTAACGAGTAGGCCTTTAACGTTGCCTTTGTCGTCTTTAAGAATTTCAATACCACGGGTGTTCATGCGCATATCAACGTCACGCTTAACCGCGTTATCGTAAAGCACTTGGATTACGTGCGCACCAACACCAGCACCACCCGTTGGGCGGTGTGAACGGTTAGCTGAAGCACCACCCATACGACCTACGTCGTTAAGGTCTGCACCCATAGCAGTTAACCAGTCAACTGAACCTTTAGAGTGTGAAGTTAATACTTCAACTAACTCTGGCTCGTTTAGGTCACGACCACCTTTCATAGTGTCTTTGTACATAGACTCAACACTATCTTTAATGCCTTTGGCTTTTTGCTGATCAGTCCAAGCGGCGTTCATACCACCGGCTGCAAGCTTAGCGTTACCACCAATAACAGGCTCTTTTTCAATAAGAATGACTTTAGCGCCGTGATCATGTGCTGATACTGCAGCAGAGAAACCAGCACCACCAGAACCAACAACGACAACATCAACTGTGTCACGTGGCGCTTCGGCTAGCGCAGCTGCACGGTCAGACTGATCTTTTAATAGCTCATCGATGCTTGGCTCGTGACGTTCCCACTTCTTAGTGTAAGGCATGTCAAAGTCGAAGCTATGGCAAGAATCACAGTAAACCATAGATTTTTCGTGAGCGCTGTGACAAGAAGTACAAGACACATCGCCAGGGAAATGAGATTCATGGGCATTGTAGTGCTCATGTTTAGTTTCTTCAGCAACTTCAGCTAGCGTGCCGTGACAAGCTACACACTGCTCGTTCTCGTAGGTTAGGCTGTCGTTTGATAGCTCACCGTCTGGCATATGGCAGCTGTCACACTCTTGGTTTTCACCGTGGAATTCTGCCAAGTTATCAGCCGCCATAGCGTTAGACATAAAGCCTGCTGAACCTAGAAGCGTTGCAATACACACTGCTTTTTTAAAGTTTTTCATCTCATTTCCTCGCCTTTTATCAACGCCCTGCAGCAGCTGAAAAAGCTATCACGTTATATTTAACGGTCGTAAACGCCGTCTTAAATACTCACTTTGAGGTAATTCTCTACCTGAAACCGCCAGCCCTCAACCCGTTAACTCGAATGACTCAAGAAACTGAACACTCGATCACAGCTTATAAATCTGGCCATGCAAACATGCATAACCTCATAGCCAGTTATGCAAAAATGCATAGCCATGAGTTAGCAAGATCACATATCTCAATTAAGAAGGCTGACAACAACAAGCTAATAAGAAAAGCCGCCAAGCCTATGATTCAAAGCCTTTTGCCGCCTAAGCTATTCCTTTTCAAAGCGAGAAACCCCGCACAGTTATCTTGCATAAGCTCATGCTAAGATTTGATTATGAAAATATTTGTTAACTTAGTTTGCGCGGTCTGTACTCTTTATGCACTTGGCTTAGCGGGGTTATCGCTCCCCGCGCACGCTGCAGATCCTTACCAGAGTCAAAGCATCGTCTTTGGCGTTCACTCAAAGACCGCCCCACTAGAGTGGCGCAATAATGGCGTAGACCAAGGTTTCAATCTCGAGTTAATGGATCGCATTGGCCAGCTAATGGGTAAGCGCATCATCATCCGCCGTAAGAGCTTCCAGCAGCTGCTTAAAGATGTGCACGATCGCGACTCACTCATTGATGTCATCGCTGTAGTCAGCCCGATTACTATAGATAGAGAGCTGAGCCAGTCAGATCCCATTTATGCCACTCACGCAAAAGCCTACACGCTGCAAGGTAAGTCTTTTATCAATGGCTGGAATGATCTTGAAGGCAAACGCGTGGCGATTAAGAAAGGCGCTTTCGTTGATGTCTATATCTCAGGTAAAAAACAAGACTTTACCCGCGTCGATGTCGACCTCTATGAGACTGGCTTCCAGCAGCTAATTAAAGGCGAAGTCGATGTAGTGATTGCCGAAAACTTTGTCGCTAGGCGATTAATGCCGCTGTATCCATCAATTAGAAGCTCTAGTGACCCGCTTATTTACGGTGCATTTAACTTCGTCAGTAACTTTAAAAATGCTGAAATGATGACGCAGATTAACGATGCACTTAGACAACTAAAGCTATCTGGCGAGTACGATCACTTAGTCAATAAGTGGTTTGGTACCGGCCGCGAGAAAGTCGACTTAAATTCGGCGCAGAAGAAGATGCTCTCCCTAGCCATCTTTGTCAGCCTGATTTCTGCCGTCGGTATGCTATTGACCGGCTATATTAGCCTGAGTCTACGTAGACGATCTAAAGCACTGAAAATAGAGTTACTCCAGCGTAAAAAGGCCGAAGAAGCGATATCTAGCTTATCGAAACAGTTCCAATCGGTACTCGACGGTATTCCTCACGGTGTCACTCTGTTCAATCAAGACGGTGAGTGCCTATGGAGTAACGACAACAATAACGACCTGCTGACGAGTCCTGAGTTTCACTATACTGATGGCGTGACCTTCAACTTAACTCAAGCACTATCCGGTGCGCTAACAGAGCAGAAATCGCAAACTGCGGATATGCAGATTAACGACCAATACTGGCAGTTACAGTTACACCCTATTAGTGACAAACAGGTGGTTATTTTGCTTGAAGAAGCCACCGAACAACATAGATTACGCCAAGCCAACGACGAAGCCAGTCGCCTCGCCTCGCTAGGTGAGCTATCGGCGGGTATTGCTCATGAGATCAATAACCCCACAGGAATTATCGTTCACTCGATAGCCTTTATCAGCGACGCCCTTAAAGATTTATCGGAAGCTAGCGATAACTATCAAAGGCAAAACCCATTCTGGACTGTGGCGGGGCTTGAACCTGAGCATGCTATCAACGAGCTGGACTTAAGTAGCCAGTCGATAAATGAGGGCGCCGAGCGCATTAGCCGTATCGTTAACGACTTAAAGCGCTACGCCTTGCCGACCATAGTCAATGAATATCAGCCAATTAGCCTTAATGAAGTGGTAGAAGTTTCGCTGCGCCTCACTGCTAACCAGACCAAGATATTTAACGTGACTACCGATTTACTGGCCCCAAGCCCAATTGTTATGGGAGATGCCCAGCAGCTTCATCAAGTACTGATTAATCTTATCCAAAATGCCTGCCATGCCATTAAGCAAGATGCCGAGAGTCATCAGAGCCTGGAACATATCGATATCAAGACCTGTGTCGAAGATAAGCATATCTGCTTAATTGTCAGTGATAATGGCGCTGGAATGGATAGAGCCACACTACAACGTATTACCGAACCTTTCTTTACTACGCGCCGCTCAAGTGGCGGCACGGGACTGGGATTATCTGTATGCAGTCGCATCATTAAAGAGCACAAGGCCGACATGCAAATTACTTCACGCCTTGGCAAAGGCACAGTGATAAAAATACGCTTTCCATTGGAGTACTAATGAAACTCGCTAGAAATATTCTCCTTGTCGATGATGAAGCCTCTTGGCTTAGAACACTTTCCATCACCCTTAATCGTCTGGTCCCGGAAGCGACTATCGATACCTGTGTTGATAGCCGTCAGGTGATGAGCCGGCTGCAGACTGGCGACTACGCGCTAGTGCTGCTTGATCTTACTATGCCGTTTCATTCCGGCGAAGATCTGCTTGAGATGATCCGCAGTGAGTTTCCTAAGACCCGCGTCATCATAGTGACAGGCGTTAACGAGGTCGACACCGCGGTGCGCTGCATTAAAAATGGTGCCTATGATTACTTTATTAAAACCGACAAGGTCGACGATCTAGCTCGCACCGTTCGCCGTGCACTTGAAGTAGTTGGTCTTGAGCGCAACTATCTTCGCATTAAAGAAAGCTTCTTAAGTCGCACTCTAAGCCGCCCAGAAGTATTCAATAATATCCTCACCTGTGAGCCTGCGCTGCTGGATCAGTTTCGCTATTTAGAGGCCGTGGCCCTTAGTCCAGAACCTATCCTTATTCAGGGAGAAAGTGGCACAGGTAAGGATGAGTTTGCTAAATCTTGCCACCAGCTAATTTGTGCCGACGCGCCCTTTATCAACGTCAACTTGGCGGGTATTAGCACCTCTGCGTTCGAGCTGCAGTTATTTGGCCAGCTGCATACCGATGATGACGGCAAGGTTAGTGCTCAAGCAGGCGTGCTACACCAAGTTAAAAATGGCTTACTCTATCTCAACGAGATTGGTGACCTCCCCATTGAAGCTCAGGCAAAGCTTGTGGATGTGATTGAGCATAAGCAGTATTACCCTATCGGCAGCGACAGGGCTTATCCGGTATTGTGTAAAATCATCACCTCAACCCAGCACGACTTATTGGCGTTGAATCAAGTCGGAAAATTCAGGAGTGACTTGTTATATCGCCTGCGCTCACACACCATCAAGTTGCCACCGCTTAGACAGCGTAAGCTCGACTTATCTATGCTGATAAACCACTTTATTACTCTAGCCGCCAAAGAGATGGGGCTGAGTGAGCCGCAACAGCCAGCCTCCCTTGCCCAGCAGTTAGCCGAATATGACTTTCCCGGCAACTTGCACGAGCTAAAAGGCATGGTGTTTGACGCAGTGAGCCGTAGCGACGGTATCGCGCTGAATATCACTCCGTTTATGGAGGCGATAAACCTAAGCAAGTCTAACGTGACTACTGACAGCGACCAGCTTATCTTCCCTAAGAATCTGCCCACATTAGCGCAGATGAGTGATGCACTCATTCAAGAGGCGATGAACCGCACCGCCAATAGTCAAACTGCAGCGGCGCAGATGTTAGGCATCAGCCAAAGTGCGCTAAGCCGACGCATCACTAAAGAAAAATAGTAAAGAAAAATAAGCAGCTTCGGCGGTTTAATCTAAAAACAAAAATGCCAGCAAATTGCTGGCATTTTCCTCTTTAAAACAGCGAGCTAAAAAGGCTCTAGCGGTTTAAGCCTGAGCAGGCGCCGCGGCTAATTTAGCTTCGCCGCTCTTCTCTGTTTCATTAACGATTGTCAGTACTGCTGTGTCACCCACTACGTTACACGAGGTCAGTACCATGTCGATTAATCGGTCAAGGGCCGCCACAATCGCGAACGCTTCAACCGGTAAGCCCATCTGATGGATAAGCACACCAATCATCACCATACCGCCGCCAGGTACACCACCGGCGCCAACAGACAGTAAGAAGATGCTGAACATTAATGCTGGCAGCTGCTCCATAGGGATTGGGGCGCCGAATGCGTTAGCCACGAAGAAGATAGCGATAGTGATATAAATCGACACGCCACCCATATTCATGGTTGCGCCGAGCGGCACACCAAAACCTGCTACGGCGCGGCTAACCCCTAACTTATCGGTAAGGGTACGCATGGTTACCGGGATCGTTGCGTTTGAACTTGCTGTCGACAATGAAAACAGAATTTGCTCACGAGTCTTAGCGCGGAACTCTTTTGCCGAAGTCTGAGTAAATAGGCCGACGGCAAATGGATACACCACAAAAATCCATAGCAGCAATAAGCCTAAGATCAGTGCCAGATATTCAACCACGCTGCCAAAGATTGCCGCCTCTAGTGTTGCGCCTAGCTTAAGCATAAGTGCGAATACACCAATAGGCGCAAGCTGCATCACCACGCTAATCAGCTTCATCATGATTTTGTTGGCTACTTGGAAGCCGTTAACTGCGCTTTGCGCCGCTTCACCAAGAGATTTGATTACGCCGCCAAGCAACAGCGCCATAAAGATAACCTGTAGCATGTTACCCGAGCTGAATGCCGCTACCGGGTTACTCGGTACAATACTGACCACTAAGTCGACGAGATTAGGTAGTTCAGTGGCTACGATATCGACGCCGCCGTTGCTCGACATATCCACGCCCTTGCCTGGGGTTAGCAGTAGCGCTACGCCTAATGCAGCAAAGATAGCCACTAAGGTATTGATGATGTAAAAGCCGAAAGTTTTGCCGCCTAAGCGACCGAAGCTGTTGAGATCTTTAAGCTCACACACACCGCAGACGATGCTAACGAATACCAACGGCACTACCAGCATCATGATCATATTAACGAACATGGTGCCTGCGCCTGAGGCTAAATCGACAACTGTGCCAGAGAATAAGCTAATGTCAGCGAGGAAGTATTGGATAATAGAGCCAAAGATTAGCCCTGAAAACAGACCGATAAAGATCCGTGTAGAAAGTGATTTTGTCATTTGCTTGCCTTATTGGACATGTCTTAACGCATGCCTTCTATTGCCTTCAATGTTGATGAAAACTTGATTTCCATCTCGTTGTGGCAAGGATAGTGAAACATGCTGGCAAGAATTTCAATCTAAAAGGGACAATTAGTTTTTGAAACAGCTTGATAACCCCAGTCAAATAAAACCACCAAGCACCTGTTTTTAAAGGGAAAACGCAAAACGCGATCCAGCCAATGCCAAACGCAACTTTTACACCTGCAACATATCAGTATCATTTTAAGCACAAAAACTCAAAAACAAACTAGTTAAAACCTCTAGCGCAAACCATCATAGCAGAGTAAAACACCACGAAACCACTCACAACAAGAGCCGTGAACTACTCAAGCCAAAAAACACCGATTAATGCTCATAAAAAAAGCACCTTTAAAGGTGCTTTTTCTTAGCCGTTTATCGCTCCATTATAGCCAGATTACGCCAGCCATAACTCTACGTCTTTAATGATGAAGTTACCGCTATACGTATATACCGGATCTGGCTCACCGATATACTCAAGCTCAAAGTGGCTACGGTGCTCTTCGGTTCAGAATAACCTTCATAGCCACATATAAACCTTACGCCAACCACAGCTCTACGTCTTTGATGATGAAGTTACCGCTATACGTATATACCGGATCTGGCTCACCGATATACTCAAGCTCAAAGTAGCTACGGTGCTCTTCGGCTCAGAAAAACCTTCATAGCCACATATAACCTTACGCCAACCACAGCTCTACGTCTTTAATGATGAAGTTACCGCTATAAACAGGGTCGGGCTCACCAATATGTTCTAATTCGAAGTAACTACGATGCTCCTCTGGAAGCCCTTCATAGCCACAAATCACCTGATACAGCCATGACTCTCTATCCCAAGGAAGAGCATGCTCATCCAGATAATCCAATGCAGACTGACTCTTACCCGAGTCAATCACGGCACAGAAGTAGCCATCTACCGCTAACTTGAGCGGATTGTCAGGAATATCGAAGTCTTCAGCTTGAGTCAGATCAACCGAAACATCTTGCTCTCGCTGTACACCTGTCTCACTCAAGCGGTCGATACGCTTAATATTTGAGACTAACTCCAGTAGCTCTGGCTCTAAGCTATGATTATGAACATCCACCGCCGCCGGTGCCAACAGTGGCTCAGCGATATTAAATAGCGCAGGTAACTGCTTGTGACTGACATGATCCGCAGGCTTATAGTCTGGGTGCAAGTCGGTATACAGCAACCAACCTTTTAGCAAACGAGTACGTCCACGAATTTGACGGAAACGCCCCAATAGTTCGAGTAAGCGCGCCTGCACGACACTGAGTTCCTGAGTACAATCACTCAAAGTTTCTTGCAGTGTGGTGACCAGCAGCTTCCTCAGCTCTCGAATATCGCCAGCTATCTCACCGAGTTCACTAAACTGGAACATCTCTAGGCCATTTAGCAGTTCTGTTACTTGGGACTGCGCTAACTCGTTTTCACGAATTTTAGCGTTGATGCTGCCCACATAGCCAAACTCGTTGTTAATGCGACTCCACAACACACGAATCGAATAACGCAGGCCATCGGCAAAGCTGTAAACATGCTCGCTTAAATCGGCAAGGTAAGCCTCTGACGCACTGAAATCCACATTGTGGCGCGCTTCTTTATAGTGATCCGCTAAGGTCTTAATGGTGGCCAATGACGAGCCGACATTAGAGTCGATTTGACGGTTACGCTCATCGCTCAGAGCTTCCTCTAGCAAAGCACGCACGGAGCGCTTAAGGCGCAGCTCCTGCTCAGGCTCTGGTCGCCACAGAATATCGCTCTTTTGCAGCTTATCGATGGCTTGAGCGTTACTCTCATCGACCGATACTGAGCCCGACAAGTAAACGTCCATCACCAGCTCTGCATGGCGTCCAAGCTGTTTTAGCAGCTTAACACCAGCTTGGTGTAAGTTACTGCTCATATTAGATCAAATCCCTTTGGGTAGCGGTTTCAGCTTGGGCTTCAAGGCTTAAGCCTTCGGTCTCATCGATAAAGCGGATCACCTCATAAAGGTAATCTAACTTACCGGTGGCAATATAAATCTGCTTCTCGCTATTAGGGCGAGTCAAATAGCCCAGCTCCACCAAACGCTTAAACACCAATTTGATTTGCGCATCGACGTTAGTACTGGTTGAGCCAAATAAGCGGTAATGGCTGATCTTAGCTAACTGCTCACGAAACGCTGGCGTATCTTCAATACGGGTTTGCAGCTCAGTTAAACGTACCGCTACGCCTTCAGACAATGGCGCATCTTGACCGCTGCCCTCTTGCACCAACACTAACCACTCAACCAGCGGAATAAGTGCATTACAGATGTCTTTAAACTGCGATGAAATAACCTTGCGCTCACCATCGCCTAGCTGCTGATAACCACAGAAAAACACTTCGCCTTCACCGGCTGAGCCTATGGTGCGGTTAATCTGATTTAAGTACTGCTCAACATGATCACGAGTCGACGGGCTTTTCAGTGCACGCCAGCCGTCTTCATCGGTAGTGCGACAGATAAACTGACCTTTTAACAAACGTTCGATTAGGGCACTGGTGCCTAAGATGGCTGTTTCGGTTGCTTGGCTCATTACACGGCCTCCTGTGCACGTCGCTGATTGAGTTTATCGGCGATAGGATTAACTTGAGGCTTAACCACCTGCAGTTTTTTAGTTTGTTTATTGATGATGTAACGGTTTGAGAACAGGTTCAGTACCTCAGATTCAGGGTTCGGGAACGCGCCGAGTACTGAGATATTGTTGTTTTCACAGGCATCAAAAATCTTCTTCACGTTACCGTGGTGCAAAGTACCTAGCTCATCAATCGGCCAATGAATGGTGACTTCTGCGCGGCCACGTAATAAACGAGTAAATGCCAGCAGGAACTTACATAAGATCAGATAAGCCATACCGTGACTCGATGATTCGTTTAGCTGTCTGTCAGTGCGAATAACTAAGTCGCTATTGCCTTCTTTTAGGCGCAGCTCAATCTCAAGCAACTTAGCGATACCGCCAGACAATGCTGCACGGCCGATAATGTCTAACGCACGGCGCATGCTGTTGGTGTAATCCTCACCCGGCAAGTCGTTAAAGCCGTCAGCCTTCCAACGTTTAAAGGCTTTTACAAACTGCTCAAGCTCAGGCCAGAACTCTAGTTCGCTAATGCGCGAGCGAATTTTAACCGCTGATTCTGACACGCCATCAAGGAACAGCTCTTCACCCACTTCACGGGTTATACGCGCACTTTGCGAAGCGATGCGGCGGTCAATATCGGCGAGTACATCGTAGAATGCAGTCAAATCGACGCCAAAAATACGCCCTTGTTCTCGCAGCGCCATAATAGATTGCGGCACCATCACGTTTAACAACTGCTCAAGCTGTGGCACAAGTTTGCGGTAATCAAGAATGCGAATGCCTTTGTCGTTTACAAAGCTTGATTCTTCACGGGCACGCTCCCAAGTCTCAGATAAACCTGAACCTGATTTGCTGGCAATAACAGAATCGAAGTGTTCAACATACTGCTTAACCGAGCCCATCATTGAATCGCGTTTCAGCAGCTGATCTTCACCTTGGCGCAAACGCTCAGTTAAGCTGCCTTGGGCGTCATCATTACTGGCTGGCAGTTTAAGCTCACTGAGTTTACGCATTACGCTACGCAGCTTAGTTAAGTTTTCAGAGGCTTCAATTTGCACCGCATCAGATTGCTTACGCTCGCCATCTAGCTCGTTACGCTTGGCCTTAATTTCGTTAGCCTTACTCTTAAGCTGCTGCTCTAAATCAAGACTTGCGTGTTTTACCTTACTGAGTTCTGATTGCAGCTTAGGCTTACGTTGCAGCCAAGTGTGCTGGTACCAATCTTCAAAACGCAGCACTTCGCTACGGCGTTGCTCCGCCTTAGAGATGTTGCTTTCTAATGTGCGAATTTCAGCCTTAAGAGCGACAATTTTAGCTTCGTCGACACCACGAGATTTAAGCTCGTCCTTGTACCACTGCTCACAGGCCTTTTGCTCGCTCTTAGCATGATCACGACGACTTTGGATATTGACCTTAACTTGGTTTAGCTGGTTGTCTAGGGCACCAACTACTTCCTGCCAGTAGGCATTCTTTTCCATGCGTGCTTCGAGTGCTTGCTCTTTTTGCTCTTCGAGCCACTCTTGTTGCTGGCCTTGTAGCTGCTTGATATCGCTGTCGATACGGGCAAGCTGCTTCTGCGAGGCTGATTTACGATCGTTCAGCGCTAGATTGATCTTTTCTTGCTCGGCGCGTTTGTCATCAAATAGGCGGCGCAGATCGTCACGGCTATTCTTATACGCAGTACGAGCGAACGTCAGCTCACGCAGTAACTTATCTAGCTCGGTATTGCTGGCGACTAAAATATCTTCCGCTTCGGCTTGTAGCTCTTTCGCGCTAGACAATGCCTCTTCAGCGGCCGCATGCTTGACTCGTAACTCTTGCTCTGAGGCGGCATATTCTGGCGCGTCGATGGCTTTTAAGTCCAGCGCGATACCGTATAGGGCCTCTAAGTTCTGACTACTGATACTTGGATGCAGATCGCTGCGGTGCAGCAGTTCAGAGTTAATCACCTTACCTAAGGTGTTTTCCCAGCCGCTGGCTTCTTTACGTAAAAATTCTAGCAAGGTATGAGACTGTGGGAACAGCATATGAGTCAGCTCTTCAAGCTCACTTTGGCGCTCAGTCACGCGAATACCGGCAACACGCAGGCTCTCGTTAGCTTGATCGCGCTTGGCTCTAAGCTTGCGCTCTTCACTGGTTAAGCGGTCAACCTTAGCGTTACAGGCTTCTTGGTCTTCATCGGCGCGAGAGATGCGCTCATCGAATACCGCTAAGGCTAGCTTTTCTTCTTCTGAGTAAGTCACGCTATCGACGCGCACTTTTAGCTCAGCTGCGGTAACTTTTAGCTGATAAGCTTGCTCGCTAAACTGCGCTTGGCCTTTTTCGGTCGACTCGCGCCACTGTTGCTCAAGCTCTGCAAGCTCACCGCGGCCGACTTCTCTTTGCTTATCGCGGGATTCACGCAGGCTATCTTGCTCTTGATGCAAGTTTTCCAGCTCACGGTTAAGGCCTTCGCCAATCTTGCTACGGCGGGCGTTATAAGCCGCTTCAATATCTTGATGCTTTTCGGTTTGTAGCTTATGGCGCTCGCTTAGGTTTTCTAAGCTGCCACGCCAGCTTGGTAGCTGCTCTAAATCTAACTTAGCCTGCTCGATATCGGCATCTTGGAAGTTAGCATGCTGGTCTTCAATCGAATCTAGCTCATGCTCGCACTTAGCCACGTCCCCCTTGGCTGCAGACAGGTCTAGGTTAAGCTCGTCACGCTGCTCCTTCCACTCTTCATCGAGTTGGCGAAGCTGAGCGTTAAGTGCCTTAGACAGATCTTGATGATGCTCTTGACGTTCAATTTCGGTGGTTTCATCTTTGCTGTAACCACGGCGCAAACTTGCTAGGCGCTGCTCAGTGCTCAGCAGTTGATCAAACTCCTGCTCTAGCTTTTCAAACTCAGGGCGAATTTGCTCGAAGCCTTGAATAAGCTGACTCTCACGGATCCATGCTTCAACGCGCTGCGGATTAAGGCGTGAACTTGGCGGGTTAACACCATCTTCTTCCAAAATCGCGGCGATCATCGACTTGATGGTTTCCATCTTGCCCTCTTTCGAGTGCACGGCTTTGGCGAGTTTTTCGATATGACGCAATGAATGCTCAGCTTCACACAAGGAGAACTGACGCGCATAGTTACGCAGCTCGTTACGATTGCTGCCCGTGCTCAATAGTGCGCGGTCATTTTGGATAATGGCGCGATATTCACGAGTGTTAAGCAGGTTAGTTACCGCTACGCCCGCGCGTTTCATCTCACGGCCAAGTTCTGCCATGGTGAAACACTGAATGCTATCGCCCTGCTTAGTCTTAATGTAATCCTCTAGCTCAAAGCCTTTGGCGATAAAGCGGTAGTTAACGCCTTTACCGTCGCCTGCCGATGCGAGTACCGCTTGATAGGCTAAGCCATCAGACTTGATGTATTCATAGATGATATAGCTTGAATCATGGGGCAGATACCAGCGCTCAAAACTGTCACGGGTTGATGGCACCACTCGGCTTGGATATTCACCATAAAAAACCGGTACCAAACGCTGCAATGTGGTTTTACCCGATGCGTTAGTACCACAAATATTGGTGTGGCCATCCAGGGCCAGTTCTACCACGCCAGGTAGATGAGTATCGATAAGTATGATGCGATTTAAGCTTGGCATTGCATTCCTTAATCCAAACAGAGCCGTAACGGTAAGCGCATTGAGCTTACATTAAGCTAAAAATGTCAGGTCTAATTTTAGGTCTAGTGTTAGGTCTAATGTCAGGCCTAATATTAGAGCTATAAAAAATTTTGATGGTCACTAAATTAAAGGAAAGCACAGCGCTTGGCAATTATGCCTAAGTGACTAAAGCGGCGGTTTCTGTGACCAAATATCAGAAGCGAGATCATACGCCATTTTTAGACAGATAGATGCTCAATCAATCGGCAGTTAACAAGCGACTCTGTTGAAAGAAAACTTAAACCTCTTGCGGTAATAACCTAATAAAAAGCCCGCCTCAAAAATGATGGGCGGGCTTATTTTTCATCTAGCCGATGTTAAATAAAAGCAAACCATTTACGCTCCACGCTTGCATGCATAAGCATGAGAGCTTAAGCCAACGAGCTTCGAGTCGCTAAGGCTTGTTGCTTAGCAAAATACTTGCGGGTCTCTTTCAATATCACGTGTCTAAGACCAATAATCGCAATCAGGTTAGGAATTGCCATCAAGCCGTTAACGGTATCGGCCAACATCCAGATTAGATCTAGGTGAATAAATGCGCCGCCGGCAATTAACCCTAAGAAGATAAATTGATAAACTCTAATGCCGTTATCACCCAAACGATTACCCGTTAGGTAATACCAACAACGCTCACCGTAATAATGCCAGCCTAAAATGGTAGTGAAAGCAAAACACACTAGCGCAATGGTCACTACATATTGGCCAATAATCGCCGAACCACTAGCCGCAAACGCCGCGCTAGTCATAGCCGCACCAGCAGTATCACCACTCCACACGCCAGTAATAATCAGTACCAAACCTGTCATGGTACAAATCAAAATCGTATCGAAGAAGGTGCCTGTCATGCTCACTAGACCTTGTTCAACCGGCTCATTGGTCTTAGCTGCTGCGGCGGCAATTGGCGCGCTACCTAGGCCAGACTCATTAGAGAATACGCCGCGAGCAATACCAATTTGCAATGCTTGAGCAACGGTTGCACCAAGGAAGCCACCAGCGGCAGAAATAGGCGTAAAGGCTGAGTGAATGACCAACTCAAATGCAGGCAGGATCTGATCGCTAAAGGTAAATAACACCCACATACAGGCAAGCACGTAACCCAAAGCCATGGTTGGCACTAGTTTTTGCGCCACGTTAGCAATGCGCTTTACGCCGCCTAATGTCACTGCGGCTACCATCAAGGTCAGTACGACTGCGGTCACCCAAGATGGGATCTCAAAGGCAATAGTCATGGCATCGCTAATGGCGTTAACCTGAGCAAAGGTACCAATACCGAAAAATGCGACACCGACGCCAAACACTGCAAAGATTTTAGCCAACCACTTAAGGCCTAAGCCGCGCTCGATGTAATACATAGGGCCACCGGCAATATTACCTTTGGCATCTGTGGTGCGATACTTTACCGCCAGCATACATTCAGCGTACTTAGTCGCCATACCAAAAAAGGCCGCTAACCACATCCAAAATAGTGCCCCTGGGCCACCTATTTTAATTGCGGTAGCCACACCGACAATGTTACCGGTACCAATAGTGGCCGACAACGCAGTACAAAGCGCCGCAAATGATGATAAGTCGCCCTTACCGCTCGCAGGTTTAAACAGTAAACCCAGCGCCATAGGCAGCTTAAAGACTTGAATAAGTTTTAGTCGAACAGTGAGATATAGGCCGGTTCCAACCAATAAGCATAGGGTGATTGGTCCCCAAACAATGGCATTGATATCGGCTAAAAGCGCGTGAAAATTCATGGTATTCCTCGAGTATTAAACAACAAAACTCTCTAATAAGAGTTATTAATAATCGGAGGAGGAAAAGAAATGGCTGTTGCAGATCACTGACGTGTGCAACGAGCAATTGAGTCGACCTATCACGTAACTAAACGTAACTTAGGTAGAAAAAAGGCGCAGCGACAAACGACAGTGACTTTATGCAGTTATCGTTAAAATAACTGACACAGTCATCCTCTCCTCTGTCCTTTTGCCTGAGCGTTTCGCGTAATCTCATAGCTGGGTTTAATCGCTGAGTTTACACTTTCGCCTTCGGCGCTGTGTGACGATTAAGCTTCGAACACTTAATTGCTCACAGTCTCTCCAGAGGCTCGTCCAGTAACAGTCCTCACCACTAAGTGGCACCTGAAAGAGTGCTTTGCTTGGCTTAAAGCCTAACAAAGTTGCCTCGTCGGTGTGGGGTTACTCCCCACTCTCCTGCTACCTTCATCCGAACGGATCCCCAATCCTTATCTAACCATTAGGGCTAGCAAGTGATAGGGACAGATAGAATGCGCTCTCAACGCGCTTGCAGCAAGTGAACTCAGTCACATTTTTAACGTTAACCGTTCATTCGAACACTTTTATCTCAAGTTGGTGTAATTTTGTTCTAAATCACAAAACTCAAAATCAGCCACTTAAAGTAAAGAATCCACCTTCTGGAGAAACTGGCTTAGAGCTGAAAACAAAAAACCGCTCAAGCAAACTGCTCAAACGGCTTTATTTCGTCAAATAAAACTTATTGACTAACTAAATGCGATTCTACGACTTTCATAGGCATCGAACATCTGCTGTGCAGGCTCATCTTCATAGGGGCGCAGACCACTCATGACCAAGGTTTTGACCCCAGTACCAACAACCGTATCACCACTCAGTAGCTCGAAGGTTAAGATCACATCACCACGTTTACCTTCGATTTCTAGTTCTTGCTTAACCAGAGACAAGCTCACCTCGTTAAAATCCAAGGTAGTTAAATCAAACGACATGCTCTCGTAGATCACTAAAGGACGCGCTGGATTAATCATCATCTGACGCTGCTTCATCATAGGCACTAAAATGTGCATGAAGTTTAAGCCAGAGAAAGCCACATACTTACGAATAAATGATTCGATTTGAGTCTCACAATGACGCACATCACCGCTGCGGTGCACCTGAAGATAACACTTATCTTTGTCATCACGGATATCAAAATCTTCCGCAACAGAATCAGGAAACTGCAATTTAACACCATCGCCGACCATGCCTGCGAAGTTAAAAGTCATTTTCTGGCTTAAGCCATACTCGTTAAGAACGAGGGCAAAAAGTAGATCTCCAGGCACACAAAAGCGCTTGGCTGCCACATCGTGAATAGGGTTGAAGTCATGGGCGACGACTTTGGCAAAATCACTCGCCTGCTGAGGAGTGATGGATACAGATTGGTTTTCTTTTTTAAAATAAGAACTTAGAAACATATTCACTCAAACATCTTGTTAACCATAAAAATGACCCGACAGTGTATACCAAGATTCAGTTTTGACTCACCCGATGACTTAGGCCAGCCCTATAACCAATTTAACGTCTCATGTAAATAAAGCCGCATCTAATCTCCACCTTTAAATAATCACGCTAAACATATGAATTAGAAGTAAAACAAAGATAAAACCACTCATAAATTGCAAAATAGTAGCCACAAAAAACTTACAAACCTTGATCTTAATCTAAATTTAAATGAGAATAATTTGCATTATGATAAGCGATTGATACAATCCGCCACAAATAAAACGCATTGATTTAACATTAGGGAATGAATTCATGAAAAAAACCTTACTTGCCACGGCGCTAGTTGGCATGTTCGCATCTCAAGGTGCTGTCGCCGCTGATGATTCTGCCGAATTACGTAAAATTATTGAGCAACAACAGAAAGTGCTTCAAGATCTAGAAAAGCGTCTAGATGAAACAGAAATGCGCGTTGAGAAGACTGCTGACGTTGTTGAAGAATCGGCAAGTGAGTCTAAGAGTTCGACGACTATCGGTGGTTATGGTGAACTTCACTACAACAACATCACTGATAACAAGACAGGCAAAGATAAGAAAGCCATCGATTTTCACCGTTTTGTATTGTTCTTCGGCCATGAGTTTACCGAAAACACTCGTTTCTTCTCTGAGGTTGAAATTGAGCACGCACTTTCAGGTGACGATAAGCCAGGTGAAGTCGAGCTAGAACAAGCTTATATCGAACACGATTTCAATGAGATGTTTACCGGTAAAGCGGGTCTCTTCCTAGTACCAGTCGGTATTATTAACGAAACTCACGAGCCACCAACTTTCTACGGTGTAGAGCGCAACCCTGTTGAGAAAAACATCTTACCTGCCACTTGGTGGGAAGCCGGTGCGGCACTTAATGTTAAAGCCTCTCCAGGTTTGGCTTTCGACGGTGCAATCACGTCAGGTCTTAAGGTAGATGAGACTTATAACATTCGCGGCGGTCGTCAAAAAGTGGCTAAAGCTGACGCGTCAGATCTTGCTTACACTGCTCGTGTTAAATACACAGGCGTAACAGGGTTAGAGCTAGCGGCAACAGCACAATATCAGTCAGATTTAACTCAAAGCAAAGCGGGTGTCGATACGGCTTCTGCAACCTTGCTAACTGCACACGCAATCTACTCTATCCAAAGCTTCACGGTTAAAGCGCTTTACGCTCAGTGGGATATTGACGGTAAAGAAGCTGAAGCACTAGGTCGTGATGAGCAAAACGGTTGGTATATTGAGCCGTCTTACCGCATCAACGAAAGCTTTGGTGTATTTGCTCGCTACAATGAGTACGACAACAATGCTGGTAACAGCGATGACACTAAAGTTGAGCAAACCAATGTAGGTATCAACTACTGGTTGCACGAGAACGTGGTATTTAAAGCTGACTATGAAAAAGTGGGCGGTGCTAAAGACGCTGACGGCTTTAACTTAGGCGTGGGTTACCAGTTCTAAGACAAGCTTTAAATCAGAGCTTTACGTTAGAGCTAAGAGTATATGCATGAGTATCGTATGAGTTTAGTACGCACTTAGCATTAAGATGAGTGCCCTAAGGGCACTCATTTATTTCCCGAGCCAGCAAGGCTCTAGTCATGACATTAACACTGTCACATTAACACTGTCACATTAACACTGTCACATTAACACTATGAAACTACCGCTATGAAGCTAGCCATTGCCATCATCACCCTTAGCTTATCGCTATTTACTAGCGTGGCGAATGCCCGTGGTACTTATCAAACTCCCGAGGAATTTATCACTCAGGCTTTTAACACCCCTCCGCCTAAATCTAAGGTTTTATGGATTAATGACGAAACCAAGGATGTTATAGAGTCGATACTCGCCCATAGCTTCAGGAAGATGCGTCTACGTTATTGGCAACAAGAGAATGAAAGCATATGGATCATGGATGAGATCGGTAAAGAAGCCCCTATAACTGTAGGGATCCACGTAAAAGATAAGGCAATCTCTCAGACTAAGGTATTGGTTTATAGAGAAAGTCGCGGCGATGAAGTTAGACACGACTTTTTTACCGACCAGTTTAAATCAGCCAAGCTCACCCCAGAACTCAAACTCGATACCCATATCGACGGTATTACAGGTGCCACACTTTCAGTTAGGGCGCTGACAAAACTGTCACGCATCGCTCTGTATTTAGATCAGCAGGTCACTGCGAGCAACTAAGCACTAATGACAAGGGATGACTAACCACGAATTACTAAGCACAGAATCTGCCGACAGCCACAGGTTTTACAGTTTTAGCCTTGCTAGTTTACATTAATGCTTACTGATATTTATCATCTTACAGCCCAGAAAAACATCATAGTCACGCTAATACCACATCAATGAAAATATCACTATTAGCACCAAGATAAACAATGCTAGATTGTCGTTATCGTTTGTTGTCAGGGTCGTCGATTAATGAATGCAAAAATCAAACTCGTAGTAGCAGGCTTGTTATGCCTCAATGTCAGTGGTTGTGAATATATCGACAATATTTTACACCCAGATGATGGTAGCGGTGAGGTAATCGTTGACGATAACTTCAGGGCTCACGCTCTACAACTGGGTTTATCTGAAGCTAGCATCATACGTTTATGTACAGCTACAGATAAAATCCGCGCAAACTGCATTAGCAAATTTAACGAAATAACCAATCAGCAAGAAGTGAGAGTTGAATATACTTTCAATGATGTGATCCAAAAAAATAACTACGCCAAAAGCACTAGCGCAAGCCGGGTTATTTTTAAGCTACCAGCAGACAACGCCACCGCCACGATTAGCTTTGAAAACAGCCGAACTTATCAGTTCAACGATGGCTTTCAATACACTTGGCAAGAGCCTGGCGATTTTACCACTGCAGACATTGCCAATGACGCTGAGGAGTCAATTTCCAAACTGGAAAATGTATCTGTAACCACGCGTTTATCTGACTCCAAGCTATCAAATATATCTACCGCATCAATGAGTAATAATGATTACTCGTTAACAGGCGCACAAGATCTAATAAATGCTGCCAGCACCATGCTATTCCCGGAGTTAATCGTTAGTGTCACCAGTAGTGATTTAACCGAGCCTACAGATGCATCATTTGCTATGTTTACTGCAGGCCATAGCGCAATCTTTGCTAATTACTCTACAACTTTCGCAACCGCGATAGAAGAAAGCTGGTTTTAACTTGCAGGCATAGAAGACACAGCGCTATGCCATTTGACCGAGCCTGCTGGTACAGCAATTACGATGTTTACTGCAGGTCATAGTGCTATGATTTTTGCTAATTACTCTACAACTTTCGCAACCGCGATAGAAGAAAGCTGGTTTTAACTAGCCGACTGAATAACGTATTAGCTTATTATTTCTATAGTTCAGCTTTTGAATAGGCCGCATTTAGCCTGGCCTATTCGCTTCAACTCCATCCAGTTCTACGCCCCACACTCTTTATGCTGTTTTTTGAGAAGTAAAACACGTCAAAAACGAAACAATCCCGTTAGGAATAACATTTAACTATTCAGTAGTCGCATCTGTTGCTGTAAAGTAAATGAGCTGCATTCGCATTTAACGTCTTAACTGATATTCCTCAACGATGAATTCAGCGATGCGTCTTAAGCAATGAGTGTTAAGCAACGCTATGACAACCGATTAAAACAACTAGAAGGTCAATAGACCCCAAATGACCCGTAAACACCCAAGCCTTAGAGTAAAATTACTGCGTCAACTACGACCTTGGCACCGCCGCATCGGCATTGCCTCTACCTTGTTAGTGATTTTTATCGCCATAACTGGCGTGTTAATTAATCACAGTAATCACCTGTCTCTTGATACTGCCCATGTTAAGCAGGCGTGGTTACTGGATTACTATGGTATTAAAGCGCCAACCGATATAGCTCTTTATCAAACCAATTCTCAGACACTGCTCAGTACAGCCAACCAGCTTTGGCTAAATGATAAATTAGCCTTCGAGGCTAACGGTTCTATTTTAGCCGCCACCACACATAAAGAGATGATAGTCGCCATCGATAGTCAGCATCTCTACCTGCTCTCTCCTCAGGGAGAGCTGTTCGAGACTCAAAGCCTTGCCACAGGCCTACCGAAAGACATAGAAGCCATTGGCCAAACCGGCCAGCTTTGGCTTAAAACCGCGACGGGCTTATATCTCGCCGATAGCGATCTTATCGAATGGACAGCCACTCAACCTTATGTGGCCATAGACTGGATTAAGCCTGTAGAAAGCACTAAAACCGCAGAGTTTGCTCAACAAATGAGAGCGAGTCATTTAACTTGGGAGCGGGTATTACTCGATCTTCATAGCGGCCGTTTCTTTGGCTCCCTAGGCCCTTGGCTGATGGATTTAGTGGCATTGAGTTTATTGATTATGGCGTTTACAGGATGTTATATCTGGTTACAGCAAAAACCGCCTAGAACAAGGAAAGGTCCTAGGTCTTAGGTGTTAGGTCTTAGGGAAAGCAGGTCCTAGGTTCTAGGAAAGGCAGGAAAAGCAAAGACGGAAAAGCTGAGACGGAAAAGCAAGAAAGGTAGTGATTTTTTGCTTTTGCTTTTCCTAGCAGGGCGTAGCCCGTCCTAGAAGCTAGGATCTGATGTTTAAAGCCCAACCTACATCACTTACACACCTTTGATTGTATAGCGCTCTAGCCGCGAAGCGTCCTCGCAGCGAGGTTACGAGTGCTCTAGGCTTTTAGCTTTTAGCTTTTAGCTCTGAGGAAACGTAAAGGCGACGCAGGCCAAGACCGAGAAGGCCGAGTAAAGCCGGATATGGGTCGATAAAACAATAAAACAATTAAACATGGAAGCTAAGATGAACATAGATGTGATCCACGAAGAAGCTCCGTCCGTGTTTGATGCCTTGGTCGAGGGTGTTAGACAACACAACTTTGCCCATATGGGTGTTGAAACCTCTAAGCCTCTATCGGTTGTCGCCCACGACTCTAGTGATAGTAGTGGCAGCGGCAAACTGATTGGTGGCGTCGCAGGGCGCACTATTTACGACAACTTTTTGATTAACGTGCTGTGGGTCGATGAAAGCGTGCGAGGTACCGGCCTAGGTAGAGAATTAATGCAACTTGCAGAAATAGAAGCTAAAAGCCGCGGCTGTACTATGGCGCAAGTCGATACCCTCTCCTTTCAGGCTCCCGTTTTTTATCAAAAGCTAGGCTTTGAAATTATTGGCACTGTACCTAGCACTGCGAAAAGCCCCGAACGTTATTTTTTATTGAAGAGGTTTTAAAATAAGGTTCTAGGAAAGCAGGTTTTAGGTCCTAGGAAGAGCAAAGGCGGGATAAGCTGAGACGGTACTAGCAGAGCCGAACGGCCTAGGCCTAGGGAACGTGACTGCGTCACTTACCGAGCGCTGCGCTTAGAGATAAAGCGGAAAGCGGCATAAAGTAGTGATTCTTTGTTTTTTCTTTTGTTTTTTCTAGCAGGGCTTTAGCCCGTCCTCGAAGCGAAGCGCCCTAGGGTCTAGCCCCTTCTTTTAAAACTGCTTCCCTGCTCACAAATCAAACATTTTTCATGCTAGCTATTACTTCCTATCTCGCCAAAAATCCGATTTAGGCGTAGACTTGCCGCCCTTTTAAATTTGATTTATTCCCGATGAAACCAGACCTGATGAAACAGCGCCTTATCGCATGGGCACCAGTGTGGTTACTGGCTCTAACTGCCTTCGTTTTTGTCTCTACTGAGTTTGTACCTGTAGGCCTCTTAGCGGCTCTTGGCCAAAGTTTTAATATGAGCGCAGTTGCTATCGGCCCCATGCTCACAGTATATGCCGCCGTGGTGGCACTGGCCTCTTTGCCTGCAGTGCTGCTGTTTGCTCACTTTGAACGAAAGAAGCTGCTGCTCGGCTTAATGTCGGTATTTATCATCAGCCATGGGATCTGCGTTTGGTCTCCGACTTATGAGATCTTACTCGCTGGCCGCACCGGTATCGCCTTAACACATGCGCTATTTTGGGCTATCGCTCCGGCATTAGTGGTGCGCTTAGCCCCACAGGGACAAGGCGCAAAGGCACTGAGCATATTCGCCACAGGTTGTGTGCTGGCCTTAGTATTAGGTATTCCTCTGGGCCGCGTTATCGGGCAATTAATCGGTTGGCGTAGCATTTTTGGCTTAATCGGCTTGCTCACTTTGGCGATGATGTTACTGCTATGGCGCGGTCTGCCAAACTTACCTGCAACCCATGGTGGTAGCTGGCGAAGCCTACCTGCACTTGCAAGCAACAAAGCCTTGTTATGGTTGTACCTGCTGACAATGACACTCGTAACTGCGCATTACAGTGTTTACACTTATCTTGAGCCTCTGCTTCAGGAGCATTTTGGCTATTCTGCCAATATCACTACCATGATCTTGCTGATCTTTGGCGCTGCCGGCTTAATTGGCAGTCTTTTGTTTAGCCGTTATCAAGCGCGCTATGCTCAACACTTGCTGATGCTAGCGATAGCAACGCTCGGTAGCTGCATGGCTATGCTGCCGTTTATCGCCAATCAACTTTGGCTGTTAGTACCACTGTGCATCTTATGGGGTACAGGCATGATGTTGATGTGCCTTTCTTTGCAATCCAAAGCACTCAAGCTTGCACCTGAAGCGACCGATGTGGCCATGGCTATCTATTCTGGATTATTTAATGTGGGAATTGGCAGCGGTGCGCTGCTAGGCAGTATTGTTGCCGCCCAATATGGAGTTCAACAAAACGGCAACTGGGCAAGCCTATTGATACTGCTCGCTTTAGTACCACTATTCTTTTTACTTCGAGCGCGCCGAGCAGCACTGAAGGTCACCAATACCATTTAACTTATTCACATAGCGGCCACTTTTTAAGCCGCTATGCATTAAGATAAAGTGCATGAAGCTAAAGTATATTAATCTTGGCTGCGAAACTCTTTATTAAGAATTTCGCAGCGAATGTAGCTCTGTGTGCCACAGTTTCTATTAGATCCCTCTTCCAGGAAATGCGACTCTAGAGAAAGGCCAGCTATCGGCCAGCCACTCTATAACGGTTTGATAAAGTACAGCATCTAACTCGATGCAGTCGTCTCTGATCCATAAATGCACTTCGCTATCATAGTTAGCAGAGCAGCTAGGATCTATGTATATCGAGCCTAGGCACTTATCTTTCGCTTTGTTAAACACCGAGTAGGCAAATGCTTCGCGAGAGTCAAACTCGCGTTTATGCACCTGTAGGCTCAATCTGTTTTGAGCAAGCGTGAGATCGCTTCTTGGCCAATCTGAACTTGGACCAAAAATGCCTTGCAGACGTTTTTGACTAGAGGTTACCGCTTCAAAATCTTGTTCTGCGACTTGTTCTTCTAGCACTCTAAAATGAAAGTGGTTTGACTCAAAACACCGTGGCGGTTCGAAGTTATCGGCAATAAAGGGGTTATCCATGTACGTGAGGCTCCATCTTGAAACGGCCCATCCATTGTCCGAATTAGCGCCTAAATTAGCGTCAGAATTCGCTTAAAACGAGGAAACTCAATGGCCCACAAGCAATAAATCCAAGGCTTATATCGACACTATAAAAACAAACGTGAGAACAAAATGCTATCTGCTCTCGCGTTTCGATTAACCACCAATCAGCTTTTTCCACCAAGGCAGCGGCTCATCGCAGTTAACCGCCGGCTGATAGCTTTCTCTAAGGGCTGGCACCTTAACCACATTGGCACATTGCGGCTCTTCAGCCTTGCCCGTATTAGCTTCAAAGTACCCCTGTACAACGCCATCGACTGGTGCCATGCGCAGGCTTAAAGGAGCGCGGTTACTTAAGAAAGCCTGATAAACGGCCATGGCGCCACTGCTACCATAGAGCCCCGTCTTGCCGTTATCATCACGGCCTACCCAGATGGCCGCTACATTTCGCTCATCAAAACCAGCAAACCACGAGTCGCGCGAGTCATTACTGGTACCCGTCTTGCCCGCCAATGTAACATATGGGTATGAGCTACCTAAGCGTTTAGCCGTGCCAGATTCAACCACTTGAGTCATAGCATATTTAACCAGGTAATTACTGGCACTAGGGATGGCTTGACTTGCTTGCGGCCGTGATGCCGTTAGCGGCTGATTATTCGAATCCAGTACCGTAGTCACTGAATTCAAGTGGCGATAGCGACCATCATCGGCAATAGTTTGGAACACCTGCGCAACCATTAAAGGTGAGCCATTGACCGCTCCGAGTAACATAGATGGATACTCAGGGATCTTCTCGCGCCAACCTGCCTTGTCCAGCGTCGTCGCCACGCTACTCACCCCAATCGCCATACCTAGATTTACCGTCGGCACGTTCATCGACTTTTTAAATGCAGTTAACAGCGGCACCTGACCACGGAACTGCTTATCCACGTTCTGTGGCGACCAGGTCTTGCCTTGACCATTCTTAAGAGTTATCGGCTGATCTTTTAATGGCGACACCAAATTGTACTGTTCGCCTTGGTTAAGCGCGGTCGCATAGACAAATGGCTTAATTAACGAGCCTATGGGCCTGCGGATCTCTACTGCACGGTTAAAGCCCTGATAGCTTGGTACTTTATCGCCTACCATAGCAGCAATACCGGCTGAGTATTTATCGGTTAGCACCATGCCGACCTGTAAACTTTCATCATTTTTACCCAGCTGCTTTAAGGTCTTTTCAACGGCTTTCTCAGCCGCTTCTTGAGCCATAGGATCCAACGTGGTGTAAACCTTAACCCCTGATTGCTGCAGCAAGGCATCGCCGTAGCGACTGGCGAGTTCATGTTTTACCACCGAAAAGAATGCCGGCAACTTTTGATGCACTGGTTTGTTGGCTTTACGCAGCCCTAGTGGCGACTCAACTGCCGCTTGATACTGAGCCACATTTAGATCGCCCGCCTCCATAAGCAAGCGCAATACCAAGTCACGTCGTTCTTGAGCACGCTCTGGGTAACGCCACGGATTGTAGTAAGAAGGTCCCTTGATCACGGCGACCAAGAATGCCTGCTGCGGCACAGTTAATTCAGCGATCGGACGTCCAAAATAGAACTGTGAAGCCAAACCCATACCGTGTACGCCACGGGCCTTATCTTGCCCCATATATACTTCGTTGAGGTAGGCCTCTAAGATCTCATCTTTCTCGTAACGAAAATCGATAATGATCGCCATCAGTGCTTCGCGCACCTTACGGGTAATCGAACGCTCACTGGAAAGGAAGAAGTTCTTAGCTAACTGTTGTGTCAAGGTCGAGCCGCCTTGCACTGTACGCCCAGCGGAGATATTCACCATGGCTGCACGCAAAATAGCAAACGGATTGACTCCATGATGCTGATAGAAGCTGCGATCTTCAACTAAGATAAGCGCGTTAACAATCGATTTTGGCAGCTCCTTAGTCGGTACAAATAACCTGTCTTCGCCATCACCTGTGATAATTCTGTCCAGCAGCACAGGCTCAAGATGGAATACCGCTAACTGACGCTTATCGCTGTTACGGGCTACTGACACCACACCATTACTGTCGAAGGTGATCATCACTCTCTGTTCAACCTGATCCCCTTGAGGATGCAGAAATGGTCGACGCCAGAGGTCAATCTTTGTCTTCGAAGCTGAGAACTCGCCCACCTGACGTGGATTAGCAACCTTGCGGTAGCCAAGCAGCTTAAGCTCAGACATCAGTTGACCGTGGCTGACCGCGGCTCCTGGATATAGCGCCATCGAGCGACTAAACACCTGCGCTGGAAGATGCCATTTCTGACCTTCAAACTTGCGGGCAATTATCTGGTCTAGATAGATGCCATAAGACGCAACAGCCACAGCAACCACTAAGCCAAGCTTCCAGCTGATAGACCAGATCTTCTTACCCCAACTTGAAGGTGCTTTCTTCGGGGTCGACTTCTTTGCTCTCGGCTTTCTAGCCGTGGCTCTCTTTTTCGCAGGCGCTTTTTTGGTGGCCGCTTTAGGTGTAGCTTTATCTGTCATTATACTTCCGCGACGTGCTCAAGCTTATTGCGAGCTAAACGTCTTCTTTTTAGTAAATTTGGTCGGTTGAGTGTTAGCCGGATCATCAGGCCACAAATGCCTTGGGTAGCGCCCTTTCATCTCTTTCTTCACGTGCTCGTAAGGCCCTTGCCAAAAGCTTTCAAGATCGGCGGTTAACGCAAGCGGCCTATGGGCCGGAGACAATAGCTCCATGGTGACCACTAACTTGCCTTGAGCAAGCCTTGGACTCTGCTGCATTCCTAACGCCTCTTGTAGCCTCACACTTAGTAATGCTCGGCCTGTGGCATCATACTCGATTTTAACGCTAGAACCTGTGGCCATCGGCCACTTTCTTGGAAGTAAGCCTTCAAGTTGTTGCTGCAACTCCCAAGGTAAAAGATTGAGCAGCAGAGTATAACAATCTAATTGCTGCAATTGTGCAAGACTGCGCACCTCATCTAAATAAGGCGCGAGCCAGCTATCTAACTCACTTAACAAGCTGTCATTATCGAGTGCAGGCCAGCCGTATTCTGGGCAATATTGTCTGGCTAATGCCACTCGCTGCTGCAGCTGCTGACAAGCCTCATTAAAGTTCATTATTGCCAAGCCTTTAAGCCTGATTTGCTCAAGGAGTGCCTGCTTGATAAGCCGCTTATCTAGGTTATTGATAGCAGTCTTAGTGAGTAAGATCTCACCTATTTTGTGCTGTTTCTCGGCGAAGAATCGCCCCTTTACTTCATCCCAGCCAGCATAATCTTGGCTAATGACCAAAGACGTCAACTCAGAATCAAATAACTGTGGGTTTAGCTGCGCAGCTAAATACACTTTACCTTGGCTACGCCCCTCAGTTTCTTGCAGGTCTGCAACCACTAGCCAAGCTGAACCCGCTAATGCGTCGTCATTGGCCAGTTCCACGCCGCTACCGTTTGCCAGTTGATAACCACTCACTCCGCGGGCTTTAGCAATGCGGTCTGGGTAAGCAAGTGCCAGTAGCATGGCAATATCATCACTAGCGGCATTGCGAGCCACTTGGCTTAAATCAAGCTGCCCTAGAGCCGATAATCCTAAGGTATTAACCCAGTTGCGGATCTGCTTTTGCGACTCCCCCTGCAGCGCTTCGTTCAGGTATCGGCTGATATCAGCTCCCTGACGGCTACGACTTCGAGCCTCAAGGGTTCCCGCTAAGATACAGGCTAACAGTCCAAGATTAAGATCTTGATTATCCTCAGCACTTTTTTTCGCCATCAATAGCATATGCGCAAGTCTAGGGTTGCAACCTAACTTGTGCGCCTCGCGGCCATGATGAGTAATTAAGCGCGATTCATTAACCATGCCCATAACTTGAAGTAAGTGCCAACTTACATTCTCATTAGCTGCTGATGGCGCGGTGAGCATAGGTAGCTCATTGAGTGATTTAACGCCCCAAAAGGCGGCATCTAGCACCATAGATAGTAGCTCGCTATGGACTATTTCTGGCTCATCGGCTTTGAGTAAACGTCCATGCTCCTCTTGACTCCATAGTCGAGTACAAAAGCCTGCCATCAAGCGCCCTGCACGACCCGCACGCTGCGCCGCCGACGCCTGACTAATTCGTTTAAGCGATAAACGGGTCACACCGGTTTTGGGATTGAATCTGGCCTGACGTTTATAACCAGAATCGATAACTTGAGTGATGCCATCTATGGTTAAACTCGACTCGGCGACGTTCGTGGCAAGTACCACCTTACGCATTCCTTTGGCCGCGGGGGCTATCGCAAGATCTTGCGCCCTAGCACTGAGGCTGCCATATAACGGGCAAATAACATAAGCATTGGAATCGAGGCGTGAGCTGAGTATGCCGTGCAGCTTATTAATCTCGCCCTGTCCTGGCAAAAAGGCCAGCAAGGAGCCTTGGCTATGCTCACTCAGGCTCGCCACAATCACCTTCGCCATATGCTCTAACCAATGACTCTGATTGGGCACCGCGCTATAAGCGTGTTCAACAGGAAAGCTGCGGCCTTCACTTTTAAGCAGTTTAGCCTCCGGCATTAGCTCGCTCAGAGGTAAACCAGACAGAGTTGCCGACATAGCGAGGATCTTTAAGTCTTCACGAAAGCTCGCTTGGATCTCAAGCGCTAGAGCCAGACCGAGATCGGTAGTGAGATGACGCTCATGAATTTCATCGAAAATCACCATATCGATCCCCGTCAACTCTGGGTCTTGCTGGATCATTCGGGTTAACACCCCTTCGGTAACAATCTCTAAGCGAGTATTCGCCGAGACTCGGGTGTCGCCTTTAACGCGGTAACCCACCTCGCTGCCCAGCTCACAACCACGCTGTTTGGCAATATATTGCGCCACGTTACGCGCAGCTACTCGCCTAGGCTCTAGCATCAAGATTTTACCGCTGATCTCAGGCCAGTTAAGCATATCCAGTGGTAGAGCGGTCGACTTACCCGCGCCGGTCGGCGCTTCGAGGATCACCTGCGGGCAACAAGTAAATGCGTCACGCAGCGGCTGTAGCAGTGCATGTATAGGTAAAGATGTCACGAGAGGGTCTGTTACTCTTATTATCGAACATGCCATGCGCTGAGAACCTTGGGAGGTAATTACGCCCAATTAAACGCTCAAGCAAGCATGAATAAAGGTGAATCAATTGCCAACTAGTGTACTCTAAAAGTGAGCCTAAACTAATACCAATCAGTATAAACTGCTTGAAGCAGTCTTCGCGCTTACGCCGTTACGTCAAACATCAGGAGCCTAATATGCCGACTCAAACCAAGCGTGTTTTCTTAGGTTTTTCGCTGAATCAAAGCCAGACTCAAGCGGTAACCGCGATTCAGGCGCAACTTCCTAAAAACGTCCGCCTCGTGCCTAGCGCCAATTTGCATATGACCTTAGCCTTTTTAGGCGCTGCGACTCCAGCTCAGCTTACAGCACTTATCGATAAGGTTAACCGTCTACACAAACCTAAATTTAGCGTCACTCTTGATACGCTGGCCCACTGGGCTAAACCTAAAATTCTCTGCCTTAGAGGGGCTGCCTGTGATAATCGCCTACGCCAACTCGCACTCGATAGCCAAAGTCTGGCAAGCGAACTTGGCTTACATTGCAGTGAACATGACTATAATCCCCACATCACCTTGTCGCGCAAGGCCAAAGCTGAAGTAAGCGGCGTTGAGTATCAGGCCATTTTCCTGCAGCCTGAACGGTTACAGCTATTTGAATCTTATCCCGGCCCTAATGGGGTCGAATATCCAACACTTCACTCATGGGATTTGCTTTAAGTTTAGCGCCATCACAATTGCAGCTGTTCGAGTCTTATCCAGATCGCTACATTGGGGTCGAATAACCAACACTCCATTCGTGGAAACTAGGTGCTTTATAAAATCTGAGCTACCCTATGCAGCATTAAGTTCTAGCTATTTGAGATAACCATGGAAACAACCGAAATTACCAAAGCACAACTGCTTACCCTACTGACGTCTTGGAAGCTAGGCGAAATTGACAATGAAGCCCTGCAAAACTGGATGGTCACCCATTACGATCCACCAGAAGTTAAAATCGGTACCGGCGAGCCTGAATGGACTCAAGAAGCCATGAATATCGTGATGAATGAGTATGAAATTGCCAAAACTGAAAAGTTCAGACTCGATAATGCTCAGTATGCAATTGATTTTGTTAGCTGCAGTGAAAGCAACTTCAATCAAACTAAGCATCTGTTTATTCAAGATGGCTTTAGTGATTAGCTCCTAATATCAATCAGTATCAACATAAAACAGGCAAAAAAAGGCCACCTCTCTAGGTGGCTAATCGAAGAACTGTTTAAGCAATTCAGAAAACTGCGACTTATCTACAGACTGAGTTGCTAATAGAGATCAACTGGAGTCGCGACAAACTAGTGACTCCAGTTTCTAATACTAAGCTGATAAAGTGTTAATTAAGCAGCGAACCTTATTGGTATCACAAGCTCACACAATTACCCACAGACAAAATTTGAAATTATTTGAAAAGTTTTGAATTTTAATGATTTAACTAATTCTCAGCGGCTATATCAGCTAACAGCAATTGATACAGAGACTCTGAATCGACCACTACGCCTTGGCCACCACTCTCAGAAACAGCATCAACGAGTCCCGGCGACTCCACATAGGTATAGAGGTAAAAAGGCGTCTTGTTGCCCTTGGCGCGAATAGCCTGTAATAACTTTAATCCAGCTAACGAGTCCCCGTGGCGCCCCATATCAGAGATCACCGCTTGGTAATGGTACATGGACAACAACATTAAGGCCTCTTCTGAGGTTACCGTGTTATAGATGCCAATATTCTGCTGCTCTAAATAGGCTTTTTCGACTAGATTATTTTCGGGGTGATCATCGACCCACAATACGCGACCGACTGCGTTATGAGGTTCACTGTAGGCCAATTGTTTTTTGGCTTCTGAATTTGAGCCTTCTCCCAGCCAGAACTGAAAAAATAACCCCAATATCAGCAGCAATGCGATTAACGCCTTAGCCAGTAACTCCCAAACAGTAGGCTGACTAATGAGCTTTTTGGGGGCATTTTTGTCTAGTGAAGTATCCAGGCCTTGATGCGAATCTTGATTTTTTAGCGTCTCAATAACATCTCTATCGGTTTCACGCCTAACCTGACTTCGTCTTTCATTACTAATACTGTGGCTATGGCTTTCAGGTTCCGAGCTTGCTTGTCGCTCTAGCTCTATTTCGGTCTTAGCAAAAAGCTGCTTACCAAGTTGATGCTCTAAACGATAACCGCGACCGTGAACGGTCTGGATAAGCGGCCCTTGATAGCCTGCCTTACAGAAAAGCTTACGTGTATCAGACACTAGCTTAGATAAGGACATATCAGATACGACCGTGTCTTGCCAGATGAGGTCTAAACACTCTTGTTTACTGCAGTGATCGGGGTAGCGCTCTGCCAACATAACCAACAGAGTCATATTCCGCTCGTCGATAGCAAGACAATCCCCATCAACGTTCAGTTCTAATGTTTCACTGTCTATGGAGAATTCACTAAAACTTAGCTGCATGTACACAAGCCCTTAATTGGCGAAGAAACATGCACGTATAATGCATTAAAACTCACCTTTGAGTAAACAGTGATGAGGTCGAATCAGTCTAGATAGCGATACACGCCTTAACTTATCTCAGGACGGGACAAACTGTGGACAAGAAAAAGCCCCGCTATCGCGAGGCTTATTGCTATAAGCGGACTGAGACTATTCTAGCCTGCTTGCCCAAACTTAAATATTGGCCATTTGTATTAGCTTTGTTTACTAAACATCTATTTCAGGCTTTTATATCAGGCTTTAGTCTTGGTTATTAGCACTTGTTATTAGTCTTCTAATAGACCAGCGATAGTTAATACGCCGTGAGTCGTCGCGCCTGGAGACCAAAGATGATCTCCAGCATCTGAAAACGCAGAGGCTAAATCAATATGTAACCAGTTAGCCTGTGGGGCAACAAAACGCCATAGGAAGCCTGCAGCATTAGATGCACCGCCAGCTCCGCCGCCTTTCATCGGACGACTGTTTGCCGTATCGGCATAGGCACTTGGGCAGTTATCTTTATGCCAAGGATCCAGTGGTAGCGGCCAAACACGCTCACCCACTGCCATTGCTTTTTGTTGCGCCAGCGCTAGCATCTCAGGCTTAGGTGAGAAAATAGCGTTGTAGTTAGTACCTACAGCCATAACTGCTGCGCCCGTTAGGGTCGCTGCGTCGATAATCACTGGCGCGCCTGTTTCTGAGGCAGCTTGTAAACCATCGGCCAGTACCAAGCGACCTTCGGCATCTGTATTGACCACTTCTACTGTAACGCCATTCTTATATTTCAGAATGTCACCAAGCTTGTAAGCATGACCACTGATGAGGTTTTCCGCACAGCATAAGAACAATTTAACTCGCTTGTTAAGGCCTGACTTCATTGCAAGGCCTAAAGCCGCAGTCACTGTAGCCGCGCCGCCCATGTCACACTTCATCCCAAGCATGCCTTCTGAGCCTTTAATACTATATCCGCCAGAGTCAAAGGTGATCCCTTTGCCTACTAGGGCAACAGAGACATCGGCGTCACTCGCTAATGGGTTAAAGTCTAACTCAAGCAGCGCAGGTGGACGCTCACTGCCGCGGCCAACAGCATGAATGCCAATCCACTTCTCTGCTAATAGCGCTTCGCCTTCAATAATGCGATAGCTCACCTTGTCACCGCCGATATCGCTAAGCCATTTAGCTGCTTGAGTCGCAAGCGCTACTGGTGATAAGTTTTCAGGGGTTTCATTAATCAGCTGACGGGCAAATGTCGCGCTTTCAAGACGGCTCGCTAACAACGCTTTAGTTGCGTCGTCGCCAGTCCACTCAATAATTGGTGTGGTAAGCGCTGTGGCAAACCCTTGTGCAAAAGCCCACTGCAGATCTAAGCTCCATAGCTCACCAGTAAGGGCTACTTTAGTCACGCCTTGCAGTTCTAACTTACGTGCCGCTTGCTGTACATGCAGCAAAGCATCGCCCTCTATCATATGAATAGAGGCGAACTCCCCTTGAAAGGTCACATCTGCTCTGCCCCAATGAGCTGCAGCAGGTTCGTTAGTTAGTGTCACTTTCATAAAATCCGTCATGCTAGGTCCTTATTATATAAATCGATGTCGCCAATAACCGCAGCTTACCGCCGCTATTATCCACAACCAGCCTATTTTTAGTGCAAGCAGTCTACTGGATCCCTGACCATATCTAAAGACGATAGTCATAACAGCAAGACTATAATAGTGGCAGTATTTTGAGACAGGTAATTAAGCGCCCCTTGATATCGCTCTGTTTTGCTCGATGTCATCAGCCTTGTGCTAATTAAAGCTGCAGCAAACACTTGCCACAGCTGAGGCAAATTTTGCTAACCTAGGCGCAAAGCAGGTCAACACAGACATTTATATGGAATTTAGTCCCTCTTTCGAAACTGGCGTGTTAATCCAACGCTATAAACGCTTTTTAACTGATATCACCTTAGACAATGGCGAACAGGTCACCATTCATTGCCCTAATACTGGATCGATGAAAAACTGCTTATTTCCCGGTGAGAAAGTCTGGTTCTCTACCTCTGATAATCCTAAACGTAAATACAGCCGCACCTGGGAGTTAGCCCAAACCCCTGAAGGCCACATCGTTGGTATCAATACCGGTCGAGCCAATGCGCTGGCAGAAGAAGCCATTCAAGCAGGGGTCATCACCGAATTACAAGGCTATGATTCTCTACGCCGAGAAGTGAAATACGGCAGTGAAAACAGTCGTATCGATATATTGCTTGAGGATACAAAAAAGCCTAACTGCTATATAGAAGTCAAAAGTTGTACTTTATTAGAAGAAGGGCAAGGCTATTTCCCAGACGCCGTGACAGCTCGAGGGCAAAAACATCTTCGCGAACTTATGGAAATGGTAGAGCAAGGCCATCGCGCCGTATTGCTATTTGTTGTTCAGCATTCGGGCATAAACAGTGTTCAAGCTGCTGCGCATATCGATGCCGAGTATGCCGAGTTACTTAGCAAGGCATATCGCAAAGGTGTCGAGATAATAGCCTACTGCACCGACTCATCGCCTTCGGGAGCAAGTCTGGTTAAATCCTGTCCGGTTAGGCTTTAAATCAAAAGATAGGGTTGAAATTGTTCGTAATAGCGGACATAGTCAAAGAATAGACCCCGATTAACACAAATTATTTGCCTAGTATAAAGCTTTCTGGTATAGATAGCGGCCGTTATTTAAGACGCCCTACAACGCAAATGATTAACAGGAGATGCGTTATGCCAGAAGGCACTAGAAAACTTGGCGTGCTCGCTATCGCAGGTGTAGATCCTTACCAGGAAAAACCAGGTGAGGAGTACATGAACGAGGCTCAATTGGGTCACTTTAAGAAGATTCTTGAAGCATGGCGTAACCAATTGCGCGAAGAAGTTGATCGCACTCTGAATCACATGCAAGACGAGGCTGCCAATTTCCCTGATCCTGTCGATCGTGCAGCTCAGGAAGAAGAGTTCAGCTTAGAATTACGTGCTCGTGATAGAGAGCGTAAGCTAATTAAGAAAATCGAAAAGACAATGCAAAAGATTGAAGAAGACGATTTTGGCTTCTGTGAATCTTGTGGTATCGAAATCGGTATTCGTCGATTAGAAGCACGTCCAACAGCCGATCAGTGTATCGATTGTAAAACGTTAGCTGAAATCAAAGAAAAGCAGATGGCAGGCTAAATGCCATCTTAAGGTGCGGAGCTTTTAGCTCCGCTCTTTTGTTTTACGACTGCTATAAATGGCTAATACGACTCCATATATAGGCCGCTTTGCGCCTTCCCCATCTGGTCCTCTTCATTTTGGTTCATTGATTGCTGCCCTCGGCAGTTTTTTGCGTGCCCGCTCTTTAGGTGGTAAATGGTTGCTTCGTATCGAAGATATCGATCCGCCACGTGAAATTGCAGGAGCCAGCAGTGCCATTTTGAAAACCCTTGAAGCCTATGGTTTAGAGTGGGATGACTCTGTGCTCTATCAGAGCCAACGACTTGATGTATATCAAGCTCGAATTGAGCAATTACTGCAAGATAATCAAGCCTATTATTGCCAATGCACCCGCAAGCAGATCCAAGCCATGGGCGGCAGTTACGATGGCCGTTGCGGTCAGTTATTACAGCCACTCAGCCAAGGGGCTATTCGAGTACGCAATCCATTTGCCGTCGAGCATTTTGTTGACCAACATATGGGGCGAGTATCTGTCGATAGCGCATTTGCTGCAGAAGACTTTATCATCAAGCGCAGTGATGGCTTATATGCTTATCAGCTCGCTGTGGTGCTAGATGATATTTATCAGCAAATTACCGAAGTCGTTAGAGGTTGTGATCTACTTGAGCCTACTTGTCGTCAAGAAAGCTTATATCAGATCTTAAAAGCACCAGCACCAAAGTGGCTGCACCTACCGTTGGCCTGTGCCGAAAAAGGTAGAAAGTTATCTAAGCAGAATCATGCAGCTGCAATCGATAACCAGTATCCGCAAGCCAGTATTAACGCTGCTTTAGGCTTCTTAGGTCAACAGCCTGTGACAGCTGAATCTCAGGTCAGCAAGATGATTGAACAGGCCGTGAGTCAATTTGATCTCTCCAAGGTACCTAAGCAATCGGAAATACTCCTTGATACGTGAGCTCAATCGTATACTCATTAAGCTTTAATTGAGTTATCATAGCCCACTTGTTTTTACCCAAATTAAGATCCAAATCAGAGGTGTCCCATTTTTCGCCGTATTAGCCAATTCTGTAAACAGCTTTTTGAAGACAGTCCAAAAGCTGAAGAACACACACAGACAGGTCTTAGTTTAGAGGTCGTGCCTAGAAATGCGCACGCAATTTCTCGCAGACAGATCAGTGAAAATGCGATCAAAGTACTCTATAGACTACATAAGTCAGGCTTTAAAGCTTACTTAGTCGGTGGCGGTGTACGCGATATCTTATTGGGTTTACAACCGAAAGATTTCGATGTCGTAACCAATGCAACGCCTGAAGAGATTAAGCGCCTGTTCCGCAACTGCCGACTCGTTGGCCGTCGCTTCCGTCTTGCTCATATCGTTTTTGGACGCGATGTGATTGAAGTTGCAACTCTGCGTGGCCACCACGTCGATAGCGGTGAAAAAATCTCTAAGACCAATGAATCCGGTCGACTACTGCGTGACAATGTCTACGGCAGCATCGATGAAGATGCCGAACGTCGTGACTTTACCGTTAACGCCCTATATTACGATATTAGTGATTTCTCTATTCACAGCTATGGCGGTGGATTACAAGATTTAGAAAACCGTACCATTCGTTTGATTGGCGACCCAGAAACTCGCTATCGCGAAGATCCTGTGCGTATGCTTCGTGCAGTGCGTTTCGCGACAAAGCTTGGGATGAGCATTGAACCCAAGGCAGCCGAGCCAATTAAAGGCCTCGCGCATCTACTTAAAGATATTCCTGCCGCGCGTATGTATGAAGAAGTATTGAAGCTGTTTTTCGCAGGAAAAGCGCTTGAAAACTACCATATGCTTCGAGAGTTTGGTTTGTTTGAGCCGCTATTCCCTCAAGTCGAAGCGTTGTTAAAAGAATATCCAAACGGTGAAACCTCGAAGTTATTGCAAGAGATGATGGCAAATACTGATGAGCGCGTTGCGCAAGATAAGCCGGTTACACCAGCCTTCTTCTATGCTGCACTACTTTGGTACCCATTGAGTCAGCGTGCAGACGATATCGCACTAGAGAGTGGTCTCAGCTCTTACGACGCTTATAATGCCGCCATGGGTGATGTTATGGAGCAGCAATGTCGAACCATTAGTGTTCCACGCCGCTTCAGCACTATCAGTAAAGATATTTGGCAGCTACAACTTAGGTTCGATCGAAACAAAGGCACCAAGGCCTTTAGATTTATCGAACACCCTAAGTTTAGAGCCGCGTACGATCTGTTATTACTCCGCGCCCATGCCGAAGGTGGTGTTTTGGCTAAGAGTGCTGCATGGTGGAAGAGCTTTGTCGAAGGCAATGAAGATCAACGCAATGTAATTGCTCGCTCAGCCAATAAAGGCGGCCGAAACCGCAGCTCGAACCAACGTCGCCGCCGTAAGCCAAGCGCTAACTCGGCACCAAAATCTGCAGAATAATGGCGCAAGTCTATGTCGCCTTGGGCGCTAACTTAGCCGACCCAATTAGCCAACTCAATAATGCCTGTGATGCATTGTTGAGTTTGGCGAATGCTGATTCCTTTAGTGTTTCTTCCTATTATCGTTCCGCCCCTATGGGTGACGTCGAGCAGCCTGACTATGTCAATGCAGTTGCAGGCTTTCAGACTGACCTCGCACCGATTGAGCTACTCGATGCCTTGCAGAGTATTGAAAATCTGCAAGGGCGTGTTAGAGAGTTACGCTGGGGACCAAGAACACTCGATTTAGATCTATTGCTTTATGACAAGCAGTTTATCGATACCCCTCGCCTAACTGTGCCCCATTATGGGATGCGTGAGCGCAGCTTTGTATTGGTGCCGCTTGCCGATATTGCACCTGAGCTTATCTTGCCGGACAATACTCCGCTTTCAAGTTTGCTCAACGACTCTTTAAGAGCCGAGCTAGTGTTAGCTCATGCTGCGACTGCTGAATAAGTGACATTCAGCCGTTGCGATTTTCTGTTAGTATAATCGCATCCGTTTTTAAAGGTTTAACACCGAGAGCATGGAAGTGAGCCTAGTTGGCCTATAACCACTTCACAAATTGGGTTAGAAAGTTACCATTATGTCCAAAATTACAAGTTCTACACTACGTACCTTCAAGCAAGAAGGTAAGAAGTTCACCGCATTAACCGCCTATGACGCCAGCTTTGCCGGCGCGTTCGACAGTGAAGGCATTGACGTGCTACTCGTCGGCGATTCTATGGGAATGGTACTGCAAGGACATAGCGATACCCTGCCAGTGACCGTCGACGATATTGCCTATCACACACGTTGCGTTCGTCGCGGCATTGAGCGCGCTCTGTTGATCGCCGATATGCCATTTATGAGCTACGCAACTCCAGAGCAAACCATGATTAACGCCACCACGCTGATGCAAGCAGGTGCAAACATGGTTAAAGTTGAAGGCGGTAAATGGTTACTCGAAAGTGTAGCTATGCTGACAGAGCGTGGCATCCCGGTCTGCGCCCACTTAGGTTTAACGCCTCAGTCTGTACACGTTTTCGGTGGCTTTAAAGTGCAAGGTCGCGATGCCGACAATGCTCAGAGAATTCTTGATGAAGCCAAGGCACTAGAAGCTGCTGGGGCTCAATTGTTAGTGGTTGAGTGCATACCTGCCCCCTTAGCCAAAGCGATTACCGAAGCCTTGAGCATTCCCGTTATTGGTATTGGTGCCGGTAAAGATACCGACGGCCAGATCCTAGTCATGCACGATGTACTTGGGATCTCTAGCGGCTATATTCCGCGTTTTTCTAAAAACTATCTCAAGCAGACAGGTGAGATCCGCGCCGCCGTTCGAGCCTATATAGATGAAGTGGCCGAAGGGACTTTCCCTGGCAGCGAGCACACCTTTAATTAATTTCTAATCACACGCTCTCGACCTATGAGTTGAGAGCCATTTTTACATTGAGTACCAGAGCTGTAAAACCATGATCACGACTCAATCAATCTCTGAAATCCGCAAACAAGTAAGCGCATGGCGACTAAAAGGCGAGACCGTTGCTTTTGTCCCAACCATGGGTAACTTGCATTTAGGTCATATCACTTTAGTTAAAGAAGCAAAGACGCGTGCCGATCACGTAGTGTCCTCTATCTTTGTTAATCCGATGCAGTTTGGTCAAAATGAAGATCTTGATGCTTATCCAAGAACCTTAGCCGATGATCAGGCTGCACTCACTGCAGCTGGCGCCGAGTTACTTTTCACCCCAACACCTGACATCATCTACCCTAAAGGCATGGATGCACAAACCTTTGTTGAAGTGCCAAGTATTTCTGATGAACTCTGTGGCGCCAGTCGTCCAGGTCACTTCAGAGGCGTTGCAACCATAGTCTGCAAGCTGTTCAACATAGTACAGCCTGACATTGCAGTTTTTGGCCAAAAAGACTTTCAGCAGCTACTCGTGATCCGCACCATGGTGGAAGATTTATCGATGCCAATTGAGATTATCGGTGTCGAGACAATACGTGAAATATCAGGCCTTGCCATGAGTTCTCGCAATGGCTACCTAAGTGCAGAGCAAAAAGAGCAGGCTTCGCAAATAAAGCGCACCTTAGATGGCATGGCTGTATCACTTAAGGCGGGCTTACTGATTGAAGATGTGGTCGCCAAGGCGCAAACAGAACTGCAGCATGTCGGCTTTAAAAACGATTATCTCGATGTTAGAAACGCCAACACTTTTGCCATCGCGACGGCTGCAGACAAAGAGTTGGTCATTTTAGTCGCCGCCTATATGGGCTCGACACGACTTATTGACAATATAGTAGTTAAATTAGCAGACTAAGATTAACTCTTGCGCGAAAAATCAATTTTAAGGCTATTTAGCGTTCGAAATTTAAACGGCTCAAAACAGTGTTTTGAGCCGTTTTTTATTGTCTTCTCAATGATATAAATCAGCAGATTAACTCGCCCGCTTCTCGCCTATATATATGAGTTAACAACACTTTTAAAGTGCAATTATTTAGTGTCAAAAAACTGGTGTTCTGTATCAACTTAAGCCATAGTGTGCACTGTTGTTAAATATTTAACATTCTTATTAACCATAAACAGAATGTGACGGTTCCTCGATAGCAATTTACTACTATAAACCAAGTACTTTATCTACTAAACGGTCAATAAGGATAGTTAGCCGGATGGCGAAAGTTATTTTCACTCTTCTCTGCCTCGTTGTTGCAGGTTCTGCTCAGGCAAACAGTATTTTTAAGTGCATAAAAGACGACAAAATTGTCTTTAGTCAACAGTCATGCCCTGAAGAATTTCGCCAGCACAAAATTGAGTACCAGCTAGGGATCACCACAGAAACTGATTCAGATAAACGTATCAAGACCCAAGATCCGCTACAAGCTCTGCTTAACAAGAAAACCATCTCAAAGAAGCGTTTACTGCAGTTGCTAGATAGCGAAGTGTATCGGCTGCGCCAAGAAAATAGTTATTATGAAATCCTCAGAGCCAGTGAACTACAAAAGCTAGAGCGCGACCGCTACTGGCAGAAAAAAGCCCCTAGTGATCCTGAATATCAAGAATCTATCAAAGAGATGAATCTGCATTTTGACCAGCTAGTAAAGGTTAACTCTGGCACCATTGGCTTACTCAATGATAGAAAGCAGCAGATAGCAAATGAGACCACTGAGAATACTCAGTCCGATTAAAGTGATATCGACGCCTAGACCCTAGCCTTAGAGCTCCATTATAATGATGTTCGCCATACTGACAGATATCAATTTATGAGTTAGAGCTAGGCTAGAAAGCTGACTCAAGGAGAGCCGTTCCTGTTGAATACCCACTCGCTAACTTGGCCAATTTTGCTTAAACAGCCCCAGCAAGATGAGCTTCTTTATCTAGGTTCCACTGAGGAGCTTATCGAGCAGTTGAGTTTTCTTGGCCCCCTCAATGACCTAGTTATTATCGACAGTGAAGGCACTAGCTATCAGCTTGAATCTGACTCCCGGCTAAGCCTATGCTCACCTCAACTGCCTATTGCCACACTAATAGACTGGGTGCGTTTACACGCAAGCCAAGCAGGCCATTGCTGCACCAGTAAGTTAAGCGCCAACAATATTGCCCAGCTGTTTGAAATAGTCGATTTTATCGAGCAATAGTCAGCATCAGCAGACTCATCAGCGCCTTAAAATAAAAAAGCCAGCATGTTAACTGCTGGCTTTTCTTGATCTAGAGCTGTGCTACAACCTAACTTCTCAAACCTATACCGCGAGAGATCAGGTAGTAGGCAACGCTCCAAAGAGCGGCGCAGAAAGCCACCATGATGCCGATTGATAACGGTACACTCATGTCTGCATAGCCTAAGAAACCGTAACGGAATACGTTAATCATATACACGATAGGGTTTAATGCCGACACGCCTTGCCAAAACTCAGGCAAAAGCGATAGCGAGTAAAACACACCGCCTAAATAAGTCAGCGGCGTTAATACGAACGTCGGCACGATACTGATATCATCGTAGCTCTTAGCAAATACGGCATTGATTAAACCACCGAGGGAGAACAGTATCGCTGTCAGTAATACGGTTACCGCCACTAGCCCTAAATGATGAATGCTAATGTCGACAAAAAATAGCGCCACTAAGGTCACAATAGTACCGACACACAAACCACGGGCAACACCACCGCCAACATAACCGGCAATAATCACGTAATGTGGCACAGGCGCGACAATCAACTCTTCCAAGTTACGTTGAAACTTAGCACTGAAGAACGATGACACTACGTTAGAGTATGAGCTAGTGATCACCGCCATCATAATAAGGCCCGGTGCGATAAACTCCATATAGGACACGCCGCCCATATCACCAATGCGCTTACCCACCAAATTACCGAATATCAAAAAGTACAATGTCATACTAATTGCTGGCGGCACTAAAGTTTGCACCCAAATACGGGTAAAACGGTTTACTTCTTTGGTTAAAATGCTTTTAAAAGCTGTGAAATACAGCGCTTTCATGTTCATTTCACGTCTCCGCTATTTTTACCCTTCTCGACTAACTCAACAAATAGCTCCTCAAGACGGTTAGCCTTGTTGCGCATAGACAAGACTTGAACACCTTGCTCGTTAAGCTGTACAAAGACGCTGTTTAAGCCCTGCTCTTTAGCCACATCGACTTCTAATGTATGACTATCGAGTAAACGCGTTTGCACGCCAGTAAGCACTGGCACTTGAGTTAAGTCATCTTTTAAATCAAGTACGAAGGTTTCCATATTAAGACGGCTTAGTAACGACTTCATACTGGTGCACTCCACCAGCACACCTTTGTCGATAATACCGATATTACGGCACAGCATTTCTGCTTCTTCTAAATAGTGAGTGGTGAGAATAATCGTCACCCCCTCAGCATTGAGATCTGTTAGAAATGTCCACATCGAGCGACGCAGTTCAATATCCACACCCGCTGTCGGTTCATCCAAAATCAGTAGCTTTGGCTCATGCATCAATGCGCGAGCAATCATTAAGCGGCGCTTCATACCGCCTGAAAGCTCCCGAGCGGCGCTATTGCGCTTTTCCCACAAATCTAGCTGAGTTAAGTATTTTTCCGCCCTAGCCATCGCTACATCGCGCTTAACGCCATAGTAGCCAGCCTGATTAACCACAATTTGCAGTACCGTTTCAAATTGATTGAAATTGAACTCCTGCGGCACTAATCCAATACAAAGCTTTGCCAGCTCTAACTCGGTATCAATGTCATGTTCAAACACTGAAACGCTACCTGAAGTCTTTTGTACCAGTGAGCTAATCACGCCAATGGTGGTCGACTTGCCTGCTCCGTTTGGGCCTAAAAGTGCAAAAAAGTCACCTTTATTAACGGTTAAGCTAATCCCTTTTACTGCTTCTACCCCACCTTTATAGGTTTTTTGTAGGGAGTCGATAACGAGGGCTGCTTGTGAATTTGCCATGGTTATTCCAATCCATTTGAAAAGTAAATAAAAACTCCCGCATTTGCGGGAGTCGATAGTCTAATTACATTGCTAAGAATGGGCGAGTATAAGCTGGCTATAGCAGCGTAATACCCACACCCTACACTTAGTGCTGAAATTTAGTCTTCTAGTGGCACAACTTTAGCAATATACGGCAGATTACGATACTGCTCTGCATAGTCGATACCATAACCGACGATGAATTCGTCAGGGATAGTAAAGCCAATAAAATCGACAGGTACGTCAACTTCACGGCGTTCAGGCTTATCCAATAGCGTACAAAGTGCTAGGCTCTTTGGCTCACGCAGTAGCAGCATATCGCGTACCTTGTTCAAGGTATTGCCTGAATCGATAAGATCTTCCACGATCAACACATCACGACCCTGAATTTCAGACTGTACGTCTTTAAGAATTTTTACGTCGCGGCTGCTGCTCATTTCATTGCCATAGCTTGATACCGACATAAAGTCGATCTCAACATGACCTTTAATACGTCTACAAAGATCTGCCATAAAAACAACAGAACCTTTCAGTAAACCTACCATCAATAGGCGGTCGCTATCGGCATAATGTGCATTAATCTGCTCAGCCAAAATATCCAATTTTTGATTGATCTCTTCAGCAGTGATCATCACTTCAGTGGTGTGTTTCATAAAACTCTCAGTTGTCGAAATCGCTTACGTTATGCTTGTCATAACCCCAACGATTCGTTAGTGCATGGTTAACGCCCAAATGGTCAAGAATTCGAGCGACCATGAAGTCTACCAGATCTTCAACCGATTTGGGATTATGATAAAAGCCTGGTGCAGCAGGCATGATGGTCGCACCTAACTTAGAAAGCGACAACATATGTTCTAAGTGTATGGCGCTAAAAGGAGTTTCTCGCGGAACCAGGATTAATTGACCGCGCTCTTTTATTACAACATCGGCGGCTCTTTCGAGTAAATTATTACTCATACCCGTAGCAACTGCGGCTAAAGTGCCTGTACTACAAGGACAGATGACCATTTGTTTAGGCGCTGCCGAGCCCGAAGCCGGTGGTGAAAACCATTCCTCTTTGCCTAAAACAATCAGCTCACCAGCGACTTCACCGAATTGTGCCAGCAATTGCTCTTTGGCTTTATCGCTATTAGCGCTTAGCTGCAAACCTTGCTCGGTAGCCAACACCACACGAGCGGCAGAAGAGATCATCAGAAAAACCTGATAATCACTTTTTAATAAAATTTCAAGCAGCCTTAAGCCATAAGGGGCGCCGGAGGCACCGGTCCAAGCTAAACTAATCGACTTGTCTGCTTTACGATATTTAACACTCATGGTTAATCATTTACCTGTTTGATTGCGAAGCTTAGCAAGCAACTTTTGATGCAAACCACCAAAGCCACCATTACTCATTACAATAATAGTATCTGTGCTAGTTGCTTGGGCTGCGACCTTATCAACAATCTCGTCAATATCGAACAAGACCTCAACAGGAACCGAAGCTGAACTCATCGCTGCGCTAATATCCCAATCTATATTACCCGCTTGATACAGAAAAGCATTGCTCGCCAAGCTCAAAGAATTGGCTAAGGTGTCTTTGTGCACGCCGCTTTTCATGGTGTTAGAGCGAGGCTCTAAAATCACTGTCACCTTACCTTCGCCAACACGGGCGCGCATACCGCTAAGTGAAGTGGTAATCGCTGTTGGGTGATGAGCAAAATCATCATAGACCTCGATACCATTTACCGTATCAAGCAGCTCCATGCGGCGTTTTGGCGGTGCAAACTGCGTCAGTGCTGCTATGGCCGCTTCAGGCTTAACCCCCACATGGCGCGCTGCAGCTATCGCCATTACCGCATTTTCAATATTGTGCTGACCGATTAATTGCCAATCTAAAATACCTTGTGACTCACCGTCGAAGAATACTTCAAATTTGTGGCCATCCTCAGTCAAGTTCACCGCATACCAACCTTGCTGATTTGCCGATAGATGATAGGTTTCTTGCTCACTCCAGCAGCCCATGTCGATGACTTGCTGCACACTATTAGCATCAGCAGGCCAGATAATCTTACCTTCGCCCGGTACAGTACGAATGACATGATTAAACTGACGTTGAATCGCTTTTAAATCATCAAAAATATCAGCGTGGTCAAATTCTAAATTGTTAATCACTAACGTACGTGGCTGATAATGGACAAACTTAGAGCGCTTATCGAAAAACGCACTGTCGTATTCATCAGCTTCTACCACAAAGAAAGGTGAGCCGCCAAGACGCGCCGACACACCAAAGTTTTGCGGTACCCCACCGATTAAGAACCCTGGTTCATAACCACAATCTTCTAAAATCCATGCAAGCATGCTTGAAGTTGAGGTTTTACCATGAGTACCTGATACCGCTAACACCCAGCGCTGAGGTAAAATATGCTCAGCTAGAAACTGTGGGCCTGAGGTGTATTTGATGCCACGGTTTAATACCGCTTCAACACAAGGGTTACCACGGCTCATGGCATTGCCGATAACCACTAAATCTGGCGCATCGTCTTCATTGCTGCCAAGTTGTGATGGATCAAACCCTTGGATAAGCTCAATGCCTTGCTCTTCGAGTTGCGTGCTCATTGGCGGATAAACATTGGCATCGCTGCCGGTGACTTTGTGCCCTTCTGCTCTAGCCAATAATGCTAAGCCGCCCATGAAAGTGCCACAAATCCCTAAAATATGTACGTGCATGCCAGTCACTCTAGTGAATGAAAAATCTGACTCATTCTACCCAATTCCAAACTAGTTTGTTAGTTAACATCGCAGCGTTCTGTTGAGCTAGCCTGTGAGCGATAGTTACTGCAGCTCACCGAGCTTGATTAGACTTATTAAATTCAGCTTTTCCTATCTGTGTTCCACTTGGTTTAAGTTCACACTTTTCGCTAAAAATTTGACAAATAAACGCGCCCCATCACCTTGCAGCCTCCTCGCTATTTAAGCACTTAGTGACATACGGTATAACAGTGTCATCAAGGCTGTTGCTCGCAATCGCCACTGCACCACTATTCATTGTTTCGCCTGAACTATAAAGGAACCCCAATGTTCTTCGTCCATATGCTGTTGCTGTTAACTGTTATCTTTGTGGGGATCCGCCATGGTGGTGTGGCCTTTGGTCTACTCGGCGGTTTAGGCGTATCGATTCTCGCATTTGTGTTTGGCATTGCTCCGGGTAACCCGCCTATCAACGTGATGTTGATTATTCTAGCTGTGGTCGCGGCGTCTGCCACCCTTGAAGCGACTGGCGGCCTGAAATTACTGGTCCGCTACGCTGAAAAACTATTGCGTAAACACCCTAATCAAATCGTATTTCTCGGCCCACTTTGCACTTATTCGTTAACGGTATTAGTCGGTACAGGTCACTCGGTTTACCCACTATTGCCGGTTATCTATGATGTCGCCTACAAGAAAGGCATCCGCCCTGAGCGTCCTTTAGCCGTAGCGACTATTGCCTCTCAAATGGGCATTACTGCTAGCCCAATTGCTGCAGCGGCTGCGGTAGTGATTGCGACCTCAATGGAAAATAACTTAGATATCAGCCTAGTCGACGTACTTTTAGTGACTATTCCATCGACATTAATAGGTGTATTAGTGGCTGCCGCTTGGAGTCTTAATCGCGGTAAAGATCTCGATAAAGACCCAGAGTTTCAAGCTCGTATGCAAGATGAAGAGTTCAGAAACAGCCTGCTCGATAGTGAAGTTGAAACAAGTGATTCGAATCACAACGATAGCACCGCCAAGAAGGGCTTAAGCATCTTCCTACTGGGTATATTGTCAGTGATTGCACTAGCCATGTTTGGCGATAAACTGCTACCAGAAGGCGTAAAAATGTCGGTAGCCATTCAATTTATGATGCTATCGGTCGGCGCGATTATTCTACTCGCCACCAAGATTGACCCGAAGAAAATCGTTCACAGCAATGTGTTTATTGCTGGTATGACCGCGGTGATTATCATCTTTGGTATTGCCTGGCTCAGTGACACCATTATAGGGCATCACAAATCGTATTTAATCGAGTCTGTTAGCGATATCGTGCACGCCCACCCTTGGTCGTTTGCCATCGCTATGTTTACCGCCTCGGTATTCTTAAAAAGCCAAGCGGCAACCTTAACCATTATGCTGCCATTAGGCTTTTCTCTAGGTATTCCAGCACCAGTGCTTATCGGCGTGCTACCTGCCTGTTATGCGTATTTCTTCTTCCCGTTCTATCCAAGTGATTTAGCGGCGATTAGCTTTGACAGAACAGGCACCACCCATATTGGTAAATACATCGTCAATCATAGCTTTATCGTGCCCGGCTTTATCGGCGTAGTAACCGCTACCGTTATAGGCTATGCGATATCGATGATGATTAATTAGCTGTAAATAGCAAAAACAAACGCTATGCTAAAAGCGCTATTTGATACTGAGTATCAATGGCGCTTTTTTATTGCATTTTCACTGCTGTGTTAATTCCCCCTTTTCACAATAAACAGCCTTTTTCGAGACCACCATGAGCCATCAATTTACTACTGATAACAGCCAGCTACTAAGCGATATTATGCGTCTACGCCGTGATGTGCGTGGCAATCACTTTTTGCCTAAGCCAGTTGATAACAGCATCCTAGATAAGCTACTCGATGCAGCGCTTTATGCCCCTTCAGTTGGTTACTCACAGCCTTGGCAGTTTGTGGTGATCCGCTCAGAGAAAATCAAGCAGCAGGTGCAACAATCGTTTTTACAAGCTAATACCGCTGGCCAAGCGCTATTTACTGGTGACAAAAATGTCCAGTACAGCAAGCTCAAACTAGAAGGCATATTAGAGGCGCCAGTTAACCTTGCGGTGTTTTATCAAAACCCGTCCACTCCAGTGCTCGGGCAAACCAGCATGCCTGATATGGGCCGTTTTAGCGTGGTGTGCGCCATTCAAAACTTATGGCTGATGGCCCGCTCGCTTAACATTGGAGTTGGCTGGGTCAGTATTATTGACCCTAACGCAGTAAAGCAAATCTTAAATGCCCCAAAGGAAAGCGAGTTAATCGGCTATTTGTGTATTGGCTATGTGGATGAGTTTCTCGATGAGCCAGAACTAAAAACTGCGGGATGGGAACAACAAAAAGTCAAAAGCGAAGTAGTGTTTAATGAGAGCTTTTAACACATGTTTTAAATAGCTATTTTTAACAAACCTAATAACGACATTTTGGATAAAACGAAAATAATTTAAAAATAAAACCCTTTTTCAAAACTGCTGCGTTTATACCTAATAAGACAAGTCACTCATACTTGAATTAGTTATTATTTTTGGAGTCATTATGAAATCATCAATTATCGCGGCCCTTATCTCTGGCCTTATCGCTTCAACTAGCATGCTTGGCACGGCTCAAGCCGCAGATGTCGACTTTCCACATTTAAACACTGTCGGCACTAGCCAACTCAAAGTTACCGCCGACATGGCCGAGGTAAATGTTGAAGTGGTGATTAAAGCGAAAACGGCTAAAGATGCCAAACGTGAGTCTGATAAAGCGGTAGCTAACTTTTTAGCCCGTCTTGAGAAGGCTGGTATCGATAAAGCACTTATTCAAAGCGCCAATATCAATCTTCAACCTCAGTATCATTATCAGAAAGATAAACCAAATCAACTTATCGGCTATAGCGCTAACCGCCGCATCAAAGTCACGGTCATGGATCTTGCCAAGCTCAATAACATTCTTGATTCGGCGTTAGAACAAGGGATCAATCGCATCAATAATATCGCGCTTAAATCGAGCAAAGAAGCTGAGTATGTCGAGCAAGCTAGAATAGCGGCGATTAAAGATGCCCAGCAAAAAGCTAAAATGTTGGCACAAGGCTTTGGCGAAGAGCTAGATGGAGTATGGGAAATCAGCTATTTTGAGCAGCGTCCTATTCAGCCAGTGATGCTTAGAATGAACTCTGAAGCTAAAAGTTTCGATGCTGGTCAAAGTTACCAGCAAGGCCAAGTGATGATCCAAGATAGAGTCGAAGTGACCTATCGCTTAAAATAGGCTCTTAAAATAGGCTCTTAAAATAGGCTCTTAAAATAGGCTCTTAAAATAGGCTCTTAAAATAGGCTCTTAAAATAGGCTCTTAAAACAAGACCTTAAAATAGGCCAAATAAAAAGGCTTACCCCATAGGTAAGCCTTTCCTCTGTTCTGGTCTCAAACATTACAGGGTATAACGCACTCCTACTGCCACACCGTCATCTTCTGTCAGTGCTTGCCTAGCTTCTAGCCCAGGGGTTGAGCTAGAGAAGTCACTAAAGTCTACTCGCCCCTCTAGATAGAATATAACGCTGTTATCCCAAATATAATGTACTCCGGCAAAGGCGAATTGGCGCTTAAACACATCTCCGGGATGAGCTGCTTCGTACTTATCGCCCGCCTTTAAAATGTTATAAGATGCCAAAATCTTCACATTATTGTCGAATAGATAGGATGCGATTGACTCTAAGCCGACCGCCTCTTGTAAGAAACGACCTATGTTGTCTGTATCGTGATATTCGTTGGCGTTAACGTTTGCCGCAAGATAAAGCCCGAAGCTATCCCAGTTGCCCCAACTAGCTCCTACGCCATAGATATAGTCAGTTTCAGAAATCACCGTCCCTGAAGCCGTTGTTCCCTCAGGCTCACCAATGTTACCGCCAGCGGTCAAGGTCAGCATCTTGGTTGCTTCATAGGTTAGACCTATTCCGTAAGTATTATCATATTCTGTCATTACCAATCGGTTAGGACTATTGGAGCCATCATCTTCGACTTCTGAAACGCTATTTTTGAGCTGCATCTGAATCGCCATGCTAAAATCACCAAAGCGATTACGGTATTGGATGACCTTGTCACCTCGACCGACACCATTAATGGCACCGTCAGATTTATTATAGGTGTAAGTTCCCGATGCATTACCATCCCAAACAAAGCCATAGTTGGTGTTATACACCACGTCATACCAGGCTCCCCACTGCTTACCTATAGTGATAGAGCCATATGCGTCATGGCTGAGTCCCACATAACCAAGACGGTTATTTAGAAAGTCACCGCTTTTAGTTTCAAAGTTACTCTCACTGCTATAAGCGATAGTGCTGTTACCAAATGGATTGACGCCCCACTCCAACTTTGCATAGGTTGTCCAGTCATTTGACATATCCCGAGTAAAGGCGAAATTTATACGCGAGCTACCGTTAACGACCTCAGTCACACCTTGGGTATCGATGACACGGGCATCTACATACCCGCCGATCTGGAATACATTTTTATCATCCTTAAAAACATCTACGGCTGAACAAGTTGGCGCAATGGCCAATGCGGTAAAGGGCAATATTGCTAGCGCTTTTTTCATGGGATCTCCAACCTTAGTTATCAATTCATCATTCCATTAAGCGAGCAGCTTAGTAGCGTTCATAAGCTAACAAAATTCATCACTCGCTAAACAAAAAACATAGCAAACAAATGACTGAATACAAGTTTGAAACCGAGGAAAACAATAAAATGGGCAACTGCAAGCCCCAGTAGAGGCAAGCAAAAACCGCCTATTGCGATACTAGGCGGTGGGGGAATTAGACTTAAGCAAAATGCTCGATGAGATAGACTTTATTCTTACCTGAGAACTTAGCCTTATAGAGTCCTTTATCGGCCTGATTAACCAGTTCGGTTAACCGAGTTTTGGGGGGCCTTAATGCTGCGACACCAATACTTACAGTTAACTCGATAGCCACGTCATCGAATTTAAACGCTTGAGAAGCAATGCCTTCTCGCAAACGCTCAGAGATCAGGATAGCGTCAGCCTCAGTGACATCAGGCAGCACAATTAAAAATTCTTCGCCGCCAATTCTACCAATCAGATCGCACTCTCTAAGCCAGCGCTCTCCGCGCTTAGCAACGGCTTGAATCGCTAGATCGCCCACCTGATGACCGTGTTGATCGTTGATGGACTTAAAGTTATCGATATCAAAAATTATCACTGCCAAAGGATGTTGTTTTTTGATTGCCCTGTCGATCATTCGCTGACCTCGATTAAACACATGGGCGCGATTGGCTATACCCGTTAAGAAATCTGTTTGAGCACTGTGTTTAAAGGCTTTACGGGATTGCCATAAAAATAAAATAGTAATCAAAAGTACCGTCGCCACCAAGAAGAAAAGACTCACCCTTAAGTCATAGATCCGCTCTTTATCTGCCACGGCCGCTAGGCTCAACTCATTAATGGCCAACTTGTTCGCTAGCAGCTGATTCTCAAATTCAGCAAGAGCTGAGTTATGCTCTAATGCCGAGTCGATCACCTCATTATCTATGATCAGCTTATTGGTTTCCCGCTCCTTATCAATCACCTCAAATAAGGCGTTTATCGCGGATAAATATTGCTGCTGCTCTAGAGCAATGATGGCATCAGCCTTTAGCCTCATACTGCTCATATTCTGAGGGAAAGTGGTATCTTGTTTAAAAATGCGAGCCATGGCCGCCGCTTTTTCTACATCACCAGTACGTAAATACGCCTGAGCCAGAAACAAATAACTACTACTAATGAAATATTGTTCGCGGGTGGTCTCTTTTAGCGCGATGGCCTGCTCTAAGTATTCAATCGCACCGGCATAATTATGGGTGGCTAACTCAACTCGCCCCGCATTTAGGTTAGCGAAGAAACCAAAGTCGTTAAGTTTCTCCCCTTTAATCGCGAGTAAAAACTGCTGCTCAATATTTTTTCGCGCCTTATCCCAATCCCCCAACTTAACCGCTTCACTGATCATGTTATGCAGCATATTAAACATGTCTTGGGTATCGTCTATTTCACGCCAGTTTTGATAGGCTTTCTCAAAGTTCACATAGCCGCGCTTATGTAAACCTACCGTACGGTAGAGTGAACCGGTGGCATTAAAAATCATTGCCTTACGGTTATAGTTTGCTTTGTCCTCGGTATCGATTAACAGCATAGCCTCATCGAGCAGTGCAATACCTTGGTGCACATTGGTGACCTTATTAAAACAAAAAGCATTCTGAGTTAAGCTCTTAGCTAATAGCTCTCTATTGCTTTGCTTCCTCGCAAGCAGCAGCGCTTGCTCTCTATCGCGGCAATAAACTTCGGGATCGTTGGTCTGTAGGTAGCGTGTAAAAGAGCGCCCTAGATAACTCTCAATGAGTAGTTCAGAACCCATAAGTGGCTCAGCCTGCACAATTGCTCTGTCGTAGCTTGCAATCGACTGCTCAAGCTGGCGATTACGTGCGTATTGCTTGCCGTAGAGAAAATCTAACTTAGCTTTGTCGTACGCTGTAGAGCTAATAGGCTCTAGTTGGAATTTGTTGAGCAGTGCCAAGGCATCACTTGGAGATGAGTCAGAAAGCTGTTGCTCTAACTTAAGCAAGGGATCGGCTGCGTGTACCTGATGACTCATAGCAGAGGCAAAAATTGCCACCATAAAGAGCGTAATGATCTTTAGCCACTGTTTTGCAATGTACACCCGAAATCCAGTTTATTTACAATCGACACCAATAAGCTTAACACATTGAATTAACAGATTTACAGAGCTGATTTTCACAGATGATTCCATGGCGAATATGATTGAAGCCAACCAGAAAAAACCCAACTAAAGTGCTAGATTTTGTAGCAAAAATAGCGAAAAGCCACAAACTGTCGCCCAAATTAAAGCATAACAGGCTAGTCAGTAAAGCCTGCCTGTAAACCAGCATACTTGCCGCTACCGCTAATCCGCCCGCCTATAGCGGTGCAGCGCTTCGCCATATATTTAGCCACCACTCTGTTTGTTCAGCAATTGACTAAGGATATGTTATTGCATCTAAGTGAAATAGAAACAGTGCTAGCTAACAGAGTTAAATAGCACTATTACGTGGCGGGAGCTTATATCTCATCAAGCATTTTCGGCTCAAATTGCTCAGCCGAAGCCGTTAAACCCAGCGCCGCGACTTTGTCATTTAGCTGCGCCAGATCTTGCTCCACCGTCGATATCGTGAGTGTGTTGTTATCCAGAGTGTAGACCTGCTTAAGGCTGGCAAAGTAGAAGCTCAAGATAATAAACGCATTGAGCTCTTCATTATCTGCAGCTAGCTTTATCTTGGCCAGTTTACGGTAGATCTGGTTATGCAGCTGCTTTAAGCGCCACACATAATACACCTCGCGCATATATGGCTTATGCTTTTGACTGTTCAATACCGCGCTACACACCGCCAGAGCAAGCACGACACCGATAACATTGAGGTGAAAGTTACCGGTTGATTCACCACTAACACTTACTGGCGCACCAAAGAAGTGAATTAAGATTGTGCCAAAGACCAGTGCCAAAATAGCCAGGCTAGCCACAAAGCCCATGATCACCCTATTGGTATTCTGCCTATAGGTCGCTTTATCAATATCCATCAATTGCATGCTAACTCTCTTTCTTATCAAGTCGGTATTTATTCGGGTTACTTTTATGGTTTGCTCGGCAACAAGCGCCAATGGGCTCAAGCTTACCACTTATCGATAAACCCGAGATGAAATATCAGCAGTACAACCACTCGAATTGATTTGTATTTCGCACTTATATCTTGGCAACTTAAGCTAAACCTTAAATAGTGACTACTAAGCCAACCGAGTTCACAGTTTTTGGTAAACTCCAGATTAGCAGTAAAAACATCTAGACGTCTAAATTGACAGACGTCTTTCAATCTCATATCCTCTCAACTATTGAGATGTACCATTCTATGATTTAGCGGCAGCTAATAAGTAGTTTGTTCCAGCTAGGAGGGCGATGGGAACAATGGTTCAAAGACTGATTGAAGATAAGAGAGATAACATTGACAACTTCCAGTAATGCCCCAGAAGCCCAAAGCGCAGCCGCTACTACGGCGCCATCATTTTTAGCCCTAACGCCGCTATTTCTATTTCTAGCCCTATTTATTGGTGCAGGCGTTTACTTTCAAAGCCAAGGTGTAGACTTTGCCTTTTATCAATTACCAAGCGTAGTGGCGATTCTACCCGCCATTATCTTTGCAATTTTGATTTCAAAGCAAAAGCTTAACCAATCAATAGAAACCTTTTTAAACGGTATTGGCCACTCAAATATCATCGCTATGTGTATGATTTATTTGTTAGCCGGTGCCTTTGCTGCCGTAGCAAAAGCGACAGGTGGTGTTGATGCTACCGTTGCACTAGGCTTATCGTTAGTGCCTTCAAACCTATTGCTACCGGGCTTTTTCGTGATAGCCGCCTTTATTGCAACCGCAATGGGTACCTCAATGGGTACGATTGCCGCAGTCGCGCCAATTGCACTGGGTGTAGCTAACGAAGCACAAATCGACTTGGCCATTATGGCGGGCGCAGTGATATCAGGTGCACTATTTGGTGATAACTTATCGATTATCTCTGATACCACCATTGCCGCAACTCGTACTCAAGGCTGTGAGATGAAAGACAAGTTCAGAGAAAACCTGATCTTCGCCATCCCAGCATCAATCATTACCTTAGTGATTTTCACTTTAGCAGGCCAAGGCCAAGCTGATGTAGCAGCGCAAGAGATCGACTTTGTTAAAGTGATTCCTTACCTAACCATTTTGTTCTTGGCAGTTGCTGGTCTTAACGTATTCGTAGTGCTAACCATAGGTATATTATTGGCGGGTATTACCGGCATCGCCACCATGGATTACGGCGTGATCCAATTCGGTAAAGACATCTATGCCGGTTTTGGTAGCATGCAAGAAATCTTTATCCTGTCTATGCTAGTCGGTGGTTTAGCGGCGCTAATGCAGCAGCAAGGTGGTCTAGCATTTGTTAGCCAGCAGATTGAAAAACTGATTACACGTTTTTCTAAAGCCAAAGGCGAAGCATCATGCCGCGCATCAGAACTTGGCATGGCTGGTATTGTTGCGGCAACTAACACCTGTGTGGCAAACAACACGGTATCGATTGTAGTTACTGGTGACATTGCAAAAGATCTTGCCCAAAAGCACGGCGTCACGCCAAAGCGTGCAGCCAGCATATTAGATATTTTCTCTTGTATCATTCAGGGTCTTATTCCATACGGCGCCCAGGCACTACTAGTGGCTTCAACTTTTAGCCTATCGCCATTAGATGTTGTCACTCACGCTTGGTACTGCATGATTTTAGCGGTTGTAGCCGTTGCGATAGTCATCTTCCGTAAGCGTAAGTAGCTCGTAAACAGTTAGCCCATTTAATACTTTTTTGGTATAAAAGTGAGTTCTAACTAAGCGCATTCTATAATCAAGGAGTACATCTATATGTACTCCTTTTTTTTGGGAAAATTAACCATAACAGGGATAGAAGCCAACATGGACGATAAATTGCGGGAACAATCAATGCAGTATGATCTGCACCGCTTAGTGGTAATGTTGATTTTTCTCGGGGCCATCATAGCTGCAATAGGTGTGTCTATATCTGTCTGGTTTGAATATCAAAAGATAGGCTTTGACGTTATAAACAAGCGAGCAGACTTGCTCGGTGATTACACTTACACCCGCTACGCCTACATTTACAACATGTCTCTGATGGTAGCCGGATTATGCATCCTGCTATCCATGATTACTTTATTCTTATTAAAATTAGGCAATTTTAGCCATTACTTATCATGCATAGGGATTTGGGTCGGCGCTTGCGTGGTGCTAATGGGAATATTCCCTATAAACTATTTAGACACTCACCGTCTGGTATCAACCTGCTTCTTAGTGGGTACCGTTGTGATGTATTTTCTTTGTATCACCGATAAGTTTAATCATCATTCAGCCTGTAGCTGGCCTGTATTTTTTATTAGCGTTTTAGGCTTTATTACATCATCGGCACTGGTTTTTCAGTTAAACTGGCATACCTTGGACTTTGACCCATGCGACAAACATTTTCCCCAGGCTAATTACTGCTGGGTGGCAATTACTCTCTGGGCACAAACCAATATTGTGATGCTCTGGTGCCTTGCTCATGCTTGGAGCATACGCCAAATGGCTATCAATAATTATCGTGAACTCACACAGCAATATTTAGCTAAAGAATAATTATCCCAAATTCATGAGACTTGCAAAATACCTTGCCTTAACCGGCTGTTGTTCCCGCCGCGCCGCCACTCGTTTAATCAGAGATGGTCAAGTTCGTATCGATGATCGACTCGCTAATCACGTAGACAGTGTGACCCTAATCGACACCCCCGACGGTCAGCGCTGCGCCGAGCAGATCTATGTTAACGATGAGCCAATTAGTGCTGTTGAAGCTAAAGCCTATTGGCTGTTTAATAAAGCGGTCGGCACCGACAGTCGTCTGCTAGCGCATCTGCCAAACAGCTTATTGCACCTGTTGCCCGAGTCACCACGTCTCTACCCTGTCGGCCGTCTGGATAAAGACAGCCGTGGTCTGTTGATTTTAACCAACGATGGTGAGTTAACTCATAAGCTAATGCACCCAGATTTTGGTCATGCTAAAACTTACCATGTGCAAGTTGACCGGGCTTTTGATGATGCTTTTCTTGCCTGCATGGCCGCTGGGGTGAGCTATAAAGATGTCACGACTTTGCCTTGTGTGATGAGCCGTTTAGGTTCTGATAAGTATGAGATTACCTTGACTCAAGGGCTGAATCGGCAAATACGCCGTATGTCACAGGCTTTGGGGTTTAAGGTTATCGACCTTAAACGGCTGTCGATTCAGAGTTTGCAGTTAGGGGATTTGCCAGAGGGTTCTATGAGACCTTTGAGTTCCGCAGAGTTAACTGATTTGCTGAATTCTGTTGCTTGTCCAGAAAGTAGCGCTGATTGATTTAGCCTTATCGGCTAAGAGATGTGCTTTGCCACATATCAGGCTAAGCCTGAGCATAGGTCGCAAAGACTCTAAATATTTTTGACTGAGAGTGGCATCCAACAATAGTGGTTCCAATGGCCTGCGGCCGGCGTATGTGCAGACACTTCTGAGACTCGCTGCAAGCACATCCCTGTGAGCTCAACGAAAACATCCATGTTTTCGACGGTCTCAGCCCTATCTACACCAAGTTGGAACAGCACACTCTTTAATGTTTAGAGTTGCAGCTAAAGCCCTAACTAGCTTTTGGACAAAAGCTATTCACCACGAAAAAAGGCTAAAGTTCGCAATAAGCTCAGGTGTCGAAACTTCTGTGGGACGCTATAAAACCGTCCTTGGCCGCTCTACAGTTTCATCCCTGAAACCGAAGCCTACAGCCGTACCGACATCTGAATCATCATCTCTCCGAATTAGTTCTCTCAGGTGTGGCAAGCTCATTTCTGGACAAAAGCTATTCACCACGAAAAAAAGGCTACAGTTCGCAGTAAGCTCAGCTGTCGCAACTTCTGTGGAACACTATAAAGCCATCCATGGCCGCTCTGCGATTTCATCCCTGAAACCGAAGCCCACAGCCGTACCGACATCTGAATCATCTTCCTTCCTAATTCGTTCTCTCAGATGTTACAAACTCATTTTTAGACATTAATCAGTTAGTGCAACCACTCTAGTTAGCCTAGCATTGATTAGAACAAGTATCTTAGCTCCCTAATTCGCTCCGATCCCTTTATCTGAAGTCTTGATTAATTGCTTTCGTTAACCTTCTCAATGCAGATAGAAGTTCTTCTACTGATTTTTTAGAAAATTGACCTGATACCCTAGCCTCATTGAGTCCTTGGTCGTAACTTACGTCAATAGCAGTTAATATTTCTGGCTGATATTTTCGCTGTCTTAATCTAAATGTTAAGGTTTGAATTTGCAGTCCATACACCCCAAAAGCCTCCTTTCCTTGTAGTTGCTCATCATCACAAACCAATTTTAGTTGCTGGAATAATGCATATTCAAGTTCGGTTGCAGTGCTAAAAATGTTACTGAACTTGAGTTGTTTTCGCCAACTATTTAGTGCGAGGCATGCAACTATAGCTGCACAAATGGTTGAAAATGAAGTTAAATAGCTAAGAATGAGCTCTAAGTTTGTAGGTTGTGAAAAAATATTGTTCGTTACATAGCCCATTAAAAATATCGTAATGAATAGGGCTGCACCTTTAACTAAACTCATGAAGTTGTCACCTTTCCGTATAAGAGCTTACTAGACCCGTTTGGGTGACTTTTTGTAAAAACAAGAACATCCCCAAAAACCGAATATTACATCTAGGCATTTTTACCACTTTTATTCTTTGTAAACAATAAATTAAAGGGTGTCACTCAACATATTGTGGGTCTCATGAGGAGCGTTTCTAAAATGCGATAACAACTTATCGAGCAATAAATGGCCAGACTTTTGAAAGAATATGATTGCTGATTTTACAAATGTGGGCGTTGCTTTCTCTCTATTTCAGATAAGGTTTAATAGGGTAAAATTAGAGAGGAAGATATTCTATTTATTTTGCTTCTAAATGATAAAGGGGCAAAAATGAGTTACGAAACTCACAGAAAACACCAGTTCCCCATCGGAAGCGTTAGACTATTTCTAATAAGTACGAGGGAGACAACTTCGTCGGGGCGACTGGGACTCTTTATAAATAAAATGGTCAAGAGGGGGTAGCTGTTGACCCCTTCTTGCCCGAGTGTGAGCTGGAAGCTCACGACTTTGGTTGTTAGACGTAGTCTAACTTAATGACTTTGGTCAGGCGCAGCCTGATAACCTTCCAATATGGCAAAACCAAACAAACCACCAAAAATCAAAAAAGCCGAAACACTTTCATGTTTCGGCTTTTGCATGCAAAAGGCTAGCTAATCATAGCCAATATGATTAATGCACAATTTCCATCTCTTCTAACAGGTTATCGGCATTATCAAGATACTTCATTACCCATAACATGTAACGGCTATCTACTTGGATAGAACGGTTAGTCTCAGTATCGTAGCCCCAGTCACCGATAATGCTCTCGTATACACCATCAAATAACAGACCAACAAGCTCGGCGCGGCCATTTAAGGTTGGCGAACCTGAGTTACCACCTGTGGTATCGAGGGTCGATAGGAAGTTAACTGGCACTGAGTCCAATGACTTCACATAGTAATCACCGTACTGCTTGTTGGCGATAAGCTCTAGCTCTTTAGCTGGCGCATTAAATGGTTCTACACCTGTGTCTTTCGCCAAAATCCCTTCAAGGCGAGTAAATGGCTCAGCATAAAGTCCATCTTCTGGCGAGTAACCTTTCACATGACCCACTGTGACACGCAGGCTTGAGTTAGCATCTGCGTAAACTGGCTTACCTTGCTCACGGTTATAAGCGATGATAGCGTCCATATACATAGGACGAACCTTCATCAACTCACCTGCTAGTTGCTTTTCAGCCTGCTCACGCTTCATGCGCTCGTCATAGGTCGCAACGGCATACTGAATGAATGGGTCTTTTGACTTTTTAAACTCGGCAACTGACTTGTCCATCCAAGCTAGGCGGGTTTCTTTGTCTGACAGCTTAGTGTTGGCGTACATCTTATCAAGCGTCTTGCTTAACTTAGCCGCATCAAAGTTGTTAGTAATGCCAAAGGCTTTATCAAACGCTGGTAGACGCTCATCTTTTGGTAGCGCTGCGTAACGAGTAATAAGCTCTAATAGCATGGCTTTATCAACGCTGGCGGCATAACGACGTTCAATACGCTCCATGCCTGATGTAAAGCGTGTCATATCGCGCTCTTGATAACCTGGCTCACGATCCATATCCGCTAGGGCTTTTTCATTAGCTAATCTGTACAGGCGACCAGAAGTACTTAGCATGGTGCTGTAACCCATATAGCTAAGTAGTAAATCACGTTCTTGGCCTTGCTGACCTTTAGCAATGAGCTTATCAAGCTCGGCTAGTACCTTACCGTATTGCTGCTTACGATTGCTGTCGGCGCTAATCCAGTTAGCTAGCTTCTGCTCTAGTGCTTTACGGTCATCAAGCATGGTCGATTTACCATAGAACTCGATCATAGAAGTAAAGTTCTTAGCATAGTTAGCTAAACCTGCAATTGAGCTTTCGTACTTGATACGCTCATCGCTGCCTTCTGGCGCGGTCTCTTTAATGATCTCAATTAGGCGTTCACGTAAGATCTTGCCTTCAGGATATGACCACTCAAATTGGTTTTCGACTTCGTTAGCTGTGCGGTAACGGTTGGTGCGCCCCGGATAACCAGCAACCATCACAAAGTCACCTTCACTAACGCCTTTAGCCGATACTTTTAAGAAGCTCTTTGGCTCGAATGGCACGTTGTCTTTGCTGAAATCTGCAGGCTTACCGTCTTTTGATACGTAAGCGCGGTAGAAAGCATAATCACCGGTGTGACGTGGCCACATCCAGTTATCGATATCACCGCCATACTTACCCACGCTGGCTGCTGGTGTGTATGTTAAACGCACATCGCGAATTTCTAGTTGCTTAACTAGGTAATACTCTAGGCCGCCGTGGAAGCTGTATACCTTACAACGGTAACCGTCTTCTTTCTCACACTCGGCCACTAGGCCTTTTTCTTTTTGCTCAATGCCTTTGTAAAACGCGTTACCTGTTTTACTCTCAAGGCCATCTTTAACCTTGTCGGTTACGTCAACAACGCTTTCAGTCACGTAAACTCGCGAGCCCGGTGTTGCCGGTAGCTCGTCGCTAAATGACTTAGCTAAGAAGCCGTCACGTAGTAGGTTTTTCTCAGGAGTTGAGTTGTACTGAATAGAGCCGTAAGCACAGTGATGGTTAGTTACAACTAGGCCCTTAGGTGATACGAATGACGCGGTACAGCCGCCAAGGCTTATCACTGCGTTCATTGGGAATTCGGTCAGTTTTGAAATCGAGTTAACATCAATTTCTAACCCTTTCGCCTTTAGTTCATCTGCCATGGCAGGAAGTTGATAAGGCTGCCACATACCTTCGTCAGCTAGAGCGCCAAAAGAGGTCGCCATAGCCGCTGTCAAAAGCCATTTTTTCATTTTTATAAGTCCATTTCTTATCTCTTATTAAGAGCTTTAATAAGAGTATTTTTTATGATTTTTTGTTGATTGCTTGTGGTTCGATATTCAATTTCCTTAGGACGGAAAACAAAAAAGTCGAGCCCAATATTTTCATATTCGAGCTCGACTTTATCATAAGAAGAGGCGCTGATAACAGTTTCTGAATTAATCTCTTACAAAGCTGTTACCTTTTGTAGAATAGCCTTTGCAGGCATACACGTTAACAGGCGTACGGTATGCCGCGCTCTGGTTAAAACGCTAGTTAGAGTGCAACCCATAGCTGAGCTAAGATAATCGCTAAACCTGCAACCCCTGCTAGACCGAGGGCGGTATTACCACCACAAACCTGATAACCACCTAAATTTTGCTTACGCTGGCGCAGTGCCATTGCGATAGGCAAGAAGATAATAATCACCACTAGCGGAATCGCCGCAAAACCTAACACCTTGTAGAAACCATCTGGGTAGTACAATGCACAAAGTAGCGGTGGTACAAAGGTCAGCAGCCATGTTTGTACGCGGCCTAATGCATTTTCTTTAGCACGTGTTAGCTCGGCAACATAATCTAATAAACTCATGGTCACGCCTAGGAACGAAGTAACCAAGGCGAAGTTAGCGAATAGGTCGATGAAAGACTTCAACACTGACGACTCAGCAACACCTTGCAGCGCCGTAACAAGCAATGGCAAAGAGCCATTAAACTCATGTACCGTATCACCACCTAAAGTGCCTAGGGTAACCACTAGCCAAAGGATGTAGCACACAAGCGGAATGGTTGAACCTATAATTAACACCTTACGCAACGACATGGCGTCGCCATCTAAATAGCGCACTATGGTGGCAATACATACATGGAAGCCGAACGAGGTGAACACAATAGGAATAGCCGCTAACCATAGGTTGGTTAAGTCGCTGCTAGTCACCATACCTTCGGTTGAGTTATTCATCATCAGACTCATATCAACTTCTGGTAGCAAGTAGGCAACCACTATCACCAGTAGCGTGATCATTGAGGTAAACAGCACCCGTGACACTTTATCAATCCAGCTAACGCCAATCGCGATAATGCCACCGAAAATCAGCGTAAAGAGTAACACCGCGAATTGACTATCAACGTCCATACCAACCATTGCCATCTTTGATTCAAGCAGCGACGAGCCACCCATCAAATACACCATGGTAAGTGCAAACAGCAGACTCAAGAATGAGCCGCCTTGAATAAGCTGCCCTACTCTACCTAAGGTTTTACCTGTGATGCTGTGCAGATTTAAACCAACACCTACCCGAAGGTTAATTTCAAGCATTAGTAGTGAGGTATAAATGGATATACCCCAAATTACGATAAGTAAAAGCAGTGCGGGAATGGTACCTAATGAAGCTGTTGCTAAAGGCAAAGCCAACATACCGCCACCAATTGCCGTTCCTGCGACAATGGCAACTGAGCCAAGTATTTTTGAGTTCACAAAATTGTCCTGTTAAATTTTATTTTTTATTTAGATAGGTCAGATTTAGAACGACTTTGAGGGAGAGAATGTTGCAAGTTAACAATATCAATAACTGCCCCCAATCGAATCCGGTCATCTTCGACCTTACGATTCCAATTGGCCTCAACGGCTAGTTAAATAAAACGTGTATTCACCTTATCAACTTAGCCACTGAGGCTTGATAAATCGTGGAAAATACAGAGTGAATTGTTTCATTACGGCTCTTACTCTAAAAAATGACTGCACTGACATTAACAGCAGTATTCCCCGTGGGCAAGCCTTCTAGAGCAGTTAAAATCAACTCGGCACGAGTTATTAACATAAGCGCAAAGCCAGTACGACAGTTATGTTACTTAAGTCTAAATTACCGATTAATTTACTCACTGGTTTGCTTTTGACGTTGAAAAAAACAGCGTAGCCGCTATAATGCCGCCTCGCTTCAGGGGAGTAGCTATCAGTAAGGCGACAAAAGGGCATTAAATGCCTGCCAGCGTCATTTACTGAGTATGTATCAACATAATTGGCCACATGCCATGGTACATACAGCAGCTCAATACGCCAGTTTTGAGCCCGCCCAGCAAGACCTGAGCACCGCACCTCTTAAATTTGGGGAAGAGTTGCTGTGCTTAGTTTATTGCTAATACGTCCCCATTTAGGATTAACTCTTGGAAGCACTACTTGCCTCTACCTTTACTGTTGCCATTGCTGAAATCGGCGATAAAACTCAATTGTTAGCATTAATCTTAGCCGCGCGTTTTAAAAACAAAACCGCCATTATTCTTGGTATTTTCCTATCTACCTTAGTTAATCACTTCGCAGCCGCTTGGCTAGGACAATGGGCTATCTCTTGGATCAGCCCGGAAATGGGACGCTATCTAGTTGCCGCCTCATTTTTTGCCATTGCGTTATGGGTGTTAATCCCTGATAAAGTCGATGCCGAAGAGAGTCGTTTCTATGCCATGGGACCATTCTTAGCCACATTCATTCTATTCTTCATCGCCGAGATGGGGGACAAAACCCAAATAGCCACAGTCGTGCTGTCGGCTAAGTATGATGCCTTAGCCATGGTTGTTATGGGCACCACCTTAGGTATGCTTATAGCCAATGTGCCAGTGGTCATTGCCGGACACTTTAGCGCCGAGAAGCTACCGATGAGCTGGATACACCGCGGCTGCGCGGTACTATTTGCGCTACTGGGCGTTGCGACTTTGGTTTTTTAAAGAAAGGTTCTAGGTTCTAGGTTCTAGGTTCTAGGTTCTAGGTTCTAGGTTCTAGGTTCTAGGTTCTAGGTTCTAGGTTCTAGGTTCTAGGTTCTAGGTTCTAGGTTCTAGGTTCTAGGTTCTAGGTTCTAGGTTCTAGGTTCTAGGTTCTAGGTTCTAGCACAAACAGAATACAAAAAGGCAAAACAGCATCTACTGTTTTGCCTTTAATTTTAGCTTTTAAGATCTTAGCACCTGCTTTTCCTAGAACCTAGGACCTGCTTTTATCTAGAACCTTTCTTAGCCAGATTAACCTTTTAACGCCTCTTCTACTCGGCGGCCATAATCACTATCAGCGGCAGTAAAATGCTCAACCATCTTAGTTTGTGTCGCTTCGCTTACCACACTTAATGTGCCTGCGATGTTAGCAATTAAACGCGCTTTCTCATCTTCTGGCAGTAGGCGGTATAAGTCACCAGCTTGGCTAAAGTCATCTTGGTCATAACGGCTGTATCGATCTGCTTCACCATCTAAACGCAGTGGTGGCTCAGCAAATTGCGTTTGGTCTTGTAGGCCGTCAAAGCTATTTGGTCCATAGTTTCTGCTAGGGTCGCCACCTGTTTGGCTACCTGAGAACGGGCACTGTGTACCTGCCATTGCGCCGCCACGCTGGTGATGGTTAGCCGTTGTTGCATGTGGGCAGTTAACCGGTAGTTGGTTATAGTTAGCTCCGATACGGTAGCGCTGTGCATCAGCATAGGCAAACAAACGCGCTTGCAGCATTTTGTCTGGCGATGCGCCAACACCAGGAACTAAATTGCTTGGTGCTAATGCGACTTGCTCAACTTCAGCAAAGTAGTTTTGCGGCATACGGTTTAGCTCTAACTCACCAATTTCAATCAATGGGTAGTCAGCATGTGGCCACACTTTAGTTAAATCAAACGGATTGATCTTATAAGTGTTTGCTTCAGCTTCTGGCATGATCTGTACTTTTACCGCCCACTTAGGGAAGTTGCCGTCGTTAATTGCCGCAACCATGTCACGCTGTGATGAATCTGGGTCGATACCTTTAAGAATATCAGCCTGCTCAGCCGTTAAGTTAGCGATGCCTTGCTTAGTCTTAAAGTGGAACTTGACCCAGAAACGCTCACCCTTGGCATTCCAGAAAGAGAAGGTGTGCGAACCAAATCCGTGCATTTGACGATAGTTAGCTGGAATACCGCGATCTGACATCAATACCGTAACTTGGTGCATAGCTTCAGGATTCAGTGCCCAGAAGTCCCACATAGCATGCGGATCTTTCAAGTTAGTTTGTGGGTTACGCTTTTGAGTGTGAATAAAGTCTGGGAACTTAATACCGTCACGCAAGAAGAAAGTCGGCGTGTTGTTACCTACGATATCGTGGTTACCACGAGTGGTATAAAAACGTAGACCAAAACCACGTGGATCGCGCTCAGCATCTGCAGAGCCCATCTCACCACCAACTGTAGAGAAACGAACAAAGGTTTCAGTTTCTTTACCTACACCGTTAAAGTGATCGGCAATTGTGTAATCACTCATGTCACGAGTCAGGGTAAACTTACCGTAAACACCGGTACCTTTAGCATGTACGATACGCTCTGGAATACGCTCACGGTTAAAGTGAGCTAGTTTCTCGATAAGGTGCCAATCTTGCAGTAGAAGCGGTCCGCGCTCACCAGCTGACAGTGAATTTTGGTCATCGCTAATTGGTGCGCCATTTTGTGCGGTAAGAACTCGGTTTTGCTGACTCATACATTACTCCTCAATCTTGGCGTGATCCCAGCCAAGTTTCGATTAAATCAAATAGGGTAGCCATGGTTTATCCTCTATCTGCGATACGCTATGGCAACGCGGCAACTAACCGCTTGTCGATGAGATAAGAATAGACCCTGAAGCGAAAACAATAAAACGATTAAAGACGATAAGCCTAAACGCATTTACAGATTAAAAATCCATGGGTAAATCGATAGGAATAAACTTCACTTCAATTAGAGGCTTGGAGAATAATGTTGAATCAAATTGGTATTATTGATGCGTATCAATAAATGAAATGTTCAGATTTAATCGCTACTAGGTAAGTAGCTTTGTAGGCATTCATCGCTAACTAAGTATACGAATAGTAATGAAATGTACTGAATTATTTGCAGGCGAGCTATTTAACGCTATTGAAATTGGCTAAAAAGGAGGTAATCGAAGATCCCTCCTTAGTTATAATCTTTACAATTCCGTCTTTTCGCTCATTTTTGTTTCAGCCTTATACAGCTTAACCAAATAATAGGCGTCGATCAGTACGATAAAGAAGTTTACTAGAGCCACAGGGATCGCGTCGATAGCCAGTCCGTAGGCCACAAACAATGCTGCACCAACCAGGTTCCACCAACGTAATTTTTTGATGTTAGACATCATCAAAGATATCGCGACGACGACTGACGCTAGGTATCCGACCCACTCCCATATTGTTGCGTTATCCATTCGCACTCCTAATTATTGATATTAGGCCTAAGCAATACCCTAGGCTGATAAAAGTAATGCAATAAGTATGAGCAAAAGTTAACCAATAAAACAGGCCTTAGCTAAATAAAATTACTCATACTTGAGCGGATATTTATCGCTGAAAACAACCACGGCAGCGATCATGGGAGCGATAGAACAAATGTAGCAGCTCTAGCGTTTAACCACGGCTGCGGTCATACGAGAGATACAGCATAACTCACCGGCGCTGTTATGGATCAGCACTTCCCAAACCGAGCTACGCTTGCCCAGGTGTATCGCTTTAGCTGTCGCAGTTAGTATGCCGTTACGTGAGGCTTTTAAGTGATTAGCGTTAATTTCTTGGCCAACACAGTAATAGTTTTCAAAGTCGACCGCAAAATTCGCCGCATAGCTCGCAACTGTCTCGGCCAATGCCACATTAGCACCGCCATGAACTATGCCCAGTGGATTATGCACTGCAGGTGTTGCTGGCATAGTCGCCTTCATATAGTCGTCACCAATTTCAGAAATAGTGATCCCCATGGTTTGCATCAAGGTGCCCTTACCATTCATCCCAGCATCCATTGTAGCGCAGACTTCGAGGCTTACAGGCTTAAACCAAATCGACATTTTCTCTTTCCAAAAAGACTATTAGTGCAACTAGTCTACTTTGTCTGCATAGATCTTTAAACCTATCAAAACCTTAGTTGCCAGTTTTTGCTAACGAGTAGATATATTAGTACTGCTAGAAGAGGCTGAAACGAAGCTGAATGGGAGTTAGAAACTAAAATAAAACAGCCCAAATAGCAGTTTGCTATTTGGGCTGAATTGGCGCGCGACTAGGCTTAGTATTTTTTGTCGATGACGCTAGTGCGTCCAACTTAATGTGCCTAGCCGCGGCCATAGGGTAAAGCGTTACAATCAAGCTAATTGCTACTAAGCAGCATTAATGACGCGCAAGATACCTAAGTAAACTTAAGCGACTATTAATCGCGATTAAAGAAGTTCTTCAACTGCGTCTAATGTGAGCTTAATCATGTCATTCAGCGTTTGCTGACGCTCTTCTGCAGTTAAATGCAGCCCTTGGCGAATATGGTCTGTTACTGTCATCATGGCCAATGCGTTAGCGCCAAATTCAGTTGCTACACCGTAAAGGCCTGCAGCTTCCATTTCGACGCCTAAGATGCCGTACTTTTCCATTAGGTCGTAACGCGCTTCATCTGCACAGTAGAACAGATCAGACGTATACAAGTTACCTACATGGTAGCTAGCACCAAGCTTTTCAGCAGAATCTGCTGCACGTTTAAGCAAGTTGAAGTCTGCAATCATAGCAAAATCAGTGTTAGCAAAACGTGTTCTGTTTACGCCTGAATCTGTGCTTGCACCCATAGCAATAACTACGTCCATTAGCTTGATTTTATCGCTGATGGCGCCACATGAACCGATACGTACGATGTTTTCAACACCGTAATCTGTGATTAGTTCTTTAGCGTAAATAGAGATAGACGGCACACCCATACCAGAACCCATAACAGAGATCTTTTTGCCATTGTATTCGCCGGTGTAGCCCAACATGTTACGCACGTCGGTTACTAGAACTGCGTTTTCTAAAAAGTTATCGGCAATATACTTTGCACGTAGCGGATCACCAGGCATTAGAACTGTTTTAGCAAACGCACCGCTTTCGGCATTAATATGTGGAGTCATGATACATCCTTAAAAAGTTTGAGTAATTGTTTGCGCTAGTAAACAAGTACTCATTGATAAAAATAAGATTAAGCTGCGGTCAAAATTAACCAGCTAAGCTATATAGCAAACCAGCAATAGTACCGCTCATTAAGTTAGCTAGAGCTGCAGCGATTAACGCCTTCATACCCAATGCACTTAAGTCGTGACGACGCTCAGGGCAAAGTGCCGCTAAGCCACCAATCACCATTGCTAATGAGCCGATATTTGCAAAGCCACACAGTGCAAAACTGATAATAATTTGAGTCTTTTCTGATAGCTGGTCAGCTACTTTCAAGAAGTCGATATAAGCAACAAACTCGTTAATGACCATTTTCTGGCCAATAAATGATGCCGCCTGTGTTGCTTCGCTCCAAGGTACACCCATGACCCATGCTAGTGGTGCCAGTACGTAACCTAAGATAGCTTGCATAGTTAGGCCTTCAATACCAAACCAGCCGCCGATGCCGCCAAGCATACCGTTAACCATGGCGATAAGTGCCACGAATGCCAATAACAGCGCTGACACTGACAATACCTGCTGCATACCCATTGCTGCGCCGCTGGCTGCAGCGTCGAGTACGTTCGCCGGTTTGTCTGTCACATCATCCATCACTTTTTTGATGTCGTTTTGTGGCGTTTCAGTCTCTGGCCACATCAACTTAGCAAACAGTAAACCAGCTGGCGCCGTCATAAACGCTGCAGTTAGTACGTATTTCACGTCAACACCCATCTGGATATAACCTATCATGGTGCCGCCAGCCACAGAAGCTAAGCCGCCGGTCATTACCGCGAACAGCTCTGAGCGAGTCATGTGCTTAACAAAGGGACGTACCATTGAAGGCGCTTCAATTGGTCCAACAAAGATATTGGCTGTAGCAGAGAGAGATTCTGCACGGCTTGAACCCAGCAGCTTAGATAAGCCACCACCAATTAAGCCAATAACCAACTGCATAATGCCAAGGTAATAAAGTACGGCAATTAATGCGCTGATGAAGACCACCACAAATAGCACGTTAATTACAAAGATAAAGCCAACACCAAATTTAGCGAGGTCGCCAAATAAGAAGGCTAAGCCTTCGTTAGCGTAGCCAATAACATGCATAACGCCATTTGATGCGCCATCAAGTACCGCCTGCCCCATAGGCACATACATAACAAATGCGCCAAAGGCGACTTGAAACGCTAACGCACCGAGTACGGTTCTAGGATTAATTGCTTTTCTATTTTCTGATAGTGCAACCGCTAAGCCCATAAGACAAAGCATGCCGAACAAACTGATGAAAACTTCCATACATTTATTACCGTTAAAATCTTGATATGAGCGCAGTGTATACAGACGCTATTTTGCCGCAAGGAATTTGACTGATTTTGGCGAAGATAAACAAACTTTTTATCGCCTTGAGGAGTAATAAGCGATGAGATGAGGGAAAAGCAATGAAACCTTAATATTAGCAAAACACAATTTAAACACCAACCCAACACCTATGAAGCATTCAGGCGCGAATTTCAACATAAGAGGCAAAATAAGTACCGCTTTAAGATGATGAAATTCATGCGAGCAAAGGCCAAAATTAGATCAGAAACATACATAACTGAAAGTTTACAACTTAAATAATCGATAGGTTTTGAGTCATTCTTGATGAAATACCCATTAATGGCTCAAATAGTCTAATTATCACGCTACATTTAAACGGCTAACGATTAAACCGGGATTAAAAAAGGCTGATTTCTGTAAAAATTAGCGCCATAACAAAGGAGGAGAGTTAGAAGATGGTGCAAGAAAAAACCAAAGCAGATTAAAAACAGAACTCTAAGAACCCAGCACAAGCAGGGCTCTTTGCCTTTAAGGCCATAAACCACCAAGCGCTCACTACGTTTGCTACACGGAGGACACGAAGAAAAGAAAAAGCTTAGAGTGGCTTTTTCTTCGTGCTCATTGTGACCTCAGTGATCCATTCTTATCTTTCAAAGTCATAAGATTTTTCTGAGTATCCACCTTAAGTAACTGGTATTAGTAACTGCTATTAGTGACTGGTATTAGTGACTGGTATTAGCCGCTCATATTGCTTTGAAAATGGTGAATAAAAGACTTTATTTAGTGGCTAAGGCCATATAAATTAAGTTGGCTTTCAAATGATTGCGCCCAGCGCAAAAGCTCTACACGATTTCTTGCTTGGGTTTTTCTGAATATAGAGGAAATATGCGCCTTTACCGTATGCTCACTAATACACAGCTTATCGGCGATCTCTTTATTACGTGCGCCACTGGATACCAATTGAATAATGGTTTTTTCACGATTGGTAAGCCCTTCGAGTGATTCAGAGTCCTCAGTTGTCAAAGTTTCTGAAACGCCCATCTTAGTCACTAATTGTCGCAGAACTTTACTCATCAATGGTCTGTCGAACCAAAGCTCATCACCGAGCATTTTGCGTAAGCCCGTTAATAACAAGTCCATACGTTCATCAATAAATAGTAGACCACGGATCCCTTGTAACAAGGCATCTTCTGCTGCAATCCCTTCACGATCGACTTGATAAAGCGCCACAGGCACATGCTTAACTAATTGACTGGCCACCAGCGGAACACCATTAATATCCAGTGCAGCACCTTGCTGAGATACAAGATAAAAGCAGTTACTGTGACTATTAGGGTCAAGCTGTTCTACGTTGGAGATAACCCGCGTTTTCAGTCCAATTGACTCCGCGAGAATCGCTAAGTGGCAAGGAGATGCCACCTGATGAAGAAAGATAACCTCATCAATTTTACTCATCACTTTTCTCCCTGAAAAGTTTTGCCTGTACGCTAAATAGAACAAGCTCTGGGGTTAATTCAGAGGTCAATCTGAGAAAACAACAGAGCTTGTCACCTAAGTAGCGGACTAGGGCATAATTTTTTATTGATACTTTTTTATTAATACTTTTTTCGAGCTAACAAGGCACTTCTGTGATCCATTAGCACTGAAATACAGCCGCATAACCAACCTAGATTAAGCGAGTAATCCCTATCGCCAGCAAGCTTATCATAGCTTGGCTAAGTTAAGCTTTGCTCGTAGCGCCTTATCATGCAAACGACTGAGGAGAAGCACCGCAGAAATCCCCCCTACTAACGCCATCGCCATATCTGACTGGGTATCCCACACGTAACCTTGGGTACCTAAAAATGCCTCGGCGTCTTCACCTGTAAGCTCTGCTACCCACCATTCGATAAGCTCATAAAAAGCGGAGAATGCTAAAGAAAAACAGATGGCTAAGAAGTTACACCAGGCGCCGATCTTTACCACACTTAAGCGAATAAACACCTCGCGCGCCAAGATTGTCGGTATAAAGCCTTGAGCGAAATGCCCCACCTTGTCGTAGTTATTACGCGCGCCCCCAGTCCACTCGCTAATCCAATCAAACAGCGGCACTTCGGCATAGGTATAATGCCCGCCCACCATCAAGATAATGCAGTGAATCAAGATCAAGCCATAGGCTAAGCTCGTCAAGGCAAAACTATTACGGGTATAAATCAAAATCGGTAGTGCAATTAAGGCAGGAGCTACCTCTAAAAACCAGGTAAATTGATCCTTAGGATTAATCCCTGACCAGATTAATACAACGAAGAATATCACTAGCCACGCAGCTCTTTTATTCAAAATATCGCCCCTATATAAGATATTGTTCTAAATTCAGAATAAACACTTTGGCCATCTAGCCCTCCACAGCAAGTAAAAAAAGTGCTACTTTGTGAGAGCGGTTGCGCTTTCAAGCAAAGTTTTTGCTATGAAAGGCATCTAGTCCTTAGTAAATTGACAGTCTATACCCAAACCACTGTAAAAGTAGAGTTTAGTCGTCTCTGCCGTGGCATTAAGTATACATAATAAAACTAAACAGAAAGGGTACATAAATCATGGCGAAACACTCGCTGGACAAGGATAAGATTAAGATCCTGCTGTTGGAAGGCCTTCACCAGTCTGCGGTGGATGTGTTCGAACGTGCAGGTTATAACAACATCGAGTATCACAAAGCCTCTTTAGGGGAAGAAGAACTATCCTCTGCAATAAAAGATGCGCACTTTGTTGGCATTCGCTCCCGTACCCAACTCACCGAAGAAGTCCTGTCCCACGCAGAGAGACTCGTCGGTATCGGCTGCTTCTGTATTGGTACTAACCAAGTTAACTTGTCTGCGGCTGAAAAGCTGGGGATCCCGGTTTTCAACGCTCCATTCTCTAACACCCGTAGTGTGGCTGAGTTGGTCTTAGGCGAAATCATCATGCTACTGCGCGGGATCCCGCAACGTAACGCTCTAGCTCACCGTGGTGGCTGGTTAAAGAGTGCTTCAGGCAGCTTTGAGGCTCGCGGTAAGACTTTAGGTGTCATTGGTTACGGACACATTGGCACACAGCTTGGTATTCTGGCTGAGACCCTTGGTATGCGCGTGATCTTCTTCGATATCGAAGACAAGCTACCATTAGGTAACGCGCAGCAGGTGCATTCATTACAGCAAGTATTATCCCTTGCCGATGTAGTCAGCTTACATGTGCCAGAAACCGCACAAACTAAAGAGATGATTAGCTTTGATGAACTTGCCTGCATGCGTAAAGGCAGCATTCTTATCAATGCCTCTCGTGGCACTGTAGTCGATATTGATGCTCTAGCAGCATCACTTAAAGAAGAACACCTTGCAGGTGCGGCAATCGACGTATTCCCTGTAGAACCTAAGTCGAACGATGATGAGTTCCTAAGCCCACTTCGCGGCCTAGATAACGTGCTACTAACCCCACATGTAGGCGGCAGTACGGCTGAGGCACAGGAAAATATCGGTATCGAAGTTGCGGGTAAGCTGGCTAAGTACTCGGACAATGGCTCAACCATGACGGCAGTGAACTTCCCAGAAGTTTCTCTAGCACAGCACTCTGGCACCTCGCGCCTACTGCATATTCACCACAACCGTCCAGGTATTCTGATCCAGATTAACTCGGCATTTGCAGAGAAAGGCATCAACATTGCTGCTCAGTATCTACAGACAACGTCTGAAATCGGTTATGTGGTAATGGAAGTCGACTCAGATCAGGCTGAAGATGCGTTAATTGAATTGCAAGCAATTGAAGGCACGATTAGAACTCGACTGCTTCACTAAATCAGTGACTAAGATCTAAGCGCTCATCTCCACTAGAACCGCGCACAGAAATAAGGCCGTATAAATCGTTTATACGGCCTTTGCTTTTATTTATATAAGCTTAAATAGTTTGAACTACTGCGCTTGCACGGTAAAAAATTAGCGGTACAATCATTGTCATTATTGGTTTACTTCTTGGACTTTCTCATGACGCTGTCAACTTCTCAGCCAACTTGGCCTCTTAACGGACAACAGCCTGACCTACTTTTTTCAGAGTTAACCCACCTAGGCTTAATGTCAGTGACCGGAGAGCAAGGTCGCAGCTTTATTCACGGCCAAGTCACAACCGATATCAGCTCACTTGAAAATGACCAATGGCGTTGGGGCGCGCACTGCGATCCTAAAGGTAAGATGCTAGCCAGCTTTAGAGCCTTTGCTAAAGACGACAGCCTATTTTTACTTATGCCGAAAGACACCTTGGCATTGGATTTACCGCAACTGCAAAAGTATGCGGTATTTAGCAAAGCAGAATTAGCCGATGTGACTGATACTTGGTTACTACTTGGCGTTGCTGGTGAGCAAGCTCAGGCTTGGCTAACCGCGCAGTTTGGTGAGCTTAACGATGAACTAACCTTAGTTGATAACGGCATGATTATTCATGATGCAGGTCGTTATATTCTTGCCATTGAAGCAACTCATGCAGATACATTAGTTGCTAAAATCGAGCAGCCAATCTTTGATGCTAGCGCATGGCAAGCTCTAGAGATCTTAGCGGGTTATCCAAACTTAGGTGCCAGCCACCAAGGCCAGTTTGTTCCGCAAATGTGTAACGTCCAAGCCGTTAATGGTATCAGCTTTAACAAAGGCTGCTACATGGGGCAGGAAACGATCGCCAGAATGAAGTATCGCGGTGGTAACAAGCGTGCGCTTTACATTGTTAGCGGCTCAGTATCTTCACCGCTAACTGCCGATAGCCAACTTGAAATTGCCTTAGAAGAGGGGCAAGGGTTCCGCCGTGCAGGTACCATCATCGAAGCAGTGCAACGTGATGGCCAAGTATTATTAACAGCCGTGCTGGCTAACGATACTCAACTCGATGCCAAGCTTAGATTTGCCGATGATGCCGAGTCAGACTTAACACTGATTGCGCTACCGTACTCGCTTGAAGAGCAAGAATAACTCAGTGAGCTGCTAATCACAGAAAAGGCGCTTAATGCGCCTTTTTTATGCTCTTTCCTTGGTGTTATTCTGTTTCATGGTGTGCGTCGCGGATCTGAGTGACGGCTTCTGTAAGTTGAGTAAAGTGACTCACCAGCTCTGGATCAAAGTGTTTACCCGACTCACTTTCAATTAGCTCCATGGTTGCCTTAACCGTCCACGCCTTCTTATAGGGCCGCACAGACGTTAGCGCATCAAATACATCAGCAATTGCGACAATACGGCCTTCAATAGGGATATCTTCCCCCGCTAAACCATAAGGGTAACCTGTTCCATCCCATTTTTCATGATGAGTCAGAGCGATTCGGCGTGCCATTTCTAATAGTGGATCACTGTGTTCACCAATAATTTCAGCGCCTATTTCGGCATGAAGCTGCATCTCCTGCCACTCACTATCATCTAACTTAGCTGGCTTCTTTAAAATAGAATCTGGTGTGCCTATTTTACCAATATCATGCATCGGCGCTGCGTTGTAGATAAGCTCGCAGTAGCGCTCGGGTAAACCTGACTGAATAGCTAATAAGCGGGCATAGTGACTCATTCGAATGACGTGCAGGCCTGTCTCATTATCTTTATATTCTGCTGCTCGTCCAAGACGACGGATGATCTCAAAGCGGGTCTCTTCCAGCTCTTTTGTGCGGGCTTTAACTTCTTGCTCAAGTAAACGTTTTTGATCATAAAGGGCTAAGTGAGTTTTCACCCTTGCCTTAACCACAGGTGCACTCACGGGTTTAGTAATGTAGTCGACTGCGCCAAGCTCAAACCCTTGGGTTTCATCGGCAACCTCAGTCAATGCAGTGACAAAAATAACCGGAATATGACTCGTTAATGGTTCTTGCTTAAGCCGTTTACACACCTCATAACCATTCATTCCCGGCATCATCACATCTAGTAAAATAAGATCGGGTGTAGTTTTGCTGGCCAACGATAACGCTTTAGGGCCATCGATGGCCACCTTTACTCGATAATCACCGCCTAAAACCCCAACCAGAATATCAATATTCTCGGGGGTATCATCCACAACTAAAATGGTGGCCTTGTCCATTAAACCATCACTCCTCTTAATGCTAAAAGTTTATCAAGTATAGCCAAGCATTCTTGCTCAGTTGCATAGCATGCGCTAAACCAGTTTAATGCCATTGCGCTCACTCAAGGTTAGTCGGGTAACCTTGCTATGGCGTAAGTGTTAATCAGCTAACTCGTCTTTAAATAGAGCCTGAATAAGCTCGACGGCTTCATCATATTGATAGCTATTTACCATCGTCATAGCGGGACTCATTTTCTGCCACAATGAGTCTGAGACCTGCCCTCGAATGTGCTCCATCTTGTCAACCGCATAGGAGTCGGCGTCTTCTAACATCTGCAGCAACAATTTAACTTCTTTAGCGAGATCATCATCTGACAGTAAAGAGGTTGGTGTTAGCGCATCGACATCTGCTAGCTCACCTTGTGCCGCCCCCTCTAAGTTTGCTTTCCAAGCTGCAATCGCCTGACATATTGATGCAGTAAGCTCGGCGACTTTAGCCAGCTCACCACTCACATCTGCCGTAGGTGAATCAATGAGTTTAGACTCGATTTCAGCAGCTAAAGACACTAACTCAGGCGAACAGAGGTTACCTGAAACCCCTTTTAGGGTATGGGCATAACGAATAGCATCATCAACCTCATTTCGGCTAAGCGCAGCTCCTATCTCCTCGGCAATATGTATTTTGCCACTATAGAAGCGATCGAATATTTTGCGATAAAGCCGCACAGAGTTTTGTACTAACTGCAGGCCTTTATCAATATCGAGTGCCTCATGTTGCGGCCAAAATATTCCCTCTTCACTCTCGTTAGACTCAAAATCCGTTAACGAAAAAACTTTGTCACTATTACCCAAATATTCTAGTAACACCTGATAGAGTCGAGCCACTTCGATGGGTTTGGCGATATGATCATTCATACCGGCTCGCAAACACATCTCCCGGTCACCCGCCATCGCATTGGCTGTCATAGCAATCACAGGTAGTTTATCTAAGCCTGGCATTTGCCTAAGCTTCTGGGTCGCTTGATAGCCATCCATTATTGGCATTTGGCAGTCCATCAATACTAAATCGAAGCTTTGTGTTGCCAATTTCTCTAGCGCAATTTGACCATTATCTGCAATAGAGAGCACCACACCGACTTGCTCAAGAAACTCTGTAGCCACTTCTTGATTCATGTCATTATCTTCAACTAGCAAGATATGCTTACCCCGCAGTTGCGCCAATAACTCTTGACCAATTTCGCTCCCTTGGCGCCTAACAGGCATAGTGCCGTCACGGCCCAATGAAGACATGATGCCATCTAACAGTCGTGAAGCACTGATAGGCTTAGTGATATACCCTGCTATTTGGCTATGCTCAATTCTCTCAATAAATTCACTGTTAACATGGGCCGATACGATTAATATTTTCGGTGGATTATCTTGCTCAGACAGAATTGTTTCAGCTGCCGTTAGGCCATCTATCTCTGGCATTAACCAGTCGATCAGCGCCACGGGGTAATCCTGCTGCTGGCACCGTTCAATCGCCTCGGCGCCACTCTTAACCGAATCAACTTTAAAGCCCATGCTTTCTAAAGTTGTGCGCATGATGTCTCGAGCGGTGGCATTATCGTCCACAACCAAGACTCGCATTCCTTCCACTTCTTGCTTAACCTTGAGTAGTTTCTTATCTGTAATACATAATCTCACAGTAAAGAAGAAGGTGCTGCCGTTGCCAAACTGGCTCTCAACCCCAATTTCACCGCCCATTAGCTCCACCAGCTGCTTACAGATAGCAAGACCCAGCCCTGTACCACCATACTTTCTGGTGGTTGAGGTATCAGCCTGAGTAAAAGACTTAAACAGTTTATTGCGCTGCTCTTCGGTAAGGCCGATACCGTTATCACGCACACTAAACTTGAGCAGTATGTCGTCATCGGTTTGTTCAAGTAGGCTAATTGACAGTAACACTTCTCCTTGATCGGTAAACTTGATGGCATTACTCATCAGATTGATTAGCACTTGGCTTAGACGTAGTGGATCGCCTTGTAACTGTCTTGGAATATTGGGGGCTACCGCGAACAACAACTCAAGACGTTTGTCGGCGGCTTTAACGGAGAACATATCACTGAGATCTTCGAGCAAGGTATCTAGCTGTAGAGGTACTGACTCGATATCTAACTTGCCCGCCTCGATCTTGGAAAAGTCTAAGATATCGTTAATAATCCCCAGCAAGGACTTAGAAGCTCTATCAATTTTTTGCACGTAGTTTTGTTGCTTACTATCTAGTTCGGTTTGTAGACAAAGCTGCGACATACCGATGATAGCGTTCATAGGTGTGCGTATTTCATGAGACATGTTAGCCAAAAAGTCACTCTTGGCCTGATTCGCCGCATCGGCACTATCTTTAGCTAGCTTTAACTCCTCTGAAAGCAGCTTGAGCGAGGTAATATTAGCCATAGACAATACAATAGAAGTGAGTTCACCGTGTTTATCCTGCAACTTAGTCAGCGTCATATCCATCCAGATACACTCCCCTGACTGATTGAGCAACCTAAGGTCGGTACAAATATTATCTGTGCCATCTTCGCTGAGCTTGGCGAAAACATCTCTGCCCTTGTCGCGATCTTCATGGTGCTGAAAGTCAAAGAAAGAGCAGCTTTTTATATGGTCAACATCAAGCTGCATATATAGACTAAACTGCTCATTACAGTCGAGAATATTCCCTCGATCATCAACATTAACAATGCCGATCCCTGCATTATCAAACAAGGCCCTAAAGTGGGCTTCTCGCTCTTCGAGCTCTTTATCTATCTGTTTACGATCGGTAATATCCATCAAATAACCGTTCCAGATAATACAGCCATCGCTTTGCAGATCGCCATGAGCCCCAGCCTGAAGCCAGCGAATATTACCTATCGGATGACGATACCTAAACTCTTCTGTCCACTGCAGCCCTTTACGACTTTTTCCCGATAGTGCCTCAATGATAACAGTCCGATCCTCACTGATAATGCACTCGGCAACTCGTTCAAAATGATCCAATACTTCGTCGCGATGGAAACCTAAAGTTGCGATACAAGCACTCGATAGAAATGTAAATCTACGCTCAACATTACTGCACCAATGCATTTGATATACAGTACTAGGAATAGATTCGGTAATGGTTTCCAACTGCTGCTGAGACTGGGCTATCGCCTCTTGGGCTAATTTGCTACTGGTAATATCGTTAATACTGCCGTCGAACCAAAGCGCAACCGCATCATCGTTATAGATAGCTTTGCCCTTCTCATGAACCCAATGAATACTGCCGTCTCGGTGCTTGATACGATATTGTATTTCGAAACTCTTTTGCTCTAGCAGCGCTTCATCAATCGCTTTGGTCACCAATTCAATGTCTTGTTCGACAACCAAGCTGCCATAGCTACGACCGTTATGCTCAATAAAATCTGCAGCCGGAAACCCAGTAATATCAATAATATTGTCGCTAACATATTCCATCAACCACATATCATCAATACGAGTACGATAGACGGCGCCGGGGATATTGGTTACCAAGCCCCTAAAACGGTTTTCACTATCTTTAACCTTTTGCGCGATCTCAAGCTCTAGGGTCATATCTCTAACCGTCGCCGCCACTTGGCGCTTGCCCTCTTCGGTAATGGGCAGTAACCCCAAACTCACTTCGACCGGGAACTCAGTACCATCACTCTTACGGGCATTGAGCGGCTCCCCCATGCCCATTTTGCGATCCCGCCCCTCAGTCGTAAACTGAGCCCGTTGCTCAGCATGCCCGCCTCGAACAGCATTTGGCACCAATTCATCAACGGACATGGCCAACATCTGTTGCTCTGTGTAACCAAACAACTGCTGGCAGCGACTATTAGTGAATACTAACTGCCCTGACTCTTCGACAATCAACATAGCCTCTGGCGCAGACTCGAGCACCGCATTTGACCAAGCCACTGCAGAAAACTGTTCGCTCACATCATTAAACAATACTTCAATCGAAAGTACTTCCTGATTATCTGATATCAAGGGCTGCATAAATACGTCTAATTGTCTTAGCTTACCTCCCGCATCAATCATCTCAACTTGGTGTGGCGGCACATTTTCACCAAGCAGTGCTTGATCCATAAACAGCCAATTAAGTTCATTAATAGGATTGTCTGAGAACATTCTCTGGTACTTACGTTTCAGTAACTCAGGTGCGACTCCCAATACCTTTTCAACCCCATCACTGACCTGATCAAGCATTCCATCAGGGCTGACAGAGCAATAAAAAGACTTATCACTCATACCATCGATCAACTTAGCAAAGCGATTACCTCGAGAATCTAACAGCGCTTGCTCCCGCTCCTCTAACACCTTAGCCATATCGTTAAACTTTTCTGTGAGCGTTGCTATTTCACTGCCAGCTCCGCGGGGCTTGTCTATACGTTTTTTCTCACCGGCAGCAAAGGCAACAATACCTGCCTCTAGCTCTTCTATTGGACGTGTCAAACGGCGAGCAGTGATATAGCCTGTAAGTAACAAAAGAATAGAAAGTAGTAGTAAATTGAGACTTAAAGCGGAGAAGTCACTGAAAAATGCTTGATGCAGCTGAGTCTCTGGGGTCATGATGACAACACGCCAATTTAAAGCTGACACGACGCCAAGGCTTGCGAGGTACTTATCACCCTGACTGTCTTCTATATATGAATACCCCGTCACTCGACGCTTAACTAAGTCTAAAAACTCCTGATTTTGCTCAGATTGTGCCAACCATTTATCAGCTCCACTTTTAAGGAGTAAGCTCTTATTAGGGTGATAGATAAGCTGTCCCTTATCATCAATCACTACGATGCGCTTAGCTGAAACCCCCACCATTTGTGGAATGGCGTCGAGTGCGAGATCGACAGTGACCACTCCTGTAAAGGGCCTCTTATCACCAAATGGCTGAGAAAAACTCACCATTAAGACGTTTCCCGCGCCCTCATCAAGATAAGGCGGAGACCAATAACCATTGGCATCATTAATAGCTCGGCTCCACCAATCCCACTCGCCATTGGTATAGTCATAACCATCGGCGCCAATATCCATCACCCGGATCTTGTTCTCATCTCGAAATGCGTAGGGAGCATAGAGTTTTCTCCCCTCAATAAAATTATTCCTAAATGCGATGGCGCTACCATAAAAGTCGCTATGAAGTTCGAGGCGATGAGTTAACAACTGTTGCAGCTTAGCTTCATCGGTAAACACTTCTATGTTGCCAGCTTCACTCAACAGTTCTGCTAATGAACGAGTATCGGTTTCGGCTGTCACGAGGAAATGCTGTAAATGCAGGGCAGCGCTCTCGGCTTTTTGGCCGATATATTGATAAATATCTTGCTCTTCATCTTGGTAATTAAACCAAGCATTAACGCTAAAAACTACAGCCATGATAGCAATCAAAGGCAGTGCCATTTGCGATAAAATTCGGCTACGAAAGGTACGAAGTCTGCTCATATCCATAATCCACAGTAACTAATTATTATATTGAGGGTGGTCAAAGGTGTTCATGGTCAAAAAAGCCACAACACCAAACTACTCTAGTTTTTCGAAGCAATGCAATAGCTTCATTCTGCACATAAAAGTAGGTTACGTGAGCCACAATCAGATAAACCAAACCAAGCAACAGCGCCCAGTAAACACATGATGACATTGAAATAATATAGCAACAAATATCCCCTTGCGTCCCCAGATTCAATATAAAATTAACACCTTAATTAGTAAATTAATTCTAGCCTTCAGGGAGTTTTTTTGAGGAGGTAACCTTTATAAAAGCGAAGATCTTAATGCGTGACAAATACGTATAGGCCTAAAAATCATGATAGATTAACACTTAGTCTGCCGGCACTGCCTTTATAACAGGGGAAGTAATGAGTATAGAGATTGTCCGACTTAATCGAGTCTCAAAAGGCTTTAACGATGGCGATAAATATCATCAGGTGCTAGATGATATTAACCTTACACTCAATATTGCAGACACTGTGGCATTAACTGGCCCGAGTGGAAGCGGTAAAAGCACCCTGCTCAATATCATTGGTGGCTTTGAATTTATCAAGCAAGGCCAGTTACTGCTTAATAAACATGACACCACAAACTGGCAAGATAAACAGTGGAGCCAATTTAGACGCCAGCATTTAGGCGTCGTCTTCCAGCAGTTTAATCTACTTACCCCGCTCAACGTCCGCGATAATATTGCCTTTTCATTACGCTTAAATCAGCAAAAGTGGAGCCCTTGGTGCGACTATCTACTTAGTCAGCTTGGGCTTGATGAAGTTAAAAACCGCAATGTCGAAACGCTTTCTGGCGGTCAGCAGCAGCGCGTTGCCATCGCTCGCGCCCTCGCGCACAAGCCGCAACTATTACTGGCCGATGAACCAACGGGAAACTTAGATGAGAAAGCTGGTCATCAAGTGATGAGCCTGCTCACTCAGCTTGCTGCAGAATCTAAAACCTGTGTCTTAATGGTCACCCACAGCAGTGACTGCGCCGCCTTTATGAAGAGGCGCTGGCATTTAGAGCAGGGAAAGATCCATGAGTAACAATACGATGGCAGACAGCGGCCTAATGGTACGCTTAAGCTTAGGTGTCTTTGCCCGTCATTACCTTAAGTCGCCACTGCAAGCAGGTGCGATTATCTTAGGGGTTATACTCGCCGTCACCCTGTTGATTGGCGTTAGAGCGACCAATGAAAATGCAGTTCGTAGTTACTCTGAGGCCACCGAATTATTAAGTCAGAGGGCACAATTACTACTCACCCCCATTAGCGGCAAAAAATCACTACATGAGTCGGTTTACTTTACTCTTCGGCAAGCGGGGCTCACTCAGGCTTTAGCCGTATTGACTGGCACAGTCAGTGACGAAATGGGTCAGCGTTGGGATATTCAGGCCAGCGATCTGGTCGCGGCGCTGTCGATACAATCCAAGCAATCAACGTCAACACATGCCGCTACAGGCTCGAAAGAACTCTCTCTTCTATCTGCTGACCTTCCACTCGCTAAGCTATTATCGGCAGCCCCTTACATCTTAATGAGCGAAAGCTTTAGTGCCCAAGTCGCCCCTCAAGGCAGCATTGAACTCAACGGCTATCAACTGAATGTGATCCCCCTAAGTGATGAGCTTGGGCTCGGCAACGCTATTTTGATGGATATCTCCCTTGGGCAAAAAATTCTGAATCAAGCCGCAGAGCTGAGCTATATAGCTCTTTTTGATAATCCCAACAATTTGACCAAGCAGATCCAGCAACTGTTTAATCAACAAACCCAGCAGCACTTTATCTTTACTCAGCAAGATGATGGCGAGGGACTGACTAGTCTGACACGAAGCTTTCACCTCAATCTCACGGCCATGAGCCTACTGGCATTTATCGTCGGCTTGTTTATCGCTTATAACGGCGTGCGCTACAGCCTACTCAAACGCCAAAAACTGTTAGTGCAGCTACAGCAGCAAGGCGTGCCCCAACGGTCCCTGCTACTCGCCCTGCTTTTTGAACTGCTTATATTGGTGCTAGTAGGCTCCTTAGTTGGCTTCATTCTTGGCCTACAGCTTAGCCATTGGCTGCAACCCATGATTGCACTCACCCTTGAGCAACTCTACGGCGCAAGGCTCATGCCGGGAGTTTGGCAGTGGAGCTGGCTGTATCAAGCTATCGGTCTAACATTTTTCGCGGCGTTATTGGCTTGCTATCCCTTATTTAAAACCTTAGCCAAGCAGCCGTTAGCCCGCAGTGCGAGCCGCTTCGAACAGCAAAGCCACGCTAAGAAGCAGCAACTAAAGCTCTTTATCATTGGCTTAATATTGTTGTCCGTCGCTGCGGGATTGTTTCCATTGACGCAGGACTATCAACATAGCTTAGTTTTATTAGGTGTAGTCACCATTGCCATGCCATTGTTATTGCCAATGGTGCTGCAAGTTAGTTTGTCGCTTGTAGAGCGGGTGACTCAGGCGGGGTTATGGCAATATGCCGTAGCCGAGAGCAAGGAGCTTATCGCGCCGCTTTCTCTTGCCATGATGGCGATGCTATTGGCGCTTACTGCCAACATCTCGATGAATACCTTAGTGGGGAGCTTTGAGATCACCTTAAAGCATTGGCTCGATGACAGGCTATATGCAGACCTTTATATCCGCCCTCCCAGCGATAAAATGCTCGAGACGCAAGCCTTACTTAATAACTTGCCTAAAGTCAGCGCGGTTTATGGTCAATGGCTTCATTCCAGCCATTACCAAAACGCTCCGGTCAGTTTAATGACCCGTGATGCCCACTCGCTGAGAAACAGTAATCAGATAAAGGCGCAACAGGCCGATCATTGGCAAGACTTCTTCAATGCAGAGGTGTTGATGATAAGCGAGCCAATGGCAATCAAGTATCAACTCGATGTGGGCGATAGAATCGCTCTAGCCGAATTTGACAATGCTTCGCTTCCCCCGATGCCAATTGGGGCCATTTTTTATGATTATGGCAGCCCTAAAGGGCAAGTAATCATCAGCCAGACGACGTGGCAGCAGCTGGGCTTACCCGTTCCCCCAAGCAGTATTGCCGCAGATTATGATAATGAGATTAGCGAACTAGAATCGATACTACAAAGCCAGATACCACTCTCTGCGGCGCAAATGTATAACCAGAGCAAGATAAAACAACGTGCCATGCAGATCTTTAAACGCACCTTTTCAATTACCTTAGTACTAAACAGCCTAACTTTACTAGTAGCGGCTGTAGGCTTATTTAGCGCCTGTTTAATGCTAACCCAAGCAAGGCAGGCTCCACTCGCTAGGCTGTATGCGCTGGGTGTCAGTCGAATGCAATTGCGAACCTTAGTGTCGGGGCAGATGCTGTTAATCGTACTACTGACCTGCTTACTCGCCCTACCAACTGGCGCGCTACTGGGTTATTTACTGATTAATAAAGTCACCCTACAGGCCTTTGGCTGGAGTATCGCCATGGTGTGGGACTGGCAGGCGTATTTCAGGGTATTAGTGACCGCCTTAGTTGTCAGCTCCGTGGCGGTTATTCTGCCACTATTGTGGCAAACACGCCGCCCCTTGATAAGCAGCTTGCAGCAGGAGGCATTATGAAACTACGAATTTACAGCTTAATATTTTGCCTCTTTCTGGGAGGGTGTTTCTTTGATTCACCCTCAACCTCTTCTCGGGGGATGGGACAACTGCTAGATGGAGACACGACTCACTACGCCCCTGTTGTTCCAGGAAAGAGACTCACCTTTCCAGCAGATCATATGGCCCACGACGACTTTAGACAGGAGTGGTGGTATTTAACCGCCAACCTCATAACGGAAACTGGTGAACCATTAGGTCTGCAATGGACCCAATTTCGGATTGCGCTTGCGCCACCATCACCGACTCAAGATAAATTCACATCGGATTGGCAGACCGAGCAGTTGTATATGTCGCACACAGCCATAACCAGCGAGCAACAACACCAAGCTGAAGAAAAATGGACCCGAGGCAACGCCAATTTTGCTGGCACTAAAGCTAATCCATTAGTTATCCAACAAGACGATTGGCAGTGGCGCAGTGACAGCCCGCAGCTGTTCCCTGCAACTTTGTCAGCTAATACCGCAGAGTTTAGCTATCAATTGCAACTCGACAGTAAAGCACCGTTTCAACTGCAAGGCGATAATGGCTATAGCCGCAAAAATGCCACTGGCACGGTAGCAAGCTACTACTACAGCCAGCCTTTTATCGAGGTCAGTGGCACTATCGAACGAGATGGCAAAACCATTAAGGTCAGCGGTAATGCCTGGTTAGACAGAGAGTGGAGTTCACAGTTTTTATCGAAAACCCAACAAGGCTGGGACTGGTTTGCTTTTAGACTAGATGATGGCTCGGCGCTTATGTTGTTTCAGCTTCGAGACAACAGTGGCAAACAACAAGACTTTTATAGCGGCAGGCGCATGTACCCAGACGGCAGCGGCACACAAATTAGCAGCGAGCAGATCTCAATGACTGCTACAGCATGGCAGCAAACAGATTCAGGTAGATACCCGGTAGCTTGGGATATATCTATCCCCTCACAAAACATTGAGCTCTCCACTCAAGCGCTTAACGCTAATGCCAGCATGCCATTGTCCATTCCATATTGGGAGGGACCAGTTAGCATAAGCGGTAGTCATAGTGGTTTAGGTTATATGGAACTGACTGGTTACTAGCTCGCAAGCCATTGAATTTATCTCAGCTACAGCAACTTTAGCCCGAGGCTGCGAGTCTATTTCTTAATTGGCAGTTAATACCAAGTTAGCCACTTTCATTAAGTTATTCGGCGGATTAGAACTCATCAACATTAGGGGAATTCTTCGATAGTTCTCAGGAAAACAGGGTTAATCACCATGTGTTTTTATCAGTAAAAACCAGCAACAGATAAGAATCATTCTCATTAAGCAAGCTTTTGAATATCTTTGGTTTTTAATGTAGCGCAAGCTAACATTCTAGATGGACAAAATTCCAACAACCCCCTAATATTTATTGGTCAATTTGAGAACTAGATCACCCTCAAAAAGTTGATCTTAGTCTACAAAACCCACCAATACCCCTTGTGAGGTATACCCACAATTTTCATGAGGTCTAGACTCGATATAAACCTTGGTAAGTAACCGCAGCACGACTCAAATAAGTGTTATTTGCTAAATCATAAAAGGTAACCAGATGAGCCAAGAATTTCATATTACCAGCCTAGTAGTGCACGCCGCACCACATGCTGTAGCTGAGATTAACAACAGGATCTCAGCACTGTCAGGCACCGAAATCCATGCCGTTACTGACGAAGGTAAGTTTGTGGTCACCGTTGAAGGTGACACCCAACGCGCCATCCTCGATAGCGTAGAAGCAATTAACGCCCTAGAAGGCGTGCTTAATAGCAGTCTTATTTATCATCAAGTCGATCCAGTAGAAAAAAAGAGTGAGGAACACCATGAGCATTAGCCGTCGCGAGTTTCTAAAAGCCAACGCCGCCGTTGCAGCCGCAACAGCCGTAGGCGCGACTCTGCCAGTTAAGATAGTTGAAGCTGCAGAGCAAAAAGATAGCATCAAGTGGGACAAAGCACCTTGTCGTTTTTGTGGCGTAGGTTGTAGTGTTCTAGTGGGCACAGACAATGGCAAAGTGGTCGCCACCAAAGGTGACCCTGAAAGCCCTGTGAACAAAGGCCTTAACTGTATTAAAGGCTACTTCCTTTCTAAAATCATGTACGGTAAGGATCGCCTCACTACACCGCTTCTACGTATGAAAGACGGTCAATATGATAAAGAAGGCGAGTTCACCCCAATCAGCTGGGATAGCGCTTTCGACATCATGGCTGACAAGTGGAAAAACACTCTTAAAACTAAAGGCCCAACAGCAGTTGGTATGTTTGGTTCTGGTCAGTGGACAGTTTGGGAAGGTTACGCCGCTTCTAAACTGCACAAAGCCGGTTTCTTAACTAACAATATCGACCCGAATGCGCGCCACTGTATGGCATCAGCGGTTGTTGGCTTTATGCGTACCTTTGGTATTGATGAGCCAATGGGTTGTTACGATGACTTAGAAGCGGCAGACCAATTCGTGCTTTGGGGCGCCAACATGGCTGAGATGCACCCAATCCTTTGGGCGCGCTTATCTGACCGCCGCCTAAGCAGCCCAACAAGCCGCGTACACGTACTTTCGACTTTCGAAAACCGTAGCTTCGACTTGGCTGACAACGCGATGGTATTCCGTCCACAGTCTGACTTGGTGATCCTTAACTACATTGCTAACTACATCATTCAAAACGATGCAGTAAACAAAGACTTCGTTAACAAGCACACCACCTTTGCCTTGGGTACTGACGATATCGGTTACGGTCTACGTCCAGACCATCCGCTTGAAAAGAAAGCCAAGAACCCAGGTAACGGTAAGTTCGCACCAATTAGCTTTGACGAGTACGCTAAATTCGTAAGCACTTACACGCTTGAATACGCAGCTGAAATGAGTGGTGTTGAGCCTGAAAAGCTAGAGCTTATGGCAAAAGCTTATGCCGATCCAAACGTGAAGATGATGAGCTTGTGGACCATGGGTATTAACCAACACACCCGTGGTGTGTGGGCCAACAACATGCTTTACAACATCCACTTGTTAACCGGTAAGATTGCCACGCCAGGTAACAGCCCGTTCTCACTAACAGGTCAACCATCAGCTTGTGGTACTGCACGTGAAGTGGGGACATTCGCCCACCGTCTGCCAGCAGACATGGTGGTGATGAATCCTAAGCACCGTGAAATTACTGAGAAGCTATGGCAAGTACCACAAGGCACTATTCCGCCAAAGCCTGGTTTCCACGCGGTACTACAGAGCCGTATGCTTAAAGATGGCAAGCTGAACTGTTACTGGACCATGTGTACCAACAACATGCAGGCCGGCCCGAACATTAACGACGAAATGTACCCAGGTTTCCGTAACCCAGAAAACTTCATCGTGGTGTCTGATCCATACCCAACAGTGACTGCAATGGCAGCCGACTTGATTCTACCAACAGCTATGTGGGTAGAAAAAGAAGGGGCTTACGGTAACGCAGAGCGTCGTACTCATATGTGGCACCAGCAAGTTAAAGCACCAGAAGGCGCTAAGTCTGACTTATGGCAGCTAATGGAGTTCTCTAAGCGCTTTAAAGTATCTGAAGTATGGCCTGCAGAGCTGATTGCGAAGCAACCTGAACTGGCTGATAAAACCCTATTTGACGTGCTTTATGCCAACGGCGTAGTCAACAAGTTCCCAGCAAGCGAATGTAAAGGTGAGTACAACGACGAGTCTGATGCATTTGGCTTCTACGTGCAAAAAGGCCTATTCGAAGAATACGCTCAATTTGGTCGCGGTCACGCTCACGATTTAGCTAACTTCGATGCTTACCATGAGTCTCGCGGTCTACGCTGGCCAGTAGTTGATGGTAAAGAAACCTTACGCCGCTTCTCTAAGGGTGACCCTTATGTGAAAGGCGACAAGGAATTTGACTTCTACGGTAAGCCTGACGGTAAAGCGGTTATTTTCGCCCTACCATATGAGCCTGCAGCTGAAGAGCCGAATGAAGAATACGATATCTGGTTATCAACTGGCCGTGTTCTTGAACATTGGCACACTGGCTCAATGACTGCTCGTGTACCTGAGCTTTATCGCGCTTACCCAGATGCACAGATCTTTATGCATCCTGAAGACGCTAAAGCACGTGGTCTAAAACGTGGTGATGAAGTCATCGTAGCTTCACCTCGCGGCGAAGTGAAAACCCGTGTTGAAACTAAAGGCCGTAACAAGCCGCCAAGAGGCGTGGCGTTTATGCCATTCTTCGATGCGCGCCAGCTGGTCAACAAGTTAATACTTGATGCAACTGATCCTCTGTCAAAAGAGACAGACTTCAAGAAGTGTCCAGTTAAAGTGATGAAAGCATAAGCTTGTCACTAATAAATTTAACTTTAATCGCTTGAGCAAAAGCGGAGAAAACTAACGCAAATGAGTACGGTCAATCACAGTAAGTTCGCATCTAAAGGCGTCAATCGCCGCCAGTTTTTAGCCACATCGGCAAAAGCAGGCTGTGCGATGGGCTTGCTAGGAATGGGATTAACGGCAGTTGCTAAGCAATCTAGTCAGTTAGACCCGCTCGCGATTCGACCGCCAGGCGCATTAAGTGAAAACGATTTTCTCTCGGCCTGTGTACGCTGCGGTTTGTGTGTAGACGCCTGCCCTTACGACACCCTAAAACTGGCTCGCTGGTTTGAAGGTGTTCCAACGGGTACGCCCTACTTTACTGCGCGCACTATCCCTTGTGAGATGTGTGAAGATATCCCTTGTGTTAAAGCTTGCCCATCGGGCTCGCTCGATCACGCTTTAACGGATATTGAAGACGCTAAGATGGGGATTGCGGTCTTAATAGACGAGAAAAATTGCCTTAACTTTAAAGGGCTACGTTGCGATGTTTGTTACCGGGTTTGCCCGCTAATCGACGACGCAATCACCCTTGAAATGCAGCACAATGAACGCAGTGGTCATCACGCTATGTTTTTACCCACAGTCAACAGCGATAGCTGCACGGGCTGTGGTAAATGTGAACATGCTTGCGTGCTTGAACAAGCTGCGATCAAAGTGCTACCGCCTCATATTGCTGTTGGTAAAGCTGCTGCACACGATACTTATATCAACACCGAAGAGACCACGCTTGAGATGTTAAACAAGGGGCTTGATCTATGAGCCAAACACTAAAGCAAAAACCGACAACACATGGCTTTGCTAATGCGGCAGTGAAAGAACTCGGCTGGTGGCGCGTCCACAAGTTCTTGTTCTTACGCCGTGTAAGCCAAGTCAGTGTCTTTGCCATGTTTGCCCTTAGCCCCTTCATCGCAACGTGGGCTGGCGTTTGGTTACTTAAAGGTAATCTTTCTGCCAGCGAACTCTTCGGCGTTGTGCCTTTGTCTGATCCACTTGCCACTTTTCAGGTGTTGATGACAGGCCATTTACCCGAGTTAAGCCTAATACTAGGTGCCGTTATTATTGCGCTGTTTTACGCAGTATTAGGTGGCCGAGTATTTTGTAGCTGGGTCTGCCCCGTGAACATGGTGACAGACTTAGCGAGTTGGTTACGCCGTAAGATGAACTTGCCTCGCACCTCAGAGATGCCAAGAAACTTACGTTATTACCTACTTGCGCTCGTACTGCTATTGCCTGTAGTTACCGGCCTAACGGTATGGGAATGGGTTAACCCCGTTCCTGTATTGTACCGCGCGGCACTATTTGGCGCTGGCAGCGGTTTATGGATTTTGGCCGCTATCTTCTTGCTGGACTTATTTATCAGTGAGCGAGCATGGTGTGGGCATTTATGCCCAACAGGTGCACTCTTTGGCCTACTTGGCAAAGTGAGTCCGGTAAAAGTATCTGCTGTAAACGCAAAAGATTGCGACAACTGTATGGATTGCTTTGTTGTATGCCCTGAAAGACAGGTATTAAAGCCTGCACTCAAAGGTAAGCAGCCTATGATCACCAACAGTGATTGCACTCAATGCGGCCGTTGTATCGACGTTTGCGCCCAACGCGTTTTCCAGTTTCAGAATCGAAAGAATCAAAATCGAATTGCCCTAAAGGCGGAGAACAACCAATGAAAAAAGTACTCACCTTAGCTGCGCTAGTAATGGCGCTTAGTGCTTGCTCTGGTCAGCAAGCAAATACTCAAGCAGAGCCTGTAAACATCAGCTCATTGGGTAAGTCTGAAATCACCGATATTCGTGCAGCCGATCCGGCGCCGCTTTATCCGAAACGTGGTAAATCAATTGAACGTACTTTTGTACATCAACCACCGATGATCCCGCACAAAGCAGACTACCCAATTACGCTTAAGCGTAATGGTTGTATCAGCTGTCATAGCCCTGCAAAAGCAAAACGTATGAAGGCAACTGCGGTTGATCCATCGCATATGTTGGCCGACGGCAAGTTAAACAACGAGTACTACAACTGTACTCAGTGCCACACGCCTCAAGCTGAAAATAAGCAAGAATTAGTCGAGAACGACTTTTCAGCTCAGTAAGTGCTAGCGGGTTTTAAAACATAAAAAACCACCTCATTTGAGGTGGTTTTTTTGTTTGTTATCTTATGGAATGCTCACTCTATCGGTAACAGTTGCCCTTCGCGCGCAGGCACCACCAGCACATTACTGCGAATGCGGCTCAAAATTGATTCCGCCATATTACCCACCACAAAGGCGTACAGACCTTGTCGCTGCACCGCTCCCAGCACTAAGTAACGCACCTTGTGCTTACAAGCCAATTGATAAATACAAAGATCCGGATCACCCACGGTGATATGCAGACACTTAGCATCGATATTTAGCTCATCAAACAAGGCTTGGTGCTTCGCTCTTGCCTCTCTGACCATGGCGTGAGTATCAACTATCTCCATATCATGGATAACTTGAGGTAAGCGAACCACAAATGCCAGATGTAGTTCGCAACCAGTTGCTGTAGCCAACTCGCGAGCTTGACGAATAACGGCTTGGTTCAATTGCTGCTTTAAGGTTTTTTTGCTATCGAGATCTAATGCCATCATTACGGTGTTATTCTTCTGTACTGGGTTGTCAGTCAGCAGCATTAATGGCACTCGGGTATGGCGAATAAGGTTCCAATCTACGGGTAGATAATGATCGGCATGGTGCACGGCTTTAACGATAAGATCGAAACCATGGCGGTCTGAGTGATGACAAGCATGCTCATAAAGATCTTTACTCCATACGCTGTGAGTTGGCGTATCTTCGGCATGAATACTCTCTAGCTCCAACTCTACCTTAGCCATGCGCTGCTTCATCACATGCTTTTGCGCAACCGCGACAAACTTAGGATTGTAGTACTCGGCATTACCAAAGTATTCAAAGCTATAAGCAAATACTTCGGCACGTTTGCCTAATACTCTGGCAAGCTCAACTCCTGCCGAAATAGCATCAACATGCGCCTCATCTCTAGGGGAAATAATAAATACTTTGTCCATCGCACTCTCCAGTTGCAACTACCTATTCTTAGCTTAGCTAAACTTAACCATTAACAGTTAAAAAGTTGCTTAAATTATGATCTGCATCAAGAGAAAACTCTGAGTAAACATAACGAATCTTACCTAGTCGAATCTATCCTGTTCCACTTTGAAATTGCTCAAGAAAGCTATTGCCTTCGAGCTTATTTCAGGTAACGTTATAACTACATTAATCGACATAAGAAGCGTCTATATGAAGTCAGGTAAGCACGATGCACAACTACTGAAGCTCGCGTTAGAAATTGGTGTTGGCTACGCCAAGAAAAGAGGCTTTGGCGATTTTGAGCAAGGGATCTCTCCTAAAGATAAAGTCGAATGTATCTATCGATTATTAGTGCAAGACAAGCTTATTCAAGCTCTTTCAAAAGACAAAGAAGACGGCCCGAATATGAAGCACAAATTAGTGCTATGGATAAGCCGCCAGTTACCACCAGAGCATGAACTGCTCAATTAATGTCTCTACTCACTTTTTCAGTCTCTGCATCACACGCTATCGGAGACTGAAACCATTAATTCCTAGCCAAAAGATCGATTTTCCAAGTCTATTCGTAATAGATATTTATGAATCAAATTAATCCAAAGAAGCTACTACATAGCAAGTGGACAGCTGTAAAACCAAAGCAAAAACAGAAGCACTTCATTATTACTAAAGTGAAATTTGATGAGCAAGGAAAGGTGAGCTTATGTCTGATAGAAGCTGTGCTGACTCGCGCTGAATTCTCAATTGATTGGCGCGAGTTAACACAAGAGACAGACTGGCTTATGGGCTGGAAATAACAATATACAAGCAGGCTATATTAAGCCTGCTTGATGTTTACTTGCCCAGAGTCTCGACGCTGAACTGAACGTGCTGCTAATTTTTGCTTCTGCTCTTTGTCTAGTGGTTTAGCTGCTAGGTAAAGAGCTTGAGCAAATAAACCTTGATATGACTTCATTTTAATCCCCATTAATGTATTAAAAACCAACAAAACGACTTTATTGATGCTAAAGTAACCGCCTCTTGGTTATTAGTAAAATGAATAGTTAGCATTAAGTGGATTCCAAAATAGCATGAACATTCAGATCAAAAGTTTGCACTGTTTCGTTACTTTACTTGAAGTCGGCAATTACACCCGTGCGGCTGAAAGATTACACCTTACTCAACCCACTTTAACTAAGATGATCCAGCGTTTAGAAGAACATTTAGAGCAGCCATTACTCATACGTAATAATCAAAAAGTGATTGCAACTGAGGCAGGGCGTTTACTTCAAAATAGTGCTAAACAGATAGTTGGACAATGGCATCGTTTACAAGAAGAGATGAACAGCTTAAACGGATTACAAACAGGGCAACTGCGACTAGGAGTATGCCCTATGATGGGAGAAATGGTCATTGATCTGTTATCGCAATACAGGCAACGCTTCCCACGAATAGACGTAAGTATTGTTGAACTTGGTGGTTTTGCTGCAGAGCAAGCTTTACTTAATGACACCCTTGATCTTACGTTTACAGCTTTACCAACCACTCATACTCAGGATTTCTGTAGCCATAACCTAGGTGGCTATCCACTATTTGCTTGCCTTCCGAAAGCGCACCTTCTCACTAAAAAAGCATCGATTTCTTGGTCAGACTTAGCTGACTCCCCTTTTATCCTTTACAACGATGACTTCTCGCTCGCAAAACTTATTCGTCGACTTACCCATAAAGCCAATATCGAATTAAACATTGCAGCACAAAGCGGCCAATGGGATTTTATTGCTGCGATGGTTGAGTCAAAAATGGGACTAGCGATATTACCTGAGCCTATTTGCCAAAAAGTGAATTCAGCTCAATTAGAATATCGACCATTATCTCCAGATCTCACTTGGGACTTAGCGTTAATTTGGCGCAAAAATTTACCATTAACGCCAGCTGCAGAAAGCTTTATCCGTTTAAGCCAAGAATTGAGCCCTGAAAATTAGCCATAAGAAAATAGCTCAAGAAGATTTAGGACTGCAGCAATAGCTAGCGTTAATTGCGCCCTAGGGCTTTTAACCGTTATTACTGATGAAATAGATAACTATTTTTACCTTGGCGTTTTACTTCATACATGGCGTGATCGGCTTGCTCACAGATCTCGGCAAAAGATTGCGTAGTGAATAAACTGATCCCGATACTCATGCCGATATTTATACTTTTATTCTCTACTAGGATGCTCAAACCAAAAGCGCTTAATATCCTGTCTGCTATTTGTGAGAGCTCAGTAGGATCATCTGACTCAAGCAAAATAACGAACTCATCCCCCCCCATTCTAGCGATAGTCTTAGACTCAGGGAGCTGTAGTTGCAATATTTCCGCAATTTTAATCAGTAAACTGTCACCAAACTTATGGCCATAGCGGTCGTTGTTCGACTTAAAGTCATCGAGATCGATAAACATAAGCGCGCCGGTTGCTATCTGCTGACGCTGAGCCTCAAATGCCTCAATTAATGCTTTTCGATTAAGTAAATCCGTTAGCGGATCACGATGAGCAAGCTTGGCTAACTCGAGCTCATAGCGCTTCTCTTTAGTGATGTCGATATGCGTACCCATAATGCGTATTGGCTCACCATTGTCGCCGAACTCTATCACTCGCCCTCGGTCTGACACCCAACTTACAGAGCCGTCTTTATGCACCATTCGATGAGTCACATCGTAGGAGTCTGTTTTACCATTAATATGGTCATAAAAATTGGCTATCACCCATTCTCGGTCATCCGGATGAAGGTTCCCTTTCCAGCTATCGACATGCGCCGCCATTTCATCAATGGTATAACCAAGTAACGAGCCCCATTCCATGTTGTACATAGTCAGGTTTCCGCTAGGGATGTGCTGCTCCCAAACACACAGGCCTGTGCCATCAAGCGCAGCATTGAGCTTCTGCTCTAACAAGCTATTTTGTTGTCTGAGTAGCTGATTGTCTCGCTGCAAAATGAGGTTCTGTGCTTTTATCTCAGCAAGCTGTTTATCTATCTCAGCCTGAAACACTGAACACTTTTGTTTGATTTCCACCAGTTGCTTTCCATGCCCGCATAATCAATACAAAGATAACAACTATTAATTAACATTTAAATATAAGCTAACGCCTGAATTAACTCTCATTTGCTCAAAAAATAGCTTAATGCTTGTCTTTATCGGGTAAACTACTGCCAAGTTAAGTTGATTGCAGATTTAAATATGCCACTAAATATTGCCATCGCTGGCGCAGGCTTTTCCGGCGCAGTTATCGCCAATGAGCTAGCTCAAGCTGGCCACACCATTACCGTCTACGAACCTAGAGCTCATGTTGCGGGTAACTGTTACTCAGCAAGAGATGAGTCGAGCCAAATAATGCTACATCATTTTGGACCGCATATTTTCCATACTGATAAAGCACATATTTGGGACTACGTCACCCAACTCGGTGAATTTAAACCCTTCGTTAATCGGGTAAAAGCCGTCACTCAAGGACAGGTTTATTCACTGCCTATCAATCTGCATACGATTAACCAGTTTTTTAATAAGCAGATGTCACCTGACGAGGCAAAAACATTTATCGCCAGCCAAGCAGATGAGACAATTACCGAGCCGCAGAATTTTGAACAACAAGCGCAGAAAATGATTGGCGAGTCGTTGTATCAGGCTTTTTTTAAGCATTACACCATCAAGCAATGGGGACGCTCACCCGATAGCTTACCAGCAAGCATTTTAAAGCGATTACCACTGCGCTTTAATTACGATGATAATTACTTTAATCACCCGTATCAGGGCATGCCTGCAGATGGCTACACAGTATTAATCGAAAAATTACTCGACCACCCCAATATTAAAGTCCACTTAAACTCAGCGTTTAATGCTGCGATGAAAAGCCAGTATGCCCATGTCTTTTTCTCTGGGCCATTAGATGCCTATTTTGACTATCAGCTAGGACGTTTACCTTATCGAACCTTAGATTTTGTCAAAGAAACCCATAGTGTCGACTATCAAGGTAATGCAGTGATCAACTATTGTGATACTAGCCAAGCTTATACTCGTATTAGCGAGCATAAGCACTTTGCCCCATGGGAGGAGCACAGCAAAACTGTCATTTTTAAGGAATATAGTCGCGAAGCGACCGAAGCAGATACACCTTATTACCCAGTACGTTTAAGTGATGACAACAGCTTGCTAGAGCGTTATATCAGTCTTGCTAAGCAAGAAAAAAACATCACCTTTGTTGGCCGTTTAGGCACCTATCGCTACTTAGATATGGATGTCACTATCGATCAAGCATTAAACGCTAGCAAACTATTTTTAACCTCTTTGGCTAATGGCCAAGCAATGCCAGTATTTACTGAGCAATAAACAATTTTAAAGAGTGACTTAACATGAAGAGATACTTAGTCATTGCTCGTATTGGCGATAACTCATTGCACCCTAAGTGGTTAGAAAATGCGGAGCCTAACTTCGACTTATTCTTAAGCTATTTTGGTGATACTGACGATAAATTTCTCAACGAAGCAACCTATTACGAGAAAGTAAAAGGGGGCAAATGGCCTATCGTGCATCAATTGATCAGTAATAACTGGTCGCTGATCTCTCAATATGAGGCCGTATGGATCCCTGATGATGATATTCTCGCTGACGCTAACACCATCAATAAAATGTTTAGCTTGTTTGAAGGGTTTGATTTAGCCTTAGCGCAACCGGCACTGACAATGAATTCTTACTTTTCACACTCAAGCTTACTATGCCAGCCTGATTCAGTATTACGTTACAGTAATTTTGTTGAAGTCATGGTGCCCATATTTTCAAAGTTAGCTCTAGAAAATTTAAAACAAAGTATGGGGCAAAGTCCTTCTGGATGGGGCTTAGACGCACTATGGCCACACCTGATTGACAACCCTAAGCACGATAAAATTGCTGTGATAGATGCCGCTGCAGTGATTCATACTCGTCCTGTCGGTGGTGAGCTTTATAAGCTTAATCCCGAGTTATCACCTGAAAAGGATGCTCTGCAGCTGCAGAGCTTATATCCACAGTTTAATATTAGCCGTCGTCACGGCCCGAATAAATTTAAAGTCTATTCCCAAGTATCTCAATCGAGCACTCATAGCGGTCGGCTTGCTAGTATACGCGGTAAATTTCAACGCGTTATAGCGAAGCATCAAGCTAAAAAGCGACCTAAGTACCCAACTAACTAATTACAATTAACTAAATACAAAAAGCCCGCTAATCAAATTAGCGGGCTTTTTCATTTATTCAGTAAAGCTGAGCAACTTGAATTGCTCAGCTAATCACAGGTTTTACTTAGTCACTGGTGATACTACAAACAGTAGCTCACCTTGTGATACTTGCTGGCCGTTACTGTTAAGAATACGCTCAATACGATACTGCTGATCTTCAGGGTAAAGTACGGCGTTCTTACGGTTAAAGCCGGCTAGAGTGACCTGCGAGAACATCTTCATCGCTTCTGTAAGCGCTAAAGTCTGATCTACAGTAACAATGTCGCCTTCTTTAACGAAGTCGGCTTCACCTGGCGCTGGAGAAGTGTAGAAGATACCTGCACCCTGAGCCATCACTTTAAGCTCATTACTCTCACCCACACGCAGTGATGCTGTATCGACGCCAACGGTTTCAGCCGCCGCTTCCATCTCAGCAATCATCTCTGGCACATCTAGCTCAGCCATAAAGCGTGGTAGGTAGTTAGTATCGTAAACACCTTCGTTAAACGTGCCATCTTTAAGAATACGCGTTAACAATGGAATGTTAGTTGCGATACCTTTAATCACCACTTGATTCGCTAGGTAGTCGTGTAGCTTAACGATCACATCTTCACGGCTCTCACCACGACAGATGATTTGTGCAATCAAGCTATCGTAGTAAGGAGAAACCTCTTTACCTTCGCCTGCGATTGAGATGATTTCAATATCATCACGCTCTGGCATCTGGTACTCAGTAATTAGACCTGGGTACGGCAGCAATTGCAGTACGCCATGGCTATCAAGAGCGGCTTTTTCTGCCGTTACACGTACTTCCATCGCGTAGCCAATATCTTGTGGCTCAAGCTCTGCAATTGAGCGGCCTGCAGCGATATCAAAACCTGCGCTTACGATATCGATGCCAGAAGTGGCTTCTGTTACTGGATGCTCAACCTGTAGACGGGTGTTCATCTCCATAAAGTAGACTTCGTTCGCGTCTAAGTTATAGATAAACTCAACAGTACCTGCGCCCATGTAGTCAGTCGCATCACCTAGTAAGCGAGTGTATTCCATCACGCGTTGCTTAAGCTCATCTGGCAACATAGTTGAACCAGACTCTTCAACCACTTTCTGGTTGTTACGCTGTACAGAACAGTCACGTAGGCCAAGTACTTTTGTGTTACCGAACTGGTCACGTAGTAACTGAACTTCGATATGACGCAGTGAAGTAACATACTTCTCTAAGTACAAGTCACCGTTACCAAACGCTGCAGCAGCTTCGGTAGAGGTCTTTTGGAACAAGGAGATCATGTCGCCTGGACGCTCAACAACCTGGATACCTTTACCGCCACCACCTTGTACCGCTTTAAGCAGTACTGGGTAACCGATTTCGCTAGCAACGTTTACCGCTTGCTCTGCGTTAGTCAAAATACCGTGGCTACCAGGTACAACTGGCACGTTTTGCGCCTGCGAGGTCTTAATCGCGTTCGATTTGTTACCCATAGTCGTCATGCTGTGTACGCTTGGGCCAACAAAGTTAACGCCGTTGTTTACACATAACGCAGCAAACTGCGGGCTTTCAGATAGGAAACCAATACCTGGGTGCAGTGCATCAACGTTTTCATATTCGGCAACTTTAAGTACCGAGTATGCGTTTAGGTAACTTTCATCAGACGTGTTACCGCCGATACAAACCAGCTTATCGTTGTCTTTTAGCATGTCTGCTGGCACAGAAGTCATATCTGGATCTGATGCTACCAATACCACATTGATATTGTTGTCGTGTGCCTTACGGATAAGCTTAACCGCAGTACAGCCACGCGCATGAACCAGTACCTTGTCAATTGGCTTCATTAGCTTACGCGGGTCGTCCTGAACAATTTCTTCTTCAGCGATTAAACGCTCAGGTACTAATGTTGATACCGCACTTGCAATAACATCAACAATCTTAGCCGTTGGCTTTGGCATTAACGGGTCAATGCTTTGTAGTTGATCATCAATCGTTTCACTAAATGGATTCGTCACCAAGGCATTCATTGCACCTGGTACTTTCGACAAGTAGTTCGACAAAGTTGAAGTTGAAGGTAGGTACGCAGGCACAACCATTTGGCCAGCGAAAGGCATGTTAGTACCAGATAGGTAGTAAGTCTGTACAAGCGGGTGCGTTACAAAACTCGCCTGTGCACCACCGGTACAGTCACCATAACCAAACATCAATACTGGCAATTCATTATCGCGGATAAAACGCGTAATACGGTCATTTACTACAGCCATTGAGAATAGTGCAGCAGCACCTTCTTTAGTCTGCATACCGCCTGAACTGATAAAACAGATCACAGGTAGTTTACGCTTAGCACACTCAATCAATAGTGCACTGAACTTCTCAGCTGCCGCCATATCGAATGCACCGGCTTGGAATGCAGTATTCGATACCGCAACACCCACACGCATCGGCTGACCATTCTGTTCGAAATCAGCAAGACCTGTGATTAAACCACATGGGCGAATGCCCTTGTCTAGTGCATCTTCGATAGATAGACGGAAACCTGGGAAGTTAAGTAGGTTAGCCGAAATTTTGTCGCCATTGATTTCTTCAAATTCAGTGAAGAACTTACCGACAATTGACTCCCAACCCATTTTTCCAGCGCGCTTTTCATCGCGTAGCACTTTCTGGATCAGCAAATCTTGATAACCCATGGTCAAACGGTTCCAGAAGTCTTTACGACGACCGATACGCACAGGGTTAATCGCGCCAGTGTATTCACCGCTCTCTTCTTCGCTGTCGAAATACTCAGGGAGTAAACGCTCGAAGAAGTAGGTCAGAATAACGAATAAACTGTCGTTCAACTGTGGGAAACCAACACTCTTCCACTGCTCGGTACGAGTCAGTAGTTCAGCGCGGTTTGACTGTGACATAAAGTACTTTAGCCACTTGTAGAACTTGTTCTTATCGTTAGCAACGTTTTGCGTCGACAATGCACGATCAATTGAATCATGTAGCAAGTTATCAACTGAATTACGTGACAAACTCTTAGACATCATGGCTTCTTTAGCAATTGACGCTAAGTTGCCTACAACGTTGTCGTAAAGCGCGTTGAAAACAAGAATGTTATGACACTGCCAAATGAAGTCTTCACGTAGCTCGTCGTGAATGATCACGTCAAGTACGGTCAGCTTGTTTAGCTCAGGCCAGTCTGCTTGAGTCACTTCTGATGGAAGAGTCTCAAGGTAGTTGATAAGACCTTTAAAGTTGTTTTCTGCGTTACCTTTCCAGCGGTGGTATAGCGACCAGCTGATGTTGAAGATAAGCGCTTTACGTGCTTTCTTATAGTTCTCTTTTGGCTCACCCAAAATCAAACGCGTTAGCATGTTACGTTCGGTAGACACATCATCACGCTTAGCGATGAAGTTACCCCAAAGCTTATTTAGATCTTCGTCGTAAACCAGTTTATCAGGGCTTGATAGCCAAGATTGGAATACGCGATCTTGCTCTTGTTGAATACGCGCGAGCAAATCACCTTCAGGTACACTTACCTTAGATAGACGACCATACTGCTCTTGCGAGATAGAATGAATACGGCTACGCAGCGTTAGGTAACGCAGGTAACGGTATGTACTACCAAATAGGTTCAAGTGCATAGTAGGGTTGTTAGCAACCGCTAGCTCAGCGTTGAGCTCCAATGCTTCAAGACTCTTAGATGGGCTAAGGAAACGCTCTAAGCTGCGGTCATAGTGTTCACGTAAATCTTCTGACTCACGGACAAAGTTTACAGCTGCTTTCTCTACCGCTTCAATGCTGCTAATAATCGCACGGCGCAGGTTGTGCTGACGCTCATCTCGGTCAGATGGAGAGAAGTCGATGATGCCATCAATACAGCCTGAGGTATAAAGCTCTTCAGGTGAAACACCTACTGATTTCGCACATTCTTGCCAAGATAGGTTGTACTTACGCGCAATGCTCTGTAGACCTTGAGGCTGAATGGTGTTGAAAATACCATCGCGAAGCGATAATAAGATGTTTGCTGCTGCTAACGGGATTGCGCCGCCAGAGTAACCCGCGCCGATAACGATACCTACTGTTGGTACGTCAACGTTCGCGCTCTCGGCAATCGCTTTAGAAATAGAGTGTGCTTGGTTCTGGCTGTTAGCGATTTCACCCGCGTCGGCACCAGGGGTGTCGATAAGGTAAACAATCGGCATAGACAGTTCAGCAAAGTGACGTATCGCTTTACAGCATGCAATGTGATGCTCTGGCATCCATGCACCGTTTGCTGTTGTGCGCTCTTGCGCCACAAAACCGATACGGCGAGTACGAGATCCAAAATTCAGTTCGATCTCTGCACTGTAAAAAGGGCCGATATGGTTTTCAGTAATGAGTTTGCCTTTAAGATCGGCAATGATGCGCTTAGCGCCGGGACGATTTTTATCTTGAGTCGGTTGAATCACCTTAGTGACATAACCATCAACGTCTAACTGAGCCAAGTCTTTAAGATTCGCCTGAATCGCGTCATCGTCTAAAAGACCTTTAATCTCTTCTGAAAGCGTCTGCTTGCTGTGCTCAGGAAACAATGAAAAGTCTTTTGCTAACTGCTCTGCTTTTAGAAAAAGCGGATCGGCAGTTTGCACTTGAGTCATGTTAGCGGGCTGATTTTTGCTGGTCATCGAAAGATCCTCTGCTTTTAGCCTCTGAAATTTTTAGCCCGTAAATATAACTTTGTTATCCCGTCAATTGCTATTAAACTGCACTAGACGCTTTGTTCCATATTTGAGACAGTGGAGATAACATGCCTGATTTAAACGGTATGATGCTCTTTGCGGCGGTAGTTAGAGCCAAAGGTTTCTCTCAAGCTGCCCGTGAAATAGGCATGCCAAAATCAACCATTAGTCGTAAGGTTGCCCAGCTAGAAGAACAGCTTGGCGTACGACTTTTGCAACGAGATACCCGCAATCTAAGTTTAACTCAGGTCGGTGCGCTGTTTTTTCAGCATTGCTCCAGTATAAGCGATGAAATAGAAGCTGCAAAAGCGACTGTAGAAAACACCCATAATGACGTGTCTGGCTTGTTGCGTATCGCAATCCCAGTTTCATTTAGCCAAGAACTGATTGCCACCTTATGCAGTGGTTTTTTGCGTCTCTATCCAAATGTTGAACTCGACGTGCAATTTACCGATAGTGATGTTGGCCTAGTAGGTGAAGGTTACGATATCGCCATCAAGTACGGCCCTCTGCAGTCATCCGATCTAGTGGCAAGGCTGCTATTTGAGCGCCAGCCTATCTTGGTCGCTAGTCCTAGCTACTTAAAAATCCATGGCACTCCTGCAACACCACAAGATTTAGCCGAGCATAGCGGCATATTGTTAGGCACCTCACGCTCTGCGCCCATTTGGCCCCTAGGCAAAGGCGCCAGAAAAACCATGGTTAACTTTCAGCGTAAAGTGCGAGTCAATAGCGCTGTGATGGTAAAGCAATTGGTGATGGATGATTTTGGCATCGCTATGTTGTCTAACTCTGTCTGCAAGAACGAACTGGCGAGCGGCTCTTTGGTGCCCATTTTACAAGAATGGCCCATGGAGGCTTTTAAGGTTTATGGTGTGTACTCTAGCCGTCGTCAATTAGCGACTAATATCAGCGTGTTTCTAGACTTCTTCCATAAACGCTTTACTAGCCAAGAATCATTACAGTCGCTAATGATGTAAAGAAACGCCAGTTAAGGTGCTTGTTTTATGCATAGAAACACGCTTTAAAAGCGATAAGGGAAGCGCAAGCTAATTTGATAGTCAGGAGAGTCTTCGGTTAAACCTGCTCCAATACTTGTCACCATAGAGAAGTTTTCAGTTAAGGCCAAGGTCGCACCTAAACCTAGGTTAGCCGTATTGGTATCTGTTCTAGCAATATCTTGCCACTCTCCCCCCTGAAGCTTTTGTTGAGTCTTAGTGAAGAAACGTTGATTAAAACTCATGCCTATACTCATTCGCTCAGATACAGCAAAAGCTAAACCGAAGCTGTAATCAATATAATCACCGAGATCTATCTCTCCAGGAGAAAGGCCTGGTAGGCCCGATAGATCGCCATACTCTTCTGGTAAGAATGTACCGTAATTCAAGTTAAAGAAGACGATTGCGGGGTCATAAGTTTTCGCTAAACTAAAACCAGTCGAAATCCCCCACACTCCTGCACCTGTGGCTATTTGATCTGGATAAGTTAAATTGCCAGATTCAGATGATTCTAAATTAATACCAAAAGGGTCTTCGCCCGTTGGCATTCGCACTCTTACGTTCCACACCCAGTCAGGCCAACCGTCACCTTCTGTCATTATTCGATAGTAGGCGGCAACGCTCATGTCACCAATTTGTGAGCCTTCTACATCAGCTGATTCATACAGTTGGCTAGAATTGCCCTCCCCCACGGACTCATACTTATTGAGACGGTAGACAAACGGCATCGCCATTTCAAATTGCCAACTGTCATTAAGGGTGTAACGCGTAGTAAGATCTAACTGCACTGTATTAGAGCGGATACGGTCTAAATTTAGGTTGCCTAGAAAAATAGCATCTAAGGCTAAAAAACCACGCAATACCAGGTCCTTACGCCCATAGTAACTGTATGTCAGTGACGGCTCGATGGTGAGTTTACGATCAAACACATTATGCGCTTCTTGTAATACATCTTCGGTACTACGCGACCGCTCCGGCTCTTTTTTTACGCTCTCTTGAGCTGTGGTCTGAGCGTGTGCGTGAGAATTGGCGATCTGAGTAGGCTGTTGAGGGGCTCTTTCGATGGACTGTTGACTGCGCTGCGGTGCTTTTTGTACCGGCTTATTGGCCGTTGAGGCTGAAGCCCCCTGCTGAAGCTGAGCTTCTTTAGATAACACCTTTTGCGCCATTTGATTAATGGCCCTTTGCTGCATCTGCAGTTGCTGATTGAGTAAGATAAGCTGCTTTTTTAATAGCTGTAACTCTTCAGCTTCTGTCATTGTTACTTGATTTTTCTGTGTGCCATCAGCCGCAAAACATGAAATAGGCATACACGAAATACAAACCAGTAAAGCGACTTTAGTCCATGTAAAATCCATTTTTTTATCCTTGATAAAGCTTTCAAAAACTATAGACCACTACCTATAATATCGCGTACCTGCATTCCCATTATTTGTCTTTGTTTTACCCCCAGTTCAATGCCGTTATAACGGATTAAAGAGTGATTGGTAACTTGATGGAAAGCGCCATCAATTCGAATAGATTGCAGCAACTGCCCATTGCCGCCTTGAGAAGATACTCCTTGCCCAAATGAGGCTGATTGCATATCCACCTGATAACCAAGCTGACCATCCGCTGTAGAGTACATAACGTTACCGCTACTACTTACTAAGCTCTGTCCAATAACAATTTCTACACCATTAGCAAGCGGGTCTAGGCTACCTGGTTCAAAGTCCAGTTGATTATTAACCTGATTAAAGTCACCGGAAATTTGGATCCGTTGCTGTAAACCGGTTTGCTGACCACTAGCAGACAATTCAAGACTCTCTGCCGTAGAGGTAACGGAATCCGCCACAGTGATCCGCATTGCAGGGCCACTAATCGCATTGGACATCTCTATCTGCATTTGTACTTGCTGGGGCACTCCTTGTTCATTGATATAATGTGTTTGCATCTGCAGGCCGAAATAAAAGTCTTGGCCATTTTCGGTATATTTACCCCTTAGTTCAGCTAACTCTTCATCCAAGAGTGGAGATTTCCCCTCAAAAACATCTAAAGGGGTACTGGATGCAAACACAGAATTAGCCAATAAGATCCCTGTTACTAAGCAAAATCGCATTTTGCCTCCTAGAGCATATCTGCATAATCAAAACCAAACTCTAATAGCTCGGCGTCTGATAGCGGTTGCATAGGGCCAAGCGTGTTATAAGTCAGCCGAGCCCGAGGTTGAAGCAGTGGATTGTCTTTTATGTATTCATTGCCGATAACAACAAATACAATTCCATTCCATTTTTCAGTAAATTCGTCATATTCTAATATTCGGTTACCGAGTGCTGGGTCACCAAGGTACACTTGGTTATCGGTAAATCTGCGCATCACGACAAAGTGGCTATATCCGCCATCGTTTAACAGTATAATTGCGGGGATTTTAAGTTGTTGCATCTCTTTCAAGCCAACTCGGTAACCCCTTCCACGCATATTTTGGGTGGCTAAATATCGCTTCATATCCAACAAAGAAAACCCTTGCTGTTGTACAACGTCCATATCGGACACTTTTAGCATCTCCAATAAAACATGCTCTTCGGTTATTTCTGTTTTGCCATAACCAAACTTAAGAATGCTTGCCAGACTCGCAGCGCCACAGGAAAAGTCGGTTCTTTGCTGCACCACAAACTCAAATTTTCGCTCTCGTATACTTTGGATATTCTTGCTGTAACTTCCCATTCCCGGGATCATGCCAGTAAGCATGATTTCAGCTGCCAATAAACTCGGTGAAAACCAAGCAATACAAATAATAAGTAGATATTTGTTCATAACACATCCTTGTAGCAGCAGCCTGAAAATCAACTCAGGCTACTGTGGATACCAAGGTGAAGGTTTATGGGTTTTCAGAAATGATTGCTCCTCCAGTCATACTAGTGAGTGATAGATTATTAGATTGTAAGTTGCCTTGACCAGAAGCCATATTCACGCCAATGTTACCCGACGCATTCTGGAAGGCACTGCCACTCAGCGAAGCCGTATTGGTCGTTTTCTGGGTCACTGTTTCAATATAAATAGGTAGCTGACCGCTTACGGTGCCCGCCAATGTCATATCACCACTTTCATCAAAACTTAGACCATCAGCCCCTGTTGGGTTTTCATTATCCATATCGATATGACCCCATAAAGAAGCACCTGGGGTATTGTGTGCACCGTCATTATCCTGCCAAATTTCAGGGTAATAAGCGGCATTTTGCTCTGAAGTACCGCTATAGGTACCTGTAGCATCCATAGCCAAACTTACAGCCACTGATTCAACTGTATTTTGTACAACACTCTGATTTTTTACACCGTTATGGGCAGACACCTGTGAGTTAGAAACACTCGCTTCACCTAGGCTTCCCTTATGAGCTGATGCAGCCATATTATTGGCCTGCACATTATTACCACCAGAAGCGATATTCACACCTATGTTACCTGAGGCACCTTGGAAGGCTCCATCACCAATCGATGTACTATTTGTCGACGCATAGTTCATGGTGCCGTTAAATGAGCCACGCTGAGTACTGAATATTTCAGCATCACCAGAACCAAAAGCAAAGCTGGCATCAATTGATGCTAAAGCAGCGGAGTTTCCTTGAATATTAAAATCACCTGCCGCCTGGTTCACACCAATATTACCGCTAGCATTATTAAAGGCCGAACCTGAGACTGACGCGGAGTTATCAACATAAGAGTTACCCGTTAGATTGCCTCCTGTTGTTTGTACGTTGTCAACCACAGCCATACCTAGAGCGTCGACTTTAATTACGCCTAGAACTAAGGCACCGCCTTTAAACGTCACATCTTTCTCAACTGAGACCTTTTTATTGAGCTCAACACTACTATTTGATGTTGAATTCGAGCTAGAGTCATCATTACCATTCGCGAAAGCACTGCCACTAATTGCTGCACCAATGCAGAGCACTAGGGTTAATTTTTTCATTTCCATTTTCATATCTCCATTTAAGTAATTTAATTCCCACTAGGTAACTGCAGCGAGAACTGATTTATGGCGCTGTTACCATCGCCAGAAATTTGGTTAATTTGCACAATACCTTGAGCATTCTCAAAGCTATTCGCAGCAATAACGGTAAGGTTTGTATCCTGATGTTCGAGTGGCAAAGCGGTAGGGCTAGCAATGTTATCAAGTGCATTATCATCTAATCCCAAACCAATCACGGACTGCAAAGCAATTGCCCCTAGATTGGCTTGAATATTCCCCTGGCCACTGACCTGGTTAACGCTAATAAGACCTTGTGCATTTTCGAAAGCCAGTGCTTCGATATATGAAAGATTTTGTCCATTAGAGCCTTTGGCTAATGGCAGATAGGGATTTTTTTGATCCGATAAAATAATGACTCGCTCGCCAATAGCATGGCTATTGGTTTGAAGATTGCTGCCGCCAGCAGCCTGGTTAATTGCAATACGTCCACTGTTGTTGCTAAAAGATTTGGTGCCGACTGTAGTACGATTATCGACATGCTGAATGAGCGTGTTATCCCCGCTATCAGCCCAAGCAACTGCTGAAAAGCCGACGAGACAAAAAAGTAGCCCAGCTTGAACACCACTTAACTTCATTCAACACCCGATAATTAACTAAAACCGTACAAGTTAATTAGCAAGCATCGAGCCAGTAGATTAATAACAATAGTTTCAGTAAGTTAAATGATGGAGGTTAAGGCTTTGTCTCAGAAGTAAGACTGCTGCAGGCTAAGTTATTGATATTGATGGGTTCATAAATGAGGTCAGTGATCTCAATATTGAGATCACGACTCTAGCGAGCAGATTTCATGCTTATCGATCAAGCGATATAACGTAGCTCTAGAAATTTTAAGATCACGAGCAACACTTTCCATTTGGCCGTTATAACGCTGAATAGCGGTCATGACAGCATGTTTCTCGACTTCATTTTTTATCGTCTTCAAGCCTTGGGCAAGCTTTGAATCCTCCCTCCTTGCATTGAGCTCTAAATCTGCAACTTGAATAATTCCGTTTTCACATAGAATAACTGCTCGGCGAATTCGGTTAATCAGCTCTCGCACATTACCAATCCATTCATGCTCTAACATTGCCGCCTTAGCATGCTCGCTAAAGCTGCACAGCCCGGTATTAAATTCATCCGCATACTGTTCACAAAAGTGTTCAGCCAAAGGAATGATATCCTCTTTGCGCTCCCGCAAAGGGGGCAACTCCAATGTGATCCCGTTAAGACGGTAAAACAGGTCTAAACGAAACTCTCCACGTTCAATGGCCGTATCGAGATCGATATGAGTTGCAGCAAGAATACGCACGTCAGCAACTTGAGGCTTACTGCCGCCTACCGTATCAAACGTACCTTCTTGTAAAAAGCGCAGTAAATTCACTTGTTGCTCAATCGGCAGGTCACCGATCTCATCTAAAAATAATGTGCCGCCATCGGCTTGAGAGATCTTACCCTTATGAGAGCTCACTGCGCCTGTAAAGGAACCTTTTTCATGGCCAAATAGCTCTGACTGCACCACACCAGAACTTAATGAACCACAGTTGACCGCAATAAAGGCACCTGAAGAACGGCTTGAACCTTGATGGATTTTTTTGGCTATCAATTCCTTCCCTGTCCCACTTTCACCACGAATAAGTATCGGAATATTAGTAGGAGCCGCTCTAATAACTTGCTTACTTAGGGCTTGCATCGCCTTTGAATTCATCACTGCCTTAACTTCATCACAATGATTCTGCCGCTTCTCTTGCTCACAGTTCAGACGGATCCTAATCAAACCTAAAGCATGACCAATTAACCTAAGTAGCCTATCTAGATCAAATGGAGCTGTGTGGTAATCCCAAGCAAACTGACCTATTAACTTCTGTGAATATGCAGATCTCAGTTGTAAGCGATCGATAAGCATAATAACCAAGGTCGCCTTATGGCACTGTTTGATCATTTTCTTAGCCCAGCAGGTATTTTCCTCTCCTCTAAGATCCAGCAATAATAGATGGCAGTCGGAGTTAAAATCTTTTGGGTTGCTCGCGTTGTAAAAGTCTACATATATCTCCTTCCTCCTTAGCTGCTCACACAAATACTCATCGTACTGATGCCCAATTACACTGACATATTTCATCATCTACTCCCTAGACTTACCTCTCCTTGCACACAAAAAGAAATTATCAAATGTTTAACCCTCATCAATTGATAACCTACTTTGGTGTTAGCCAACCTCCCAAGCTCTTAACAAGCCATAGCAAGATAGTTAATAGATTATAGTTATGAAATCCAAGATAAGAGCGGCGGCTCAAAGAATTCCGCAACTAGTCCTATCTCAGCAAAGCCAGATAGATAAAGGGTTTGTAAGGCCTTAACAACCAGAATTAACTAGTAAAAGTGCTATCTAAGCACACCACTTTCAATGAGATTTATTGTGGTGCATACTGAGCGGCATAAAACTCGAAAAACAATGTAAAACCGCTACTTACCCAGTAAAGCAAAAAATTGAAAAAAAAGGGATGCGGTCATAATAATAAAGGACTTGGCAATGACGACTCTCAGCACTGCAATACTTGCTTGCGCTATTACTTCATTAACGTTAATCCAGCCCGCTTTTGCGAAACTTGATGTTGAGGAAAGCCGCCTATCAACAGCGACCCAAGCCATGCCTGAAGTCGTCTCACGCTATCAGGCTTTTGTGAGTAATTTAGGTGACAAATACAGCCAACACTCAGATGAATTGAAAGTCACCCAAATGGTAGCTCATCAAGGGCTTAGGTTATGGCAACAAGCGGTAAGAGATGTGCAGTCTGGTCATTTGGATGATCGCTCTCTATATTGGAATCGCTTAGCGATGCGCGAACGACTAAAGAGCCAAAAAACCGATTTCAAGCTTGCCTCCTGGCAGCAAGATATTTTGATTAAAGCCGTCGAAAAATCATCTCGTGGCTTTAGCGATCTCAATTTCAAAGATGATGCCCAGATAAAAATTCTACTGACCGGCTTCGACCCATTCTTTCTTGATCGTAATATCGACCAGAGCAATCCCTCTGGACTTGCTGCGCTGGCACTAGACGGTTACCGTTTTAAAGTTGATGGCAAACAAGCACAAATTGAAACCGTGATGATCCCAGTGCGCTTTGCTGACTTCGATGAAGGAATGATTGAATCCTTGCTCACTCCTATCTATCGTGATAGTAGCGTAGATATGATCTTTACCGTCAGCATGGGCCGTGATGATTTTGATATCGAACGCTTCCCTGGGCGTAATCGCAGCGCTAGCGCACCAGACAACCTAAACGTGTTAACTGGCGCAAACAAACAGGCTCCGATAGCGCCTAAATTTAATGGCGGCAGTTTAAATGGCCCTGAGTTTGTTGAATTCTCTCTACCAATTACAGCTATGCAAACGGTAGAAGGCCCATGGAAAATTAATGACAACCATACGGTATCAACTCTGACTCGCGGTGAATTTGAAGCGAGCTCCTTAGCTCAATTACAAGGCGAGACATCGATTGAAGGCTCTGGCGGTGGCTACTTGTCGAATGAGATCTCCTATCGCGCCATTTTGCTGCAAAAACAATTTAATAGCAGTATTCCAGTGGGCCATATTCATACGCCACGTATCGCCGCCTACGATGTCAAAGTCGAGAGTGATATCGTCAAGCAAGTACAAGCTATGGTGGTCGCTGCTGCAGGCACACTTTAATCTTAATTATGAGTAATAGCTCTACTCTCCTACTAACCTGCTCGCTTGTTTGCTTAGCTCAAGCGAGTAGCTGTATCACATCTATTTAGCACTGTTAACTGCCGTTACATTGAACCCAAGAAGCTTTCTATAGCGGCGAGTGACAGATAGATGTAGTGCTGGTCTGCATTAGCCGCCTCGGTTAAAATAGCTAGGTTAAAGCCGTTATACGCTATGTTTTAGCCCCTGCTTTTACATCTAATCATTTATATCCCATTGTTATTGCAGTAGTGAGAGTTAATGTTCAAATCGCTTAATCCTTTCAAATCCTTACAGAGCAAAGAGTCGTCAAAAGCCCCTTTGCAGATCCAGCCTGTAATGAAGTTTGCGGATCCGCTGCATCAGCAGGTGGCACAGCAGGTTGAAGATTGCTATCAAGTCGCGGAATCTAAACTGGGTAAACACTTTCCAAGACCCGAGGTCGGTTTTATGCTGCGTGGCAAGAGTGCTGGTACTGCCCACCTACAGCTCAATAAGCTGCGCTTTAACCCCAAGCTACTTAACGATAATCAGCAAGCCTTCTTAGACGATGTCATCCCTCATGAGATCTGCCATTTGATAGCCTTCCAAATCTATGGCCGCGTCAAGCCCCATGGCAGAGAGTGGCAGTACTTAATGCAACACCTTTATGGGCGTGTACCGCGTACTACCCACAGCTTCGATACTCGATCTGTCGAGGGCAAAACCTTCGAGTATTTCTGCCAGTGTGGCCCGGTTAATCTCAGCATTCGTCGCCATAACAAGGTGGTACGAGGTGAAACCCAGTACCGCTGCCGCAGGTGCGGCCAGCAACTCACCTCTGAGCCAATTATCGGCTAGCTATGTAATCAATAGCTAAGTCACTAGGCCGATAGCGTTTGAATATTTGATCGCATCAAATCTTGCATTGCGACAAAACTGCGGCTCACTTACAATCCCGCCCAAACGAACAAACGTTTCGTCATTGCGATATTTTTTAGGGATTTTTTTAGATGTCATTTATCAAAGTGCTCATAGTAGCACTCGGCCTGCTGTGGCTGTCACCTCAAACAACTTATGCTTCCACTGGTCACGCTAAAAGCTTCAACCAAGCGAAAAAAAATATTCGGAAGATCTATCTCAACCATCTGCCTAAAACTAGTTTTTATTGTGGCTGTGATATCACGGTTAAAGGTAAGAAGTGGGTCCCAGAACTTGATACTTGCGGCTATGAAATACGTAAGCAAAAAGTGCGTGCATCACGCATCGAATGGGAACATGTGGTTCCTGCATGGGAATTTGGCCACCAGCTACTATGCTGGCAAGAAGGCGGACGCAAAAATTGTGGCCGTAAAGACCGCACTTTTAAGAAGATGGAATCTGACTTACACAACCTAGTACCTGCAATTGGCGAAGTTAACGGCGATCGCAGTAACTACCGTTTTAGTCAATGGAATGCCAAACCGACTCAATATGGTCAATGCCAAGTCAGCGTTGATTTTAAAGGCCGCAAGGTTCAACCACCAGCACATAGCCGCGGCCAAATTGCGCGCACCTATTTTTACATGCAAAAAACATATGGTTTGAAAATATCGGGTAGCCAATTAAAGTTATTTAAAGCATGGGATAAAACCCACCCAGTTGATACTATTGAATGTCGACGCGATAGCGAAATAGCCAAAGTACAAGGCAATCACAATGAGTTTGTACAAGCTCAGTGCCGAGGCTTAACCGACTCAAAAACATACGCAGAATAAGGCGAGCAACATCATGAGAGTGCCAAGAATCTATCAACAATCAACATTAGTTGTCGGCCAATCGGTCGCATTAGATGATGAAGCGGCAGGTCATGTTGGCCGCGTATTAAGAATGTCTTCAGGTGAGCAGGTTAGCTTGTTCAATGGTGACGGCAATGATTATCTTGCTGAAATTATTAGTGCCAACAAGAAAAACGTCGAAGTTAAGGTCCTCTCTTGTGAGGTCAATAATAGTGAATCGCCACTAAACCTACATTTAGGTCAGGTGATTTCACGCGGCGACAGAATGGATTTCACCATTCAAAAGTCAGTTGAGCTTGGCGTAAACACTATTACGCCATTGTTTTCAGAGCGCTGTGGCGTCAAATTAACTGGCGAGCGTTTAGAGAAAAAAATTCAGCAGTGGCAAAAGATTGTCATTAGCGCCTGTGAGCAGTCTGGCCGCAGTGTGGTACCAATTATTCGCCCTGCTATGCAACTTAGTGATTGGTGCGCAGAAGATTCTGACGCCGTAAAACTTAACCTGCATCCGCGCGCATCTCACGGCGTTAATGGGCTGACACTACCGAACAATCGAGTCAGGCTGGTTATTGGCCCAGAAGGTGGTTTATCCGCTCCTGAAATAGCCATGACCGAAGAGCACCAATTTACCGATGTTTTGCTTGGCCCACGAGTATTGCGCACAGAAACCGCTGCGCTTACTACCATTAGTGCTTTGCAGCTAAAGTTTGGTGATATCGGCTAAACGCTTTACCGCTGCCAAGTAGAAGATTTATTAGTAACACGCTAGAAAACGGGGGCTTATGCCCCCATATTTATCGTTGAAACGAATATAAGATAAGGAAACCGCTCCATGATCAAACTCGGCATCGTGATGGATCCCATCAGCGACATTAATATCAAGAAAGATTCTAGCTTTGCCATGTTAATGGCTGCCCAGTCTCGTGGTTATCAGCTGTTCTACATGGAAATGAAAGATCTTGCTATGGTTAACGGCCAAGCAATGGCCACCATGCGCGCATTAACCGTTAAGAATGATCCGCTAGAGTGGTACCAACTAGAAGAAGCTGTTGATACTCCGCTTGCCGATATCGATGTTATCTTGATGCGAAAGGATCCGCCGTTCGATACAGAATTCGTCTATTCAACCTATATGCTTGAACGCGCTGAAGAGCAAGGCGTGTTAATCGTAAACAAGCCACAAAGTCTACGTGATGCTAACGAAAAGCTGTTTACAGCTTGGTTCTCTGAATTTACACCAGAAACCATCGTTACCCGTGACGAGCAGCGTATTCGCGCTTTCCACCAAGCTAAAGGTGACATAATCCTTAAGCCGCTAGATGGCATGGGTGGCAGCTCTATTTTTAGAGTGAAAAAAGATGATCCAAACCTAGGGGTTATCATCGAAACCTTGACCGCAGAAGGTAGCCAATACGCAATGGCACAGGCATTTATTCCTGATATTACTGCCGGCGACAAACGTATTCTAGTGGTTGATGGCGAGCCAGTGCCTTACTCGCTGGCCCGTATCCCACAAAAAGGTGAAACCCGTGGCAACTTAGCCGCTGGCGGCCGTGGTGTTGCTCAACCTCTATCTGAGTCTGATTGGCACATTGCCCGCACGATTGGCCCTGAGCTAAAAAAACGTGGTCTTATCTTTGTTGGCCTAGACGTAATTGGTGACAAGCTTACCGAGATCAACGTCACCAGCCCAACCTGTATTAAAGAGATTGAAGCAGCATTCGACGTTGATATTACTGGCATGCTAATGGATGCAATCGAAGCACGTATCAATAAAACAGCTTAGCCAAAGGATTCGGCATGAACTTGAGAAAAACATACACTTGGGCACTCAGTGCCCTTGTTGTGTTACCACTATTTGCATCGGCCAACATCGATATTCATGAGGCTCCATCGCGCCCTAAAAACATGGTTATCATGATAGGTGACGGTATGGGGCCAGCTTACACCAGCGCCTATCGTTATTACCAAAATAACCCCGATACCGAAGAGATTGAGCAAACAGTTTTTGATAGGCTGCTCGTCGGCATGGCATCTACCTACCCGGCTAGGCAGAGTGGCTATGTTACCGACTCGGCCGCATCGGCTACCGCTCTGGCAACCGGCGTAAAAAGTTATAATGGCGCCATCTCAGTCGATGTAGATAAGCGTCCACTTACGACCATAATGCAGATGGCTAAAGCTCGCGGCATGGCTACCGGTGTTGCCGTAACGGCTCAAGTTAATCATGCCACTCCAGCGGCCTTTCTTACCCATAACGAAAGCCGTCGAAATTACGATGATATAGCACAGAGCTACTTAACATCCGATGCCGATGTGCTGCTTGGCGGAGGCCAAAAGTACTTCCCAGAGGATCTGCTTAAGCAGTTTACCGCGAAAGGCTACCAGCATATTAACCAACTGAGTCAACTCGACAGTTTGACGCAAGGCAAGGCCTTAGGCCTATTTGCCGAGGTGCAGATGCCTTGGGTGATTGATCAACAAGATTCGACTCAGTTAAGTTTACTGACCCAAAAAGCCTTAGATCTACTATCACAAAATGACAACGGCTTTGTGCTACTGGTTGAGGGTAGTCTTATCGATTGGGCTGGCCACAATAATGATATCGCCACGGCCATGGCTGAAATGCACGGTTTTGCCAATGCTATCGAAGTGGTCGAGCAGTATGTGCGCGCGAACCCTGACACCTTAATGCTGGTAACCGCCGATCATAATACCGGCGGCTTATCTATCGGTGCCAACGGTGAATATGCTTGGGATACCGCGTTACTCAAAGGCATCAAAGCCAGCCCTGCGAGTATCGCAGAACTTGCTATCGCCACCGACGATTGGCAGCCATTAGTGAACCAAAAACTCGGTTTTGAAATCAAACCTGAAGAGTTGCAGCGCCTTAGCAATGCTCGTATGCAAGGACAAGTCACATTAGACACCGCCTTAAAACAGCTTATCGATAACCGCAGTTTTACCGGCTGGACGACTAGTGGTCACACTGGTGTCGATGTGCAAGTGTTTGCCGCGGGGCCAGCTGCCGATCTGTTCAAGGGCAATCAAGACAATACCGATATCGCAGACAAGATGATAAGCCTATTGCCTAAAGCGAAATAAGCTCTTGAGATGACTTGTAAAGATAACAATTGACCACGAAGAATGTGAAGAGCACGAAGGAAAGCCTCGATCTTTTCTTCGAGCTCTCAGTGTAGCGAGCAAAGTGAGCGCTTCGTGGTTATAGTTTTTTGTTTATGAGTCAGACTTTTGCTTCACTTCACTTCACTTCACTTCACTTCACAGCATAACTCCCATCGCACTTTTTGATACAAAAAACCATCAAACTCGCATTCCCAAGCGGTTACGGTATAATCGCAGCTAATTAAAAGTCGACCTTGAATACACATGCTAACCAACGCTTCGCAAGTCCTCCTCAGAAACAGTGATTTAGTCAAAGACCAATCGGTATTAGTACTCAATTATGAAAGTGATCACCTGCCAAAAGAGTTGTTAGCAACCGCCAGCAGCGTGTGTGGATTAGCATTAGACTATCATCACCACCTGATGATGCAGCCTTATGCCAGTAAAGAGCTTCAATTGTATTTTGGCCATCAGCTGCCAACCGATGAGCTTTTTGACTCAGTGATCGTTTATTTCCCTAAAGCAAAGGCGTTAGCACCATATCTATTTAATCTCGCGGCCAAGCACTTAAAACCTCAAGGCCAACTGGTTGTTGTGGGTGAAAACAAAGGCGGAATTAAGTCACTTCCTAAGCAGCTGCCGAGTTATTTTGATAAAGCCTTTAAAGTCGATAATGCTCGCCACTGTATTGTGTTTACCAGTGAGCTAAATTCGCCTGCTCCAGAGTTAAAACTCAAGGACTGGCTCAGTCGCTACCAACTCGATACTCCTCAAGGGCAAATAACTATTTGTAATTTGGTCGGCGTGTTTAGTGAGAAGAAGCTCGATGAAGGCACGCAATTACTACTCGCCAATTTACCTAAGATGAGTGGTAATGTGCTCGACTTTGGCTGTGGTTCAGGCGTGATCGCCGCCGCTTTACTCAAGGCTCAGCCTGAATTAAAGCTTGAGTGTGTCGATATCAATGCCATGGCGCTAGCCTCTTGCGAGCTAACATTAGCAGCCAATGAATTTACAGCTAAGGTCTTTGCATCCGATGGCTTAGCGCAAACATCTCAGCGCTATGACGGCATAATTTCAAACCCACCGTTTCACGACGGCTTAGCAAGCACCACTAATATTGCGACTAATTTCGTGAAAGATAGTGCTAGCAACTTAAAAGCCAGAGGGATTTTCCACATTGTGGCCAACCGTCACCTGCCCTACTCTGACACCATTGCTGAAAACTTCGGCTCAGTAAACGTGGCGGCCGAAAACAATAAATACAAAATTTACTCTAACGTAAAGTAACTTTTTTAAAGTAACTAATTTAAAGCAACTAACGTAAAATACGCCCCAGTAAAATATGCTTTAAGGCATGACATTGCTCACGCCTTAGAGCTCTTACCTCCCCTTTTATACCCAAGCTACCTCAAGATGCTCGTTTCAGAGCTCCCGTAGGGTAGCTGAACAAGGCAGTGATTGAGGATAATGGTTTTTCCCTTGTCGATATCACTAACGCAGTGCAGTTATTCTACGGGAACTCCCGTAGGGCATGGCGATAAGCAACATTTTTCTGTGTTATGAAATATTGAATTACGACTGCATGGATGCAGAAGGTAGGGCGAAGCAGGATGCCAGAGCCGAGAATAACTAGCCCTACAATTTCATGCCTTGAACTCTGTCACTTCTCGACATGCTGAATCCTGTATCTTGAAGTTGTTTGGGTATATTCACACAATTAATCACAGACACTTTTTAACCAAGCTCTTATGTGGTTATACTCGCTGAACAGTTTCAATAAAAACAATATTAATAAAAATAATAATAAACGATGAGGTTTTTATGTTACGCCCAGAGCTCATTGAGTTTAGCCAAGACAACCAAAAAGCTGAATTAAAGATCATCCCCAATCTGCATGGGCCGATCACTGAAGATGACTTACTGCAATTAATGGCGCTACCAGATTTTTCTTGTCTGTGCCCCCTTCACGCCGTAATTACTCAAGCCGTTATTCAAGTCAACCAACTGCATCCTCAAGATGAAGGCAAGACTGAGCTGTTTTTTGAAATAGCTGAAAGGCGTGATGCCGAAATAAGCTTCGAGATCGCTAGCGACAAGATGCAAGCGACGATGGTGTTGACCGCTGCCTTTGGAGGCAAAGATTTAGGCCTCAGAGATGTACTGCAAAATCTCAAGCTACAGCGCATTAGCATGGGGCTGAGCAAAGCTAAAATAGAAGCCTTACTAGCCCAATTTTCCACCCTGTCACCCGGCGCAAAATGCCACAATGTCATCGCCAATGGCCGCGCAGCAGTGAATGGCACACCAGCCAAGCTTGAGAGAAAAGTATCCCTGGCAAGGGAGCGATTATTGCAGCCGCAAAAGAATAGCGATGGCACGGTCGATATGCGTAATCTTGGTGCTGTAATCATGGTTAAACCTGGCAACTTACTGATTGAAAAGCACCCCGCGACTCAAGGCGTCAACGGCTATAACGTCTATGGCGAAACGCTTATCGCAAAGCCGGGAAAAGATCTTAAGTTCACCGCAGGTAACGGCACCGAATTTTCGGCACATAATCCCAATCAGCTCATCGCAACGGTGGCAGGTCAACCAGTAGAAACGCCATCGGGAATGCAGGTTGATGATGTTTTGCAAATAAAGAACGTCGATGTGGGCTATGGTCATGTTGATTTTAAAGGCAGCGTGTTGATCACTGGCGATGTGGGTGAAGGCATGGTCGTTAAAAGCCAAGGTGATATCACTGTGATGGGCTTTGTCGATTCCGCCACCCTTGAGGCCAAAGGTGACATTACCGTCAGTAAAGGGGTCATTGGACGCCAGTTAAAAGATCTTAGCCTATCGACTAAGTTACACGCACAAGGGCAGATCAGTGCGCAGTTCGTGCAGTATTCTCAACTTAAATCTAAGGGTAATATCTTAGTGACTAAACAGCTTTTGCATAGTCACACACAGACACAGCAACAATTAATCGTCAGTGATGGCAGCGCTCGTCGAGGCGACCTCGTTGGCGGTAAAGCAGAAGCCAACAAAGGCATTAAGGCTGTCGCTATCGGCGCCACAGCTGATACTAAAACCGAACTTTATTGCGCCATGGAGCTGGCTGAGTTAAAACAACAACTCAAGCAGCTAGACCAAAGCATTAAGTCCATGGTCGTTGCCGGTCTAAATATCGAAGCTCAACTCAGAAAACTGCCACCTAAAGAACAGTGGCAAGCAGATGCGATGATGGTTGAGCAAGTGAAAGTCATGCTAGATGAGAAGCGCCGAACGGCGATGCTCCGTACCCAAGAAGAGCTTGAGTTTGAGTCTTTAAAGCAGGAAATTGATGGTTACTATAAACACTACGGTATTAATGCGCTCAAACATGTTTTCTCTAATGTTGAGCTCCATATAGGAACCGCATTTCAGCGCACCCAAAGGGAGCACGGCCCCTGTCAGATCAGAAATATTAACCAAGAGATCAGCTTCGATTACAGCCGTTAGCGATTGATTACACCCTTTTTCAGGATAATTAGGCTGCTTTCAAGCGCTTCTGGCTTTCCTTGCACAAGGCATTCACGGCATAATTAGCTCACTTTTACCCTTTGAGTTATCACGTGGAATTATTGAAGATCGATTGCCTTGGCAAACCCTTACGCTTAGAGGGCTCTCTTGCAGGCTGGCAACAACTATTTTGGGGCGACAGCTTAGTCTCCGTCATTCAGGCTAGCCCAGATAATGAAGGCCTTAAGAGCCATGATTTTGAGTTATCGATTCAAGATCCTGCTTTAGCGCAAGCTGCAGACGCAGAACTTCCGCCGCTAAAGACCATTAAGATCACCCTAGAGACCGATCTGCAATGGCAACCCTTTATTATTGATTACCGCCTGCTCAAAGATGATGAAGTCATAACGACAGGCCAACGCACTACCAAAGATATCGAAAGACAGACGCCAACAACGCCTATCCCAGAGAAGAAGCAATTTAGCGTGGTGGGTTTGGCCTCTTTAGGTTTTAAGCTACTGAAAAGTGCCAAAGTGATTAAGGTGCTGCTTGCTGGTGCCAGTGTCGCGGCCTACTCTTGGTTATTTTCATTTCAGTTCGCATTGGCACTTATCGCTTGTTTGGTATTCCATGAGTATGGCCACATTCGTGCGATGAAATATTTTGGCATGAAAACCAAAGGCATTTATCTGATCCCATTTATGGGTGGCCTCGCCTTGAGCGATGAGAAGATTAATACCCGCTGGCAAGATGTGGTGATCTCCATTATGGGCCCGACCTTTGGCCTATTTATGTCAATCGCATCGCTTGCAGCCTACTGGATCACCGGAAATATTTTCTTTGCCGGCTTAGCCACCTTCAACGCTCTGCTGAATCTGTTTAATCTCCTGCCGATTCTGCCGCTTGATGGCGGTCATATCCTCAAGAGTATTAGCTTTTCGATGAACAGTAAGATGGGGTTAGTCGCCTGTATTCTTGGCGCGGCAGTAGGTGTTTACATCAGCTACTCTCTCGGACTCGCCTTACTCGGTTTCTTGCTACTTATTGGTAGCGCTGAAATCGTGTTCGAATGGAAAACCCGCCATCAGAGTCATCTGTTGCCACTCGATAGATACGGCCAGATATTTTCTACTGTGTGGTATTTCGTTACCGTGGCGGCGCTGATTGGCATCATCTGGTATTTCGCTGGCAGCGGCGATGAAATGCTAGCGCTACCGCTAGAGATCTTAAAGAGCTAAACAGCCCGTCTAATTGGCAATCTAAACCACTACTCTAAAGACGGTAATTGCGGTTAAAACATCAAAAGGGGCACACTATATGTGCCCCTTTATTCTCCCCCCCCTGTTAGCTAGTCGCAGTTAACTGAGCTGATTTACAGAGCTGATTTACAGAGCTGATTTACAGAGCTGAATATCTAAACTAAAGTCAGACTAATCACCAATATGCTTATCTAAAAAGCTTAAAATCCGCTCGTTAGCTTCTAATATGTTGGCTTCGTTATAAAAGCCATGACCTTCTTTCTCTTTCACTAACCATTCATAAGAGTGGCCTTTTTTATCCATCGCTTCCTTTAAGGCTAGCGCATGTTCAAAGTGAGCACGTTGGTCATCTTCACCATGTATGATAAGTACCGGGGCTTTGAGTTTATCTAAGTTATGTACCGGAGACTGGGCTATCAGCTCAGCTTTATCTTTACCTAAGGTCTCATCTAAATAGGCATCGCCCCAAGTATGTCCCTTAATATCCCCTTCGGTATAAAGCATCTCTAAGTCATACACTCCCACATAACCGATGGCACACTTAAAGGCGTCTGGCTTGCGTATGGCGCTTTGCAGGGCCGAGTAACCACCAAAGCTTGCGCCAAATACACAGACTCTGTTTTTATCAGAAACGCCTTGCTGAATAGCATATTTAGTCGCTAATAAAATATCATCTTGGATTTTTGTGCCCCAATGTCCATAGCCTGCCTTTTCAAAGTTTTTGCCATAGCCAGTTGAACCTCTAAAGTTCACCTGTACCACCGCATAACCTGCATTTGCTAACAGTTGAACATGAGAATTATAACCCCAATAATCGCGGGCGTGTGGGCCGCCATGTGGTAACACTACTGTAGGTAAATTTTCACTTTTACCGACTGGCAGAGTCAATAAACCATTCAGCACTAGCCCATCTGGCGTTTTTATTCGAAATGGCTCTGTTGCTGCGAGCTGCTTTTTATCAATCCACTTAGCACTACTTAACAAGAACTTGGCGCTCATATTTTCAGTATCAAACAGATAAAACTCACCGGGATTTCTATCGCCAGAAACATGAACCACAGCCAAACGACGATCACGTGTCATACTGGTAATTGCCACGCTATCGCCATTAAAGGCACCGACCAATGCCTTATGTAATTTGGCTTCTTGTAAGTCAGATTCAATAAAAAGGTAAGTTGGGTAGTCTTCATCCATTCGAAGACCATAAACCCCATTAAGGCTAGAAGAGATCGGGTAGGTTGGGTCTGCTATCTCGCTTTGATATAGCAATGATTCTTTACCGCTAGCTAGATCATATTTATACAGGCCTTTAGGTTCACCATTGACACTTTTTAGTGCATAAACACCTTGGTTGTCTTGAGTGAACCTAACGGGAAAAAACTCTCCCTCAAACTCATCACCAAAGGGCTGCCAGTCTTGATTCTTACCCTTTGAGTAAAAGAGCTTAGTGTTATAGTCTTTATCGACTCCGGCAACAAACCTTGGGTTCCCGTCATTATCGACTAAAAACTGACTATAAGAAATTGGAGCCTTTTTAACCCTTTTTTCTTTGCCGTTATAAACATTTAGCTTTACCACAGAAGGGCGAGTATCGCTGCGTCTCTCCATAAGCTGCTTACGGATCAAAATATGCTTTTCGTCATCCTTTAGGTTATCCAGTAAAAATCCAGCATAACCAGCAAGCACCACTCCACCTTTAGAGCGATACCCAAAAATCATTTTGCGCTTACGGCCATCATAGTTCACAGCAAAAATTTCGCCAAAACTCAATGGCTGCTCTAATGCGCCTCGCACCTGCTCTACCTGAACAATCACTCGCTCATCGTTAACCCAAAAGTAATCTCCAGCCTGATCGCGATCCCCACCTTTAAGGGTATAAGTCACTTCGAAGGATTCCGTTTCCAAGAAGGTTAATGTTTTACGCCCTTCATCATTAACCAATACGGCAAGATGTTTACCATCGGGCGAGATTTTTACATTGTAAAATTCTCGATGCTTAGAAAGATCTTCCACAGAGATCGCCAAAGCACTACAGCTGAGCATTGCAACGCTTACGCCTGCAATCATCCTTTTTATCAACTTCATTCAAATGTCCTTTTATAAATGTCCTTTTATACATGCGGCTTACGATATAACACCCTCAACCAGCAACAATTCTACAACCAAAAATCAGCAACTCAACTGATTTTCACTCAAGATAAACTTTTATAAACATTAGATTTACATTAGAAAAACGCATAACTCTAATATTCAAGACAAACGAAAGGCATAAAAAAACCGGCATAAGCCGGCTTTCATTTATCATCCTTAAAATAAGATCTCTACCCGCCGGTTTTGCAGCCGACCTTCAGAGGAGGCATTGGTCGCAATAGGTTCAGCTTCACCAACCCCATCACTATCTATCCGACTTTGAGCCACACCTTGCTCAATCAAATAGTCAGTAATAGCGGTAGCACGTGATTTTGACAATGCTAAGTTATAGCTTTGAGCACCAACAGAGTCTGTATGCCCAGTTATTACAGCTCTCACTTCTGGGTATTGTTTCAATGCGCTGACGAAACTGTCTAACTGGCGCTTAGCACTGTCATCGATTTTGCTACTATCAAAAGAAAATAATAGCGCCACTACCTGCTGTTGATGAGGTGTCAGCTCTACAACGGGTTTATTAATCACAGACACGGTACTTGAGCTAATATGTGACTCTCGGATGTATTCTTGAGGCTTTGCAGCCCGACCAAAGCGGTAGTTAACCCCTATCGATGTGAAATGTCCTTGGCTTCCACCGACATCGGCTAGATATTGATATTCCAGCCTTAATGCAACCGATGATGACACTTGATACTCAAGCCCTACAGCGCCTAATGGCGTGGCGCCACTGGCATCAGCTAACGTTAAGGAGCTAGTACGAGTAATATCCATATAGCTGACACCCGCTTTTAGATAGGCATCGAGCCCAGCATCAGTAATTGGAAGTGATAACTTTAAAGCAGCGTCATACCCCATGATATCGGCACTCACATCATGGCCAGCATAAAAAGCATCGTAGTCTTGGTAGTCGGTTGCCCCAACTTCTAACGCCAACGAAGGTGTAAATTGGTAGCCGCTAAAAATACCGTAACCTAGTGCAGAAATATCACAGTCTTGATAACTTGAGTGGCAACTATTTTCCATGTTGCTATAACCGGCTTTTGCACCGATATAGAAATAACCATCGAATGCTACTTGATTTTCTGAGGCAGAAGGAGCTAGCGCTTCGCTTGCCAGTACTCCAGAATGAACGCCCAACAGAGATAGCATAATTGGCGTTAGGATTTTCAACTTCGCTTTCAATTTGGCTTTCAACTTAGCGTTAAAGTTAGTGTTCAATTCGATTCTTGATATGTTTTTCATTATTGATCTATTTCCAGACCTTAATGGCCTACGTAACGACGCAGGCCAAGGGCAAATATCAATTAGGATTAAGGCTATCGTAAAGCACGGTTTGAGAAAGCATCTTGGCTTGGGCTTCAGCGCTATCCCCGCCATTATTCGGATCGCCCCATGTCACCATATCGCCATTGCCTTTAAGGGCAATAAACGCGCTGCCTGTCGAGTAGATGCTTCTCACGTCGGTCAGCTTAGCTGCTAACTCTTCATTACTTATATACCCACCTCTTGCAGCATCGCCCCATGTCACTACTGTTCCGTCATTTTTTAATGCTGCAAAGGCTTTATGCGTTGAGTAAATAGTTTTTACGTCAGTTAATTTTGAAGCTATAGGCTTGCTGTAACCACCATTAAACGGGTTCCCCCAAGTCACAACTGTGCCGTCTTTTTTGAGAGCAGCATAAGCTGTTTTAGTTGAGAAAACAGTCTCAATATTGACAAGTTGCTCCGCAACTTCATCACTATTACCACCATTGAAATCATGCCCCCATGTAAATGCATTGCCATGAGAATCAATAGCGACGAACGATTCATCATTACTAAAAACATTTGTAATATCAGCTAACCCTGCAACATCTCTATTATCTCCACCGTATCCGCCCCAAACCACTAGAGTCTGATCCTCCTTTAACGCAGCAAAAGCTCTAGAGTTTGAATAAATATGCTCAACATTGATCAATAAACTCTGCACATCATCTGTCCCCATAGAACCATTAGGGATTACTCCACCGTCATTTTTTCCACCCCATGCTACGACTGTGCGATCTTTCTTTAGCGCAGCAAATGCGTACGCATTAGAAAATATCTCTTTAACATTGGATAGCCCAGTCGGAAAACTAGAGCTATGTTCATCATCAACTATACTTCCCCAAGAAAATACTTTGCCGTCAGCTCTTAACACTGCAAAGTCATGTTTAGAGCCATATACTTGGGTAATATTATATAGCTCATCTTTTACTGCGCTTGGGTCGCCGCCAAATTGTGCATCTCCCCACACCACTAGGCTGCCGTCAGTTTTTAATGCGGTAAAAGCAAATAAAATAGGGTGCAGGCTTTGCACATCGTTAAGTAAATGCTCAATGGCTAGACTATCTCCACCATCCCCACTTGCTCCCCAAGTCACAACGGTTTTATCATTCTTTAAAGCAGCGAACGCGCCGGACGTTGCAGAGATTTTTTTTATATCAAATAGCTTTGAGTCAGCAGCGCTACTATCACCACCTTTACGTTCCTCCCCCCACGCCACAACGGTTCCATCGGTTTTTAATGCCGCAAACGCATAGTCATTGGAATAAACCCGATCTAAATAATCAGCCTTAATCACCACTTTTTCTTGAGAAACCTTACAAGCATTGCCGCCGCCTATACCTTGACTGTTGGCGGTGCAGTAACGGTTTTTGGCGGTGACCAGCACACCAATATTTTGCTCGATTTGGTGGATCGCTGGGTTAAGTACGTTTGATGGTGTCGATACCGGCAAACCGGCTACTTCAAACTGATAGTCGGTTTTAGTTGGGTGCTCACAATCAACACAAGTCATGGTTGCAGTGATTGGCCCCGAGTAAGCAAGAGTAAGCTCGGTAATCTCTGGCTTAGCCGGCGCAGTAATTTCAACGGTGACACTTTCTTGTACCTGATGACCTTCATGGTCTGCCACTAAATAGTAAAAAGTATCCACACCATAACTGATATCATTTGGCTGATAAGTAAATAACATTGAGCCCGGCTCAAACTCAACAGTGCCTAAACGAGTACCAAAAATACGCTCGATAAACACGGCTCTGCCGCTACTATTTGTCACATAATGAGTCAGATCCACCGGAACCTTGACTGAGTCCATCTCTAGCCTAGGCAGACGAACACTCGTCGCGGTTAAACTTGTATCTGAAGCCGAAATAATACTGATCACATTACTGCTGCTTTTCATGCCATCAGAAACTGTGTAGGTGATAGTTTCAGTTTGCTCGGCACCGTTAGGCTCATAGGTCAGCCTCATTCCGTCTTGTGCCAAAGTTGCTGGCGCAATTACTTTGCCCACATAAGTGAGTTCGAGACTGTCACCGTCTGGATCTGAGGTATAAGCAACATCGCTAAGATCAATTGTGATACTTGGAGTGCTCACATCGAATGGATCAATAGACAATGCAGCGGCTTCAGCGATTGGCGCACTATTAACAATATTAATTTCAATAATATTTTGCGCCACCCCGCCCTTACCATCTTCAATCACATAGGTAAACTTATCTGACGCCAGTAGTTCAGAGGCTGTGTACTTAATCAGTAATGGCGCTTCAATTCGAACCGGGTTAATAGCAGCCATTACACGAGTTAGCGCGATGGGATCATTATCAGTATCGTCTACAAGCCCACTAATATCGATTAGACGTTCAGGCTGCGCCAGTACTTCTTTAAGGCTTAAATTTACAACATGGCTGTTTGCTGTTGGCACTGTGTTTACCGGCCTAGCATCTGAAACCGTGAAGACGATCGTACCTAGTGCGAAGCCCCCTTTACGATCGCTGACCACGTAGATAACCTCATCGACTCCCCAAAACTCATTGGGTGAATAGGTCACATTTAAGTCATCTACGACTGCCCGACCATTACTGGCGTAAACGTTAATGACAAGCTCATCATTATCGGCATCAGCAATGGCATTCGATAGATCGAGTGTAATTGGAGTTTTACTGTTGGTGCTAAAGTTTAAGTCTGTTGCCGTTGGCGGGTTATTAGGTAATTCAGGGCTTGCATCGAGTGAATTAACCACCACCAAGGCTGCAGCGTAACCTCCTTGTTCATCACTCACTATGTAGGTCGCAGATTCAACACCAATAAAGCCTGCTGGAGCATAAGTTAACACCGAGCCATTTAAGCTAAAACGATTGCTTAGCTGGTATAAATCGGAGGATATAGTCAAAACGTCACCATCACTATCTGATATCAGCGTAGTAAGGTCTAAATTAAAGGGAGTTTCACTATTTGTTGTTTTAGCGATATTTGAAGCCTCTGGAGGCGTATTCTCGCTCTCACTTATGGCTACTATTATCTGACTGGATTTCTCTTCATTAGCCGTTTTTACTGAAAACTCGAGTACAGCAACACCTGAGGTTAGCGCTTCAATCGTAACGGTATTTTGTGTAACAGTACTGAGCGACACCAAGCCACTTGTATCTCCAATACTGCTAATAGCCCAATCCAGCCCAGATGTTACCGCTGAGTCGATAGCAATCGTCCTAGCCTCGCCAACGGTAAAGTCAAAAACGAGTGGCGTTAGTGATAAAGGAACAGGAATAGGTAAAGGCTCTACATAGATGCTAATTTCAGCCGCCGCATAGCCGCCTTTTTTATCGGACACAACATACAGAAAGCTATCTTCTCCAGTAAACGAACTAGCATCATACTGAATAGTATTAGCTGTTATTTCTGACAATACCGCACGCCCAGAAGTCGCTCTTAAGTCCACCAATTTCAAGCTATCACCGTCGGGATCGGATATAAGCTCACTTACATCTATGGCCAGTTTATCTCCCTGCATTACCGAGGTCTTATGATTAAGCGCTACGGGGATTTGGTTTGGCTCTGTAGGCGAGGCATCAGAAACCGTCATTACAACTTGACCGACTGTGACACCACCTCTTCCATCTACGACGCCATACATAGCAAAATCGCTGCCGACAAAACCATTTGGTTTATAGATAAGTGAGGTGCCTACAAGTGAAAATCGCTCCGCAGTTTGTGATAACTCAATGATGGTTAACTCGTCGCCATCGGCATCATAGATCACCTCATTAAGCTCAATGCTTTGCGTGCCATCACTCAATAAACTGCGCGATACAAGCTCAGCGATTGGAGCAGAGTTTGAGGCAGCAATATCCTGGATCCCCAGTAAAATATCAGCTTGATAAGATTGCCCCTGACTAACAACTTCATATTCCAACTGAGTAATACCTGAGTAATCGGCTTTAAATGTCACCTTGGTGCCTGATAGCTCTTGAATACTCACTAAGCCTTCAGGATCCGTCACGCCAGCCAAACTCCACTCGGCTTTACTCATTACATAAGGAGATATATCGAGTGTTAATGTTTGCCCCTTAGTCATCTCTTCAGCAAAACTGGCTAAATAAATAGTATCGGGTTTACCTAGATCGGGAAGCAATACCTCATCACTCTCGCTACAACCAAACAGGGTAATAACGAATGCTAAAAAAATGAGTTTGATTCTTTTAAAGATAGAAGTTGTACTGGGGAGTCTGAGCGCTGAATTTAACATTATTACATCCTAAACAATACCGACTACTGTTCCTAAAAAACAAGCTACTTTCAGGTTATAAATTTCAGCTTTATAACAGGCGCTTAACTTGCAGCTTTAAGATAAAGTAAAACTAAGAAAAGAATCGGTATACTTTTTAATGGAATGTAAATTAATTTAATCTAAAGAAAAACAGAATAATAGTGAAACATCATGTTTCACTATTAAGATTTATAACGTAGTCAATATCAAGACCTGCCAGCATATCCAGAATGTTAAAGGCCGTTTAAAAACAGTGCAAACAATAACAAACTTCAACAAACAATACTTAGTAACCAGCAAACTGTTACAACTTAAATACCCAGTCATCAATGGCGTTAAATTCATTAAATAACCACTGCCTTTGCTCACCGGAGGATAAAATGAGCTCTTTATTCATGATTGAATAAAGCTGTACATTTACATCTGAACAAATCGGTTCAATGTTAAAGCGCCTTGTATCAACAGCACGGCTAAAGTTAAGCCCTCTGAGATTATCGTCTGACTCAATGATATCCAGATAGTCTGAATAACTATCTAAACATATCACAGCAGCGGCTAATTCTTGACTTGTTAAGTACTCTACAAACAAGTGAGGCTCTGTAGCAAGCCACTTCAACTTAGCGTACTTGTAGTTTGCGGCTCTAGTTGCAACTTCAGAGGGCTCCTGATGGCTTTTACAACGAAATAAGCAAAGGTTATCGCTAAGGATTTGAGTCGATTTTAATAAGAACTCATCGGCAGACTTAAGATCAATAAATAGATCTAGATGGCCTAATCGTAGATCGGCATAGGCTCGAACTCTCGATTGAATATTGTGACTATATTCAATAACGAGTTGTTGCTTAAAGTACGACTCAAACCTGCCCGGAATGTGACTAAAAGTTTTATAAGATAAGAAAGGTGGAGCCACAATTCTAAAGCTACTATTTGAGCTAACCTCTCTAGAAATTAGGTTCAATTCAGCAACAGGATTAATGACACGCTGGTATAGATCAACTGCGTTTTTAGCCACATGAAACTTAGCACCATCTTTTTGAAATAGCTGATAGCCCAAAGCAAGCTCTAAAGACGAAATAGCACGTGAAACAGTAGCAATTGACACTCCTAACTCTTTAGCGGCATATTTTATCGAGCCTGTTCTAAATACAGACTCAAAATAAATTAATTCATTAAGATTCAAATTTCACTCATTAAAGCAATAACATTATGATTAATGTGTTAATTATATATTTACAACCTAAGGAACGACAATCAACAATGTAAGGGTTTGCCTACAAAATCAAACTAACAGAAATGAATCTCTGCACTTTAATTCGAATATTTAATCCATATTAAGCGCCTTAGCAAGAAAGGCTTACCAATAACAACTTTACAACATAAATAAGTGATTAAGCTTTTATCCACTGCTGTTTTAATTAGCGTAAAAATACGGCTTTTAAATACCATCAGCGGAAGAAAGCATTTCAACCATAATCAAGCTGCTCGATGGCAGGTTTCCTTGTTGAATATTGCATTTTAGAGCGAACTTAAGTTGTAACAGCTTTTTTAAACACTTAAGTAGGGTTACCCACCGCCAGTACCTACAGGAAGCTGCTTTTGTCAGAAGAGTAAGCGACTTATTATCTAACTTACTCCTCCCTTTTTTATAAGCATAAAATTTATTATTAAAGCCTAAATAATATCATGGCGGAATAACATAAGTGCTTCATTTGTGGCCTAGAACAAAATACAGATCACAGCGGTATTATCTACTGTTAAATATCCCAGCGTTTACCACCTCAATCACCCTTAGACTGCAAACCCCATTAATGGGATATAATAAGGAATAATGATGAAACGTTCACTTTACTGGCTTAGTGCTACGGCGCTTGCGTACACTCTTAGTGGTTGTGGCAGCGATAATAATGATGGCCCAACAACGCCCCCACCTATTGATCCACCATCCCAACAACTTCCTGCAAATGTTTTCGGCGCACCAGCAGAAGAAGAGAAGAAAGTTTACTCAAACATTCGATTCGCAATCGCTGAGCGTGCTTGGACTGCTGAAGAAAAAGCAAGTAGAGCTGCTACTAAAGGTGCTTACGACACGACTTATGGCTCGCTATTTGAAGATGATTTCAAATGGATTATCGAACCAATGGACATCAACATGAAGGATGTAAAGCTAAAAGCTCTGCGTGATGATGTTTTTGTTGAAGGTAGGGGGTCTTTCGTTGACTTGCTGCTTTACGCTGGTGAGAAATATGGTTTTGATGTTGAAACCGAATGGGATGCTAAGCTAGAAACTCACTGGGTTAGATCTATCACTAAAGATGGCGTTAAGTATGATGGTCTACCTGAAATGCTACAGCCAGAAAAGTATAAGAACGATGACGCTGGTTTCAAAATGCTTATCGGTGTTGATATCTGGGAAATCAGGCCAGAGACAGATGAAGACGGTGATGTGACAGGTGATGCGGTAGATTTCATCTATAAAGAAGAAGAGATTTATCATCGTGCCGACCTCTTCCCTGTTAAGAATGATATGAGCGTTCTTTTCATTCAGGCGCAACCCGCTGAAATGGAAATCCGTGAAATCAAGTACCAAACAGAAATGGAGCGATTCGACAAGAACGGTGGCAAGACAATTATTCCTGAAATCGTAATTGACTTTAAGCCAGGCCAAATTATTGATGGTATCTTTAATAAAGGGGTTAGAGCCGAGTTCCACAACATCGAAGTTAAGCCGAATAACCTTAGACCTGACCTGTACAAAGAGGGCGTAATCACAGAGCTTGACGCTTGGTTATCATTGCAAGATGCTTGGAAAGATAAAGGCTTGAATATCCAGTGGAGCTACTGGCCTAAGCTTTCAACTAATGCAAACGTTCAAGGTTATGTAGCAACTGCCATTGAGTTTAATGGTGTAGACTCAAATGGCACCATTATTAATCAACGTTATACCAATAATGGCGCCTGTGGATTTGTTCATCATACTGGTGAGCGTAAGCACTACAACAACACCAACAAATCTCATAACTTGTATAACTACGTAATGTGTTCTAATCGCGTAGATATGGAGTTTGAAGGTCAATGTTATTTCAGAGCTAAAGGTTATGGCTTTGGTGAAGAGCATGAAGATGTAGTTGATGGTTCTAACTTTGCTTACATGCAAGGTTATACTCCGTTCGGCGGCAATGACCCACATCTAACGGGTGATGCGATGGTGATGTATAACGTAGAATACATCAACTATCTTGGTGCAGCTTTCGGTAGCGCTAGCTACGGTACACCAGCTAAATCTGGTTGTGATGTTGATGCAAAAGATATGATTGACTTATCAAATGTTATCGATATCAGTAAAGCTAAAGAGCCATTAACTGATAGCCACTTTGGTTGGCAACAACCAGATTGTACAAGCTGTCATAACGTTGAATCTGGCAACGGTCATATTCTAGAAGATATGACTCCTTGGGGTTGTGCTGAGTGTCATGGCAACAACGGTGCACCTGATAGTCACGGGGAAGTGATGACTTGTGGATTCTGTCATGCTAAGACAATGAAGCTTCATGGTGACGCTTATAGTAATCGCAAGGATTACACAGGTCAGTACACAAACTTTAAAGAACCTGAGTCATGCTTAACCTGCCATGTTGACCCAGCTTTAAAATAGTATTTAGTTATTTCTTAGAGGGGGGAACTCCCCCCTATTTAGGTTTGTATGACAATCATGATCCCAACAGAGCTTAGCCAAGAACTCTTACATAAAATAGCGCCACTACAATTAACGCATTTTTATTTTTCTTTAGTCCCAACTAATGCGCTGCGTGAAAAATTATTAATTAAAAAGTTAGGCAACATTAAGAATATGCGTACGCTTGCAGTCAGCAGTGATGCAGTACTTCGTTTTAGGGAGCTTTATCATGAACGATTCAGCGCGTATGATCGTACTTTTATCAACCAGAAGCCGTGTTGTGAAAGTGACCCCTTGGTTTGGCCGTTAAGCCACATAAACTTACGCTGTCAGCAAGCCGTAAAACAACAGTTGCAACGCCTAAATGCACAATCTAGCTTTAGTTACACTATTGATTTACACAATAATTATTCTGGATTTTTTAAAGGGTTTTCCAAGTCTAGTGAAATAGCATTGACCGATACGCTTCAACATGACTCCGATTGGATCAAACCAATCTTAAAACAGTTTTGTCGAGAGCTGACTCAAGAGCATATGAACACACTGAATCCAATTACGAATTATGCCGTGTTATCTAAGCCTTGTATTGAAATTTTAAAATTAACAGCCGACGGTGCAAGTAGTCGTGAAATTGCTAAACAACTTCACATTACAGAAAGAGGGGTTAATTATCATATTGATAGAGCTCGCGATCTACTGGGCGCCCGTAATCGAATTCATTTAATCAGCCTAGCCCATCGTCATGGTATATTTACTACGTTGTAATTGAGACCTTTTATAAGGGTTCCCATTGCCAAGACGTGTTCAGTACACTTAGATTAATTCAAACCTATGAGTATAATTGTAGGTTGGTATCCATTCCTCGCCCGCCCCTACACACAACCAATCCCTCTAGCGCCTAAAACGATAGCACTGAACCAAGAAATCGCCTGACTATCATTGATAAGCGCATAATGAATCAGATGACACTTTGGCTAAACGTACAAGAAGACTTTAATACCAATCAGTATAAAAAAGATGATGAAAGGTTGCTGTGCTGTAGGCTTATCACGGCAAGTGATGCTAAGCCTTAGAGAAAGCCTAGCATAGCCAAACTTTAGACATAAAAAAAAGGCATAAAAAAACCTGCTCGATGGCAGGTTGCTTTGTTGATAATGGTACCTGAGGACGGACTTGAACCGTCACTTCTTTCGAAATCGGATTTTGAATCCGACGTGTCTACCAATTCCACCACTCAGGCATTATCAATAACACTCACTGTAAATCTGCTCGACCTCAGTAAGTGAACGGAATTATACCTACCAGCAGATGAATGGCAAGTACTTTGAGGCAAGCTTTGTATCAAGTGGCCATTTTTCAAGCTTAAGCACGTCTACCCGTTCACTATCCGTGCAAAATTACTATTTTGACTAGCACTGCGATTAATACTCAAAATTAGCAAAACATGATCTACAGCATGTTTATTAACAATAAACCCTCATTTCATTAATAACAGACACTGTTTTTGACTGAGATCAAAAAGTGTACTTACACCTCGGCGTATCGTTATCGGGAACTAAGAAAAAGAAAGAGGATTTCGCAAATGGCATTCTGGTTAGATTTGATGTTTGGCAACCCAATAGGCTTGCTTTCAATGATAGTTATCTTTAGCACTATAGGCATCATTTCCTATCTGATGTGGATGTTCTATACCAAGTCTGCGGATCCCGAGAATTAGTTTTCAATGTTCTTTCTAATGCAGGGGGCTATTCGCCCCCCTTTTTTTGCCCAAACAAACAGCCACTATCAAAGTTGATGAATGCTAAATAACTCTCTAGGCAGCGTGTTTTCTCGGTGCGACCAGGTTATTGACGAAGTGTGGGCGCGCCTTAATCAGGTTTTTCATCTCTTCAGCGCTCGGCTCACCAACAGGAAAACGGAGTACCTGACGGTTTAAGTGAACTCTTGCACGCATTGAAATCTTAAAATCAGCGGTAGAGCCCTGAATCGCATAATGCTGCTGGTTACCCAAATACTCTAAGATTCCAGCCTTAGACAAACTTTTAACTGCAGGCTCTTGTTCTGGTAAGGTCAGAATAGTTTCCCCTTGCAGAAAAAACTCCCTTAGCAAAGCACGCTCCATTGGATCGAGTAGCTTAACCTTCTCTTCTATCACCTCAACCGAACGCTTATCACTAAAGTAGCTAATCGCTTCATCGAGAAAGTAATTAAGCAGTAGCGTCAATAAATAAGCGGCACCAATGATTAAGCCTAACCCAATAAAATGAGTATGGTTTTGTAATAGCTCATCAAGGCTTAACTGCACCAACAGTGTTTGCGGTGCGAGCAATAGCGCTGCACAGGCTAATGTTAGCCATAGCATACTGGTAAAAACCAACTTTTTAGCTGAGATCATTTTAAAAGAAGATGTATTAAAAGCCACTTTTTGCATAGCCGTATCCAGTGTCAGAATTCTGTTCCTAAGCAAATAAAAGCAATAATAATGCCAGTATTTCCACTGAAGCTAACTAATTCTGAATCAACGGGCACAAAAAAGGCGCTGAATTAGCGCCTCTCGAGTTACAGAGTCTTAAGTACTATTATACTTAGCTCCATTTATGTCTGTAGAAATCTATTGTGCCTTAGCGGCAAGCTTGGTTAATACACGACTAGTGGCAACAAATCCGAAGGTACCTGTTACCACAGTCACGGCACCAAACCCTGACGCACAATCCATTCTCATACTGCCTTCTGCTGTAGCCTTTGTATTACATACCGTACCGTCAGCTTGCGGGTATACCAACTGTTCGGTTGAAAATACCGCTTCGATGGCAAAACGACGGGCTACATTTTTAGAGAAGTTATACTCACGCCTAAGCATGTTGCGTACTTTAGCCAATAGCGGATCTTGATAGGTCTTAGCTAAATCAGCAACCTGTACCTGAGTAGGATCCATCTGCCCTCCCGCTCCACCTACAGTTACAATAGGTAACTTTTGACGTTTACACCAAGCAATCAGGGCTGTCTTGGCTTTAACCGAGTCGATGCAATCCACCACGTAATCAAGATTGCCGCCCTGCTTATTACCTTGAAAATATTCAGACAAATTTTCTGGTGTAATAAAGTCTTCCACTTCATTCACAATACACTCAGGGTTAATCTGTTTTAAGCGCTGAGCCATCACTTCAACTTTAGACTCACCTATGGTGTCTTTTAATGCGTGAGATTGTCTGTTGGTGTTAGTCACACAGATATCGTCTAAATCGATAAGGGTGATCTGGCCAATACCGCTTCTAGCCAAAGACTCTGCCACCCATGTGCCGACACCACCGATCCCAACTACGACTACATGAGCCTGAGCAAAAAAGCTCAAGGCTTGTTGCCCATATAAACGGCCAATCCCAGCAAAGCGATTCAAGTAAGCGTCTGACAAAGTGTGATTATTCAAAATGATACTCAATGTAAAATGTAGAAAGTAAAGCTTAGTTATTATTTTATCTCAAAAGCGAATAAAACCCTAAAAAAATAAACCCCAAGCAGATACATTTGTAACCAACAAATGAAAACCTATATCACTAGACACCTGAAATATTACCGGCGTTACAAGTATGTATAAACTACTGTATTTCAAAGGTAAAAATAGCTAGCAGCTATCACACAAGATCCAAAAACCGTGACCTTTGTCACACCCGTAAATTTCATTTTCGTGCAAAAATCTCATCCGACAAATAACAGCTTCACTCTTGTTAGCCCGTAAAGTAGGGCTGACGATTATTGATAGCCTGCAACTATAAAATAGCGATTCGCTACAGGAAGATGAAAATGAAAAAAACTGTTCTGTCTGCCACTATTATTTCAGCACTAGCCGCCACTTCTTTTACAGCACTAGCTGATGGGCCTAATTTTTATGGCCGTGCTGATCTTGCCATCACTAACTCTGATATGGGTATCGCAACTCAAAACCAAAAGTCAGGAACTATCATTGAGAACAACTTCTCATGGTTAGGTGTTAAAGGCACTGAAGCAATCAATAACGACCTTGAAGTTGTGTATCAAATGGAGTTTGGCGTCAGTAACTTCGACAATTCAGGCGACACTTTCTCTGCTCGTAACACCTTCCTAGGTCTTAAGTCTGCTACGGCAGGTACTATATTAGTGGGTCGTAACGACACGGTATTTAAAGCTTCTGAAGGTGGTTTCGATATTTTCGGTAACACTAACTCAGACATCGACCTATTGGTAGCTGGCCAGTCTCGTAGCGCTGATGGTTTCAGTTACTACTCACCAAAAATTGCCGATCTAGTGACATTAAACGCCACTTATTTAATGGATGACAACTATGATCAAGTCAATGCTCAAGGTGAAGAAGTATACACTGACAATATGTACGCACTAAGTGCAACAGTTGGTGACAAAGGCTTAAAAGCTCAGAATTACTATGTTTCTGCGGCCTACAACGATGGCATCGACAACGTAAAAGCCTACCGCGGTGTGGCTCAAGTTAAGTTTGGCCAAGTAATCTTAGGTGGTTTGTACCAAAACAGTGAGCACGTTGACAGTAAGTTTGACAACTTAGAAGGTGATACTTACTTTGTTAACGCAGCTTATGTAATGGGTAACCTTAAGCTTAAGGCTATGTACGGTAGCGACGATTCTGGCTTAGGTAAGTATGTTAGCCGTTATGTAGGTGGCACTGATGGCGCAACACTAGAAACTGTTAGCGATGTCGACCTACAGCAGTTCAGCCTTGGTGCAGACTACCGCCTAAGCAAAAACACTTTAGTATACGGTCACTACACTAAGTACGATGGCGATATGAAACTAAGCGGTTTTAGCCATGACCTAAGTGACGATATCTTCACTGTTGGTATGCGTTTCGACTTCTAATCGGACTGCTAAGTTCTGACTTCTCCAGCGATGCTTGTTTGATTAAAAGCAATATGGAGAAGCCAACACACTATCATCAAAGGCAGCTTTCGCTGCCTTTGTTATTTCTGCACCAATAACTTACTTCAATGCCCACCTGATTTAACACCATTATCATGCCTCATCACTTTGTCACTACCATGACAAACACAGGTATTTAGCGCTTTGATGCAATTTTGCATTGCAAAGCCTTTTTTGAGCAATTTTCATACAGAGCTCAGGCAATAGACAAACTCTAATATTACTCGTTTCTACCACTAATTTAGCTAAAGCGATTTAGTGGAAACAACTTTAAATACCTATTTATAGATACATTTAAATCGACATTCCGATAGAAGTTACCAAATAGATAACCAAAATCGCCTAATCGTCACAAAAAAATCTCAATTCCGTGCTTGACCCTTGAAAACATGATCTAGTCCACAATTTAAAATTCATAAAACTGTAATATCTGGCACCACAATTGTTATGCGCTCGGATGCTTGTAACAAAAACAAAAGATTACGTAAGAAACCATAAGAAACGAATAGGAACTTAGGTTCTGGGAGCAAATGAAATGAAAAAGACACTAATCTCTGCATCAGTGGCATCAGTTTTAACCCTAGCTTCTTTCGGCGCGCTAGCCGATGGTCCTAGCTTTTACGGTCGTCTAGACCTAGCTGTTACAAACTCTGATCAAGGTACAACTCTTCAGGGCGGCACTAACGGTGTAAACATTGGTGAAAGCGGTACATATCTAGAAAACAACTTCTCTCACATCGGTGTGAAAGGCAGCGAAAGCCTAACTAGCAACATCGACGTTATCTACCAGATGGAATTCCAAGTAGAAAATACTTCAAGCGAAGGTGACGTATTTAAAGCGCGTAACACTTTCCTAGGTCTTAAGTCTCAAGCAGGTACAGTACTTGTTGGTCGTAACGACACTGTATTTAAGCAAGCTGAAGGTGGCATCGATGCATTCGGTAACACTAACGCCGATATCGACCGTCTAGTTGCTGGTCAAACTCGTGCTGCAGACGGTATCTGGTACTACTCGCCAAAGATCGCTGACCTAGTAACTTTGAACGCGACTTACCTAATGACTGACAACAATCAAGGTGCTGGTACAGACTCTGATGCTCAGTACGCATTAAGCGCAACTCTTGGTGACAAGAAGTTCAAAGCACAAAACTACTACGTAGCAGCAGCTTACAACAAAGGCATCTCAAATATCGATGCATACCGCGCTGTAGCTCAAGCTAAATTTGGTGACTTTAAAGTGGGTGGTTTCTTCCAGAACACTGAAAGCAACAAGTATGACAACCTAGAAGGTAACACTTACTTTGTAAACGCAGTTTACAACCTAAACGGTGTTAACTTGAAAGTTCAATACGGTGTTGATGAGTCAGGCCTAAGCAAGTATTTCTCTAACTCATTCGCATACTTAAACCCGAATGCTCCAGATACAGAAGCTAACGAAACTAATGGTTTCCTTAAAACTGTTAACGATGTAAACGTACAAAACATCACTATTGGTGCTGACTACAAGATCTCTAAATCAACTATGGTATATGGCCACTACGCTATGTACACAGGTGATTACAAGATCGCTGGCGCTAAGACAGATCTAGAAGATGACAACGTATTCACTATCGGTATGCGTTACAACTTCTAATCGATTGAGTCTTAAGACTCTAACGATTTAAAGCCATAAAAAAGCGACCTCAGGGTCGCTTTTTTGATCTTTTCCGTAAGCGCAGCGTTCCGTTATCCGTGAGCGAGGCGTTCGCTAGGCCGTAGGCCGTTCGGCTTTTATCATCTTAACTTTACCGTCTCTGCTCTATCCGGCTTTTCCGTCTTTGCTTTTCCTAAGACCTAGAACCTGCTTTTCCTAGAACCTTCTTTTCAACCTTTTCGGGTTAACTTATAAACTGACTCTGTCAGCCATGAAACCTGCTTGTTCACGAAACGAGGGTTTTCTGCTAGCACATCTTCACAGGCTAAGCGCTCAATCTCAAAGTCATCAGCAAGATTTGCCTGTACCCAGTCGTCTGATACAGCGAAAGGCGGACCATTCAGTTCTGCTTGTGGGTAATCGAGAGTAATGAGTAAACCAATGCTGCTTGTTGGGATCAGCTTAGCCAGTTGACGCGCATAGGCTAAACGCATCTCTTCAGGCCAAGCAATCAGGGCCGCGCGATCATAGAAAGCCTTTGTACTTGGCATTTCTGCTGCATCAAGGCTAAAAATATCGCCCTGATAGATAGTGACTTGTTCGGTATGAAAACGTTGGTGTTCAGCTACTGTGCGAGTATCAACAGCCAGTGCATTTTCACGGTAAAATTGCTGCACTGCTAACTCGTTTAACTCGCAGCCTAAAACATCATGGCCCAGCTCAGCCAAGAAGCACATATCTAATGATTTACCGCACAGAGGAACAAATACTTGAGTATTGGCGGCTAACTCAAGTTGTGGCCAGTATTTTACCAGAAGGGGGTTAACTGCACTTAAATGAAAGCCAATTTGCTGGGCATCCCATTTGTCGTGCCAAAAACTTGGCTGCATATTCAAGGTCCATATCAAAGAAAACCAAGGTATGACCTAGCACTTGAATATCATCAGCTGCTGAACGACTAACATCTCACAGAAGTGAGCTCTCACTCAAGTTAGCTCACAAAAAACAGCCAATGACACAAGACGGGGTATACCGCTTTGGCCTTACTTTATAGACACCTTTAAGCAGAAGCAAAACATATCAGCAGCGCCTAATTTTAAATACCAAGTCAAACCTATCGACTTGTTTACACCTTCAGCACTTGCTGTACTTTCTTTAACCACACACAGTTTTCACACTCACATTGACGACGCGATAGATGATGTGGCGTTAAGCTAGAATCGATGAAGTCGACTGCGACCAGCAGTTGTTGCTTCAGCTCTTCGACTGACTTTTTCTCAACCGCGACGGTTTCATCATTGTGATTCATCCAGGTACATTCCATACCTTGATGACAATTAATGCACTCCATATCGGTGTGATTAAAAAAACCTGCATGAGGACAATAATTCAGTTCCATTGACTGAAGAATTCGACGCCTAGGGTATTCAAGCAGTTCAATTAATTGTAATTTGTCTAATCCTGACATAGCCACCTCTGTGTTGATATGTAAGCCTTTTTATCTGGCTTATATCATTTATAGTCGTACTAACTAAAGGTTACCTCTCTCTTATTCTCATCGGTTTGATATGTATCAATATCTCACTCGAAAATATTGGTTAGGTGTCACTAATATCGGCTTTTTATATGCAACGACTCTTGCTTTAAAATGAATCCACTTGGACTTTATTACAGCTTGTTGATTTAATGGAGTTCACATAAGAGGGATCTCAATTGCAAACACCTGAACTTCAACATTTTTACATCTCAGAAGAGCAATCTATCTATCTGCTGGGTGCTCACGATGCCCGTAAACATAGAGCATGGATCCGCCTGTGTAAGCAGCAGCTAGGCAAGTTGGGATATCAAGAATTAGAGTTAGTCGGTAAAGGCGCCTATGGCTTTGTGTTTGCTGGAGTGAATAAGCTAGGGCAGGCTCACGTATTTAAGTTCTCTCGCCTAACCTTGCCTCAGCATATTCAAGATCGCCTTGAAGAGGAGGCCTTTATGCTGTCGCAGGTCATTCATCCTAATGTGCCCCCTGTGATTAAGTTTGAACATGTAGGCAAGCAAGGGATCTTAGTAATGGCGAGGGCTCCAGGTGAAGATCTCGAGCAACTTTGCATTCGAGTCGGCGCCTTACCTGTTGCCACAGTAATGAACATTGCTCGGCAACTGGCGGCCATTTTGCAGTACCTACATAATGGTCGACCGCTTATTCATGGCGATATCAAACCTTCCAACTTAGTTTATGACACTAACACTCAGCACCTGTCTTTAATTGACTGGGGCTCGGCTGTATTTGCTCAGCGAGATAATGACGGAAATCCGGTTAATGGTAATGTAATGGACTTGATGTCTAGCGATCACCAGCATACCAATGCTCGGATGGGTGATGTTTACTTTATTGGTGACGAACAACTCAATGGCGCGCTTTCTAGCCCAAGGTTTGATGAGCAAGGTGTGGCAGCAACCCTTTATGCGCTAGCGTCTGGTCAGGCCAGCCGCTTTGGTAGCAAGGTGATCCCGCCGACCAGTATAGGCCTTCCCATCGAGCTGGCTAGAACCTTAGATGGCATGCTAAGCGAGGATCCAAAGCAGCGTAGAAAAGCTGGCGATTACTTTTTAAAGAGTATGAGTCACAGCCACCGAATGCATCTACCCGAAATTAATTCGACTGCGCTCACAGCAGAGATCCCAGTGTGGATCCTGCCAAAAGATAAAGAGGTTGAGACCGTAAGTTATAGCTCACGTAAAGCATTCTTAAAAGAGCACAATGGCGATGATCCCATAAACAAGATGGATGATCTGCAGCTAGAAAAGTATTACCGAAACTTTATGGCTGGCATGGGAGATACCGAAAAAGGCTTTATCGCCGCCGTAGGTCGTCTTAGCCAGTACGCGATTGTAGGCGGGCTAGCCATTCATTGGCGCGAAACCGGGGTGTTTATCGACTCCAACTTGGCGATTTACAAGGCCGAGCAAAAACACGCTATTACAATTGCGGTTAATAATATGGTGACATTGGCTCGCGGGATCCGTCGTATCGGGGTATTTAAAGCCTGTTTCTTTAATGCTCGCGACACCTTGCATATTGAACGTGAAGACAGCGCGCAGCCTTTCGTTACCGGTTGCGATCAACAGTTGCCATTTGAGGTGGGGAATGTGCCTTCTCTGGAAGATAAGTCACGACTTCACTCCTATTTTGAAGATGGTCGCGACCCAGAAGAGAACTTAGAACTGCCAAAAGAGATCATGACCGAATTGGGCTGGATCAACCAAATTCACCATACCGGCTGCATCATTTTTGAGGTACTGCCAAACCACATGAAGATCCATAGCTACTTGCGGCTACTCAATCCAAGAAAACAGGCTGCTTTTCGTGCTAGCCTAGATAGGATCTTGGCTCATGTGGATAAGATCCAGGGCAAAGGGGTGTCAGGCTTTATGAAGCTGCCTTATAAGAACACCCGAAAATTTAACCATATCGAACGTAAAGCCGATCGCTTTTACCCTAGAAATCCTAAACAGAGTTAAGCTTTTGGCTCTTTATCATTCTTAGGCTGGTTAGTCGTATCATTAACTTGATGGCTCTCGGGACGCTTATCACTCGGATCGGGCTTACGCTCAAAATCACCGTCGAATGTATTGCCCTGATCGAATGGTGAGTTACCACTCTTCTTTTCAAATGGACTCTCAAATGGGTTTTGCCCTTGTGGACCCATTCCCGGGCCAAACCCAGGACCAAAGCCCGACTGGAAGCCTCCATTTGCCTGCACTTTTAGCTGCATACGCTTGTAAAAGAACTTAGCCACAGGAATGCGAGTGAAGGGGGTCAGTAGTACCAGACCGATAAAGTCAGTTACAAAGCCAGGGATCAGCAATAATAGGCCAGCAACCGCTAGCATCATACCTTCAACAATCTCTTGTCCTGGCGCTTCACCACGAGCAAGTTTTTGCTGCACCTGCATCAAGGTACTTATGCCCTGACTGCGCACTAAAGAGACACCCACAACTGCGGTAAAAATCACTAGCGCCACAGTCGTCCAGCTACCTAAAACCTCACCAACGCGGATCAGTACAGATAGCTCCATCACAGGAACTACCACGAATATTAATAACAAAATAAAAAACACACTGACCTCACATTTTTTGCTGGTGTTGAAAACTAAATTGGGGCGACTCGGTCTACTTTCAAGTCGTAGTTTATTTGATGCCACTAAATAGCAGTATAAATCCTAACGTATGCCTCAATTAGGTGTGTAATTGTAAGCAAAAACTACTGGCATCACTATTTTAGCCACACCTTAATGCAAGGCTAAGTTAAAAGACGTAAAGTATCGATTAGATTTTAAAAGCCGTTAGCTTTAAGTACTGTCATCGTAACTTGAACCGCATAATACAATAGCAGGCTTAATACAGTTTTAATCTGTTGATAAATAGAAAGAGTGTCATGCAAAACGAATTTTTATTAGTTATCACAACTTGCCCAAGTCATGAACAGGCTAAAATGCTTGCCCATGAGTTAGTCAAAGCTAAACTCGCTGCCTGCGTGCAAATCTCGCAAGCTGTGACTTCGGTTTATGAGTGGCAGGGGCAGATATGTGAAGAACAAGAGTTTGGCTTACACATAAAATGTTTAGCGCAACATTACAACGCTATCGAGCAGCTTCTTTCTAAGTTACACCCCTATGATGTACCCGAGCTAATCGCACTCCCTGTGACCCAAGGATTGCCAGCCTATTTTGATTGGATAAAAGAAACCACACAGCCATGAAAAGAATCATAAACCTGTTTTTAGCCTCACTACTGCTGCTGACGCCACTGGCACATGCAGAGGGTATTTTCAGTAGTAATAAGTTTGACTTTTTAAAGGGCGAGCCTGAGCTTATGCCTGTCGATCAGGCGTTCGTGTTCGACTTTAAACAACAAGGCGACCAAGTCAAAATTAGCTGGGTCATCGCCGACGGTTACTACATGTACCGCGACAAGCTTAAATTCGAAGCCGCCGACGGAGCTATCTTAGGTGAAATAGCACTGCCTCAAGGTAAGCCTCACACCGATGAATACTTCGGTGAGCAAGAGGTATATTACACTTACGTCGAGATGCCAGTCGCAATCAAAGAGTCGCTTGCTGGCGGCAAGTTAAATGTCACCTTTATGGGCTGCGCCGAGGGCAAGCTTTGCTTTCCACCGACCAAGAAAACGGCTGAGTTAACCGAAGTCGCTGCCAATGATGGCCTACTAAGCGATACCGACAAGTCGTTAGCTAGTGTCGATGCAACGGCAACTCCTGCCGATGCCACCAGCGCACCAATCACCCAACAAGACAGCCTAAGCGCTATGCTTTCAGGCGACAGCCTTATCTGGACCTTAGTGATCTTCTTTGGCTTAGGTGTTGGCCTTGCGCTAACTCCCTGCGTATTCCCAATGTACCCGATCCTTTCTGGTATTATTGTGGGCCAAGGTAAAAAGCTTTCAACTGCCAAAGCTTTCAGCCTGTCGATGGTCTATGTGCAGGGTATGGCGATTACTTACTCATTAGTTGGTCTTGTTGTTGCCTCTGCTGGTATGAAGTACCAAGCTGCGCTGCAACACCCTGCCGTGCTTATTGTATTGGCAATACTGTTCTTTGTATTAAGTCTGTCAATGTTTGGCCTGTACGATCTAAAACTGCCATCTAAATGGCAGGAAAAAATGAATTCATTCTCGAACAACCAAAAAGGCGGCAACGTTATTGGTGTGTTCGTGATGGGCATTATCTCTGGTCTTGTTGCTTCACCTTGCACCACGGCTCCGCTATCTGGTGCACTGATCTATGTGGCGCAAACAGGCGATCTAATGCAGGGCTTCCTAGCACTGTATGTACTGAGCATGGGTATGGGCTTGCCACTACTGATTATCGGTACCTCGGGCGGTAAATTATTACCTAGAGCTGGTAGCTGGATGGATGTCATCAAGACGGTCTTCGGTTTCCTACTCATCGCCGTATCGATTGTGATGCTAGGCCGTATTTGGCCAGGCTTTATCTCAGATCTCCTTTGGTCAATCTGGGGTATTGTGTTGATAGGTTACTTGATGCATCAGAACAAACTTACCGAGTTTAACTGGAAACAAACTGTACGCTCGGTACTACTGATGTTGGCACTACTGGCGAGTTTTTCTTACGGCATGCAAGCCGTTATGGCTCAGCTTGGTTTCAAAAATCACTCAGTTGTAACCGCTAATAACACAGCTGAGCATCATGCCTTTAAGCGCATTAAGTCGTTAGAAGATTTACAAACCGAAATTGCTACAGCAACCGCACAAGGCAAAACGGTAATGGTCGACTTTTATGCTGACTGGTGTGTCGCTTGTAAAGAGTTTGAAGCTATCACCTTTAAAGACGCCCAAGTGCTAGAGCGCATGAACAAGATGGTACTGCTACAAGCTGACGTCACTAAGAATGATGCAATTGATATCGAATTGCTGGAGCACTACAACATTCTCGGCCTACCTACGCTGTTAATGTTTGATGAAAGTGGCGCCATTCGTGATGACCTACGTGTCACTGGCTTTATGCGACCAAAGGCCTTTGCTGAGCACTTGGATCACTTAGTTAAATAGTGCTTATGCCGTCACTCAGTTGATGATAAGTCATCACAGAGTAAACCAATATAAGCCTCGGTTCATTGAATGAACCGAGGCTTTTTTGTGCCTAGCTCCTAATTTAATAAAAAGCATTAATAAACATCACTTTTGTTCACATTTTTCAGCTCAACTTCATAAATTTCTTATACAATGGTGCATCATTCCATATTTAAAAAGGAGCATCATGGAACCCGCCATACTCATTATCACCTTAGCCTGCGGCATGTTAGTTAGCCGCGTGGGACTCCCCCCCCTAATTGGCTATCTTGTTGCGGGATTTATGCTGTTTTTATTCGGAATTGAAGAGTCTAGCCTACCTATGCTGGAGCAGTTGGCTAACTTAGGTGTCACCCTATTATTATTCGCCATCGGCCTAAAATTAGATCTGCGCAGCCTATTTAAAGCCGAAGTATGGGCTGGCTCAAGTTTACACTTGCTATGCTCCATGCTGTTTTTCATCCCACTGCTTAAAATCCTCGGCCTATTAGGCCTAGAGCAGCTTACCGGTCTTGAACTTGACCAGCTCGCCCTACTCGCTTTCGCACTGAGCTTTTCCAGTACCATTTTTGCGGTAAAGGTGCTCGAAGATAAGGGTGATATGCAGTCACTTTATGGCCGCGTAGCCATTGGTATCTTGATTATGCAAGATATCTTTGCAGTTGCGTTTCTCACCATATCTAAGGGAGACATTCCTTCCTACTGGGCATTAGCGCTCCTATTATTACCGCTGGCAAAGCCACTTATTTACAAGGCATTCGACCGAGTTGGTCACGGTGAGTTATTAGTATTATTTGGCTTAGTGATGGCGCTGGTGATGGGCGCAGGCCTATTTGAATTAGTTGGGCTAAAACCAGATTTGGGCGCACTTATCATAGGTATTTTGCTGGCGGGTCACCCAAAATCTTCGGAGTTAGCAAAGTCGCTGTTTTACTTCAAAGAGCTGTTCTTAGTCGCCTTTTTCTTAACGGTCGGCCTTAACGGCTTACCTACCTTCTCCGATATTGGCCTAGCGGCTATCTTGGTACTCGTGGTGCCGATTAAAGTCATTCTATTTATGTACTTGTTGACGCACTTTAAGCTGCGTTCACGTACAGCCTTGATGACCTCATTTAATTTAGGTAACTACAGTGAGTTCGGTTTGATTGTTGCGGCTGTGGCCACATCAAAAGGTTGGCTACCACCACAGTGGATGGTGATCCTTGCGGTAGCACTTAGCTTTAGTTTTCTATTTGCAGCCCCGCTCAATACCGCCTCCAGCCGTATTTATCAAAAGTTCCAAGGCAAACTTAAGCGCTTAGAGAAACACCCTCTTCATCCTGAAGATAGACCTATTCCCGTTGGCAACCCGCGCTTTCTGATCTTAGGCATGGGACGTATCGGCTCTGGTGCTTATGATGAACTCAGGGCTCGCTATGATGGTGAGATCTTAGGGGTTGAGCATAAACAAGAGCTGGTCGACTTTCATATTTCAGAGGGCAGAAATGTAGTACAGGGCGATGCTTCAGATACCGACTTTTGGGAGAAGCTCGATAAAGCCCCCAACCTTGAACTCGTGCTACTGACCATGCCTCATCATGTGGGTAACCAGTTTGCCGTTGAGCAATTACAGCTGCTCGATTATCAAGGAAAATTGAGCGCTATTGTCAAATATAAAGAAGATGCCCACTCTCTGAGTGAGTCTGGGGTACACAGTGTTTATAACCTTTATGAGGCGGCAGGTGCCGGTTTTGTTGAACACTTAGTCAAAGAGTTGCTGACTCCTAATGGTGCTGCTCCTGATAATCCTCATGCCATTAACCGTCAAAATGAGGCGAATGCATTAGAAAATGAGCAAACGGGCTAATTGTATACATTATCCCTATTATAGCGTATGTTATTTGTTAACGAGTATATAATGACCAATCACATACAATGCCAAATAATAATAAAAACTCTACTCTGGCGGGTTATGCATTTCTAGCAAGCCTTCTTATTCCCAGCAGCGTTCTGGCTGCTGGGTTCGATATCTGGATCTATCCCTTAGATTACAACGACACCAGCAAACAATGGAGCCTCGGTGAAGCCCAAGCCGTCACTGAGCGCGATGGCTACGACAACCAACCGAGCTTTAGCCCCGATAGCCAAAACCTGCTGTTTACTTCAGACAGAGTAAACGCACAAAACGATATATATCAGTATCGCCTCACTGACAGCAGTCTTAGCCAACTGACCTTTACCCCTGAGCAGAGCGAATATTCACCGCAAGCTTTCGAAAATGGCACTGATAGCTATCAGCTCAAGTATGTAGTCGAGCAAGGTGTACCTCACCAAAGCGTTTGGCAACAAACGAGCAATAACCCACGCAAGCGTGCCATCAATAGTTATATTCCAACGGGTTACTTTGCTAGTGATGCGCGTTTAGGCACCCTCATTTGGGCAAGGTATGCCTATAGTCTCTATTTTGAACCTAAGGGCGAAACTGCAGATGAACGCCACTTTGTGGTAGACAACGTTGGCCGCAGTATCCACGCCATCCCCAATGACCGCGCCTTTAGCTACCTACATAAGCAGCTTGATGGCGACAGAGTAATTAAGCGTTTCTCGCCACAAGACAATAGCCACAGTCGATTAATAACACTCCCTAGTAGCGCAAGCGAAGACTATGCCTGGAGCAAGAATAATTGGCTTTTAAATATAGATAGCGGCCATTTACGCGGCTGGAACTCAGCTTCTAAACAGCAGCCAGACTGGCAAATATTGAGTCCTATTGCGGCGCCGAGCGAGCGTTACCTAAATGCCTCTCGTATTGCTATTAGCCCTGATAGCAAACACTTAGCTGTGGTTTGGCAGAGAAAATAAACTTCAAATCAAAAAATAATAATTAATGAAGAGTCACGCCTGATGAATACCCGACAATCAACGAGTAAAATTGTAACTAACAGCCGCCTTATCGCAGGTGTACTAACCCTGTTAGTCAGCCCCTTAAGTTATGCTGAAGATGCCCCCCAAAGATGGCAAAACCATCAAATCTTCGAGCAAAATAAGCAGCCACCCCATGCCAGTTTCTTTGGTTATTCCAGCCAAGAAAAAGCGCTTAAAGATGAGTATCGAGACAGTGAAAATTTCTTCGACCTTAACGGTCGCTGGCAATTTCATTATGCTAACAATCCATCGAGTGCACCAAAGGATTTTGCACAAAGGGATGCCAAACTTGAAAGTTGGCAGAGCATTCAAGTTCCTGGCAATTGGGAGACACAGGGCTTTGGCCACGCCATCTACTTAGATGAGCGCTACCCCTTTACCACCTCCTGGCCCGATGCCCCAGAAGATCACAATCCTACAGGTAGTTATCGCCGTGAAATCACTCTGCCGCAGAGCTGGCAAGACAAGCAGGTATTTCTGCATATTGGCGCCGCACGCTCAGCGCTGACCGCCTTCGTGAATGGCACTGAAGTCGGTTACAGCCAAGGTGCCAAAACCCCTGCTGAATTTGATATCACTCCCTATCTAAATGGACAAGAAAACCTACTAGCGCTGCAAATCATCCGCTGGAGTGATGCCAGTTACTTAGAAAGCCAAGATATGCTCAGGGTCAGTGGCATAGAGCGTGACGTCTATCTATACGCTACAGAAAAACAACGCATTAGCGATATCGACGCCACTTATCAGATGTCGGCAAACTTAGATAAGGCAGAAGTCTCACTTAAATTGAAGTTAGCAAACCATGCCAAAGCCAAAGATGTCAGCCTCAGCTATCGACTGCTATCGCCTCAAGGTGTAGAGGTTAGCAGTGGCGTTCAAAGTATCTCTAAGCTGGCAAAACAACAGACACAGCAGCTCGACTTTTCTCTCAATTCACCCAAACTTTGGAGCGCAGAAACTCCTAACCTCTATCAACTAATTGTCAGTCTTAGCGATAACCAAGGTGAATTGCTGCAAGCCAGTAGTCAACACCTAGGCTTTCGCAGAGTCGAGATAAAAGATGGTCAGCTGCTTGTTAATAATAAGGCGATCACCATTCGCGGTGTCGACAGACATGAAACCGATCCCGATACGGGTCATGTCGTCAGTCGAGCCAGCATGGAAACCGACATTCGCCTAATGAAGCAGAACAATATCAACGCAGTGCGCTCAAGCCACTATCCAAATGATCCATACTGGTTGAGCCTCACTGATAAGTACGGCCTATATGTTATCGATGAAGCCAATATCGAATCACACCCTCTAGCTATCGATAAAAATACCCAGCTTGGTAATGAAATGAGCTGGTTGCCAGCTCATCAGGCGCGGGTTGAACGTATGGTCGAACGTGATAAGAATCACCCTTCTATCATCATCTGGTCTCTGGGTAATGAAGCTGGAGAAGGTAAACTATTTTCTGCACTCTACGATTGGATTAAGCAGCGCGACCCTAGCCGCCCAGTGCAATATGAGCCTGCAGGCCAACACGCCTATACCGATATCGTCGCTCCTATGTATCCGTCTATTGAGCGCATCGAAAAGTACGCCAAAGAGCACAACGACAGACCGCTTATCATGATTGAGTACGCCCATGCCATGGGCAACTCGGTCGGTAATCTGCAAGATTACTGGGATGTCATTGAGCAGTACCCTCAGCTGCAAGGCGGCTTTATTTGGGACTGGGTCGACCAATCACTTGCCTTTACCAATGAAAATGGTCAGCGCTATTGGGCCTACGGTAAAGACTATCATCCGGATATGCCTACCGATGGTAACTTTCTAAATAATGGCTTAGTTGATCCCGATAGAAACCCACATCCGCATCTGTCGGAAGTTAAAAAGGTTTATCAACCACTCAAGCTCACCAAGCTAACGCAAAATAAGCAGGAGGTGGCGTTTACCTTAAGCAATCGCTATGACTTTATCGACACCCTAGGGCTAAACCTCGTTTGGACATTGCAGCAAGACGGACATCCGCTTACCGAAGGCTTAGTCGCCATGCCAAAAGTTAAGGCGGGTAGCAGCCAAGTGATTAACTTTGCCTTGCCAGAGTCTGCGATTGGTACGATGCAGCAAAGCCCACAATATGAATATCAATTACTACTAGAGATAAAGGTCAATACTCCTCAGCCTATGTTGCCAAGCGATCACCTAATCGCCTTCGAGCAGTTTGACCTGCAAGCGCCTAAGCCAGTTACTGCAAAAACCATTGATGCCATCAAGGAAACCCGTGACAACTGGATTCTAGGGCAAAAGAGCACTCAATACCTGATCAACAAAGACACCGGCTGGTTAACGGATATTCGAGTCGAGGGAGAGTCTCAGCTCAAGAGTCCGTTAATAGCCAACTTCTGGCGCGCCCCGACCGATAATGACTTAGGTAACCAAATGCCTAAATGGGCTGGCATGTGGCAAGACGCCGGCCAAGAACTTGAACTCGTCTCCATCACTCGCAGCAAAGGCAAGAATGCCGCGCTTAAGGTTACCCATAAACATCCACAGCTTGGCTTTACCCTTACCTCATCTTATCGAGTGAGCGAACAGGCTGAGTTATTTGTTAGCAGTGATTTTACCCCTGGTGACAGCGAGCTTGCCGATCTTCCGCGCTTCGGTTTTTCAGCCAGACTACCTTTCGAGATGCGCTTTATGCACTACTTTGGCCGCGGCCCTGAAGAGACCTATGCCGATAGAAAAACCGGCAATCCTGTCGGCTGGTATGCCCTACCCATAGAGCAAACCTTCCACCGCTATTCACGCCCGCAGGAAACGGGGCAACGTACTGATGTGCGCTATGTTGCAGTCACCAATAACAAGGGAGCAGGCCTGCTAGCCCAATCCACCATGGACGCAGAAATGTTGCAGACCAGCCTCTGGCCATTTGCTCAAGCGGATATCGACTTTAGGGACGGCGATGCCGAAGGCTCAGCGTCAGGACTCGTACCTGTGACAGCAAACCATGGCGCCGAGATCCCAATCCGTGACTTTGTCACCTGGAATATTGATTACAAACAGATGGGCGTTGGCGGTGATACCTCATGGGGGCGACCTGTGCACGCACCCTATCGTATCGTGCCTAAAGCGATGAACTTCAGCTTTAGTCTAGAGCCCGTTTCAGCAAACACAGATATCAATAAACAAGCCAGAGGGCTTTAATAGCCAAAGAACCAAAATACTAGGCAGCATTCAGCTATATCCAACTTAATGCTGCCTATAGAAGGCGATATCTGTCGGCAGTATTGTACTAAGATATGGCACAAGGATATAAAAACTAAAAATAACGGTTAAGGATCAACATGGAACACACTATTCAACTGGTTATATTTTTTGGCTTAACCGCCTTGGTAGGTTTAATCACCTACCTAAAGTGCCGCAAAGTCACCCGCGATAGCAGCGACAGCAAAGACTATTTTCTTGCCGGCGGAGGCTTAAGTTGGGTGGTAGTTGCTGGCTCCTTGATGATGACCAACATCAGCGCCGAACAAATTGTTGGTATGAACGGCGCACAAACCTTGTTAGTTGCTTGGTGGGAGATCGCCGCGGCGGTGGGACTCATCATACTCGCTAAATGGCTGATCCCTATCTATTACAAGTATAACTGCACTACCACAACCGAACTGCTTGAGCGCAAGTATCAAGACAAAGGGATCCGCGCCATGGTATCGGTGCTGTTTATGCTCGGCTACGCCTTTATCCTGCTGCCAGTAGTGCTTTATACCGGCTCACTATTTATGAAGTCTATGTTTGGCTTATCGATATCGGTAACTATGCTTGCAATCATCTTTGCCGTTGTCGGTGCCGTCTATGCAATTTTTGGTGGCCTAAGAGCTATCGCTATCTCCGATAGCCTCAACGGTATTGGTTTACTACTCATGGGGATAGTGGTCTCTTACCTGGCACTTAACGCCGTAAACTGGGATCTATCAGGGATCCCAATTGAACGTGTCACCTTGATTGGTGATGCTCAATCAGATATTCCTTGGCATACCCTGTTAACCGGTATGATCTTCATTCAGATCTTCTACTGGGGCACTAACATGGTGATCACCCAAAGAGCACTAGCGGCAAAGTCGGTTAAAGAGGCACAAAAAGGCCTCTACGCAGCCGTGGTCATGAAGCTAATTATTCCAATTATCGTGGTGTTACCTGGACTTGTGGCCTATAAACTTTACGGTGATGTTGGTGATGTAGCCTACGGCAAGCTGGTTGGTGATATTCTACCTAGCTGGCTATCGGGCGCTTTCGCTGCGGTAATGGCGGGCGCGGTTTTAAGCTCATTTAACTCTTGCTTAAACTCAGCTGCAGCGCTTTATACCTGTGATATTCACCAAAACTATATCAATCCGAATGCTGATATTCGCAAAATTGGTACCCGTGTTGCCCTCGTCTTTACCCTTATTTCATTGTGTTTAGTGCCGGTATTTGCCCAATCAGCCAGTATTATTTCGTTACTACAGCAGCTAAATGGCCTCTACTCTATGCCTGTACTTGCCGCCTTTATCTGTGCCCTCGTCTTTAAGGATGTTAACGCTAAAGCGATTAAGATTGGCCTAGTGTTTGGCGTATTAATGTATGCAGTCTTCACCTTCGTCTGGAGTCCGCTGCACTTTATCCACATGATGGCTATTACCTTGGCCGCAACCATTTTGATTACCCTAGCCCTGAGTAAATTTGTATTTGGGCCACAGAGCATCAATAACCAACTTGTAAGCGACTAACCTCAAGCTATCGCTCCAATGCCCTTTGATTATCATGGGGCATTGGAGCTTGCATCAAGCTGTGATAGAAAAACTCAGTTACACAAGTTACAAAGTCATGATATAAAACATTAGATGGATATTGAGCGATACAAAATGACACAGCCCATATTGACTATACCAAGGCTGTTTTCGCTCAAAAAGTATCATGCATTAAGATTAACTTTTAATGTAAACCGCTGTTAAAAATTGGTCGCCAGAATCAAACTCAGCTAAACCACCCAGTTTATTGCAATGCTTTTTACTGAACGCAAATATTAACATTCGGAAATTTTGATTATGTCCAATCCCGCTCAGCGAGCAAACAAACTGTTTGTGCAAACTTTTGGCACCCAAGCCGACGAGCTTTATTGTGCCCCTGGACGCGTTAACCTTATTGGTGAGCACACCGATTACAACGATGGTTTTGTACTTCCAGCCGCCATCAACTTTTATACGGCTGTGGTGGTTAAACGCCGTGATGATTTGCGCTTTCGCGCCGTATCAGACGCCTTTCCTGGTGAAATCGAGGAATGGGTTTTCGGTGAAGAAGGTCAACCTACAGCCAACCATTGGTCAAACTACCTTAAAGGCTTTACCGCAGCGATGGCCACATCAGGCCTAGCACCAAAAGGGCTGGATGTCGCCGTGGTCAGTAATGTTCCTATGGGAGCAGGCCTGTCTTCTTCAGCGGCATTAGAGATAGCCTTCGGTACCGCCGTCAATGATTGCAGCCAAATAAAGCTATCACCATTGGCAATCGCTCAACTGGCTCAGCGCGGCGAAAATCAATTTGTCGGCTGTGCCTGCGGCATCATGGATCAGATGATCAGTGCTCTAGGTGAACAAGATCATGCGCTGCTCATTGATTGCCTTGACCTTGACAGTGAAGCGGTCAGTATTCCAGACAGCTTAAGCCTGATCATAATCAACTCGAATGTGCAGCGTGGCCTTGTTGAGTCGGAATACAACCTGCGCCGCGAACAGTGCGAGCAAGCCGCAAGTCACTTTGGTTTAGAGTCACTACGAGATCTAGACCTTGCCAACTTAGAGGCGGGGAAATCGGATTTAGCCGACGACAGCTACAAACGCGCTAAACATGTAGTCACTGAAAACAGGCGCACCCAAAATGCAGCATGGGCTCTTGAATCCGGTGACATAGCTAAAGTTAGCCAATTGATGGCACAGTCTCATATATCGATGCGAGATGACTTTGAGATCACCACTACAGAAATCGATTACCTAGTTGAGATAATCTCCAATGTTATCGGCGAACGCGGTGGTGTACGTATGACGGGCGGTGGCTTTGGTGGCTGTGTGGTCGCACTCGTCGATCACGCGTTAACCGATGCAGTTGTTGAAGTCGTTGAACAGAAATACGCCAAGAGAACAGGCCTAGAAGCCGATATTTATCTCTGCACTGCAAGCGATGGTGCCAAGCGTATCGACAATTAGCTTAGCGATTAATTTAACAGTTAACAGGACTTAATTATGGTACGTATTCGCCCTCTCGAGCCTTGGACCGATCCACGTGGTGGACAAATAGAGCGACTGCTCATAGATAACGGCACAATAGCGATAGAAGTGCTAAGTCTTGGTGGGATCATCCGTTCTTTATGGGCGCCTGATCGATATGGTGAACGTGCAAACTTGGTATTAGGCTGTGATAGCGCTGAAGATTATCTTGCCCAAGATGCCTACTTGGGAGCCATTGCAGGGCGATACGCCAACCGTATTGCTAATGGTAGCTTTAGTGTGGACCAAACTCAGTACCAGCTCGATGTAAATCAGGCCAGCAATTGTTTACATGGCGGCCGAGAAGGGTTTCATCGCAAAAATTGGCAACTTGGACCACTACCAGATGGTGTACGTCTCAGTCTCAAAAGTCTAGATAAAGATATGGGATTTCCTGGTAACTGTAACGTGCAGTTAGATTATCGTCTCGTTGGCAATAATCTCTATGTAGAGATCTTAGCAAGCTCTGATAAATCCTGCCCAATTAGCCTGACTCAGCACAGTTATTTTAATCTAGACTCTAGTAATACAAGCCTTAACCACCAACTGCAGATCGATGCCCAGCAATACCTCAGCATTGATGATAGCGGGATCCCAAAATCTGTTAACTCTACCAAGGGCAGCGACTTAGATCTTTCAATGCCTACAGAGCTGCAGTCGCTCATTGGCCGTGAAGAATTAACCACGACATCGGGAATCGATCATTGCTTCTTGATGCCTAATACTGAGTCAAAACTACAGCGATTTGGCCGTTTGAGCTCACCGCTTAGCGGGCGTAGCATGACTTTATATACCAATCAGCCGGGTGTGCAGGTGTATGGAGGTAATAGCTTAGCGGGAGTGATAGGTAAGAACCAACAGAGGCTAGGTCAATATCAGGGGATATGTATAGAACCTCAGCAGATCCCTGACGCCCCTAACCAAGCTGATATAGCAGGAGATGCGTTGATTAACCCTGGTGAGGTTTACCATCATATTAGTCGCTATCAGTTTGAAGCGGATGCCTGATTAATATAAAACAAAAACAGCGCCTAGGCGCTGTTATTTAACTCTTATTGATTAATCATCGTAATCGTCTGACCAATCATCATCATAGTCATCGCCATCGGCTGACTCTAACTCTGGCTCATCGTCTTCTGGCACGGCTTTTGGCTTCTTAGGAGCAGCGGCTGCGCTCTTAGGATTATTCGCCTCGACCCATCCTTGATGTTTAGCCATAAACTCTTCTCTTGCGGCAAACCAAGCTGCGCCACAAGTTTTATCAACTTCAGTTATCGCCTGCTCATCAAGTTCATGCAAGTTAGGCTTAACGATATCTTCAGCGTATTCGATAATTGCTTCACGAGTCGCGTTATAGAAATAAACACGGCCAGCAGAAGCATCAGGAAACTGTTTATCATGAATAAGAATGGTATTGCCGCGAGCGGTTCTCAACTCACCATACCAAACTGGTTTCTTTGTAGTCTTGTACATATATGTTAATGCCCTTAAATCAACACATACAAAATAAATAAGAAGTAAATTGCGCTAACATTTACTCCCGTGTTCCCTAAATTTTACCATCAGGGACAGAAGCGGTATTTTTACAGATTTTTGCCGAATATCAAGAGTAGAAAATACATATTTTTCCTCTCAAAGACGAAATTAATCACATAAATTATTCAGCTCTTATCGAATTTAGTTCAAAGCAGTCGTTATTCAAGTTTTTCGCTATCAATAAATACAAAAAAAACTCAAACAAGACGACAACCCTCACAACATCAACAATTTAACCAACAATAGCTGACAAAATACAACAAGCCTATTTTCAACACGCTGTCCTATTACTATAGGAATAGTTCTACATGACACGAGGATGACAATTGCAAAGCTAAGGAAAAAAAGCCATTTAGCTTGCTGGCTAGCAACTGGTTGGAAGAGTCACGAATAATTCTCGTTTCCAACCTTTTTCAGACCTATTTTGATAGACTAGCTCTAGTCTTAATATGGTGAATAGCAATAGGATTGTTTTGAAGTCTAGATTACTCATACTGTTAGTCATGAGCTTGCCCTCTAGTGCCGAGCAAATCGTAGTGGCTTCCGATATTTGGTGCCCTTATATCTGCACCAACAATTCAGGTTATGTAGTAGAACTCACACAGCAAGCTTTTGCCTCTGTAGATGTTGAGGTGAAATTCGAAACCATTCCTTTTCAAAGGGCGCTAAAACTAACAAGCCAGCATAAGATCGATGCTGTACTTGCGGTCACCGATGAGCATATTTCCAGCTTTTCTCTTAATGGCAATCAGATTGCCATAGGCCAATACACCAATGACTTTTATACACCTGTAGATTCAAATTGGCAGTATACCGACCGCGCAAGTTTAGATGATATGCTGATTGCAACCATCCTCGGCTATGATTACGGCCACTCATTAAATCAGTATTTAGAAAAGCGTTCCCCCCAGATCCGCACATCGGGAGATACACCACTCAAGAGTAATCTTTACCTAACAGCAAAACGTCGTGTAGACCTACTGCTCGGTAATCGCTATGTCATCGATCATACGGCAAAGGAATTTGGCTATAGCGAAGATATTCGTTATGCAGGCAGTGAAAATGAGAGCACGCCGCTATATGTAGGCTTTAGTAATAACGACAAGGGGCGAGACTATGCAGCTAAGTTTGCCCAAGGCATAGAAAACATTAAGCAAAGCGGTGAATACCAGGCCATCCTCGACAAATACCAAATCATATTTTAATACCAATCAATAGCTTTGAGTTTATGGCAAAAAAAAGCTCCCATATCTGGGAGCATTTTTTATATTTAGCAGTATTGACGTCTAATCTTTAGAATGGGATATCGTCATCCCAGCCATCATCCAAATCTGGAGTGAAGTTCTGCTGTGGCTGCGGAGCTGGGCGCTGTTGTGGCGCTTGCTGCGGAGCTGGAGCAGCTTGTGGCTTAGGCGCGTAACCACCTTGTTGAGGTGCTTGCTGCTGTGGCTGTGACTGCTGCTGGTAACCACCTTGCTGAGCAGGAGCTTGTGGCTTCGGCTGGTAGCTGTTTTGCTGTTGAGGCTGCTGTTGCTGTGAACCGTAGCCACCACCTTGTTGCTGTTGCTGTCCGCCGTAGTTCTGGTTGCCACCTTGTGCTGGTGCGCCACCACTCTGGTTACGACTACCTAGCATCTGCATGCTGCCGCCTTGATCGACAACCACTTCAGTGCTGTAACGATCTTGACCACTTTGGTCTTTCCACTTACGAGTCTGTAGTTTGCCTTCTAGGTAAACTTGAGAGCCTTTACGTAAATACTCACCAGTGATTTCAGCCAACTTGCCGAACATCACAACACGGTGCCATTCAGTACGCTCTTGCTGTTGACCTTGTTGGTCTTTCCAAGACTCACTTGTCGCCACGGTAATATTGGCTACGGCATTGCCGTTAGGCATATAACGTACTTCAGGATCTTGTCCTAAATTACCGACCAAAATTACTTTATTGACACCACGACTAGCCATTGAAATCTCCTGGAACGTATATTAAATTTTTACCTAATCGACAGAGCGTAACACAGCTCGAGCTTGTCTCAAATCGAAATGGTCATCTACTTTTAAATAAGCCACTTTCTCTTCGAGTACCACTATCGCTTCTGACACACCCGCTAGTGCCGACAGCTCAGTTGCCATGGTCACTGCGCTCTGTTTGTCAGTTACATTAGCCTCTAATGTGTAACTCTTGAGTAGCACTGGATTTTTCATGCCGAAGGTCAATAAAAACCAGACGCACATTAGGCCTAACGCCACGGCAAACACACCCGATGCACCCACAAGTTGATAGGCTCCGCCACCGAGTAAACCACCACAAAACGCACCTAAAAATTGACTGGTCGAATAAACGCCCATCGCCGAGCCTTTATCCCCTACAGGACAAAACTTAGCAATCAAACTTGGCAATGAGGCTTCGAGGTAGTTAAAACCAGTAAAGAACAACACCACGGCAATACTCAATACCACTAAGTTATTGGCAAACATCGCCATCGAGCCCAGCGCCACCATCATGATGATCAGAGCGACTTGGAACATACCTTTGGTATTATTGCGTTTAACTCCAATAATAATCAGCGGCACCATTAAGAAAAATGCCCCCATAAAGGCTGGAAAGTACAGCATCCAATGTTCTTCTTTAGCAAGGCCGGCATCCACTAAATCGAGTGGTAAGGCTACGAACACCGCTGTTAATACTAGATGCAGAATAAAAATACCCGCATCGAGTCTAAATAATTGTGGGTCCATTAACATGCGCTTGAGCTTTTCAGGCGCTGCAACCGTGTCGCCTTTAGGCGCTTGTGAAATGGGATTGGGTACCAGTAGCTGCACAATCAACATACCCAGCAAAGCTAAGCCCGCTGTCATAAAGAACAGCCCGGACAGCCCTAAATGTTGTGCCACAATTGGGCCTACTAGCAGTGATAAAGCAAACGAGAAACCGATACACATACCGATAATCGCCATTACCTTAGTGCGCTGCTCATCGCGGGTTAAGTCTGCCGCTAGCGCTAACACTGCCGCAGCAATAGCGCCCATGCCTTGCAATGCTCGTCCAGCCACTACGCCATAAATGGTTTCTGCATTGGCGGCGACTAAGCTACCTAAGGCAAATATCAACAGTCCGATAAGAATAATCGGCTTGCGGCCAAATTTGTCAGATAAGATCCCCATAGGGATTTGAAGAACTGCTTGAGTTAAGCCGTATGCACCAATAGCAATACCAACCCATAAAGGTGAAAACCCTTCTAGGTGTTGGCCGTAAAGTGCAAATACAGGCATGATCATAAACAAGCCCATCATGCGCAAGCCAAATACACTGGCTAAAGAAAATGCGACCTTTTTCTCAGTCTTGGAAAGTCCCTGGTTGGCCATGCCCCGCCCTGATCTGTGAACTTGAAATAGGTCGCGGAGTTTATCACGAAGTTTTTCATAGCCCAAAAGTTAAAACCAAAGATGTATACTTGAGCCATCTTTTAAGTGATTGGTTCTCAAAGTCGCCATATCAAAGGGCTTACTGCATTTCTGCTAGCAAAATCTTAGTTCTCTCCTACAATTGATAGCCAGTCTTGGCTATTTACATGGTCAATTTTGTGAGATACTTAACCACTTTTTTCGGCTTTGAGATCTGAACGCTAGATGGAAAATATTGAAGTACGTGGTGCTCGTACCCACAATCTTAAAAACATCAACCTGACTATTCCTCGCGACAAACTTATCGTGATCACCGGACTGTCTGGTTCTGGCAAATCATCTCTTGCATTTGACACCTTGTACGCAGAAGGACAAAGACGCTATGTCGAGTCTTTATCTGCCTATGCGCGTCAATTCTTGAGTTTGATGGAAAAGCCTGATGTTGACCATATTGAAGGGTTAAGCCCGGCTATTTCTATCGAGCAAAAATCAACGTCTCATAACCCACGTTCAACCGTGGGAACCATTACTGAAATCTACGATTATTTACGTCTATTGTTTGCCCGCGTGGGTGAACCTCGCTGTCCAACTCATGGTGAACCGCTGGCGGCGCAAACCGTGAGTCAGATGGTCGATAAGGTACTTGAACTACCAGAAGATAGCCGTCAAATGCTGCTAGCTCCTGTTGTTAACAACCGTAAAGGCGAGCACGTTAAGCTATTAGAAAGCTTATCTGCACAAGGTTATATCCGTGCCCGTATCGACGGTGAAGTGTGCGACTTAACCGATCCACCAGAGCTGGACTTACACGTTAAGCACACTATTGAAGTGGTTGTTGACCGCTTTAAAGTGCGTGGTGATATCAAGCAGCGTCTAGCAGAGTCTTTTGAAACTGCGCTAGAGCTATCTGGCGGTATCGCTAAAATTGCCAGCATGGACCCAGCTGAAGGCAAAGCCAAAGTTGAAGAACAAGTGTTTTCGGCTAATTTTGCTTGTCCAGTTTGTGGCTATTCAATGGCAGAACTTGAGCCACGCATTTTCTCGTTTAACAATCCGGCTGGTGCCTGTCAGACTTGTGACGGCCTAGGCGTACAACAGTTTTTCGATCCTGATCGCGTAATTACCAATACTGAACTTTCATTAGCAGGCGGAGCCATTCGCGGCTGGGATAGACGTAACTTCTATTACTTCCAAATGCTCACCTCACTTGCAGAGCATTACAAGTTTGATATTGAAAAACCGTTTGAGCAGCTAACCGATGATGTACGCAAAATCGTACTCTATGGTTCTGGCAATCAGAGCATCGCGTTTAAGTATATTAACGACCGCGGCGATGTGGTCGTAAGAAATCATCCCTTCGAAGGGATCTTAAACAATATGGACCGACGCTACCGCGAAACCGAGTCCAATGCAGTACGTGATGAGCTAACCAAGTTTATCAATACTCAGTCTTGCCAAAGCTGTGGCGGTTCACGCCTACGTGAAGAAGCCCGTAATGTATTTATTGAAGAGCTAAACCTGCCAGTATTGACTCAATGGTCAATCGGTGAAGCCGCACAATACTTTGAAAACCTTGAATTAACGGGGCAACGCGCCCAGATCGCCGATAAGATCTTAAAAGAGGTTCGTGATCGTTTAGGCTTTCTCGTCAATGTTGGCTTAAATTACTTAAGCCTTTCACGCTCTGCCGACACACTATCAGGCGGTGAAGCCCAGCGTATTCGTCTTGCCAGCCAAATTGGTGCAGGCCTTGTAGGCGTAATGTACGTGCTCGATGAGCCATCGATTGGTCTGCATCAGCGTGACAACGAGCGCTTGCTGCAAACCCTTATTCACCTGCGTGACTTAGGCAACACTGTGATTGTGGTTGAGCACGATGAAGATGCGATTCGCATGGCGGATCATGTCATCGATATCGGTCCAGGTGCAGGTGTACACGGCGGCCAAGTGATTGGCGAGGGTACCTTGCAGGACTTACTTAACTGCAAAGAATCGATCACAGGTCAGTATCTGTCAGGTGAGAAACAAATTCACATTAAAACTGAGCGCACTCAGTATGATGCAAGCAAGCTGATTGAGTTATTTGGCGCATCGGGTAACAACCTTAAAGATGTCGACCTGCAAATTCCAGTGGGCTTATTCACTTGTATCACGGGTGTGTCAGGCTCAGGTAAATCAACGCTAATTAACGATACTTTCTACAAGATTGCTCATATGCAGCTTAACGGTGCAACGGTTGATGAGCCTTCGCCTTATAAGAAAGTGGTTGGCATGGATCATTGCGACAAAGTAGTTGATATCGACCAGAGTCCAATTGGCCGTACACCACGTTCAAACCCTGCGACTTATACTGGTATTTTCACGCCTATTCGTGAGCTGTTTGCTGCAACGCAAGAGTCGCGTACCCGTGGCTACCAGCCAGGTCGCTTCTCATTCAACGTTAAAGGTGGTCGCTGTGAGGCTTGCCAAGGCGATGGTTTAATCAAGGTTGAGATGCATTTCTTACCCGACGTGTATGTACCTTGTGACAGCTGTAAAGGTCAGCGCTATAACCGTGAAACCTTAGATGTACGCTTTAAGGGCAAGAATATTCACGAAGTACTGCAGATGACAGTGGAAGAAGCGCGTCCGTTCTTCGATGCTATTCCAGCGATAGCCCGTAAACTTCAGACCTTAATGGATGTGGGCTTGTCTTATATTCGCTTAGGTCAAAGCGCTACCACTCTATCTGGCGGTGAAGCTCAGCGAGTGAAGCTGGCTAAAGAACTGTCTAAGCGCGACACAGGTAAGACCCTGTATATTCTCGATGAACCTACAACCGGTCTGCACTTTGCTGATATTCAGCTATTACTAGATGTATTGCACCGACTTAAGTCTCACGGTAACACTATCGTAGTCATTGAGCATAATCTGGATGTGATTAAAACTGCGGACTGGATTATCGATCTAGGTCCTGAAGGTGGTTCAGGTGGCGGCACTATTTTAGTTGCAGGCACACCTGAAGAGGTCGCTGAGCATACAGAGTCCCATACCGCGCGCTTCTTAAAGCCACTGTTAACTAAAGCATAAAGCCAGTTAGACAAACAATGCACTTTAGAAATCTCTTCTTAAGCACTGGCCTAGTAATGACTCTAGGCCTACTGCTTATTGCAGTAATCGATCCCCTCATTAGTAATGGCAAGTCACTCAAAGCACGTGTGATTGACAGTGATGAGGACTCAAGTACCATCGCCCTGCCCGATGGCAGTATCGCTCGTGTGGCTGTCGGCAACCTCAAAGAACAATCACTAATTAAGGTTGCCGCTAAGCAGCGACTTTTCTCTCGTTTACCTGTCTATAAGCTTACGCAAACCTTGTCGCAGCCACAGAAAAAAGCGCAAACAGGCATGAATGAAAGTAGTCGCTATTCAGAGATCTAGAGACTAACCTCAATACTAAAGAATAAATGACTCTTAAAGGCGAAATGGATGCGGCTTTTAACCAGCTTGATGGCATGTTTAGTATTACTCACCGCCTGTGCGACTGCCCCCCATTGCGATAGACAACCTAAGATCTCATGGGCCGATGTCACGATTATTCACGCCGATCTTCATACCCTAAGCTCGACAAGTTTTTCGGGACGAAAAACCGGGACAGAAGGCGCCGCGCTAACCAGAGAGTATCTAAGTCAACGTTTCAAGCAGATAGGACTGCTCCCCTGGCAGGGGCAATATCAGCACTCATTTAGCTACCGCCGCTCATTTAGTGATAGAGTCGGGGTCAATATGATCGGCGTCATTCCCGCTATACAACAAACTAACAAGTGGCGGATTGTCATCGCCCACTATGATCATTTAGGCGGTAATGACAATCGCTTTTATCCCGGCGCTGATGATAACGCTTCAGGAATTGCAGGCTTATTACAACTTGCACAACAAGCCAAAAGCCAAGGCAGTAAGGTTAACCTATTGTTTGTTGCTTCTGATGCCGAAGAACCTGGGCTTTATGGCAGCTATGCCCTCGTAGATAAGCTTAAGTTAGCCAACACCAGCCCTGATCTTAAGCAGATAGAACTTGCTATCAATCTTGACATGATAGGGAGACCCAATCCTAATGGCGCCATCTATATAGAGGGAACAAGGCGCTTCGACTCATTCACTGAGATACGAAAGTCTCTTCGACAACATAACCAAATCTGCATTCGAACCCAGCAGCCTAAAGCTTTCGATGGCTCAGTTATTTCTATCGACTTTCTTCGAGCTTCCGATCACTACCCCTTCCATCAAGTCGGCATACCTTGGCTCTATTTTGGCGTGCCTATTCATAGGGACTACCACCAACCAACTGACACCCCAGATAAAATAAATATTTATTTTATCGCCGCTGTTAGCGAATCTGCCTACCAATTGCTCGAAATAGACAGTTTAGTACTTAAGAGTCCTCATTAAACATACTGATTAGTCATTTTTTGAACACCCTAACTTATTATTTGGCCTACTATTTGCTTTAAAACATGATTAAAGACCACTATTAATTGGTATTACCAATTGTAAGCTGCTATACTAGTCGGCTTACTGATACGTTTTCGGTGCGGGAAGTCGACACGGGGTTGATTTTCTGTCTATTACACTTAAGCACATACTTTTGTGCTCTGCTATTCCACAAGGCTACAACCCATGTCATCCAGTGAAAAAACTTTCCGCGAACTCGGTCTTACCGAGCCTTTGTTGCGTGCTCTTGACGAGTTAGGTTACGAAAAACCAACTCCTATTCAGGCAGCAAGTATCGAGCCTCTTATGGCTGGTAAAGATATTCTAGGTCAAGCTCAAACAGGTACAGGTAAAACTGGTGCTTTCGCACTACCTCTACTAAACAGCATTGACCCGAATACTAATGCACCACAAATTCTAGTACTAGCGCCAACACGTGAACTTGCAGTTCAGGTTGCTGAAGCGTTTGGTAGCTACGCAAAATTCATGAAGGGCTTACACGTTCTGCCAATTTACGGCGGACAAAGCATGCATCAGCAATTAAATGCATTGCGTCGTGGTCCTCAAATCATCGTTGGTACTCCAGGCCGTGTTATGGACCATATGCGTCGTGGCACACTAAAGCTTGATACATTAAAAGCTATGGTTCTGGACGAAGCCGATGAAATGCTAAAAATGGGCTTCATCGATGATATCGAATGGATCCTTGAGCACACGCCTAAGTCGCGCCAGTTAGCGCTATTCTCTGCAACTATGCCAGAGCAAATTAAGCGTGTTGCTAACAAATACTTAAATGAGCCACAGCATGTAAGCATCGCTGCGACTCATACTACTGTTGAAACTATTGAACAACGTTTCGTTCAAGTATCACAGCACAACAAACTAGAAGCACTTGTACGTGTTCTAGAAGTAGAGAAGACTGAAGGTATCATTATCTTCGTTCGTACTCGTAACAGCTGTGTTGAGCTAGCTGAAAAGTTAGAAGCTCGTGGTTATGCGTCTTCACCACTACACGGTGACATGAACCAGCAAGCGCGTGAGCGTGCAGTTGACCAACTTAAGCGTGGCCAACTAGACATCATCATCGCGACTGATGTTGCGGCTCGTGGTCTTGACGTTGAGCGTATTGGACACGTAGTTAACTACGACATTCCATACGATACTGAAGCTTATGTTCACCGTATTGGCCGTACTGGCCGTGCTGGTCGTTCTGGTATGGCGATTCTTTTCGTTACACACCGTGAAATGCGTATGTTACGCACTATCGAACGTGCAACTAAGAGCCGCATCTCTCCAATGGACGTGCCAAGCCCAGAGACAGTGACAGAGCGTCGTCTTTCTCGCCTAGGTGAGCAAGTTGCTGAAATCATTTCTCAAGATCTTGAGTTTATGAAGGGTGCTGTAGCAACTCTTTGTCAAGAACTAGAAGTTGATACTGACGTACTTGCAGCAGCTCTACTGCATCAAGTTCAGAAAGATCGTCCACTGCAGTTACCTGCAATGAACGAGCGTCAACGTGATAGCCGTGACGACCGTAATTCACGTGACCGTGATGACCGTGGTTCTCGTGACCGCAATGACCGTGGCCCACGTGACCGTAGCGACCGTCCACGTCGTGAATCTCGCCCAACACCTTCTAACTTAGGTGCAGCTGATTCATTAAAGGATAATCCAGACGTTAAGATGTGCCGTTACATCATCGACGTAGGTCGTGATAATGGTGTTGGTGTAGGTAACATCGTTGGCGCAGTTGCTAACGAAGCAAACATCGATAGCCGTTACATTGGTCAAATCCAATTATTCGACCAAGTGACTGCAATTGACTTGCCAGACGGCATGCCAAAAGAAGTTCTACAGCACCTTAAGAAAGTACGTGTTTGTGGTCGTCCACTAAACATCCGTGAAGCTGCTGGCGAAACGTTTGCTAATACTTCTGGTGGCGACAGCCGTCCACCACGTCGTCCACGTAACGACCGTCGTCCAGCAAGCGGTGAGCGTAGCGATCGTCGTCCTTCTGGTGACAGAAAGCCGCACCGTAAAGGTCCAAAAGACGCAGAATAAATCTTAACCTTTGAAACTGATGTTTCATGGTAAGATTTAAAAAAGGAGCCAATTGGCTCCTTTTTTGTTACCTATCATTAAGCTTTTCACTTCCCCGATTACCAGTGACTAAAGTTCGCCACTACTTCTAGCTCCCCCCGCCCCTTGGCTTCAGCTTTTACATATACCAATTGCATTAACAGTCTGTTCATTGAGTGGGAATTCAAAGCGTTGAAGGCAAGCTGGGTACTTGAAGCTAGTCAATCGATAGGCCTCTGTTAACAACAGGCATAAAAAAGCCACCGATAAGGTGGCTACTTATTTAAAACATAAGCTCTAAAGCTTTGGCCTAAAGCTTAAGTTTAAAGTCTAAGCTGCAGCCTTAATCACTTTCTGCGCTCTACGCTTTTGCCACATAGGCGATAGCTGCACTACGATTACAGATACGATAATCAACACAATTCCACTAAAAGATAATGGGTCGATAATCGCGCCTTTAATCAAGTCACTCCACCAACCTAAGCTGACGACAATCGCAGTTAGCGTAAAGCTAATAACTGGCGTTAACGCCAGCATTGCGCTCACTTGCCCCGTAGGCCAATACTTCATTGACTGACCAAAGCAGCCATAAGCAATTAAGGTATTAATCGCGCAAAAGATAGCTATAGCCCATTCATTACTATCCATTGAGGCAAACTGACTCAGATCACTAAATGGTGCCATGGCAAAGATGCCAAACAAGTAGATGAACAACAGAATGTTATTTGGAGACAATCGCTTAATCATCGATTTTTGAATTAGCGCGTAACTTGCCCAAGATAATACCGAAAATTGAACAATCAATACGCCTTTCCATACATCTGACGGACCAGCTGAAAAGTCGAGGTAAGGATGAAAAAACATCAACATACCTAAACCTAAAGTGGCAAAACAACTCAGTTGCAATGCATTGAGCCTTTCTTTGAAAAGTAGCATGCCACCAAAAGCGAGAAAAAATGGTGCTGTTTGGAAGTTTAATTGCGCCGAGCCCGGAGCAAGATACTTAAGCGAATAAACAAACGAAACGTAGTTAAAGATTAGAAAGATGCCCGCTAATGTCAGCTTCAGCCATGAAGGTTTATCTAACCCTTTAAACTGCTTAATACTACCGCTAACACATTGAATAGCAAAGCTTACTACCAGTGCGACCAAGAAACGAAACCAGGTTAAGGTAACTGGATCGATAAACATCCCCGATAGTTTTAGTGCGATGGGCAATAGCCCCCAAAAAAGTACTGCGACTGAAATGAAAATAAATCCGAGTTTAAACTCTGCACGCTGAGTAAGCGTATCCATGATAGGTAACTCATTGAAGGTATAACAAGACCGCAGATAGTGCCTGAATCAGCTGCCTTGGTCTAGAGAGCTAGTCGATTCTCTTATATAAAGTCTGCTGCGCGGTGAGATCAGCCATTAGAGACTCTAAACAAGATTCACAAATACAAGCAGTTCCATTTAAAAGTGCCTGTTTATCCCTATCTAAAACCTGAACTAACAGGTCTTTATCCGGAAAGCTTTGTTTACTGCACCAGCATTGCTCAATGGTTTTACCCGTTTGCACACTGCAGCCGTTAGCTCGTTGGCATAATGGGCACTGCTTAGGTTGCTCAGTCATATTTACACTCTGTGTGGGTTAACGGTCTGCCGGATGATTAATGCCATCCATCACAGGTATTTCGCCAAGTGTATAAGGGTTAATACCTTCAATACAAGCTACATTGAAGCCATATTGCTGCGGATTAGAACGACTTTGATGGTGGGTGTAGATCCCACATAACCGACAAAAGTAATGCTTCGCTGTGAAGGTATTAAACTGGTAAAGAGATAGTTTATCCTCCCCCTTAGTAACGCTTATGCCATTGAGTGCAATCGAGGTTACCACCGCGCCTCTTTTACGGCACATAGAGCAATCGCAACGGCGCAGATCTACTAGTCCACTAGGCAAATACAGTCCAAATTCTACTGCACCACAATGACAACGCGCTTTGTGAGTATATTGCATCTGGCATCTGGCCTCCATCTCTATGCCTGTAATCTTAACGGTTAAGCTTCCAAGTCAGCTTAACCAGACTAGAATATAGAAACAAAAAAACCAATAGCATAAGTCCACTATTGGTTTTTAATCAAAATATGGTGTCGACTATTTTCCCGGTCTAACACCTAATGTGTGGCAAATGGCATAGGTCAGCTCGGCGCGATTTAGCGTGTAGAAGTGGAAGTCTTTCACTCCTTCACGTGACAAGACTTTTACCATATCGATAGCCACGTTAGCACCAACCATCTGGCGAGTAATCGCGTCATCTTCAAGGCCCTCAAACTGACGGTGTAACCAGCTTGGGATCGACACGTTAGTCATGGCGGCAAAGCGCTTAGTCTGATTAAAGTTAGTTACCGGTAAAATGCCTGGCACGATTTCAGCGTCAATGCCTGCAGCTGCGCAGCGGTCTCGAAAACGTAAGTAAGACTCTACATCGAAAAAGAACTGAGTGATGGCGCGGTTAGCACCCGCATCTATCTTCTTTTTTAGATTAATGAGATCTGACTGCGCATTACTCGCATCGGGATGCACTTCTGGATACGCTGCCACCGAGATATCAAAGTCGGCTACCGAGCGGAGCAAGCCCACCAGATCATTGGCAAAACGAGTTGGCTTAGGGCTTCCGTCTGGTAAGTCACCACGCAGGGCAACAATATCGCGAATGCCACTGTTCCAATAATGTTTCGCCAGCTCTTTTAGCTCTTCATCGCTGGCATCGACTAAAGTGAGATGCGGCGCTGCAACCAAGTCAGTCTCTGTCTGGATACGCTCAATCACACTATGGGTTCTATCGCGCACACCTGAGTTGGCGCCATAAGTGACCGAAACAAACTTTGGATTTAGTGGCTCTAAACGACGGATGGAATTCCACAGTAATGTTTCCATTTCTGGAGTTGAAGGCGGGAAAAATTCGAAAGAAACGTTAATATCACCATTTAGCTCAGATAGGCTCTGGTTTAATGATGTTGCATGTTGTGCGTGATGAAAACCCATTTCTACTTCCTCAACTTCAGCATTAATTTAGCACTTTCAGAAATAGACGTTTGGACGTCTACATGTCCATATACTAGAGAAACTGAGATTGAAGTCAAGCCTAAAAAGCAGGCAAGTGAGTTTTTTTCCTGAGACAATAATATGACAATAAATAAGCCAATAAAAAAGGACTCAAATGAGTCCTTTTTTATTGATTAACATGAAAATTATTCTTGTAGCAAGTCACGGCAGATATGTGCGAGATCTGACTGCACTGCCGCAGCGGTAACTAAACGCCCCGCTCCTGGGCCACGAATAATCAACGGGTTATCCTGATAGAATTCACTACGGATCACAAACACGTTATCACCAGGTGTTAGATTGGCATAGGGGTGGCTGATATCAACCCACTGTATTCCAACCTCTGCTTTTAACTCGCCATTGACCTTATCTAAAGAAGCCACGTATCTCAGAACTTTATCTTGCTCTGCTGCCGCGACAAATTGCTGCAGCATCTCATCATCGAGTTCAGTGATGCGCGATAAAAATTGCTCTAGGGTTAACTCTGCCAAGTTTGCAGGCACTAAAGATTTAAGTTCAATATCTTCAAGTTCAATCTCAAAGCCTATCTCACGAGCAAGGATAAGCAGCTTGCGCTGCATATCTCGACCCGATAGGTCATCACGTGGATCCGGCTCAGTGATCCCCAAGCCTCTCGCCTCTATAACTAACTCAGAGAAAGGTTTCTTGGCATCGAAATTTTCAAATAACCAACAAAGGGTACCCGAGAAAATCCCGCCTACCGCTTCGATTTTATCGCCGCTGTTATGCAGATCGTTCAATGCATGTTGCACCGGTAAGCCTGCACCACAACTGGCGTTGTAACGCCAAAATAGACGACGATTATCCAGTTGCTGCTTTAATTCTAGGTAGAAAGGCAGTGGACCAGAACCTGCCAGTTTATTAGCGCTGACAACATGAATGCCACGGGCAAAAAACTCTGGGTACTGCAAAGTAAGATCCGCGCTGGCGCTGATATCTAGCGCAATAACTTCATCACATTCAAGCTGATGTAAGTCCTCAAACAGGCTGTCGTATTCCCAAGGAGTCGCATCTTTCTCGAACGTCGACTTCCAAGTCTCAAGCTCGATACCGTCATCGTTAATGAGTGCTTTTTTCGAGCTCAGTAAACCGACTAACTCGACACTAGCCTCTAACTCTTTATTAAGGGCTGACTTAGCACCGCTAAAGAGATCAACCCAAGCTTCGCCAATGTTACCAACACCAAGTAGCAGTACACCGATACGCTTGCGAGGGCCCGCACAGCGACGGTGAACTTTTTGAGTTAACAAGTTCACCTGCCCTTGAGGAACTAGGGTCACCAGGCTCATGCCGTCGTTAAACAAAGGTCTAGCGTTACGGCTCAGTAATCTTGCAAAGCCACGACGATACAGGTTGGCATCAGCACTTACTAACGCGACTAGGCCAAGATCTTCGGTGATTTTAATATCACTTACACCTAACGCATCACGGTTAATGTCCAGTAATGCCAATACCTGCTTTTGGTTTTCTAAGGTTACCGTTAGCTCGGCGCGATCTTGTCCTAGTTCCCAGTATGCAAGGGGACTAAGACCTGCCTCGTCAAGTAATTCGATAAGCTGTTTAAGCTCAGTTTTAAGCTCAAGATTAAACAGCGCAACGCTACTTAGATTGGTCACCACAGGTGCGCTCGCCGACGAACTCTTTGGTGCGATCAAGGTAAAGTCAGTATGAGATGCGTAACTTGAGCGAACAGCCAAACTCACTTGAGTATCAAACAGTGGTTGCAGCGTTCTGTTATGCAGAACTGGTGAGCCTAAGTGTGCCAAGCGATTGGCTTCGGCTAGTGACAAACTACTCAATAACTTAGCATCATTGATCTTATTCGGATCGGCGTTAAATACGCCCTCTACATCGGTCCAAATCGTCACGCGCTCGATATCCGCTAAGCTGGCAATCAAGGTCGCACTAAAATCGGAGCCGTTACGGCCAAGTAGCAAGGTGTCGCCACGCTCGTTAGCGCAGATAAATCCAGTTATGATTAGGCGCTCATTAGGATGAGTCTCTGTCATAGAGTGCACGCGTTGACGAGATTCCTGCAAACGAATTTGTGGTACTGCACCTTCGTCGGCAATCAAGAGTGTGCGAGCGTCAACATCCGATGCAGCAACACCCGACTCACGTAGCAGCGCCGCCAATAGGCGTGCAGACCAACGTTCGCCAAAGCTCACCACCTGATTGCTCTGGTATTCATTAATCGACTCTATCGATAGCAAGCTTATTAGCTGCGCTTTATCGTTAGAGAGTCGCTCTCTAAGAGAACGTGCCTGCTCATTTGAGAGCAACTGCTCAATCAAATTTTGCTGGAAACTAATCAGTGTTTGTAGCTCTTCTTGCCACAACTGCTTAGTCGTACTCAACTCGAGTAACTTATATAAGAAATTGGTGCTTTTACCTGCCGCAGACACCACAACTAAATCATCGCTATGACCGTGAGTCAGCAGAATATGAGCAACGCGACGGTAACAGTCTGCATCAGCAAGACTTGAGCCACCAAATTTATGTAAGTGACAGCGTGCCATCGTATACCCCTTTAATTAACAAGCGGCTGCGGCATTAAGCGCAGCTTCAATATCGGCAACAAGATCATCGGCATCTTCGATACCTACAGAAAGACGGATAAGCGTATCTTTAACGCCAGCTTCGGCGCGAGCCTCCGGATCCATCGCTCTATGCGTCATGGTTGCAGGAACGGCGACTAAACTCTCTACACCACCTAAGCTCTCTGCAACTGAAAAACAGCTAAGATTTTTTAAGAATGTGACTAACTGCTCTTCTCCACCATTGAGCTCAAAACTCAGCATGGCACCAAAGCCCTTTTGCTGTTTAGCCGCAATCTCATGCCCTGGATGCTCTTTCAGTCCTGGGTAGTATATCTTGGACACGGCTTGGTGGTTGATAAGGGTATCAAGAATTCGCTGTGCATTCGCCTGATGTTCGCGAATTCGTACTGCAAGTGTACGAATTCCGCGCAAAGTAAGGTAGCTGTCAAATGCCGAGCCCGTTAGCCCTAGCGTATTTGACCACCAATGCAGCAATTCACCTAACTCAGGATCCTTAGCCACGACTGCCCCGCCAACGACATCACTATGACCATTGATATATTTAGTCGTGGAATGAATGACGATATCGGCGCCGAGTAATAACGGCTGCTGCAAAATAGGTGACAAGAAAGTGTTATCGACAACCACTAATGCGCCCACTTCGTGACTGGCAGAGCTGATAGCCTCGATATCGACCACACGCAGCAATGGATTCGACGGTGTCTCTAGCCATACCATCTTAGGTTTTTGTGCTATTGCCTGATTAAGTGCCTGTGAGTCAGTTTGATCTACCACTAATAACTTGAACTGACCTTTTTTGGCCAAATTGGTAAATAGGCGGTAACTACCACCATAACAATCATGGGGAACAACAAGAAGATCATCTGGACCAAGCAAGCTAGTGGCAAGAGTTATTGCCGCCATGCCGGTACAAGTCACTACGCCCGTCGAGCCTTTTTCAAGCTCGGCAATGGCATCACCTAAAATAGAACGTGTTGGGTTACCTGAACGGCTATAGTCGAAGTCTCTTGGGTTCTTATGACCATCAAAAGAGTAATTAGTAGAAAGGTAGATCGGCGGTACTACTGCACCATGCTGGCTATCGGACTCAATTCCTTGACGAACAGCCGCAGTGGCTAATTTACGCTCAGTCATGTACTACTCCTTTTGCTGTTAACTTTTCACTCAAGAGATGTCTGGACGGCTAAATGTACCTAAGCACTCAGCCTGCGTCAACCACTTTAGCCGTTTAGACGTCCATGCATATAGAAATCTATTTGCAATTGTCATAAATAAGAGGCAATAATTTGACTGCACAATTTAAAGGGTTAAAATCTGCCCCGAATTTTGAAATAACAGGTGAGTCAATGACTGAGTGGAATGGCGATTATATCAGCCCATATGCTGAACACGGCAAAAAGAATGAGCAAGTGAAAAAAATTACTGTGTCCATTCCTTTGAAAGTACTCAAAGTACTTACCGATGAACGCACACGCCGCCAAGTGAACAACTTGCGTCACGCCACCAATAGTGAACTGTTATGCGAGGCATTCTTGCATGCGTACACAGGTCAGCCACTACCAAACGACGCCGATCTTACTAAAGATAAACCTGACAGCATGCCTGCTGAGGTTAAACGTCTAATGGATGAAATGGGCATTGAGTGGGAAGAACTTGAATAATCTTCATTGATTATCAAAGACATTAAAAACAAACAAGGACTGCTTAGCAGTCCTTGTTTGTTTACAGAGCCAAAACATAGCTTCAATAATGCCAAGGCTAGATAAGTTTCTCGCTAATGGCTGGATAAACCGATGATCGATCCTGTTACGCTTTTACTCGCTTCACTTATTATTTTCTGTGGCGCACTGACTCAAAGTCTTATCGGCTTTGGACTAGCCGTAGTGGCAAGCCCCCTGCTCTATATCGTCGATCCTAGTTTAGTTCCTGCTCCTGTTATTATGATGGGCTTTTCAATTGCAGTCCTCACGCTGTTTAGAGAGCGTGGCCAACTTGAATTCAATGGTCTGCAATACGCGCTATTGGGGCGGATCCCAGGAGGCATATTAGGTGCGACTCTAATTGTAATCGCACCACAGCCAATCTTAGGCCTAGCCATTGCCGCAATCGTGGCTTTAGCCGTCGGTTTAAGCCTGATGAAGTTCAGTATTCCAGTGAATCGTTGTAGCCTTTTCTTCGCCGGAATTTTATCTGGAATTTTTGGAAATATCGCGGCTATTGGCGGACCGCCGCTGGCAATTTTACTATCAGGTAAGGATGCCGGACAATTTCGCGCCGCTCTTTCGGCCTTCTTCATCTTTAGCTCGATGATTGCCCTTATCATTCTGGCATTTGCCGGCCTGCTAACCATAGAGCACTTCTACATATCGTTAATGTTGTTACCGTCAGTAGTGCTAGGTTATATCGTTGCGGGGCGCTTAGTAGGTCGGGTAGATAAACAAAAAACCAGAGCGTTAACTCTGGCTTTATGTGGGGTCAGCGCATTTATCCTAACTATCAAGTCGACTATTGAGTTGATGGGATAAATCGTCTCTAGAAGTGGTAGGAGGTTTGCAGCACGCCTCCTACAGCATTGTCGTCACCAAACATACCGGTGCAATCTAAGAAAAATGATTCACTAAAGGAAAATCCTGTCCCCAAAGAGTAAAGGTTAGCGGTAGAGTCCTTCATATCGTGACGATAACCCAGCCGTAATGCCATCCAGTCAAAAGCCCTCACTTCACCACCTAAGCGCCAGTATTGGGTGCCATCAAGCTCTTTAAACTTCTTGTTCTCAATCAGATCGATATCCGTCGTCACCGATAGAATATCCCAATCATAGGCCACTGCGGCGGTTACCAGAGGTTCCACTCGATAAGTAAACTTCTGCCCTTCAACTTCTATTGTGTCTACATCTTGGCTGAACAGGTTTCGCCCCGATAAACCTAAGGTTAACCCATCGAATGGCTGCATAGCGACACCAAGATCTAGGTTAAAATTGGTCTCATCATTGCGATACTTTGCATCATCAAAATCACTAGCATCAAAGTTGTTAGCGTTGGCGATATAGTTGTAACTGTCGATACGTTGAAGCTTAGGCGAAATCCCCACAGAGATAGGCATATTCACAATCGATAATGGAAAGCTCAATGCTATGCCTAAATCAGACACAGCCCCGCCAACCACTTGACCTTGAGAATCCAAATCGCTTATCTGTGGAGGGTTGTTAGGATCGAGATTATTGAGGGTATCAATATCGGATTGGGCAATATCGGCAACCCCAATGGCATTAACATAGCTCTTATAGAAGATAGCCATCGGCATCCTCTGATATGGAATCGCCACGCTAAATCCAAACCCCGCACTAGCATAGGCTGAGGTGCCATTTAATGACTCTAAATCGATTACCAGATCATCGCGAAATTTATCAATAGCCCCCGTATTACTGACATCGATCGCAGTCTCAAGGGCATCATAGGAATCGATTAATGAGTCGAACTTGTCAATCATGTCATCACTATCGGCCACATCAACACCTATCACAGGGATCAACAGCACGGTGGAATTGTCTTTATGGGCGTTAATTGCCAGTAAGGCGGGATTAATAAATGCCGCACCTTCTCTATTTGAAGCTGCGACTCCCGCCCCTCCCATCGCATCACTTCGAGCCTCATAGTATTCTTGCCCTGCTTGAGCTGAAAAGCAGGAGACTAAGGCACAAGCCAAGACAATTCTTTGTAATTTCATCCATTCAGCCCTTTCAATATCTTTAACGCTTTAAGCTGCAATACGGCTCAAATCGATAAAAGGTGATTCTGTTCTTAAGATATTTTAAGACAAAACCAGAAAAACTGGAGGCAAATAATTAACTTTTTACAAACATTTATTTAGCAATTGTTTTGGGAGGTCGACCTACCCTGCATCCACAGTGATATCTTTCTCCTCACTTCGGCCCTATACCTTTGGCAATTCGACATACTTCATAAAATTCTCTATCGTAAATTCTATAAACCGCCTAAGCCTAGCTGGCTGAAATTGATCTTTGCTATAAAGTAGATACAAGGGGGTATCAGAGATAGTCCAGTCATCGAACACATGCACTAATTCCCCGCTGTTCAGCTCAGCACTGCAATATATCTCAGGGAGTCTCACGATTCCGTTACCCGCTAACGCACTACTTTTCATCACTCGACCATTTTTACACAACAAGGCACCCGCTATGGTCACCTCTGTCTTCTGGCTTTTGTCGGATCGACGATGATAATTCCAGTGATACACTGAGCCGGTGACACAGGCATGGCTCTTTAAATCCTTCGGGGTTTCGGGGAGGCCATATTTAGCAATATAGCTAGGCGATACTAAGGTGCAATTAGCGATATCCATCAGCTTTCTAGCCACTAAGCTTGAATCTTCAAGCTCACCCATACGAAATACTAAATCAAACTCATCCAGCACTAAGTCCACCCGCTGACTACTAAAGTCGAGGTGGATTTGAATATTGGGGTGCAGGCTCATAAAGTCGTTAACTAGCTGGTTAACGATATCCTCACCGATATAGCCGCCCACACAGTTGATATTAATCTTCCCCTGCAAGTTGTGGGCATCATCTACGGTTTTTGCTACAGCTTGCTCCATCACATCTAGCGCATGCTGACAGCGCTCATAAAAAAACTGCCCCTGTTCAGTCAATCGCTGCGCCCGAGTGGTACGGGTAATCAAGGTTACCCCTAGATAGCGCTCAAGTTGGGTTAGCTGCTTAGAAAGGTGCGAGCGTGAACATCCGAGTTTGTCGGCTGCCAAGGTAAAGCTGCCTTTTTCCGCAATCACGGTAAAAGCACGCACATCTGCTAAATTTAGGTCTTGGTACATAAATAGGAACTCGTGTTATCTCAGAGGACAGCAAGAGATTAGAAGCCATATGTAAACAATCATATTCTCTGTAGATTATATATCAACAATTAACTGTTAGATAAAATACTCGCAATTCACCAAGACCCCCTTTTTTATTGAGGCTGATATGAAACAATTAATCGTTATTACAGGTGCATCTTCTGGTATTGGCGCAGCCATGGCTCAAGCATTCAGCGCCAAAGGCCACCCACTTCTTTTATTGGCTCGCCGTGTTGAGCCAATGCAAGCACTAGGCTTAGAAAACAGCCTATCTATTAGTGTTGATGTAACCGATGCTGACGCGATGAAAGCCGCGATTGTAGAAGCTGAAGCTAAATTTGGCCCTGTTGGCTGCCTAATTAATAACGCTGGCGTAATGTTGCTTGGCGCTGCTGATGTGCAAGCCCCTGCAGAATGGAGCCGTATGCTTAACATCAACGTGATGGGCGTATTAAACGGTATTCACGCAGTACTAGCTGATATGAAAGCCCGTAAAACAGGTACTATCATCAACGTAAGCTCAGTTGCTGGCCGTAAGACATTCCCGAATCACGCCGCTTACTGTGCAACTAAGTTTGCAGTACACGCACTAACTGAAAACATCCGTGAAGAAGTGGCAATGGATGACGTACGTATGATAACAATTGCACCTGGTGCAGTTGAAACAGCATTACTTAGCCATACCACCAGCGAAGAAATTAAAGACGGTTATAACGACTGGAAAGAATTTATGGGCGGTGTAATGGATCCAACAGCTGTTGCTGATGCAGCAGTATTTGCCTTCGAGCAACCACAAAACGTATGTGTACGTGAAATCGTATTAGCACCTACACGTCAACAGCCATAATAATATTATTGCTAAATAAAGATAAGCTCTACTTGAAATAACAAGTGGAGCTTTTTTATTTCTCACTTTTAGCTTTACTGTAAACCTTCATATTCTCAGCTCTCTGCTATGCTCTATAGACGATAAAAATTAGTTTAAAAATCATCTACAAATCCATACACAAACGACAAATTTGCTGTTAAGTTAAATCGTATCCAACCACCAAAAGTACAAAGGTGTATTTGAGCTAACCGCCAAGTGACGTGTCTAAAACTATGATTTGATTTATCCAAGGATGAGGTAAACAATGAGAGAAAACTTCAGTCTAATAACAGCTAATCGCGCTTGGGCAGAGCTTTTGCTGTCATCAACATTTATCAACCTCCTATCTCTCGCTTTACCTTTCACCATGCTACAAATTTACGACAGGATCTTACCTAATCAGGGCTACGGCACCGCCAGTGTGCTGGCATCTGCTGTTGCTGTGGCTATATTACTTGAACTGATTTTACGTTACGCCCGTAGCTGGATGCTGGCCTCATCGGCTGCCAACTTTGAGCTGCAAACCACCACTAAAGTTGTGACTGCGTTAATGCGATCGGATTATCACCATGTCGAAAAGCTGGGTACTGGTAAGGTTTATAACGGCCTTTCTGGCATTGCAGCTATGCGTGAACTCTATTCAGGCCAAGCCTTAGTCGCCTTAATGGATTTTCCTTTCGTACTGATATTTTTAGCTTTAGTCGCGTACATTGGTGGGCCTTTGGTGTTTATTCCTATTGCGGTTTGGGCACTTATAGGAGTGATGGTGTTATTTATTGGCAAAAAACTCACTTTAGCCACTCAGCATCTTGCGCTATCAGATAGTGAACGCTCACGCATGTTGATACTGGTGCTTTCAGGGTTAACCACAGCCAAAGCTTTAGCGATGGAGTCACGTCTCGCATCAAGCTACAGCGAAATAAACTATCGCCGCCTAGCAGCCCAGCAGCAAGTAGATTGGTTGTCTTCTAAGTTACAGGAATTAATACAAGGAGCGTCTCAAGCAACCACACTATTGATTGTACTTATTGGCTGTTTAGAGGTGCTCAACGGCAACTTAACCACGGGTGGACTAGCCGCATGTTCAATATTAGCCGGGCGCGCTATCGCTCCCTTAAGTGCCATCATTAGCTTACGTTCAAGACTCGCCAGCGCTAAAACAGCCATGTCCCATGTCGATGACTTAGCTAAGTTGCCACAAGAATCATTTAACGCAAATGTGCAATATCAACAAAAGCTCCCTCTTGGCCCTATCACTTTTGTAGATGTGGCAAGTAGCCAAGTTGGCGCAAAACTCAGTGAATTTAATCTTGAGATTAAACCAGGCAGTTTAGTTTGTATCACCTCAGACCCACTCACTCATGCCAGCTTGTTACTCAGCGTAGTCGGTGTATTTCATCACCTAGAGCAAGGAGCTATCCATATCGCAGGTGTTGCCCAGCATGAACATAGCGTCGATGAGTATCGCCAATCCGTTACCTACGTTGCACCTTGGCCAACACTCTTTGCAGGCAGCTTATTAGAAAACATGACCCTATTTAGGCCTGAAAAAGAGTCGTTAGCGATGGAAATTGCAGAGCACCTCGGGCTAACAATGAGCATCGCCAAGTTACCCGCGGGTTACCAAACAGAGGTGGGTGTTAATGACAGCCAAATGCTCAATAAAGGCGCTATAAAGCTACTCGCCATCGTCCGTTCAATAGTGCAATCCCCTTCCATTTTATTACTTGATGAGCCGATGATCTCACTCGATGCAGACTCCCAAGCGAGGCTACTGACCCTGCTCACCCGATATAGAGGAAAAATGACCATTATTTGCGCGTCTCACTTTACCACGCTAGCCGAGATAAGTGATTTAAGAGTCAATATCACCCCACAAGGCCAAGCAGAGCTGCTGGCACCAACGACTGCAACAACCACTACAAAAGGATGAAAACAATGACTGGTAGCACTATGATTCATCCTGATAGCCCAACTCAAAGGACGGCAGACTCCTCTAATAGCACTGAATTAAAAACCATTCTAGTCGCCCTTTTGCAGCAACTAGGACTATACGCTCAAGCCACAAACCTGATTAACGATAAAGCAATTGAAAGTATCGATACTGCTCAGCTTGCGGGGTTACTGAAGAAACACCATCTGGACTTTTCAGTCTATAAGCTGCATCAAAGCGCACTGTCTCAGTCTATCCATCCTTTTATTGTTGTACCTGATAGTGAGCCAGCCTTTTTGGCTCGTAGACACGGCGAAGCCATTGAAAAGCATGATCGTACAAGTAATCAATGGCAACAAATAGATTATGCAGCACTGCCAAAAGCAAGCCATATCTTTGTGATTGAGTCACTGCCCAGCAGCAAGCAAAATGCACGTGCTTTTGCAGCCCACATGAGCAAAAGAACCAAGTGGTACCGGCCCGTGTTTTGGTTAAGTTTATTGTCGAGTATTACTGGCCTTGCTGTGCCGCTATTTACTATGGCGGTTTACGATAAGGTTATCGGTGGTCAAGCTCCCAACGTATTACCAAGCATTGCACTTGGCGCCGCATTGGCGCTAGCGATATTGATTTCTAGCCGTCTTACTCGAGCTAACCTGCTAGCTACGGTCAGCAATCGATTTGCTCGCGACTTATCTGACATCACCTTTAGACGCTTGCTTAGCATGCCGTTAATGGTGCTATCACGAGTGGGCTTATCAAATCATATTGCAAGAATGCGCAATGCTGAAAAAGTGCGAACTTTATTATCTGGCCCTGGTGGTGCAGGCCTAGTCGATCTTCCCTTTACCTTGATAGCCTTTGTCACTATCGCCCTATTGAGCGGATGGTTAGTATTAGTACCGATAGTGATGTTATTGCTGTTTTATATTGTTATGAAAGCAGTCAATAAATATGCCCAGTCCGCCTCACCAACAATCAGTAGTGATTATCAAAATTCAGTCAACGAACTCGCCAAAAACCTGCTTCAACTAAAAACCAGTGGTGACACCGAGGGGTGGAATACTAAATTTGCACGTCAATGCAAAGAAAACTGTCGGCAAAATTTTTTATACGCCAAGCGCAATGGCCTTAATGCTGCGGTCGCTCATGCAATGAGCCTACTAACCGCGCTAGTGACGGTTTTCACCGGCATTTTTTTAGTGTTAAACCAGAGCATTAGCCCTGGCGCCTTGATTGCTTGTGTGATGCTGATCTGGCGAATTACCGGCCCTGCACAATTGGCCTTCTCGTCTAGTCAAAAGATCACCATGATGGACTCGGCAATTAAGCAGTTTGACCGCTTTATGCAAGCGGGTACTGAGCATAGCGAGTTACGCTTAGATACCCCCGCCACAGATAGTGCTCCTGCGATTAGTTTCCAGCATGTCACCTTACGCTATAGCGCCGAGACTGAGCCAGCTCTTGCTGGGGTTTCTGTGGATATAGCTCCCGGTGAAAACGTTGCCATTATCGGCCCTAATGCCTGTGGTAAAACCTCTATGTTACTTGCGGCTATGGGCGTTGCCGAAGCGCAAGCTGGCTACATCACAGTCAATGACAAAAACCTTAAACAGTACGACCCTGAGACTTTTAGATTATGGGCGGCATTTTGCCCTGCTGAGCCCGATCTATTTCCGGGAAGCTTGGCTGAAAACCTTAGAATTGCTAAACCAGATGCAACAGATGAAGAGCTAATTAAAGCCCTTTTTGCCGCAGGGGGCAGCTCATTATTTGCTGCACTCAATAATGACTTAAATATCGACCTATTTAATCGTGGTCATACCTTGTTGTCTGCAGTCGAAGGCAGTTACATCAGTTTAGCTCGGGCACTGCTAAAACAATCGACCCTTATCATCTTAGATGAGCCCATTGCTAACCGTAATCCTGCAGCTAAAGCTGCACTGCTTAATACTTTTAAAGAGCTAAAGGGCAAAGCAACAGTGCTATTTACTAGTCACGACCAAGAGCTGATTCAGCAGGCTGATAAGGTGGTGATCCTTGATAAAGGGGCTGTTGTATATGCGGGCCCTATTCCTGATCAAAATCAATCTCAAGCTGCAAATTCGCAGGAGGAAAACTCACATGGATAATCGTCAACTGGCAAATCGAGTTTACCCAGAGCATGAGTTTACCGATGCGATTGAAGCTCCCACAGAACGTAAATTTATTAAGCGAATTATATTTTTAATAACGGGTTCTGTACTCATCATGTTGCTTTGGTCTATTTTTGCTCAAGTAGAGGAGATCTCAAAATCTAAAGGCCAAGTTGTGCCATTAGGTCATAGACAGGTCATACAGAGCCAAACAGGTGGCACTATTGCTTCGGTGATTGTAGAAGAAGGCGATGTGGTAAAAACAGGTGATGTATTGGCTAGTTTTGTCGCCATCGATAGTAAGTCAGCAGAGGAAGAACTGGCCAGTAAACGGGCAAATTTACTCTTAAGGATTGAACGTTATGATGCTTACATTAATGAGCGAGATGCCGACTTTAGTGAGTTCATAGAGGCATATCCGCAATTAGTTAAATTACATCATTCTTCGCTAAAACGCATGAATGAAGAACGCTTAGCTATGGCGAGTCTATCAGAGTCTGACATTGCCAAATCACAAGCGGAGCTTGATGGTTTAAAAGCCGAAATTGAGCCCCTTAGTGATCAAATCAATACCGCGAAACAAACCTTAAAAATGATGAATTCGGTAACAGAAGAGCAAGCGGTCTCTAAGTTACGTATTTTAGAGTCTCAACAAAAGCTCGACTCTTACATGCGCGAATTAAGAGGAATGGAGAGTAAGCAGCAAGTATTGGCCAAAAATGTGGTTAATCTGGAGCAACAACTCAACCAAAAACAAGCGACCTTAATCAAGGAGGTTGGAGAGAGGCGCACCGAGGCTCAAGCTGAGCTGTTAGGAATTATCGCTAGATTAAAATCTTCCGGTTCGCTAGTTTCGCAAAACACCATAACCGCGCCAGTAGACGGCATTATTCAATCAATACCATCAACCTCATCAGGCAGTGTTATTCAGCCTGGGGGTACGGTAGCAGTCATTGTACCTATGACTAAAACAGGTTTAATGGAAGCTAAGCTTTCACCTCGAGATATAGGTTTTGTAAGGGTTGGCCAACCCGTGCGCATCAAGATTGATGCTTTTGATTACAGCCGTTACGGCGCTTTAGATGGCGTAGTGAAACGTATTTCCCCCAGTACCGACGCAGATGAAAAAGGTGGTGTGTTCTATAAGGTGCAAATTTCTATCGATAAGCCTTACTTTTCAGATAAACCGGGGCAATTTGACTTGATCCCCGGCATGACTGGCGAGGCCGATATTGTCACTGGCGATAAGACCGTCTTTCAATACCTTTGGAAACCCGTATTCACCAACGTAACCGAAGCTTTTGGCGAACGATAAAGAGAGGCTACCCATGAGTAACAACGATAATAAGCGCGATTCAGCTTCTCAATCTGCACCTAAAAGCGATGATAAAATTGAACACAAAAAGCGCTTACAACAATCAGCAAAAAAAGCAGAGCAACTAGACAAAGACGCAAAACGTCTAAAAGCCAAAGAATTTAGAGACGGTGGTAAAGCTGAGCAAATAGCCAATAAAGATCTGGTCGCAGACAAGTCATGGTCAACTCAAACCAACGCTTCAACAAATACGCTTGATCGCTCTAGTGCAAATATTGCTGACAACATAGATACCACAAACCTTGAAACCGATAGTCAGGCGTTAGCGGATCTCAACAGTAACAGCCCCCAATCAGAAGCGAATAATGTTACCGAGACCGAAAGTGATTCAGCAAATCAAACCTCGCAAGCAGAGCAGACAGCAGCCAATAAAGCTGCTAGACCAATAGGCTCAACCGAAACAACGGGCTTAGCTTCAGGCGCTAATTTTCGCAATGAAAATGCCCAAGCACCTGAGCTAACTAACTTAGGGCAAGCTCTAACCTTTAGTGCCAATGAACATCAGCAGCCGCATTTTACTGTAGCTTTACAGCTACATCATTCTCAACTTGCACCTACCACACTACCGCACACTCCCGATATTTTACCGGGCACCACGGCGACAACCGTGCCCTTAACGGCTGGCACTGGCACTGGCACTGGCACTGGCACTGGCACTGGCACTAATGAAAAGCCATTAACTATCGACAGTCAACAACAAATTCAACAAGTTAAAGAAGACTCATCAGTCGATACAGTTCAAGGTTCATTAGTGGCTCATGGAGATACTAGCCAATCGGTAACTTGGTCGGCTAATCAAGCACAAGGCCAATTTGGTCAACTCACTCTTGACGGACAAACGGGTCAGTGGCACTACCATCTCAACAACACATTAAACTCGACTGATACCTTAGTTGCCGGTGAACAACATACAGAACAATTTGTTGTTACTGCTACTGACGCTCAAGGCCACCAAGTCAACAGTGTTATTGCTGTTGCTGTTGAAGGGAGTAATGATCTGCCCACTATTTCAGGCATTCATCATGCATCGTTAAATGAAATGGGCAGTATAGATACCGTATCTGGGCAGTTACTTGCTACTGACCCAGATCATAATGACACAGCATCTTGGAGTGTATCGCAAAACCAAGGCCAATTTGGCCAGCTCGTTATCGACTCGCAAACAGGGCAGTGGCACTACCAACTTGATAACCAATCACCTAAGACTCAATCACTAAATCAAGGTGATAAAGCTACAGAACAATTTACCGTGATGGTAACAGATAGCTCTGGTCAGCAAGTTACTCAAAGTATTAGCATCGAAATCCATGGTAAAAATCAATCTGCACAAATAGGCGGAATAAATAGCGCTTCAATAACAGAAGATCACCATGTCGATAGTGCTGGATTATTGCATGCAAACGGAACACTCACAGCCATTGATCCTGATGCCGGTCAAAGCCAATTTCTCGCTGACAATTACTCAGGGCAATATGGTCAATTTTCTATTACAGCTAGCGGTGAATGGCAATATACAGCAGGTAATAATAACAGCCAGATCCAAGGTTTAAAAAGCGGAGAGTCACTCACAGATACTGTGCTAGTGTATTCCGTTGATGGCACCGAGCAAAAAATCACAGTGATCATTAACGGCACTGACGATAAGGCGGTGATCGCGGGGACATCGACGGCAAACCTAACCGAAGATAAAGATGTTCATTCAGGGCAACTTCGTGTCGATGGCGCACTCAGCGTTACCGATTTAGACAATGGCCAAGCCCAGTTCAGTGCGGAGTCATTACAAGGTCAATTCGGTACGTTATCAATCAATAATCTTGGTCATTGGACTTACACCGCGGATAACTCGCAAGCGGTCATTCAAGGGCTCAAATCGGGAGAGTCATTAACCGATACTTTGCTAGTGCACTCAGTCGATGGCACCGAGCAAAAAATCACAATGACCATTAATGGCACTGACGATAAAGCAGTGATCGCGGGTACCTCGACAGCAAGCCTTACCGAAGATAAAGATGTCCACAGCGGGCAGCTTAGAGTTGATGGTGCGTTAACTGTCACCGATGCTGATAATGGCCAAGCGCAATTCCAAGCAGAATCACTGCAAGGAAGCTTCGGTACGTTATCAATCAATAACCTCGGCCACTGGACTTACACCGCTGACAACTCGCAAGCAGCTATTCAAGGATTAAAAACAGGTGAGTCACTCACCGAGACTTTACTAGTGCACTCAGTCGATGGCACCGAGCAAAAAATCACGGTAACCATTAACGGCACTGATGACAAAGCCCACATTGCGGGAACCTCATCAGCATCACTCACCGAAGATAAAGACGTTCATAGCGGACAACTGCGAGTCGATGGAGCGCTTATTGTTACCGATCTCGATAACGGTCAGGCGCAGTTCCAAGCGACAAGTTTACAAGGCCAGTTCGGTACTCTGTCTATCAACAATCTTGGTCACTGGATCTATACCGCAGATAATTCCCAAGCGGTTATTCAAGGCTTGAAAACCGGAGAGCAACTCACTGAAACCTTATTGGTTCACTCCGTTGATGGCACCGAGCAGAAGATTAGCGTTACCATCAATGGCACTGATGATAAAGCAGTGATCGCGGGGACCTCGACGGCAAATCTAACCGAAGATAAAGATGTTCATTCAGGGCAACTTCGTGTTGATGGCGTACTTAACGTCCTTGATACCGATAACGGTCAAGCGCAATTCACTGCTGAGTCACTGCAAGGTCAATTCGGCACACTATCAATCAACAATCTTGGTCACTGGACTTACACTGCAGATAACTCGCAGGCCAGTATTCAAGGCCTGAAGACTGGTGAGTCACTCACCGATACAGTATTGGTGCATTCCGTTGATGGCACCGAACAGAAGATTAGTGTGACCATTAACGGCACTGACGATAAAGCGGTGATTAGCGACGCTCAAGCAAACCTTGACGCTAGAGGTGTCACCGAAGATCGTGGTTATATCGATACCCACTATAACCTGCACTATGATGGTAAGTTAAATATTCAAGATCCTGATAAAGGTGAAGGCTCGCTTGATCCCAATATTGGGTCGCAAACTTACCAAGGCATAGGTTACGACACCAAGCTAGGTGGGCACATACTGCTAATGCGAGATGGCCACTACACTTACACCTTAGATAATCGCAATATTCAGAATCTCGCCGCAGGAGAGACCAAACAAGATTCAGCGGTTATTCGATCTGCCGATGGTACAACCCACACCATAGAGCTCACGGTACACGGAACCAATGATAAGCCAACGATTGCAGCACAATCGCATACAGTTGTTGAAGGCGGCACTCTATTACAGGGCCAGATGGTCGGCCAAGATATTGATACTGGTGCGCAACTTCATTACTCAGCCCCAAAAATCGATGGGCTTATATTTAACTCTGATGGAAGCTATAGCTTTGACCCTAGCCATGCAAGTTATCAATCACTGGCCTCAGGGGCGACAAAAACACTCACTATTCCAGTCACCGTGACAGATGAGCATAATGCCAGCGCGACTCACCCCCTGTCGTTCACCATAACAGGGGTAAACAACGCTGCAATAATAAGTGGCGTTGATACAGGTAATGTCGATGAAGGTCACGGCAGCTATGGTGATATGTCACCAGATTACGCACAACCTGGCATGGCGAAACTAGGGCAATCTGCATTAACTGCTGATGGTAAATTGGATATTGTTGACCCAGATACTGGTGAATCTCAATTTGACTCTAAAGGTGGTGCTTGGAATAACTCTTATCATGGTCAATATGGTCACTTACTATTAAACCCAGATGGTACTTGGCATTACCATGTCACCGTTGGGAGTGTTGATTGGGTTGGTAATCGTAAAACAACTATCGGTACTACCATTGATGAGTTAGGTGACAATCAAACCCTAACCGACACCATTACCGTATACTCTAAAGATGGTACTGCTCACGACATAGTCATTACCATTCATGGCGATAATGATAGACCTTATATCAGTTCTGAAGTAACACTTGCTACAAGCACAGAAGATACAACGCTTACTTTCAGCAAAGCCGATTTACTTGCCAATACTATCGACGTTGATGTTAATGACGCAGGCAAGCTTTCCATTGCAAATCTGTTAGTCGATCACGGCTCTGTTGTTGATAATAAGGACGGCACATACACCTTTACCCCAACCAAAGACTATAACGGCAAAGCTCATTTTAGCTATGACGTGACAGATGCTCATGGTGGTATTACGCATACTGGCGCTTCCACCACACTCACAGCCACACCTGACGGCGCCATCATTTCAGAAGTAACAACTGGGCATGTCATTGAAGATGGGCCACATAGCAGACACAATGCAGGCGTTACAACTGAACTCGCAAATGGGCAACTACAAGTTATTGATCCAGACAGCGGAGAGGATAAATTCCAATACAGCCAGTTTGGTGAATCCGCTATACACGATCCGTTCGGCGGCATGCTACGAATAGACAGTGCCGGCAATTGGGGTTATAGCGTTAATAATGCAGCTCTGCAGCATCTTGCCCAAGGACAAACGGAAACTGTTGTCTACCGTGTTCATAGCTATGATGGAACGGCATACGAGTTACACATTGACGTTGTAGGTAGCAACGATAGGCCAACAGTTACTCAAGTTGTGCTCAGTAACGGTACTGAAGACACGCATTACCAAATGCAAGCTAGTCAGTTTGGATTCACAGATATCGATACTGGCGACACGTTACATTCCATAGCAATCACAGACCTACCACCTGCATCACAAGGTAAGTTTGCCTTAGATGGCCACGATATTACCGCAGGCCAAAGTATTACCACTGCAGATATAAGTAAACTGCAGTTTGTTCCGGCCAAAGACTTTAATGGTAATGTGCAATTTAAATACACAGTAAATGATGGCCATGCCGATTCGGCCAAAGCGACTAATACTCTGCATATAACTCCTGTCAATGATGCAGCTACCATTGATGGACAGACACAGTCCAGTAGCAGTGCTTCAATTACTGAAGATTCAGCCACCAGCACAATATCAGGTCAATTGACCTTAATCGATCCCGATACTGGCGAAGAAAAGTTCGCAGCCAATACTCAAATACTAGGCCAATACGGTCAACTCACATTAGATGATAACGGTAGTTGGCATTATGCACTCAACAACGCCTCTCCCGCAGTCAATGGCTTAAATGCCGGGCAGCAACTCACCGATACCCTGACAGTCACCTCTCCCGATGGCACAGCGAGCAAGACTATTGCGATTACCATTCACGGCCATACCGACACGCCGACTCTACAACTACAAGAAGCGGGCACAACCCAAGGATTAGATCTTTATGCTGGCATTCAAGGTAATCAAATTAGCCAATTACAATACTCTACTGATGGTATCAATTTTACTAGCCAAATCCCGGCAGGGTTTAGCCTAGCAGCAGATGGACACACCTTAGAAGTCGACCCTGCTCACTCAAGCTTTGATCACTTAGCCAATGGCGTTCAACATAAAATCTGGGTCAACTACCAGCTACAAGAAAGCAGTGGCAGTAACACTCACCAATCGAGCCAACAAGCACAAGTCATTATCAGCGGCACCAGTGATAAACCTATTATTCATAGTTTCAGCGCAAACTCGGATCAGTATAGTGGTCCAGTCACGGGCAACTTGCTTCAAGGTGCAAGCGATATAGACGATGGTGCACAGCTCACTTTACAAGATGTGCAATTTAAAGATCCAACGACGCATCACTACATCACAGTTCATACGGGGCAGGATGTGTCGATTACCGGTGTTGGCCAAATCCATATTGCAGCAAACGGCGACTATCGCTTTACTCCAGAGAGTAGCTTTACTGGCGATGTTCCTGGGTTTATTTACCGAGTGGTTGATGCCCATGGTGATTACCAAGATAACAGCCAAAATACGCTGAACATTCATCTCAACGCCAACCATCAACCTACTGTGCAAACCTTAAATGTCAGTACTGCGGAAGATACTGATTTCCAATTTAATCGCGCAAGTTTTGGTTATCAAGATAGTGACAATGACGCCTTGGACCATCTCAGTATTACTCAGTTACCCGACCCAACATCTGGTAGCTTAGAGTTAAATGGTCAAGCCGTTACCCAAGGACAAACCATTAGCGCGAAAAATATCGATCAGTTGGTCTTTAAACCTTCGGCAAACTTTAATGGCGATGTGCATTTTAGTTATACGGTAAACGATGGACATCAAGATTCAACAGCCCATACTGCAATATTAAACGTTACGGCGGTGAATGATCTGCCAACCCTGACAATAAACCAAACCAGCCATACCCAAGGCAAACTAGTTGCCACCGACGTCGACACTGGAGATACCCTCACTTATTCCACGCCGTTAGCGATAGGGGACTTTGGTAGTTTAAGCATCGATCCACAAACAGGTGCTTACCAGTACACCCAAAATAGTTCAGTCGCTCATATGAGCTATAACAGCGCAACAGCAACCTACTCTGGAGTCGATGTTTTCGAAGTGCAAGTGAGCGACAATCATGGCGGCATAACAAGCCAATTTATTACCTTTAATCCACAAGCCACGGTAAGTAGCACATCAACGGGTAGTATTGTTATCACCAGCCAAGTCCCTCAGCACCCCGTAGTGACTAGCAGCTTGCCAACTGGACATATTGTCGCTACGCCGCCAATAAATCATGTCAGTATCGATCTCAGTGCAACCAGTGACACAGGCAAAAGTCATATCGATGACTTAACCTCAGACACCACACCTAACATCACTGGCCACACCGATATTCCTTTCTCTCGTGTAACCATTTACGATGCTAATCATCCTGTTGGCCATGCCTTATCTGATGCCAATGGTAATTACACCGCGACACTGTCAACATTAACAGATGGCCACCATAGCTTGTCAGCTAAAGCCCTCGCCCCATCATCTGTATTACCGGCGGTGTCACCAGTACTTGATATCAAAATTGATAGTGTTACAGCAACGCCTTCAATTGATTTAGCCGCTCATTCAGACTCTGGCACTTCCAATACAGATAACCTCACTAACATACATAGTCCCATTGTTACAGGCGTTGCCGAAGCCAATAGCACAATTAGCATTACCGACGAGCACGGTAACATCCTTGCTTCCGGCAGCAGCAATGCCAATGGTCAGTATCAATTTACCGCCAATCAACTTAGCGAAGGCATGCATACTCTGACAGTTGAGGCAACAGATAACGCAGGTAATCAAAGCCGAGAACAGCTCGCTATTGAGGTCGACTATACTGCTCCCACTATTGCTAAAGTGAACTTAAAAACAGAATCCACCCATCAGCCCACGTTCAGTGGCACGGTTAGCTTAGATACTGCCAAGGTCGATATCATCATCAAGCAAGGCAGCCATATTTTAGAGACATTACATGCAAACTTAGACGGCAAAGGTGGCTACAGTGTTGATGCAACTAACCTACCCGATGGCGCTTATACCGCCTTTATTCAAGCCACCGATAACGCTGGCAACCAAACGCCTGCAGGATACTCAGGCAATTATGATCACTTCTCTGTTGATACTCACGCCAATCCACCTAGCATCAGCTTCGAAAGCACGGGTAGCGATAACGTTTACAATGCCGCAGAAGTTGCAGCAGGCGCAGCCAATACCATTACAGCAACAATTTACCTTCCAAATGATTCCTATTCTTCAGATACCTTAGTGATTAATGGTGTGCCGCACACGCTCACTCACGCTGAGTTCTTAGCAGGTCAGGTAAATGTTGAAATAGCTCCTGGTTCAACCTTGACGGCCAGTATTATTGACTCTGTTGGTAATCACTCAAGTTTAACTAGCTCTGTAGCCCCAAGTGCCGATATCACTGTAGCAACACTGGGTTTAAGTTTGACTAACGATAGTGGCCTATCCACTGATTTAATCACCAATGACGGCGCATTAACAATTAGCGGACAAGAGGTTGGCGCTACAGTGGAATATTCAACCGACAATGGCGTGCATTGGAGTCAAAGCTTTACTCCCGTTGCAGGCACCAACACAGTCACAGTGCGGCAGACCGATAACGCTGGCAACATGTCTGCAAGTACATCGATGAGCTTTACCTTAGATAACCAAGTTAGTGCCCCAACGGTGAGTTTACGCCACGATACCAGTGGTGAAATCCACCCGACTGCCGATCTGTTCACCAAAGACTCGAGGTTATCAATTCACTCTGAGGCGGGGGCTAAAGTTGAATACTCTAGTGACAGTGGCCACAGCTGGAGCACAGTGTTTAACCCAACTGAAGGGGTAAACAATTTACTCGTTAGACAAACAGACATTGCAGGCAATCAGTCTGCTGCGACGCACTTTAGTTTTACCTTAGACACCACTCCGGGGACAGTATCGGTCAACCCTATCTCAACTGACAACGCCCTGAGTGCAGTAGAAAATAACCAGCCCTTAGTGATCACCGGCACCACTTCTAATATCACTGCTGGAGACAGAGTCTATATTGATTTTGGCAACAATCACTTCCGCGAAGCCAGTATACACAGTGACGGCACTTGGAGCTTAACGGTCAGTGCAGGCGATCATCAAAGATACTTTAGTGCTGATGGCAACTATCCGATCAAAATCGGTTCAGTGGATCTTGCCGGCAATGCAACCCCTGAGATCTCAACCAACTTAATTGTTGATACCCAAAACCCCATTCCACATATCAGCGTAGATAGTGTCACTGCCGACAATGTTATTAACTTGGCAGAGTCGGCACAAAATATTGATATAACGGGTACGGTAAGTGGCGATTTCAATGCTGGGGATATAGTGAGTTTGAGTATCAACGGTGCGACTATTAGCGCTTTAACCGCAACGGTGGATGCTAATGGACATTACGTTATTGCTGTTCCAGCCCAAACCTTGATAAAAGCCAATACCCACAGTATTTACGCAGTAGGACAACAGCAAGTTCATTCAATTGAAGCAACAATTATCACGACCGATCATGCCGGAAACCTAGGCAGTGCCACAACAGGTACTCAAGCTTTTTCTATCGACACCCAAGTAAGTGCATCCATTACGATAGATCCTATTACTGCCGATAATGTTATTAATGCCCAAGAAAGCCATACATCAATAAACATTACTGGCCAAGTAGGTGGCGATGTTCATCAAGGGGATGTGGTAACCCTAACCCTTAATCAACAAAACTATACAGGAACGGTTGATAGTCATGGTCAATTTAATGTTGTTGCAGGCAGTGAGCTAGCGTCAAACTCATCGATATCAGCCAGCGTGAGTACCTCAGATAACGCTGGCAACTCAGCTCAAGCGAGTCAGACTCTGCAGTATGATACCGACATCCAAGTAGGAAGACCGAGGATCAGCTTCGAATCCCCTGGTAGCGATAACCTTTATAGCAAAACCGAAATCGCACAAGGGCATGCAGGAACCATTACCGCAACGGTGCATGCTGCAGCCGATGCCAAAGTGGGCGAACATTTAAACATTAACGGTGTTGATCATCTGCTTGATGCCAACACTCTAGCCCATGGAATTGAGATTGAAGTCGCACCGAGTAGCATAATCAAAGCCATCATGACCGATGAACACGGCAACGTGAGCTCAGCCTTAAACATGGCTGCTAGCGCTAAACCAGAACCTATAGTGGTAACTGCGCCGCCAGGCAGTCACCATATTGGAACCTCATTAGGCGTACCAACACTCATTCCGGGGCAAACTCCGGTACCTGTCGCAGAGCAAGGTTGGAAAATTTTAGTCAACGGTCATTACCAAACGTCCTATACCAGCGAATGGGGTACGCTAACGATTGACCCTAAGAACGGTCAGTTAAGTTATCAAGAACATGGAAATACCCATACTGGTCCCCATGGGAGTACTCAGAATGTTGGCGTACACGAAGATAGATTTGAAGTCGCCCTTCAAGGCTCGCACCATAACGATGTAGTCATGCATGTTCAAGTTAGCATTTTAAGCCATGGTCCCGGCCATAGCGGCAAATTGACTTTGGGCTCTGAAGTGCTAGATATGACGGTGACTCCAGTTATTGGCCATCAAGCCCCTCCACCAGCTCTCATCGCAAATGATGCCCCGCAAGAAAGTAGCGATATCATAGTGAATATTGATCTGGTTGATGATGCCCTCCAAAGTGATACTGCGGCCTCGTTACCCGATGAGCCGATTTCAAGTCACGTACAAGCTAACGATATCCACGATTCACCTGCAGCATTAACGGCTTCAGCTCCTGTAGATCATTACTTAAAAATGCTTGGAATGAGTCAGCAAGATCTGCACGCTAGCGAATCAACGGCTACAACTGATAACTTACCGCAAGTTGAAACATTAGTGAGTAATGATCCACATACCGATATGCTTGATACTGCCCGCGTGGATACATTTGATAACCCGCTAATTGATGACGATAAACATGAAAAGCAGCTCGACCTTTCCCCCTTTGACGATCAACTTGCTCATCAAAGCGATCTTCAAACAGGTGATGATGACCTACTACATCAGGCTCTTAACGATATGCATAATCAAGCTTAATTAAACTTCAGCTTCTTACTGCTAGCTTTCTGTAAAGTATAAAGTTTGTTCAACTTATGCTTTGCGGTCTGCTAGCAAAATTGCTCTATAAAATTCAGTTATCACGAATATTAGACCAATTGACCACTTTGGTTTTTAAGCCTAGTCAACTTGTCTCTACTCGGTTGGACAATTGCCGTCTTAACAGCATTTTACTCCCAATTTTTCTTGTAAAATGTGGCACTAATCTTGCGATAGTTAAAGCGTTCTTTTCCCACGGCAAGCTATATGAGATGTAAGACCAATAAATTTGATAGTGTTAACAAGTATTCAGGAGAGTTTAGCGGCGCCTTCGCCGATTTAGGTACATTCCTCCCCCTCGCGCTAGGTTTAATAGCCCTTAACCATTTCTCCCCACAAGGGATATTTATGGGCTTTGGTCTATTTGCGTTATTTACCGCGTTTTATTACCGTCGACCAATCCCCGTGCAACCTATGAAGGTCATTACCGCTTTAGTCATCGCGCAAGGGTTAACCCCGGGGATGCTACAAGCCAGCGGCATGTTAATGGGGATCATTCTATTAGTCCTTGCATACAGCGGCGCCATTACTTGGATGGCAAAGCAGTTGTCTCCCGCCATCAGTATCGGTATTCAGTTAGCAATCGGTTTGCAGCTTATTTGGATGGGCAGTCAGATGATGAGTCAGACTTGGCTTATTGGTCTAGTGGCTTTTATCGCATTATTTTCGAGTAAGTTCCTACCAATGCGCTACTTGGCAATGCCACTTGTCATCGTACTCGGCATTATTTGGCAGCTTAATAGCGGCACAGCGCCGAGCTTCGATCTATCAGTCTCAACCCCTTGGCAATTTATTTGGCCAAGCATAGATGAATGGACGTCTGCCGCGGGTTTATTGGTGTTACCCCAGCTTGCTCTTACTTTAACCAACGCCGTTATCGCCACTTCAGCGATGGCAAAACAGAAGTTTCCAGAAGATGGCGATGCAGCTTTTGCACCTCAACGCTTTGCCACCAGCTCAGGCTGGGCCAACTTATTGCTAGCACCTTTTGGCGCCACAGCCATGTGCCACGGCGCAGGAGGGCTCGCCGTACAGCATCACTTTGGCGCACGTACTTGGTTAGCACCGACTATTTTTGGTAGTACCTGTTTACTCATTGCGGCGTTTTGGGGCCAAGGAATCGCTGGTGTATTATCACTTATTCCGCTGGCAGTTTTAGGTAGTTTGCTTGCTATTGCTGGTACTCAGTTAGCTTGGTCACAGCGGTTTATCGACGGTAAACCTTTCTGTATTTTTGTGATTTTATCCACGGCTACTATCTGCTTACTCGTTAATACCGCAGCCGGATTAGCAACCGGTATTGTACTTGAGATGGGCCGACGTCAATGGCTAATCTATTCAGATATAAAATCGTAATGAGCCACAAGTAACATCGCTTTAAGCCGCTGCTTTAGCCTTGTATAGACCACAATACTTGAGAGCTCAATCCAAGTATTGTGGTAACACTTCTTCAAAAGCTTTCAGTCCGATTATCCAGCTACAACTTGTCGCAGAGCTTGCTCAGACTATTCCCTCTAAGGAGTCGCACCCATTAAATCCGGCAATATAGCGATTCGAGTCATAATAATGGCCAATACACCTGTATTGCCAAATAGCCTTAACGATGATCCGCCGTTGGTTTCTTTAATAACTTTCGCTGCAGTGTGCGCCGGTGCATGCCTAACTGCCTAGCGGTAGCTGATACATTACCGCTATTGGCATTGAGTACCTGCTGAATATGCTCCCACTCTAAACGCTTAGGCGATAACGGCTCCTCAACTAACGGCTGCATATCATTATCAAATGACGTCACAGATAGTGCATTTAATAGGGTTTGAGTATCTACCGGCTTGGCTAAATAGTTATCGGCTCCTAACCTAATGGCCTCCACCGCCGTGGCTATGCTGGCATATCCCGTTAGCAGCACCATGATTACATCGGGGAGCAATTGCCTCAGCGGTGAGATAAGTTTAAGGCCGTTCTCCTGCTCTAACTTCATATCCAACAGCACGTGAGTCGGACGAAATTGTCTCGCTAGCAGTAATCCTTGAGTGGCATCGTGACATTGCTGACATTCAAATCCTTGCTTAGTCATCCGCCTTCCGAGCACACTTGCAAGCGCTGTATCATCTTCAATAATCAGTAACTTTTTAGCCATGATGCTCTCCATTGGCGCTATCGTGGCTAATTGGGAAACAAACCTCTGCAACCGTGCCCCCCTCTTTGGCGCTACCTAATAGCAATTGTCCGCCTAAACGCTCAAAACTAGCATTACTTAAAAGCAGTGCCATCCCCATGCCACGTTCGCTCTCAATCAATTTATGCCCAAGCTGCAGCTGCATACTTTTAGGGATCCCTACGCCATAGTCCCTCACAGAAATACACAGTCTGTTTCGGTCTGCTGCGGCCATAACCGACACAACCACCTTAGCCTCCCCTATGTGAGCGAAACTCGCACTACTGGCATTTTCAATTAATGCTAACAGCGCTGGAAGCAAACTGGCATCCGTCTTTATGGCCTTAGCTGGATGCCCTTCAGTTTGGCTCTCTGTAGTATTATTCAGCTGTAAATCTACCTCAGGCATTAGCAGTAAAACTTGCTGTTTAAGAGTTTCAAGTAATTCATCAGCTGTTAATAAGCTTTGCTTTTGCTGGCGTATCGATTCGGTAGCCGTTCGCAGCGAGGTCAATGTTTGCTCACAGCGGACTAGAGCCGTATTCATCTCTTGCAATACCTCTGGCTCACTGATTTGTTCTTCTACGGCTTCATCCACCAGCAAGCGCAAACTCGCTAGTGGCGTAGCTAATTGGTGGGCCATCTGCGCCGAGGCGGTACCTAGTGCTAACAGCCTTTCTTGCCGTAGTTGCGCCTCGCGCATATAGCCTAACTCCACCTCCTGCTTACGCATTCGTTGCGCAATGTAGGCCACACTGGTAGTCAGCACTAATGCCGAAATCAAGAAGTTAAACCACATCCCTAGATAGTGAGAACTCATGTCCATACCATGGTGCTTCATCTGGTTTTCTGGCACGGAAAAAATCATCAAGCTATAGGCAAAGGTCGACAATAAGGCTAAGGCCCAAGGTGCCCACTGAGGCAGTACCACCGCTGCGATTGCAATCGGTAGTAGCAACAAAGAGATAAATGCGTTGGTAGCCCCTCCCGTAAAGTAGAGCCAGGAGATCCAAAACAGAGTATCAATCAGCAACACGATGAAAAAGCCGTTCTCCGAGCGTGCAATCGCTCCACGATGCCAGAAAGTAAAACCTAAATAGAGAGCTTCTAGGCTCATTCCCCAGTAGAGAACAGGGCTAGTCAGAGACAAGCCAAAGGTGTCTGCAGCAAAAAAGGTTAAGCCTATCTTCAGCAATAAGGCGGCAAATCTCAATAACGCTAATTGGTCGGTCGCGCCAAGATTACGTATCAGTAAGTTTTTAAAACGCGTATTCATCATGGGGCTAATTGTCATCATGGGTAATCATTCTTTTTTGTTATCACTTACATCTTTTACGGTAAGCTTTTGCTGTAGAAACCAATACAGCTGCAAGGCGTTTTTGTTCCAACGCTAATCCAACGCTAAAAGATATCCTGCTTTTAATCTCTAAACTGGCAAGTCGCTCACAGCTTAGCTTGCAGCCCTTTGGATGTTTGACGCTATCTGTGGGGAATATCACAGCGATCAAATGCCCGGTGTAGAGTAAGAGTAATGAAACCGAGTGTTTAGGCTAACTGTGTAGACTATGTGTTTAGATTGACTCTATAGGCGAAGTCCCAATGCTACGACTGATAGCATCTAAGCTAGCATCGAGCTTGAACCTCCAATCATCAACTACATTCTTGTGAGCTAGCTTAAGGGGTTTTCATCCTCTAAGCACTGGTTTACTCTTGATAAAGCTTACTTTTATCGAAGAGTGTTTCCATGTCATCAGCCAACTCATTGCCTCTCATCATTGCCGGACCTATTCTGCGCCACTGCGACGAGCAGCATTTCACCTTGTGGTTTGTTAGCCGCGAGCGATTATCAAATTTACGTTTGGCATTAATGGGCGCAGAGTTTGATCGGCAGCTAAACGATAAGGAAGCGCACTGTATTCGCCTCGGTGAACATGCGTTTCAATACCTGATAAACGTTTCACAAGATAAGCTACTGCCTAGAGACAGCACACTGCAGTATCAAGTATTTGATGCTAACGCGACAAACCTATTTGATGACTTAGACGCACTAAATTACCCCGACAAACCGGCTTGCGAGTTTATCGTAAAGCCTCAGATAGATAAGCTGCTGCACGGCTCTTGCCGTAACGCGCACCACCATAGTGGCGATGCCTTGGTGGCTGCCGATACTCAACTAGTACAATGTGCCGATATTAATGAACGCCCTGCTTTGCTAATGATGAGTGGCGATCAGGTGTATGTTGATGATGTTGCAGGCCCAATGCTCTTTGCCATCGGCCAAGTCATCGAACTATTAGGCCTGAATCAAGAAGAGTTTGTCGATGCACCGCTTACAGATTCAAGTCAGATAAGTTATCAGCCTGCCGCCATGTATCAGCGTCACATCAATCTGTTACCTAAGACTCAGTACAAGGCTAAAACGGCCATTGCGAGCTGGTACATCAACCATCCTATATTCACCTCCTCGATTGCAGAAAATCATCTGGTTAGCCTTAATGAGTTAATTGCTCTCTATATGCTTTATTGGTCACCAGAGCTGTGGGAGTTAATCGATATTCCTAAAGATGTCACCGGTCTCAGTGCAACCCATAACCAAAGGTGGCAGCGCGAATGGACTCACCTATTAGAGTTTAAAGCAGGCTTAAAACAGGTGCGGCGCTTAATGGCGCATGTACCCACTTATATGATTTTTGATGATCATGATGTCACCGATGACTGGAATCTCACCGCTAGGTGGGAGCTCGCCGCCTATGGGCATCATTTTTCAAAGCGGATAATAGGCAATGCATTGATTGCTTATACACTTTTCCAAGGGCTCGGCAATGCACCTTCTCGATTCGATGTTGAGATCACCGCAGATCTTAATCGCTTCTTTGAGCAACCGACTGCCGAAGCTCAAGATGCACTCATCGAAAAACTACTGAGCTTTGAACACTGGCATTACAGTTTACAAACCACGCCTAAGTTACTCGTTCTCGATACCCGTACTCGGCGCTGGCGCAGTGAGTCTAACCTAGGTAAACCCTCAGGATTAATGGACTGGGAAGCCTTGATGGAGTTTCAAGCCGAATTGGTTAACCAGCCAAATGTGATCATCGTATCCCCCGCCCCTATGTACGGCGTGAAGTTGATTGAAACCATACAAAGAATAGCGACCTTTTGTGGTGGTTCATTACTGGTTGATGCCGAAAACTGGATGGCGCATCCGGGCACCGCAAACACCTTACTGAGTATTTTCCAACATAGGAAAACGCCGGAGCAATTCATCATTCTATCCGGCGATGTGCACTACTCGTTTAGCTATGACATCAGTATTCGTTTTCGTCATGGCGGACCACAAATTTATCAGATCACTTGTAGTGGTTTTAAGAATCAGTTCCCTGAAAAGCTACTACCGGTTTTTGATAAGCTTAATGGCTGGCTATACGGCCACTTTTCTCCACTTAACTTTTTCACCAAGCGTAAGCGTATGTCTATTCGGGGCCGACGCCCCAATGCCGAGCGCAGCAAACGCTTAGTGAATAACAGTGGTATAGGAATCGTGGAGATTGCGGCCGACGGCGCGCCGACAAAAATAGGCGTACTGCACTCAGATATGAGCGAAACCGAGTTTTTACCGCCAAGGCATTGATTCAGAAGCTAGGTCCTAGGAAAAGCAGGTTCAAGATCCTAGGTAAAAGCAAAACGATAAGAGTCGAACGGCCTGCGGCCTAGCGAACGCTGCGCTTACGGCAAAACATAAAAAGCAGGACGCTGTTCGCTCTAACCACTAAGCGTCCTAGATCCTAGGTGTTAAGTTCTAGGTACTTCATCTTGTAGATTAAAGCCGTCACAACTCACATCGATTTGCTCATGACTGATAGGGTCGATGAAACAGAGTCGCCTCGCCATTAACTTAAGTGGTTTTGCAAAATCATCAGCCGCTTTATCGAGTAATTCCGGATAGAGCCTATCGTTGAGAATAGACATGCCTAGGCTCATCATATGCACTCTAAGCTGATGAGTTCTGCCCGTGACAGGCTCTAACTCGAACAAACCATAACCCGCTAATACTTCGATTAAACGGATCTCCGAATGGCTATTTGCCTCGCCTTCACTAATACACATCCTAAAACTAGGAGTCGTTTTAGTGATCCGGTTCTTCACAGTCCAATGCATAGGCAAAGTTAGCGAGCCTTGCTCTAATGCTTGCTTAAGCTGATTAGTTAGCGGTGCTATTGCTTGGTAGGTCTTTTGAATTTGGCCTGTCTTAAACAACTCATGATAATCATGGCGAGTCTCACTCTTTAGGCTCAGTAACATCACGCCCGCGGTTGCTCTGTCTAAACGGTGAGCCGCGACAATTTGCTGCTCACCCGTTTTTAAGCGTAACCGATTAACTAAGCACTCATTAACGAAGTTACCACTGGGGTTAACTGCTAAGAAGTGCGGCTTATAGACCAGCATAAACTCGTCTGTTTGCAACAAACGTTTCTCTTGGAAAGGAATCAACGACTCCTGTTCAACTTCTCGGTAATAATATACCCGCTCGCGGGGGATAAATGCCGTTTCAACCTTAATAAGCGTGCCATCCTGCCAATGTACTTTGCCGTCAACAATACGCTTTTGCCAAACCGATTCGGCTATTGCTGGAAATTGACTCACGAGGAAGCTAAGCACGGTTGGTTTATCAGTTACCGTTTCAGGTAACACTACATAAGAAGCTTGGGTTGCGCGTACAGAGGAGCTCATAGGACTCGAAACATAAGAAAGTTAACAACAGAAGTGGCGCTACTTTAGCAAAACTTGCTCTAGTATCAAAAGCTATCACTAACAAAAATCAGCGGGTACAGAAACAAGCTCTGCTGAAAGTCGGCCTAAAAGTAAGTCTGACCTGTATCAGCCAAGCCACTCTTTACCAGATATCAGCATATTAGGCTAAGAATGTGGGTTGTCTCTGGCGTGAGACTTAATTAGCTCTAACACAAAGCTCATCGTCTTATGGCAATTAGGCTGGTTTAGCAAACGTAATTTATCTTGATTGTACAGCGGTAATACCTCTAACCAACGCTGACTAACCCAGGAAGCATCTTCAAGGTGGATATCATTTTCATAGAGGCCAAACAGCTCTGGGTTGACCTCATAAAACTGCTGCAGTGCGGCACTAATAAGCTCAAACTCACCATAAATAGGCTCATGCTGCCAATTGTTGCTTGGCAATACTCGGCAGATCCAAGTTCCATCTCGTCGCTCAGCCGCAGATAGGATTTTAACCCTTTGCTTACCTTCAAGAATAATACCTAAAGAGTCATCGTCGAGCTGATTAAAATCAATGACTTCGCACTGAGTCGCGGTCTCATAGCAGGGAGGGTTACTATTGGCTTTGCTCATACCGAATACCAAAGGGTAATGTCCCTTGAGGGTCTCGGCGATCATATTCAGACAGCGAGGAGCAATCACGCGGATCTCGACTCGTCCTCCAGGCAACAATAAGGCGTCGTGCGCCAATAATGCCATCTCTTGTGTCTGCATAATAACCTCCCCCCTTCGATAGGTAGGTCACATCATTTTTACAGCTGCCAATAAAGCTAAAGTGTAGCATCTGCACAAATTTCAGCCAGTGGGTTCAAATGAGCAATCACTCACTAAATAGACAGGGGGGCGGTATAATTTATTGCAGAAAAAAGCTCAGATCTAGAGCCTTTCTAAACGCTCCGCCAGTTGGCCTTTATCAATAACTTCAGCTAAATCATCAGCTAAAATTTTGCTCATCGCCGCCGACTTTTGCCAATATTTAATCCTGCTGTCACTGTCTAAATGCTTAAAGTCACCTCTATCGGGTAGTTTGCCGTAGGGAAGACTCTGTAGGTATGCATCGCTGGGAGCTAAGATAAGTGCATTATCATAATTAACTTTAGCCAAACGCCAAGGTAGCGATTTATCGAACCAGCCCGGTGCCATCTTAGGGTAAAAATGGGGATACAAGGTCAAACCTTGGCTTTGCTGTAGTGGTAGGTCAAAGTGATAGTCGGTGATCCCTCCATCGTAATAATGTCCGTTAGGCGCGCCATCAATACGCTTTACTGGCGCTAACACCCAAGGGATTGAACCCGTTGCTAATAAGACTTGGTGGATATTGCTCTGCGACAGAGCATAAAACTCACTGGGAAGATCCTTAAGCTCAGCAAAAGGTGAAGTGCCTTGCTCGACGCCAAAAACGCAGCGTTTAAAGTGCCACGCCAAACTCTTACGTGTAACGAGATTTGTCATTGCTGCAGTCGCTAAGCCCAGTGCCAGCGGCGCTTGCCCACCAAGGCGGTTAAGGTGGCGTGCCTGACACGCGATATAATGGCTATTGATCTGCGAATGATTGACTATCTCATCAGCACCTGTACTGCCCAGCAAGCCTTGAATAATTCCTGCCACCTGTTGCGACACTTCTATCGCAGTAGGCTTAGTATCGTATCGCTGACAAATATAGAGTTCCTCTAAACGATCATAAGCAGAGTTCGGATTAGCCTGACCTAGACAGGCTAACCTCCACGCCCCAGATGAAGCTCCGAGGGTATGTAGCGGCTGATTCAAATCTTTAAAAAACTCGGTAAACAGGTAGCGGTCTAGCGCAGCAATACCTATCCACTTAGGCCCACCCGATGCGGCCAAAAGCTGGGTAAACAGCTCTGGCTTAAACTCGTTTTCGCTCAGCGTTTTAAAGGCTTTTGGGCCTGCGATAAACCGTAATGAAGACACATTTTTCCTTAAATACTCAACTTAGTGGTCATGCACCTAGCCTAAACTTGTATGCGTACTCAGGCAATAAGCAGACCAACTCCTATATCCCCTAACTCAAGTTAGCGCTACACTTGCCACCATTAATGACAAATCTAACAGGTTTGTCTATGTCTAACCTTTCCTGTTGACCAAAGGTCACTAGGCATTATTTTGAGCAAACACCATGATTGTTGATACTTTAGCTAACCGCAACATCTACACTGCCATTAACCCTCGTATTGCTAGCGCACTTGAGCACCTTGCAACAACAGACTTTAGCCAACTAGAAGTCGGCAAATATGAGCTCGATGGTAAAAATCTATTTGTGATTGTTAATGACTATCAAACCCAGCCTAAAGAGCAACAAGCGTTTGAAGCCCATGAGCAATATATTGATGTGCAGTATGTGGTAAGTGGTGAAGAAGAATTTGGTTATCTGCCACTCGCCAATCAGACACAGTCTAAGGCCTATTTTGCAGATCATGACTTCGCTAACTACGATTATGAGTCCAATAAAGATGATGCCGCCTTTATTCCACTTAAGGCAGGCATGTTTGCCCTCTTCTTCCCAGGTGATATCCATATGCCGGGCACTGGCGATAACGCGAGCCAAGTACGTAAAGTGGTGATTAAGGTCAAAGTCTAAGCATTAGGTCAAAGCATTATTAAGGCTAACTATTAGTTCAGCCACTTGAACTTATGTCTTCAGGCTCACTCTTATGTAAGTCGATATTGATTACATAAAAGGAAACCAAGATGCGCTTTATTTTATTGCTAACTAGCCTGCTTAGCCCTTTGGCGTTTGCTGCCATAACACCGGATGCTTTACAGCAAGTTAAAGCTGTGCAGTTTAATAGCGATAAGGTAATCACTGCAGGCTTACCAACGCAATCCCAATTCAAGACACTTGAAGCATCTGGGGTTGAGCTAGTGATTAACTTGATCCCTAAAGATAATCAGACGGGTTATGCCAATGAAGCAGAACTTGTTCAGCAAGCAGGTATGGATTACGCGCAAATTGATGTGGACTGGAAACAGCCAACGCTTGCAAATGTTCAGCAGTTTTTTGCCATTATGGACGCTAACCAAGACAAACAAGTTTTAGTGCACTGCGCAGCCAATTATCGAGCGTCAGCATTTTATTATCTGTATCAGTTAAAACGCGGCAAAAGAGACTCATTGGCTTACCAACAACAAGTCATGGCGCCATGGGGAGAGCTGTCACAAAGCTTAAAAGAGTACCCTCAATGGCAAGTTCTGATTGAACAGGTAAAATCTGATATAGCCCAATAGACTTGGCTTACCAAGCTTATAGCCCCTCTAAAAAGCGCCTATTTAGGCGCTTTTTTTATCTTGGATGGCATTAATCCCCCATCACTTTCCTTCATGACAACCACCAGAGTGAGCTCTAAAGCAACCTCTAATTAGACCTTGCCCCGCATAAAAAATGTGATCTTGATCATTATTACCAAACTGCTAATATAGCCAACTAGAATTAGTTATACCTAAAAAGAATATGAAGTTTTCATTGTAAATAAAATAACAATAAAGAGCCTTACACCATGCCAAATAACAATGAACTAACCCAAGTTTACCTCGATGCCAATGCAACAACTCCTGTGCTACCTGAAGCTGCAGATGCAGCATTATCCGCAATGCAAACACTGTTTGGTAACCCAAGTAGCAGCCATATCACGGGTCTGAAGGCGAAAGATCTTATGGAGCAGACTCGCCAAAGAGCACAGACCTTACTCGGCACAGGTAAGGGAAAACTCATTTTTACTAGTGGCGCAACGGAAGGGATCCAGACAGCTATTCTGTCCGCCTTAATCGCGGCAAAAAAGCGAATTAAACCGGAGAAAAACTACAGCGTTCTTTATGGAGCAACAGAACACAAAGCGGTGCCTGAATCGCTAAAACATTGGCTTAAGGTATTGGATATCGCAGCTGAAGTGGTTGCTATCCCTGTGGACGAGTTTGGTATTTTGGACCATAAGTTTATTGCTCAACACGCTCCTAGCGCACTGATGATTTGTACCATGGCAGTTAACAATGAAACTGGTGTCTTTCAAGATCTTCAGCAATTAGAGAACACTATTCGTCATGCAAACCCCAATATTTTCTGGATGGTCGACTGCGTGCAAGCTCTGGGTAAAACGGCACTAAACCTAGCGCAAACCAGCATAGATTACGCCCCCTTTAGTGGTCACAAACTCTATGCGCCGAAAGGGATCGGCTTTGTCTATATTCGTGAAGGTGCGCCTTTCACGCCCTTTATTGCGGGTGGTGGACAAGAGAGCGGTCTACGCTCAGGTACCGAAAACCTTCCAGGTATGGCGGCACTCAATGTCATATTTAAGATGTTGCTTCACCCTCAAGACTCCGCCTTTAGCGACCAGCAAAAGTTACAAGGTTTTCGACAGCAAATTGCCGATACCTTAATCGAGTGCTTTCCCCGCATCGTATTTAATAATAGTTTTGAGCACAGTGTGCCGACCACGATTAACTTTGCCGTACCGAGCTTTAGCAGCAAAGAGATCATGGATCTATTCGATGCCGCCAACATTCGCGTTAGCTCAGGCTCTGCCTGCAGCTCTAAGGTGACCCGAAGCTTTGTACTCGATGCCATGGGCCTGCCAGCTTGGCAAAGCGAATCAGCGATTAGAATGTCATTTGGTCCAGCCATGACCCAGGCCGAAGTTGATCTTGCATGTGAACGGATCAAAACCGCATCACAAGCGCTCACTCAAAGTTGTATGGTGCTGGATCATTCTCCCGCTCTTGCTGAAAAGACGCCGCTAGATGGCTTGTTACAACTCAACTCTGGCGCAAGCTGCACTTGGGTCTATATTGATAAAAACAGCAAGCAAGCCCTGATTATCGACCCGCTGCCAGAGTTACAACATAGACTCGATACACTGATCCAATGCCAGCAACTCGAAGTAAAAGCGATTATCGATACCCACGGACATGCAGACCATGTTTCGGGTCGTGACGTGTTAGCGAACCGTTACTTAGCCGAGCAAGACAGCGACATACAGGGTTGGCCCTATCAGGCTCAAACAGTTGAGTATTTAGGCATTCAATATGAGTCTATTGAGGTTGGTGAACAGCTGTTAGTTAAGGTGCCGACTCCAGGCCATACGGCCGATAGCATTAGCCTCATTCTATGCACAAAGCCGTTAGCTGATAAGACATTGCCACAGCAAGCTAAATTCGCTTTCTGTGGCGACACTATCTTAATGGGTAGCCTAGGACGTACTAATTTCGACTCAAGCTCAAGCGAGGCACTATTTCATAGCCTTAAGTTGCTAAGCCGCACAATAAGCCCAGATACACTTATCTGTGCCAGCCATGATTACAACAATGAGTTCACCACTAATCTGCAGGCTGAAATGTTGCGCAATGCCTTGCTAAATTCCGTAGTTAAGGAGCAAGTATCATTGGCAGACTTCATTGCCCGCAAGGCGCAACTCGACAGTCACCTAAATGATGAAGTGGGCACAGAGATCATGTGTGGAGCCTATGTGGGAAGCTGCGATAAGTCCGCAATCAATGAGTATGACGCAAAGAGCTTAGCTGCCGCGATAGACTGCAAAGATGAGCTGCAGGTCATCGACATTCGTGAGCCTCACGAGTATGCCCTAAATCATTCACAAGACTCGAGTCAAAATGTGCCTTTAACCCGCCTAGTGCAGTTTATCCATGAGCAGCAACATCATAAAGATAAGCCTTGGGTGCTGGTTTGCCGCAGTGGTAGCCGCTCTATGGTCGCCGCCCAAGCCATGCACCGATTAGGCTTTTCACAAATATCCCACCTAAAAGGCGGCTATGCATTAAGCCATTAGCGGATATTTAAAGCCATTAGCGTGTAAACAAAGCCATTAGCGCCAACTTAAACATAGCGCTCCTCAGCACTAGAAGCCCAAGCCGCCGATAAATCACTGTTAGCGGCTTTTGAGTCCCTCTACTTTGCTGCAACTACTTTGTTGCGATCATCCGTGCGCACTGCTCAGGTTTAACTTTGGCCTTTTTCTTTTTCGGCTTACTGGCAGGCTTGCTAACTTTGGCAACGGTTGTTTGTTTCGGTTGAGCTTGAATCAACTGGCTTTTCCACCAGCCAAGTTCATTACAACCATTACCAATGGGAATTTTAGCCTGATCTCGGCACAGAGGGTTGTCACTAGGACAACGGAGCCTAACATGCATATGATAAGTATGCCCCCACCAAGGGCGCACCTTCTGAAGCCAAGCATCATTATCTAGCCCTAAGTCGCACAAATGTTGCTTTATCACCGGGCTAACAAAAATCCGTGCAACTCGACGATCTTCCGCAGCTATCTTTATCATTTGCGTCTGCTGCATCGACCATAATCGAGTGTTGAGTGTAAACTGTTTCTTATTAACGAGATCGAGCACTGTCGGCTGCGCTAGCTCATCAGCACTGAGTACCTTACTCGCTTGCTTAAACCAAACATCGACATCCAGCCCGATCTGATGACTACTATGGCCGTGAGTGAAGTTACCTCCCCTAGGCATAGACATATCACCAATCAAAATATCATCACTGCCCTGCTGATTAAGACTAATGGAAAACTGTTCAATAAATTCGATAAGCTGTGGATGCCCAAAGTACCTCTGTCGCTGAGGACGGATAACCTGATAGCCCGCTCCATCTAGCGGCAAAGCCTTAGCCCCTTTTAGGCAACCATTAGCATAACCGCCAATGGCGCTGGCTTGACTCGCATAGGGCGTATCTACAGCCTCCCACTCATTAGCCTGTGCTAATGGCGTCGTAAACACATTTGAGCACAGTAACAAACTTAAACTCAGGCACAGATGCCGATACTGAAGCAAAGATTGCCAAGCCAAGGGCCGTAACCAACTTATTATCACGCCAAACCTCCAAAACTTAACTTTAACCTCTCGGCCACTCGAATTGAGCTCTTCATTAAAGATAGTTGAGATTACTATCGAGCGTAACTGGAGATGGGCATATTGCTAACTACGTCTAGCTAAGCAGGCTTTGACTGCTTTTTCGCGCCAGTTAACAAGCGATGCTAGGTTGTGCTAAGGTCGATTAAAAGGGAATTTTAGGTGTTTTTTATGCGCAGAACCGTAGCGAAAGAATTTTTTGCAAAGCTGATTGGCAGCTTGTTGATGGTGTTGCCTATGGCTTTATTTATGTATTTAGCATCACAAAATGAGGGGCTAACTGAAGCGCTATTGCTGTTATCGGGGAGTGTGGGGTTTTGTTATGCCCTTATAGGTTACACGGGCTATAACGCTTAATACAGGCCAAAACGGGGTGATAGCCCTCTTTTCAGCGCTTTGTATACCTTGTGCTTCGCTTTATTTTTTATTCCTTGGTATCTAAGGCGGCTTCTTTGGTCGAGAGGATGGTAGAAAAATGCGGAGCAGTCCTGCTCCGCGTACTAAATAAGCCAGCTCAATTGAGTACTTCGTCAATCAGGTGGTTAGGCATAACCGCGAACTCAACCTCTGCGCGCTCCCTAATGAACAAAGCCGCATTTAACGACTCGCGAACCGTACCTAAAAAACAAGATGCAGCGGTGATGGCAGACTAATGCGTCACCGCCATTATCAAGCTCCTTTAGCGTCCTTGATAAAGAATTAAGTGAATAAGCCACGGCTCAAGAGAGCCGTGAACAGACAAGCATTACTTACGCCCTTGATACAACCAACGGTAAATCGTTGGTAGTACCAGTAGGGTCAAAGCTGTCGAACTAAATAGACCACCGATGATCACCACAGCCAGTGGCTGCTGGATCTCACTACCAACCCCTGAAGAGAGTAGAATTGGGATCAAGCCAAGCGCAGACGTCAGTGCCGTCATCAATACCGGACGTAAACGACCAACCGTACCTTCGTACACGGCATCATAGAGTGACTCATCAGTTTCTTCTTTAACGCTAGCTCGACGTTGGTTAATCGAGTCCACCAGCACCACTCCGTTTAGCACCGCCACACCAAATAGGGTGATAAAACCGATAGAGCTAGGTACCGACAGATAAGTGCCACTGGCAAACAGAGCGACAACACCACCAATCAGTGCCAAAGGTACGTTAGCCATAATTAGGCCGACCTGTTTCACCGAACCAAATGAGAAGAACAGTAGCAAGGCAATCAAACCGATAGAGACAGGCACCACTAGCATCAACTTCTGCTGTGCACGCTGCTGGTTCTCATACTGGCCACCTACCACAACGGTATAGCCTGGTGGCAGTTCAGCCTGAGGCACGATGGCATAAATGTCGTTTACCACTGAGCCCATATCACGGTCTGACACGTTAGCCTGTACCACTACGCGGCGTTGAACATCGTCGCGGCGAATGTTCGGCGGCGCCATCTCAATAACAACATCGGCCACTTCGCCAAGGCGCACTGTTGCACCGCTTACGCCCGTTAGCAGTAGATCTTCCAAAATATCTGGCGAGCTACGGTACTGCTCAGCTAAACGCACATAGATGTCGTACCTTGCGTTGCCGTCAATCACCTGACCTGCACTCGCACCACCCACACCTTGGCTAACGAGAGCCATGATTTCGTCGACACTGATGCCATAACGCGCCAACTGATCACGCTTAGGGCGAACCACTAGCTGAGCTTCACCTGTCACCTGCTCCAGTGACACATCTACCGCACCCGGGATCTGTGACACCAACTCTGTCAGCACCTGACCGCGCTCAGACAATACATCTAAGTCTGGGCCAAAGATCTTAATCGCAAGTTGAGCCTTCACCCCCGACAACAACTCATCGACGCGAGTCGCAATTGGCTGAGAGAAAGTAAACAACAGACCAGGATAAACGTTAAGCTTCTCCTCCATCTTACGTTGTAGCTCAAAGCGATCGCTGGCACTCACCCACTCATCCACAGGCTTAAGACCAATGTAGATCTCGATGTTGTTCACCGGCTCAGGATCGCCACCTAACTCGGCAGCGCCGATACGGCTAAGGGCATAATCCACCTCAGGGAAATCAAGCAGTAGTGCCTCAAGCTTAGGCGCCACATCTAAAGAGGTTGCAAGACTTGCCGTTGGCGCGAGAGTCACACGTAAGTTAATTGTGCCCTCTTCTAGCTCTGGCACGAATTCAGTACCGAGTCTTGGCAGCAACATCATGCTCATTGCGAACATCACCACCGCGGTGATCACCACCACTTTAGGATGCGCCATAGTTGAGCTTAAAAGCTTACGGTATACCGATTCAATTGGCTTAAGTACCGCACTTTCTCTCAATACCACGCCACGCTTAAATAGGTATACCGCAAGCGCTGGCACAGCTATCAAGGCTACCAATAAGGCTGAGATCATCGCCAGAATGATACTCACTGCCATCGGCTGGAATAACTTACCTTCAACCCCTTCAAGCGCGAATAACGGCGCAAACACCACTATGATGATCGCGGTTGCGAAGAAGATTGGGCTACACACCTCTTTTGCAGCCAACATGACTTGGGTAACGATATCAGAGCTTGATGATGTATCAGCACCTTCACGCTTACTCGATTGAGTTAGGTGTTTAAAGATGTTTTCCACCATCACCACCGAGCCATCTACCAGCATACCGATAGCTACGGCTAAGCCACCTAACGACATCAAGTTAGCTGACATGCCAAAGTAAGACATCACTAACAGCGCAAGACCAATAGAAACCGGAATTGACAGCAGAACCAGCATGGTCGCGCGGATGTTGACTAGGAACAATGCCAAGATCACCACGATAAACACAAATGCCATCAACAAAGCGTCACGTACTGTCGTTACCGCTTGATTCACTAGATCAGATTGGTCATAGAAGACTTCAAACGACACACCATCCGGTAGCGCCTGTTCAATCATCGCCGTACGAGCACTGATATCATCGATGGTTTCTTTAGTATTAGCGCCCATGCGCTTAAGCACTACGCCTGCAACGACTTCACCTAAGTCTTGAGCCTTGCCCGCCTCATCACGACGAGTCATGGTCACTGCACCAACGCGAATTTCGCTGCCGTAATCCACTTTAGCGATATCACCCACGCGAACAGGCGTACCAGCAACTTCGGTAAGTGGAATTTGTGCGATGGCCTTAAGACCTGCGTCACCAGCGGGTAACAAGCCATAGCCTCGAACCACTAGCTGCTCTTGACCTTGGTCCATAAACCAGCCACCAGCATTACGGTTATTGCTCTCAAGTGCGCTAGTCACCTGCGCCATTGATAAACCGTAGCTCAGTAATTTGTTTGGCTCAATTTGCACTTGGTACTGACGAACTTCACCACCAAAAGATAAGACTTCAGTCACGCCGCCAACAGGCATCATGATAAGTTTTACCATGTAGTCGTTAATACTACGCAGCTCAGATGCATTAACGCCCGACTCGGGTGTTGCACGCAGAATATATTGATAGATTTGGCCCAGTCCTGAAGTATTCGGGCCAATCTCAGGCACACCGACCCCGTCAGGGATCATCTCACGTGCCGCCTGTAACTGTTCAAACACCTGCTGACGCGCGAAATAAATATCCGTGCCTTCGGCAAATACCACTGTCACAATTGACAAACCAGTACGCGAAAGTGAACGCACCTCAGTTACCGCAGGTAGGGCGTACATCGCCGACTCAACCGGGTAACTGATCAGTTTCTCAACTTCTTCTGCAGCCAAGCCTTCGGCGGCCGTGTTTACCGTTACCTGTACGTTGGTTACATCAGGAAAGGCATCTAAGTTTAGTTTTGGCAGCATGGCTGCACAGGCAATAACGGCACCGATAAGCGCCAATACCACCATTAGACGGTTGCGAACGGCAACGTCTATGAGTTTCTGTAACATTGCAGCAGCCTCTTAGTGATTGTGGATATCGAAACCAGATTTAGCCTGTTCAGAAGCTAGGAAAAATGCTCCTGAAACAACAACCTTGGCATTTTTCGCCAAGCCACGAACTAAGTTCATACCACGCTGACGCTCAACTACTTCAACTTCTAATGCCTCGAAGCCCTCTTCGCCTTCGATAAACACCTGCCAATGACCATCACTGCTACGTGTCAGAGCCGAATCCGGTAAGATCACTCCACCTTGAGATGCATCTGGTAGGTAAAGTTCAGCAAATTGGCCTGCGTGTAGCACGTGTCCCGCATTTTCAAACGCCACTAAGATCTGCTCGGTACGCGTCACGCTATCAAGTTCGTGAGAACGACCAATAATAGTGCCCTCAATGCTCTTATCACCCACCTTAACCACGGTTTTGCTGCCAAGGCTCACCTTCTCAGCTTGGGTCGGCGTTAACTCAGCTTCCACCCAAAGATGTGATTCATCGGTTAGCTGCATCAATGCCGTACCTGCTGGCACTATTTGACCTAGCAGGGCGATATCTTGCTGCACACGACCGCTAATCGGCGCGATTAGCTGATAACTACCGATAGTTTCAGGAGCATTAGCCAGCGCTTTGATCTGCATTGGCGTCATCTTCATCGCTTCTAAAATGGCACGCTTAAGCTCGGCATCCACTTGCGCCTGTAAACGACGGCTCGCACTCACGGCGCTGGCACTCATGCGCTTTACTCGGCTCCACTCTGCCGCAGCATTGATATAGTCAGCTTGTGCCTGTGCAACCGCTACACCACCTAAGGTTAATAGCACATCGCCTTGAGCCACTTCTTGACCCGGAACCACATTTCTTTTCAGCACGCGAACATCCACCTGGGGCGCAATGGTCACGGTTCTGTCTCTATCAACCACTAATGTCGCCGTAGCCACATCTTCTAGGCTGAATGTCTGCTCGCTCAACTGAGCCACTTCAATCTTGGCCAGTGCTAACTGCGCAGGGGTTAGCTCGATACCGTGAACATCTTCCTCGGCTTCTTTTGCTTCTTCTGCGCCGTGACCATGGCCGTCATCTTTAACAGCTTCTTCATCATGGCCGTGACCATCGTCTTGCATTACTTGTGCTTTCACCAGAACCAGCTCTTCAGCCGCATGATCATGGCCGTCGCCTGCCATGGCAATCGCAGGTAGCACCAATGCTGTAGTGAGGCTCATTAAGAAGCCGAAGCTCATGGCGCGAGTAATCGCATTAAGATCGAATAAGCGAGATTTAGCCGTGCTGTTGTTAAGCATCATTGTTTGTACCGTTTTTTTATTGTTCGTTTTCATAATCAAAGCCTTAATTTATCTGTCCAGCAGCTGAGCCGCCTTGAGTCGATAATTGACTATTGAGATAGCCTTCCAATTGTCCACTCGACCCCATCCAGCTTAACCAGCTTTCATAAAGGGCTGACTCGAGCGCTAAACCCGCTAAATAGCTGCCGCTCATCTGTCTTTGGCTTTGTAGATAATCACTCGTGCTGATGTCGCCAGCTTGCCACTGTTGAGATAATGAGCTAGCCGCTTTTGAGCCTGAGCTCAGTACTAACTCACTCCAGTCTTGATAGCGCTGGGTTAATCTTGGAAGGCTTAACGAAAATTGCTTCTGCTGTTGCAGTAATCCACGCTCAGCCGCTAAGTAGGTCTGCTCTGCAATCACAACACCTTGATTAGCAACGGCTATAGCCTCGCTGTAGTTGTTGCGGATCTGCAGTGGAATCGACACTCCGACGCCAAACTTATTCTCTTCACCTTCGCGTTCGGCGCTAAGACTGATACTAGGATCGGCGCTGCTGTCTGCTTTGGCCTGCTGGGTAGCCACCTTAGCCATCAGCACTTGCTGATAGGCACTCTTAAGTGCAGGAAGCTGTGGAGAAACTTGGATATGGCTAGCTTGTAGCGTTAGTGCGTTAACGAAATCCTCGAAAGGTAAATCAAACTCGCCAAATAGCACTAACACTGCGCCATCGGCAACGATAGAGGCTTGCTCAGCCAGAGCATATTCAGCTGCATTACTCGCCACATCCAGCTGCATCAATTGCAATTCAACACTCGACATATCACCCACGTCTGTACGCTGGCGAGCTATATCTAACTGAGCCTTGGCAATTTTGAACTGCTGCTGTTGAAACTCTAATGCCTTACGAGCCTGACTCTGGTTGGTTAACGCCTGTAATCTTTCAGCTAACATCTGGTTGCGTTCAAGCTCTATGCTTGAGAGTAATATTTCACTCTCAAGCTGTGCGATACGGGTCGCTGCGCCGCGCTTATCGCCCCAGTCGATGGTCTGACTGATGTCTAAGCTATAGGTATCTTCACTGGCATTTTGGTAACCCAAACCCAGCTCAGGGTTATAGACAGCTTGATCTGCCGCTTCAATGCTCAATTGAGCCTGCTTGCGGCGCGCCGTTTGGGCTTGTACTTCTGGTAGGCTGTTAAAGCGTTGCATCACTTGTGGCAGCCAGTCACTAAACTGACCGGCATTCATAGCGGTAGCACTTACCTGAGTTTGAGTCATTGCCTCATCCAGATTCGGCTCTGCAGCAATAACTTGAGCAGCCGTTGTCGTTCCAGCCAAAAGGCCTAACAACAGACTGGCGATTATGGTTTTTTTCATCGCGGATCCTATCGACCCGGCAAATATGCTCACTCAATTATCTAAAGCGCTGCCATGGGCAATCTAATGCGCTTATGTAGAGTCACTATTGCTCGGGTATAAATCGATATAACAATCGCGTGGATATCACTATTTAGCAGGCCAAACGTATGCAGAGCATCGATTTGTGGCCAGCCATAGCAAGATTCACACAGTAATTTTGATATAGATTTAACGAAGAGAAAGTTAAGCGTTTAATGACATACACTAAGAGATGCAAAAGTCATCTGGCCAAACTTAAACCCCGATAGGATTAAACAATTGGAGGGCGGTAGTCCGGGAGTTGCTCTGGCGGAAGGTATTGCGCATCGATACTGTTTAATTCATCACTCACAGGCACTGATGGCACCATAGCAACAATCGACATGGTCGTCACATGGCCGCCATGACAGGGGCAATCTAAACAGAGATCGAAATTTTTAGATTCGGTTGTACTCACGGTGTGGCTATGAGCCGGCTCGTCGACACTCATATTCTGTTGAGGATCTAACGCACAGGTACAGTCGACACACTCGGCTAAGGTAATCACGTCTGCGGTGAATTGTAGATGTGGATGCGGTGCGCTTTCTTCCTCATGATCTCCTAAATGCAACTGGTGAGCGCCAATGTTGCCGCCTGCAAACTGCAGGAGAACAACGGCAATCAGCAGAGCTGCCATTTTATAAAGAGATTGAGGGGTAAATAAACGCAATTCGCACCTATAAATTTGGTTTGTAAATCTTACAATTAACGTATCTAGCCAATATGACTCGCATGATAACGTAAAGTTCACTTCGGACAAGATAATATCTGGCTCTTAGTGAACTTGCTCTCATTTTCAATGTGAGTCGATTAAACTATTGATATTTATTTAAATACACAATGCTTTGCGTAATCGGTAGCTTCATTAGCACTCCAATCACCTGATGGCTTCTCTTTCATCTGTTTACACCAAGCTTCGCTGCCTACTTCTGGGGCGCATGCACTAAGACCAAAAATCAATGCACAAACCAGCGACAGTCCTGACAGTTTAGATAAAGACATTTGTAAATCCTTCTATTTTTATAGGTATATTTAAAAGTAATCTTGGCCAATGATAACAAAAATCACCACCAAAACTAATCTGTGCGCTTAGCGATCCATTCTATGGCTAACAATTTTTGCTCCAGAGGATACCAAGCCACCTCACCTTGCATAAACGGCCCCATGAGCCTGACAGCGTTACCAAACCAATCAGGCCCACCAACTAACACTAGCGCATCGAAGTTTGGTAGTTGCACCTGACCACTACCCGCCAAGGATTGCTGTTGCCAGCCCTCGAGTAACACGTCGGCCTCGACATAAATGCAGGTCTTGCCGGTGCTTTTACGATAACTTTCAATCTGAGGCTGCATTATCTCGCGATAATCTTCGGTAGATAAGCGCCCACTGGCAAATAAACTAATCACGCCCTTGGCAATATCTGGGATTTTACACAGCATAAATAGGCTCCGTAATACATAATCGCTGAAGCAATCATGACTTCAATATTGCTTGATAATAGCAAACTCGCCGTGAAGGAAAAGTAGACCAAGCCCTTATTTAGGCTAAAAGTCTGTTAATATTGGCCTAAGGCAATTTAAGTCTGTGCTAGAAATTGATATATCGGCGCACAGATAGCAAGGGATGTGAATTTTTGGCGTTAATAAAAATCTCCAACTCAGTATCTATTCAAGATAGCGAACTCGAGTGGCAGTTTATCCGCTCAAGTGGTGCCGGTGGACAGCACCTAAATAAGGTGTCTACTGCCGCGCAGCTGATCTTTGATATCAAAACCTCCTCTCTACCTGAATATTATCAGCAACGTTTGCTCGCCAAAGCCGATCACCGCATTACTAAAAGTGGCAAGATCATCATTAAGTGTCAGCAGAGTCGCAGCCAAGACTTTAATCGCCAGACCGCGCTTGAGCAGTTTATCGCCCTAGTAGCGAGTGTGAATGCAGTGCAGAAAAAACGTATTGCAACCAAACCCACTAAAGGTAGCCAACGCCGCCGAGTCGATTCTAAGAAGCAGAAAGGGGCGACTAAGGCACTGCGGCAAAACAAATCTGGTTATTAAGCCTATATTCTTAAATCTATGCCATGAAATCGATAGAATTGGTCTGAATAATTAGCACTTTCATCTTGTAAGGTTCGACAACCGCGTTGTTTTTTGTTGAAATCAAGGCAAGCGCATACTAACACTGTTTTTCAAGGGAATTTTCATGAGCAGCCAACCCAAGATCTTATTAGTTAATGGTCCGAACTTAAATCTACTCGGACGCCGTGAACCTGGCCATTATGGTCACCATACCCTTGAACAGATCGTCGATGAGCTAAAGCAAAATGCAACTCAGGCAGGTGTGCAGCTAGATCATATTCAATCTAACGCAGAGCACTTACTTATCGAAGCTATTCACAACAGTGACGCCGATATGGTGATAATCAACCCGGCGGCTTTTACCCATACCAGCGTTGCACTGAGAGATGCCCTGCTCGGCGTCGCAATCCCCTTTATAGAAGTGCACCTTTCTAACGTACACAGCCGAGAGCCTTTCCGTCACCACTCCTATTTTTCCGATAAAGCCATTGGAGTGATCTGTGGCTTGGGTGCTCAAGGCTACCAATTTGCGCTACAGGCCGCGATAGCACGCATTAATGCGGCTAATAAATAAGGTTTAAAACAAGCTATGGATATTCGTAAAATCAAGAAGCTTATCGAACTTGTACAAGAGTCTGATATTGCCGAACTTGAGATAAAAGAAGGTGAAGAGTCGGTACGGATCTGTCGCCACAGCCCTGTACCTATGCAAGCTAACACCCAGACTTTCTTAGCACCAGCTAGTAGCGTTGCATCAGCAACGCCACGACCACACCTAGCCGGTCGCGACGATAATGACGAAGGCTTCATCCACCAACTGCTATCTCCCATGGTCGGTACGGTTCATTTAACGGACAAATCGAGCCAAGCGCCACTTTGTGTTATCGACCAAAAAGTAATGGCTGGCGATGTAGTCTGTATTATCGAAGCTATGACAATGAACAATCGAATCACTGCTGATAAATCAGGTGTGATTAGCGCTATCTTGGTTGAAGATGGCCAGCAGATTGACTTCGAACAAGCCATTCTCGAAATCGAATAAGCCCGCTTAATCAAGAGGGCGAATACCTAGTTTCAGCAAACAATAAGGACCACTATGATACTCATTACAGGTGCCAGCAGCGGATTAGGCGCTGCACTCGCCAAGCTTTATGGCGAAGAGCAAGCAATTTGTATCAGTGGCCGTAATAGCGAGCGTCTACAGCAAGTTGCGCAAGAGGTTAGTCATCCTTGCCTGCCTCAAGTGACTGATCTCAGTGATGCAAGTGCAGTAGAAACGCTATTCAATAACCTGCCGAAAATCCCATCAATGATCATTCATAGCGCAGGTAGCGGCTATTTTGGACCAATCGACACTCAGTCTCCAGAGGCGATTAAAAACCTACTCAATAACAATGTAACTTCGGCTATCTTTTTATTGCGCGAAGCAGTCAAGCGCTATAAAGATCAACAGATAACAATTGTTATGGTTATGTCGACAGCAGCGCTGGCACCGAAAGCCGAAGAGGCAACCTACTGTGCAGCTAAGTGGGCTGTTAAAGGCTTAATAGAGTCTGTTAGGTTAGAGCTTAAAAACAGCCGGATGAAACTGATTGCAGTCTATCCAGGGGGCATGGACACAGATTTTTGGCCCAACAGTGGTAGAGCGGCTAATACCAGCAGCTTTATGAGTGCCAACGAAGCTGCGGGCATGCTAAAGCAAGCACTGCAAAGTACTGAGCATGGCTATATTTCCGACCTTACAATTGCACGTGGCTGATTAAACAAAATAAAATTAAAAGTCGCTAATAGAATGAAATAACGACGATATTTCCTATACTTATTGCAACCAAGTCATTATGACTCATCTACAATATCGGTTACGTTAATTATTAGGAGAATAGATGCGAACTTGCCTACTGTTTTTGGCTTTTTCAGTTGTATGCCTCTTCATTGGCTACCACGCCTACCTGTTTATCATGCCTAGCGTAAAAGTCATTAACCAATCAGGGCAGTTACTCACGCGAGTCGAAGTTAGTCTTCCAAGCAATAACTTAGTATTTGATAATATCCGCCCCAAACAGACAATGCGTATTCACCATAGCACAGATCAGTCTGATGGTGATTATGCTTACCGCATACGTTTGTCATCTGGAACTTACATTAGTGGTCGCTGTGGCAAGGTGACCAATGACCAATATATGAAGGTACTAGAGCTGACCATCAACAATGATGACAAAGTGAGATGTATTGAATAATAGCTACGAGAAACTAGAGGCCAGAGTCAGAAACTAAAGACCAGACCTAGTCAGCCAATAACGTTCGAATCTGCTTATAACTGGTTTGCCAATTTTGGTAATCGAGTTCAATAAGAAAAAATTCGCCATTTACCAGCAACACCAGCGAAGGAAAGCCCTCAATAGGTAGATGACGAGTGCGACTGATCTCCTTATCTAATTTAACCTTGGTCGCTTCACTTTGTAGCGCATTTGCAAATAGCGATTCATCCAGGCCTAACTCACCAGCAAGCTTAATTAAGGTTTCGGGATCCGATGGATTCTTAGCATCTAGATAATAAGCCTGCTGAATGGCGAGGAGCATCTCTTGCTCAAGACCGATCTCTCTCGCTAAAAGCGTCGCACGGCAAGCAGGATAGGTTGAACGACGAGGCTGACAGTTTTGCCAAAAGTCGAAATTAAATTGAGTGTCTAGCTGCTCGGCAATCTGCTGCCAGGTACGCTGCAATAAGTGTTGCATCTCCTCAGGCATAGGCTCGTCACTATCTGGCGCTAAACCACCTAATCGATATTCAATATTAAGTTCTGGGTAGACAGTTTGGAGTTGTGACTGTAGCGCTAACCAAGTCGGCCTATAACCCCAACACCAACTACACATAGGGTCGTAAACATAATACAGGTTCGCCAAATTCATTAAGTCAGTAGTCCTCATTCCGTTTGAGGACTACTAGACTACCTAGCTAGATATAAATGTCTAGCAGTTCGAATCATTACCGAACAGCAACTACAACTTTAATACTAACAAAGCATGGTCACCCCATTCCTTTAGGTACACCCTAGCCAAACCTTAGTCGTAATCAAAATGCTCTTCTATAAGTTAAAACTCACTATTATTCATAGCGCTATCTTTACCTAAGACGCAGATAGTGATGACTAGCTTCGACAGATAAAAGCTAGCACTACTATGCGCTCATAGCTTGATATGAGATTAGCCCCTATTACCCATAAAATTTAGTACCGAAATACTCACCAATCAGCGACTAATTGCCGAAAGCTACTACCTGCTTACACTCACATCCTGATAGCTAAATTGACCACTATCTAACTTCTGCTTCCGCTCTTGTTTAACGTTAAAATCAAGCTCCTTTAGATCGACTCGCTTAATCGTGCTGTCATGCATAGTTTTATAAAATAACAAACCGTTGCTCTGATCAATTACTGAAGTCCATTGTGTGGCACTAGGTAAATCTGGAATATGAGATTTATCATTAAATTCACTGCCAACAGGAATATCGAAGTTATTTAAAATGTGAAAAGCCTGTGAAACAGCTTGTTTAGCAGTCTTCGATATAGGGGCGCTATTAACGTAAAATGCAGCCCTAACGAATCGAGAAGGCGGAGAGATATCACCAGGTAAACCAACAAAGTTAGAGCCTACACCAAAGGACTGTGCCTCTACATCATTAATCTTCTGTGAAGGACTTATGCCCGGATGTAGATTAATGTAGTTATTAAGGTTAGTGACCTGCCAATTATAATCTGGCGAGTTAGTTAACACCTTAGCGGTATTTTTATGGATATTGATTGTGCCGTGATCCATGATTTCAATCACTATACTATTGCCCTGCTTATCAGATACCCGCCAATGTGCTGTCGGTGAGGGATTTCCCTGCTGATCAAAGTAAACTGTGACAATTTTAATTTTGCTTAAGGCGGCCTCAACCTCTGCAACTGACTCGAACTGAGTCAGCATCCAACGTACAAAATCCATGTCTGTTATGTTGTTATCAGTTTGCTTGGGGTCGTACTTAGCAAGCGAACCATAATTACGGAAATAAAACAGACCTGCAGTTAGCCCCTTTTCATTAATACCTTCTGCAATAAAACGATCATCGCTAACCGAAATCCCTGCAAAACCGTATTTACTATCCCAAGTTAACCCTTGTTTCTGATCTGGCATAGTCGCTGTGTACTGGTGATTTCGAGGTGAAACAATCAGTTTACTATTGAGGTTACTATGGCCCCACTCAATGGTACGAGCTTGGATCTGTTCGTTAGCAGTGGTTGATAAAGTAATACCAGTACAAGCACTAGCTGTATAACTAAAAGTAGAAGCTAGCATCAAAGTAAGTAATGTATTTTTCATGATATAGCTCTTAATCCTTTAAAGATGAGTCGACTAATGCCCCTCACAGGGCTCTTCATTAGCCATTAGTGGCTATAAACTTACACCCGAAGTTTCAAGAATACAAAATACTTACACCTATAAGTTTAAGAGCCTAAACGAGTTGGAGCTATCTAGACGCGCTAACTAGAGGTTAATGCAACCTAACAACTCACTTTTAAATCCTACTATGTAGAAGTAAGAAACTACCTAATCTCATCATATAAAGAGGCTGGTTTTTTCACTTATATTTCGAGTATAAAAGGCGCTTGGAAGTGGCTGGAACATTTTAGGTCAGCGTATATACAAAAAGCCCGCTACATCGTTGCGGGCTTTCTCGTTATTTGGCACCTGGAAATGACCTACGACCCACATGGATGTGGGAAGTGTCGATTATGCACGACTATATGGATATAGGAGGTAGAGTAACGCAGGAGCAGTTACCGAGGAGCATATAATCGCCCTCGATTCTCGCAGCGAGCACATGGGGGTGAAAGTCAGGCGCTTTGAATACGCAGTATTCAGTCTGACTTGAACGCGGAGTAACTTGTTACGAAGCTGGAGGCAAGGCACATGGCCTTTCCTTGGCATCCATGCCATCAAGGCATTTGTTAGTCCTAAACATCAGATGTGCCGAATGCCTGAAACGCATGGATGCAGTTTCAGGTCCCGCTCAGCGGCGGGTTGACGTCGACTCTTTATCACTAAGAATGGCATTTATGCCTACTACCTACTTTAAGTGAAGCTGCCACCTTAACGGGTAGCTGTATTCTAGATAAGTTAGCAATCGGTATTTTACAAACGCCAAACGCAAAAAAGCCACCTTAATAAGGTGGCTTCTTCACTACTCTTAACGAGTAAAATAGGCGCCTGGAAATGACCTACTCTCACATGGGGAGACCCCACACTACCATCGGCGATACTGCGTTTCACTTCTGAGTTCGGAATGGATTCAGGTGGTGCCACAGCTCTATGGTTTCCAGACAAATTGGGTAAATTTAGAAAGCTGGACTCGCGATGCAAGTCTTAAAAATTGGGTTCACACTACATTAAGTGTCACTCTTTTCAGAGTAAGTTCTAATTTTGTCTTTAGAAACATTAGTTTCTCATACAAAACCCATTAGGGTTGTATGGTTAAGCCTCACGAGTCATTAGTACAAGTTAGCTCAACGCCTCACAACGCTTACACACCTTGCCTATCAACGTCCTAGTCTCGAACGGCTCTTTAGAGGAATTAAATTCCTAGGGA
>NZ_BPFA01000004.1 GCF_019655055.1 Shewanella sp. MBTL60-112-B2
GCGATATCAAGACCAATTGTAGTAATGTTCATAGTGGACCCGTCCTCTTTCTGATGAGTTTAAGCAACTACATCGTGGCCCATTGCGAGGCCGATTAAAAGTGGATGGGTCCATTCCATTATCCATGGAGGTCAGACGTGCTTGCGCGAGTCTCAGAAGTGTCTGCACATGCGCTGGCCGCAGGCCATTGAAACCACTGTTGTTGGATGTCACTCCAAGCCTAAAAATAACATTATGGCTATGTTGTATAGCCTCTTTGGGGCGGGCGAAGTGCCGCAATTTTAGTTGTTAGACGTAGTCTAACTTTCTCGTCGAAAACTCGACATACCAATTGTTATTAACAACAAAACAATCAGTTCGCTGAAGCTGGCTGAAGCAGAACCAAGTAACCACCGAGTTGCCAAACTCAAAAATAAACAAGCGTTTTAAATTACTGGTCTCTGACCTAAACCCTACGTATAATCGCTGCAAAATGTACATGTTGAACGGTTTGTGTACATATCTATGTTCGTACCTTGCTAACCTAGACTCATAAAAAAGCAAATCTTGATTGTTTGCTAAATAGAAAAGTCTTACTTAGGTTAGCAATGACTACACCCTACAAATCACAATAATAAAATCCAAGGGACTTAGTTCCATGTTAGAAAAATTATTCAAATTAAAACAAAATCAAACGACGTTAAAGCAAGAAGTGGTTGCGGGGTTAACGACCTTCTTGACTATGGCTTACATCATTTTTGTAAACCCTATGATGTTGGCCGATGCAGGCATGGATCATGGCGCGGTATTTGTGGCAACGTGTTTAGCTGCCGCTATAGGTTGTTTAGTGATGGGCTTAGTGGCTAACTACCCGATTGCGCTGGCACCGGGCATGGGGCTTAACGCTTTTTTCACTTATACGGTTGTTGGTGAGATGGGCTACTCATGGGAAACCGCTTTAGGCGCTGTATTCCTATCGGGGATCTGTTTTTTAGTCTTATCTTTAGTGCGCATCCGCGAGTGGATTGTTAATAGCATTCCTATGTCGTTGCGTATTGGTATTGCCGCGGGTATCGGCTTGTTCTTAGCCTTATTAGGCCTTAAAAGTGCAGGTATCGTGGTTTCTAGCCCGGCGACATTAGTGACTATGGGCGACATTACTTCATTTCCTGCCGTTATGGCGGCATTAGGCTTTTTCTTAATTATCGCCATGGTGCATCACGGAATGAAGTCTGCTGTGGTTATCAGTATTTTAGCGATTACCTTACTCGGCTTACTGTTTGGCGATGTGCAGTACCAAGGTATTGTTTCCGCGCCACCGTCAATTATGCCGACATTTATGAAGATGGACCTGTCTGGCGTGCTTGAAGTCAGCATGTTATCAGTGGTGTTTGCATTCTTGTTTGTCGATTTGTTTGATACCTCAGGCACCTTAGTAGCTGTCGCTCAGCGCGGTGGTTTTTTAGATGATAAAGGCCGCTTACCTCGCTTAAATCGCGCGTTAACTGCCGACAGCACGGCGACTATCGCCGGTGCTATGCTGGGTACCTCAACTACCACGAGTTATGTTGAAAGTACCGCTGGCGTCAGTGCTGGTGGCCGCACAGGCTTAACTGCGGTTGTTGTGGGAGTACTATTTTTAGGTGCGTTATTTATCTCGCCATTAGCGGGCATGGTGCCTGCGTACGCAACGGCGGGAACGCTATTTTACGTAGCAATTCTGATGATGTCTGGTCTAGTTCACGTTGAATGGGAAGATATTACCGAAGCCGCCCCAGTTGTGGTCGTGTGCATATTAATGCCGCTGACCTTCTCGATTGCAACTGGAATAGCGATGGGCTTTATCTCATATGCAGTCATTAAGTTAATGAGTGGTCGTTATAAAGATTTAAGCCTAGGCGTGGTGATTTTAGCTGCATTGTTTATTGCTAAATTTATCTATGGCTAACAGCGCTTATTAGCCGCGACTTTGCTGACTAAAAGCCACACTGAGTGTGGCTTTTTTTATTCAGTGTTTAACAGTTTCTTCGGCGACTATATATGCGTGGCTGTTAAAAATTCTCGCGTTTAATTTCATCGTTCTGCTAAATTTCCTTAAAATATTATGAGATATCACTAAATCCGGCTTTTTTTTTGGTTTCTTTGTTGGTGCTTACTACCAATTCAAACCTAGATTGGGTATAAGGATTTATTCAATGTAATTTTGTTAGCAAATAATGAACTTAAGTGAGATTGGCTACCGCCGCGTAGTGGTTAAATTGGGAACAAGTGTACTGACATCTGGCAGCTTAAAGCTGGATAAAGCGCACATGGTTGAATTAGCAAGACAGATGGCCTGCTTGATGAAAGCGGGTGTCGAAGTCGTATTGTGTACTTCTGGTGCGATAGCTGCAGGTAAAGAGCATTTAGGCTACCCCCAATTACCCGATACCATAGCGAGTAAGCAATTACTGGCAGCTGTCGGTCAAAGTCAGTTAATCCTTGCTTGGTCTCAGTTGTTTAGTATTTACGGCTTGCATGTTGGTCAGCTGCTACTTACTCGTGCCGACTTGCATGATAGAGAGCGTTACCTAAATGCTAGGGATTCACTCAATGCTCTGCTTAACAATGGCATTATCCCAATCATTAATGAAAATGACGCCGTAGCGACTGCTGAAATTAAAGTAGGCGACAATGATAATTTGTCAGCTCGGGCAGCCTTGTTATGCGATGCGGATTTATTGATCCTATTGACGGATCAGAAAGGCCTATTCGATGCCGATCCGCGTAAAAATCCTGATGCAAAGTTAATTACCGAAGTACAGAATATCGATGATAGCCTGCGTATGTTGGCGGGCGGTGCGGTTTCTGGTCTAGGAACAGGTGGCATGGCGACTAAATTGGAAGCTGCCGATATTGCGCGCCGCGCAGGTATTGAAGTGGTTATTGCCTCGGGCCATCACAAAGATGTGATCCAAAATGTAGTGTGTAAAAAGTCTATTGGAACTCACTTTACTGCACTTGAACATCCGTTAGAGAGTCGCAAGCAATGGATCTTAGCAGGACCAAAGGCGCGTGGTCAGCTGGTCATCGATACTGGTGCTATTGGCGCGGTCACTGAAAAGGGCAGAAGTTTGCTTTCTAAAGGGATCACTGAGGTCAAAGGAATATTTCAGCGTGGTGATACCATTGAGCTGATTGATAATAACGGCAAGGTATACGCAAAAGGCATGAGCCGTTACAGCTCTGCTGATGTGACTAAGGTTGCAGGTAAGCACTCCGATAGTATCGAAGAAGTGCTTGGATATGATTATGGTGATGCAGTGGTTCATCGCAACGACATGGTGGTGTTATGAATAACGACGAATATTTAACGGCTTTAGGGCAAAACGCTAAACAGGCGAGTTATGCTTTAGCCACGTTATCGGGTCAGCAAAAGTCAGCGTTACTTCGCTGTATCGCAAATAAACTGACAGCAGCAAAAGATGACATTGTTGCAGCCAATCAGCAAGATGTGGCCGATGCTAAGGCTAATGGCCTATCGGATGCGATGATTGATCGTCTGTTACTCGATGAAACTAGACTCATGGGCGTAATTGCTGACATCGATAACGTAATCGGCTTGACCGACCCGGTTGGTAGCGAAATCGATAGTCGTTTGTTAGATAATGGTTTGCGTTTATCTCGTCGCCGGGTGCCTTTGGGCGTGATTGGTGTTATTTATGAAGCGCGTCCGAATGTGACTGTCGATATCGCAGTATTAGCATTAAAAACCGGTAATGCGGTTATTCTACGTGGCGGTAAAGAGACGCTATCATCGAACAAAGCACTTTGTAAGGTGATCCGCTCAGCCATGGTTGAGCAAGGTTTATCAGAAGATTGCGTACAGTTGATTGATAACCCAGATAGAGCCTTAGTCTCAGGCCTGTTAAAACTCGATAAATATGTTGATATGATCGTGCCACGCGGCGGCCAAAACCTGCAGCGTTTATGCGCCGAGCAAGCCACTATTCCGGTGATCTTGGGTGGTATTGGTATTTGTCATATCTATGTGGATGCCGCGGCCAACCTTGAAAAAGCGGTTGCTGTGATTGAAAACGCCAAAGTGCAACGTCCAACGGTATGTAATGCGCTTGATACTGTGCTTATCCATGCAAGCCATGCCAACGCTTTCATTCCTGGTTTAGCTAAACATCTTAGTGGTTTAGGTGTGAAGTTCTACGGCTGTGAGCAGACACAAGCCATTCTTGGCGCTGAGAAGATTGAGGTTTCAGCAGCAGATGATGAAAGTTTCTCGACTGAATGGCTATCCTTAACGCTGGGGATCAAGGTTGTTGCTGATCTGCAAAGCGCTGTTGAGCATATTCGCACCTTCTCAAGCGGCCACTCAGAGTCGATTTTAACCGACAATATTCATACAGCCAGTGAGTTTATGAATGCGGTAGATTCGGCCGCTGTGTATGTCAATGCTAGCACCCGCTTTACCGATGGTGGTGAGTTTGGCTTAGGCGCTGAAGTGGCTGTAAGCACCCAAAAACTGCATGCGCGAGGACCTATGGGTCTAGAAGCGTTGACCACTTATAAGTGGTTAGCCTGGGGCGACTACACTGTTCGTTAATGGATTTTGTAAGCCAATATAAAAAAGCCGCCTTGAGCGGCTTTTTTATTTGCTTTAAATCGATTTTGATACGCGAGTATCAGGCCAGCCCGCTAAACATGGGCAAGCTTAATATGTGTTCTTAGTCGATGCTCTTAATATGTGATTTTAGTATGTGACGATCTGATGGACGTATAACACCAAATAAGTAATGGTCATTAATACGGTATAGATCCTAAAGGGTTTGAGCACGTCCCGCATATGAAAGAAATGCCGGTATCTATTCTCACGGGTAAAATAGAGCGATGGGATCAAAAAGAAACAGTAAAGAAAAGCAAAGTACCAAGAATAAGACCGCCCCAGCTGTAATTCATTTAATAGCATTGCAACGGCTATTAACATTGAAGTTAACCTGATAAATCCTGTTACTTTGGGTTGTCTAAAAAACTTAAGTGCATCCATATATTTGTAATACATAACTAATATCCATTTTGTTACGCAGTTGTTGTTTATACATGTGCTTTATTAGATTTACAATTGGCTTTACAAAAAAGTCACCTTTCTTGCTTTTGATTTAAGCCTTCATTGAAGTTTAGCCTAAAAAATTTTGTTAATAAGACAAAAAAGCCGAACACTAGGTTCGGCTTGATATGTTTAATTGCTCAATTAAGGTGCTTAAACTGATATGCGTTTTCTTGTGCGCCATTGACCGACTTTAGGCAATATTTGTTGCAGTACCAATGCAAATATAATTAAGCTTAGGCCTATGTAGGTCGACTTCTCGATACTCTCTTGTAAGATCCAAGCAATAAAGCCTATCGACATCACTGGGGTGATAAACACCAGGGTGCTGATACTGGCTGTACGCTCAGCCTTCTTTAAGGCGACAAGCCAAAGCACAAAGGTCACGCCCATTTCAAATAAGCCGACGTAGACGCCCGCGAATAATGCCTTCATGTCCCAAACGGGTAGAGACTGAGTCATAAGTAGTGCGACAACAATAAAAGGCAAGCCCACTAAAAAACTCAGTAATAGGCTAACAACGGGATCGCCTTTATCTTTGGTATTGACTATCCAGTAGAGCGACCAGAGCACAGTGCTTGTTAGCGCCAATGCAACACCAGTCATGCTTTCAAACTGAAAGTTAGTGATATTGCCTTTCGTAGCGATAAAGAACACTCCACAATAGGCCACCAATGCGGCGGTAATGTCACTCTTTCTCAATTTCTGACCAAGTAAAGGCACCGACAGCAAGGGTAATAATATAGCCCAGGTGTAATTAAGAGATAAGGCTTGTTGAGCTGGTAAAAGGTCATAGGCCTTAAACAGAACCAAGTAATATAAGAACGGGTTCAGTAACCCCGTTTGAAGATAGAATAAGGGTCTTTTTAGAAATTGCTGTTTGATCAGTGGCAACTTTCTCTGGGCGATTAGAATTACGCCAAGAGCAAATATTGATGTTGTGACAGCGACAAACACCAATTGCAGCGGAGTATAGTGTGCCAACGCTAACTTAAAAGCCGTTGCGACGGTTGACCATAAGAATATGGCACCGATACCAAACAGATATGCTTGATGGGATGATTTCATTTACTTCTCGACAAAATGAGATGACAACTAAGCGCAGATGATCCATGGAAGATCAAACTAATGCGCTACCTCTTAGATTGTATTCATTATACGTTTTCGCCGATTTTGCTAACGAGTCACAGATCAAATTAATGCATTCTTAAGATAATTTTTAAATTCTCCCTTGTATTCATTCTAAACGTCCCAATATAGGGGTTAAGAGACGATTTGGGATGAAAAAAAAGACTTGAAAAGCATTCGGTCTATCCCCATTTCAATAACCAGATAACGAATTTAGTATTTAAAAGTTTTTCGGAGGACTCCATGGGTAGAATTATTGGTATCGATTTAGGCACAACGAACTCTTGTGTTGCAGTATTAGATGGCGACAAAGCGCGCGTGATAGAGAATGCTGAAGGCGATCGTACTACACCCTCAATCATCGCATACACTGCTGATGAAACTTTAGTTGGTCAGTCTGCAAAGCGTCAGGCTGTAACAAACCCAACAAACACAGTTTTTGCTATTAAGCGTCTTATTGGCCGTCGTTTTAAAGATGACGAAGTCCAGCGTGACGTTGATATCATGCCATTCAAAATCATCGGCGCTGACAACGGCGACGCATGGGTTGAAGCGCAAGGCAAGAAAATGGCTCCACCACAAATCTCTGCTGAAATCTTGAAAAAGATGAAGAAGACTGCAGAAGATTACTTAGGTGAAGAAGTAACAGAAGCGGTTATTACTGTTCCTGCTTACTTTAACGATTCACAACGTCAAGCAACTAAAGATGCGGGTCGCATCGCGGGTCTTGAAGTTAAGCGTATCATCAACGAGCCAACAGCTGCTGCACTAGCTTACGGTATCGATAAGAAGCAAGGCGACAATATCGTTGCTGTATATGACTTAGGTGGTGGTACATTCGATATCTCTATCATCGAAATCGACAGCGTTGATGGCGAGCAAACTTTCGAAGTACTTGCTACAAACGGTGATACTCACTTAGGTGGTGAAGATTTTGATAACCGTATGATTAAGTATCTTGCTGACGAGTTCAAAAAAGAGCAAGGTCTTGACCTACGTAACGATCCACTCGCTATGCAGCGTCTAAAAGAAGCAGCTGAAAAAGCTAAGATCGAACTATCAAGCACAAGCCAAACTGAAGTTAACCTGCCTTACATCACTGCTGATGCAACAGGTCCTAAGCACTTAGTGGTAAAAATCACTCGTGCAAAACTTGAGTCACTAGTTGAAGACTTAATCAAGCGTTCTTTAGAGCCTCTAAAAGTTGCTCTAGCCGATGCTGACCTATCTGTTTCAGATATCAACGAGGTTATCCTTGTTGGTGGTCAGACTCGTATGCCTAAAGTTCGTGAAGAAGTTTCTGCATTCTTCGGTAAAGAACTACGTCAAGACGTTAACCCAGACGAAGCGGTTGCTATCGGTGCTGCGGTTCAAGCGGGCGTACTATCAGGCGACGTTAAAGACGTATTGCTACTAGACGTTACTCCACTATCTCTAGGTATTGAGACTATGGGTAGCGTAATGACTAAGCTTATCGAGAAGAACACCACTATCCCGACTAAAGCTTCACAAACTTTCTCGACTGCTGACGACAACCAAAGTGCTGTGACAATTCACGTACTTCAAGGTGAGCGTAAGCAATCAAGCGGTAACAAGTCTCTAGGTCAATTCAACCTAGAAGGTATTGAAGCGGCTCCACGCGGCATGCCACAAATTGAAGTTGCTTTCGACATCGATGCTGACGGTATCTTGCATGTATCTGCTACAGACAAGAAGACTGGCAAAGCACAAAACATCACCATTAAAGCCTCTTCAGGCCTAAGTGATGAAGAAGTTGAAGCTATGGTTCGTGACGCTGAAGCACACGCTGACGAAGATGCTAAGTTCGAAGAACTAGTTCAAGCGCGTAACCAAGCAGACGGCATGGTTCATGGCACTAAGAAGCAAATCGAAGAAGCGGGCGAAGCACTACCTGCGGACGAGAAAGAGAAGATTGAAGCTGCAATGGCTAACGTTGAAACTGCTGTTAAAGGCAATGACAAAGAAGCGATTGAAAAGTCTACTCAAGAGTTAATGGAAGCGTCTTCTAAACTAATGGAAATCGCTCAAGCTAAAGCGCAAGCACAACAAGGTCAACCAGAAGGCGAAGCACAATCTGCTAAGCAAGATGATGACGTAGTTGACGCTGAGTTTGAAGAAGTTAAAGACGACAAAAAATAATGACGGGTAACTCCTAAATTATTGTAGCGGGCGTTATGAGGAAACTCTAACGCCCGTTTGTGCAACTTTAGCTAAAGAAATTAAACATTATGTCAAAGCGCGATTATTACGAAGTATTAGGTGTCGGACGTGACACTAGCGAACGCGAAATTAAGAAAGCTTATAAGCGTTTAGCAATGAAATTTCACCCAGACCGTAATCCGGGTGACAAGGAAGCAGAAGCTAACTTTAAAGAAGTTAAAGAAGCTTATGAAATCTTAACCGATAGCGATAAGAAAGCGGCTTATGATCAGTTTGGTCATGCAGGCGTTGATCCTAATCGTGGCGGTGGTGGTTACGGTGGCAGCGCTGATTTTGGCGATGTGTTCGGCGATGTATTTGGTGATATCTTCGGTGGCGGACGCCGCGGTGGTCAACGTCAAGCAGCGCGCGGTAGCGATTTGCGTTACAACCTTGAATTGTCTCTTGAAGAAGCGGTTCGTGGTTTAACTAAAGAATTGCGTATTCCAACTCTTGCAGCTTGTGACTCTTGTGACGGTAGCGGAGCTAAGAAAGGCTCTTCGCCAACCACTTGTGGTACCTGTCATGGTCAAGGCCAAGTACAGATGCGTCAAGGTTTCTTCGCAGTACAGCAAGCCTGTCCTACCTGTCATGGCCGTGGCAAGATCATCAAAGATCCTTGTAACAAGTGTCATGGTGAAGGTCGCGTTGAAAAGAGCAAAACCTTATCTGTTAAGATCCCAGCCGGTGTTGATACGGGCGATCGCATTCGTCTATCTGGCGAAGGTGAAGCGGGCGAGTACGGCGCACCTCCTGGCGACCTATACGTACAAGTTAGCGTGCGCGAACATGCTATCTTCCAGCGTGATGGCAACAACCTTTATTGTGAAGTGCCTATCTCGTTCAGCAAGGCAGCCCTAGGCGGCGAGATTGAAGTGCCAACACTAGATGGAAAAGTGAATCTTAAGATCCCTGCTGAAACGCAAACCGGTCGTATGTTCCGTATGCGCGGTAAGGGTGTTAAGTCAGTTCGCAGCCATGCTGTTGGTGACTTGCTATGTAAGGTTGTAATGGAAACGCCTGTTAACCTTAACGAGCGCCAAAAAGAGCTACTTCGTGAATTTGAAGACACCCTAACTGGTCAGTCAAAGAAGCACAGCCCAAAGGCTGAAGGTTTCTTCGATGGTGTTAAGAAGTTTTTTCAAGATCTGAATAGCTAATAACGATTCAAATCGTTATATACTTTTAAGCCTCGCAATCGCGGGGCTTTTTATTATCTGAAACTCGGTAAGAAACTAGAGAGTTAAAAGACTACAAAATAGAGGTTAGCAATATATGAAAGGAATACTATTACTGCTAAGCAGCGTGCTGCTGTTGACGGGCTGTGCAACCACACAATCGCCGACGGGCCGTGGACAAACTCTGCTGTTTTCTCAACAAGAGATGACAGAACTCGGTGATTCTTCTTTTGCACAGATAAAGCAGCAAGAGCAGGCTAGCCAAGATAAAGCGGTAAACAGCTATGTTAACTGCGTCGCCAATAGAATTACTCGGGCATTACCGGATCAAAGCTTACCCTGGGAAGTGGTGGTGTTTGAGTCCGAGCAAGTTAACGCCTTTGCCCTGCCAGGTGGCCATATCGGTGTATACACCGGCTTGCTTGACGTCGCGGTGACTGCAGACCAACTTGCCACTGTTATTGGTCATGAAGTGGCACATGTTCTGGCCAATCACAGCAATGAGCAGGTATCAAGGGCGCAAATGACAGGCGCAGGTATGCAACTAGCCGACTTAGCCTTAGGTGCAGGCGGGATTGCAGATAAAGAGTTGTACATGGCGGCATTAGGTTTAGGCGTGCAGGTGGGCTACATCTTACCTTATGGTCGCAGCCAAGAATCTGAAGCCGACGTTATCGGTGTAGAGCTGATGGCAAAAGCAGGTTTTGATCCGGCTGCGAGCGTAGACCTGTGGAAAAACATGTCAAAGGCCGGTGGAGAGCAGGGACCAGAGCTACTTTCTACGCATCCATCACACGGACAACGCATCGCACAATTGCAACAAATGCAGGCTAAAGCACAGCCTTTATATCAAGCAAATAAACCGAGTGTGAAAAATACTTGCCAAAGGCCAAAATAGCTACAGTTTTTAGGGCAATATCACAGAAATTATGATAAAGTTCGGCGCGAAAATTCATTGAATCATTGAGAGTACAATCATTATGTCTGATAAGTTCAGTACAATTGAAGGTCAAGCAAGCTACGGTGTTGGTCGTCAACTAGGTGAGCAACTAGCCGCTAACTCGTTTGAAGGTATCGATATTTCTGCTGTTCAATTGGGTCTATCTGACGCATTCGAAGGTAAAGAAAGCGTTGTATCTATGCAAGATATGCAAATTGCATTCACTGAAATCAGCCAACGTATCCAGAAAGTTCAAGAAGCTGCTGCAGCTGCTGCATCTGAAGAAGGTGATAAGTACCTTGCAGACAATGGCGCACGTGAAGGCGTTGTAACTTTGGATTCAGGTCTACAATACGAAATCATTACTGAAGGTAATGGTGACAAGCCTGGTTACGACTCTACAGTACGTACTCACTACCACGGTACTTTCATCTCTGGTGACGTATTCGATAGCTCTGTTGCTCGTGGTGAGCCAGCTGAATTCCCAGTTTCAGGCGTTATCGCTGGTTGGACTGAAGCACTACAACTTATGCCTACAGGTTCTAAGTGGAGACTGTTCGTACCACAGCACCTAGCATACGGTGAGCGTGGCGCTGGCGCTGCGATCCCACCATATTCAACTTTGGTATTCGAAGTTGAGTTATTAGATATTCTCTAATAAACATAATAAGCCTAAGTTAATACTTAGGCTTTTTTTTGACATTTGCAGGGAGAGACTGAGATGACTGAACGAGTAAGAGTTGCAATCACCGGTGGCAGTGGCCGCATGGGACGTACTCTTATTGAAGCGGCTAAGCAAAATGAATTCATTTTGTTAGGCGCAGCGATTGAGCGTGCTGGTTCGACCCTAATGGGTGTCGATGCGGGCGAACTTGCTGGTGTTGGTGCTATGAATGTTGCTATCACCGACTCACTCGATAAAGCGGTAGATGATTTTGATGTGCTTATCGATTTTACCTCACCAGAAGCTTCTGTAGTGCATACAGACTGGTGTGCGAGAAATGGCAAAGCAATCGTTATCGGTACTACCGGGTTCAATCATGCTCAAAAAGAGCAAATCTCAGCCTATGCTGATCAGATCCCTATTGTAATGGCGCCTAATATGGCTGTTGGCGTTAACCTAATGTGGAAGCTGCTTGAAGTTGCTGCCGAGGTGATGGGTCATTACAGTGATATTGAGATCATTGAAGGTCACCATAGATATAAGAAAGATGCCCCCTCAGGAACAGCACTTAAGATGGGCGAAGTCATTGCCGAAACCTTAGGGCGTGATCTTGAGAAGTGCGCAGTTTATGGCCGTGAAGGCATTACCGGTGAGCGCGATAGAGGCACCATAGGTTTCGCGACTGTGCGTGCTGGTGACATAGTGGGTGAGCACACTGCGCTATTTGCCGATATCGGCGAGCGTTTAGAGATCACTCATAAAGCGTCTAGCCGTATGACCTTTGCCAATGGCGCAATGCGTGCGGCAACTTGGTTAGTTGAGCAAAATGCAGGGCTCTACGATATGCAGCAAGTCTTAGGCTTGAAAGCATAATTATTTAAAACCGCTATTAGCGGTTTTTTTTTGCTAAAAAATTTTTTTGACAAATTTCTTATCTGTACTATGGACAGGTTTTGGTTTTACATATAAAATCGGCGGAATTTGTCAAAATTTTGCATTTTAGCGAAAGTTGGTATTTTAAAAACATATAAAAAACAATTAATTTCAATGATTTGGCTCTTTCCGGAGGTCGCGTTGACAAAGTCTGCCTTACTCGTACTTGAAGATGGAACAATTTTTTCTGGCACTGCAATTGGTGCTGAAGGGATGTCTGTTGGTGAAGTAGTATTTAACACTTCAATGACTGGTTACCAAGAAATTTTGACTGATCCATCATATTCACGTCAAATGGTCACCCTCACTTATCCACATATTGGTAATACTGGTACCAATGAAGAAGATACAGAATCTGATTCTGTTCATGCTTGTGGCCTTATCATTCGAGACTTGCCATTAGTGGCAAGTAACTTTCGAAATCAGCAATCTTTAAGCGATTATTTGATCGCTAACAACGTTGTTGGCATTGCTGATATCGATACTCGTAAATTAACTCGTATCCTACGTGAAAAAGGCGCCCAAGCCGGTTGCATCATGGTTGGTGATTTAGATGAAGCTAAAGCGCTAGCTGCAGCTAAAGCCTTCCCTGGTCTTAAAGGCATGGATTTAGCTAAAGAAGTCACCACAAACGAAACATACTCATGGCGCAGCGGTAGCTGGCGTTTAGTTGGCGGTTTGCCATCTGACACTCCTGAAGCTGAGCTTAAGTATAAAGTGGTCGCCTACGACTATGGTGTTAAGCGCAACATCCTACGTATGTTGGTTGACCGCGGTTGTGATGTGACTGTGGTACCTGCACAAACTCCTGCGAGCGAAGTGCTTGCAATGAATCCTGATGGGGTTTTCCTATCGAACGGTCCTGGTGACCCAGAGCCATGTGATTATGCTATTGCTGCAATCCAAGAGATCTTAAAAACAGACATTCCTGTTTTTGGTATCTGTTTGGGTCACCAGTTACTAGCGCTAGCTTCAGGTGCTAAAACACTGAAAATGAAGTTCGGTCACCATGGTGCTAACCACCCAGTGAGCAATATCGAGCAAGGTAATGTGATGATCACCAGCCAAAACCACGGTTTTGCCGCTGATGAAGCAACTTTACCAGCCAACATTAAAGTGACTCACAAGTCACTGTTTGATGGCTCTTTGCAAGGTATTCACCTAACTGATAAGCCTGCATTTAGTTTCCAAGGCCACCCAGAGGCGAGCCCTGGACCACACGATGCTGCGCCATTATTCAATCACTTCATCGATTTGATTGAGTTGTACCGTAAAAACGCCAAGTAGTAAATTCACCGGGAGAAGATTTAAGCAATGCCAAAACGTACAGATATAAAGAGTATTCTTATCCTAGGTGCTGGACCAATTGTAATTGGTCAAGCCTGTGAGTTTGACTACTCAGGCGCCCAAGCCTGTAAAGCCCTACGCGAAGAAGGCTACCGAGTTATTCTAGTTAACTCGAACCCTGCAACGATTATGACTGACCCTGAGATGGCCGATGCAACATACATCGAACCCATTCACTGGGAAGTAGTACGTAACATTATTGCTAAAGAGCGTCCTGACGCAATTTTGCCAACAATGGGCGGCCAGACTGCACTTAACTGTGCACTTGAGCTTGAAAGCCGCGGCGTACTTAAAGAATTTAATGTTGATATGATTGGCGCTACAGCCGATGCAATCGACAAAGCGGAAGACCGTAGCCGTTTCGACAAGGCAATGAAGTCAATTGGCCTTGAGTGTCCACGTGCGGGTATTGCTCACACAATGGAAGAAGCTTACGGCGTATTAGACCAAGTGGGCTTCCCATGTATTATTCGTCCGTCTTTCACCATGGGTGGCAGCGGCGGCGGTATCGCTTATAACAAAGAAGAGTTTGAGGATATCTGTTCTCAAGGTCTTGATTTGTCACCGACCAACGAACTACTTATCGACGAATCTTTGATTGGTTGGAAAGAGTACGAAATGGAAGTGGTACGTGACCGCAACGATAACTGTATTATCGTTTGTGCAATCGAAAACTTCGACCCAATGGGCGTGCACACTGGTGACTCAATCACTGTTGCACCAGCACAAACACTAACCGATAAAGAATACCAGTTGATGCGTAATGCATCACTTGCAGTATTGCGTGAGATTGGTGTTGAAACCGGCGGTTCAAACGTACAGTTTGGTATCAACCCGAAAGACGGCCGTATGGTTATCATCGAGATGAACCCACGTGTTTCACGTTCATCTGCGCTAGCGTCAAAAGCAACCGGTTTCCCGATTGCTAAAATTGCCGCTAAGCTAGCAGTAGGCTTCACTCTTGATGAGCTTAGTAACGACATTACTGGCGGTGCAACACCAGCATCATTTGAGCCTGCAATCGATTACGTTGTGACTAAAATTCCTCGTTTTAACTTCGAGAAATTTGCTGGCGCAAACGACCGCCTAACGACACAGATGAAGTCTGTGGGTGAAGTGATGGCGATTGGCCGTACATTCCAAGAGTCACTGCAAAAAGCCCTTCGCGGCCTTGAAGTTGGCAAGAATGGTTTGTGTCCACAAATCGACTTGGCAGATCCTGAAGCATTAACTCGCATTCGTCATGAGCTTAAAGAGCCAGGCGCAGAGCGTATTTGGTATATTGCCGATGCATTCCGTGCAGGTCTTTCTGTTGAAGATATCTTTGGTCTAACCAACATCGACCCTTGGTTCCTTGTACAGCTTGAAGACTTGCTTAAGTCTGAAGCAGACGTTGCTGAAGCTGGCCTTGCTGGTTTGAACGAGGATTTCTTACGTAAGCTTAAACGCAAAGGTTTTGCAGATTCGCGTCTAGCTGCACTTGCAGGTGTAAGCGAAACAGAAGTGCGTAAGCTACGTACTCGTTTTGAAATCCACCCAGTGTATAAGCGCGTTGATACTTGTGCTGCTGAGTTCTCAACTGACACGGCTTACATGTACTCTACTTATGAAGAAGAGTGTGAAGCTAACCCGTCGAACCGTGACAAGATCATGGTACTAGGTGGTGGTCCAAACCGTATTGGTCAAGGTATTGAGTTCGATTACTGCTGTGTACACGCGGCGTTAGCGCTACGTGAAGACGGCTATGAAACCATCATGGTTAACTGTAACCCTGAGACAGTTTCTACCGATTATGACACATCAGATCGCTTGTACTTCGAGTCAGTGACATTTGAAGATGTGCTTGAAATCGTTCGTATCGAGAAGCCAAAAGGCGTTATCGTTCAGTACGGTGGTCAAACACCGCTTAAACTTGCACGTGACCTAGAAGCTGCTGGCGTACCGATTATTGGTACCAGCCCAGATGCAATCGACCGCGCTGAAGACCGTGAGCGTTTCCAGCAAGCGATTCAGCGATTAGGCATGAAGCAACCTGAAAACGATACTGTAACCACTGTTGAAGGTGCTGTTATCTCTGCAGAACGTATCGGTTATCCGTTAGTTGTTCGTCCATCTTATGTACTTGGTGGCCGCGCAATGGAAATCGTATATGACGAGCAGGACTTACGTCGCTATTTTAATGAAGCGGTAAGTGTGTCTAACGCGTCTCCAGTGCTACTTGACCGTTTCCTAGATAACGCAATTGAAATCGACATCGATGCAGTATGTGATGGCGAAACGGTTGTGATTGGCTCAATCATGGAGCATATCGAGCAAGCGGGTGTTCACTCTGGTGACTCAGGTTGTTCACTGCCTCCATACAGCCTAAGCCAAGACATTCAAGACCGCATGCGTGAGCAAGTGGGTAAGCTTGCGATGGAGCTAGGGGTTATTGGTCTAATGAACGTGCAGTTTGCTGTGAAGGATGACGAGATCTATATGATTGAAGTTAACCCTCGTGCAGCGCGTACTGTACCATTCGTATCGAAAGCAACAGGCGTGCCATTAGCTAAGATTGCAGCACGTGTGATGGCAGGTCAAAGCCTTAAATCACAGAATTTTACCGAGGAAGTGATTCCACCATTCTTCTCTGTAAAAGAAGTGGTCTTGCCATTTAACAAGTTCCCAGGTGTTGACCCACTACTTGGCCCTGAGATGCGCTCAACTGGCGAAGTCATGGGTGTGGGTGATACGTTTGCTGAAGCCTATGCTAAAGCGCAGCTTGGTGCGACATCTGAAGTACCTAAGTCTGGCCGTGCATTACTATCTGTACGTAACAGCGATAAGGCTCGCGTAGCTGATTTAGCGGCGCAGTTAATCGCATTAGGTTATGAAATCGATGCAACCCACGGTACTGCAGTTATCTTAGGCGAAGCGGGTATTAACCCACGTCTAGTTAACAAGGTACATGAAGGTCGCCCTCATATTCTTGACCGTATTAAGAATGGTGAGTACACCTACATCGTTAACACGACTGAAGGTCGCAAGGCGATTGAAGATTCTCGTCAGTTACGTCGTGGTGCACTGCGTTACAAAGTGAACTACACAACGACATTGAATGCTGCCTTTGCAACTTGTATGGCTCACTCAGCGGATGACCGTTCGAATGTGACGTCAGTACAAGAACTGCATAAGCGCATTACTAAGTAAGTTAAGCGAAGCTTGAATAAAAAGGCCGCTAATTAGCGGCCTTTTTTATTGTTTAACGCTAATCGCTGCGATAGAGCAGACATTAAATAAATATTTATGCTGCTTTGCTAGCAACTCTGTAGAAGGTTGAGTAAGCTCTACTGTCTTGTATCGCCATTTGAATCAAATACAGTATGACTAGCTTGAGTGCTAGATCGCGAGCAAGTACAGATTAAGGTGCATCGATTGCCCTCTACGTTTACAATAACGTAATTCCACCAGATTTTACCTTCTCAATTTTTAATGTTGAGTAAGGCCTGCTTTTGTTTTAAAGGAGACGAAAGAAGCTTATGAGTACGGTTCCAATGACCATTGTCGGTGCTGCACAGCTGCGCAAAGAATTAGATCACCTTAAATTTGAGCGTCGTCCAAAGATTGCAGAAGCAATTGGCGAAGCGCGCGAATTAGGCGACTTAAAAGAAAATGCTGAATATCACGCTGCCCGTGAAGAGCAAGGTTTATGTGAAGCGCGCGTGCGAGATATTGAAGGTAAGCTATCTCACGCACAAATCATCGATGTGACCACTATGGCTAACAATGGCCGTGTAATCTTCGGTTCTACAGTTACCATTTTAAATGTTGATACAGAAGAAGAAGTGACGTATCGCATTGTGGGTGAAGATGAAGCTAACATCAGAGAAAACCTGTTGTCAGTGAGCTCACCAATTGCCCGTGGACTGATTGGTAAGAGTCTTGATGACGAGATCTCAATTGTAACGCCAGGTGGCACTAACGATTTTGAAATTATCAAAGTTGAATATATCTAACCCTTGGGTGAGGTAAATAAAGCCGCTTTTTGCGGCTTTATTTTTGTAGAATGCATTTAAAAGGTTTGTGTCTGCCTCATACACTGTTTAGTATATAAATCGCAAACGAGACATTTATTAGGAAGTTAAGTGCAGTTATTGGTACGTTTTGGATTCATTTTGTTATTCATAGGGGGATTATTTCTCACGCCTATGTGTGCAAATGCGTCTGAGCAAAACCAAGCTCATGTAGATACATGGGCGGCTACACAGGTAAGTGACCAGCAACAAAGCGGAGTGTTGGCGGTGGCGGACATGTCGCCTGTGCTAAACATTTCTAATGTCAATTCGGTCACCCTAAAAGATAATCATGCCCAGAAGCGGCAAAGTAATGATTCTGAGTATGCCCCGTTAGTTTCTCAACGTTTTGTGAGCTTCTCGCAGCACGATCTACAGCAAACACGTCCCGATTATCTACTTGCATTTGAATTTGTGTCACCAGCGGTGCCTTCTTTAACCGTAGGATATCGCATGGATTTTGTGCCAGCCCTTGATTGGTTGCTACATATCAAAAGTGCCTCCCATCGACTCAGCGCATGGAAAGAGTCCAACCTTCTCTATCGTTTCTCTCAAGCTCGCTCAATTAGTTAAGTCCCATAAGCCTATTTAGGCTTACCTATCGACAATCCTTTACCTGTTAGAAGTTTAAACTGCACGCTTGGTCTTGTGGTTATTTTCTTTAATTCTCTTCATACGCAGCTTTTTGCGTTGAGGGACAAGTAACGGATCGCATACCGTTCAAGCCTCTTTTTTGCTGGCTCAAAACTGTTGCTGCGCTCGATAGCGATTACCGCGATGTTGCTCTGGCTCTGCTCACCTTTACGGGTTTGAAGCAAAAGCTTGCAAGTCATTATCGCGTTCTAGGTACTTTAAAGAGCAAAAAAGTTATGAGAGAACAGAAAAATACAACTATTTTAAACCACTACTCAGCATGGAAGTATGTATTGCTAGTGGTCACTATCATCATCATGTTGTTTAGCGCACTGCCGACTTTTTATGGCGAGGATGCCGCAGTTCAGATCAGTAAAGAAGCGGGTTTAAAGGTGAACGCATTAGCGCTTCACCAGTTACTGATTTCCCAAGGTGTCAAGGTTAAGCGTATCGATCAATCTGCAGGGCAGACCCTGATTGTGATAGATGATAATTCACAGCAGAGTCAGCTTAAAACTTTGCTTAGCAACCAGGTTAAAGATCCTACCGAGCTCACTCTAACCTTAGCGCCAGCAGCGCCAAACTGGTTATTATCTCTCGGTTTCTCGCCGATTAAGCTAGGGCTTGATCTGCGTGGTGGAGTACAGTTTTTGCTGGATGTTGAAATTGAGCCTGTCTATAAACTGCAATACAACACCTTTATTGAGTCGATAAGGCAGTTTGTACGTCAAGAGTCTTTATATGGTGTGACAGTGCAGCAGCAAGTCGATGGCAATGTGCAAATTTCGACCAAAGAACTCGAACAAAGAGCAGCTGTTAGGCAGTTTATCAATAAACAGTATCCTAATTGGCAAATGTCTAACTCAGGTGAGCAGTCTTTGAGTGTTGCTCTGACTGAGGCTGAGAAGATTAATATTCGTGACCTCACCGTTAAACAAAACCTGCAAATTATGCGTAGCCGTATTGAACAACTTGGGATAACTGAAGCTGTGGTTCAGCGTCAAGGTGAGCACCGCATCCGTATCGAACTGCCAGGTGTTCAGGATCCTGCAGCGGCTAAGTCTGTGATTGGCGCAACTGCAAGCCTCGCGTTTTATCAGGTGCTGCAGCCGGGCTCTGTCAACGCAAAGACACTTAAAGATGAGCAGGATAAGCCTGTTTATGTTGCTAGACGCCCAGTTTTAGGTGGCGAGCATATTGTTGATGCCAGAGCATCACTAGGTGAAATGGGCTTACCTGAAGTGGTTATTCACCTTGATCGCGATGGCGGCGGCATGATGTCTGACTTTTCTCGCGACAATATTGGTAAGCCTATGGCAACTTCATACAGCGAATACAGCCGTGATGATAAAGGCCAGATCCGACAGACCACAGAGGTGATTAGTGTCGCGACCATTCAAGCACAACTGGGCGACCGCTTTAGTATCACTGGTGCAGGCAATTACGCCGAAGCGCAGCAATTAGCGTTATTGCTCAGAGCGGGGTCTATGACAGCGCCAGTGACCATAGTAGAAGAGCGCACTATTGGCCCAAGTCTTGGCGAAGAAAATATTACTAATGGTTTTTCAGCGCTCGCTTTAGGTATGGGCGTGACCTTGTTATTTATGGGACTGTGGTATCGCCGTTTAGGTTGGATAGCCAATGTGGCGTTGGTGGCCAATATGATTTTAATTTTTGGCTTGATGGCGTTAATTCCCGGCGCAGTTTTAACTTTGCCAGGTATTGCTGGGTTAGTGCTTACTGTGGGTATGGCCGTTGATACTAACGTACTTATCTTTGAGCGAATAAAAGACAAGCTTAAAGAAGGCAGAAGTTTTGCCCACGCGATTGATAGAGGTTTTGACAGTGCGTTTTCAACCATTGTTGACGCTAACTTTACCACCATGATCACAGCTGTAGTGCTATATGCCATTGGTAATGGGCCTATCCAAGGGTTTGCTTTAACTCTAGGTCTTGGTTTGTTGACCAGCATGTTTACCGGGATATTTGCGTCTCGTGCGCTAGTTAACTGGGTATATGGTCGTGATTTTAGTCGTAACGTGAAGGTGTAATATGGATATTAACAATATGAGTCACTTAAGTAAGTTAAGCAAACTAACCAAAGCACGTTACCTATCGAGTGTATTTTCGCTACTGATCATGCTTGCTTCAATCGGCATTATTTTCACTAATGGTTTTAATTTAGGTTTAGACTTTACCGGTGGTGTGGTGACAGAGGTTAAGCTCAATCCGAATATTAAAGCCTCACAAATAAGCGAGTTGTTAGGTAAAGACTCACAGCAGGAGGTAAGTGTTATCTCTGCGGGTGAGCCGGGTAGATGGGTGCTACGTTATGCAAAAGTCGATGATGTTTCCGGAGCCGATATACGTACGGTGCTAGCACCATTAACCGATCGAGTCGAAGTACTGAACTCGAGCATTGTTGGACCACAAATAGGTCAAGAGCTTGCAGAGCAGGGCGGTTTAGCACTTTTAGCCGCGATGTTATGCATCTTGGGCTATTTGAGTTTTCGCTTTGAATGGCGCCTCGCTAGCGGTGCGTTATTAGCGTTGTTTCATGATGTTATCTTTGTATTAGCGTTTTTCTCGCTGACTCAAATGGAATTTAATCTAACGATTTTAGCCGCCGTTCTGGCGATTTTAGGTTACTCCTTAAACGATTCCATTGTGATTGCAGATAGGGTTAGGGAAGTGCTTATTGCTAAGCCCAAGGCGGCGATAGATGAAATTTGCAGTAGTGCAGTACAAGCTACCTTTTCGCGTACTATGGTGACCAGTGGTACTACATTGTTCACGGTGGCTGCACTGTGGATTATGGGAGGCGCACCACTGCAAGGTTTTTCGATTGCGATGTTCTTAGGTATTTTGATTGGCACTATATCGTCAATCTCTGTTGGAACTTGCTTACCTGAGTACTTAAAGGTGAGTGCAGACCATTACAAGGTCGAGCCGATTAATGATGCGCCGTAACGTTATGAGGTGATTAAATTGGACAAAAAAAGAGCCGCTGTAAAAACAGCGGCTCTTTTTATTTATCTTGCATTGATAGCTTTAGAGTTTAAAGCTGTCTTTGCTAATTACTTTGCCTTAGGCACAGCAATTTTCATTTCTTCAGACTGACGGAACAGTACTAAAACGTGACCGATAAGCTGTACTTTTTCAGCTTTAGTTTCACGTACAATGGCATCTACGATAGCGTTTTTAAGCTCTCTGTCACCAGAGGCTACTTTCACTTTAATCAATTCATGATGTGAAAGTGCATTATCAATTTCAGCCAGCACTCCCTCAGTCAAGCCGTTGCCACCAAGCATCACTACAGGCTTGAGACTGTGCGCTAAGCCTTTTAAGTGCTGTTTTTGTTTGGTTGTTAAGTTCATTTATACCAACTTTATGCTGAGTTACTGTTGAAAACCCGCTATTCTACCCTTATATAGGCTTTGTGTAACTCTCAATTTTGTTGTGGATTTTAAATGTCAGGAAAAAAACGAACAGCCAGTTCTTCTCGCTGGATGCAGGAACATTTCGACGATCACTATGTCAAACTGTCGCAAAAGCGCGGTTTAAGGTCGCGTGCGGCCTTTAAGATTGAAGAGATCCAAGAAAAAGATAAACTCATTCGTCCGGGGATGACTGTTGTCGATTTAGGTGCCGCACCGGGTGGTTGGTCTCAAATTGCCGTTAAATTGGCTGGAGACAAGGGTAAAGTTATTGCTTGCGATATTCTACCTATGGACCCTATTGTCGGTGTTGATTTCCTACAGGGTGATTTCCGCGAAGAGAAAGTACTGGACGCATTGCTGACCCGAGTGGGCGATGCCAAGGTTGATGTGGTGCTATCTGATATGGCACCGAATATGAGTGGATCAGGTGGTGTCGATCAGCCTCGAGCCATGTATTTAGTAGAGCTTGCGTTAGATATGTGCCATCAAGTATTGGCACCTAATGGTAGTTTTGCGGTTAAAGTCTTTCAGGGGGAGGGCTTTGATGAATACATGAAAGCGGTTAAAGAGGCGTTCAAAACCGTTAAAACACGTAAGCCCGATTCTTCACGGCCGCGATCGCGTGAAGTCTATCTTGTGGCGACCGGCTACAAGTTATAGTAATCTATCGTAAGTACTCTAACATTAGTTTTCGGAAGACTTTAAAAGAGGTCGAGTAATTTGAGTGACATGGCAAAAAATTTAATTCTCTGGGTTGTCATCGCAGTTGTGTTGATGTCAGTTTTTCAGGGCTATTCCCCCTCTTCTTCTACCAAGCAGAAGATGGATTATTCAACCTTTTTAGACGATGTTCGCTCTGGGCAGGTTAGTACTGTCGAAGTGAAAAGCGATCAGCGTACCATTGAAGGAACAACGACTACAGGTGAGAAGTTTGTCACCATCATGCCAATGCCAGATCTTGATTTAATCAATGATCTTGACCGTAAGGGCATCATGATGAAAGGACAAGAGGCTGAAGAATCTGGTTTCTTAACCCAGATTTTTATCTCTTGGTTCCCGATGTTACTGCTTATCGGTGTGTGGATTTTCTTTATGCGCCAAATGCAAGGCGGTGGCGGTAAAGGCGCGATGTCATTTGGTAAGAGTAAAGCCAAATTGATGAGCGAAGACCAAATCAAGACGACATTCGGCGATGTTGCAGGTTGTGACGAAGCCAAAGAAGACGTTAAGGAATTGGTCGATTACCTAAAAGAGCCGACTAAGTTCCAAAAACTGGGTGGCCGTATTCCTACTGGTGTGCTGCTAGTTGGTCCTCCAGGTACAGGTAAAACCTTGCTTGCTAAGGCGATTGCCGGTGAAGCTAAGGTACCTTTCTTCACTATTTCAGGTTCTGATTTCGTAGAGATGTTCGTTGGTGTTGGTGCATCTCGTGTGCGTGACATGTTCGAGCAAGCTAAAAAGTCTGCACCTTGTATCATCTTTATCGATGAAATCGATGCCGTAGGTCGTCAGCGTGGCGCTGGTGTTGGTGGTGGTCATGATGAACGTGAGCAGACTCTTAACCAGATGCTAGTTGAGATGGATGGTTTCGAAGGTAACGAAGGTATTATCGTTATTGCTGCGACTAACCGTCCAGACGTACTGGATGCTGCACTACTACGTCCAGGTCGTTTCGACCGTCAAGTAGTTGTAGGCTTACCAGATGTACGTGGCCGTGAACAAATCCTTAAAGTCCATATGCGCAAAGTACCTTTGGCTGATGGCGTTAAGGCAAGCGTAATCGCTCGTGGTACGCCTGGTTTCTCTGGTGCTGATCTTGCAAACCTTGTTAACGAAGCTGCATTGTTTGCTGCGCGTAACAGCCGCCGCGTTGTGGGCATGGAAGAGTTTGAAAGTGCAAAAGATAAAATCATGATGGGCGCAGAGCGTCGCACTATGGTTATGTCGGAAGAAGAGAAAGAGATGACCGCTTATCATGAAGCTGGTCATGCTATCGTGGGTTGTTTAGTGCCAGAGCACGATCCTGTGCATAAGGTAACGATTATTCCGCGTGGCCGTGCATTAGGTGTGACTTTCTTCTTACCAGAAGCGGATGCAATTAGCCAAAGTCGCCGTAAACTAGAGAGTCAAATCTCAGTGGCTTACGGTGGGCGCATTGCCGAAGACATTATCTACGGTAGTGAGAAAGTTTCTACTGGTGCATCGCAAGACATTAAGTATGCAACGTCTATTGCACGCAACATGGTTACTCAGTGGGGCTTCTCTGAGAAGCTAGGTCCAGTACTTTACGCTGAAGATGAAAACGAAGTGTTCTTAGGACGCAGCATGGGTAAATCTCAGCACATGTCTGATGACACTGCGCGTGTTATCGACGCTGAAGTTAAAATGCTCATTGATGCTAACTATGAACGTGCTCATACCTTCCTAACGGAAAATATGGACATCCTTCATTCAATGAAAGACGCATTGATGAAGTACGAAACTATTGACGCTAACCAGATTGATGACTTAATGCAGCGTCGTGAAGTACGTATGCCTGCTGAGTGGGAAAAAGATCAGCAGTCAAATGACAGCGACAACAATGATACTTCTTCTGAAAAGAAAGAAGAGATCAAGGAAACTAAAGAAGATAAGCCTGACGTCAGCGAAGCTGATGAATCACCAGCTAAGTAAACTTTAGTGGAATAAAGAAAACCCCTTTTAGGGGTTTTCTTGTTTACGGAACTTTATTTTGTCTAAATTAATCTGCGGTAGTAAAACTCTCGATTTAAGGATCCCTGCGGTAATGGGGATCCTTAATGTTACCCCTGACTCTTTTTCTGACGGCGGTGAGTACTCATCGATTACAACGGCCTGTAAGCAAGCTGACTTGATGGTGGCTCAGGGTGCCAAGATTATTGATATCGGTGGTGAGTCAACTCGCCCTGGTGCAAAAGATGTGTCAGCTGAGCATGAGATTGAACGAGTCATTCCATTAATCGAGTACGTGAGCAAAAATCACGATGTATGGATTTCAATCGATACCAGTAAAGCAGTGGTTATGGAAGCCGCAGTCAATGCCGGCGCTCATTTAATTAATGATGTTAGAGCTCTTCAGGAGCCAGGGGCAATTGAAACTGCGGCAAAGCTCAACGTGCCAGTATGTTTAATGCATATGCAAGGTCAGCCAAGGACTATGCAAAATGCGCCTCAATATAACGATATCATCAGTGATATTAGCCGCTTCTTTAGCGCGCGAATCGATGTCTGTATTGCTGCAGGAATTAAGCGCGAACATATTGTGCTAGATCCCGGTTTCGGTTTTGGTAAAACATTGTCGCATAACTATGAACTGCTAAACAGAATGGCTGAATTTGAGCCATTGGGCCTACCTGTTTTGGCTGGTTTATCGCGCAAGAGTATGTTTGGTCAGTTACTAGGACGTGAGGTATCACAAAGATTAAGTGCCACACTTGCTGGTAATATGCTGGCAATACAAGCGGGTGCAAAGATAGTACGGGTTCATGACGTACAAGAGGCCTGTGACACGATAGCAGTGTTAGAAGCTGCAAAGAATTTTAAAACCTTAGCTTAACTATTTGACTCTTGATGGAGCTGTTCAGCTAGGGTTAGTATTTTTTACGGTAGAATTGATGGATTTAGATCTACCTGATTATTGAGTTTGGAGTTCAAGTGAAGCAAAGACAATTTTTCGGAACAGACGGTATTCGTGGCAAAGTTGGCGCGGGAAAGATGACGCCAGAGCTTGCGCTTAAATTGGGTTGGGCAGCCGGGCGGGTATTATCATGCTCTGGTACGCAGAAAGTGATTATCGGTAAAGATACACGTATCTCAGGTTACTTATTTGAATCAGCATTAGAGGCCGGTCTTTCTGCTGCGGGCCTTGATGTGATGCTTATCGGGCCTATGCCAACTCCCGCAGTGGCCTACCTTACGCGCACGTTCCGCGCCGAAGCGGGTATTGTGATCAGCGCGTCTCATAACCCTTACTATGACAACGGCATTAAATTCTTCTCTACTGATGGCAGTAAGCTTGACGATGATGTTGAGTTAGAAATTGAAGCTGAACTTGAAAAGCCGTTAACCTGTGTAGAGTCTCACCTACTGGGTAAGGTTAATCGTATTGACGATGCGGCCGGTCGTTATATTGAATATTGTAAGAGTCACTTTCCTGCTGAGCAAACCCTTAGCGGGCTGAAAATCGTCGTCGATTGTGCCCATGGCGCGACTTACCATATCGCTCCTAGTGTTTTTAAAGAACTAGGTGCCGAGGTGATTGCTATCGGCGACAAGCCGAATGGTTTGAACATCAATGATAAAGTTGGTGCAACCTCTATGGCTAAAATTTGTGAAACCGTATTGGCTGAAAACGCTGATTTAGGTATCGCATTAGATGGTGATGGTGACCGTATCATGATGGTTAACCGTCATGGTCGTGTTATTGATGGCGATGAGATTTTATACATTTTGGCTTGTGATGCGCAAAAGCGTGGCGTACTGCGCGGTGGTGTTGTCGGTACTTTAATGTCGAATCTTGGATTGCAACTGGCTCTTGATGAGCTGAACATCCAATTTGTTCGCTCTAAAGTGGGTGACCGTTATGTAATGGAGCTGCTTAAAGAGCATGACTGGCGTATAGGTGGCGAAAACTCTGGCCATATTCTTAATTTGGATCATGGCACGACAGGCGATGGCATCGTTGCCGGTATTCTTGTTCTAGCAGCTATGCAACGTCAAAATGCTAGTCTGGAAGAGTTGACAGCCGACATCACCATGTTGCCACAGGTATTAGTTAATGTTCGCTTTGAAGGGGATAATGATCCGCTAGCTTCTGAGGTTGTGCTTGCCGCCCAGGCAGAAGTAGAGCAGAAACTAGGTGCACGAGGTAGAGTGCTGCTACGTAAATCGGGAACTGAACCACTACTACGGGTGATGGTTGAGGGTGATGAGCAGCAAGCTGTGACGGAATATGCGAATTATATTGCAGATGCAGTTCGTAATTTAGTTTAGTAATTAATGGTTTAAACAAGGTGTTAGTGGTAGCGAAGGTGAAATGTTCGCCAAAGTTGTGATAATTTGTACTACTAGCATCTTGTTAGCATAAAAAATACGCGTTCTCTCCTGAATTCGTAAAAATAACGCTTTTAGCTATTGTAACTTAACAAGTGGTTCGCTATTATTCACGCCGCTTTCAAAGGAGACTGTAATGGCACTTAGACGCCCCATGGTTGCTGGTAATTGGAAAATGAACGGCAGTGCGCAGTTAGCGCAAGAGCTATTCAATAAGTTCTCTACCAAGCTCCAAGATGATTCAGTGGAAGTGGTTTTGTGTCCACCTTCTATTTACTTAGAAAGTGTTCGACAACTACTAGATGAAAATAAAGAAACCTTAAATGGTTGCTTAGTCAGAATGGGTACTCAGAACTTAAGTCAACATGACTTCGGTGCCTATACTGGTGAAATATCTGGTCAGATGTTAAAGGATTCAGGATGTCGATATGTTATTATCGGCCATTCAGAACGTCGCCGTATGTACGGAGAGACGAGTAACATAGTAGCAGAGAAATTTGCTGCCGCTCAGAAACATGGTTTGACCCCAATATTATGTGTTGGAGAGTCAGGTCCAGCTCGTGAAGCAAGACGCACTTTTGAAGTGATTGCCGAAGAGCTAGATATCGTCATTGAAAAAAATGGCACCATGGCTTTTGACAACGCGATTATCGCTTACGAGCCATTATGGGCAGTAGGGACAGGTAAGAGCGCTACGCCAGAGCAGGCTCAAGAAGTTCATGCGTTTATTCGCAAACGCCTCTCTGAAGTATCTCCATTTATCGGAGAAAATATCAGGATTTTGTACGGTGGTAGCGTAACACCGAGTAATGCAGCAGACTTGTTTGCTCAACCTGATGTAGACGGTGGATTGATTGGCGGTGTTAGCCTCAATGCTACCGAATTTCTCAGTTTATGTACGATAGCGATGAGCGCATAATATGTATGAAGTTCTAATGGTTGTTTACTTGTTGGTAGCGATTGGTCTTGTTGGCCTAATCTTAATCCAGCAAGGTAAAGGTGCTGACATGGGTGCTTCGTTTGGCGCCGGTGCTTCAGGTACTCTGTTCGGTTCATCAGGTTCTGGTAACTTTTTGACTCGTTCAACTGCGATTCTAGCAGTAGCGTTTTTTGCACTAAGTCTTACAATCGGTAACCTAAGCGCAAATCACTCTAAAGCTGAAGGTGCTTGGGACGATTTAGGAAGTGATGCTGCTCAAGTTGTTGAGCAGGTTCAGCAAGAAGCTGAAAAGTCAGAAGATAAGATCCCTGACTAAATCATAAGCAAGCTTATGATGGTATCAATCTTAATCGGTTGATACCGACTGTAAATCTGCCTTAACCTCTTAATATGGTAGATAGTAAAAACAGTCAAGATTACAAGTTTTATGCGGATGTGGTGGAATTGGTAGACACGCCAGCTTGAGGGGCTGGTGAGCGAAAGCTCGTGGGGGTTCAAGTCCCCCCATCCGCACCAAATCTTTGATTTCGACAATGACGAAATCGAGGATAATAAAGTGACTAATGAGTCCTTTATTATTGCAAGTCGAGATGATTCTCAATATACTTGCACAAGTTGTCGCGGGGTGGAGCAGTTTGGTAGCTCGTCGGGCTCATAACCCGAAGGTCGTCGGTTCAAATCCGGCCCCCGCAACCAGCTTCCCAGTAAAGAAATTTTATTTCTATACTGTTACAGGTTCTGGATATATCAACCTCGTCATTACGGGGTTTTTTGTTATCTGGAACTTATAAAACGGTCACTTTCTGTGACGTGTACTGGGGCTATTAGGCCCTTTTTTGTTTTTCTGGGGGTAACCTTGGCTACATTAGAACGCAAACTGGTAGAGATGCTCAAAGCGCCAGTTGAAGCATTAGGCCACAAGCTTTGGGGTCTGGAATATATTCAAGCAGGCAAGCATTCTATCTTGCGTCTATATATAGACAACGAAAAAGGCATCTTCATTGAAGATTGTGCCGAAGCAAGCCGCCAAGTCAGTGCTGTTATGGACGTTGAAGACCCAATCTCAACGGAATACACATTAGAAGTTTCTTCTCCTGGTGTAGATAGACCTTTGTTTACTGCTGAGCAGTACCAGGCCTACATTGGTGAGACTGTAAAAGTACAACTAACGATGCCTGTTGCAGGCAGTCGTAATTTAAAAGGCACCGTTACTGGCGTAGATGGGCAAATGCTTAATCTGTCGGTAGATGGGAATGAACTTATCGTTGCTCTGGATAATATCCGTAAAGGCAACTTAATCGCTAAGTTTTGATGAATTCAAGGTGAACGAGGCAAGACAATGAATAAAGAGATTCTGCTAGTCGCTGAGGCGGTTTCAAATGAGAAAGGTGTACCGCGCGAAAAGATTTTTGAAGCGCTGGAAATTGCACTAGCCACAGCAACCAAGAAAAAATACGAAGGTGACATCGAAGTTCGTGTTGCAATCGACCGTAAGACTGGTGCGTATGAAACTTTCCGTCGTTGGATGGTAGTTGAAGATCAAGGCGTGCCATTGGAAAACCCTTTCCGTGAAATTACGCTTGAAGCTGCGAAATATGACGATCCAGAAATTGAGTTGGGCGGTTTCATCGAAGATGAAATTGAATCAGTAGCGTTCGATCGCATTACTACTCAAACTGCTAAGCAAGTTATCGTACAAAAAGTACGTGAAGCTGAACGCGCTCAAATCGTTGATCAGTTCCGTGATCGCGAAGGTGAGCTAATTGTTGGTGTTGTTAAGAAGAGCAACCGTGAAAGCGTAGTTGTAGATCTTGGCAATAATGCTGATGGCGTATTGTTCAGAGAAGATTTGATCTCTCGTGAATCTTTCCGTCCAGGTGACCGTGTACGTGCATTGCTTTATTCTGTACGTCCAGAGGCTCGCGGCGCACAGTTATTCTTGACTCGTACTAAGCCAGATATGCTTATTGAGCTGTTCCGTGTTGAAGTACCTGAAATTCAAGATGAGATGATCGAAATCATGGGCGCAGCTCGTGATCCAGGCTCTCGCGCTAAGATTGCAGTTAAGTCTAACGACCGTCGTATCGATCCTATCGGTGCATGTGTTGGTATGCGTGGGGCACGTGTACAAGCTGTATCAAATGAACTTGGTGGTGAGCGTGTTGATATCGTGCTTTGGGACGATAACCCAGCTCAGTACGTTATTAACTGTATGGCTCCTGCTGACGTGGCTTCAATCATCGTTGATGAAGATAACCACTCAATGGATATCGCAGTTGAAGCGGATAGCCTAGCACAAGCGATTGGCCGTAATGGTCAAAACATTCGTCTAGCAACTCAACTTTCTGGTTGGGAACTAAACGTAATGACTGTTGCTGACATGAAAGCTAAGCACCAAGCTGAAAGTGCAAAAGTAGTAAACCTATTCATTCAAGCACTTGATGTTGATGAAGAGTTTGCTCAGCTACTTTCTGACGAAGGTTTCACTTCTCTAGAAGAAGTTGCTTACGTTCCAGAATCAGAACTATTAGAAATTGATGGATTCGACGAAGATATCGTTGAATCATTAAGAGAGCGTGCAAAAGCTGCGATCTCTACTCGTGCACTTGCGACTGAAGAAGCACTTGATGGTGCTGAACCAAGTGAAGATCTTCTTGCACTAGAAGGTTTGGATAGACACTTGGCATTCGTAATGGCAAGCAAAGGCGTAATTACGCTTGAAGATTTAGCCGAACAAGGCATTGATGATTTGATCGAAATTGAAGAATTAACAGAAGAAAAAGCAGGCGAGCTAATTATGGCTGCCCGTAATATCTGTTGGTTTGGCGAAGAAGCATAAGTCGATCAGCAGAGGGGAGTTTAATATATGGCGGATACTACAGTAGATAAACTAGCCACCGAAGTAGGGAAAAGCACTGATCGTTTAGTCGAGCAGTTTTCTCAGGCTGGTATTAAGAAGTCGGCAAACGATACGGTTTCTGAATCTGAAAAACAGCAGTTGCTTGATTTTCTAAAGAAGCAACATGGCGGCGATGCAGCCCCACAGAAAATGACACTTCAACGTAAATCAGTTTCAACACTAAGTGTTGCTGGTAGCGGTGGACAGTCAAAAGACGTTAAAGTTGAAGTGCGCAAAAAGCGTACTTTCGTTAAACGCGACGAAGCGGCTGAAGCTGAATTAGCTGCAGCGGCAAAGGCAGAAGAAGCTAAGGCTGCTGAAGCTGAAGCAACAGCAAAAGCGGAAGCTGAAGCTAAGGCGAAAGCTGATGCAGAAGCAAAAGCGAAGGCTAAAGCAGAAGCGGAAGCTAAGGCGAAAGCAAAAGTGCAAACAGAAAAGCCAGCAGTAGAAACTGCTGAAGACAAAGCAGCGAAAGCTGAAGAAGCTAAATTGCTAGCAGCGCAAGACGCAGTAGCAAAAGCTAAGGCTGACGAAGAAGCTCGCGCTGCTGCTGACGAAGCTCGTCGTTTAGCTGAAGAAAATGAAAAGCGTTGGGCTGAAGAAGAAAAAGCACGTAAAGAAGCTGAAAAATCAGTGGACCATCACGTGACGACTTCTACTGAAGCACGTGCTGCTGAAGATACTGCCGATGCGAACGCTGAAAAGCGCGGTCGTCGTCCACGTAAGCCTTCAGCAAATGCTGGTAACAATGCAACCGCTAATACGGGTGCAGGCAAGCCAGGCGGTAAAGGTAAGCGCGGTAAAGATAACCGTCGTGACAACCGTAACACTCGTAACTCACGCAACAACCGTAGCGTAGCACCTGAGTCTATGGATCACGCTTTCACTAAGCCTGCAGCAGTTGTAAAAGCTGACGTGAGCATCGGTGAAACGGTTTCTGTATCTGAATTGGCTTCTAAGATGTCAATCAAGGCCACTGAAATCATCAAACAGATGATGAAGATGGGCTCTATGGTTACCATTAACCAAGTACTAGACCAAGAAACTGCGCAACTTGTTGCAGAAGAAATGGGTCACAAAGTTGTACTGACTCGTGAGAACGAGCTTGAGCATCAAGTACTTGCTGACCGTAACGGTGACGTTAAAGTTGAGCCTCGTGCGCCAGTTGTTACCATCATGGGTCACGTTGACCACGGTAAGACATCGCTACTTGACTACATTCGTCGTGCGAAAGTTGCATCAGGTGAGGCGGGTGGTATTACTCAGCACATCGGTGCATACCACGTTGAAACAGAAAATGGCATGATCACTTTCTTAGATACTCCTGGTCACGCTGCGTTTACCGCTATGCGTGCTCGTGGTGCTAAGGCGACAGATATCGTAATTCTAGTAGTTGCGGCTGATGACGGCGTGATGCCACAAACAATCGAAGCTATCCAACACGCTAAAGCGGGTGGTGTACCTCTGATTGTTGCCGTTAACAAGATTGATAAGCCAGAAGCAGATCCAGACCGCGTTAAGTCTGAGCTTTCTCAGCACGGCGTAATGTCTGAAGATTGGGGCGGAAACAACATGTTTGTTCACGTTTCAGCTAAAGACGGTACTGGTATCGACGAACTATTAGAAGGTATTCTTTTAGAAGCTGAAGTTCTTGAACTTCAAGCTGTTCGTGAAGGTATGGCTGCTGGTGTTGTTGTTGAATCTAAGCTTGATAAAGGCCGTGGTCCAGTTGCAACAGTACTTGTACAAGAAGGTACACTTAAGCAAGGTGATATCGTTCTATGTGGTCTTGAGTACGGTAAAGTCCGTGCAATGAAAGATGAGAACGGTAAGTCAATCACTGAAGCTGGTCCGTCTATCCCTGTAGAGATCTTAGGTCTATCAGGTGTACCATCTGCGGGTGACGAAGCGACAGTTGTACGTGATGAACGTAAAGCTCGTGAAGTTGCACTTTACCGTCAAGGTAAGTTCCGTGATGTTAAACTGGCTCGCCAGCAGAAGTCTAAGCTTGAAAACATGTTCGCGAATATGGTTGAAGGTGAAGTACAAGAGCTTAACTTGGTACTTAAAGCTGATGTTCAAGGTTCACTTGAAGCGATTGCTGATTCACTGAACAACCTTTCAACTGACGAAGTTAAAGTTAACATCATCGCTCGCGGTGTTGGTGGCTTAACTGAAACTGATGCAACTCTTGCAGCAGCGTCTAACGCTATCATGGTCGGCTTTAACGTTCGTGCTGATGCACAGGCGCGTAAAGTTGTTGATAGTGAAAGTGTTGACCTACGTTACTACAGCATCATCTATCAATTGATTGATGAAGTTCGTGACGCGATGAGCGGTATGCTTGCACCAGAATTTAAGCAAGAGATTATTGGTCTTGCTGAAGTTCGTGACGTGTTTAAGTCTCCGAAGATTGGCGCAATTGCGGGTTGTATGGTTACCGAAGGTACTATCAAGCGTAGCGCTCCAATCCGTGTTCTTCGTGATAACATTGTTATTTACGAAGGTGAACTAGAATCACTACGTCGCTTTAAAGATGACGTTAGTGACGTTCGTAACGGCATGGAATGTGGTATCGGTGTGAAGAACTATAATGACGTCAGAGTAGGCGATCAGATTGAAGTATTCGAAACCGTTGAGATAGCACGTACCTTGTAATCTATCTTATTAGTTATAAGGGCGGCGTTAGCCGCCCTTAATATTTATGGCAATAATATTATGGCAAAAGAATTTAGTCGTACACGCCGTATTGCACAGCAGCTACAACAAGAGCTAGCCGTTGTTCTTCAGCGTGATATGAAAGACCCACGTATTGGGTTTGTCACAGTCAATGACGTTGATGTTTCTCGCGATTTAAGCTACGCAAAAGTTTATGTCACCTTCTTTGAAGAAGACGTACAACTAGTTGAAAAGAAAGTTGAAGCGTTAGATGCCGCTGCAGGTTATATCCGCTCACTTGTTGCTGGCCGCATGAAATTACGTGTTATGCCAGAACTACGCTTTATCTATGACAGCTCGCTTGTTGAAGGTATGCGTATGTCTAACCTAGTTAGCCGCGTTATCAGCAACGATGAAGCTAAGCAGAAGCAACATGGTATTGAACCTGATGCTACTCAAGATGATTCTAAGGGTGAGGGCGATAAGTAATGGCACGTCGTTCTCGCGGCCGTTTTATCGACGGTATTGTACTGTTAGATAAAGACACCGGCATGAGCTCTAACTTTGCGCTACAAAGAGTTAAACGCTTTTTTAATGCAAATAAAGCAGGTCATACTGGCGCTCTGGATCCGCTAGCAACGGGTATGTTACCTATCTGCTTAGGTGAAGCGACTAAGTTTTCCCAACACTTGCTTGATGCTGATAAGCGTTATTTAGTGACGGCAAAACTGGGTCAGCGCACCGACACCAGCGATTCAGATGGTGAAATTGTTCAAACGAGAGAAATTAATTTCACTCAAGAGCAATTAGAAACAGCTTTAGAGCACTTTCGTGGTGAAACCATGCAGGTGCCTTCAATGTTTTCAGCGCTTAAATATCAAGGTCAGCCTTTATATAAATATGCGCGTGAAGGCATTGAAGTGCCACGTGAGGCGCGTCCTATCAATGTATTTGAACTTAACTTTATCAGCTTAGAAGGCGATGAGTTAACCTTAGATATCCATTGTTCAAAGGGCACTTACATCCGTACTATTACCGATGATTTAGGTGAGATGTTAGGTTGTGGTGCGCATGTTATCATGCTGCGCCGAACTCAGGTTGCAGGCTATCCATACGATAAGATGGTGTCACTAAAGCAACTTGAAGAGCTAGTGGCTAAAGCGGAAGAAGAGTCTTTGACTTTGTCTGATGTATTAGACCCACTGCTATTACCTATGGATACCGCAGTTAGTGGCTTTAAAGAGGTGAATGTCTCTGATGAGTTAGCCACTTACTTAATGAACGGCAATCCAGTCCAAGTTTCAAATTTGCCTGTCGATGAGCTAGTGCGGATCACTATTGGTGATGAGCGTAAGTTTGTTGGCATTGGCCAAATGAATGATGACGGATTACTGGCTCCTAAGCGCCTTATCGTCTTAAGAGAGCCTCAAGACTAGTTGCAGATTTTATCTGCATATTAGTGTTGCTACCTGTTGTGTAAATAGGTAAAATGGCGCGCCCCTTTGGCTGAGTTAGTGATCGGCTAAAGATTTTTTAATGTAATATTTTGGAGATAGAAATGTCACTAAGTGTTGAAGCTAAAGCTCAAATCCTAGCTGAATTCGGTCGTTGCGAAAACGACACTGGTTCTACTGAAGTTCAGGTTGCATTGTTAACTGCACAAATCAACCACCTACAAGGTCACTTCAAAGAGCACATCCACGATCACCATTCACGTCGTGGTCTACTACGTATGGTTAGCTCTCGTCGTAAGCTTCTTGCTTACCTTAAGCGTACTGAAAACGTACGTTACCAAGAGCTAATCAAGAAGTTAGGTCTACGTCGTTAATTTTAACGTCTGATCTATTAAAAGGAGGCTATGCCTCCTTTTTTTGTGCCTGTAAATTGGCTTTTATCTTTTTATCAGTGTTAAAGATTTCTACGTCAAGATGCTCAGAGCATAGGCGTAAGGTTCTACTCGTGGCGTTAATGTCAGAAATTAATGCAAAGCTGAATGCTCTGATGTGGACAGCTAACCTCTAGAGTTTTCAATTGTGTTCCTGTGTGGAGCAATGTATTTAGCTTCAAATGCTTCTATTGCTAACGGCTTACTGAAATAAAACCCTTGGCCTGTCTGACAGCCTTGGTTTTTTAACCAAGCAAGCTGCTGCTCATTCTCAATTCCCTCTGCGACAATATTTAAATCTAGCTGTTTGCCAAGCATTAAAATCGTCGAGGCAATTGCACTTTCTTCTGGTAGATCAGAAACAAATCCACGATCAATCTTCATGGTGCTTATTGGCAAACGCCTTAGGTAAGATAAAGAAGAATAGCCGGTACCAAAATCGTCAACAGCTATACTAAAGCCTGCTGTTTTTAATTGTTGAAGCTTGATAATTGCGGACTCAATTTCGTTCATTAGTGACGTTTCTGTTATTTCTATTTCAAGCAATTCAGGGGCTATTTGATAACGTAGAGCCGCTTGTTTTATATCTGGAACTAGACTGGCGTCCAAAAATTGTTGTGATGAAACATTAATGGCAATCGGCATAGTGAAGTTGTAGCGGGTCTGCCAGTCTCTGATCATTTTGCAACTTTGCTCGATAACCCACCGGCCAATCTGAATAATAATGCCGGTTTCCTCTGCTATAGGAATAAAAGACAACGGACTAATTAACCGACCTTCTTTCTGCCAGCGGATCAGCGCTTCACAGCCCACAACTTCACCTGTTTTGATATCTAATTTTGGCTGGAAATGTAGTATGAACTCATTATTTTCAAGTGCATCATGCAACGAAGCCTCAGTTTTTAATCGCACTGAAGCGCGTTCAGTCATCTGAGGTTTAAAGAATGCCCATTGGTTTGAGCCTGCAGCTTTAGCGCTATACATGGCGATATCTGCATGACGAATAAGATCTTCAGCACGTAATCCGTCATCGGGGTAGAGCGCTATGCCGATAGAGGCCGCAGGATGCACCGTATGCTCATTTAGCTGCATAGGTGTATTGAGTTGTACCAGTAACTTATCGACAAATTCTGCTGCTTTTGTGGGCGAGCCTAATCCATCCGCCAATACGACAAATTCATCCCCGCCAAGTCTTGCTACCGTACCAACCTGGCCAACACTCAGCTCTAAGTTACGTGCGACTCGGACTAAAAATTGGTCACCGACCTCATGTCCCAACGAATCGTTGACGTTTTTAAATCGATCTAGATCTATGAATAGTAGGCTAAAGCTGCTTTGTTGTTGCCTTGCTCTTTGGATGGAAACCGCAATAGTTTCAAGCAACAAAGTGCGATTTGGCAACTCAGTGAGGGGATCACGCGTTGCCATCTTGCGTAGCTTAGTTTGAGTCGTGTCGAACTGAATTAGGATTTGATTTAGTTTGGAGATCACCGCTCCTAGTTCATCATCATTATGGGAACGCGCAGTTGGAAGCAAGTGGTTAGCAGGGGACTCCGGATCAATTTTATCGATAGCTTCGCTTATCTTTGCTATGGGCTGGGTGAGAAAACGGTGGAACACAATTGATAAAACAAGCGTTAGCAAGAAGGCTCTGGCTAGCGTTGCCCAAAGGCTAAACCTTAGGCTAGAAAACAGAGAGCTGGTCAGTTCTTGAGTGTAATAGAATACAGTTAGGCTGCCGATAAGTTCTTTATTACCATTAGAGTCGGTATAAAAAGGACGATATAAGGAGCGAGATATCTGCTTTAGGTCGCCGAAAAGTTCGGCACTAATGTAGGTGAAAATCGGTGGATTGACGACTGGAGTGCCATTACTGACGGCAACGAAACGATTACCATCTTCAAGTCTTAATATCGCTGAACCCACATGTTGTACTTTTAAGATCCCTTGGATAGTCTGTTCGGCACGTAAATCATCTAAGGCCCAGATAGCATTAGTTGCTGGCTGTTCTACGGAGTCGATGAGCTCTCGTTGGTTTTCAGTAAGCTCTTGACGAGCATTGATAACGAGTAAAGATATCTCAATAAAAAAGATCACAACAGCAAAAAATAGCGTGGAAGAAACCACTAAGATAGTCTGCTTCCATGTTAGCGATTTGAAACTTTCCATCTATAACTTTATTTCCTTATTTCAATGGTTTAGTTTTTTATCTTGCTAGAGGTTTTGGCGCGCGGCAGCTGTTTTCTAACTCATGTACCCACTTTAGGGAAAAGATTGTGCTTTGTCATCAATCTATTCTCTTTAACTATTGAATAAACTTGCAGTATACTTACGCGCGTAATTAAGGTAATTAAATATTAAGGAATGGTTCACGTGAATCCAATCGTAAAGAGTTTTGAATATGGTCAGCACACAGTCACATTAGAGACTGGGGTTATTGCACGTCAAGCAGATGCAGCTGTTTTGGCAAGTATGGGTGATACAACAGTATTGGTTACTGTTGTTGGCAAGAAGTTTGAAGAGCCAGGCCGTGACTTTTTCCCGCTAACCGTTAATTACCAGGAAAAAACATACGCAGCAGGTAAAATCCCTGGTGGATTCTTCAAGCGTGAAGGTCGTCCATCTGAAGGCGAAACCCTTACTGCACGTCTAATTGACCGTCCAATTCGTCCTTTATTCCCGAACGGTTTCAAGAACGAAGTTCAGGTTATCATTACTGTTGTTTCTGTTGATCCAGAAATCAGCCCAGAAGTTATCTCTATGATTGGTACTTCTGCTGCACTTTCTATCTCTGGTATTCCATTCAATGGTCCACTAGGTTCAGCGCGTGTTGGTTATGTTAATGGTGAATACATTCTTAACCCAACTGTAAGCCAGCTAGTTGATAGCCAGCTTGAACTATCTGTTGCTGGTACTGAAAGTGCAGTACTAATGGTTGAATCTGAAGCAAGCGCATTGCCTGAAGAAGTGATGTTAGGTGCGGTTGTTTACGGTCACGATCAACAGCAAGTTGTTATCCAAGCGATTAAAGAACTTCAAGCTGAAGTTAACAAGCCTGTATGGGACTGGTCTGCACCTGTGCAAGATCAAGACCTTGTTGCTAAGATCAAAGACTTGGCTGAAGCTGGTCTTACTGAAGCTTACCAAATTGAAGTTAAGCAAGATCGTTACGCTCAAGTTGGCGTAGTTAAGAGTGCAGCTAAAGAAGCACTATTGGCTGAAAATGCTGATGCCGATCTACGTGAAATCGACGGCCTTCTAGGTAGCCTAGAGAAGAAAGTGGTTCGTGGTCGTATCATCGCGGGCAATCCACGTATCGACGGTCGTGAGCCAGATATGGTTCGTGCACTTAACGTTATGGCTGGCGTACTTCCACGTACTCACGGTAGCTCACTGTTCACTCGTGGTGAAACTCAGGCACTAGTAACTTGTACTCTTGGTACAGAGCGTGATGCACAGAAGATTGATAGCATCATGGGCGAGTCTACAAACCGCTTTATGCTTCACTACAACTTCCCTCCATACTCTGTTGGTGAAACAGGCATGGTTGGTTCTCCTAAGCGTCGTGAAATTGGTCACGGTAAGCTAGCATGGCGTGGTATTAACGCTGTTATGCCTACAGCTGAAGAGTTCCCATACAGTGTTCGTATCGTTTCAGAAATCACTGAATCAAACGGTTCAAGCTCTATGGCGTCTGTTTGTGGTACTTCTCTTGCTCTTATGGATGCAGGTGTACCAATCAAGACTTCTGTTGCTGGTATCGCTATGGGTCTAGTTAAAGAAGGCGACGATTTCGTTGTTCTTTCTGACATCCTAGGCGATGAAGATCACTTAGGTGACATGGACTTTAAAGTTGCTGGTACTCGCGACGGTATTACTGCACTGCAGATGGATATCAAGATCGAAGGTATCACTAAAGAGATCATGCAGATTGCTCTACAGCAAGCATACGGCGCACGTGTTCATATCCTAAACGTAATGGACCAAGCTATCTCTGGTCACCGTGAAGATATCTCTGATCACGCTCCACGTATCACGACTATCAAGATCAACCCTGAGAAGATCCGTGACGTTATTGGTAAAGGTGGTGCAACTATTCGTGCACTTACTGAAGAAACCGGTACTACGATTGAGCTTGACGACGACGGTACAGTGAAGATTGCTTCTTCAAATGGCGATGCAACTAAAGAAGCTATCCGTCGTATCGAAGAGATCACTGCAGAAGTTGAAGTGGGCACTGTATACAACGGTAAAGTTGTTCGTATCGTTGACTTCGGTGCATTCGTAACAATTCTTCCTGGTAAAGATGGTCTAGTACACATTTCTCAAATCGCTGAAGAGCGTGTTGCGAACGTATCTGACTACTTAGAAGTGGGTCAAGAAGTTAAAGTTAAAGTGATGGAAGTTGACCGTCAAGGCCGTGTACGTCTTTCTATGAAAGAAGCTGCACCTAAAGCTGAAGCGCCAGCTGCTGAATAAGCACTAGTACTTTGAATTAAAAGGAGGCCATAGGCCTCCTTTTTTATGCCTATAACAAAGTAGGCTGTTGAATTAATCAACGATAAGTGGATTATTTTCAATTCCTTGATAGCAGTAGCGATTAGGGGTTGCTATGATTGGTGCTATTGGCTAACTCAGAAGGTTAAATGGATGAATCAAAAGATGCGAACAGCCGTAATTATGCTTATAGCAAGTGTGAGTATGTTGCTGACAGGATGTGTGTCCACTCAGTCCGATAGTGATCAACAAGCGTCGATTAGGGTTGCGCCCATTTCGCCTGACTATAAGTTAGAAATCACCTTAGCAAAATTAAATGAGATCTTGGCTACAGTCGAATTAACGCCTGAGCAACGCGCACGTTTTCATTATGACCGCGGTGTGATTTACGATCGTGTTGGCTTGCGTATTCTGAGTCGAATCGATTTCCATCAGGCTCTAAAGCTTCAGCCTAATTTAGCCGATGCCTACAATTTCCTGGGGATCTATTACACCCAAGAAAGCGAATTTGAAAGTGCCTATGAAGCATTTGATGCCGTATTAGAATTATCTCCCGAATACGATTATGCCTATCTCAACCGTGGGATCTCACTCTATTATGGTGAGCGTATGGAGCTTGCCGTTTCGGATATGAATGCTTTTTATGAGCGTGATCCATCAGATGGTTATAGAGTCCTTTGGCTCTACCTAGCCGAGCGAGAAGTTGATGAGCAAGCTGCGCTGCTTCAATTGATTGAAAACCGCAAGAATTTGCAGGCCAATGCCTGGGCGACAGCTTTAGTCGATTTCTACTTAGGCCAAAAGAGCAAGGAAGAAGTATTTAACCTCGCTAAAGAGGGGTTAAAGCACCCTGATGAGTATGCTGAGCGACTCTGTGAAGCCTATTTTTATATGGCTAAAATTGCGCAAAAGCGTGGTGATAACGTTCAGGCAGCTAATTACTTTAGACTCGCATTAGCGACCAATATCTATGACTTTGTTGAACATAGATACGCAAGGCTTGAACTGGCTAGAACTAATGAAGCATTAAAGTTGTTAACCAACTAAAGCGTTTTTATATTTATGAAAGCCTCCAAAAGGAGGCTTTTTTATTGGCTAAGTTTTACAAATGCTGGTGATGCTTATTTTAGCCACCTAGTGTGGTAGCTAAAATAAAGGTGAGCGGCTATAATTGCGGCCTTTGTAAACTCCCAGAATTACAGGTATACATGTCAGGCTATAAAGTTGAGGTCGACAAACGTCGCACTTTTGCCATCATCTCTCACCCAGATGCGGGTAAAACCACCATTACTGAAAAGGTTCTTTTATTCGGAAACGCACTGCAAAAAGCGGGTACGGTAAAAGGCAAAAAATCAGGTCAGCATGCCAAGTCTGACTGGATGGAAATGGAAAAAGATCGCGGGATCTCAATTACGACCTCTGTAATGCAGTTTCCATATAACGACGCGCTCGTTAACTTATTAGACACGCCTGGTCACGAAGACTTCTCTGAAGATACTTACCGTACATTAACGGCGGTAGATTCATGCCTAATGGTTATCGACTCTGCGAAAGGTGTAGAGCAACGTACCATTAAGCTAATGGAAGTCACACGTTTACGTGACACGCCAATCGTTACCTTTATGAACAAACTTGACCGAGATATTCGCGATCCAATCGAATTGATGGACGAAGTTGAAGAAGTTCTGAATATTGCGTGTGCTCCTATTACTTGGCCTATCGGTGCAGGTAAAGAGTTTAAGGGCGTTTACCATATATTACGTGATGAAGTGATTCTGTATCAAAGTGGTATGGGTCATACAATCCAAGAGTCTCGTATCATTAAAGGGTTAGATAACCCTGAACTTGATGAAGCGATTGGCAGTTATGCTACTGAAATCCGTGATGAGATGGAGTTGGTTGTTGGTGCATCACACCAGTTTGACCAAGAGTTATTCTTAAAAGGTGAATTAACGCCAGTTTATTTTGGTACTGCATTAGGTAACTTTGGTGTTGACCATATCCTTGACGGTATCGTTGAATGGGCGCCAACACCGCAGCCTCGTGAAACTGAAGTGCGCGATGTGCAGCCTGAAGAAGAGAAATTCAGTGGTTTCGTATTTAAGATCCAGGCAAACATGGATCCTAAGCACCGAGATCGCGTAGCCTTTATGCGAATTTGTTCAGGCCGTTATGAGCAAGGCATGAAGATGCACCATGTTCGTTTAGGTAAAGATGTGAACGTGAGTGACGCATTGACCTTTATGGCTGGCGATCGTAACCGTGCAGAAGCCGCATATCCAGGTGATATTATCGGTTTACATAACCACGGTACGATTCGAATTGGTGATACCTTTACTCAAGGCGAGAAGCTTCGTTTTACCGGTGTACCAAACTTTGCGCCAGAGATGTTCCGCCGTATTCGTTTAAAAGATCCGTTAAAGCAGAAGCAATTGCTTAAAGGCTTAGTACAGCTTTCAGAAGAGGGCGCTGTACAGGTATTTAGACCATTAGACAGCAACGATTTGATTGTTGGCGCCGTTGGTGTGTTGCAGTTTGAAGTGGTTGTGGGTCGTCTAAAGACTGAATATAAAGTTGAAGCGATTTATGAAGCAATTAGTGTTGCAACTGCACGTTGGGTGTACTGTAACGATCATAAGAAGCTAGACGAGTTCAAACGTAAGTGCAGCATGAACTTAGCGTTAGATGGTGGTGACAACCTGACTTATATCGCACCGACAATGGTTAACCTTAACCTGTCGATGGAACGTTACCCTGATATCGAATTTGCTAAGACACGCGAAAACTAATAAGCGACTATCTCTGCAATACTAAAACCCCAGGCAATGCCTGGGGTTTTGTCGTTTATAGGGTGGTGTTTGCTAATTTATTGGTATGGTCTCGCTGTTGGGATAAACTAAATTGGTATAATTGGAGGCGGTTATGAAATTGATTAAGGCTTTGTGGTATCAATATATTCAATGGTGTGATTCGATGGGGTTAACGCCATCGAATCGCCGTAGCTGTGCACCTAGGCTAGCCGATCCTGAGCTTAAACCTACTGCTAAGCTTGAGTCTGGAGTGAGAGATAGAGCATCGCTAATTAAACGTTCCACGCAAGAGTCTGATAACAAACCACATAATAGCTAGCTCATAGGGGGAGAATGTGACGGATATGCAGCCAATTATTGATAGCCATGCTCATATTGATTTTCCTGAGTTTGATGATGACAGAGATACATTGCTTCAACAGATGCGCAGTGCAGGCATAAAAAATGTTTTAATCCCTGGTGTTTCAGCCCGTAAGTGGCAGAGGCAAATAGAGGTTGCTAAGCAATATGACAGTTACTATGCACTAGGTATTCACCCTTGGTATAGCGAAAGCACGCTAATCACAGATGTAGAAACTTTAAGGGCTTTATTAGCACGCTATAAAAATGATGCCCGTTTAGTGGCTATCGGGGAATGTGGGTTGGATAAGTTACATAAAGGTAACTTCACAACACAATTAAAGCTGTTCAAAGATCAAATTCAAGTGGCTAAAGAGTTTGACCTACCTCTCATTATGCATGCAGTCAAAGCCCATGAAGAGATCCTAAAATGCCTGAAAACCGAGAACCCACAAAGAAAAGGTGTCATCCACGGCTTTTATGGCGGGCCGCAACTAGCACTACAGTATGTTAATTTAGGTTACAAGTTAGGCATAGGCGGCTTGTTACTCAATGATAATGCACCTAAGTTACAACAAACCGTGGCTAAATTGCCATTAGAGTCCTTCGTCTTAGAGACAGATTCACCTGCGATGGCACCTAAATTCAGTGGAAATAATCGTAACACGCCATTAATTCTGCCTGAAATCATCAAAAAAATGGCAAATTTACAAAATAAATCAGCCGTTCGCATTTCAGAACAGGTGTTCTTTAATGTTACGCAACTCTTTGACCTTTAATTTTTTTCTGCATAAACAGATGTATCTCGCACCAGAAATCCCAACGAAATCATTGAAATAAAACCTCAAAAATTTGATCAATACGACGCTTTTGCAGGCGTGGTCGGGTATAATCGTGGTCGTAAAACAAGGTTGGTTAACAACATAATTAAAAAGTATTAACAATAGGGTGATGGTTAATGGATATTTTAATGAGTTTGGTAGGGGTGGTCACCCTACTAGCGATAGCCTTCGGGTTATCAAACAATAGAAAAGCAATTAACAAACGTACCGTATTTGGTGCATTAGCAATTCAAGCCGCGTTCGGTGGTTTTGTATTGTATGTTCCAGTCGGTAAAGACATTCTGCAGGGTATGTCAGATGCAGTATCTAGTGTTATTGGATACGCTCAAAGTGGTATTGGTTTCTTATTCGGTGATTTAGCTAACTTCAAAGTTGGCTTTATTTTTGCCATTAACGTACTACCAATCATCGTTTTCTTCTCTTCTTTAATCGCAGTTCTTTATTACTTAGGCATTATGCAGTGGATCATCCGTATTATCGGTGGTGCGCTACAAAAAGCATTAGGCACAAGTCGTACTGAGTCAATGTCTGCTACCGCCAACATCTTCGTTGGTCAAACTGAAGCGCCACTAGTTGTGCGTCCGTTTATCGCGACTATGACTAACTCTGAGCTATTCGCAATTATGGTGGGTGGTCTTGCATCTATCGCCGGTTCAGTTATGGCTGGTTACGCGCAGATGGGTGTACCAATTGAATACTTAGTTGCCGCTTCATTCATGGCAGCACCTGCTGGTCTATTAATGGCTAAGCTGATGCACCCTGAAACTGAAGAAGCTAAGAACGATATGAGTGACTTACCAGAAGATCCTGATAAGCCTGCTAACGTTCTTGACGCAGCTGCTGCAGGTGCTTCATCTGGTATGCACCTAGCACTAAACGTTGGTGCAATGCTTCTAGCTTTCGTTGGTTTGATTGCTATGATCAACGGCATCATCGGTGGCGTTGGTGGATGGTTCGGTATGGAAGGCTTAACTCTAGAATTGATTCTAGGTTATATCTTTATGCCTCTAGCATTCCTTATCGGTGTACCTTGGAACGAAGCACTGGTTGCTGGTTCTTTCATCGGTCAGAAGATTGTCATTAACGAGTTTGTTGCTTACCTAAACTTTGCTCCATACCTAAAAGATGTTGCTGATGGCGGTATCTTAGTGGAAGCAACGGGTCAAGTAATGACTGACCGTACTAAAGCGATTATCTCTTTCGCTCTATGTGGTTTCGCTAACCTATCTTCAATTGCGATTCTACTTGGTGGTCTAGGTTCTATGGCTCCTACTCGTCGCCATGACTTAGCTAAGCTTGGTATCCGTGCAGTTATCGCAGGTTCTCTAGCTAACTTAATGAGTGCTACGCTCGCGGGTCTATTCCTAGCGTTGTAATACTCTTTTAGACTGAGCCTATATGGCTCAGTCTTTGTTTTAGCTCTAGTCAAGTTAAAACGGATTTAAGCCTATCGTTTTCTAAACCAAATGTTCGTTGAAATGATCAATATCTAGGGTTAGGGATTGTTTCGGCTTAAAAACAACAATAAGAGTGATAAAGCAGCATTTACTGCCTTGAAATCATAAAGTTGTTCGAATGTTAAAACTTAGTGTTCGCATTTTTACATTAATAGTGTTGAGTTTTGGCATAAATAAAGTAAAATGCGCGCCATAAAAAGAAACGCTGACTCTTCATTAAGAAGGGCGGCAAACCATAAATGAAATGGGGTTGATGATGAAAAACGTTAAAACTTTCGCTCTAGCAGCTACTGCTATTGCTGCAACAATGTCTGCACCTACATTCGCTGCTGACCGTACTGATCTACGTTCTGGCGATTACAGCTGGATGCAGTTCAACGCAATGTACGCTGTAAACGAACTTCCACGTTCTGACGCTGATGACGGTGGTCACGACTACCTAGAAATGGAATTTGGCGGCCGCGCTGGTATTGTTGACCTATACGGTTATGTTGATGTGTTCAACCTAACTAACAGCAGCTCAGGCGACAAAGGCGCTGGTAAGAGCAAGATGTTCATGAAGTTTGCTCCACGTTTCTCTATCGATGCGATGACAGGCTGGGATCTTTCTGCAGGTCCAATCCAAGAAGTTTACTTCTCTACTCTATTCAACTGGGGTGGCGGTGCAATTAGCGGTGTTGACGCTGAAGGCAATAAGTACGATGGCGACGTGAACATGTCTTTCTGGGGTCTTGGTGCTGACGTGATGGTGCCATGGTTAGGTAAGACTGGCATGAACCTATATGCCACTTACGACATGAACGCTAAAGACTGGAACGGTTACCAATTCTCTATGAACTGGTTCAAGCCAGTAATGAACTTCGATAATGGTTCATTCGTGTCTTTCCAAGGTTATGTTGACTACCAGTTCGGTGCAGACTCTGATTCAGCTGCTTTTGTACCAACAACTTCTAACGGTGGTGCTGCATACTTCGGTCTTCACTGGCACTCAGACAACTACGCTCTTGGTTACGGCCTAAAAGCTTATCAAGATGTTTACTTAGTTGAAGATGGTGCAGGCACTCTAGGTCTAGAATCTACAGGTTTCGCACATTACTTCACTGCTACTTACAAGTTCTAAGCATCGCTTAAAGCGTTGGCTTAAAACTGTGTAAATAGACGACAGAGCCGCGATATTCGCGGCTCTATCTTACAGCTCAAAACAACCCTTTAAACGCCAACTTTTTATTTAAACTTACGCTAATATTGTCATGTAAACGGGTTAATTTTTACCTAAGCATCAGCTATATTGAATATGTTCATATTTGACGCTACAAAATATAGTTTGTTTATGTAAGCATTAACGACTCATCACCAAACAAGATGAGCGATGTTAAATCAGTTAGATAAGATTTATTACGCGCTAAAACGGATTTTTCGCGGAAAGGCAGATATAAAGTTGCAACTCTCTTCCTTCCGGTCTTCATGGATTCAAGTCGTGACATTAGTGTCAGGATAGATGGGCTGCTTTAGCTCACAATGTTGGATACCTGAATAAGTACTTTTATGTTTGGCGCGCTAAGCGTTTGAAGCATGTAATTCGGTTATGTTCGAAGACCCGGCCCAAAACGATAATCAAAACAAGCCAGTTCAAGGCATAGCCGTGCGATAATTTTCGGTTTTATTAATTATTTGAATCTTTCTCGGAGAGCTATTATGAGCGACTTAAAAAAAGCAGCACAACAAGCCATTAGTTTAATGGATCTTACTACGCTTAATGACGACGATACTGATCAAAAGGTTATCGATCTTTGTCATAAGGCTAAGACGCCAGCTGGCGATACCGCTGCTATCTGTATCTACCCTCGCTTTATTCCTATTGCGCGTAAAACCCTAAATGAAATCGATGGCGATGATATCAAGATCGCAACAGTGACTAACTTCCCACACGGTAACGACGACATTGCTATCGCGGTACTAGAGACTCGTGCGGCAGTTGCTTATGGCGCCGATGAAGTTGACGTTGTATTTCCATACCGCGCACTAATGGCGGGTAACGAAACGGTTGGTTTTGAGCTAGTTAAAGCTTGTAAGGAAGCTTGTGGTGAAGATGCAATTCTAAAAGTTATCATCGAATCAGGCGTGTTAGCCGATCCAGCTCTTATTCGTAAGGCATCTGAGTTATCTATCGACGCTGGCGCAGACTTTATTAAAACGTCTACGGGTAAAGTTGCTGTTAACGCAACTCTAGAAGCGGCTGAGATCATGATGACAGTGATCAGCGAAAAGAACCCTAAAGTTGGCTTTAAGCCTGCTGGCGGCGTAAAAGATGCCGAGGCAGCTGCTGAGTTTTTAGGTGTTGCGGCGCGTCTTCTCGGTGATGACTGGGCAACTCCTGCGACATTCCGTTTCGGCGCTTCAAGCCTATTAACCAACCTACTTCATACACTTGAGCTAGGCGATGCACCAAAAGGTGTACAAGGTTACTAACCTTAAAGATTAAACTTGTTGTTAAGTGTGATCTAAATCTAATTAGGTGTATCAAAAGTTCGTTAGTATGTAACAATATTACGACTTTTGATTCGCTTTAGCGGATTGATAACTGAAAATACTATTTATTAGAAATTCAGTTACACTCTTGGAGGTAGTACATGTTTTTAGCTCAAGAAATTATTCGTAAAAAACGTAATGCTGAGGCTCTTTCGACTGAGGAAATCCAATTCTTCGTCAAAGGTATCACCAACAATACTGTTTCAGAAGGTCAGATTGCAGCCTTAGGCATGGCGGTCTATTTCAATGACATGAACATGGATGAGCGTATTGCGTTAACTACGGCGATGCGTGACTCCGGCACAGTTCTCAACTGGCAGTCACTGGATCTTAACGGGCCTATTATCGATAAGCACTCAACAGGTGGCGTGGGGGATGTCATTAGTTTGATGTTAGGCCCTATGGCAGCTGCTTGTGGTGGTTATGTACCAATGATCTCGGGTCGTGGTTTAGGCCATACCGGTGGTACTCTCGATAAGTTTGACGCCATTCCTGGTTATAATACCGAGCCTGACAGCGCACTGTTTCGCAAAGTTGTAAAAGAGGCCGGCGTGGCCATTATCGGTCAAACTGGCGATCTTGTTCCTGCCGATAAGCGTTTTTATTCTATTCGTGATAATACCGCAACGGTTGAGTCCATCTCTTTAATCACAGCTTCCATTCTTTCTAAAAAGCTTGCCGCAGGTCTAGATGCATTAGCCATGGACGTTAAAGTCGGTACAGGCGCATTTATGCCAACCTATGAGGCTTCAGAAGAGTTAGCGCGTAGTATTACTGCCGTTGCTAATGGTGCTGGCACTAAGACAACTGCATTGCTAACGGACATGAACCAAGTATTGGCGTCATGTGCGGGTAACGCATTAGAAGTGAAAGAAGCCGTCGACTTTATGACTGGCGCATACCGCAACCCACGTCTTTACGAAGTAACCATGGGCTTGTGTGCTGAAATGCTGGTATTGGGTGGCCTTGCTAGCAACGAGAGTGAAGCTCGCGTTAAGTTAAATACCGTACTTGATAACGGCAAAGCGGCGGAAATTTTCGGTCGTATGGTGTCAGGCCTTGGTGGTCCAGCTGATTTTGTTGAGAATTACAGCAAGTATCTGCCTGATTCACAAATTATTCGTCCTGTTTACGCGGACAAAGCCGGCTTTGCTTCGGCAATGGACACCCGTGAACTTGGACTCGCAGTGGTAACACTTGGTGGCGGTCGCCGTAAGCCAGGCGATGCTCTGGACTACAGTGTAGGTCTTTCAAAAGTCTGCGCATTAGGTGATGAAATCAACGCCGACAAGCCGATTGCCTTTATTCATGCCCAATCTGAAAGTGCCTTCGCTGAAGCTGAAGCCGCAGTGAAAAAAGCCATTCATATTGGCAATAGCAAACCAGAAAAAACACCGGAAATTTATCGTTATATCCGCGAGTCGGATCTGTAACGGAGCACAGTTTATGAAACGTACTATAATCATGATGCTAGATTCGTTCGGCGTCGGTGCAGCGCACGATGCCGAAGCGTTTGGCGATGTGGGTTCTAACACTTTTGGTCACATTGCTAAGGCTTGTGCTGAAGGTAAAGCAAACGATGGCCGTGAAGGACCATTGAAGCTACCAAACTTAGCGCGCCTAGGACTTGGTCATGCATCAAAAGAAAGCACGGGTGAATTCCCAGCAGGTTTTGGTGATGATGTCGAAATTATTGGCGCATACGGTCACGCCGAAGAGCTAAGTTCTGGTAAAGATACCCCTAGTGGTCACTGGGAAATGGCGGGTGTACCTGTTCTTTATGAGTGGGGCTACTTTAGCGATCTGACTAACTCTTTTCCACAAGAGCTAACAGATAAAATTCTTGCAAGAGCTGGGCTCACAGAGTTTCTAGGTAACTGTCACTCATCGGGTACGGTTATTCTTGAAGAGCTTGGCGAAGAGCATATGCGCACCGGTAAGCCAATTTTCTATACTTCTGCTGACTCAGTATTCCAGATCGCGTGTCATGAAGAGTCATTTGGTCTTGAAAAGTTATACGAGCTTTGCATTATTGCTCGTGAAGAACTTGCCGATTACAACATTGGTCGTGTTATTGCACGTCCATTTGTGGGTACTTGCGCTAGTGATTTTGAACGTACCGGCAATCGTCGCGACTACGCAGTTGAGCCGCCAGCACCGACTGTACTTGATAAGCTAAAAGCGGCAGGTGGCGAAGTGGTCAGTGTCGGTAAAATTGCTGACATTTACGCACATTGCGGTATTACTAAGAAAGTGAAGGCGACTGGTCTTGAAGCGCTATTTGATGCGACTTTAGAGCAAGTTAAACAAGCTGGTGACAACACCATCGTATTCACTAACTTCGTAGATTTTGATTCGCATTATGGCCATCGCCGTGATGTTGCAGGTTACGCTCGTAGTCTTGAGTATTTCGACTCTCGTCTACCTGAGATCTTAGCCTTACTAGACGCTGATGATTTCTTACTGCTTACAGCGGATCATGGTTGTGACCCAACTTGGCCTGGTAGCGACCATACACGTGAGCGTGTACCTGTTTTAGCCTATGGCGCAGGTCTTGAGCCTGGCTCATTAGGACGCCGTAACAGTTTTGCTGACATGGGCCAGTCGATTGCAAGTTACTTTAAGCTGGAACCGATGGAATATGGCGATTCATTTATTGGTTCATAAGCTGTAATAAGATTTTAAATTTGACGGCTCAGTTTGAGCCGTTAGCAAACAAAGACTTAAGTTTTTACGACGGTCTAAAAAATACAAATAGGGGTTATTCTGATGGCTACACCACACATTAATGCCGTAGACGGTGCATTTGGCGATACAGTTCTATTTCCAGGCGATCCACTACGCGCTAAGTACATTGCTGAAACATTCCTAGAGAACGTTGAGCAAGTCACTGACGTACGTAACATGCTAGGCTTCACTGGTACTTACAAAGGCGTTCGTATCTCTGTTATGGGTTCAGGCATGGGTATTCCATCTTGCTCAATCTATGCAACTGAGTTGATCAAAGATTACGGCGTTAAGAACCTAATCCGCGTGGGTACTTGTGGCGCGATCAGCACTGACGTTAAAGTACGTGACGTGATCATCGGTATGGGTGCTTGTACTGATTCTCAAACTAACCGTTTACGTTTCCGTGGCCAAGACTTCGCAGCTATCTGTGATTACGGTCTTCTAAGCGCAGTAGTTAAAGCTGCTGAAGCAAAAGGCACTAAGTACCGTGTTGGTAACGTTTTCTCTGCTGACCTATTCTACACGCCAGATCCAGAAATGTTTGACGTGATGGAAAAGATGGACGTACTAGGTGTCGAAATGGAAGCTGCTGGCCTATACGGCGTAGCTAAAGAGTTCGGTGCTAAAGCATTGTGTGTTGTTACTGTATCTGATCATATCCGTACAGGTGAAAAGACGACTTCTGATGAGCGTCAAACAACATTCAACGAAATGATTGAAATGACACTAGAAGCAGCAATTACTCTGTAATTGTATCGCTTTGCAGTTTTAGGCTACAGTGTAAAAAAACGGACGCTTATGCGTCCGTTTTTGTTTTTATCGTATACCTAGATATTTAAGCTTCATCTTTGGGATCTGCTTTTGGCTTAGCTTTTACCTTTGGCTTTGTTGGTGCTTTAGGTTTTACGCTAGCAGCAGGTTTAGTTTCATCACTGCTTTTTGGTTTGGCTTTTGTTCTAGGCTTAGCTTTAGCCCTTGGCTTTACAGTCGGTTTCTCTGGCGCAGGCTCTGTTAACTCAGTGTTGGCTCGGTTTGAAGAGTCCAAAGTTTGTTCTGATTCATTCACTGTTGCTGCAAGCACTGATGGCGATTGGTTGCCAGTTTTCTCTTCTGCGGCAGCATTGCGATTTGCTTTTGATAAAGACGATGTTTGTTCAAGTCCTGATGCTTCGGCTTTAGTTGAAATAGCGTCATTATCTGTGGTTTTAACAGCTTCTAACTCGACATTAGATGCTGGATTGGTTTTGTCTTTTTTTGCCTGCTTAAGTTTCGCCTGCTTAAGCTCTTCTGCAGCCTGTTTCTTAGCGGTTTTAGCGGCAGCTTTTTCATTTTTCTTCGCCAGTAATTGTCTTAGTTTGACTCTGGCTTTACGTCTATCGAAGTCGGCACGCTTAAATGATAGCGCTCGGGATAGCAACATGCCGATAAGGCCTGCTATAAGCAACATCATCTGTTGCTGCTCCATATTGATATGATGAGCTTCTTTAATCTCATTGAAGAAGTATTTAGGCTCTAGACGCACTTCTACGTAACCTAGGTTGTTACCATCTTGAGATACGGCTTCTACATAGGGCGGATATTGATCCAGTATATTAGTTAACTCTTCTGAGTCCGGTTCTAATTCTTCATCAATAACACTTTGGGCGAATGATAGCCTTACACCATCTTCGCTAAAGATGCTCGCCGACATGACTTTAGGATCTAACACCAAAGCTTGAGCAAGCCATTGTAGCTGCTCGTCATTTTCTAATTGTAGAGCGGGCGCAGCACCATAAGCTGTTTGTTGTACCAGTAATCTCGCCATCTTTTCTGTTTGGGACTTTAGAAGCTGCTGTCCTTGTAGTAGGCTAGTTTCCCACAACTGATCGAGTCCGATGAATAATGCTATCGCTATCATGATTTGTAATAGACGACTTATCCGATGACTCTTTTTTAGGCCTTTTAAATAGAACACTGAAACCCTTAATTTATTGTGTACTCACCTAATCATAATTGATTATGTCTGTGCTCGGTAGTTGGAGAACCATAACTAATGGAAAGTTTGAGTCAATCGACTGTTTTTGCTTGGTTAAGTACCAAAGGTAGCATGTCTTTTACTGCTGGGGAACAAAGTTACTCTCGTCATATCGAGACCGAATATCCAAAAGGTTTCTCTCGTTATCGGATTTTATTTTCCGAGCAAGCAGTCTTGAGCACGCGGCAGTTGCAGGATATTAATGCTGCCCTAGAGACTTGGCTTGTGTCTCTCGATACGAAGTTGAGCTTGGCATTGATTGAGCGTGATTGTGGCTTAACTTGCATCGAGGTTTGTACTTCGCAGCCTTTGAGCCCGCAACAGATCGCTGCGATTGGTGAGACGACTGCGATAGAGGTATTTGAGTTAGCTGTTGATGCACCGCAGTTAAGTCAAGCAGGGTTGCTGGTGATGGATATGGACTCAACCGCTATTCAAATTGAGTGCATCGATGAACTAGCGGAAATGGCAGGCGTTGGACCTGCTGTCGCTGAAGTCACAGAGCTCGCGATGCAAGGCGAACTGGACTTCGAGCAGAGCCTTAGAGCACGGGTGGGGAAGCTTAAAGGCGCCGATGCCGCAATTATCGATACCTTATGTGCCAAGTTACCGCTAATGCCGGGTCTTAAAGAGATGATTGCCGAGCTGCAGAGTCATGGTTGGCGAACCGTTGTAGCCTCAGGTGGCTTTACCCCCTTTGTTAATCATTTAAAGCAGTTACTGGCACTAGATGCCGCCTTTGCCAATAAACTCGATATCAAGGATGGCAAACTGCTCGGCAGCGTTTCAGGTCAAGTAGTCGATGCTCAATATAAAGCCGATACTGTACTCAACTGCGCCAAGCAGTGGCAGATCCCCGTTGGGCAGAGAGTGGCGATAGGCGATGGTGCCAATGATATACCTATGATAAATACGGCTGACTTTGGTATTGCCTATCATGCCAAACCTAAATTGGCTCAGGCAGCGGATGTCAGTATTAATCGGCTTAACCTCAAGGTTTTACCTTACTTGTTTCAGCGTACCTAGATTGCTGAATCAGCCATAATGGCTCGCAATTGCATTGTTTGACCCACATATTTAATGAGTTGTCGCTACAGAATAGGCGTTAAGCTTTGGCAAAAGCTGTATAGCCAGTAACTCCAAAAGCTCATAGCAATTTTGTTATGAGCTTTTTTATGTTTAAAAGAGGTTGCTATCACCTTGATCCCTTTGATTGATTTAAACCTTAGCCTGTTTTAATGCCTGTATAGTCGACGAGGTTAAACACATAGTTAGAGTCTTTGCTCTTGTTTTTTAACTATGACTTCAGTAGCTTATTGTAAAAATATAAGAGTATTAGCCATTGAATATTCAGCAAAAATCCCTCTATATCCCCTATAACCATGGGCACCTACACCTAAGGCAGATTACTCCAGTACAAGCCGACATGAGTAAACCTCCTGTACTTATGCTGCATGGTGCCATGTCGAACGGACGCGTGTTTTATAGTGATTCAGGTAAGGGACTTGGTTGTTATTTGGCAGACTCAGGTGTGGTGGTATACGTATTAGATACACTTGGTCGAGGCTTGAGTGCACCTAAACTCGCTCGTGGTTTTAAGGCGGGTCAGGGAGAAGTGATAAGGGAGCAGCTTCCTCTTATTCAGCAATATATTCTTTCACTTCATCCTAAGGCTAAAAGAGTACATTGGTGTGCTCATTCTTGGGGCGGAGTGTTAATGGCGAGTGCTATCGCTCGCTATGACAGCTTACAAGAGTCAGTGGCTTCATTAGTTACCTTTGGTAGTAAGCGCCGTATTGACGTTAAATCTTTGCAAAAGTGGTTTACAGTCAATCTAGTATGGAACAAGTTGGCACCTTTAATCGCATGGAAAAGTGGATATCTTCCAGCGGATAAACTAAAGATGGGCATGGATAATGAGTCACGATCATCGCTTAGGCAAACCATAGAGTGGGTAAGGGGGCATTGGGTGGATAGCGATGACGGTTTTGACTATGCAAGCGCCGCTAAGCAGGCTCGTTGGCCAAAGTCTTGGTTTATTGCAGGTGAGGGTGACAAGGTGTTAGGGAACCCCGCTGATGTGCAGAGAATGATTAAGGAATGCCAAATTAAGCAGGTCGATTATACGCTGCTATCAAAGAAGCAGGGCTTTAAGCATGACTATGACCATGGTGGCATGCTTACCCATAAAGACGCCGTAGATGATCACTTTCCCCGCATAAAAGATTGGTATCACAGTTTTAACGGTTAACCTGAAATAGCCAAAGCAATTGATGCTTTGGCTATTTATCGATAGCTATTAATTCTGCTGGGCAAGTAACGGCGCAAGCTTAACGAGCTCAGCTAAATTGCTGACCCCTAGCTTTGTCATGAGTTTAGAACGATGAACTTCAATGGTTCTAATTGCAACACAGAGATCGTTAGCCATTTGCTTGTTGGTATTACCGGCAATCACTAACTCAAAAATTTGGGTTTCGCGCTCAGACAAAGTATTGATAAGCGCTTGATGAGTGAGCTTCCAGTGTTGGCGTACGCTGTATGCTAAGCCTTTAGCGATGGACTGTGATAGCACATTGCCTTGAACTGGTTTTTGAAAAAAGTCGAAAGCGCCATTTTTAAAGGCATCAACCGCCATCGGTACATCGCCGTGTCCGGTCAAAAAAATGACTGATAATGGACTTTTAGCATCAGTGAGCAGTTGCTGTACTTGTGGTCCTGTTAGCCCAGGCATTCTCGCATCCAAAATAACACAGCCAGCTTGGCTTAAGTCAACTTGAGCAAGAAAGTCGTCTCCACTGTTAAAGCAATTAAGCTTATAACCGTAACCGTCCATTAAAAAGCTAATGGAGTCGATAATTGCTTCATCGTCGTCGACTAAATAAACCGGCCCTTCAATATTCTGCTCCACAAAACACCTTTATTTTAGCAATGCTTAATTGATTGATATCTCAGTTTGCCGCTTTTAGCGAACTATTTTGTAGGAATCATGAATTGGGTCACGCAGCAAAGTTTGAAACCTAGCGTAAGCTATCGCTAATCAATCAAATTCCACAATGGAAGCCTGTCACTACATTGCTAAATTAAACAATGCGTTGGGTTAATAACAGTTATCTTAATTTGGTTGAAGCTATTGGTTTGTGGAGTCTAAGGAAATGAAATTGCCTAAGGTTTTGTCGTGTTTACTGTTACTGCTTTTTTCATCTGCCACTTGGTCTAAGCCACAGCAGTTTTATGTCGGTGTGCTTGCGAATTGGGGGCATCAGCAAGCAGTTGAGCGCTGGACACCTATGATGGAATACCTTAATGAACAAGTGCCAGATGCCGAGTTTCATGTGTATCCAGGAAATTTTGAAGCGCTTAACTTAGCGATGGAGTTGGGGCAGATCCAGTTCATTATTACTAACCCAGGGCAATACCTATACCTTTCTAACCAATACCCCCTGTCTTGGCTTGCAACTATGCGGTCTATGCGCCACAAAGGCACCACCTCGGCCATTGGCTCGGCGATTATTGTTAAGGCCGATAGCGAGTATCGAACCTTGTATGATTTAAAGGGGAAAATTGTCGCAGCGAGTGATCCTCATGCACTGGGCGGATATCAGGCAACTGTGGGTCTAATGCACAGTTTAGGTATGGATCCTGAAACTTACTTTGGCCAAACCAAGTTTCTCGGTTTCCCTCTCGACCCTTTGCTGTACCAAGTGCGAGACGGTAATGTGGATGCGGCCATTACCCCTTTGTGTACTCTAGAGGACATGGTGGCGCGTGGGTTAATTCAGCGCGGGGAGTATCGAGTGCTTAACCCTAGTCGCCCAGAAGGAGTGGAGTGCCAGTGCAGTACCTCTCTGTACCCCAACTGGTCATTTGCCGCGACCGAGAGTGTTAGCACTGAGCTCAGTAAAGCAATTACCCAAGCTTTGCTTGAGTTGAACGCCGATAATCCGGCAGCCATTCAAGCGCAGCTAAAGGGCTGGACATCGCCTATTAGCCAATTAGCGGTAATTAAATTATTCAAAGAGCTGCATGTTAAGTCTCCAGATAACAGCCGCTGGTATTCAGTTGAGCAGTGGCTTAAGGATAATCGCCATTGGGGCATTTTATCTGTTTTAGTGTTTATTATTGCTACCTTGTACCACCTGTGGATTGAATACCGATTTCATCAAAAGAGCAGTTCATTAATCGAGTCTGAGCGGCAACTAAAGCAGCAAGCAGTGGCATTAGAACGATTACAAAGCGCATCAATAATTGGTGAGATCGGTGCAGGTTTGGCTCATGAGATAAACCAGCCTATCGCGGCTATTACCAGTTACAGTGAAGGCGGCATCATGCGCTTGCAAGGTCAGCAGCAAGCCGATGTTGAGTCTTGTATTGCACTACTTGAGAAAATCCATAAACAATCGACTCGTGCGGGGGAGGTGGTACATCGAATTCGCGGCCTGCTAAAGCGTCGGGAAGCGGTAATGGTTGATGTCAATATTCTTACCTTAGTCGAGGAGAGTATCTCACTGTTAAGGATTGAGCTGGCAAGGCGCGAAATACAGATTAATACCCAGATTAAAGGCGAGCCCTTTTTTATTACCGCTGACCGAGTAGGCTTGTTGCAGGTGCTGATAAATCTTATCAAAAATAGCTTAGATGCAATTGCGGATAGTGAAAATGCCCGTGTTGGTAAAATTAATATCGAGCTGGACTTTAAAGAGCATCAGGTCAATTTGCGTATTATCGATAATGGCTCAGGCTTAGCGATGGACTCAGACACAGTAATGGCGACCTTTTATACCACCAAAATGGATGGTTTAGGCTTAGGCCTCGCTATCTGTAAAGAGGTGGTGAGTGATCACGATGGTCATTTCGTACTGAGTAATCGTGATGATGAGATAACAGGTTGTATGGCTACACTTAACTTGAAAAAACGTGGCAGTGAAGTGCCGATAGAAGTTTAATTTAAGCTCGAGCCGTTATTGGTTATTGATGGGTATGAGTAAACGAATGTGCGGCTATGAGCCGCACATTTTGTATCAAAAACATGCTATAAGCTCCATTTTTTCAAAGCTTTTCTCTTTATGTGGTTTACCACAATTTACACCTTTAGCTTGCTGTGTTGGTGTAATTTTGAACTGTGAATCGCCTCACAAACCTAGTTATCTCTCTCCGGATATGTGGTTTACCACAATATTCAATTTATTCTCCCTCCTTAACAATGATGAAAACCTTAGGAACAAGTTAGCAGCAACTAGCAATTAACTTGGGCTTTATCTAAAGCGCTCCTAAGCAAAACTGTCATTGGGAGATTTATCATGAGATTAGATCGGCGAACCTTCATTAAAGGGGCCGGAGCGGGCACTGCGACTTGCGCATTAGCAACGCTGCCGGGTTCTTTAGCCGCCCTTGGGCATTCAGAGTTACAAGGCAGCGCAGAGTCAGTTGCCAGTATTTGTGAAATGTGTTCAACCCGCTGTCCGATTTCTGCCCGCGTGGTGAATGGCAAAAACGTATCGATTTTGGGTAACAAGAATGCCAAATCATTTGGTGGTGCTGTTTGTGCCCGTGGCGGTGCAGGTCACAGCCAGCTTTATGATAAACAACGTATTGTTAAGCCATTAAAGCGTGTTGGTGAGCGAGGCGAAGGTAAATGGCAAGAGATTGAGTGGGACGAAGCCTACCGCACCATTGCTGAAAATCTAAATAGAATCAAAAACCAGCACGGCGCAGAAAGCGTGGCTTTCTCATCAAAATCTGGTTCTTTATCTGGCCACCTGTTTCATCTTGCTAAGTCTTTTGGCAGTCCAAATACTTTTACTCACGCATCTACTTGCCCTGGCAGTTATGTGATTGCGGCAAAAGCCATGTTTGGTGGCAAGATTAAGCGCGACCTAAGCAACTCTAAGTACATCATTAACTTTGGTCATAACCTCTATGAAGGCATCAACATGTCTGAAACAAGAGGCATGATGAATGCACAAATGGAGAAGGGCGCCAAGCTTGTAGTATTTGAACCGCGCTTCTCAATTGTGGCCGACAAAGCTGATGAGTGGTACGCGATCAAGCCAGGTACCGACGTTGCGGTTGCTTTGGCAATTTGTCATACCTTGATTAGCGACGACTTATACGACAAAGACTTTGTGGCGCAGTATGTGTCAGGTTTTGATGAGTTCGCCAAAGAAGTTAAAGCTTATACGCCAGAGTGGGCTGAATCTGTTAGCGATGTGCCAGCAGAAGATATCCGTCGTATTACCCATGAGTATGCCGCTGCAGCGCCTCATGCGCTAGTGGATTTTGGTCACCGTTCATCGTTTACCACTGAAGAGTTTGAGATGCGCCGCGCACTTTATGCCGCCAACGTATTAGTGGGCAATATTGAGCGTAAAGGTGGTCTGTACTTTGGTAAAAAAGCCGCAAGCTACAATAAATATGCTGGCGACAGTGTTGCTCCAACCTTGGCGAAGCCAGGTGTTGAAGGTATGCCAAAAACTGATGCTAAACGTATCGATATGGTTGATGAGCAATACGCCTTAACTTGGTCATCTGGTGGTATTTATCAAACCATTCTTGATGCGACTTTAGAAGCTGTGCCCTATCAGTTACATGGCTGGGTAATGAGCCGTACTAACCCAATGCAAACCATGACAGATAGAGCACGTATCGTTGAAACGATGCAAAAGCTTGATTTTATCGTTGCTTGCGACATTTATATCAGTGAATCAGCCGCTTATGCCGATATATTCCTACCTGAATCGACTTACCTTGAGCGCGATGAAGAGATTGCCGATAAGTCGGGTAAGAACCCTGCTTATTATGTGCGTCAGCGCGTAGTTGAAACCATTGGCGATACCAAGCCAAGCTGGCAAATTTGGAAAGAGCTAGCCACTGAAATGGGCCAAGGTCAGTTCTTCCCATGGGAGAACATGGAAACATTGCAGCTATTCCAGGTACAGCGTGATGTTAACTTGCTAAGAAAAATTAAAGACGAAGGCTTTGTTAGCTTCGGTAAGCCGCTAATGCTACGTGAGCGCGGCATGGTGAGAGACTTTGTTGCTGCATACCCGAATGCCAAAGCCGTTGATGAAGATGGCACCTATGGCAGCCAGTTAAGCTTTAAGACGCCAAGTGGCAAGATAGAGCTTAGCTCAGACAAGGTTGAGAAAATGGCGCCGGGCCGCGGTGTTATTCGTTACCGTGAAGTCACCATGAAAAAGGCTGATGAGCTGTTCTTCATTCAAGGTAAAGTCGCGGTGCACACTAACGCAGGTACACAAAATGTACCAATGTTGGCGAACTTGATGTCTGATAATGCGCTGTGGATCCATCCTATCACCGCAGGCCTTCTTAATATTTCAAGTGGCGATAAGATCCGTATTTATAACGATACCGGTAGCGAAGAAGGTCATGCGCTTGTCACTCCTGGGATTCGCCCTGACACCGTATTTGCTTACATGGGCTGCGGCTCAAAGAACAAAGAACTGTCTCGTGCAACGGGTAAAGGTGTGCACTGCGGTAACTTACTTCCCCATGTGACTTCTCCGGTAACAGGTATGAACCTGCATACAACCGGCGTCAAGATTGCCAAGATTTAATCGGAGTTAATTATGACTAAGCGTTATGTTCTCGTACACGATGAAAACAAATGCATTGGCTGTCAGGCTTGTAACGTTGCTTGCCGCAGTGAAAACAATGTACCTGAGTCGGTGACTCGTATTCAGGTAAGAATCGAAGGGCCTTATGGCAACTTCCCCCACCTACATTTTAAGTATAACCGCGTCTCATGTGAGCAATGTGAAAATGCACCTTGCGTTAAGGTGTGCCCAACGGGTGCAGCTTACGTAAATGATGATGGCATTGTATCAATCAATGAGAAAAAGTGTGTTGGCTGCCTTTACTGTGTAGCAGCATGCCCGTACAAGGTGCGCTTTATTAACCCTGAAACGCGAGTACCAGACAAGTGTGATTTCTGTAAAGAAACTCGCTTAGCACGTGGTGAGGAGCCAGCTTGTGTAACAGTGTGCCCAACTCAAGCTTTGGTGTTTGGCGATGCCAATGATATGACATCAGAAGTGCGCAAAGTGTTAGATACCAAAAACCATTACCAACAAAAGGTAAACCTTGGTACTGAACCAAGAGTCTACCGCATTCCTAGCCGTAAAGGAGGGATCAAAGCATGAACAATATCTGGGGCTCAATGGAGCAATACGATCCGGTAGTGTGGAACTGGATCATCGCGGTGTACTTGTTTATGGCGGGACTTTCAGCGGGTTCTATGCTGGTGGCCATTGGGCTTAAATGGTACAAACAAAGTCGCGGTCAACCAACAGAAGGCTTGCCGGTTATTAAGGCGGCAGCTGTGATTGGCCCTGTAGCTATCTGTTTAGGTATGGCGCTGCTGGTATTGGACTTGACTAAACCGTTTGAGTTTTATCATATTCTACTTAATTACAACCTAACCTCTGTAATGGCGTGGGGTGTAATCGCTCTGCTCATTTATATTCCATTGGTGTTTGTATTCGCGGCGTTGGTATTTGAAAAACAGGTTCTGCAATATGCCCCTTGGCTTGAGGGAACACTTAGAGTGTGTCGTCAGGTAGAAAATAGCCTGAATAAGCTGATTTTTGCTCTGGGTCTAGGAGTAGGCGTTTATACAGGTTTCTTGTTATCAGCCATGATCAGTTACCCTATTTTGAACACCGCAGTATTGCCGGCACTGTTCTTGGCATCTGCTTTGTCTGTAGGCTCTGCGGGCAACATCTTGGTGGCGACATTGTTCTTCAGTAAGAAAGAGTCAGACTGTATCGAGCAGGTTCACCGTATCGAGTATCCAGTTGCTTTTAACGAAGCACTCTGTTTAGTACTACTGTTTGTTGGACTTAACTTTTCAGGCCCTGCTGCGCAGGCAGCAACGGCAGCGATTACAACAGGGACTTGGGCTAGCGTGTTCTGGATTGGTGTTGTCGGTTTAGGCTTAGTTGTGCCAGTACTTGCCAGTACGGTTGCACCTAAGGCATGGCGCCACACTAAGGGGTTCTTAATCACAGTATCGTGCAGCACGATTCTAGGTGTGTTAGCGCTAAGACATTTCGTGGTGTATGCAGGGCAAAGCTATATCAGCTGATTTTAAATAGTTGATAGCTGAACACAAATGAACAATGGCGGTCTATTCAGACCGTCATTTTTTATGGGGGCAAGTAATCTTTACTTGCTGTGCGGGCGTTAATAGCTAGCATTTCTTTACCACTGGCTTAATTACTGGAACAATTGCGGCCTTTATCACGTATTTGTCGCTGGTGAGTGGGTAAGATCCGCGACTTTTAGGTTTCCCAAAATGGTAAGGGGAGGCGAACTGGAGCGGTGAAAATGTTACCTTTGCGTACACGAATGAAGTCTCACTTAGTATTCACGTTAATCAATTCATTGATATTTATTACTTTATCAATGAGTTATTTCGATTACTTACCCGCTAATCTGACGTCTCTAGACTGGAGTTATATTTTAATCGCCACGGCAGGACAGATGGGGTTGCTGGGCGGACTCTTAGGTCTTGTCAGTTTGCCGCTGAGTTTGATTAAGTCGACTTTGGTAAGGCTGCTGTCGACCTCTGCTATCTTTGCGCTCGCGCTAATCACTCTATATTCTGATACTCAGGTTTTTGCCCAGTACCGTTTTCATATTCAACCTGTATTGGTTGAAATGATCTTCTCTGGTGGCATTGTTGAGTTTTCTGTCGTCAACTACCTTTTTGCCGGCTTTTTAATCTTACTGACATTTGCGCTGCAATGCGGGATCTACTGGCTAATATTAACCAGAGGCTATGATCGTTTTAAACTCGCAGGCCGCTACATTACTTCGCTGGTGTTTATCTGCGTTCTTGCTACACACGTTATCCATATATGGGCAAGTGCCAACGCAGTCAATTCAATTACCAACTTTAGTCGTTTCTTACCTCTGTTTTATCCCGCAACGGCCAATAGATTGATGTTGAAGTATGGTTGGGTTAATGAAGCCGAGTTGGCCCAAAGAAATAAGCTGAAAATCAATAACAAGGGAAATTTATCTTACCCGCTAGCCCCAATCAATTATCAGCAGGTTAAGCCAACTAATGTGCTGTTTATTGTCATTGATTCTTGGCGTCACGATAGTTTTAGTGCGGAAGTAACCCCAAACATTTGGCAATATGCTCAAGATGGCCAAGTGTTCAATCAACATTACTCAACAGGTAATGCAACCCGTGCAGGAATATTTGGCTTTTTTTATGGCTTACCTGCGACCTATTGGCATAGTTTCTATCGTAATCGTCAATCGCCGATAATTATGGATAGAATGCAGCAGTTGGATTATCAGCTAGGGATTTTTTCTTCAGCACATCTTTTAAAACCTGAGTTTGATGAGACAGTATTTGTTCATGTACCTAATTTAAGGGTGCGTTCTAAAGCTGAGACCAAGGCTGGCCGAGATATTGAGATCACTCAAGAATGGCTGGAATGGGATAAACATAAAGATCCTACGCGACCTGCGTTCTCATTTTTATTTTATGACTCACCTCATGGATATGATTTCCCAGAGGATTATCCGAATAAATTCGAGCCACAAGTATCTCGCATGGATTACTTAAGTCTTAATAATGATACAGATAGACAGCCTATCCTTAACCGTTATAACACCAGTGTGAACTTTAACGACTCCTTGATAGGTGAAGTACTCACTCAGCTCAAAGAGTCTGGAGAGTTGGCTAACACTTTAGTGGTAGTTACCGGGGATCACGGTCAGGAAATCAACGACAATAATCAAAATTTTTGGGGACATAACAGTAACTTTACCGATGCGCAGATTAAAGTGCCTTTTATCATGTTTGGCGCGGATCTTAAGCCAGGTGTTAATCAATACTTTACAGATCATATGGACTTAGTTCCTACACTGATGCAAAACTACTTAGGTGCTACGGGACCTGCTGAAAACTATACAGCAGGGTCTAACTTGCTTGAGCAGGATATTGATAGAAGAAAGTGGCTCATTCTTGCAAGTTATAGTGACTACGCCTTAGTTAATGAAAGCAGCATTTTGCATGTTTCTGGTACTCAAGCAGGTTATCAGTATATGGATAGACATAATTGTCCTAAAGACGGTAAACCTGACTTTTTACAGCTAAACCAAGCTTACGAGTTGATGAGACGTTACCTAGAGTAATAATTGGAGCCGATTGAGGCTAATAATAGAGGCTAGTGACTTAGCCTTCTAGTTTACAGCAATAAACCGTGTGGCTTATGTCTCACGGTTTTTTTGTATTTACTGTGTGTTGGCTTTGCTTTTGGGGGAGGCGTCGCCATATGATTTGAGCATATGGTTTGAGCATATGGTTTGAACATGAGGTTTGGAAGTAAGGACTGGGCTATCGTGAAATAACAGAAGGGACTCAAGCTAGCCCTGCTAAGTACAGGGCCAGTTCGTATATCGATTACTTAGCGGTTTTCTTTAGTGGTGTAACAGGCTTTGCTAGAACCGTTTCTTGTATCAGCTCAGCGACAGGTAGTTTTCTCATCCGTCTTTTCTTAATGATAAAGCGGCTTAACAGGCTAACAATCGCAATAGCGAGTGTGATGAAAGGCGCGATAATTAGCGCCATAGTGACTACGCGAGCAACGTTCTCTGGAAGAAAAGAGAGTGCATAGCCAAATCCGAGTAACAGTGCACACCAAATAGCGGCGCTTAACCATGCGAAATAATGAAAGTTAGACACTTTCTTGATATGTAAGCCCATCATTAACGGTAAAAGTGGACGTACTACAGGAATAAAACGCGCGGTAAATAGGGCTAATAAGCCGTGTTTATTCAGTAAGGTATCAACCGTCTTCATACGGTTTTCTGGTACAGCATCTATCCAGCGCTGGATCTTTGGCAGTTTGTGTAACCATCGGCCCTGTATAAATGCTACCCAACTGCCAGTTGCACCAGCAACCACTAATGCGGCAAATACAACGGGGAAGCTGATAATGCCTGCTGCCGCTAAACTACCAGAAAGGATCACGACACTGTCGCAAGGCATTGGTGCGGCGGGAAGAAGTGCGCTTTCTAGCCAAATTAAGGTGAAGACGCAAACGTAAATCATGGTTGCGCTGCCAGGGCTTTGCAGTAAAGCGAAGTCTTGCTGCCATAAGGCTGTAATGACGGAGACAAATGAATCTAGCATTGTTGGTGTTCCTAAAGGGGCATAGTACTCAAGGCAAATACATTATATTGCACAGACTTGAGAGAGTTGCTACTCGTGGTGTTTTTAGTGACAGGTGGGTCACTACAAACCTCCGATTTATGGATATAAATCGCCTTAGTTAGCACTATACCTCAGGAGTTAACGAGGCTAATTAACTATTGGCTTTCATTAATAAAAATACATCTTGGGTTCATCATTAATTAATGCAAGGCTGTTTATTAGTCACATTTTAGCTGGGGTTAGCTACTATTAGCAGCATAACTTGGTGGCTGCTATAGAGAAGCGGGTACATCATTAAAGGTAATTAATACCGCACCTAAGCATTGCAAAAAGGCGTAACATTAAAGGCTGGTACTATTTAATCAGCATTAAAAGTTTGAGCGCAGCAAAGCTAACGCTAAAGGATCCTATGTCATCAGCTAAAAACGGCTTAAAAGCCATTTCAGTCCTAGAAGCCACTAAAGGTGTCATTTCAGTTTTAGTTGTTTTTGGCCTGCATAAACTTGCAGGGCAGGATATTCAAATGGTGGTGGAAGAGTTGCTGAGACACTCCCACTTAAACCCAGCTAATCATTTAGTACAAGAGGTGGTGACGCAGGCTGGTAAAGTCACTGAGGCGAATATCAACTTTGTAATAGCGGGGGCGCTACTCTACGCTGGTGTTCGCTTTATCGAAGCTTATGGCCTTTGGCGTAGTCTAGTATGGACTGAGTGGTTCGCATTGTTGAGTGGTGGCATTTATCTGCCTTTTGAGGCTTATGAACTATTCACTAAACCTAATCTCATCACCGCCGCGGTGTTAACGATTAATCTAGTCGTTGTCGGTTATATGTATAGAGTCATTAAGCACAAGCCGAGTTCGAGTCTAGACACTAATTTGAAGCAATAGGCTCTTCTATTCGGTAGCTAATTAGTATTATCCGAGTCGGCGCCATAGTGACTCTGCTATGGCATTGACCTTTATATGCTGAGTTAGGTTTAACTCAACTGAACTTACTTAGAAAGTAACTCAGGAAAGCGTAGTGTGACTTCTTGAGTGACATCCAGAAACTCGCCCACACCTATGATATTCCAAAGCTGCTCTTCTAGTTTTTTCCCTTTGTGGGGGGAGTGAATATTGATGTATTCTCTTTCCCGGCGAATATAATTTAAGTCAGGTTTGCCTGTCGCCCCACGATACACCCTCAACGCCATAAATTCGCCAAGACCCTGACTACGTTGGATAAAGCTTAGTTGCTGTGTCCGATCTGTTAACTCACAGTCACTGATGCAGCGTACCTTTATCTGCCCTTGGGACATGCGCGAGATCTGCACGAATATTTCAAAATATGATAAGCCGTTCTGTGGTTTCATGGAGCGAATAGGCGTGATGAAGTCTCGCTTCAACTTGCCGTCGTGAAGTAAAGGGGCAAGATTATAAGCTAATGTATTATCGCTTTGAGAAGCAAAGATATTGGCAATGTGATTTTGCTCGGTGCCGATGCCTAAGGTCGATATATAAGCCGACTTCACTGTGCGCTCAAGATAGTAGGGGACCGAAGCCAGCTTACGCATGGCGATATTTTTCATACCGTCGGCGAGTTCTTTGACGTTATGATTATTTTCGGTGAGTTTCTCCAGCTTATCGCGATTATGTTCAATTAATCGATTTAAAAACTCTACGCCGATATGAGGCGTGTGACCGACTTGCGCCGCGAGATGTAAGGTGATGCCGTTTTTGCGGGTACGGATCAATCGGTAAGGCAATGACGCTAATGATGTTTTGCCTGCAAGAGGCTGTAACTTAGGGAAGCTAACTAAAATAGCTTCGGCTTCATTGAAATTCACAGGAGTTGTGACACTAAGCTTCAAACCGCGGCTTGAAATATCATCTGTGTTTGCAGCTACGCTGAGCTTACCCTGGCTAAGCATTACGGCTGTTTTAAAGGCAAAGCGGGACTCATTGCGTCGCTCGCTAAACTGCAGTGAGATAAGCTTAATAATGTGCTCAGAGATCTTCTTTTGGCCAAAAATTTTTAACTCGTTAACACTGGCTTGAACCTCGGAATTCTGATGCACTTGAGCCCAATTTTGATACAACTCATCGGCTTTAGGTGGCGTCATATCGATGATCTGTAGCACATGACTAAAAGCACTTAGCTGGGTCTCTGTGAGGGCGGAGTAGCGGCCTTCATCTCCAGGTAAGATACTGGCTTTATAGGATTGCTGATGGTCGACAGTTTGTGTTGCAACCGTAAATACTCTAAAGCTAGGCTTAGTGGCGCCAAAACTTAAAAACAGTGCCAACAAATTGCGAGAATTTAATTCCGCTAAGCTGGCAGAATAAAAGAATTTTGCCCCTTGAGCTGTGAAGGTGAAGCAGAAGAATTGACAGTATTGGCTATCATCTTCTGAGTCTATAATGCGCTTCAGTCTTGCGGGAGTGAGAAAATTGCTGAGCTGACAAATATTATTTTCATCTTTGAAATATTCACCAATAGCTTGGTTATCGCGACTGAGTAATTTATGACTGATGATAAATTGCTGCTGGGGCTCATTAGCGTCCGAATTCGTTTTCGATTCAATAAATAGCGGTAGATGTGGCAAGTGGGGCAGGTAATGGCGCTCAAACCCTAACCCTTTTGTCGTGACGAGCACATCATTAACATCGACCTTGTAACGAAACTTATAGCCGCGGATCAATTTTTCTAGCATCTGTGACAGCGCTTCACTGCCAGAAGTCCGCTTTAACCTAAGCCAGCAATATTCATGGTTTTGTTCGGTGTCAACAACCTGGTAGTCGATGCCCTGTTGTAGATCTTGATGGTAGTACTCTTCACCAAGCTCCAATAGCTTGATGCGAATAGGCTTGTTTGATTGCAATCCGTGCTTGGTGGGAATTCTAATCCGTGCACCACCGACAGAAAGATCAACTGTGATGCCGTTTAAGCTAAGGTGACCTTGAGCGACATTGATGCGCATGCTGTAATTCATGCGCTCTTCGCTGCGGGCGAAGTAGCTTCCTAATACCACAGCCTTAGCAATAAAGGGCGAGGCGTCGCTGACAACTTCATTTTTATTAGACTGGCGTAGCTTCAATATACGCTGTTTATGTGCTTCGATTACCTGCTCATATACACCTAAGGTATACTCGTCACGATACAGCGCGAGTGCCTCTAAAAATCTTTCTTTGGCGGGGGCGTCCAGATAATGCTGCTGACCTGCAAAAATAAACACCTCACAATCGAGTTCGGTTTTATTGCGCAGATCGATGAGCCTAGTGCAGGCTGAGGCCAGTCTATTGAGTTCCATTTTAAGCAAAAAGCGCGTTGAATTGGTTTCATCGGCGGTAAGCTGATCGAACAACTCCGGAAATTCCGGTTCCATTAACAGGGGCTTTAACTGTTCAACGAGGGCTTGATGCAATTGTAAAGTCATTAATCACTTCTTTTGGGATGCTAAATAGAGCAATGGCTGATAGGCTCATAGACAATTTTTAAGGGAGTAGTCGACGACTCCGCTTATCTTTAATTAGTATCGGCCAATATTGGCATTACTTTACCGATTTTATACGATTTAGAAAGAGCTATGGCAAAGAATAAAACAGCTTATGTATGTAATGAGTGTGGTCAAGATTTTCCTCGCTGGCAGGGGCAATGTAGTGCCTGCCAAGAGTGGAATACTATCAGTGAACTGAAGATTTCTGCACTGAAACCTGCTCGTGCTTCGGTTTCAGGTTATGCAGGCTCTGTGGGCGGAGGTTCAAAGAAGCTAACCGAAATTGAAGAGTTTGAAGCGCAAAAGATGCTGACAGGGATAGGCGAGCTTGACCGGGTGCTTTGTGGCGGATTAACCACAGGTTCGGTTAACATCATCTCTGGCGACCCTGGTGCGGGCAAGACCACGATTTTATCAGACTTAGTGTCACGTATGTCGCAGCTAATGCCTTCACTTTACTGTACTGCAGAAGAGTCGTTATCTCAGTTTAAAAACCGAGTGAATCGTCTAAAGCTAGAGTGCAATGAAGACAATTTATATTTGATGGCCGAAACCAGTGTCGAAGCCATTATTGCTGAGCTTGAAGAGAAGAAGATTAAATTTGCGGTGATTGACTCCATTCAGGCAGTTGTGACCGATTTAGCTAACGGCAGTCCTGGCTCGCCTTCACAGGTGAAGGGCAGTGCGCAGGCTCTCACTCAGTATTGTAAGCAAAATAACGTCACCATGTTTTTAGTGGCCCACGTTAACAAGAATAACGAAACAGCTGGGCCGCAAACGCTAATTCATATTGTCGATTGTTTAACGCATATTGAATGTAATGACGGGCAGGTACGTACCCTTAGGGCGAACAAGAACCGTTTTGGCGATGTCGATACCGTGGGTATATTCAAGATGACTGAGCGCGGCATGATAAGTGTCGACAATCCCAGTGAGATATTTTTATCGGGCTCAACCACTGAGTCTCCCGGGGCAGCCATTACCTGTATCCGTAAAGGTAACCGTAACCTATTACTTGAGATCCAATGCTTAACCACAGAAACCGAGGCTGAGTTTCCTCAGCGGGTTTGTGTGGGATTAAATATGAACCGTATCAAGATGTTGACGGGGATTTTGCGTAAGCACACTAAGACCAAGATTTTCCACGACACCTACTTTAATCTAGTCGGTGGCCTTAAGATTGATGAGTCTGAAACCTGTATTGACCTTGCGCTTGTGACAGCGTTGCTCAGTAGCTTGAACGATTTTGTGGTACCGAGAACGACCTGCATCATGGGAGAGTTGAGTTTAAACGGTGACGTTCGCCCAATTGATAGTGGGGTGCCAAGAGTGAAAGAAGCTGTTCAACATGGTTTTACCGAAATCTATATACCATTTCGTAATTACCATAAGTCGATGGAAGGCTCGGGCGCGAAGATCATTCCGGTGAAGACCATCCATGAATTGCTGGAGTTAATAAACTAGCATTGTATAAAGAAAAAACGCCGCAACAATGCGGCGTTTTTACTTGAAGGGGGAGCTGTTGCAACTAGGGCTAATATTGAGGGGATTGGGCTCCTATCCGGTTTTCAAGCTCTTGTGCTCAAATAACCTTTCTAATTCCCTATCGAGTAAACTCGCATCACCTAAGTTAAGCTCTAGTAGTCTGCGTAGATGACTAATGCTCTCAACATCAATGTGTTGGCAGGCTAAGCCAAGCTGCTGATTTTCACTGTGCACAAGTTTAGTCTGCATCACTACTTTGATTTCAGGCTCTTGCAGGCTAAACTCCAACGTCAAATCTGTGCCGGTAAAATGAAAGTCAGGGGGGAGTAAAACCAAGGCGCCGTTAAGGCTGATATCCAGTAGCTTAGTTGTACTGCAAGTTTGATGCGGGCTATCGTGACTGATTAGCTTGGCGTCAGTTGCAAAGGTTAACCGCGAAAATAATCGTCTTTCATCGACTTTATCCATATCATTCCTTGAAATCCTACAGAGTGTAGATTGCTATCGCTTGTTTGTTAATTTTAGTGCAATCCTAGCTAACACCAATAGCTAATAGTAAAAGTGATAAGCAAAGCGCATATCACGGGCTAATGGCAGTATTTAATATAAACAGTGATCACTCATATATCAATTTGCAGTCAGTAAGCTTGGGGTCGCCGACCCTAAGTCTTAAGCGGCTTGTTCAGTGGCGTAGTCAACTTGCTTTTGCGGCCATAAACTATGTGCCAAGATAACCAGTGTCACCAGCTGATATAAAATCCCAGACCAAGATAATAAATAGACGGAAAGGGTTAAGTTGAGCATATTACTTACCACCATGGCTGAGCGTAATTTATCTCCCTTTAACTGAAATAGCGCAAAACTCATCAGTACAGCACTCGCGACAGCGCACCATTCACTCCAATGCTCGGCCCAAACTAATCCCTGTAAAACAGCAATACTTGAAAACAGTAGCGGTAGTAGTCTTCGACAGGCGCTTTTTCGACAGGTAGCGAAGCGTACAGCATTTAGCAGTTGATTAAACATGCCTAAGGTGCTGCCCAATAATCCTAAGTGGACAGCAGTAAGGCAGGAGGCTAATAGGTTGCCTGATAGTAATTGTTGATCATTTTTCTGATAGTTAGCCCACCAGCCAATGGCCATCGAAACAAAGCCTAAGGCTTGAGCCCAGATTAAAGCTTGATGTGATAATTCGAACACGAAACGGCAAAACCTAACAGACATAGAAAAACGGATGGCTATTGTCGTTTTTTTGCTCAAGCAAACTGTGATCTTAAGCTGTTTACTCGGTTTTGTTTTTCGATTTTTGGGTGAGTTGTGAGCCATCTCACGTTACATAAGCTTTGCCTAAACTAAATGGCAGGGGGAGGGGCGTACTAGACGTTAAAATCCGCTACCTACATTGATATATAAAGCCGTGTCTTCGGGGCCGCGCGCAACATCGACTCCCATATGTAAGCCATAACGCCGAGCGATGGTATACCTAAAGCCTGCACCATAGGCATTTTGTAGCTCGCTATCCCACATATCACTCGAGCTTTTACCTGCTAGCCCGCTGCCTACAAATGAGAGTAACATCCAGCGAGGGTTGAGTTTCCACATTATTTGAACTTCACCAGAGCCGACGTTTTGTCCCTGATAACGGTTTTTAGGTATGCCGCGTAGATCGATAAATGGATAAGTGAAAACAGGCAAGCGGCCATCACTGTCAATTGATTGGTAATGCAGTTTTACACCTAAGGTAAAATTGCTTGATAGTGGCCAATAGTTTAAGCCTTTAACGTTGAGGGTTTGGTAGTTGTAGTCGCTACCGATATCCTTACTAAACCAGTCATACTCAAGTAAATAATTGTAGCCACTGGTGGGGAGAAAGAAGTTATTCAAGCTGTCGTATTCTGCGATAGCGCCAATAGCGGACACCCTAGGCGTTGTGTCTAGGATATCTGCTAACCTGTCTATAAGCTCTGGCGGAATGTTTTCAAATTCACGGCGGCTGTTTAAATCTAAACTAAGGTATTTTTGTGATACCCCAAGGAAAAGTGGGCTTGAGTTGATACGGTATTGCAGCTTTTGAATAATTCCGAAACCTTGCATATTCATATCTAACGACAAATCTTGGGCAAAATCTTGTTGGCTGTAAAAGCTCATATTGATGTCGCCGTAACCGCCTCCAACAAGATAGCGCACGCTATCTTGGGCCCAGGTTTGCCTATGGCCTGCAAATGCCATCTTAGTGCCATTATCCGTGGCACCTATTCCAACAACCGAGATCCCCGGGGTTAACAACTGTGCGCCGCCATCTATCGAGTGAGTGGCAAGCTCTTTACGTGCTAGTTGCTGCTCAGCACTTTCGTGTAAAAACATCCCCATTACGGCAATGCCGTTACCCACTGACGGTTCGGTTATAATCGTGGGGACGGGTAAGAAGCCGTAGGCGTTTTCGGCAAGATATTGGCCCGCGTCAAAGTAGCCATCGATAGGATCGAAAAACTCAACTGCTGCGATAGAGTTAAAGGCCATTGGGCTTATAATGGCAGCTAGAAAAATGCTGGCTATTTTACTGAGGTTCATAGTATTTTTTGTATTATCATCCGTGAGTGAATAGTATACGCAAAACCATAAAAAACATTCAAATGGCAAACGGGCATTTCGTCCCTCGATAGCGATTTTTTGAAAACATTAAGGTCATCAGCCCTAAATCCATTAATCTATGAGTAACGCTGAAAGATTTGCACTATGTTTAAGCCAATAGAAGAGTGACAGTTTACTAGATGAATATAATATATAAGGTTGTGCTGCTAGTTCCTCTAACGCTAGCTTATCTTATACAGGCTATGCCAAGCGGATATGCATCAGAGTTGTATGTTGAAACTAAGGCTGATATTGAACGCCAAAGCGTAGAGGTTGGCAGCAATGGACTAAATGCTATCGATGCGAACGCTGCACAACATCGACTCGTACAAACCGCTCCTGTTTTGGCACAGTTCCCCACAGTGCTGAGGTATTATCAATCCGACTCTCGTTTTCAATATCGTATTGCACTACTTAACTTAGTGCTGGATAAAACCGCTACCAAGTATGGCCCAGCAAAACTTGAGCCTCTCGAGCAGGTTGTCACTCAAAGTCGGGGGCTGGTGATGCTGCAAGAAAATGAGATAGATGTGGTTTTTCTTGCGACAACCAAACAGCGAGAGCAGGAGTTCTTGCCCGTGAGAGTGCCTATTATGCGTGGGATATTAGGCTTACGGGTGCTGCTTATTCATAAAGATAATATTGACCGTTTTGCAGCTTTTGGCCGCTCAGACGTTAATAGCGCTGAACTCGGAAGCTTTGAGCAATTTAAACAGCAATTCGAAGCCGGATTTGTATTTCACTGGGCCGATATGGCCATTTTAGACAGTAATAATATTGCGGTGCAAAAGCAGCCCACTTACCAAAATCTATTCGCCATGCTTAATGCTAAACGTTTCGATTATTTTCCTCGTGGCGTTAATGAGGCTTGGCGTGAGCAAAGAGAAAACTCAGCTCGCTATCCGGATCTGGTTATCGAGAAGCAGATCGCGCTGCATTATGAATACCCAGTGTATTTCTTCGTCAATAAAGATAATCAGCTACTGGCGCAGCGACTTGAGGAAGGTCTTAGCCTAGCGCTGAACGATGGCTCATTTAAGCAACTATTTTTAAAACACCATAAAGCGCAGATAAAACAAGCACAGTTACCACTGCGCAGACTGTTTCATTTAGATAACCCGACCTTACCCGCAAACACGCCTGTGATAGACAAAAGCTGGTGGCTGAACTAGTCCTTAGCAGTTGAAGTCGCTAGGGGCGTTTTTATATGTAAATGCTAGCGTTTATTAGGGCTGAGTTCTGTTAAACTCAGCTACAGATTAGATTGTGATTCTTGGATCAAGTTAAGGAATGTCAGTGTCATTTTCATCACTCCCCTTAGGTGACAAACTTCAACACGTGATTGCGCAAAAAGGCTACCAACAGCCAACGGCCATTCAAGCCGCGGCGATTCCGGTTATTTTAAGCGGTCAAGATATTATGGCCAGTGCACAAACCGGAACTGGTAAAACCGCCGCATTTACCTTGCCACTACTGCAACGCTTGCTTGATAAAAGCGCAGAAGAGCCTTTAGCGAACCGACAGCCGACGGCGCTTATCTTAGTGCCAACGCGAGAGTTAGCTGTGCAAGTGAACGGTAATGTTAGCCAGTATGCAGCTAATACCGATATTGCTAGCGTGGTGATTTATGGCGGCGTGAGTATTGATGCTCAGGCAACAAAATTGGCGGCAACTTGTGACATAGTGGTCGCGACACCGGGTCGATTACTGGATCATATTCGCCGAGGCTCGTTAAATCTTTCAAGTATTGATTACTTAGTATTTGATGAAGCAGACCGCATGCTTGACATGGGCTTTATGGATGAAATTAACGCCATCTTAAAGTGTTTGCCAGCAAGCCGTCAGACCTTGTTGTTTTCGGCTACCTTTAGCGCGGCAATTTATGACTTAAGTAAGAAGCTATTGAATAAACCCGCGCGCATTGAGGTTGATAAGGCAAATAGTGCAGCTGATAGCGTCGAGCAGATAGTGTATGCCGTGGATAGTGACCGTAAGACAGAGTTAATCTGTCATCTGATTAACAAGTATGACTGGCATCAGGTGCTTATTTTTAGTCGAAAAAAGCAAACTGCTGACACTATTGCGCAGAAAATGTTGGCAACTGGCATCGAGGCTAAGGCGTTCCATGGTGACTTAGGCCAAGGTGCTCGTGAACAGGTGCTCAATGACTTTAAACTAGGCAAAATTAAAGCGCTGGTGGCTACCGATGTCGCTGCGAGAGGCCTGGATATTGTTGAACTTAAATATGTGGTCAACTATGAGATCCCTTTTATTGCCGAAGATTATATACACCGTATTGGTCGAACAGGCCGAGCAGGCAGTGTTGGTAAAGCGGTAACGCTTTATAGCGAAGATGATGCATTGCTGCTTGAAGAGGTTGAAACCGTATTAGATAAACGCTTGGCGCCGCAGTGGTTGCCAGGTTTTGAGCCAGACTTAACTAAGAGTGAGCCGGTTAGTCGAAAAAATAGTAAATCAGCTGAGCGTCAAAGAGCCAAGAAACGCGCCTTGGGTGGCAGTAAACGTCGACGTTAAGTTTACGCTTTACCATATAAAGGCAGTACTTATGTGCTGCTTTTTTATATCCCACCCTCATCAAGATGAATTATTCCGTATTAGCGTTTTTTTTGTTGATTCTTGTCAAAAATATCACTCGCTAGCTATTGCCGCGCTCTAGATTACGGTACACTCCGCGCCAACAAAGGCTGTGTTGGTAAGAGTAAATTTTACCAGGCATTTTGCCCGCAGGTCACCGGTGTCTTGTAAGACATAAGTGGATCTCTCACCCGATATTTTAGTCGGGGCTCTACCTGCCATAGCCTAGTCGCCAACTGAACCCAGTTGGTTTGCCTAATATTTAAGAGATCAAAAGGTTAACAATTATGAAGTCTGAACAGACTCTGCCAAACTCTGCCACACCTAGCGATTCTATTCTGGATCGTTATTTCAATATTTCAGCTCGTGGAAGTACTGTAAGACGCGAAGTGATCGCGGGCTTTACCACGTTTCTAGCCATGGTGTATTCGGTGATCGTAGTGCCGAATATGTTGGGCGCTGCCGGGTTTGATACCGGTGCAGTCTTTATTGCTACCTGTTTAATAGCGGCCTTTGGTTCGCTACTGATGGGCTTATGGGCTAATTTGCCGATGGCAATTGGTTGCGCTATTTCGCTAACCGCTTTTACCGCATTTAGCATGGTGCTAGGTCAGGGGATCTCAATTCCTGTGACGCTGGGCGCTATCTTTTTGATGGGTATCGTATTCACGCTTGTGAGTGTTACCGGTGTGCGTCAGTGGGTACTGACTAACTTACCAAAAGGTATTGCTCACGGTACAGGTATTGGTATCGGCTTGTTTCTGTTATTGATTGCCACTAACAGCGTGCAGCTGATTGTGGCCAACGAAACCGGCCTGCCAGTCGCCTTAGGCGATATTCATAGCCTACCAGTGATTGCAACGATTATTGGCCTTGCAGCCACTATTGGTCTTGAGCGCCGTGGTATGCCAGGTGGCATCCTAGTGGTGATCATCGCGCTATCAGTATTTGGTTTAGTATTTGATCCAGCCGTTAAGTTCCAAGGCTTTTTCGCACTGCCTGACTTGATGTCAGATAAGTCACTTATCGGCCAGCTCGACATCATGGGCGCATTGAACCCAGTGGTGCTGCCAATTGTATTAGCATTGGTGATGACGGCTATTTTTGATGCAACAGGCACAATTCGCGCCGTTGCCGGTCAAGCGGACTTGCTTGATAAGAAAGACAATATTATCGATGGTGGTAAGGCGTTAACTTCAGACTCAGTGAGCAGCATCTTTGCTGGCGCAGTAGGCGGCGCACCAGCAGCTGTTTATATTGAGTCGGCAGCGGGTACAGCGGCGGGTGGTAAAACAGGTCTAACGGCTACAATCGTTGGTGTGCTGTTCTTGCTAATGATGTTCCTTGCACCACTTAGCTACTTAGTGCCAGCATATGCAACAGCGCCTGCGTTGATGTATGTGGGTCTGTTGATGCTCAGTAATGTGACTAAGCTTGATTTTGACGATAAAGTCGATGCCATGGCAGGCTTAACCTGTGCGGTGTTTATTATCTTGAGCTGTAACATCGTGACCGGTATTTTATTAGGCTTTGTTACTTTGGTCATTGGCCGCTTATGCAGCGGTGAGTGGCGCAAACTAAAACCTGGTGTGCTTGCGATTACCTTAGGTTTAGTGGTGTTTTACATGGGCGGTTGGGCGATTTAATTATCATTGCCGATAGCTAATAAGCTATAACAGCTAGTTTATAAAAAATAGCCTAAGCATATGAAGCCAGTCATAGTGACTGGCTTTTTATTAAGCCGGGCACTGTCTTACTTTATTTCACCGCCAAGTTGTAGCTCTGGCAAATGGCAATCTAAGTAGCGGCTACGCTTCTTGGGTTTGAGTTTGTGAGTGTCCACTAACACTAAGCCGTCAATGCAATCGCCAAACTCTACATCTATTCCAAAATCGAGGAATTTAACCCCACCTGCAGTGCAGAGTTCGCCATATTGCTTATACAGTGCAGGAACCGCGCTGCCCATACTCGCCATAGTTTGCTTGAGCTGTTTAAAGCCCTCACTATAATCTAAGTCCCCGTAATCTTGGTCGAGTTTAGCTTCCCGACCTTGGCTAAAGCTAAATGGGCTGTAAGAGTGGGCGAGTGTTTGCTCACAGGCAAATTGTGTTTTATAAAAGTGGATTAACCTTTCTTTTGCTTGCTCAGGTATGTTGTCACTCAACGACACGGGCCCAAATAGATAGCGATATTGTGGGTTGCGAACCAAAAATGCACCTATGCCAAACCAAAGATAATCTAAGCTACGTTTGCCCCAATATTTAGGTTGAACAAAGCTGCGTCCAAGTTCTAATCCTTGCTCGAAATAGGGGCTGAAATCGTCGTGATAGTCAAATAGCGATTGGCTGTATAGCGCATCTTTACCGTGCATTTTGTGCACCTCTTTCGCTCCAGCAAAACGGTAAGAACCAACGATTTCTAACACTTCAGGGTCCCATAGCACTAAGTGCTGATAGTAGGCATCATATTTATCTGTGTCACGGCGATTGCCACTGCCTTCACCAACGGCTCGAAAGGCAATTTCTCGCAAGCGCCCTATCTCGCGCATGATAGGGTTGCTGTCTTTGTGCTGGTATAGATAGATTTTTTTGTTGTCTTGGGTTTTACCGAGTAATTCACACTGATGCAGTGCAGCTTGTAGCTCACTGCGAGGCTCGGGGTGAGCGATAGGGCTTTGGGTGTTAAACAGTGGACTGCGGTTCTTGCCTATACGGTAGAGGTGATTCTTCAGTAGTTTTACTTTCATCTTCACAGAGAAGTCATTGCTCATAACCACTTCTTTCGGGATTAATTCCCCAATGCGTATTGGCATGGTTTTTTTGGCCTGTTTAAACATCTCTTTGACCAACAGCAGGCTAGCAAGCGGCTTGTAGAGCATAGAGGCACCGTAAAACGTGGCCGAATTTTTTGCATCGGCAAACATAGGCAATAACGGTGCGTGGCTCGCCTTGGCTATTTTTACAAAACCAGAGTGCCAATGTAAGTCGACGACACCTTGAGGACGCAATCGTGAGACCTCTCCAGAGGGAAAGATTAATACTGCGCCCTCATTTTTAAGGTGTTGATGGATATTATCTAAATGCTGCTTGGGGGTACCACCTGTCATGTTTCGCACCGGCAGCAATATTGAATGCATCGGCTCTAGCGCCATCAACAGTTCATTGGCGACCACTTTAATATCGGGTCTAACCTTGCTGATAAGCTTAATCATGGCCAGTGCATCAAGCGAACCAATAGGGTGATTGGCGTAGATCACCACTCGGCCTTCAATCGGGATATTTTCGACTTCGCTGCTGGGCACCGAGTAGTTAAAGTTAAAGCTGGTTAGTAGTTGGTCAACAAAATCTATGCCTTTTAAATAGGAAAACTGGCTGGCAATATCGTTACAGGCTTTCTCGTTTAACAAGTATCGCAGCATGGCTTTAGTTGGGGTTGATAGCCAAGGATTTTGATTAATCTTAGGTAGGTTTTTCTCTACTACATTGTCGACGGTAAATATCATAACTTCACCTGCTTTACTTGTGTTGAATGGCTTAGGCAACGTGCCGCTGTTTTGGTGCTTGCTGAATTTCATCAAAAGAGTAAGAGCTGATGACTTCGGCTCGTTCAGTGGTTTCGTTCCATTTGAGCAGATGAACGTCGCCCTGATTGGATTCTGCGATTAAGGTGCAGTTCTCGACCCAATCACCATCATTGGCATAAAGGATCTTATCTTGGCTATTCAGAGCGGGCTGGTGAATGTGGCCACAGATCACGACATCGACATCTTTTTTATTGGCGTAACGCAGCACCGCAGACTGATAATCGTTAATGGCTTGCTGAGCCTTGTGAATGCGTAATTTGATATAGCTTGCTAAAGACCAGTATGGATAACCAAGCCATGAACGGATCTTATGCAGTCCACGGTTTAGCCATAGCAAAACATCATATAGATGGTCGCCGAGTTTGGCGTACGCCCGGCCAACACAGACTTCAGAATCAAACTGATCGCCGTGTAACATCAGATATTTGCGACCGGTAACCCCGGTGTGAATATATTCGTTAGCGATAGATAGATCCCAAAGATGGAAGCCGCTATATGGTTTTAGCATTTCATCATGGTTGCCGGGGATATAGACAACCTTGGTGCCATCGCGTGCCATCTTTAATAGTTGTTGCAACACTTTATTATGAGATTCTGGCCAGTAGACTCGGCGCTTTAAGGCCCAGATATCGAAGATGTCACCCACTAGGTATAAAGACTCGGTTTCAACTTGTTTTAGTAACTGCAGTAGATATTCAGCCTTACAGTCTTTGCTACCTAAATGAACGTCAGATAACCACAGGGCATTGAAGCTCTGCTGAGGTTGAGCAGGGATAATCGGGCTGTTTGCTGAAGTGGAGGCTAAGCGGGTATTTTTTCTTGGCTTATTACTCATCGGCTCATCATATAAACGATTATTTGCAGCTAGAGTAGAAGCGGGGATTGACTCGTTGATGAACAATTTATGGCAAGTTTATGACGATGATGAGTAGCGCTGTGAATAGGGCACAAAAAAGGAGCGAAAATTCGCTCCTTTTTTAGATTATTTGGGCTCAAGATTAGAAAATTAGATGCGCTACACCAGCAATAACAGGCAGTGTGACTAATGTTCTTAAGATGAATACCACGAACAACTCAAGGAAGTTAACTGGGATCTTACTACCAATAAGCAGCGCGCCTACTTCACTCATATAGATAAGCTGAGTCACAGACAGGGTCGCGATGATAAAGCGGGTCATGTCTGATTCAATAGAGCTGGCTAAAATAGCTGGGATAAACATATCCGCAAAGCCCACCATAATGGTCTTCGATGCAGCTGTAGCCTCAGGGACCTGTAGCAGCTCTAGTAGTGGAATGAACGGCATACCCAAGTATTCAAAGATAGGAGTAAACTCGGCGATCATTAGCGCAATAGTACCAATACCCATTACCACTGGGATCACGCCAAAAATCATATCAACCACGTTCTTTACGCCATCAAAAAGGGTGTGCTTAATACCACCGGCTTGAGAAGCTTTGGCTAGCGCTTGGTGTAGGCCCCATGAGAATACATTGTGACCCGCTGGAATCGTTTCATCATCAGCGTGGCGAGGTGTTTCATCTACATAGATATCTTTCTTCCATGATAGCGGTGGTAGTTTAGGTACCACGATTGCTGCAACGAAACCGGCAAGACATACGGTTAAGTAGAAAGGTACAAATAAATGCTCTAATTGAACCTGTGAAATAACAACTAGCGAGAAGGTAATTGAAACAGCAGAGAAAGTAGTACCAATGACAGCTGCTTCTCTTTGAGTGTAGAAGCGAGCTTCATATTGTTTGCTGGTCATTAAAATACCCACACTACCATCACCTAACCATGAGGCCATACAGTCGATAGCACTACGGCCAGGCAGGTTAAAGATAGGACGCATGACTTTAGTTAGCATAGTGCCTAAAAGCTCTAGTAGACCAAAGTTCAGCAATAGCGGTAGTAACATACCAGCAAATAAAAACACTGAAAATAGTACCGGAAGTAGGTCGTTAAGCACTAATGCACCAGTGCTACCAGAGCGAATCGCTTCAGGACCAACATTGAAAAATGTTAAAGCGACAAAAACCGCACCCAGTATACGAACCACTAACCAAATAGGGCTAACATTAAATAATGAGTTTAAAAAACGATTATCAACAATAAATTTAGGCTGTATTACTTTCGTCAGTAACGAAGCTAGCGCAGTAAAGATAACAATCGCAGTCACGATACCGACTAACACGTCGCTTAACAGGTTTTGTAGACCTTTAGAGATGATCGCGATAGGGATCGTCAGCGCATCTTGGTAATTGATTGGCATCATAAACAGTAGTAAACCAATCAAAGACGGCACGATGAACGTGAGTATTGTTTTTATGTTGTGGGTTTGTTTCTCTGACACTTTCTCTATACCCTAAATAACGTGTTTTTGCTTAATATGACGATAAATAGACGTCTATGCATAAACAGAAATATTATTGAATATCCATTCAACTGTTAGTCGGCGAAATTACCGCCTTAAAACATCTAAGTAAAACGATTCTGTTATTCTGTAGTGGAATTCACTACCTGCGAATAGTTATTAGCTCAATGTGATTATTTATATTGTATCGGAAGTTTATGAAAAAGCACAAAACTTTTTTCAGTTAAATCTTTTTTAAAACAGATGTTTATAAATGTTAATTGCGCGTTGCGTTATTGAGTGTTTGCTTGGGTACGCTACACTGATTGTGTAACGACCAAATGGGCTTTTAAAGAGGAATTAACTAAATGTTTTTCTCAAAGATTTTGCTTTTTCTGCATTAAGTTTTAACTCCTTCACCGAGGCTTCAACCGAGTTGACAGCGCATAGATTCTCACTCGATGCTTGGCTAATTTGAGTGATATTTTGGTTTATTTCGGCCACAACTAAGGTTTGTTGCTCTGCAGCAACCGCATTTTGAATAGCTAATTCTTGAATTTTCTTCATCGACTGATAGATGGTATCCACCTTTTGTACGGAGATTTCAGCATCTTCACTGCATAATAATGCTTGAGATTTACTGTGTTCCATCTGCTTAGACCATAGAGTGAGCATGTTAAACATTTTATCAACACTTTCAGAAATGCTAGTGGTTGACTGTTGAGTACGGCTAGATAGTGCTCTGACTTCATCAGCGACTACCGCAAACCCTCGTCCTTGCTCGCCAGCTCGAGCTGCTTCTATAGCAGCATTGAGTGCGAGCAGGTTGGTTTGCTCGGCAATAGAATCGATTTCTGACATTGCACTCGCGACTCGCTCGGCCTCTTTATTCAGTAAGAGGGCGTTAGCTGCTGCTTGGGCAACAGAATCTGACAGTTGATGAATACCCGCTGCATTTTGCTGCATTTTCTCACGACTATCTTGGCAAAACTGATAGCTATGCTGAATGCTGTCTGAGGTGGATTGTGTGTTTCTAGCGACTTCGCTGATGGTGGTGGCCATCTCTTCAGTGGCAGTGGCCATCTGCTCTATCTGCTGCTTTTCTATATCTAGGCCAGCATGAGTTTGCTCTGTGGCGGCTATCAGTTGGTTGGCAACATCCTCGGTATGTTCAGCATTGTCTTGCGATCGTCCGAGAACCCCCTGTAGCTTGGCGTCTTTCATCATTAATTGAAAGTCTAATAATGAAGAGGTATCGCGACCACAATAGATAAAGCGACTGACTGAGTCATACTCTTGTTTCATCTTCATCAGTCTTGTCGGAACTTGAAAGGCCTCATTGTAAAAGATGGCAAGATTGATCCCCATTAGAATGATGCCAGCAATAATGACGCCCCAGCCCCAAATGGCTCCAGCAAGCAAAAGACCAACACAGGTGCAAAGGGTTGATAGCCGCCTTTTGTTAGTTAAACTGATGGGATCGTTAACCCGCTTGCCTTGATTGAGGCGCTGATAGATATGAGCGGCTTTTGTGGTCAGTGTATTATTGGCGGCCACCCGCACAGATTGATAACCAATGAGTTCGCCTTTTTCAAACATGGGAGAGACGAAAGCATCGACCCAATAATATCTACCATCTTTACAACGATTCTTCACTATTCCACGCCAAGACAGCCCTAGCTTCAGTTTGCCCCACATTTCTTCAAATGCGGCCTTAGGCATATCAGGATGACGTACTAGATTGTGATTATGGCCGATTAATTCTGCTTGTTCGAAACCTGAGATCTCAAGGAATCGTTGATTAACGTAGGTGATCACACCGCGCTTATCTGTGGTTGAAATGAGTTGATCGCTAGGGGTTAACTTAACCTCTTGATTGAATACGTTCGCTAGGTTCTTTGTCATTATTATTCCGTGTGACAGCAAAACATCGCAGTAAGAATGCGAAGAATTAACATAAGCTCATATAATATAACATTAATACAGTTGTTTAAATTGTGCGTCAGGCTTTTTTACGCCAGTTCATCATGAGTAATTTTGTTGACTGTATTTGCTTAAGCTTTTGGGGGTATTCCTTTTTTATCTATATTTTTTAGATTATTTTTGGTTAAAAACTTGAATTTCTAATGTGTAGATTATAAAAGTAACAAATGGGCAACATATTTGAGCTATAACTGTTTGTTAAAACTCTGAGCTATGCCTCTTTACCGCCAGACGATTCGATATACATTAATAAACGTTAATAAAATGATTTAATAGGGAACTATGCTCGTTAAGAAATACAGTAAAGTTTCAACGTTAGCATTAAGATTCGGCATGCTTGGCATTTTTGGGCAGGTACTAGGGCTGGTTTTATCACTACTAATGTTTGAACGGTTTGATGGTGAAAGCTTTAACTTTTTTAGCAATACGTTAAGTGAACTGGGAAGTTATGGTCACTCTTATTATGCGGTGATTGTTAATGGTGGACTTTTCTTTGGCGGACTGTGTGTGGTGCTTTTCTGTTTACTTAGCCTACAGCTGGACTCTTCTCCTTGGAGCTACCTGTTTTATGCCAGTTTAGGTTTGAGTTATCTGGCTCTTGCTGCGACGGGTCTATTTCCTATCAATGTTTACCATCTGCATGTGATCGCGATTAAGTATTTTTTTATTTTCAGTTGTAGCAGCCTAGTGTTCTATGGCTTGTATCAACTACTTGCTAAACAGTCACAACGCTCAGTTCTGACTCATATTAGCGCTGGACTGGCTTTTGTTATGATGACCTCTTTCCTAGTACTGCCGTTGCTAGAACTGGGATTTACTAAAGGTGATAGTGCTTTTTATAATGAAATGTTAGCCGAACCAACAAGAGCAGAAATATGGTGGCCAGCCATTATTCAATGGGTAAGCCTAACCACATTTCTGTTCTGGACTTGCTTAGTGATAAAGGACTTGAAAAAGCCTATTCACTAACGCCGTCTACACCTGACTAAAGCCTGGGCTTTGGTGCCAATAACCGTTGCAAGCTAAGGTTTTATCAGTTGTTGGTAGTGACAAAATCTGCTCAGCGATTTCAATGCTCTGTAGGCTACTTGGTGATACCCTGAAATAGTCGACACCCATCAATTTCATCTGTTCAACTTCACTCGACAGATCGATTAAACTCGCCGATTGGGTCTGAATACCATTTAGCCGTAATAGTGGTTGGTCATCCATAGTTTGTGCTAGCAGCCCTTTAGGGTTGGCAAGACAAACGATTTGGCAATCGTCTTTCTGCAGGCCTTGCTGGCGTGCGGTAAAGCAACGCGCTGAGTGGGCGAGTGGCAGATAACCGTGACCAAAGACTTCTACTTCAAAAGGCGTTGGCTTTTCAGCCTCGATAACATGAGTTAACCACTCTTTTGACAGCTCAATCGGCATAACAAAGCGCTGCATGCCCCATTGCTGTAGTTTCTTCAATGTCGCAAAATTGTAGTTATTGACCGTTGGGCCGCAAACAAAAGGTAAGTTGCGCTCTTTAGCCGCTTGCACCGCGCCCATATCGTTGGCTTCAATCATAAACTCGCCGTTATCGACATGTTTTTGCAGCTCAGTGTATTCCGATGGTGCTTCTAGCAGCGCTAAGGTTGATAGCACGACTTGCTTACCTGATTCTCTGAGCATTTGTGCAAGTGCTAAATAGTCAGCAAACTTAAGCTGACGACGGCGACTACACACTGTTTCACCTAAGTAAACTAATGGGATATTACTTTGGGCAACTTGCTCGTAAAAAGTATTAACTTTTTGTTTTTCCCAGCAATACTGCAATGGGCCAAGTGAGATTTTCATTATATGTCCTTTTTAGCCTAAGACTATTGCCAGTTGCGTTCGTACGCGCCGAGTGTGGTGGTTTGTCCCTCTGAGACTTTTGCCAGTGCAAGATCCCACTCTCGTTGTGTCTGGTATTTCTCGGGGGCAGACATGTAACTATCAATAGCGTCGCGCCACACTTTGGTAACCTGTTCTACATAGGCTGGGCTACGCTGACGGCCTTCAATCTTTAGCGATACCACGTTGGCTTTGGCGAGTTCTGGTAGCAGGCTCAAAGTATTCAGGCTTGTTGGCGACTCAAGAATATGACTAGGGGTGTTATTTTCGGTCGTGGTGTAACGGCCTTTACATACCACAGGGTAGCCCATCTGCTCATCGAGGCCTGATTTGTCGATTAACACGTCATTGAGTAGGGTTAGACGATCGTTGCCGACTTCCTGCCAACGAACATGCTTTGCTGGTGAGCAAGAGCCGCCAGTATTGGGGGATTGCCCGGTGACGTAAGAAGATAAGTGGCAGCGGCCTTCGGCCATAATGCATAAGCTACCGAAAGCAAAAACCTCCAAATCGACTGGAGTGACCTTCGCCAGATCGCGCACTTGCTTCATCGATAACACCCGTGGCAATACCGCACGCTCAATATTAAATTCTTCTTTATAAAGTTTAAGAGCGCCTAAGTTGGTTGCGCTTGCTTGAACCGAAAGGTGCAAGGGCAGGTGTGGGTATTTACTATGGGCGTAATCGAGTAAAGATAAGTCCGCCATGATTAATGCGTCAACACCTGTGTCAGCTGCAAGATCAATCGCCTGATACCAGCGACTTTCTTCACCAGGTTTAGGAAAAGTATTGATGGTCAAAAATATCTTCTTGCCACACTTCTTTGTGTATTCGGCGGCTTGCTGAAGTTTCTTAGGGGTAAAGTTTAAACCTGCAAACGACCGTGCATTAGTATCGTCCTTCAGACCGAGGTAGACCGCATCTGCACCTGCATTGAGGGCGGTTTTTAGGGATGCGAGATTTCCCGCGGGGCACAGTAATTCCATATGGATGCTCCAAAAATATTGAAACAGGAGTTTAAAAGGGAATGAAGATCATATTTTTGATGTAAAACAGGTTTGTGATCATAAAATCTAGGTAATATTCGCTTCTTTGCCTCATTTTGGATACATATTTACATGCAAGGTTTTTTTCCTCACAAGTTAGCTCATAAAGTGCTCGAAATTGGGCCGAAAGTCATTGCGCGTCCATTAGCTATGGTGCCATTTACGCTAAAAGCAGACTTACTAAAGCGCATCTTAGGTTTATTGCTAGCAGAGCAAGCTGCCGATGAAGAATTAGACTTTCTAGAGGGTCGCTGGGTGGCAATTAATATCGAAGATTTAGGCCTGAAATTTGAAGTGACTTACACTGAAACTTGGCAAGTTCGTCAACTGCAAGAAGCCGAAGTCACCTTTACCGCTCAATCAAAAGACTTGTTACTGATCGCTGCGGCAAAAGAAGATCCTGATACCCTGTTTTTCCAGCGTAAACTTAGCATTGAAGGCGATACAGAGCTTGGGCTTGAGGTTAAAAACTTGCTATTGGGTGTCGAGTTCGATGCCATGCCTGCTGCAATTCGAGTGGCCATTGAAAAGTTGGCGCAGGCGCTACAAGCGTTGCAGGCTAAAGCTGAACCAGCACTTGCCTAATTGGTAGCCTTGTTCTGCGATTTGTTCATATTTAGCTAGTCTGTCATACATACCTTGTTTGTCACACATAGCTTGTCAGTCATGCATAACTTGTCGGTTATGCATGACTTGATTGTGGCCTATTTTTTAAAGTCAGTTTTAAAGTCGACATCGACCTCAAAAGTTAACCTTTCTCTGCTAACAGGGTGGTTTAGCACTAAACGCTGAGCATGCAGATGTAGGCGGTTTGCTTTCTTGCCATAAAGATCATCGCCAATAATTGGCAAGTGTAAGCCTTCATGATGAGCACAGTGCACTCGAAGTTGATGAGTGCGGCCAGTATGCGGATACAAATACAACATAGTGGCATCAGCGCTGCGCGACTTTACCTGCCAATGAGTTTGCGCATGTTTACCGTGCTCATAACAGACCAATTGTCTTGGTCTGTCATCAATATCGCCTCTAAGCGGTAAGCTTATCTCGCCTTGCTCACCCTCAACCACACCTGATACTTGCGCGACATAACGCTTCTCTACCGTGCGGGCTATAAACTGCTGTGCCAAAGACTTGTTGGCATCACGGGTTAAGGCTATGACCATTAAGCCAGAAGTCGACATATCGAGTCGGTGAACAATAAGCGGACCTGTCGCCTGTGGAAATTGCGCCTTCATACGGGCAAACACAGAGTCGGTGACGTTTTTGCCTGGTACCGAGAGGAACTCGGCGGGTTTGTTAACCACGGCCATGACGTCATCTTGATAGACGATCTCTAACGATTTACCCTCGGCAGGGTTGGTCAGTAATGGATTCTCATCCATCTCAATGCCTTCGAGCATATGGCTTAAAATAGGCTGGCATTTGCCCTGACAAGAGCCATAAAAGTTTCTATGCTGCTTGATTTCAGACTTAGGTGATACCCCCCACCAAAACTCCGCCATTGCGATAGGCGTTAGCTTATGGCTAAAGGCGTACTGCAGCAGTTTAGGGGCGGCACATTCGCCGGCTCCGGCTGGTGGCTGCTCGGTTGGACTGTCTTTAAAGATCTGGTTGAGATCTTTTAACTCGCCAGCTTGATTTAAAAACTGATACTGAGCAAAAATCTGTTTTTGTAGATTATTAGAGTGTTGGGCACGGCTTGCTTTAATGGCTGCGATTTCTGAATTTAAATCATTAAGTTGTGCTGCAACTTCATCGCATCGTGAATCCCACTGTTGTTTGGTGGCTTTTAGATGGAATTTTTCGGCGACACTTTCTTTACCTAGCTGTACATTTAGCTCACTAAGTGCTGCCGGGTCTTGTTGATTTTCAACGCTTATGCGGCGCTGTTTACGTGTTTTACGGTTTTCAATAATTTGCGCACGTATCGCTTCTAGCTCGCTTTCAGCTTGGCTGCGTAATTGTGCTAACTCGGCACTGAGCTTAGCAATATCTGGATTACTCTGGGCACTTTTTAGTTGCTCAGTAAGCTGATTAAGCGCCTGCATGCCGCCATGGAAAAAGCTTTCTTCTGCCAACATATCAAAAACCGGCGGTACAAAACCGCTAAGCAGGTTTTGCTCTGCTAACTTACCTGAAAATGCCGCTAAATACCCAAGCTGCCCAGCAGAGTTACGCACGATAAGTACGCCAAACATTTTTCCAATGGCCGCTGTTTTAGCAGCGTCGCTAGTTCTGTTTACATCACCCTCTAAGCCAAAGTTATGCTGCCAGTCAGTTTGAGTGGTTAAGTACTCTTGCAGCTCTAAGGCGGCCAATAAACACAGCGGGTGCGGCTCATAGTAAAACGGAAAGGTAAAGCGCTGTGGCAGCTCGTAACTATCGATAGCCGATTTGAACGGGGTAAAACAGTGCTGAGCTAAATACATGGGCAGTTAATATCTTTTTGAGAGGTAAACGGACGCTAAGCCTGGATGCAAGCAAATAAGCTTGAATGCAATTAAGGGCAACAAAGCCTGATTTAGCGAGGTATTGAGGCTAATTTTACGTTGCCAGACTAACGAAGTCATTAGTAGTGAGCCGTATTTTAGAGTCTTGGCTAGCTTCACTACAAAACAAAAAGGAGCCTAATGGCTCCATTGTTTATCGTTAAGACTAGCTTATTCGACCGGCTTACCTGTAATAATGTGGTATTTAATTAATAGCTCATCATCAGATTCTTTATGGTCAGGGTCGACCGCGATACAGTCGATAGGACAGACTGAAATACAAGTGGGTTTGTCGTAATGACCGACACATTCAGTGCATAAAACTGGATCAATCTCGTAGATCTCTTCACCCATAGTAATGGCCTGGTTAGGACATTCGGGTTCACACATGTCACAGTTGATACAGCTGTCGTCGATTAATAATGCCATTGAATTAGCGTGCCTATTGAATTTAACTACACTCCCATGTGGGAGTCGTCTAAAAGTGATACCCGCTAATTATACCATACAAAGCTTGTGTGACTAGATTTGAAGGTCGCAGAACTGGCGGTTAAAATACACTGTGAAGGCAGACTCCTAAGTGGAATAGTTCAGTGGCGGTAAGCCTAGATGTTATAGACAGGATTTCGAGATTGATTTATAAATAAAAACTCATCAGGGAGTAATTATGTCATCGAATAGTCTGTCGACCGCCGCTAGTGAAGCCATTCCATTAGTTCAGCGCCAAGATGTGTTGTTTTTTGCCAGTTTACTCAGGGGACTTGAAGGCAGCATTTATCCTATCCTCAAGCATGCAAAGGTGCCTGCGGATCTCTATTCTAATGATAATAATTATGACTACCTACCTGAAAATACAGTTAAAAACCTGGTTCAAGCCCTAGGGGAGCGTCTTGCTCCGCAAGAGTTCATTCAGCTGATAAGCAGTGCCTGCAAAAATATCTATATTCCTGGGTTTATCCGGCGCCTAAGTCAGCGCAGCTCATTGAAAGCAGCTTTAGATGAATTTGCTCAACAACTTAAATCTAACCTTACCCATACTAAGGTGTACACCCAATTTTCTGGTGGCAGCTGGTGGCTGGTACGAGAAAAAGAGGGGGTAGAACAAGACTGGTTTACCCATGCAGAGTTATTCTCGGTTATTTTTACTTGTGAGTTACTTGCTGCATTAACAGACAATAAGTGGCGGCCTAAGCAGATTGGGTTGCAATCTGATGCAGCGGCAACATTTGCGACTATTCCGGCGTTGACGAACTGTCAGTTTTTTACGGGGAGACCTGTGACAGCATTTGCGATAGATGAGTCGTTAATGAATGCGCCCGTGCGCCATGCTTATATTTCTACCAGCACACATATCGACAATACACTGCAATCGATTTGCTTTATTAGTACATTCAAGTTAGCTATTCAACCTTACCTGTCAATGGGCAAACTACCTATCAAGACGGCGGCGCAAATCTTACAGATGAATGTACGAACCTTGCAACGGCGATTAGCTAACGAAGGTGTGGTCTATGGTGAAATTGTCGAGCAGATGGTGCTGGCGCAAACCTTAGATTTATTAAAATGCCCTTCATTAAAGATCACTTCAATAGCAATTAGAATGGGCTACTCAGATGCGGCACATTTTACTCGCGCGTTTAAACGGCAAATGAAAATGACGCCCAGTCAGTTCCGTCGACAGACCAAGTGAAATCAACCGCTGAGTAACAACTCAATTACCTGCTGTCATCAAATGGCTATTATGTCAGCTTGATGTGCGTCACAATTTCATCTAGATTACGCAGTGTTAGCGACAAGTTGTTGATATGTAATAATCGTGATTGCTAATACTGTAACGCTTTTTTAAGTATGGAATGTTACGCGAGGTGAAAACTCACCAAGCATGGATAACTAGAGGTGCACGAATGAAATACCGAACGTTGAAGATGTCTGTTGTTGCTGTGTCTTGCTCATTAGCTTTTTCTGTTAGTGCTGAGTCTATCTTGTTTACTAACGTCAATGTGTTTGATGGTAAGAAAGATGAGTTGCTAAAAAACCATCAAGTGTTAGTGGTGGATAATAAGATCAGCAAGGTGTCTAGCGAAGCGATTTCTTCGCAAGGTGCCAAGGTTATCGACGGTAAAGGTATGACCTTAATGCCTGGACTGATAGAAGGTCACGGCCATCTCCAGATGAACGGTTCTTCACTGCCGGATATTGAAAATAACCGTAACTGGGAAGAGCTTGCCGCCCGTTCTACGGCGCGGGCAAAGTCTGCATTGATGTCAGGTTTTACCACTTGGCGTGACGCTGGTGGTATGGGGGCAGGCCTTAAGAAAACCATAGATAGCGGTGAGTTAGTCGGTCCGCGAATTTATCCCTCTGGTGCATTTATTGGCCCTACGGGCTCTCATGCGGATTTTCGTAACTTTACCACGCCTAATGAGACACTTTATCCTCGTGGTTCTGCGGGTGGGCGTTTAGGTATCAGTTGTACGGCCGACAGTATTGGTGATATTAAAGCCTGTGCTCGTCAAAATTATATGCAAGGCGCAACACAGATTAAGCTAATGTCTAGTGGTGGCGTCGCATCATCGTTTGACCCATGGCAGCTCAATGCTTATTCACTTGAAGAGTTACAGGCTGCAGTAGAAGTGGCTAATGCCTATGGCTCTTACGCCATGTCACATGCCTATAGCAAAGTCTCTTTACTGAGAAACTTAGAAGCTGGTGTGAAAACATTAGAACATGCCTTTATGTTTGATAAAGATGTTTATAAGGCAATGAAGAAAAACGATGCCTATATGACCACCAATATGACTGCATTTTCGCCTTACTTAGGTGAAATTGAGGCGATTAACTCAAATCCTGCATCAGCAAGAAAAGCCAAAACTGCGCAAGCGGCTTTTGCTAATTACATCGAAAACGTCAATAAATACCAGCCTAAGCTCGGCTTCCAAGTTGACTGCGTTGGCGGAGTGGCGGCCTGTGAGCAGCAAGCAGACCACTCGATTTACTTAAGTGGCAAGTTCTTAGGGAATCATTACACCTTGCTGTCGATGACATCCGTAAACGGCGAAATCGTCAAATTGGCGGGTGAAGTGTTAGACCCTTACTTTGAAGGCAAGCTTGGGGTTGTGGAAGAGGGGGCATATGCCGATCTGCTGCTTGTCGATGGTAATCCACTAGAAGACTTAACAGTGATTGGCGCCAATGAAAAATGGTTCGATGCGCCTAAGCGAGATGGTATCGAGACCATGAAGATCATTATGAAAGATGGCGTGATTTATAAAAACACCCTGTAATTTTATGTGTTCGTCTTAAGGATAAAGGCAAGCAATCGGGCTTGCCTTTTTATCAACAGGCTTTTATTTACAGGCGTTTATCGATAAGCGGTTGTACCAGCGGGTTTGTCAAATTCGGTTTGTAAATGCCCATTTGTAGAAGCCTGTTTGTGAAACTTTTTTGTAAAAGCGAATGGGGAAAACCGAAATTCTAGAGGGCGCGATGAAGAAAGTATTATTAATGTTGTTGGGCTTATCTTTTGTAGTTCATGCTGACTCTGAAATACCAGATGCTGCAGTTAATGTACAACAGCCTGCAGTGCAAGCACTTGAATGGCAAGTGCTGGCGCCAATCATCAACGAGCAAGATGTTCGCTTACCTGATGTAACAGAGAGTCAAAAACGATTGCTGGCGACTGTTATCCAATTTCAAGATAGCGCTAAGCCTTTAGATCAAGAAAGTGTCAGCAAAGCACGTCAACATTTGAGCGATGAAGGCATTGATGTTGATACAGCGCTTGATGCTAGAGCGCGCTATATGTCGCTTGCGCAGCGAAAAGCAGAGAGTTTAAATACTCAGGTGAATGGTAAGCAGGTTAGCATGTCAGGCTTTGTGGTGCCGACAAAATTTAACGGCGTGAAAGCAACTGAGTTTTTACTATTACCCTATGCAGGAGCGTGCATTCATATGCCACCACCAGCGGCAAATCAGATTGTGAAACTCAGCTTTGCTGCTGGCTTTGAAGTTGAGAATGTACAATTTCCAGTGACTGTGGTCGGTACGATTAACGCAGAGAAACAAACTGAGTTGGTGCAACTGGTTGATGGCAAGATGAATGTCACTATGGGCTACGCCATGGAAGCATTAACGATTGAGAAATATTACGCTGATGAGTTCTCTAATCCTGTAACGGGCTCAGATCAGCAAGGCAGCCTAGATCATAAAGGTCATGCTCATTAGTTGATTGGTACACATGGAGTTGAGTGAGCTATTAAGGAAACCAATATGAATACTAATATGAATACCAATACCATGCGAATGTCGTTATTGATTGGAGCAAGTTTGGCTTGTACTGTCAGTTTGTTTAGTGCTGCGAGTTATGCCAGCACCAGCTTTGGTAGCCCAAATACGGTTGATAACACTATTAAAGACAACACGCGTAAGAAAGAGTCTTGGAGAGAAAATCTAGCCAGTGAGCACAACCTGAATCTGGGGCTTGATTATCAAGTTCTGGGGTTATCGGCAAGCTCACCTACCGAAGGCGGAGCTGATAACTCTGTCGCTGGTGTGGCTCGGTTTTATGGCTCTTGGAACTTAACAGGCTTAGAGAGCGGCAATGTGGGCGGGCTTGTTTGGAAGGTTGAGCATCGACATGCTTATACCGATACTGCTCCGAAAGCCTACTCATTTATTGAGCCGGGACTTGGCTATATCGGCATGATAGGTCCAGCATATAGCGATCAAGGCGGACGGCTGACCAACCTCTATTGGAAGCAGCAATTTAATCAAGGAAAAACCGCCTTAATGGCTGGGTATTTAGATACCTCTGATTATGTCGATACCTACGCATTAGCGAGTCCTTGGACAGGTTTTACCAACTTGGCATTTAGCACTGGGGCTGGCGCACTAGGTTTACCCGATGACGGCATTTTAGGATTGGCTATTGGCCATATGCTCGATGATAATTTTTATATTATTGCCGGCGCAGCGGATGCCAAAGGTAAATCAGATAAACCATTAGATGGCTTTGACACGCTATTTAATGATCATAAGCTGTTTACCACATTTGAGCTTGGCTGGACGGCATCACAAGAGCATATCTATACCGACAATGTGCATGTGACTTTGTGGCATATGGACGGCGGCACTCAACATAACCTCACTCAACCAAGTGAAAGTGGCCAAGGGGTTAACTTTTCCGCTAGCTTCTTTGTTACACCTCAAATAATGCCGTTTGTTAGAGGTGGTATATCGGAGGGGGACGTTGCGCTTTACGATAAATCGCTAACGCTAGGGCTTGGCTATTTTGGTTTAGGTGGTGAGAAAAATAACTTAGGTTTTGCGATTAATTTCAGTGAAGTGAATGAAAACTTAGGCAAGGCCTATGGCGTTACTGACGACAAGCAATTTACCTCAGAGCTGTATTACAACATGAGCTTGGGTGAATTTGTGCAGCTAACGCCTAATGTTCAATATATTGATAACCCGGCTATTTCAACTGAGAAAGACACTTGGGTTATTGGCTTGAGAGCCAGAGTGAGTTTTTAGTCGGTTATTAGCTTGAAAATCTAACTTACAAAAAGGCCTCCACTTTGGAGGCCTTATGTTATTCGCTGATTAATTTACTGAAAAAACTGAGTACTCAGCTAACTTAACGACTTGAATTAAGCAGTTGGCTGGTGTGGGTTACGGGTATCTTGGCCTTGTGGCAAGTTACGCAGTAACACCGCTTTTTCAAGCTCAACACCAGCTGGTACGTCTAGGAATACAAAGTGACCTGAACCTAGACCGGCCTCAACACTTTCACCTTTACGGTTAATTAGGCTATCAACTTTGATGGTTAAGTTACCCTGTGGCGTCATCACTTCAACGCTGTCGCCCACTAGGAACTTGTTCTTCACATCAACTTCAGCAAGGCCAGCTTCATTACGCTTGCCGGTAAACTCACCGACAAACTGCTGAGTATCGCTAATTGAATAGCCATAATCGTAGTTTTGGTATTCATCATGCACGTGTCGACGTAAGAAACCTTCGGTGTAACCGCGGTGTGCAAGACCTTCAAGGTTATGCATTAGTGTGCGGTCAAAGTCTTTACCAGCTGCAGCATCTTCAATCGCTTGGCGATAAAGCTGGGCAGTACGTGCAACGTAATAGAATGACTTAGTACGGCCTTCGATTTTCAGTGAGTCGACGCCCATCTTGGTCAAACGATCTACGTGTTGAATTGCACGTAAGTCTTTTGAGTTCATGATGTAAGTACCATGCTCATCTTCAAACGCTGGCATGTATTCGCCTGGGCGACCGGCTTCTTGTAGCAATACGATTTGGTCAGATGGCTGACCTGTACCTAATGTCGGTGTTTCAATTTGCACTGCTGGGTTAACTGGCACTACGTCGCCAGTTTCAGTTTGCTGCGCTTCATGTACATCGTACTTCCAGCGGCAAGCATTGGTGCATGTTCCTTGGTTAGGATCACGCTTGTTGATGTAACCAGATAATAGACAACGTCCAGAATAAGCCATACATAGCGCGCCATGTACGAACACTTCTAGTTCGATATCTGGGCAGCGTTGGCGAATTTCTTCGATTTCATCTAGTGAAAGCTCACGAGAAAGAATGACACGCTTAATGCCTTGAGATTCCCAGAACTTAACCGATGCCCAGTTAATGGCATTGGCTTGTACTGATAAATGCACCACTTGGTCTGGAAACGCTTCACGTACCATCATGATAAGACCAGGGTCTGACATGATTAACGCGTCAGGCTGCATAGCAACCACTGGCTCCATATCTTTGATATAGGTTTTAAGCTTGGCGTTGTGCGGCGCAATGTTGCTAACCACATACAATTTTTTATTCAGGCTGTGAGCTTCTTTAATACCCGCAGCGAGGTTTTCCATTTTAAAGTCGTTATTACGTACGCGAAGACTATATCTTGGCTGGCCGGCATAAACAGCATCGGCGCCATAGGCAAAGGCGTAACGCATATTTTTCAATGTGCCAGCAGGGGACAATAGCTCAGGTTTAAACATAATAGCTTCTCTGTTAACGGATAAGGATTCGACAATCGGCCGCGCATTTTACTGAATGCAGGTATGCTAATGCAAGAAAGTCAGCCGCATATAATAAGTGGATTTGAGCCGATCAGAGTCGTTTATTATAAGATCTTGTGATCTCTGTATCATTTTTTAGGCGATTTAATCTTAATCTCGACACTTGCTTAAGTATTGACCCATAAATAGCATTTTGCACGTACCTCAAAGCGTTCTACTGTTATACTCGATTCGCTGCAAATTAATACGAGTTATAAGGGAGTTGAGATGTCTACAGAGCATCAAGTATTAGTTGGTTTGTTAAAAAAATTAAAGTCCGATGCCTTAGTGTTACCGACATTGCCAGAAGTTGCGATGCGGGTGCAGGAGGTAGTGGGGCAAGAAGATGCCAGTCTAAAAGATGTCGCGACTATTATTGGTCAGGATGCGGCCATATCGGCCAGGGTGATTCGCATTGCTAATAGTGCTATGTACAGTCGTGGGATCCCCGCTGATAACGTCAATGCGGCTATTAATCGAATTGGCTTGACGCAGATTAAATCCATTGTGACATCCATTGCGATGGAGCAGCTGTTTATCTCTACCAACCAGATGGTTTGGGAGGTAATGGATGAGGTGTGGAGCGCATCTATCGATGTGACCTCTGCCGCTTGTGCCATGTTACAGCTTTATAATAAGAAGCACCCAGAGAGTAAGCTCAATTTTGACACCATGACCCTTGCAGGGCTGGTGCATAATATTGGTGCTCTGCCTGTATTGACAGAAGCAGAAGCTCAGCCAGAACTTTTTGACAGCATAGAGCTATTACGCGCCTTGGTTAAGAAGTTACAGGGTCCACTAGGGCGCGCGGTGCTTAAGAGTTGGGAGTTTTCGCCAGATGTAATGCAAGTGGTCGAACGTTGGGCAGATCTCACCTATAACTCTGAACAAGTGAGTTACTTAGACTTTATTCGTGCAGCGGCTTTCTATACCGGCGAGCTAAGAGCCGGCGTCGATTTAGAGCAAAGAATGGCAGTCTTTATCGAGCGTGGTTTACCTGTATCGCCTGACGAGTTAGCGGGTGATACATTCCAAGAGGCTTACCAATCGATTAAGGCGAGTTACGAATAAGTTAGTTATCGATACAGTAATGCATAGATACAGTAATGCATAGATACAGTAGTGCATAGATACAGTAGTGCATAGATAGACCTTAAGTGCTGTAGCTATGAAAGCTTAAACTATGGTGTGTGCTGGCGCAGTCGTTTGCAGGCACTATAGTTTATAACAGACTAAATTGAGATTTTATAACGGTAAAAGTACTCATCGATGGACAGTTTTTGGATGATTTCCACTGTGTGTTTATTGCTACTTGTTTTGTTAGTGAGTGCACTTTTGTGGCTGTTTAGACTGCATCGTCAACTCAATAAGTTTTTTGAGTCTCTTGTGCTCAACGGGATGAAGCTCCCAGCTACTAATACTTCTTTAACAGTTAAACTCCTCAGCTTAAAAGATCTCTTCACCACCCTTTATAGCCAAAGTAAGCAATCAGAAAGAGATAAGCTTACCGAGCTTGATAATCGATTGAGCATGAAGCGTAAAATGGCGGCCTTAATGCCGTTAAATAATGGCAGTTTGGTATTACTCGATATCTATCGTTTTCGGTATGTGAACGATCTATTTGGTTTTAACTTTGGTGATGAGTTATTAAAGCAAATGGCGGGGCGGGTGAAGAGTCTAGCCCCTGAAGGTTCGTTAATCGCTAGGATGAATGAAGATGAATTTCTTATCTACTTTACTAACGAAATGACGCCGCCACAACTGCAGCAGATCATAGATAAACTGCAGCTACCTTACGATATTTTTGGCAGCATCATAACGACAAGAGTGCAAATGGGGCACTTGGCGCTAAAGCCTTTTCATGGTGATATCAGTACCATGTTGCGACGACTCGACTTAGCGCTGAAGAAAGCCAAGACCCACGATGTAGCACTCTCTGAATATTTGTTAGGGGATGATGCGGCGCAGCTTAGAGAAGTGTCGATTATTAATAGTCTTGCTAAGGCACTGCGTGATGGCGAGCTTTATATGGTGTATCAGCCGAAGCAAAGCTTCCCTAAAGGGGACAGCCAGCAAGTTGAGGCATTAATGCGATGGCAACACCCTTTATTGGGCAATATATCGCCTGCTGAGTTTATTCCTCTAGCCGAATATTCCGGGATGATCGATATCGTTAGCCAATGGGCCTTAGATCAAGTCTTTGCACAGCAAGCATTATGGCGCCAAAGTGATATTAAGCTTCAGGTAGCGGTAAACTTATCGACCCAAGATCTAGGTAACGCCTCTTTGATTACTGGTATAGAAGCCAGACTTGAGCAATATCAATTAAAGGCGAATGCCATCTCAATAGAGATCACTGAAAGTAAGTTGATGCAAGACTTAGATGGGGCGGTTGTAACGATTAAACGTCTGCGTCATTTGGGGGTTGATGTTGCCATCGATGATTTTGGGACAGGTCATTCATCTTTAGCTTACCTTAAATATTTGCCAGTCGATGAAGTAAAGATTGATAAAGCTTTCTTAGAAAATCTTGAGGTCGATGTTAGGGCTCGTCACATAATGGATACCAGTATTCGACTAGCCAAAGGTCTTGGTTTTAAGGTGACAGTTGAAGGGGTGGAAACTGAGGATGTTTTACAGATATTGCTTGATATGGGCGTGGATAAAATTCAAGGTGATATTTTTTCTAAGCCCTTAACAGCGAGAGAACTGGGAGCACGGTGGTCGAAAATAAGTCGGGCGAGCTAAGGCTTGCCTTTGACTAGGCTAGTAGCTGTTTAAGGCCTAAGCAGCTAAGATAAAGGTAAGTCGCTGGTGTCGAAATCAAGGGGGTTGAGACTTACCCTAATCTTAAATTGTGCTGTCGCTGCAATTAAGCCATCAGATAGAGCCACCAGCCAAAAAGCTAAAATATAACGGCTTCAGAAAAAGCTTCACCTAAACGAGCAATTAACTGTTGTGGCATAGGACTTAGTTGACGTTTCTTATTCATGCAGATCATCTCAATCTGGGCGGTCACGGCGGGCTTTTTGCCATTAGGGCGCCAGATCTCCTGCAACCAAACCGTACGGTACTTACTCTCAAAAAAGAATTTGGTTCGAACATCGATAATATCGGCAAACTCCACACCGTCGTGACAAAGCATATCGCTGCGATATACCGCGAAGCCTAAGTTATGTTCATCCCATAAGCTGGCTAAGTCATTTGCGCCTATGACATGTTCACGGGCACGTTCAAAGTACTTTAGAAAGTTAGGGTGGTATACCACACCTGAGAAATCGGTATCTTCATAATAGATCTGCACGGGAAAGCTGTAGGTTTTACTGTACTGTACGGACTTAGTATCAGACTTATTAGCCTGTATGGTATGAATTTGTGACATAGTGATTGGTTTTATGTGTGCCAGTGTAGAGATTGGCTTATCAGTCTATCACAGTAAATAATCTGTAAACGACTAACTGATAAATTCGGCAAACTGTGAATTGCGCTTGAGTTTTGGTTTAAATGTTCATTAGAATAACCTCATTGAAATAAAACTAATGGAGTGATGTTGAAATGCCAGAAAAGAGCGTTGAAGTTAAAACACACATGGGTGAGGGCTGGAAAGTTACCGCTCAAGTGAGAGATCACCAACTTGTCATAGATCAGCCTACAGCAGGTAATGAAGGCGCTAATCCGTTAGAGACATTTATTTTCTCTCTAGCAGGATGCATTTCTACCATAGCTAGAATGGTTGCGAGAGAGCAGAACATTACACTTAATCATTTTGATGTATCGATTAAGGCACAATTAAATACAGCTGGACTACTTGGAAAAGCGAGCTACGACCCCGTAGGCTTTAAGCACATTGACATCACAGTAGATATGGATGCCACAATGAATCAAGAACCCTTATTTAATGCGCAAAAGAGTGAGTTTCTTGATACAGTTTGCCATCGTTGCCCTGTGCATGACAACTTACTCAGGCCGAGCCTAGTCACCCATCAAGCTGGTTAATTCTCTATAAAGGATTAGGGGCTAATTGACTTAGATTCTTGAGGGGACAGCTTCCCTTGAGGTTAGCTCCTAACCTTCTCTTCTCGATTAATAAAGTCTTGCATTAAACACAGCTTTTAATTTATTAGAGGCTGGTTAAGGCCTCATTTTATCTTTCTGTTTTATACTCATATGTAATAATTTTGAATAAAAAATCGTCTCATACCTTTGAACTTTAGTTCTTTAGTGTTTATCTTTGTAAAGGTAGTCGTCTAAAAATAACGCTGATTCGAATAATTTCCTATACTGACAGTGAATTACACACTTTCTGAAACCTGCTATAGAGAGGTAAGAGAGTTGTTGGCTCAAACGATAGTCTGTCAGGCTTAAATACTCGTCTTCTAGATAGGTTAATTGATTACAAAAAACATCGACCCTTAAAAGAAATATCAAGGATGAATAGCTTCTTATGGATCAAGGCTTAATTCTCTCTCTTATACAAAATGCTGCATTATTACTCGCGATAGTTCTCGTGTATGACGCGTTTCCGCGTAATCATAAACGCTCACTAGATTTATTATGGCGTGTAGGCATAGGTGTTCTAGTCGCGGTAATTACTGTGTCCGTCATGCTGATGCCTTGGCAGCACAGTAACGGCGTCTTTATTGACTCAAGAACGGTTATTTTAAGTATCTGCGGTCTATTCTTTGGTGGCGTGCCAACTTTAGTCGCTGTAATTATTAGCTGTCTATATCGGCTTAGTGAAGGTGGCATAGCTGTATGGTCAGGTATTGGCACCATAGTGACCTCAGGGCTTATGGGGTATCTTTGGGGGAGGTACCGCAAAGGTGATATCAGTGATATCCGCATTAGCGAGCTTTTTGCCTTTGGCTTGATGACCCATAGTGTGACTCTACTCTGGGGCTTGACCATGCCCACTGAAATCGCCATTAACCTAATGAAACAGATCACAGTCCCCTTTCTTACCATCTTTCCAATCACTACCGTTTTACTTGGAATATTGCTATCTAGGCGTATAGAGATAGAGCGAGACCAAAAAATAAAGTTGCAGGACCACTTGCTGTTTAAGTCACATTTCCAGAGCGGAAATATGGGGATAGCAATTACCGATATTGCTCATGAATGGATTAAGGTGAACTCAAGTTTGTGTCAGATGCTTAAATATACCGAGCAAGAGCTGCTTAGTTTAACTTGGTCTGATCTTATGTCTGCTGATGATTTTAAACGCTATAAGCATCAGCTTTTAAGGATGCTAGACGGAGGGATTAACGAGTTTGAGCTTGATCTTTGTCTTACCGCTAAAGATGAGACAATTGTCTATACCCATATGACAGTGGCCTGCCAAAGAGCGCAATCTAGAGTCGAATTGATTATTACAGGTTTTTTAAACCGCACTTCACAGAAAGAAGCTGAGAAAGAGATGCTTGCTAGTCAGGAGCAATTGGGCTTGGTACTCGGTAGCAGTGAATTAGGCTTTTGGGATTGGGATATTAGTCACGATATCATAGAGCGGAATGAGCACTGTGCCGCCTTACTAGGCTGTGATGTCGATACCCTTAATCGGCAGCAAAATATGTGGATTGACTCGATTCATCCAGAAGACCGAGTCAGAGTGGTAGAGTCCATAGAAGCGCATCTAAGTGGTGAAACAGAGCAGCATAAAATCGAATACCGCATTCGCACCTTAGCAAGTGAAACATTATGGATTTTAGATTCTGGAAAAGTGATGAGCCGCGACGAAAGTGGTCGCCCATTAAGAATGTGCGGCATACATACAGATATTACAGATAGAAAACGCGTGGAAGAATCATTAAAGCTTGCTGCTTCAGTTTATAACAATAGCCGTGAAGCTATGAGTGTGCAGGATGAGCAAGGCTTGATTATCAATATTAATGCTGCATTTACTGATATTACTGGTTACACCGAATCCGAAGTTAAAAATCAAAATATCACGATATTAGAGTGTAATCGTAATAATCGTAGTGCCTATGAGCAGATGCACATGGCAGTAGAAGAGGAGGGCCGGTGGCAAGGAGAGGTTTGGCTAAAGCGTAAAAACGGTGAAGAGTTTGTGGTTTGGTTAACCCTGAATGCCTTGTTTGATGCAGAAGCGCAAACTTTGCGTCGCGTAGCCCTGTTCTCAGATATCTCAGAAAAGAAGCAAGCCGAAAAAATAATCTGGAAACAGGCGAATTATGACCCATTAACCGGCCTACCCAATCGGCGTATGTTGCTCGATTATCTTAATGCGGAGATCTTAAAATCTGACAGCCGCGAGCAGCACTTTGCATTGATGTTTCTAGATTTAGATTACTTTAAAGAAGTTAATGACACTCTTGGCCACGATATGGGAGACATGTTGCTATCTGAAGCTGCTAAGCGACTTAAAGCCTGTATTAGAGAGTCTGATGTAGTAGCAAGGCTTGGTGGAGACGAGTTTACGGTTGTTTTATCTGGGGTGACCGATATTAAAGGGGTCGATAAAGTAGCGAAACACATTTTAAGCCGCATTGCCGAACCCTATAACTTAGGGGAAGAGACAGCCTATATCAGTGCCAGTATTGGCATTACGCTCTACCCTGATGACGCTTCAACTATTGAAGGGTTATTAAAGCACGCCGATCAGGCAATGTATGCCGCTAAAGATGAAGGGCGAAATCGTTTTCATTACTTTACGCCATCCATGCAGCGATACGCCAAATATAGAATGCGTCTGATCCAAGACCTTCGCTCTGCTATTGCCAACCATGAATTTGAGCTTTATTACCAACCAATTGTCAGTTTACAGGGGGGGGAGGAACTTAAGGCCGAAGCCTTAATCCGCTGGCGTCACCCTAAACGTGGTCTGGTATCGCCAATAGAGTTTATTGCCGTCGCCGAAGAGACTGGGCTCATTATTGAGATAGGGAATTGGGTTTTCCAGCAAGCGGCCCGTCAGAGTGCTTTCTGGCGCGATCGTTTTGGCATAGAAGTGCAGATTAGTATTAACAAGTCTCCGGTTCAGTTTAGGGATGAAGGTGAGAGCTTAAACTCTTGGGTGAATCTGTTAAAGACGCTGAACTTAACGAATAATAATGTCTGTATCGAGATCACCGAGGGGTTATTGCTAGATGGCAATAGTGCTATCTCATCTAAGCTTTTACAATATCGAGATTCAGGGATACAGATCTCACTTGATGACTTTGGTACAGGCTATTCTTCGCTGGCATACCTTAAGAAATTTGACATAGATTTTTTAAAAATTGATCAGTCCTTTACACGAAATCTAGACAGCAATAGTGATGATTTCACCTTATGTGAAGCGATTATTGTGATGGCCCATAAGCTGGGGATGAAAGTCATTGCCGAAGGCGTAGAGACTGACTACCAACGTAGAATTTTAGCTAATGCAGGCTGTGACTTTGGTCAAGGGTATCTATTCTCAAGACCTGTACCCGTTGAAAAGTTTGAGCAGGCTTACCTTATACCTCAGCATCCACTTATCGAAGACGGCCTTAAGGACGACAGCTTATTAGACACAGCAGCTGTAAACAGAGCTGATTTAGAAAACTTAACGATAGAAAATAATATTGTAGAAAGTAGCCCTATGGAAAATACTGAGATAGAAAATAGTTGGGTGGAAATTAGCTCAGAAGATGTCAGCCCAGTAGAAAATCGCTCTGCCGAAAAGTGAGCTCTGTAGTCAATATCTTGAGCGAGCATACACTGTGCTCTTCCTCAGTTGATTAGGCGTTACCAAGGCCGCAGAGAAACACTGAGCCAGATGTGCTTAACTAAGCGTTGCTTACCAAGAAAACGATATAGTGTTGCTAAAATTGAGTAAACTCAGAATCACCTATATTGACTTCGTATGGCTATATAATCTCGCGCGGGATTTTGCTAGACTCCGCGCTCACTTTTATTGCTTCCATTCTTTACACTAATCCTAATTGAGCCGACCATGAACTTTGATGCATTCGATTTACATTCCAAAATTTTAGATGCAGTTTCTGCTCGCGGTTACCAGCAGTTGACGCAAGTGCAGTCACAGGTGTTACCCGTAGCCATGGAAGGTAGAGATATTATGGCTTGCGCCCAAACGGGTACTGGCAAAACAGCAGCTTTTGCTCTGCCGTTACTTAATACCTTGATCAAGGAGTATGGATTATTTACAGCTAACGAAGCTGAGCTTACACATCAGTCAACTGTTAAGGTGCTGGTCCTTACTCCTACTCGTGAGTTGGCGATTCAAGTTGCAGATAATATTTCCGCCTATGCGCAGTTCTTACCGTTTAAAACGGTGGCTGTTTATGGCGGCTCAAACATGAACCCGCAGCGCAAAGCTCTGCAAGCTGGCGTTGATATTTTGGTCGCGACCCCCGGGCGTCTGTTCGATCATATTGGACAATTCGGCTTAGATTTGTCTAACGTGACTCACTTAGTGGTGGATGAAGCGGATCGCATGCTGGACTTAGGTTTTGTTCGCGATATTGAAAAAGTGAAGAAGCTGGTGGCTTCGGCTCATCAAACACTCTTTTTCTCAGCGACTTACAGTGACGCAGTTAAAACATTAGCGGAAAAAATGTTAATTGCGCCGGAGTGGATTAATGTGGCTACGTCCGCCACTGCCAGCTTAATCACCCAAGAAGTTTACTTAGTTGATACTCGCCGTAAAGCAGAGCTTTTGTCAGAGCTGATTGGCCGTAATAACTGGCAGCAAGTGTTGGTGTTTGTGAGTACTCGCGAAAGCGCCGAGCATCTACATGCAGAGCTTAAACTTGATGGTGTGAAAAACGCGGTTTTTCACGGTGAGAAAACCCAAGGCGCCAGAAACCGTGCATTAGAAGAATTTAAATCTGGCAAGCTACGCGTGATGGTAGCAACAGATGTTGCCGCTCGTGGTCTTGATATCGAAGCGCTGCCTTTAGTGATTAACCTAGAACTCCCCTTTGCAGCAGAAGATTACGTGCACCGTGTTGGGCGTACAGGGCGTGCGGGTCTTGCTGGGCGTGCAATTTCATTTGTGTCACCGCAAGATCGTGAGATGATGCAAGAGATAGAAGTATTAATCGCACAAACCCTACCGCGTATTACCCTACCGGGTTACGAAGAGGGCGCACCACTACCTGCGCGTTATCGTGATGTGGTGGTGAAGCCTGTAAAAGAGAAGGGTCACAATAAACGTAAGTATGAAGACAAAAATCGCCCGGCAAAAAATGCAGTAGGAAAAAGCAATTTCCGCAGCGCAGCGTCGGGAAAAAGTAGCTACGGTCGCTCAAAAGATAAAGCGAAGAAATAGCGTATATAGAGACATACTTATCTAAATGAAGTGAACATATCTATAGTTAGAATGTTCACTTTTTTATGGGCTAAAACTAGTACTTGGTTCATGCGCCATTTAGAGAGGTTTATGAAAAATTTAAGCAAGAGTGTTGGACGAGTGACCCCTATATCGGCATGGAAGCTATTGCTTGCTTTAACCCATCGATGCAGTTTTCTATTTAGTTAGTATTTCAATTAATCTGCGAAAACCAAAAAAGACGCGCAGTAGAAAGACTCTATTGCGCGTTTTGTATTCAATGGAAGTTAAGCTTTATTGGGAATATGTTCTCAATAACTGGCTTAATTAGAACTCCGCTTTAACCCAGACAAGGCGGTGATCGGATGAAATATCTTTGCCGTCACCATATTTACCTACACGCTCATCATTCATTAGTAGACGACCTTCTTCGAAGGTCGCTGGCCAGAAAACACCTGAGTCAGTGATGTTTAGGTCGCTTGATGGCATCACATAGTCAACACGAAGCCCGAATGTACTCGTTACATATTGTGGGCTACCAGTTCCCCACTCACCACATTCGCCACTAGTAAAGCACTCATCAGCACCTAAGCTGCTAGGGGCATAAACACCTAAAGTTGCGTGAGTGTTGATGTTGTCATTGGCTAGTAACTTAGCAATCGTTTCAATTTTACCATCGCCATCGTTAGGGTCAGCGTTCAGGTCGCCCATGATCATAAATGATGCGTCATCAGCTAAACCACCTTGTAGACCTTTGTCGTCATACATGTAGTCTGAACCTGATACATAGTCATTCCAGAATGCCACTTCTGCACTGTTAAGAAGTACATTGTTCTTCGTCACGGTGTCGAATACTGGTGGTGTCGGGTGTGACATTAATAGGTGAACAGACTGAGTGCCGCCGTCTGATGTTGGGACTAATACAGGCACATCAACATGGTTCTTAGAGGAAAGTGGTTTTTCTGCCCAAGCTTCAGCTGAGTACCACTCATCACCACACTTCATACCAGCAGGAATTGGGTTTTTATCGTCGTCACAATTAACGATAGTAGGATTGGTTTCACCTGGCATATCTTTCCATTTGAAGTTTTGGAAAGTACGGATATTAGCTGTGTCGATAGGGTACATAGAGATCAGGCCAAATGCGTATTGACCGTGATAGAAACCAAATCCCCAAGCATCACCAGGTAAGGCAATTTTGCCGTCACGATCTAAGTCAAAATCGCTAAGTAAACCAGTGTTAGTGGCGAATGTTTGAGAGTAACCAAATTGGATAGGTTGCAACATCTTCTTCTCATCAGACGTTGCACCAAGGCCATTTTGAGGTACAGACAAGTAGTTAAGGCGGAACCCAACCATAGCATCTTGGTTTTCACCAATACCATCATTGTTGAATTCGCCCATCATCAATACTGCTGGGCGTTCTGTTTGAATTACAGCTGCAACGTTACGGATCTGAATAACTTTCTCCGCGACTTCTTTTTCTTCGGAAGTTAAGGTTCCGGCGAACCACTTATCCATTAATTCGTCTTGCTTTTCAGTTGTTAGTGTCATCTCACTAACAAGTTGCTCAAAGCTAGTACGATCGAATGATAAGTTATACGCGGCAAAGCGGCCGTCTCTTTCTACTGGTTCAACAGGATCTGGTGTCGGCTCAGTTGGATGATAGTTATTAGTTTCATCGTTACAGCCTGCTAATAACGCAACAGATATCGCAGCAGCAGCTGCAGTTTTAAGTAATTTCATGTTTTGACCCATCAATTGTAATTATAATAACGAGCTCATTTAGTTGAGCTTCGCTGATATTCTATACAGCTGTATATTGGATGAATATAAATCTTGGATAGATGAGCATCTATATGTTGAAATTATCAACACACTTTGTTGTGGTGTTTCAGTTGCGTTTCCTTGCTGTTGCTGTGTGGTTGGTATTCGGTGTTTTTTTTGTGATTTTTTTGTGATTTTTTTTTGTGGTTTTTAGCTGAAGGTTGGCAGGAAGCTAAGTTAGTTGTATTTAAGCCCTCCTTAATATGTGCATGATTTGATAGTGTTATCGTTATTAATTAATTTGGAGTCGATTTCAGTGATTAAAATCTATGGTGTGGTTAGCATTGTTGCGGTAGTGCTATTTTGTGGATGTGCGCAAATAGACCCGAAAGATACGGCCGCTAAAGCGACTAGCGTGAATAATGAGGCTACTGATGCGCGGTTAGATATTCAAGCTTGTGAACCTGCTTGGTTTGAAAAAGTGGCACAACAAATTATCACTGGCGATGGTCAAGGCCACGGCCCCGATCTTGGCTCGCTAGAGTGGCGCTCAGTGGTAGAGTTTAGACTGGGAATTAGAGGCGATAATGACTTACCCGAATTAGACTCAGATCTGTGGTGCGATTATATCGATACCCATTACCTTAAATAGCTCAGTATCAGTTTGCAGGCTAATACTGAGTCGTTACTGCGGCTCATGAGTCCTTTTAACGGTATATCTTGGTGCTTTGCATAATTGTTGGCGGGCAGATATTCTGCTTTTTAAACTCCTGCATAACCCTCAGGGTAATGTCTGTTTCAAATAGCTTTTCATATTTGATATCTAGCACGTAGGCTTTAAGCGTAAGCTTAATCGCGAAGTAATTATCACTAATATCTTGCTTCACAAGTACCACAATAGGTTTTGGCAGGTGGATATAGCGGCTCGATGCCGCAGCTTCACGAATGATGTCACAGGCTAAAGTAAGGTCTTGGTCCAGCGCGACATGGAAGGGGATGACGACCTGCATATCTAAAGCGCCATAGTTACCACTAACAACCACATCGCTTAGAAACTTGCTGTTGGGAATGGTAATAATGTCATCGGTCAAAGTACACATTCTGACGGAGCGTAGCCCTATGGTGACGATATCGCCGTAATGGCCCTCAAATGTGACTCTATCGCCAACCTGAAAGGGTCTGTCTATCATGACAGTGAGCCCGGCAATAAAGGATGCTGCTAGATCTTTCATCGCAAAGCCGACTGATACCGCTAAGGTGCCACCAATAAGGGTAAGCACTCTATCATCGACTCTAAAACTCAGCATAAATACTGAGATCCCCGCGGTCATATAGATAAAGAATTGAAAGAAGGATTGCAGCTTTTGGGCAAGCATACGTCGCTGGGCAAACTGGGCACCGATAGAGTCGACCAGATTTTGCGTGAATTTAAGCATTAGCCAGGCAATAAATACCACAATTATCGACATGAATACGCCACTCCAGCGGATCAAGCTGGCAATTTCTGTCAGACTGTCTAAGTTTGCTGTTGTGGTTTCAGCCCAGGCAGGCGTGGTGATACAAAGTGCAGCTAAGCCGATTACGCGCGGTAAGTGTTGAGAGCTTTTCATCTATTTCACCAATAAATGTTGGTTATGTAGTGTATTGGTTATGTATCTAAACCAGTGTGCTGAAATCCTTGCCTTATCATCCACTAATTCCACAAAGCCACGGTTTTGAAAATAGCGTAGTGTATTTAACACCTCGGAGAATCCAAGTTGAGTACAATCTGACAGTTCTTCCGCTGAAGCAACTTCCAACTGCACGATGGCGCGTAATACCGCTAGCATTGGTTTCGGCATGTTTTCGAGTTCTTTAGCATCAGGGGCGGTAAATATTCTGACAAATACTTTGCCACTGGTTTTATCTTTATTAAGAGACATTCTAAAGAATCGCAATGCAACTGTTGGGTTGCCATCGGAGTAGTCCCATAAAATACGGTAGAAACCTTGTTCGGCTCGCTGTTGCTCACTTAGCTCTTGTTCATCCCATTGCTTAGGTAATTTGAGTCCTTCAAAGCTTAAAGAATACTCACCTTCAATAGTGATACGGCTACTTAGTAAGGTGGCTATTTGTTTCTCATTCCAACGTGGCATGGCAATGACTTTATCAAATAGTAAGCGCTCGCCTCTTGCGCGGTCGATAAAGCGCCAAGCCGACTGTTCAATACCTAAAACCGCGCCATGCTGATTACGGCCGCGGCGTAGCAGTTTAGTTATTTTCATCAGATCGGTTAACCCCGCAACTTTAGGGCTAACTAATCGTTGGCAATTATCGATACAAATAATGTATCGCTGCTCAGATTGCCGCAAGTGTTGAATAAGGGCTGCTTCATTACCATCTTCTTCAAGCCCTAAGGCAATATTGAGTTGTTGGATCAATGGTGAATAACCACCGTATGGACAGCTTAAATAAATAGCATACTCTGAGTTGGCACGGTGTATTAGGCGTTTAAATAGTGTGGTTAGCCCTAAGCCTCGCTCCGAATAGACTAAAGCTAATGCCGGAACTGGGGCAAGAACGTAGCGCGCGAGTTCATCGAGCTCAGTCTTAGCATACTCTTCCACAAGCTCACTCTCTTCATGGCCAGGCATGACATACAAAAAGGCTTCGTCACCTTTAACACGAACCATATTGGTATTTTCTTTATCTGCTTGGCTCTGCTTGGCTACCTCAACTCTAAAGAAGTAGGCTAACGCATGCTTAAAGCTTTGATAGCGTGACAGATTGTTAAATAACTCTTGAAAGGCTCTTTGGTTAAATAGTCTAAAAACCCCAAGTAAGGTTGCCACAGGAGAAAATAACCAATTGTTTTCATTTTTGATCGCCCACTTGATGTAGTTAGGGTGATCATCATTTTGCTTCAACTGGTTGAAGATGATTTGACGCCAATCTCTTAAGGTTTTAATCAGTAAGATGAGTAGGGCGAGCCCGATAAATGTCTTCACCCAAGCGTAAATGGCTCCTTGATAAACACTCATCTCTGTAGTTTTGAGAATGATCCCAGACACCATAAACAACCGTACCCAATACTTTACCGTTTTGACTCTAAGCTCAACAATTTCAGACTGGTTGTTATAGCGGCTATGGTGAGCGGTAAATTCGTTGATAAGGCGGATAATAATCGCAGCGCTAAATGCCCAATAAACCACAACGCTTAGGTAGCTGATATTGCCAAGTCCTGGTAGGCGAGCAAATAAGTTCAGCAATACGGAGGCAGCAATGAACCAAGCGATAACAATGTGAACTTTATTGAGGTAGCGCCAAAAAATGTTACTAATAGGTTCTCGTTTGAGGCGAGCCATCCTAGTTTTATCGAGTCGCGACACGATAAATATTGGGCCTACTTTGAGCCACCACTTGAGAATTATTAAGACGAGAGCTGATTTGATGATAAGTACGATCAGCGGAATGGGGGAGACTGTTAGATCGTTAGCGAAGGCTTTTAGGTTTTTTACTTGTGAGACAAAGGCAAAGCTCGCGTTGGCCTCACTAATTTGAGCTTCAAGTATAATCTGGCGTACACCATCTGGGCCAAATCCAGTGTATTTATCATTGAGGTTAGGGCTAATGTACTGAAGTAATTTGGCCTTATTGGCGCTTAGATTATCTAAGGACAGTTTAACTTGCTGAACTTGCTGCCAAGTCGTTGTTGAGGGAGATTTTTTAAATGCCTGTAATTGTTGTTTTAGCTTAATAGTGTGCAGTGCTTGTTCATTAAAAAGCTGTATAAGCAAGTTTGCAGCCCGGTTTTGATCGCGCTGGCTTGCTAGGTGAATATCGGGTAGTGCATTCACACTAGAGTCGAGTGCTTGGCTCGATGGTGTCAGGCTGGGTTTATCAATATCAGACCAAGTCTGTGAATAACAAAACGGTGTGATGACTAGTGCTGTAAGCCAAAGTAAGCTTAATATCAGTTTTTTAAACATTGCTTCCTATCATTCCATTGGCAAGCCTATGATTTACCTGTAATCAGCATAGCATATGGCTTAAATCTTGATTGGAAAATAGCCAGCTATATAATTTTGGCTAACTCCCGGTTTTGGGGTGACATTAGATTGGATTAACGATTAGAATCTCAGGCTACTCGATAGATAGAGCCTAGCTATGATCCAGAAAATTATCCCAACCAATGTCATTACCGGTTTTTTAGGTGTCGGTAAAACTTCCTTAATTAAGGCTCTGTTACAGCATAAGCCTGAGGGAGAAGTGTGGGCTGTACTGGTCAATGAGTTTGGTGAAATAGGGATTGATGCTGGGTTACTCGATTCAGACTCTGAGCAAATTCAGATCAAAGAGGTGGCGGGCGGTTGTATGTGCTGCGCGGCGGGAGTGCCTATGCAGGTGGCGATAAATCAGCTAATAGCCAAAGCTAAGCCTGATAGATTGCTGATTGAACCAACGGGGCTAGGGCATCCTAAAGAGGTACTAAAGGTGTTAACTCAACCCCATTATCGGCAAGTGTTGGCGATGAAAGCCTGTGTGACCTTAGTGGACGCGAGAAAGCTCAATGATAGCCGTTATACTGAGCATGAAATTTTTAATCAACAGCTACAAGTTGCCGATGTTGTTTTGGCGAGTAAAGCCGATAGTTACCCTGCTTCATTAATAACAGAATTAGCTAAATATCTAGATTTAATTACTCCCACTGGCACGACACTTCAATCTACTGATACTGATACTGATACTGATACTGATACAGTGCCGATTATGCCTTGGAGCCTCAAGCTGGCCGCAGAGCTGAGTGTTTCGATTATGTCACTGTTAGAAAGGCCCCATAAAGGCTCGACTTTAACAAATGCAATAAGCTCAGAAAATAAGCCAACAATTTTGAGACCGAGTTCGCCAAGTGTAAAGGCTCCTCGCTTAATAGATATTAACTATAGCCCGCTATTTTCAGAGCCAGCAGCAGAGCTATCTTCTGGGCAACACATTGAATTTGATGAGCGCGGTTTGCTGCGAAAGACCAATCAAGGCGATGGGTTTTACAGCTGTGGTTGGGTCTTTGACCCAAGCTATGAGTTCGACTTTGACAAATTACTGGGCTTTATAAAAAGTTTGCATGTTCCTCGGCTTAAAGCCGTGATGATCACCGAAGAGGGGATTGCAGGCTTTAACTGTGTAGAGTCTGAATTATCTATCGTAGAGCTCGACGATGCGATGGATTCTCGTATCGAAATATTGTCTATGTCCGAAATCGATATAGAGAGTGTTGAGGTGGCTTTGCTGGGCCTTTCTTCACGGCTTGGCCTTTAGCTAGATATTGATCTCTAATTATTCGAGTCCAGTTATTTGAGTTCAGTTACTTGAGTTCAGTTATTAATTTAAAAACTATTTTTATCGGCTGCATGTTACCTCGCGACTATTTTAAGTTTCTTAATAGCGATTAAACACTAGAGCATGATTTGTCAGTCAAACATTTGTAGAACAGCGAAAATAATAACAATAATAAGAGAATGACCATGAGCCAACCTATGCTGCCGGCCGAATCTAATCGAGTCGTAACAGACTCGCCAATGATCACCGAACCAATCGCAAAACTGTTCTGGCGTTATAGCATACCGACAATCCTGTCTATGTTAGTGACGGGAATATACGTCACTATTGATGGCATGTTTATTGGCCATTACTTGGGGGAAGTCGGTTTAGCTGGGATGATTTTGGCTTATCCTATCGCAGCCATTCTCTATGCGGTAGGTGCGACTTTAGGCATGGGCGGAGCGGCGTTAGTCTCCATTCATCAGGGGCAAGGTGAGCCGCATATTGCGCGTAAGATCTTAGGTAATACTTTTAGCTTGTGCCTTATCTCGGGACTTATCACGACGGTACTCGGCTGCTACTTCTCTCGAGATATCTTGATGATGCTCGGCGCAGAGGGCGAGATCCTCAGTAGTGCTGACGACTATCTTTTTTGGTATTTTGCTTTAGGCACCTTCCCTATAGTGTCAATGGCCTTTGCTACATTACTGCGTAATGACGGCCGCCCTGGATTCGTGACCTTTGTGCTAATTTTAGGTGGCGTGTTAAATACTGTGCTCGATTGGCTGTTAATCGTGGTGTTCCCCTATGGGTTAATGGGGGCTGCGATAGCCACCATGATTTCTCAAGCCGTCACAGGGGCTCTGTGTTTACAGCATTTCTTCAGCAGTAAAACCGCAATAGGCATTAACCTTGAGCAGATGAAACTTAAATGGGATCACTGCGTCAATATCATACGTGTCGGTTTCCCCAGTTTCTTGATGAACATGTACTTGACAGTGGTGCTAACGCTACACAATGTGGCGTTTTTAACCGTGGGTACGCCTTTGCACGTGGCGGCTTATGGTGTGGTGAGTTATACCGAAGCCTTCTTCTATCTTTTGTTTGAAGGTATTGCCTTTGGTGTGCAGCCAATTTTAAGTTTTAATGCGGGAGCCAAGCGCTTCGACAGGGTTAAACAGGCGCTCAAGCTGGCTTTTTCAGTGACCTTAGTATGTGCCATCTTAGGCTTAGTTTTTATCTATTCTGTGCCGCAACTTTTTGTTTATATCTTTGCCGGTGACAATGCTTTACTTACGCCGATTGCAATCGAGGGCATGCGCTGGTATTTCTGGGGCTTACCTATGGAAGGCATGTTATTAGTGGGTGCATCATTTTTTCAAGCAATCAATTATTCAAAAGAAGCCTCGATTTTAACCGGGGCTAAGCTGATCCTGTTTACTGCTATTTTATGTGTGTTTGCCTGGGCATTTGGAGTGACAGGCGTGTGGATCTCACTGGCCACTTGTAGCACTGTGTTAGCTATCTGGATGGGCTGGATAATGAAGCGGACCCACACACAATTAATAGCTAAAAATTGACGAGTAAGGTCAAAGATGCAGTGTAAGCCTGTGATTTTTAATTTAGCTGCTCTTTATTGACTAGAAAGTGGCGACTTGCTTCCCAGTCTGTCGCTATGTTAATTTGGACTCTGATAGTGCAAAAGTTGTACAAAAACTGCTTTTGCTAAAAATAATAAGAAAAGCTAATAACAGTGAATAAGGATTTTTCATGTTACTTCCGTCTAATCAAGGAAAAACTGCAACAAATAGTGATTTTTCTCGCCAAAGAAACTCAGCCGGACAAAGGCTATTTTGTGCCGCCATATTTGTTAGTGCCCTAATTTTATCACCTCAAACCTTTGCCTCTGAGTTTGGTGACGCGTATTCAGCCTACAAAGCCGCGGTGACCTCAAAGGATGAAGCGAATATTGAGCTATATGCACTAAAGTCTTACGAGCTTGGTAAGCTTAAGTTTGGGCCTGATAGCCTAGATACAGCAATATTAGCGCTAAATGCGGGTAATGCCTTGATTGTGAACTTACCCAAAAATACCTTTGAAGAAGAAAACGAGATTAAGGCTAAAAAGTTAAAGCTACAGGCGTTTGAGTTGTACCAAGTCTCGCTAACGACTTACCGTAAAAACTACGGTGACAAAGCAATAGAGCTAATCGATCCGCTTCTAGGGTTAAGCGATGCAGTCAGCGCTAAAGAGGCTCGTAATTATTTAGATGAGGCACTGGAAATTGCCGAAGCTTCGGACCATGCCATGTTGCTTGCCGACACCAAAATGGCTTATTTTGAGCGTTTAGTTAATACCCCTTATTACAAGCCTAAGGTACGTGATTACGCCTTTGATGCTCAACAGAGCTATGCCGACTTATTGCCGGAAGAAGCAATGAAGCGCGTACTGACGAGTTTCACAGTGGGTAATGTACGCTTTGCTGAAAAAGATTATGACGAGGCAGAAGAGCTATTTTTAGGGGTTATTAAGCAGTTTGAAATGCTAGATTATAGTCACCCTTATGAGCTTGCTGCACATGCTAGATTAGTTCAGCTATATGAACTTGAAGGTGAAAGTGACAAGTCGACAAAGCATTGTATCGCTATCGGTGACATGACACCTTGGAACGATAATATCGAGCCTACCCCCTTGTTTCGTAAAGAGCCGAAATACCCCTTAGCTTATGCCAAAGCGGGGAAAACAGGTAGTACTACGATGAGTTTCACCATAGACAAAATGGGCTTTGTTAAAGACCCTGTGGTTACCGACACACAAGGTGGCAGTAAGTTTAAGAAAGAATCATTAAAGGCACTGAAAAAGTGGCGCTATGCCCCCAAGTTTATAGATGGCAAGGCCGTTGAAGTACAAGGAATGAGCGTAAAACTCGACTATTGGCTTGAGAGGACGCGACGTTAATATTCGCGATAAAAAGATAAAGAAAAGCCCTAACTTACCTGTAGTGAGTTTAGGGCTTTTTAATGTCTAACTTGCTAACTATTTCGTACAAACTGAATTGTTGTAGTTAGTTCGAGCTAGGTGCTAGTTTAAATGAGGTACACGTTTAAACTACAGGCACCATGAGCACCAACAACCAGCGCTTGTTCAATATCAGCAGTTTTAGATGGACCAGCGATAAAGGTGCCGAACTCTCCAGATCCAAGAGTGATGCGGCTCGCGGCTTGATGCATATTAGCCACAATCGTTTTTGCCTCTAACACCAAAAATAGGTTTTCGCAGATAAATGGCGTCACGCGATGGCCAAGGTTTTTATTGTTAACCCAGATAGCGCCATTTTCTGCCACGCCCAAGTCCCCCGGGATCACCGCGTAATCGATATCTCTCAGCTGGTGGGCGGTATCGGTCACTTCGCGATTACCTTTAACACCGTCAACCATAGAGATGATTTGCATCCCCTGAGCAATATGTTCATCAACTTGAGCTTGCAGCTTAGCTAAGCCACCTTCACGGTGTAAGGTACCTGCCACCGTATTTAGACTTGTTTCAAACTGGCCGACTAAGTCATCGATTCGTGGCGAAATATCGATAACGGGCATAGCTTGAGGTGCAATTGCAGCGCTCTTTAGTGCTTCAAGGATATAGTGTTTGCTAGACATGTTTTTAGCCTCTGTTCTTCTTAAACCAAGCTTCGAAGCTTGAGTCGGGGGCTACGGGTAACTCGCGGTATTTACCCCAAGCACCTGAGAATGGTTTGAGTAAGCTACCCGGTAGAATTTTAAGCGCAGTGCGCGCAATGCTCATTGAGCAATTAAGCGCGGTTTCACTGGCCATAAACTTGCCGACTAGTGGCATATAACTGGCTTTGCCGTAGGGGAGTTTTCCGGCCTCGGCTTTTAGGCGGCGATGATGGTGGATGATTTTATCCAGTGGCACCTTAGTTGGACACACATAAGAGCAGCTACCACATAAGGTACATGCCCAAGGGATCGAGTTGGTATCATCCCTTTGCGAGCCTACCGCAATGCCGATAGGACCAGGAATGGTGTAGTTATAGCTGTAGCCACCTGAGCGGCGATACACAGGACAGGTGTTAAGGCAGCCACCACAGCGAATACATTTTAAAGATTCGGCTAATATTTTGTCTTTTAGCATGTCTGTACGACCATTATCGACAATAATCACATGCATCTCGCCGCCATCTTGTGGGCCGCGATAAAAAGAGCTGTAAGTGGTAATAGGTTGCCCCGTTGCGTTTCTGGCAAGCGTACGCAGCAGAACCGCCGCGCTATCAATATTAGGCACTATCTTATCTATGCCCATAGAATGCAGCTGCAGCTTAGGTAAGTTGGCGCCCATATCGGCATTACCTTCATTGGTGCACACAACAACAGCGCCTTTATCGGCAATCGCCATGTTCACCCCGGTCATCGCGGCATCGGCTGACAAAAACTGTTCACGTAGATGCGCGCGGGCTGCGCGAGTTAAGTAAAGTGGATCTGATGCCCCCGCATCTGTGCCGAGCTTGTCGTGAAATAGATCGCCCACTTCCTCTTTTTTCAAGTGAATCGCTGGCACCACAATATGTGATGGGGGCTGCTCCGCCAGCTGAATAATTCGCTCACCTAAGTCAGTATCGATCACCTCAATGCCATGCTGCTCCAAATAAGGGTTCATGTGGCACTCTTCGGTGAGCATCGACTTAGATTTAACTAATTTTTTGACCTGATGTTTGGCCAAGATTTCATGCACGATACGATTGTGCTCTACGCCATCTTTGGCCCAGTGCACTTGAATATTGTTCTTTATGCAGTTTTGCTCAAACTCTTCTAAATACTGGCCTAAATGCGTCAGTGTATGTAGCTTCATCTCCGAGCCAATTTGGCGCAGTTGTTCCCACTCGGGCAAACTTCCTGCCGCGCGATCACGTTTTTCACGCAGTAGCCAAAGAGCTTTAGAGTGCCAATCGACACGGGACTCATCTTTACAGAAGATCTCCGCCTTATGGGCGTGTACCGCTGAATTAGAGGTAGACATATGTTCTCCTAAAGCGCTGCGTTGATGACTTGAGCGATATGGCGAGTCTCAATAGGCAGTTTCTGCCGTCTGACCATGCCATCGATGTGCAGTAGGCAAGAGGGATCGAAGCCTACAGCATAAGTCGCGCCAGTTTCGGCATGAGCCTGAGCTTTATCTTTGCCCATCTTAGCCGATACAGCGCCTTCATCTAGGGCAAAGGTTCCACCGAAACCACAGCATTCATCGCGGCGCTCTGGATAAACAATTTCAATTTCAGGGATCGCTGCGAGCACGGCTTCAAACTTGTTCATCCTTGGGCCCATCTGCTCACTAGGAGTGGCTAGATCTAGCATGCGAATACCATGGCAGCTCATCTGTAGACTGATTTTATGGGGAAACGGCTTAGTAAATGCTGGAATAGGTGAGATGTCGTGAAGAAACTCTGTTAACTCATATAACTTGTCGATAACGGCTTGAGCTTCAGGACTAGTATCAAACTCGTGAAAGTTTTCTTTGGCGGCTACAAGGCATGAAGCGGCTGGGCACACAATGGCATCACACTCAACGCCTTTAAAAGCATTAAGCAATTTCATTGTGGTTTTTTTGGCTTCGTTATAGCAACCAGAGTTGGTCATTGGCTGACCGCAGCAAGTTTGGCCTTTTGGCAGTATGACTTGGTGTCCGAGTTTTTCTAATAATTCTAAGGTGGCGATTCCCACTTCTGGGACCATCTGATTCACTAGGCACGGAATGAAAAGTGCGATCTTCATTGTGTACTCTCTTCTATTTTGCAGACATTGTTAGCGACTTTTAACCGTAGGAAATAACCGTAGGAAATAACCGTAAAAAGTAACCGCAAAAAGCCTGCTTTAGAAGCCGACTTAATCTTTAACGGACATTCGCCTTTATTTACTCACTTAATAAATATAGGCCGATCCCCCCATAAAAAGTAGTGCTAATTTAGCAAATAAACTTAGTGACTTTTGCAAAAATGAAAACAACTTATCTAGTTGTATTAAATGATAATTTTGGTTTTTTATGGTTTGGGCTGTAGAGAGACATCTACAAATGGTTAGTTAGAGCAATCGTGAGATGAAGGTTTATGCAAGGTAAAGAAAGTTAGGGGCAATCTTTGCCCCTAACAGGGTGTTGATACGGCTAATTTAAGGTGATTATCAACGAGTACATTCTTCTAAAAGATACGCAAGATGACGATAAGAAATACCACTGTGCTGAGTTAAACCCACTTCACACATACGGTTAGCGTAATAGCCTTCGCTGACATCAACCGGGATGAGTTTCTTAATATTACGCAGGGCGCTGGCGTTGATTTCAGGCTTATAAAGACCTTTTTCACCAGCATAACCACAGCAATCTATGCCTGCTGGACGAACAGTTTGCTGACTACAAGCTTCGATAATAGCTTCCATTTTCGGCTCAAGCTTCATTTTACGAGCACTACAACCTAAGTGCAGCGCAACGGCTGGCTTCTTACGATTAATGGTCAGCTTATCAAGCAGCTTGTCATGGATAAAATCAACCATATCGACTATCTCAACTTTGTCGGTCAGTGACTTATCGCCTGCAAGCGTGCGGTATGTACAAGATAGCGCATCGATAATAACCGGTAGTTTACCGCCTTGAGTCATGGCTGCAACGGCTTCAATTAGCTCTATGCGTTTAGCATCGGCATTTTTAAAGTCGCCTTTTGACTCCCACATTTGACCACAACATAAGTCGCGAGTTTTCTCTGGGGTAATGACGTTATAGCCTGAGCGTTCCAGTAGGGTGACAACCACTTCAGGTAAGCTGCGGTTGTCAGGATCTTTTGGCGTTGGGCCAAAAGTGCGGCCGCCGCAAGCTGGGAAGTAAACGACGGTTTCTTGCCCCGGAATAGGTGCGCTAAGCTTAGGCAGTTTGCCACCCTTTGGAAAATCAGGATTCCAATAAGGTACTTCCTTACTTACCACGCGACCCGCTTTCATTATTGCGCCAGTTATCGCGCTACCAGTAATTTTGTGGACCGTACCAAGAGCATTAAAACCTGTGCTAATGACTTGGTTAACCGCGCCAAAATGCTTGGCTTGAAAATCCAGTACCTTCTGCTCTGTGGTGCTGATATACGGCGTTCTGAGTTTGCGTACAAGGTTACCCATGCTGTTATCGACAGGGCAGGCGATAGTACAAAGTTGACAGGCGGCGCAGGTGTCAACAACGTCATATTTTGCCGCAGCGCGCATATCTTCAGCGGCTTGTTTGTCACCGGACTGCTCTAAGCGCTCAATTTCACGCAAGGTTGCAATACGTTGGCGCGGTGACATATTCAGCGCTGACGTTGGGCAGGTTTTTTCGCAGAAACCACATTCAATACACTTATCGACTAAGTCATCGACCACTGGGCAAGGTTTGATATTCTTAACATGTATTTGGTTGTCGTCGTTAAGAATAACTCCAGGGTTTAGTAGACCTTCTGGATCAAAAATCTGCTTAATACGCTTCATTAAGGTATAAGCGTCGCTGCCCCATTCCATTTCAACAAAAGGCGCCACTGCGCGGCCTGTACCGTGTTCGGCTTTCATTGAACCGTCGTACTTATTGATCACCATCTCAGCCACATCTTGCATAAAGTCGTGGAAGCGCTCAATGTCTGCTTGAGAGTTAAATGTTGGGGTAATAATGAAGTGGAAGTTACCAGCAAGAGCATGACCATAAATAACCCCTTCCGGATAGTTATGCTTATGGAACAACTCGGTTAAATCGTTAGCCGCTGCGGCTAAGTGTTCAAGCTCAAAGGCAACGTCTTCAATAATAACCGAGGTGCCTTTAGGGCGCTCGCCGCCAATAATTGGGAATAGGCCTGAGCGCATTGCCCAGTATTGACCAAATACAGCTGGGTCGTCACTGAAGGTAATAGGGCGCTCTGTTTCAATATGAGCAAGTTTAGCAATCACGTCTTGGGTGTAGATGTCTAATGTGGCTTTATCGTTAGCACGCGACTCAATCAACAAGATTGCAGCGCCTTCAGGTAACAGAGCTAGCCATTCTGGCATGCCTGCTTTACCTGTTACCGCTTTAATTGATGCCCAATCTAGTAGTTCTGCTGCAGCTACGCTATCACCTACAATTGGCGGCACGGCTCGAGCGGCGTCTTCCATATTGAAAAATACGGCCATGGCAGAGGCTTTAAAGCGCGCTTCATCAACGGTGTTATAAGTCACTTCTTCTACAAAGGCTAGTGTGCCTTCAGCGCCGACAATTAGGTGGTTAATTAGCTCAAAAGGATCGCTAAAATCCACTAAAGCATTGAGGCTATAACCTGTGGTGTTTTTAATGGAGAATTTTTTGCGAATTCGCGCAGCAAGCGTACTGTTGTTAATCGTTAACTGTGCCAGATCGGTTAGCTCTTGTAACAGCTGAGGGTGCGATTGGCTAAATGCCGCTTTTGACTCTTCACAGCCCGTATCTAACTCGGTGCCGTCGGCAAAAAGCAGTTTTGCTGAAGCGATAGTTTGATAACTGTTTTGCGCTGTGCCGCAGCACATGCCAGAGGCATTATTTGACACAATGCCGCCGATTTTTGCCGAAGCAAGCGTTGCAGGGTCGGGACCGATTTTCTTATTTAATGGCTTTAGTACCGCGTTGGCATCGCCGCCAATAACGGCTGTGCCTAAGGTGATTTGTGATGCATCGTCACTGACTGTTAATGTTCTAAAACCATCGTGACCAAGAATGAGCAAAATACCTTCACCGATAGCTTGGCCAGATAAACTGGTACCGGCAGCGCGGAAGGTTACCGGTGCGCCGTAAGTACGGGCAATGGCTAGGGTGCGTTTAGCTTGCTCTAAGGTATCGGCATGCACCACGATTTCAGGTACGATGCGAAAATAACTGGCATCAGTTGACCAAGCAAAGCGACGCACAGGATCGTTAGTTGCTGCGTGCTCACCGATTTGTCTACGTAAATCTCTTAATACTGCTTCATAATTAATCGACATTTAATCTTATCTCATACACTTTTTAAGTGGATAAAGCCGCTAATGAAAGCGGCTTTCTCGATATTATTATTGTTATTAAATTTAGTTTTCTTGTTGTATTTAAGGGAAGGGCTAAAAGCCTCCCCATACCGCAGCTATGGTACCGGCGACTAAAGCATAGCCTAGTGCCACTGGCATCGTCTTACGGATAATTTCAGACTCGCGGCCCGCCATGCCCACAACAGTTGCTGCAGCAACAACGTTCATTACGCACATCATGTTACCCGCGTTAGCCCCAATGCCTTGCATCGCTAATATCAACGCATGGTTAGCACCAATATTGTCGGCAACACTGTATTGTAGGCCTGAGAACATCATATTTGAGAAGGTGGCAGAGCCGGATAAGAAGGCACCGAATATACCCACAATCGGTGAAACCCAAGCCCACACAGCGCCCATACTATTTGCCAAGGTATCGGCAAGCGCGACAGGCATAGAGGCTAGACCCGAAGCATTTTCGCCTGAGTTTAAGAAGATCTTTACCATAGGTACGGATGCACCTAAGGAGATAATAGTCGGCACCATAGACTTACAAGAGACTGAGATAGACTCTTTTATTGCAGGAGACTTCATTCTAAATAGGAAGAAGCCTAAGATACACACGAGAACAAAGAAAGCGCCTGGCGCGTACAGCGTGGCGAAACCTGCTTTTAACTCAGTGCCGAGTAATCCGGTCCAGCTGATATTAAAGCTCGATAACCAAGCTTTAAGCGGCGCGACAGTACGTGATAACACGAGTAGTGCAGCCATAATTAAATAGGGTGACCATGCAGCAAGTTGAGAGAACTTAACTTCTGTGTCTAGCTCTTCACGTTTCTGACCATCATTTTCAGCAAAGTCGTTCCACTGCTCTTTTGGTAATAAGTAACCTTTTTTAGCAACAGGGATCACCACAGCCATACCCACAAGAGCACCAATAACCGATGGGAACTCTGGGCCTGCAAAGTAGTTAATCAACCAAGCTGGAACGGTAAAGGCAAGGCCTGCAAATAGGGCAAACTTCCAAATGGCTAAACCTTCTTTAAAGGACTTATTGCGACCAAAGAAGCCAGTCAAAATAGCCACCATAGTTAATGGGATCAGTGTGCCAGTGATTAAATCGATAGTGATCATATGCATGGCAATAAACTGCGCGAAATCCGCAAAACTACCGCCATGTTGGGCGATTTGTTCGGCTGCCATATTGCTACCGCCCTGGGTTAGCCCTTGCTCCATACCAAATAATACTGGCAGGCCAATGGCGCCAAACGATACAGAGGTTGAGTCGGCAATTAACGCAACAACTGCTGCAGCAATTGGTGGGATCCCAAGTAATACCAGCAGTGGTGCACCAATTGCCGCAGGGGTACCAAAGCCTGCTGAGCCTTCGATAAACGAGCCAAATAGCCAACAGATGATAATCACCTGTACGCGGGCGTCGCCACTAATATTGGTGAAGCCTGCGCGAATGGTATCCATTGCACCGGAATACTTAAGAGTATTTAGCAAGAACACAGCACCAAAAATAATAGTCAGTGGAGTTAATGCCGACAATAAGCCCTCAACCACGGAGGCTGCGAGAAAGGTCGTGTCCATCTGCCAAACGAATACCGCTGCAAGACCTGTAAATACCATGGAAATAGGCATGGCTCTGGATGCTGGCATCCGTAGTAGGACTAAAAACAGCATAACGCTGATGATCGGCGTTAAGCTTGCGAGTAGTTGAATAAAGGTCATGCTTGCCTCGATATGTTGGAGTTTCTAGCTTCAATTTCTACTTCAAATAGCTAAATTTGAGTGGCTCACTTCTTGGTGCTGTTATCAATCCACCTAATAACTTTTAGTTGTAATGGATTAAGGTGTGTACTAAACGTGAATTAGAGATTTGTGAATATGATCTGGATCATACTGATGCCTAATTGTGGTTGATAATGACATTGGTGAGACGTGTCACGAGTTTACGCTTTCCTGCTTGTGATCTTGGTCACGCAAAAAGGCGTTAATGATATGCGGGTGTCGAATTCGAGTTGAGCGTAAAGGCTATTTTGGCTGTATAAACGATTAAAATGTTAACTTTGCATCGTTACATAGCTTGGTTTTGATCGCTTAATTTCTTGATTGATATTGAGTAAGAGCTTTCACTCTAGCTTTGAGGGTGATCTGTGTCTCATTTAGCTGTTTTGCTTTATTTGGTTTTGCTAACATTATTAAACTAAGTTAATGTTTTTAATTATTTTAGCAGTTTAGAGAGGATAGCTTTAATTGTTACACCTCAAATTAAGGTGCAGTAAAAATTGTAGGTTATTAACAGTTAAAGTCTGAAAGTTACGGTAAGAAAGGAGCGAGCGGGGCGAATGTTGCCGATAGCCACTTTTAATTGGGCATATCGGCAAAATGGATTGATTAAAAAAGTTTGCTACCCCAGCCGAGCTTGGAGCGCAAAACGTGAAAATAGTTGTGCCCCTTAGGGTGAACAAGCCTTAAGGTTTCATCACTACGCTTGATAATTATCTCATCGCCAGGGAGGACAGACAGGTGGACGTGGCCATCGCAACTGACTTCTAGGTTGTCGGCGTTATGCGGTGATACGACTAACTTGATGATACTGGCTGCATCGACAACGATAGGCCTGCAAGAAAGCGTATGCGGGAACATAGGCACTAAGATCATCGCTGACAAATTAGGGGTTAAAATCGCGCCACCAGCAGAGAGTGAATAGGCTGTCGACCCTGTAGGAGTCGAGATAATCATACCGTCTGCGCGTTGGCTATACATGAATTTGTCGTCAATATAGACCTCAAACTCAATCATATGGGCAATTTTTCCGGGGTGAAGTACCGCTTCGTTAACTGCTGTATTGCTAGACTTTAACTCACCATGGCGGTGTACTTCAGCTTCGAGTAAGAAGCGCTGCTCAATTTCAAACTCGCCCTCGAGTACTTTTGATAATGCTTCTTCGAATGAGTCTGGTGGTAAGTCGGTTAAGAAACCTAAGTTGCCACGGTTAACGCCAATAACGCCTATATTGAACCTTGCAAGCACACGAGCAGCACCAAGCATATTGCCGTCACCACCGACAACAATGGCTAAATCGCATTGCTTACCTATTTCTAATAGGTCAACAGATTGGGCTTGAGGGCCAAGCTCACCAGCGACTCGCTCTTCGACTAAGACTTTGTAGCCTTGCATACTCAGCCAATGATGCAATCTTTTTAAGGTCAGGTTGGTACCTTTATGGTTAGGCTTACCAATTAGACCAATTGTGTGAAACGTATTGCTCATAATTTATGTTAGATCCAGCTTTAGGCCTTGAAACCTTAAATTTGATCCCCATAATATGCCCAGAGCATGCAGAAACAAAGCATTTTTAGCTGGAGCAAAAATGAGCAACCAAACAAACAAAGCACAAGATAACCAAGTCGAAGAGATCGTAGAAGGCGAATTGCTTAACGAAAACGGTACTGAAGCGACTAATGAAGCCTCTTTGATGGATGAGCTTACTCAAGCAAATTTCCGCGTAGAAGAGTTAGAGAAAGCTTTGCAAGAAGCTGAAGCCAAAGTCGATTCGCAAAAAGACTCAGTGATCCGCGCTGCAGCCGAAGTCGATAATATTCGTCGTCGTTCAGCAATGGACGTGGAAAAAGCGCACAAGTTCGCGTTAGAAAAGTTCATCAATGAATTACTCCCTGTATTAGATAACATGGAGCGTGCTCTGCAAGGTACTGACGCAGAAGCCGAAGCGACAAAAGCGATTTATGAAGGTGTTGAACTGACAGCTAAGAGCTTTATGAGCACGGTTGAGAAGTTTGGTTTAGTTCAAGTTAACCCACAAGGTGATACCTTCAACCCTGAATTACACCAAGCGATTGGTATGCAACCAAGCACAGAGTTTGCTGCAAACACTGTAATGATGGTAATGCAGAAGGGCTACACATTGAATGAGCGTCTATTGCGCCCAGCAATGGTAATGGTCTCTCAAGGCTAACTGTTAGCTTATGCCTGTACTCGCCTTGTGCTGAGTATAGGCAATAAAAAAGGACTGCTTTAGCAGTCCTTTTTTGTGGTTAGCGCTTTCAAAAAGCGTTAAGCGATAAAGTCTTCAATCTGCTTTTGAATACCAGCAGCATCTAAGCCTAGTTCACTGATGATCTCATCAGGTGCGCCGTGCTTAATAAACTCATCAGGCAAGCCAATTAGCAATACAGATTTTGGCAACTTTAGAGTCTGCAATAGCTCAAGTACGCCAGAACCCGCACCGCCCATAATGGCGTTTTCTTCCACGGTAACTAATACATCGTGGCTTTCTGCCAGCTCTTTAACTAGCTCTACATCCAATGGCTTCACAAAGCGCATATCGGCAACGGTGGCATCCAGTGCTTCAGCAGCCGTTAAACTGCTTGCTAGTAAGGTGCCAAAGTTAAGGATGGCAATCTTCTTACCTTGACGCTTGATTAAGCCTTTACCTATTGGCAACGCCGTCATGGTTTCGACTTGCTTAGCACCGGTAGCACTACCACGTGGGTAACGCACAGCAGTTGGGCCATCGTTGTAGCAATAACCGGTATATAGCATCTGACGACATTCATTTTCATCAGACGGCGCCATGATCACCATATTAGGCACTGTACGCATAAAGCTTAAGTCGAACGCACCTTGGTGGGTTGGACCATCGGCACCAACAATACCACCACGGTCGATAGCAAACAGGACAGGTAGTTGCTGGAGTGCCACGTCGTGGATCATTTGATCATAGCCACGTTGCAGGAAGGTCGAGTAGATAGCGACAACAGGCTTATAACCTTCACAAGCAAAACCGGCACCTAAGGTGACAGCGTGTTGCTCGGCAATTGCAGCGTCAAAGTATTGCTTAGGGAAACGCTGAGAGAACTCAACCATACCTGAGCCTTCACGCATTGCCGGCGTAATACCTAAGACCTTTTCATCTTTTTCAGAGATGTCACACAGCCATTTACCAAACACTTCAGAGAAGGTTGGATCAGACGGTTTAGCCGCAGGCTTTTCAAAGGTTGATGGATCAAACTTTGGTACCGCATGCCAGCCGATAGGATCTTTCTCTGCAGGTTCATAACCACGACCTTTTTTGGTCATGATATGCAGCACTTGTGGACCACTTAAGTTGCGCATATTACGCATGGTTTCAACAAGAGCGTCTACGTCATGGCCGTCAATTGGGCCAATGTAGTTAAAGCCGAGTTCTTCAAATAAAGTACCAGGAACCACCATGCCTTTTAGGTGCTCTTCGGTGCGCTTAGCCATCTCTTTGATAACAGGCATACCTTTAAGCACTTTCTTGCTGCTTTCACGAATCGTGGTATAGAAGCGACCAGACATAAGCTGTGCAAGGTGGTTATTGAGCGCGCCAACGTTTTCAGAGATAGACATCTCGTTATCGTTAAGCACCACTAACATATCGTTATGCAAGTCACCAGCGTGGTTCATGGCTTCAAACACCATGCCACCTGTCATTGCACCGTCACCAATTACGGCAACCACTTTACGACCGGCTTGCTCTTTTTCTGCAGCGACGGCCATAGCAAGAGCGGCACTGATAGAAGTCCCTGAATGACCCACACTAAAGGTGTCGTATTCACTTTCTTCGCGCCATGGGAATGGGTGCACCCCGCCTTTTTGGCGAATGGTGTGCATTCTTTCACGGCGTCCGGTTAGGATTTTATGAGGATAAGCTTGGTGACCTACGTCCCAAACTAATCTGTCAAATGGCGTGTTATACACGTAATGAAGCGCAACAGTCAGTTCCACCGTGCCTAGACCCGATGCGAAGTGACCGCTTGATTTACCCACAGACTTCAATAGGAAACCTCTAAGCTCGTCTGCCAATTGTGGCAATACTGCTTGAGGGAGCTGTCTTAGCTCATCTGGCGTATTAGCCTGTGCAAGCACAGGAAATTGAGAAATATCAAAACTCATACGAGATTCTTTGTCTCTTTATTAAACTCTTCGCTCAATGATGTAACGGGCGAATTCTGCAATTAACTGGCTATTGTATGGTAATTTAGCCAGCGCTGATAGTGCGTCCTCAATCAAACTTGCCGCAGTTTCTTGAGCGCCCTCTAAACCAAGCAACTTTGGATAGGTGCTTTTGTTTGAATCTGTATCTGAGCCTTGTGGTTTTCCTAGCTCTTCTGTGCTGGCGATGATATCGAGAACGTCATCTTGAACTTGAAAAGCCAGGCCAATGGCATCGGCAAAATCGAGCAGAGCTTGACGCTCATCTTGGTTAACCTCTGCTGCGATGATAGCAAACTCCACCGCACAGCGAATAAGCGCACCTGTTTTTAGTTTGTGTAGCTGTATTAAAGTGGCTAATTCAATCTGCTTGTTAGTGGCGCTAAGATCCATCGCCTGACCACCACACATGCCACTATACCCAGAGGCATTAGCTAAGGCTCTAACCATAGCTAAATTCTGTGATGGAGTAATGTTTTCGATGGGCTCACTGATGATTTCAAAGGCGAGAGCCTGTAATGCATCTCCCGCTAATATTGCGGTAGCTTCATCGAATGCAATATGTACCGTCGGTTGGCCACGGCGCAGAGCATCGTTATCCATTGCGGGTAAATCATCATGGATTAGTGAGTAAGCATGTACACACTCAACAGCTGCTGCACAGGTATCTAGGGTAGACAGCTTAACACCTAACATCTTGCCAACAGCATAAACCAGAAAGGGTCTAATGCGCTTTCCGCCAATTAAGGCACCATGCTTCATCGCCGCTTTTAATTGCGGTTCGATATCGGCAAGTGAGTCGATACGTAACTCAAGTTGCTGGTTGATACGCTCTTGGTACTGCTTTAGAGACTCTAGTAACAATTACTCACCCTCAATATCATAAGGTTTAAGAGTGTCGACACCCTCTTCTTGCATTAGTACGGCCACTTTTTGTTGCGCATTTTCTAACTTAGTTTGACTGTTGCGCACAAGCTTAATGCCGCGCTCGAATTGCTTTAAGGCGTCATCGAGAGCAATATCGCCATGCTCTAAGTCGGTTACGATTTTTTCTAGCTCGGAAAGTGAATCTTCAAATGAGAGATTTTCTGGTTTTTTTGCCACGATGATCATTCCTAGAAATAAGCGGTACACAAAGTATATCAGCAGGACACAAGGGTCAAATCAAGCCGTTGACTATTTGCGCAAAAGCACGCTTTCAATATCAAACTTGTTAGTAACGTGAATCAATTATACGTGAGCTAACGGAGTATAGATCAGCTATTCAATCGCCAAGCTTCAGAGGTATTCCTGCAAATGAAGGCGTATTTTAACGGAAATATCACTCAAGAGATCCTTTTTTTGGTCGTTATATAAATTGCAATGCTAAAAATATGACAACCAATGACGTGTTTCGCGACTTGGTACTTGCCGTAGCATCAAAGGCATAATATTGTCGCTACTTAATTTATCAGAGCATTATACGTAGCAATGGGCATTCTAGACTGCAAATTACGCAGTGTTTTGATTAGTATTTGAGGAGCAGCTTTGGATTTAGCAACCCTAATAGGACTTATTGGCGCATTTGTCTTCATCATTATGGCAATGGTCAGTAGTGGTGGCATAGGTATTTTTATTAACGTGCCCTCGATTCTTATCGTTTTAATCGGTTCGTTGTTTGTGGTTATGATGAAGTACAACCTCAAACAGTTTTTAGGCTCAGCTAAGATTGCAGCCAAAGCCTTTATCTTCAAACTAGATAAGCCAGAAGAGCTTATCGAACAATCAATCTCAATGGCCGATGCGGCCCGTAAAGGCGGTTTTTTAGCGTTAGAAGAGGCTGAGATCAGTAATAGCTTTATGCAAAAAGCGGTCGACATGTTAGTTGATGGCCACGATGGTGATGTAGTGCGTGACGCGCTTGAAAAAGACATCGCGCTGACTGAAGAGCGTCATAGAACTGGCATAGGCATCTTTAAATCAATTGGTGATGTGGCGCCTGCAATGGGTATGATTGGTACTCTGATAGGACTTGTTGGCATGTTGTCGAATATGGATGACCCCAAATCTATTGGTCCGGCGATGGCCGTTGCACTACTAACGACTTTATATGGTGCAGTGGTTGCTAATATGGTCGCACTGCCGATTGCCGATAAGTTATCTCTTAGAATGAATGAAGAGATGCTAAACCGTAATCTTATTATGGATGCAGTCTTGGCAATACAAGATGGTCAGAATCCTCGCGTGATTGAAGGCTTCCTGAAGAATTACTTATCTGAGAAATCGAGAAAAATAGACACCTTGGAAGGGGCGTAAGCAGATGGCTAAAAAGGCCAAATGCAATTGTCCTCCACCTGGTGCTCCTATGTGGTTGGCAACCTTTGCCGATTTAATGTCGCTGCTGATGTGTTTCTTCGTTCTGCTGCTGGCATTTTCTGAAATGGACGTGATGAAGTTCAAGCAAATTGCTGGCTCGATGAAATACGCTTTTGGTGTGCAAAATAAAGTTGAAGTGAAAGATATTCCAAAGGGCACCTCGGTGATAGCCCTAGAGTTTAGACCCGGCAAGCCAGAGCCAACACCGATTGAAATCATCAACCAGCAAACCAATGAGATGACTGAACCCATGCTTGAGTTTCAAGAGGGTGATGATGCAAGTGCTGGTGGTATTCAGCAGCAAAGAGGTGAACAACGTGGTGGCCAGGCATCGGCGACAGCTGTAGAGCAAAGTGAGGCCGAGGCTAAGGCTCAGAGCGCTGCTCAATCTGATACCCAGTCCACTAAGACTCAAGCTTCTGCTCAAGATAAAATCAACGAGCAGGTGAAGAAGATGGCGCAGGAGCTCAACAAAGAAATTGTAGATGGCGCGATAGAGATCGAGTCTTTAGGTCAGCAAATCATTATTCGTATTCGTGAAAAAGGCGCGTTTGCGTCGGGTTCAGGCTTTCTACAGCCTAGGTTTAAACCTGTAGTACGTCGGGTTGGTGAGTTGCTTAAAGATGTGCCTGGTATTGTCACTGTATCTGGGCATACCGATGATTGGAACATCTCTAACGAGCTTTATAGCTCTAACTGGGACCTGTCGAGCAAGCGAGCCGTAGCTGTCGGTCATGAGTTGATTAAGGTGAAGGGCTTTGAGCCAAAACGGATGAAAGTGGTGGGAATGGCATCAGCGGATCCGTTAGTGGAAAATAATTCCAGTGCTAATCGCGCCCGCAATCGTCGAGTGGAAATTGCGATTGAACAGGGTAAAGCTAAAGAGTCGCAAGAGATCCAAGTTAGCCAGTAGCCATCACTTTATAGACAATTAAAAACACGCAATATGAGGCCTCTCTATTGCGTGTTTTTATTTAAGAGGTCTTAAGCAGACTGTTTAATACCAATCAGTATAAACATTTAGTCACTCAGCGAGAGTTTAGCGGTTTTGAGGCAAGGTCATTAATTGCTCCTGCATTAATGACATTCATCACATCTGACCTCTAAGGATGGAGGAAATGTCTTATGTATGTCAGGAACATACAAGACCATGTGGTTTGCAACGAGTTAAGAGCATAGTTGAACTAGGGTTAAGTTCCCTCTTGTTCCTCAAGAGTCAATGCGTCAGGAACGCTAAAACTCGCCATTCTGGAGCGTTTTTGGCTGCCCACTTCCGCGTTGAATATCTTTACAAGGGAATAACCATTCTTACAGCTATTCGCCTTGAATTAGTTTGCCAAAAAGCGCTCTGAGTAGATCAACTACTCATACTGATTGGTATTAACACCCAATATTTACGGTTTTGTCGAGACAAACTGCGATTGGATATACGCAATTGCTACACGATCTTGTTATAATCGGTGAATTGCTGTTTAAACTACCCCCTCGCGGAAGACCAATGAAATTTATCGTAAAACTGTTTCCTGAAATCATGATGAAAAGCAAGCCGGTAAGAATGCGCTTTACCAAAATGCTTGAGACCAACATTCGTAACGTACTTAAAAAAGTCGATGAGACAGCTAAAGTACAACGCCAGTGGGACAAAATCATGGTGATGGTGCCAGATGATAGGCCTGATCTGGTTGAAGCATTTGCTGAACGTTTAGCCTGTATTCCAGGTATTGCCCATGTACTGCAAGTGAATGTTAGCACCTTTACTTCAGTTGATGACATTTACCAACAGACCTTAGTTGCTTATAAAGAGCAATTAGTCGGTAAGACTTTTTGTGTACGTGTAAAGCGTGCAGGTAAGCATGACTTTAATTCGATTGAAGTTGAGCGCTATGTTGGTGGTGGATTAAATCAGTTTACAGAAGCAGCAGGTGTTCGTTTAAAAAATCCTGACATGACAGTGCATCTAGAAATTGATAACGACAACCTTTATCTTATCGATAAGCGTATTGAAGGCCTAGGTGGCTTCCCTATGGCGACCCAAGAAGATGTGTTATCACTCATCTCTGGTGGTTTCGATTCAGGTGTATCAAGTTACCAGTTTATCAAGCGTGGCTCTCGTACTCACTATTGTTTCTTCAACTTAGGTGGCGACCAGCACGAAATTGGTGTTAAGCAAGTGGCTTATCATTTGTGGCAGAAATACGGTGAGTCACATAAAGTTAAGTTTATCTCTGTACCGTTCGATCCTGTGGTTCAAGAAATCCTAGAACGTGTTGATAACGGCCAGATGGGCGTGGTACTCAAGCGTATGATGATGCGCGCAGCTGCGCGCGTTGCACATAAGATGGGTATTCAAGCATTGGTAACTGGTGAAGCTATGGGTCAGGTATCAAGCCAAACACTAACTAACCTAAACGTGATTGACCGTTGTACAGAGCAACTAATCTTGCGTCCGCTGATTGCTATGGATAAGCAAGATATTATCAACCTTAGCCGTCAAATCGGTACCGAAGACTTTGCTAAGTCAATTCCGGAATATTGTGGTGTGATTTCGCAAAAGCCAACGGTTAAAGCGGTATTAGCAAAAGTAGAAGCTGAAGAAGCTAAGTTTTCTGAAGATCTGCTTGATCGTGTTATTGCAGATGCTGAAATTATCGATATTAGGGAGATAGCAACGCAGATGGATACTAAAATTACCTCAACAGAAACCGTCGATGCAATTAGTGCTGGCGAGATCATTATTGACGTCCGTGCACCAGAAGAGGAAGAGAAGTCTCCACTAGCGGTTGATGGTGTCGAAGTTAAGGCTATTCCATTCTATAAGCTAGCGACTCAGTTTGCCGATTTGGATAAAGAGAAGAACTATCTACTTTATTGCGACCGTGGCGTCATGAGCAAGCTGCAGGCACTATATCTGCAAGAACAAGGTTATGAGAATGTTAAGGTTTACCGTCCTTAATATGAGCTAATGATTGTTAATTAGCATAGGTATGGCAAAGGCGACTTTAAATGAGTCGCCTTTTTTGTATTTAAAATAGCGCAGTTGATTAGCGGTTAGTGATCAACAGGCACAAAAAAACCACCTAGTTGGTGGTTTAAAAGTTGAAGACTTAGAAGCGATATTAGTCGGCTAATAACACTTGAGCAGTTGCTTCTTCGTTCTTCTTCTGTTCATCTGTGACTAACATGGTATCAAGTTCAGATGTTAACTGAGCCTGCATTAATTCCATGCTTTCTGCTAAGTTAGCTGTTAATGTCGCTTCAATATCTTTAGTGTCGATTGTTAATTCGTCAGCGCTAACTGATGCCGATACGCTGAGAATAGCAATAACAAATACTGATTTAAGGTTGAACATTCGTATTAGCCTCCAGGCTTAAATTTGGGTTGTTAGACACTCCCCAATTACGTCGTAGAGGCTGTCCAACTGGTATCATTTCGTTGGGGCAAATTCTGTACAAAAAGACTAGCCTTTACAAACGATAAAATGTAACAATAGTCATTAGAAAAACTAATTAAAAATCGGGATCTGGATCACTATGGCAAGACGATTACCTCCCCTTAATGCAGTAAAGGCATTTGAGGCTGCAGCTAGGCATTTAAGCTTCACTCGGGCAGCTGAAGAATTGTTTGTAACTCAGGCTGCTGTGAGTCATCAAATTAAAGCATTAGAAGAGTATCTTGGATTAAAATTATTCCGTCGTAAGAACCGCTCATTGCTGTTAACTGAGGAAGGACAGAGTTACTTTCTCGATATCAAAGATATCTTCACTCAACTTGCCGATGCGACTGACAGATTATTAGCGAGAAGTGCCATAGGCTCGCTTACAGTAGCCACATCGCCTAGCTTTGCGATTCAATGGTTAGTGCCAAGACTTGCTAAGTTTAGCGAGAAAAATCCAGAGATTGACGTACGAATTAAGGCGGTGGACGACGAAGATGGTTCACTCACTGATGATGTTGACGTAGCAATTTATTATGGCATGGGTAACTGGCAAGGGATGCGTGCTGATAAGCTCCGAAACGAAGTACTTATCCCGGTATGTTCACCTCTATTACTCAATGGTCCTAAGCCATTAGAAAAGCCTAGCGATCTTAGAAATCACACCTTGTTACATGACTCTAGCCGCCAAGATTGGTTGGCTTGGTTTAGACAATGTGGAATTACTGATATTAATGTGAACCAAGGTCCAATATTTAGTCATTCTTCTCTGGTGTTGCAAGCAGCAGCTCATGGTCAAGGTGTGGCGCTAGGCTACAGCGTACTTGCAAGACCCGATATCAAAGCTGGTCGTCTAGTCTGTCCTTTCCCTGAAGTTTTAGTCAGTAAGAATGCATATTACTTAGTATGCCAACAAAACCATGCCGAAATAGGAAAAGTGGTTGCCTTCAGAGAGTGGATGCTAGATATGTTTGAAGAGGAGACCCGCAGTGAGTTGCTTACAGGATAACTTAAAGCAAGCCTATTTAGACGGCGAGTTAGCTTCGGCGATTGCCGCGCTCAAGAGTGAGGATTTACGCTTCGATGCCAGTCAGTATCTTATTGATGATGTTAACGGCGAAGCAACGGCCAATCGCTGCTGTGACACCTTAATTGTGTTGGCTCATGGTGCAGGCGCTAATATGCAACATGAGTTTATGACAGCCATGGCCACGGACTTGAGTTCGAGCGCCAAAGTGGTTCGTTTTAACTTCCCATATATGCGTGCCAATGCCATCGATGGCAAGCGTCGTCCACCCGATAGAGCGCCTAAGTTGATTGCTGACTATGCCTTGCAGTTAGCGATTTTAAGGCTGCAGTTTAAGCCTAAGAAAGTTTATTTAGTGGGTAAGTCGATGGGCGGACGTATGTCGGCAATTTTGGCCGAGAGCCTTAGTGTCGATGGTGTTATCTGTTTAGGTTATCCGTTTATTCCTCTAAGTGGTGGTGAGCCTAGATTGGAGCCGATTGAGAAGTGCATGGCGCCTATGATGGTGATCCAGGGGGAGCGAGATAAATTTGGCTATAAAGGCTTAGTCGAAACTTGGCCTGCAATGAACCCAGTTCAACTGCACTGGTTAACCGATGGTGATCATGGTTTTAAGCCAAGAAAGTCGTCAGGCACCACATTAGAAGCTAATCTAGGTGAAGCTGTCGCGCTTATCAAAGCGTTTATTCAATAGTAACAATAACTTTAGTTGAACAGTGGTTCACAATATTTAAGGTTGTTGGTAACTTTCGGAGGTTAGATGCGTAATGGATTTTTGCTGCTAGCAGCATTGAGTGGTTTTATTGCTGTCGCGTTAGGGGCATTTGGTGCTCATGGACTAAAGAATGTAGCACCGCCTGAGTTGATAGCCATCTTTAACTTAGGTGTCGAATACCAGTTTTATCATACATTCGCCTTAATTGTGGTGGCGTTTTCTGGCCACTGGATTAAATCACGGCTACTCGATTGGGCCGGTTATCTGTTTATTGCTGGCATCATCTTGTTCTCTGGCTCACTTTATTTATATGCATTAATTGGTGCAAAATGGACTGGGCCCGTGACCCCAATGGGGGGAGTGTGTTTCTTACTCGGCTGGCTATTAATTGCCGTTGCGGTATGGCGTAACCGAGTTAAAGAGCTCGATTAGATGCCACTTACTGATAAGGCTGGCTATGGGCAGGGGAAAGATAGGACTGAATATTAAATTTTAGACAGTACCCAGCTCAGCTTGAACAGTGTAAAATAGCGGACAACAACTTTGTTGGCCGCTTTTTTATATCAATTATTCAATAACGCTAATTGTTTTAAGCGCTATGCTTTTGAAGCAACAGTACCATTTTGAACCAAGGTACTTTGATTGATATTATTTTTATCTTCAGGAAATTCAATGATAAACCTATTTTTATTTTGCCGTGCTGGCTATGAGAAAGATTGCGCAGCAGAGATCCAAGTGCGCGCAGCTGAGCTCGATATTGGTGGATTTGTAAAAACCAACACCAATGATGCTTATGTGATTTTTCAGTGCTTCCAAGCCGGCGATGCTGAAGTTTTAGCTAAAAATATCAGCCTAGACTCACTTATTTTTGCCAGACAGATGTTTGCTGCAAAAGAGTTGCTTAAAGGCCTGCCAGAGCAAGATAGAATTGGCCCAATCGTTGAAGCACTAACGCAAGTAAACAAAGCGGGTGAGCTGCGTGTTGAAACACCAGATACCAACGAAGCAAAAGAGTTATCTAATTTCTGCCGTAAATTTACTGTACCGCTTAGACAAGCGTTGAAGAAATCTGGCACCTTGCTTGAAAAAGAAAACCCTAAGCGCCCAATTATTCATGTGTGTTTTGTTGCCTCTGGCCAAGCATATGTTGGTTACTCTTTGAGTAACAACAGCTCACCTTATTTCATGGGGATCCCAAGACTTAAGATTGCAGCCGATGCGCCGAGTCGCTCAACCTTAAAGCTTGATGAAGCCTTTATTCACTTCATTCCTAAAGAAGAGCAAGAAACTCGTCTTAGCAGTGGTATGAAAGCAGTGGATCTAGGTGCTTGTCCTGGTGGTTGGACGTATCAGCTAGTGCGCCGAGGCATGTTTGTTGCGGCAGTCGATAACGGCCCTATGGATCAAGGCTTGATGGACACCGGCCAGGTAAAGCATTACCAAGCCGATGGTTTTAGATTCGAGCCTCCAAGAAAGAACATTACTTGGTTAGTTTGCGACATGATTGAAAAGCCATCTCGCGTGGCTGAGCTTATCGAAGCTTGGGCAATCAATGGTTGGTTTAAAGAGTCTATCTTCAACTTAAAACTGCCTATGAAAGCACGTTATAAAGAAGTGTCGACCATTCTAGCTACGATGGAAGAGATCTTAAAAGAAAACGGCGTTGATGATTTCTCTATCGCCGCTAAGCATCTTTACCATGACCGTGATGAAGTCACTGTTCATCTTTGCTTACGCCCAAGTCAACCTTGGTAAAAAATAAGCTAAATTGAGAGTAGATTGAATTAAGTCTGTTCGAATGCAGATACAAAAAGACCCCATGTGAAAATATGGGGTCTTTTTTATTTAAACGACTAAATTAATTCAGGCGTTTAAAGTGATTAAGATAAACGTTCAATCACAGATTGAGTGAAATCTGTAGTACCGTGAGTACCGCCAAGATCGCGCGTTGTACGGTCGCCTTCTTCAATCACTGCGGTAATAGCACTGCGAATTAGCTCAGCTTTATCTGACATACCTAGATATTCAAGCATCTGAATCGATGCCAGCACAACCGAGGTTGGATTAGCTAGGTTCTTACCTGCGATATCTGGCGCACTGCCGTGAACCGCTTCAAAGATTGCAGCGTCGCTACCTATGTTAGCGCCAGGTGCCATACCTAGACCGCCGACAAGACCAGCACAAAGATCTGATAAGATGTCACCAAATAGGTTAGTGGTGACAATCACGTCGAAGTTTTCTGGATTCATCACCAACTTCATACATGTCGCATCAACGATCATCTCTTCCGTTGTGATGTCAGGGTAACGCAGGCTGACTTCACGAGCGACTTTCAAGAACAGGCCTGAAGTTGACTTCATAATGTTAGCTTTATGAACGATAGTGACCTTTTTACGACCTTCTTTACGAGCAAGTTCATAAGCAAAGGTAGTGATCTGCTCTGCGCCTTGACGAGTAATGATACTGGTCGCTTCAGCTGTTGCACCGTCTTCAGAGACAGTTTGACCTAGGCCTGAATACATACCTTCGGTGTTTTCACGTACTGTGATGATGTCGATATTGTCATAACGAGCCTGTGTGCCTTTAAAAGACAGTACCGGGCGTACGTTTGCATAAAGGCTGAATTGCTTACGTAGGCTAACATTTATCGATGTGAAACCTTCACCGACCGGAGTCGTTAAAGGGCCTTTAAGAGTAATACGATTTTTTTCGATAAGCTCGAGGGTGCGCTGGGGTAATAATTCACCGTGCTTCTCTAAAGCAGTTAAGCCCGCATCTGCAAACTCATACTCGAAATCACAACCTGCTTTATCAAGGATCTTAATTGCTGAGTCGATAATGCTTGGGCCAATCCCATCACCAGGGATAACGGTTATAGTTCTTTTTGTCATGGATAGTCCTACCACGGTTAGGCGTTACTGCAATTGTCTGACCATGTCTTGGGACACGGAAAGTGACTTGGAATTTTTCTTTTTGTTCGATCTATTTTAAACACTTTTAAACAACTTTTACAGGAAAGAGTGAGCAATCTCACGTTTTTTTCTGTAGGGTAACTTGCATAAATACCTGCTTATGACGATGATTGTTCGTTAGAAGGTTAAAAAGTCTACTTTAGTCTAATAATAAATAATGAGGAAGACCTTGAAGTCATTACCTATCACATCTCTATTACTATTCTCGACGAGTTTGTTATCTGCAAACTTATTGGCGGCGACAAATCGAATAACCCCTGACGATATCATGCGATTTGAATCGCTAAAAAATCCTGTGATCTCAGATACTGGCAATATGCTAGCAGTCGAGGTTACACCAGATCGTGGTGATAGCCATGGTCTTGTCAAAAACCTTAGTGCGAATAATGAGTTTAGTGTAAAAGGCGGCAGCAATCCAAAAATTAGCCACGATGGTCGTTTTGTTGCATTCGTCGATGCCATCCCTTTACTCGACTCCGAGAAGGCGAGCAGTAAAGCCAAGAAGAAACTCAAGTCCGGCTTGGTGTTACTAGATACCAGTACGGGTGAAGAACAGCGATTTGAACGTGTAAAATCATTTGAATTCAATGAGAAAGGTACGCATCTAGCTATTTGGTTTGAAGCAGAAGAATCGAAAAAAGACGATAAAACAGAAGATAAGACTCAAAGCAGTAAAAGTGATGTAAAAGTCGATAAAGATGACAAAGGTTCTAAAGTTGAGCTGATTTCGCTTAATAGCCTGAAATCAATCACTTTTAAAGATGTTACAGCCATTAGTTTTGACAACTCAGGACTTAACTTTGCTTTAGCAATAAATAATATTGAAACCAATAAGCACGAGTTGAGAGTGGTTAAACTGGCAGATAATACTGCATCGATAGTTCACAGTTTAAAACAACAGCAGTTTGGCTCGATAGCCTTATCTGATGATGGCAAGTATTTAGGCTTTACTAATGGTGATGCAAAGGCTGAACTTTTTGGTCGCGAATATAAACTGTCGTTATTGAATCTTGAAAACGGTCAAATTATTGAAACTGCTAAATCACAAGACTGGACGTTAAACCGTTACACGACATTGCGTTTCTCTGATGATAGCCAACGCTTATTCTTTGGCCGTGTACCGCAAGTGAGCCAGCAGTTGCAAGTGGCTAAATATGAAGAGCAGGCAGATCTGTTTGATAAACAGGTTATCACCTCAAATCGTGCACTTAGAGTATGGCATGGTGAGGATCCACGTATTAAGCCTCATGAAGTCAAACAGTATAAAAAAGAGCTTAAGCGCACTTATTTAGCGGTACTGCATGTTAACGGTAATAACTTGGTACAACTTGCTGATCTTAATGTGCCAGACGTAGAAGTGCAGCAGCAGAAACGTTTTGCACTGGCCAGCTCTGATCTGCCATATCGTAAGATGATCACTTGGGCCGGTTTTTATCGCGATTATTACCTAGTTGATTTAAATACTGGACGTAAGATCCCGTTACTCACTCAGCAAAGTAGCTCTGAAGAGCCTAGTTTGTCGCCAGCTGAGAAATTTGTTTCCTACTACTTACATGGCAACGTCTTCCTGTATGAAATAGCTCAAGATAGGCGTACAAACATCACCAAAACATTAGGTGTTTCTTTTGCCGATGAAGATCACGATTATCCATCAAACGCACCAAGCTATGGCTTAGGGCCTTGGATTAGCGAAGATACAGGCCTGCTACTGTATGATAAATTTGATATCTGGCAGATCCATACGGGGTCTCATGATGCATTCAAGTTAACAGCCGGTGAAGGCCGCAAGCAAGGAGTGCAATATCGAGTAACCGGCTTAGTTGATGATAAAGACCAGCCAACTGTGTTTAAGAGCGATGAAAAAATTCTTTTACATGGTTACAGTGATATCGATAAAGGTGACGGTTTTTATCAGGCTCAAATCGGTGTTGCTGGCGTCAGCCCTTTGATGGAAGGAGACTATAAACTTAAACTTTTAGCCCGCAGTAAAGATGCACAAACGATAGTGTATTCCAAAGAGCAATATGATTTGTTCCCTGATCTTTACACTGCTAATTACGACACGCCACAAAAAGCAGTGCGTCAGACAGAGTTTGACCAACAGCGTCAAGGCTTTAACTGGAGCCAGTCTGAGTTGGTTCAATGGACCAATGGCGACGGTAAACCGCTTGATGGGGTTTTGATCAAACCAACAAACTATGTCGAAGGTCAGCGTTATCCTGTGCTGGTCTACTTCTATCGCTTTATGAGTGACAGGTTGCATGCCTTCCCACAGATGAAGCTCAACCACCGTCCAAACTTTGCATGGTACGCCGACAATGGCTACGCAGTATTCTTACCCGATATTCGCTTTGAAGTTGGTTACCCAGGTGAAACCTCGGTGCAAGCCTTAACCTCTGGTGTGCAGCACCTTATCGATATTGGGGTTGCCGATCCACAAGCGGTAGGCATTCAAGGACACTCTTGGGCTGGTTATCAAACGGCATTCGCCGTGACCAAAACTAATATATTTAAAGCGGCTGTGACAGGTGCGCCAGTGTCGAATATGACAAGTGCATACAGCGGTATTCGCCATGGTAGCGGCCTCGCTAGGCAGTTTCAGTATGAAACGGGTCAGAGTCGTATTGGCGAGAGCTTATTTAAATCGCCACAGTTGTACATAGAGAACTCTCCGGTATTTTACGCAGAGCGTATTAAAACACCTATGATGATCATGTTTGGTGATAAAGATGATGCGGTTCCTTGGGAACAAGGGGTTGAAATGTACTTGGCGATGCGCCGTGCAGGTAAAGACGTAGTGTTCTTACAGTATCAAGATGAGCCACATCACCTTAAGAAGTACCCTAACAAGCTCGATTACAGTATTCGAATGATGGAGTACTTCGACCATTATCTAAAGGGCAAGCCAGCGCCTAAGTGGTTAAGTGAAGGTGAAGCCTATACTGAGTACAAAAAGGCTGACTAAGCCAGATTGTTAACTTTTAAAAAACCGAGATGTTTATCTCGGTTTTTTTTGTCTTGAAAATTAGACTGAGAGTGTAAACTGAATCGTAGTCGCTCAATTTTTAATGAATGATTATATGGGAGAGTAAAAATGGATGGAATTTGGATACACTTTGCTACGGTGTTTATGGGCTTTTTTGCGATTATGAATCCTGTTGCCAATGTGCCAATCTTTCTTGGGCTAACCTCTAACTATGATGAGAAGACAACTCGAGCCATCGCTTTTAGAGCGCTAATAATTGCGTTTGCCATCACCTGTATCTTTGCGATTTCTGGCCAGCTTATTTTTAATCTGTTTGGTATTTCCTTACCTGCTTTTAGAATTACCGGTGGCTTGTTGATATTTTTAATTGGTTTCCATATGTTGCAGGGCAATCAATCGACTGTTCACCATGATAAAGAGTCGCCTAGTGGTGAGTCACTTGAAACCAAGTTGAGTGTTGCTGTATCTCCACTAGCTTTACCTATTTTGGCGGGGCCGGGCACTATCACGACAGCGATGAACTTTACTGCTGCTGGTGGTGGTGTGCCAGAGCTTGTGAGCACCATAGTTTCGTTTGTTTTGTTATGTTTGATTACTTATATTAGTTTTATTTTTGGTGGGCGCTTAGTGAGTTATTTAGGCAGCGCTGCGCTTGGGGCTATCACAAGGATGATGGGACTCATTCTTGCCGTTATCGGAACTCAGATGGCTGTAGAAGGCTTACAGGGAGCTTTTAAAGTGCTAGGTTAGCCGAATGTCTGTAACAAAGATGTTAAGGTGTGAAAGGTAATTTCAGTGGATAAAAAGTTTTAATAAGCATGCCTTATTAATGAACTAAGATTTGTGTTCATCAACAAGGAGCGTATATGAATACCCAAAGAGCCATTTTAATGAGTTTGTTTGTGCTTGCTTTACCACTATCGGTTAATGCTAAAGCTTTAGAGGGAGAGCCTGAATGGGAGGCTCGCAAGATAGGTAGTGGAGAAAAGCAAACAGAGAGAGAACGTTTATTGCTAGAGCTAAAGCGATTGCAAGAGGCTGAAAGAGCTGAACAGGAGCGCTTAGATAACGATGCTTAGATAAAGGTGCTTAGTTAGACAAAAGCGCTTAGATAACAGCGTTTATTTAATAGTGTTTAGAGATTGACGGTTAAAGCTGTTTAGTAAAAAGCGACTCTTTTCAGGCAGCTAAACACAAAAAAAGCAGCGATAACTTCGCTGCTTTTGCTTTATAGTCTGTAAAGCTCGACCGTTATTAGTTAATTAGGCTAGCCATCGATAGGGCTTGATAGGTATTGATTATAGGTATCTTCACCCCAAGCTATGAGCTTTCCTTGCTTAAACAGCAGTGGTGTACACTCCTCTTTGGAGGTCTCGCCATCTGAAGTTTTATGGTGGGTTCGGTAAAACAGAACTTCTAAGTTTTGTTCATTAGATATTTTAGCTTCAGTAAAGTCAGCCTTGCCAAACAGGGTTTTAATCTCAGCGATGTTTTGTCCAATCGCCACTTCGGTCATCATCGCTTTATTATAGGCCTGCCTATCTTCCCAATCCATCTCGTCTGGTGTTGGCTCATAGGTCAGCATAATTACAGCAACGAAGGCTACGTAAGCGATAAAAATACTGATGACGATGACTGGGAGTTTAGATTTCATCCTAGCAATGCTTCCTTCATACTATTTCTTCGAAAACGTTAAGATACTATCTGACCACGTAATGGTAAATGCCAAAGTGACAACTTTGTGTTAACAAATGTAAGTTTATTTGGAGTCAGGCTTTTCGATTCTAAACTGCTTTAAGTTAACGCTTAGGGGCATATCAGTTTTAAGCTGAACCAGTTTATAGCTTAGGCGCGCCATTTGCTTACCCGCTTCAAGTTTTTTAGCCTGCTTAGATCCTACCTTGTCGATAGAGTTATAGATATTTGCTAGAGAGCGATAAATTCTAAGTAACTCAACGGCAGACTTAGGTCCAATACCGGGTACGCCTGGAATTTTATTGCCACTATCACCCGCAAGTGCAAGATAATCAATTAACTGATTTCTCTCGATACCTAGCTTTTGTTCCATCTCATCAATCGTTAGGTAGGTTTGATTGAAGTGATCCCATTGCTTGATATTAGGGTGATTTAATTGGCTGAAACCTTTGTCTGTTGAGACGATAATCGCTTCGCCATCAATTTTTACCAACTTAGTTGCCAAAGTCGCGATTACGTCGTCAGCTTCAGAGTCTGCATCGACTGAGTGGAGTTGGTGCTCTGCTAGAAAAGCTTTGATGTCATTAAGGCCGTTTGCTAAGGCCTCTGGCATAGGCTTTCGACCTTTTTTGTAATCCGGGTATAGGTTTTTTCGCCACGAGACTGCATCGCCATCCCATACGATAGCTGCATGAGTTGGCGCATGGTATTTAAGCAGTTTGCGACAGGCACCATTTACACGCTCTTTCAGCCCCGTGATATCGGACTCATTAGGTTGTGCGGCGTGGATGCGCCGCACCAAGTTCATGCCATCGATAATAAGCAGTTTATTCATTTAATCATTTTCACTTTATAACTTTCTACTTTATGACTTTGTAGCAGGGAACGTACTCGCTTACCTGTAACATTAGATTCATTAGGCTGTGCGGCGCGGTTCCGTTGCTACAAGTTCATGCCATCGATAATTAATAGCTTATTCATTTAATACTCTATGACCTACTTTATGACTTTGTAGCAGGGAACGTACTCGCTTACCTGTAACATTAGATTCATTAGGCTGTGCGGCGTGATTCCGTTGCTACAAGTTCATGCCCTCGATAATTAATAGCTTATTCATTTAATACTCTACGACCTACTTTATGACTTTGTAGCAGGGAACGTACTCGCTTCCCGGTAATTTCATTCGTTGTTGGCTAACAAAGGCGCCTAAAAGCTCGTCCATTAACCGCATTAGCTCAGGGTCACCCTTGAGCTCGAAGGGACCGTTGGCTTCGATTGCCTTAATGGTATCCATTTTTACATTACCGGCTACGATGCCTGAAAATGCTTTACGTAAGTTGGCAGCCAATTCTGCTTTATTAGGTTGAAAGTGCAGATCTAGATTACTCATGACTTCATGGGTTGGCTCAAAAGGAAGTTGAAACTCAGGCTCAATTTTTAAAGACCACTGGTATTGATATGAATCACCATTTTCTCTGCGGAAGGTCTTGATCTGCTCCATAGCCTCTTTCTGTATTCGAGCGACTTTAACCGGATCGTTAATAACGATCTGGTATTTACTTTGTGCTTCTTCACCTAATGTTGCACCGATAAACTCATCGATTCTTAAGAAGTATTCTTCACTCTCTTTTGGCCCGGTTAGCACGAGAGGGAAGGGGATATTCTGATTATCTTTATTGAGTAAGATACCGAGTAGGTAAAGTAGCTCTTCTGCCGTGCCCGCTCCACCAGGGAAGATAATTATCCCGTGTCCCAGTCTAACAAAGGCTTCTAAGCGTTTTTCAATATCAGGCAGAATGACTAACTCATTCACAATTTGATTTGGTGGCTCAGCAGCAATAATACTAGGTTCAGTAAGACCGATATATCGAGCGGTATTCACTCTTTGTTTGGCATGGCCAATGGCGGCACCTTTCATTGGCCCTTCCATTGCGCCTGGTCCACAACCCGTGCATATATCTAGCTGGCGTAATCCGAGCTCATAACCCACTTCTCGGGTGTATTGAAATTCGGTTTGATTGATACTGTGTCCACCCCAACAAACAACAATATTGGGATCAAGCATCGGCATTGAGCGTGCGTTACGTAAAATATCAAAAACGACGTTGGTGATATGGCTCGCATTCGTTAAGTTGATATGTTTAAGGTTATCGAACTTATCGTTGATATAAACAATATCCCTAAGTACTGCGAATAGGTGTTCTTGGATCCCGGCGATGATCTCGCCGTCTACGAAGGCTTCTTCGGGTGGATTGGTTAGCTCAATCTTAATGCCTCGCTCACGGCGTAAGACATTAATATTAAAGTCACTAAAGCGCTCAAAAAGTCCTTGAGCATTATCGCTTTTAAGACCCGATGCGAGTACGGCGAGTGAGCAGCTGCGGTAGAGCTGATAAAGCTCACTTTTGGCGTTCTGTTTAAGTCTATCAACTTCCAGTTGCGAAAGTTGATCTAGGCTTCCTCTTGGGCTTATTTTTACTATCATAGCAACTCCTTAAGCAGTGATTAGCAAGCTGTCCCTTATAAAAGAGAGTGGTAACGGGTGTTATCACAAGGGGAGGAACTAAAAGTCAATGATGACCCTATCTCTGCTTTCATTTTTGGCTTTATAAAGCGCTGCGTCGGCTCGGTCGAATGTTTCTGCGATGAGCTCATTTTCGATAATTTGTGCAGCACCTATAGATACTGTAACTGTAATTCGCTGATTTTTAAACTTAAACGGTATACTTTTTACTTTTTCTCTTACACGGTTTAGCAAAGAATGGATGTCACTCTCGGTAATATTAGGCAGCAAGAGTACAAATTCTTCACCGCCATAACGAGCGACAAACTCTGACTCCCGTAAGGCATTTTTCAGAGCCATTGCAATTACTTGCAGTGTTTTATCCCCAGTGCTGTGGCCAAAGCTGTCATTAATCGTTTTGAAGTGATCGATATCGGCGACTGCAACCCATAACGGCTGTTTAGTGCGCTTATAGTTGCGGTATTCAATATCCATTCGCTCTTCTAATGCACTACGATTTGGTAGCTGAGTTAATGAGTCTAATAGATTAAGCTTTTGCTGCTCAAATAAGCGTTCTTTGTACGATTCCGTTTCTTTTCCAAGAGCATTAAGTTCTTGGCGTAAGGACTCTACAGATTGCTTTAACTGGGTTTGCTCTCTATTTTCAAGCAGCTCTTTTCGCCCTAGAGATTTTCGTAAAGAAGATAAATGCAGGGTGATTTGGTTTTTTAGCTCATCAAGATCATCGACTTCAATCACAGCTTCGCCAACGTTATCAACTTGGCAATTGATATCGCGATTGAGTTGTTTAGTTACTTGAAAATTCTTTACCGAGTGGCTGTAGCTATCGGTGACAACCTCTTGAACATTGCTCAGAGCATTGTTGAGTACGTATAGAAACTCTTGCGATGCGGTTTTTTCTCTAGCAATGTTTTCGAGTAGTAGAGTGAGCACCACTTGGTAAGCTTCAAGCAAAGTGTCCAGTTCAAACTCTTCGGTTAACGCTCTCTTTATTTCAGAGATCTGTTGTCGTTGCTCTTTTCTAAACTCTATTTCTGATAACAGTTGTGCAAGCTCATGAGCGGCTTGTCTATGACGAGGTAGAATCTCAAATTGTTCACCAAGGTTCAGTTTTTCTTTTAGGATTTCATCATAAAAGTTAACGACCTTCTCCACCTTCGGGATGTAATCCCAATGGGTATGAAACGGCTTAAGTAGATCTTTTTTAAAATAAGAAATTTCTAGCTTTAATTTACTCGGAAGCGAGTCAATACGCTGAATTTGGCTCACCATATTCGCTAATGATTGGCGGCTGTCTTCGAGCTGCAGCATTACACGAGCATATTGCTGCTTAAGAATAGTATCGGCTTCATTAAGCGCCGGTAGTGAATCTTCAAATTGGTTAAATTTAGCTAATTTATGGCGCAATTTAGCGAGCTTATTATCAAGCTCTAAATTTTGGCCTTTACAGGCAAGGCTTAGTTGTCCAATAAATTGTATAAGGATATGCAGCTTTTCATTTTGCTCTTCGGTCATCTCTTCTAACGCCTGTCTAGCAACAAATAGTTTTTGCTGTAACATGCTTAATTGAGACGTACTTATGGCGGCATCCTTCATGTTTATTTGGGTTCCTATAACTAGCGCTATTTAAAAATGAAGCTTAAATTTAATCACTTATCTTATCAGTAGTCTTCAAAATAGAGAAATTAACATCGGCATAAGCAGAGATTAAAACGCCTATATGGCGATTTTGTCTTCATTGATATCGATGTTTTGATGACTCTTCCATCTTGGCCAAATGATATCTTGTTTATTGCCATTGGTTTCGACCTTAATAATGCCGCGAACGATGCTCTTTTCGATGTTGAGGTACAGAGGTTTATTGAATATTCCAGCTGAAGCAAAATTGAGTGCTTTCATGGTGACAAAATAATTTTGCTCGCTGCCTAATGTTCTCGCGGCGGATAACAACATCTGCAAGCTACCGAAGTGCTGAGCGGCGGATAATTTAATAGCAGAATCACCTAATAATGGTAGCTGTAATACTCCCAAATGAAGGCTTGTTTTCCCATATTGGTCACCAATAACATCCGTTAGCATTGCGAGCAGCTCGTTAGGGGCTATCAAGGAGTCAAAACTGAGTAAGAATACCCCTGGTCGGATAATGTATGGCTGGCAGTTTAGTGCATTGCTGATTGCTAATGCTTGCTGGGTATTCATATCTGAATTGCATTGAAAGCCCTGAACTAGATCGAAATCGAGTTGATCAGAAAGTGAAATCAATGCCAATGTTTTTATTGGTTTATTATGCCGAGCAAAATCTAGCTTGAAGGCCAAATAACCAGGGAGTCCAGTAAAGGGGTCGAGGTTCTGAGATTTACTTAGATTAGCATTAACTTCGCTGAACTTGCTCTTAAGGCGCCATTGCTTAATCAAAAGCAGCAGCGTCAGGCATAAGGTGAATATGCAAAATATACTGACTAACCGAGTGATATCAAGTTGTGCAATTTTTGCCTGTAACTCATTTTGGCTCTGGTTTAATTTGAGCTTAAGTTTTTGCTCAATGACTTGAGACTGGGGCTCTATTTCTATCGACGGCTGCTTAGTTTGGTTATCCAACTTGTTTAGTCTATGAAGGCTGTTGTAGGCATCTTTATAGCGGCCAAGGTTTTCGAAGGCATAGATTTGTCTGGTTAATGCCTCTTTTAACTCTGGATTTAACTGTTTTGACTCGGCAATCGCAATCGCTTTTGTGGCGTAATTAAGTGATTTATTCCAGTCGCTTGTGCTTGCTGTCACTTCGGCAATGAGTAAGTCGTTATAAACTAAATAGTGGTCGCTATTCTTGGATGTGAAAATTTTATTAGCTCGTTCTAAGTTAATTAGTGAGCTCTGAAGATCATCAACTTTAAAGTAGGCTTCGCCTAGATTATGCAGGTTAAGAGCTAAGCCAATGTAGTTACCTAGCCTTGATTCAATTTGTTGTGAATTCAAGTGATAATCAATCGACTTGTACCATTGTCCTTGTTGGGCATAAATCATGGCAATGACTGTCATCGCTGATGATACATAGTTGTCGTTGCCAAGTTGACCAAAAGCGTCTGCGGCATTATGAGCCGATTGAAGTGCTTCATCCCAAGATCCTATATCGCGATAGACCCTCGCAAGCTGAAGCTCTATATGGGCATTTTGGGAAGGGTTGGTTTCAGTTCTGGTGTATTTTACCGCCTCAGTGTAATGAGAGAGCGACTTACCGAGTTGCTGTTGTCGGTAATAATATTTACCCAATATGGATTCAGCATGGGCGAGTAAATAATCACTATTGAGCTGCCTTGAGAGTGTTGAGAGTTTGCTTAAGTGCTGCAAAGCGATAACTTCTTTACGCAAAATCATATGCATGACACTAAGGTGTTCTTGCAATGTGTAGAATAGAACGCGATCTCTCTGAAGGCTGGAGTGCTCAAGCAGTGCAACGGCTTGCTGATAGTATTCGATAGCAGCGAGGTAGTCTTGTTGGCTTTTTCCTGCGTAGCGCCCTTTGAGCATTAACAAATAACTTTTGTCGAATGCACTGTGACTAATATGCTCAAGTTGATCAATGAGGCGCTTAGCTGCGATATAGCGGTCTTTATCTTTATTATAAAGCTCCATTTTTAAGCGAGCTGAAAGTTGAATGTCACGCTTTAACTCTGTGCTTGCACGTTGCTGCAATTGACTAAACTCTGTGAACATTTCTGCAGAGGTTAATAGAGGTAAGGCAGGAAGTGTTTTCGCTAATGATTGCTCAAGCGCCAGCGGTGCTTCTCTTAACAGCACTTCTGTTAGCACTTCATCTCTTGGGGCTGCATAAGCATAGCTGGCAGTGTGTGATAAAAATATTAAGGATACTAGGGTAATTAAAATTCGCATCAAAAGGCCATTCCTTGCGCCTAGATGTTAAATTAAGCGCTTGATTTTTGTTATTCTTTGGCTTGATTGAGTCTTGTGTTATATTTTTTCGGCTCAATTAGAATAATAATAACAGAAGGATGTGAGAGTGAAACCTGTAGTTGCCTTAATCTTAACTTTTGGGGCGTTAGCCAGTACTAACGCTATTGCCAATGTAAACTACCAGATCGACTTAACTAGCCCTGAACATCATTTGGCGAAGGTGGAAGTCGTTTTTCCTGAGACACAGTCAAAATCATTAGTGGTTAACTTACCAGTATGGCGAACGGGTAAGTACCAAGTGCTGCCATTGGCGGACGCTGTTAGAACCTTTACGGCTACTGACGATAACGGCGCAGTATTACCTTGGACAAGGACCGCAAGTGGTGAGTGGACCGTTGCGTTAACTGAGCCAACAAGCGTAACTGTTAGCTATCAACTTTATGCCAATAAATTAGGCCAGAGGGTAAATCATATTGATGCATCCCATGCTTTTTTAGACGCCAGCGGTACTTTTGTCTATAGCCCTGAGTTTAGGAATGAAGCTTTAACGGTTTCCTTAGATGTACCAAGTGACTGGAATAGTTACTCGGGTATGGACAGTGGCGATGAAGCACACTCTTTCACTGCAGATAATTACGATATTTTAGTCGACTCCCCAATTGAAACCGGGATCAGCGAGCACCGCGCATTTAGTGCCGACGGTAGAGCCTATGAACTCGTTGTTTGGGGGGAGGGTAACTACGATATCGACAAGATGGTTAACGACTTAAGCAAGCTTAGCGGCCAGGCCGAGGTCATTTGGGATGATTATCCGTTTGAGCGCTATGTTTATATGGTTCACGCTACAAGTGGAGCCCGCGGTGCAACAGAGCATCTGAACTCAACTATTATTCAGCGGCCACGTTTCAGCTATCGAGATCGCAAAGATTATTTAGGATTTATTAAAACGGCTTCTCACGAGTTTATTCATACTTGGAATGTTAAGGCATATCGCCCAGACGGTTTAGTCCCTTATAACTATCAAGATGAAGAGATCACGGAGCTACTTTGGATTGCCGAAGGCTCAACCAGTTACTTCCAAAGCCAGTTATTGTTACGTGCAGATGTAATGACTCCAAAAGAGTTTTTGGAAGATTTAGCCAAGCGAGTGGCACAGAGTGAACAAACTCCAGGCCGAGAAATACAATCAATTGCCGATGCCAGTGCTAATCAGTGGGCAAGTAGTGGTGGTGATTACGCGGTTAATCACAGCACTAATATCTATTCAGAAGGTTATTTAACGTCATTAGCGTTAGATTTTTCGCTACTTGAAGAAACCAAACTTAAGCGCTCATATCGTGATGTGCACCGTCAGCTTTACAATGAGCACCGCATTCCGACGGGCTATACCATTGCTGATGTGAAGCAGATTTTAAATACTGTAGCCGGAACTAGCTATGAAAGCTGGTGGCAGCAATATGTGAACTCACCAGTCAGTTTAGACTTTGACGCACTACTCGGTCTGGCTGGTTTAAAAACCAGTTATGGTAAAGACGCTAAAATAGAGCCTTTTGCTGGGGTAACCTTGAAGTCGGGTACCTTGGTGTTATCGCAGGTGCTGCGTAATGGTCCGGCTTGGAATGCGGGCATCGTACTTGGCGACGAGATTGTGGCGGTTAACGGCCTTAAGGTGACAGCGACAGGCTTTGAGTCACGCATTAAAGATTTTAACGCCGAAGACACAATTAAAGTGACGTTATTTAGTAATGACAGGTTGAAAGAAGTCGAGCTTACACTCGGTGAGAAGCAAAGTGGTAAGTTGACAATCACCAGTGTCGATAAGCCTAGTCGCTCACAAAAAGCCTTTTTTGAGGCGTGGCTGGGTGTCGACTGGCCGTTTGATAAACAAGGTCAGCTAAAATAAATCAGACTTAAACAACAAAAAAGGCGCCATCAGGCGCCTTTTAATTAACTCGCATCTACGGCTAATTAGATACTGTCTTCTAGACCGCCAAGGGCTTCAACTGTTGCATTGATAAGTGCGATAAGCTCGCTGCTCATCAAGGCAAAGTCTGCATCAAGTCTTGCCATTGGGTCATCATTACCTAAATCGTCATTGCCAGCTCTAAATTCTTCTGAGAACTTAAGACGCTTAATCGCGGCATCTGATTGCAGTAAGAATGCAATTGATTGACCAAAGTGAAGCGCAAGTTTATGAACTTGTTTACCCACTTCGATATGCGCTAGTACTTCATCTTCGCTCAAGTCTTGCTGCTTAAAGCGAACAATGCCGCCTTCATCAGAGTCACTCTTTAGCTCGGCTTCATCTTGCATTTCAAAAGCTGCAGGGGTTTTACCTTCTTTTAACCACTCAGTTAACTGAGTTTCAATTGGCGTTTTAAAGCTCATAGGAATGATTGGCAAGGTGCCAATAGCTTTACGCAATAATGCCATTAGCTCTTCAGATTTCGCAGCGCTAGAACTGTCAACAAGTATCATTTGGATTTCAGGTAAAATCAGTGCACGAATCTGGCTACGACGAGAAAAAGCACGCGGTAATAAGGTCGTCGTGATCTCATCTTTCATCGCATCTTTTTCTTTCTTAGCAAGTTTGCGATTTTCTTCAGCTTCAATTTGGCTGACTTTTTCTTCAAGTGCTTCTTTGATCACTTGAGACGGTAAAATCTTTTCTTCTTTTGTGGCGCAGATAAGGTGTCTGTCACCAGCAGTGTGGATCAGGGTTTCGCCATGCTTACCCATTGCTTTAGAGAATCCAAATTTGCTGATGTCTTGGCTTGAGCAAGGAGAGAAGGTGAAGTCTTCCAGTGATTTTTCTAGTGAATCAGGGTCAACAGAGAAAGGCTTGTTAAAGCGGTATACAGTTAGATTTTTAAACCACATAGATAAGTGCTCAATCAAAATTAAAGCCGCAGTGTAAGCCATTGTCCGGTTCGGGTAAACCGCCTCATTGACATCTTAGATCTTCGCTATGTGACATTTCATTAAAGTGTCACATTTCTTACGCTTTCTCTAAAAGCCTTGCTAGCTCTGGGTTAGCGAAAACCTGTTACCGAATATTTAATAGATTTGCGGTTATTTACCTTTTACTGAAATAAAAGTGCAACAAATCATCTTCATTATGACGCTCGTCCAAACCAATAACCAAGACGAATAACGTCAAAAGGATTAAATGATGAACGTTTTCTGTAAAACTCTACTGGCTTCTGCTGTTGCAACCGCAACTATGTCTTCTGCTTTCGCGGCTGACCCACTAACAGTTTACGGCAAGCTTAATGTGACTGCTCAGTCAAATGACGTAAATGATAAATCAACAACAACGATTCAATCTAATGCTTCTCGTTTTGGTGTTAAAGGTGCTTTCGAGTTAAGCAACTCGTTAGAAGCGTTTTACACGGTTGAATATGAAGTTGATACTGGCGATAGTGACAAGGAAAACTTTAAGGCGCGTAACCAGTTCGTAGGTCTTAAAGGTAACTTTGGTGCGTTTTCTGTAGGTCGTAACGACACTATGCTAAAAGTTTCACAAGGTAAAGTTGACCAGTTCAACGACCTGTCTGGTGATTTGAAGAACTTGTTCAAGGGTGAAAACCGTATTGAGCAAACAGCAACTTATATCACACCATCTTTCAGTGGCTTCAAAGTCGGTGTGACGTATGCGGCTGAAGGCGCTAGCTCACAATATGCACAAGATGGTTTCAGTGTTGCAGCTATGTACGGTGATGCAAAACTTAAGAAGTCACCAATCTATGCATCGGTTGCTTATGATTCAGATGTAAAAGGCTATGAAGTTGCACGTGCAACCGTACAAGGTAAGATTGCAGGTCTTAAGTTAGGTGCGATGTACCAGCAGCAAGAAGAAACTTACGGAAAAGACGGCGTTGCAACAGTAGGCGCTGAAAGCAAGACTGGCTACCTATTAAGTGCTGCTTATCAAATTGAAGCTATTGTACTTAAAGCGCAGTATCAAGATATGGAAGACAAAGGCGATTCTTGGTCTTTAGGTGGTGACTATAAGCTAGGTAAGCCAACTAAATTGTTCGCTTTCTACACAAACCGCTCATACGAGAAAGTTGAAAATGACGACAGCTACTTCGGTATCGGTCTAGAGCATAAGTTCTAAATTGGCTTTGCCATATTGATATAAAAGGGCCTAGGGCCCTTTTTTGTTGGATTAAAAGAAGTGTTTTCAGCTTCGAGCTAAGGCTTGAGTCTCTGAATAAAGGTTCATTATTACGGCTATTGCAGCCTCTTTTACAGTGTCGCCTTAGGTTTAAATATAGGGCACAGAAGTTCCTCAATGATGGCTTTATTCGTGGGCAGAAGGGCGGTCTTGCTTTTAAACCTGTTTTCCTTTTATCCGTTATACCTTCAGTGAAGGGGGCGCTATCACTCAAGAGTGTGGTTAGCGAGTTAACTAAATGGATATAAGCTAAAAATAATATTTATGACAAAAATATCGCTTAATATGGCAAAATATATTGGTGTTTAATATTAATGTCATAAAAGTGACCAATAATACCATCGTAGAAATTCACTGATAGAAGATCGATTATGACTGCAAGGATTTTGATAGTTGAAGATGAGTTAGCCATCCGAGAGATGTTAACTTTTGTTTTGGAACAGCATGGTTACACCACTGTGGCTGCCGAGGATTACGACTCAGCACTCGATATGTTAACTGAGCCATACCCTGATCTTGTTTTACTCGATTGGATGTTCCCTGGTGGTAGCGGTATTCAGTTAGCTAAGCGCTTACGCCAAGACGAATTCACTCGTCATATTCCAATTATCATGTTGACTGCACGTGGTGAAGAGGAAGATAAGGTTCGCGGACTAGAAGTTGGTGCCGATGACTTTATTACTAAGCCTTTCTCTCCTAAAGAGCTGGTGGCGCGAATTAAAGCCGTTATGCGTCGCAGTGCACCGACTTGTCTAGAAGATCCTATCGATGTTCAAGGCCTGCAATTGGATCCTGTTAGCCATCGAGTCACAGTGGGTGAAGAAGTGCTGGATATGGGGCCGACTGAGTTTCGCTTACTGCATTTCTTTATGACTCATCAAGAACGTGTTTATAGCCGTGAGCAGTTACTTGATAATGTCTGGGGGACCAATGTGTATGTTGAAGATCGAACCGTAGACGTGCATATTAGACGCTTAAGAAAGGCAGTGACTAATTCAGGGCATGATCGCCTGATCCAAACTGTACGTGGTGCTGGCTATCGTTTTTCAACCCGCCTCTAGTTTAGACCTTTATAGGTGCAAGGTGACTTTTGAGTTATCTTGTGCCGAGTTCTCCCATATGGCCGATATATTGGTAAAATATGTTTGATTCCTATTCTGGGTACCGGTTAATTTCACGCTTGGCAATTTATTTGGCTTCGTGTTTATTGATTGGATTAATATTCGGTGAAGTTCTTTGGATCTTATTGCTAGGATCTATTTTCCTACTCATTTGGCATTACCGCCAGCTATCGCGTTTAAATTTTTGGCTATGGCATGATCGCCGCTTAACCCCCCCAAATGGTAGTGGTAGTTGGGAAGGGGTGTTTAATGGTATTTATCGTTTACAAGGTAAGAACCGTAAACGAGTGTCGCAGCTGGCTTTTTTGCTCGGACGTTTCAGGCAAGGCGCGGAAGCATTACCCGATGCGGCAGTTGTTTTAGACTCAGAGCATAATATTTTATGGTGCAATAAACTGGCGCAACTGTTGTTAGGTTTTGTTTGGCCGCAAGATAACGGTCAGCGCATCGATAATCTTATTCGTCATCCCGACTTTTCCGCTTACCTTAAAAATAAAGAGTATCAAGAGCCCTTAGAGCTTGCGTCGCCACAATCAGAAGGCCATATCCTTGAGATCCGCATTATGGGTTATGGGGCAGGGCAGCTTTTATTGATAGCTCGAGATATTACCCGTGTTCGTCAGTTAGAAGGGATGCGCAAAGAGTTCGTCGCCAATGTGTCTCATGAGCTAAAAACACCGTTAACAGTGTTGCAAGGCTATTTAGAGATGATGCAGTCGATGGCTGAGCCTGGTTCGCCAAATGTTCGTGCTATGGATCAAATGCAGCAGCAAACTACACGAATGCGCTCTATGGTGGAGCAGTTACTGGCGTTGTCGAGGATCGAGGATGCGAGTGATGTGAGCTTAGAGGTTAAGGTCAATATGAAGCAGATGATGGATATCTTGCATGATGAAGCCTTAGCCTTAGCGCAAGAGCAGTACGAGATTAGTTTTTACTGTGAGCCTGGCCTAAACATATATGGCAATGAATTACAGTTAAGAAGCGTGTGTTCGAACTTAATTTCCAATGCTATCCGTTACACTGAGCCTGGTGGCAAGGTCGAAATAAGCTGGCGTAAGATTGCCATAGGCGGTCTATTTAGCGTTAAAGATAATGGTGAGGGAATTGCGCCTCAACATATTGGCCGTTTAACAGAACGCTTTTATCGTGTTGATAGCGCCCGTTCACGCCAAAGCGGCGGCACTGGCCTTGGTCTTGCGATAACCAAGCACGCTTTGCATAACCATCAAAGTGAGCTCAATATTGCTAGCCAGTTGGGCAAGGGCAGTACCTTTAGCTTTGTTATTCCAGCCAATTTAATTGAGTTTACCGCGCATGTTAACGAACAACCGAGCCATGCTAATGAGACGCTGGGCTAATTGATTTAGATTAGCTTTAAAATAAATGTCATATAAAAACAGGCTTATGCCTGTTTTTTTGTAAATAAATCCAAATTAGGTTGGTTTGTCATCGAAGTGTCACTTAGTAGTAATAGACTTGTCATCAATGGAGTCAATACTGACAGCGTTTTAAGAAACCAAGATAGTTAAACACTGGAGCAAAGAATGAAACTGAAACAACTTGTTGGCGCGGTAAGCTTTACTGCAGCGACTGTATTTTCTGCAGCATCAATGGCTGCAATCGACCAGTCTTTACCAACTTACGAAAAGACAAGCGGCGTGTCTGGTAACTTATCATCTGTTGGCTCTGATACTCTGGCTAACATGATGACACTATGGGCTGAAGACTTTAAACAGCTTTATCCAAACGTAAACATCCAGATCCAAGCGGCAGGTTCTTCTACTGCGCCACCAGCATTGACTGAAGGTACTTCACAGTTTGGCCCTATGAGCCGTAAGATGAAGCCAAATGAAGTTGAAGCGTTTGAAAAGCATTATGGTTACCAGCCAACGGCTATCCGCGTTGCAATTGATGCCCTAGCGGTATTTGTACACAAGGATAACCCAATCGAAGGTATGAGCATCGAGCAAATCGACGGCATCTTCTCTTCTACAGATAAGTGTGGCGGTGGTGATGTGACACGTTGGGGTCAAGTTGGCCTTGATGGCGGCTGGGCAGCAAGAGACATCCAGCTTTATGGTCGCAACTCAGTATCAGGTACTTATGGTTACTTCAAAAAGAAAGCACTATGTAAAGGTGATTTCAAAGCGAACGTAAACGAGCAACCAGGTTCTGCTTCTGTAGTACAGTCAGTATCGCAATCACTTAACGCGATTGGTTACTCAGGAATTGGTTATAAGACTGCCGGTGTTAAAGCGGTTGCGATTTCTAAGAAAGGCACTAACTACATTGCTGCAACAGCAGACAATGCAGCGACGGGTAAATACCCATTGTCTCGTTACCTATATGTATACGTGAACAAGCATCCAAACAAAGATTTATCACCAATGGATCGCGAATTCATCCGCTATGTGCTTTCACAGCAAGGTCAGCAAATTGTTGAAAAAGACGGTTATGTTGCACTACCACGCAGCGTTATCGCAAAAGACTTAGCTAAAGCGGGTATTCGTCTTTAATGATGGGTGCCGCAATTCATCTTAACTGATGAATAGTAAGCAAATAAAAGGCCTCAATTGAGGCCTTTTTTAATGCTGTAATTCTTTTAAATAGACAACTATTTTTGCGCAGATTTAAGCTGTTTAAGCCAGGTATCAAACTCAGCATCCATCGATGTTCCCCATCCAGCTAGCAGTGCTTGATAACGTGGGTAGTCACCTTTGCGGGTAAAGCCAAGCATGGTATCAACTTTATCTTTATGGTTCTCAATCATAAAGCGCACCGCTAGATAACCCCAACGATAAACTCTGTCAGTTCCGCCATTTTTCTCGTAGCTGGTATTGAAAATTTCACTAAGTGTGTGGCTTTGCTCACCACCAATTAATGCCAGCGCTTTGGGGTTGTCATCGCCAAGGGAAATATACTCGGCGACGCCCTCACTCCACCAAACCGTGTGCGGGTACAGAGGAGCGGGCTTAGGGCAATATTCAGGGCCGCTGTGCGAGTCATGTAACGAGAGACAGAAGTCACCGTAGAGGTTAAAGCGACCATCGAGGTAATGCACGTACTCGTGCGCTAGGTTCCAGACTTGGCCCTTTTTCTCATACGCTACAAACTCTGCTTGGTTATCACTTTTCCAAGGTAAACCTTCCAAATACATGCCGCCGTTATCGCTTGGAACATCGAAATGGTTAGTGACATGATCGACATAATCCTGTCTCGAATGATAAACATTGGCGCGCATTTTGTGGTTATTGTCATCGGCTACAGGCTTATTGAGGGTGCCAAATAGCTTATGGAAATTTGTTTCTTGTCTTATTAGCAACTCACAAGCGGAAGTGAGCTGCTTTTCTGTTAAGGCTTGTGAGCGAATAACAATGGTGTCGCTACAAGCATGATTTTGGCTTAAAACACTTTCCAGGCTTGCCGCATCTTCAGCATTGGAGGTTGTAGGAAGCATTGCAAGTACGGCTAATGTGGGCAAGATATGTTTATTTTTCATTGAGGGTTTCTCTGATTTATAGTTTTGCATACAATATCCTCAAGTGTTTCATTTAGCTCTATTGAAGTCAAACTAGGCTTTTCAACACATAAAATAGCGTTAAAATGTAATCAATTAACCAGTTACTCAAAAAGGATATGCCGTGTTAAAGCAATGGGATAATAATCATGATTACCACTCGTTTGCCAATACCGAACAGGTCAGAGTTAAGCACTTGTCGCTATCACTCGATGTGGATTTTGATACTAAGCAATTAGCAGGGCAGGTCGAGTTACAGCTAGATTACATTGATAAGCAGACTAAAGAGCTATGGTTAGATACTCGGGATTTAACCATTGAAGAGGTTTACTCTAACTCTCAGCAAGCACTTGCCTTCTCCTTAGATAAGCAAGATGACACATTAGGCCAGCGACTTAATATTGAGCTAACTGCAGATGTCGCCAGTGTTATTATTCATTATCGCACATCGCCAGAGGCACAAGGGCTGCAGTGGCTGACACCACTGCAAACCAGTGGTAAGACACTGCCATTTTTATTTAGTCAATCTCAACCGATTAATGCGCGCAGTTGGATCCCGGTGCAAGATAGCCCCAAAGCGAGAATTACGTTCGATGCGGTGATCACGGCGCCTAAAGGCATGCGAGCGGTGATGAGTGCAATGAATGATGCCAACGCCCCGTTAACAGGTGAGTTTAGCTTTACTATGGAAAAGCCAATGCCGACTCACTTACTCGCGATAGCGGTAGGGGATTTAGCTTTCGGTGAATTAGGCCCGAGAACCGGTGTGTATGCAGAACCTGAAGTCGTCGCCGCCGCAGTTGCAGAGTTTGAAGACACTGAAAGCATGGTCGAGGTCGCTGAGTCGCTATTGGGGCCATACCCTTGGGGGCGTTATGACATGATAGTCTTGCCGCCTAGCTTCCCATTTGGTGGTATGGAAAACCCACGCTTAGCCTTTATGACCCCGACGCTCATTGCTGGAGATAAAAGCTTAGTGTCAACGGTTGCACACGAGCTGGCACATTCCTGGACCGGAAACTTGGTGAGCAATGCGACATGGCGCGATCTCTGGTTAAATGAAGGTTTTACCACATACTTTACCAATCGTATTGTCGAAGAGGTTTTCGGCAAAGAACAGGCTGAACTTGAAGTGGTACTTGAAAATGGCCGTCTGCAAGAGGCGATATTAGCTACTGAAATAGAAGCGCAAACTCTGCCTGCGAACATGCAAGACCAAGATCCTAACGAAGCTTTTAATCGATTTACCTACGACAAAGCGTCTATGTTTGTTCATGATCTGGAGAAACGACTAGGCCGCGCTGGGTTTGACGCTTTTTTATATGAATACGTACAAGCATTTGCGTTTGAAGCGATCACGACAGAAACTTTTGTTGACTACGCTAAGCACACCTTGCTTAAACAGCACTCAGACAAGATCTCCGAGGCAGAACTGTTGGAGTGGATTTATGGTGAAGGCATGCCTAGCTGGTTTGTAGAGCCAAAATCTACCAGCTTAGATAAAGTAACTATGGCACTGCGTGCTTTTGATGATGGCGCCTCAGCATCTAGCCTGATGACAACTGGCTGGCGTGTACATCATTGGCAGTATTTTTTAACTAACTTGCCAGAGAAAGTGTCACATGAAGCCTTGGCCGATTTGGATAACACTTTTGGTTTTACTCAGACTAACAATGCTGAAATTGCCTGTGATTGGTTTAGAGTCGCTATACGTAATCGCTATGAGGCTGTACTCGATGCAGTGAGTGCTTATCTGGTTAAAATTGGCCGTGGAAAGTTTGTGAAGCCACTCTATGCAGAGTTAATGAAAGCTGGGTTTGAGACTCAAGTACAGCAAATATATTCATCTGCTCGTGATGGTTATCATCCATCCATTGCAGTGATGTTAGATCAGCAATTATTAGCCTCGCAATAAAAGCAAAAAAAATGGCAACCTAAACAGGTTGCCATAACAATAGCGAAGTAGAAATAAGCTGATTTTGCGCTAGCTAACAACTTATCTCCAAGGGCAAACCTAATCGGAATGCCAAGGGAATGATGATGAACAATGAAACTAAGGTTAAGCCAACATTTTTAGCCAATTGGCTTGAATATTCACTTAACGAGAATCGGTTCATATAGTCAGAGTCAATAAATCCGAGTTAGTTCCGTCAAATTTCAATTTATCTGCAGTTATTTTATAAAATTGGACTGCATAAAGCTTAAGCGCCTAAATAATAAACTATTCACAGTACACCCTGTTATCCCAGTCATTATGTCTAGTCACTAGTTTCGTGGATTGTTTGGTTGGCATGAGTCTAAGCGGGTGACGGCGAACGGCAGCCTAGCTTGAGTCAAATAAGCAAAAAAAATGGCAACCCAAAAGGTTGCCATAAAGAATCAGTTCTAAAGTTAAGCTTTAATGCGCTAGCTAAAGGCTTAACTTGATGGCAAACCTATAAGGAATGCCTAAGGGAATGATGATGAACAATGAAACTAAGGTTAAGCCAACATTTTTAGCCTACAGGCTTGAATCTTCACTTAACGAGAATCGGTTCATATAGTCAGAGTCGATAAATCTCAGTTAGTTCCGTCAAATTTCAATTTATCTGCAATTATTTGATTAAATGAGAATGCATTTATTCTAAGTGTTTAAATTGTTAGGACAAATCCCAAGCTGCTAAATATTTTATTTGCCCACTATTATCTCTAGCCGCTGTTACTTTTAGTCATTAATTTTATGGTTTTGTTAGAAGACTGCCCCAGCTGAGAATCATCATGTTAAGTGGTGGATAAAAATTACATGCAAAAAAAATGGCAACCTAAACAGGTTGCCATAACAATAGCTAAGTAGAAATAAGCTGATTTTGCGCTAGCTAACAACTTATCTCCAAGGGCAACCCTAAACGGAATGCCAAGGGAATGATGATGAACAATGAAACTAAGGTTAAGCCAAGATAATAAGCCTTAAGGCTGTAAATTCACTTAACGAGAATAGGTTCATATAGTCAGAGTCGTTAAATTTAGATTAGTTCCCAAAAAATCAAAATTTTATTATTTAACACCTCAGATCTTATATCTCTAAATAGGTATTAAGCTTGCAGTTGCTGATTTCATTTGTTTATTTCATATCTTGATAAACTTTATTGGCAAACTAATCCATGGCGAATAACTGAACGCATGTTTGCTCCCTTGTGAAGTTATTCAACTCAGAAGCAGGTCGCCAAAAAATGCTCCACAATGGCGAGTGTTAGCGGCTCAGGTACTGTGGCTCTTAAGGAATAAGAGGGAGTTTAAACGTAGAGTTGTTATGTTCTTCACTCGTTGCGAGTAGCATGGTCGAAGCTGGAATAATGCAGGAGCTGTTACCGAGGAGCTATTAATGACCTTGCCACGGTGCAGCTAAGCTCTCGCTGAGCGGCCAAATCTTTATACTGATAGCTATTAAAATAACCTTTAAAAATAGGCGTTAAAATAGCAAAAAAAATGGCAACCTAATGAGGTTGCCATAAAAAGTAAGTTCAAAAGTTAAGTTTTAATGCGCTAGCTAAAGCTTAACTCGGTGGCAAACCTATAAGGAGTACCTAAGGGAATGATGATGAACAATGAAACTAAGATTAAGCCAATATATTAAGTCGTTAATCTTTAATATATTCACTCAAAGAGAATCGGTTCATATAGTCAGACTAGCCATTTTATATTTAGTTCAATCAATGCTAGAAATTTTTCAAAAAAATGCGAAAAAAGATGTAGAGAGCCAAGACGGGACAAAAAAAGGGCAACCCAAGGGGTTGCCAGATTGACCTACATTGAGATCAAGGGGGGCTGCGCTAGAAGCCCCAGGGAGAATGATGAACATAAAAACTAATGCTCAAAAGGTTAGAGGTGAGTATTCTGATAAAGTTCAAAAAATAATCCAGAATATATGATGTTTTTAAATGGAATTTTTAAGTTATTAATTTTATTGGCTAAAGTAGTTTTAAAATTTCACTCTCAATCGCCATTGGCTTAGTCGTTGGTGCAAAGCGTTGGGTGACTTTCCCCTGTTTATCGACTAAAAATTTAGTAAAGTTCCACTTTATTCTTTCAGAGCCAAGTAGGCCTTTAGCGGATTGCTTTAAATGCGCATAAAGGGGGGCTGTATTGGCTCCATTAACCTCAATTTTTTCAAATAATGGAAAGGTCACACCAAAATTTAATTCACAAAATGAGCTTATGGCTTGGCTGTCGCCTTTTTCTTGCTCGCCAAACTGGTTACATGGAAACCCGAGTACAACAAGGCCTTGAGATTGGTGTTTTTGATATAGAGCCTCAAGCTCACGATATTGTGGGGTAAAACCACACTCACTAGCCGTATTGACGATTAATATAACTTTGTCTTTAAAGTTTGCCAGTGAAACCGTTTGTCCCTGAATATTGTTAACTGAAAAGTCGTAAATGGAAGCTGTCATTTTTCCCCCTTATTGAATTAGGAAGACTTTATCGATATTGATTAGGTTTGTGTAATAACCTTGCAGGATAACATGCGTTTTTTTGCTTTAACGCTGAGGTTACAAAAAGAGTATTACTGATGAGCAAGAAAAGTAAAGGGGCATAGGTATGCCCCTTTCACATCTTATACATTGCGACTTCGTAAAGTTAAGGCTGTTGCGGCACAAATTCCTGTGGGAAATGGCGAATGGTGGTTTCTCCCTGGGTAACTATGACATTTTGTTCGGCTGAATCAAGGAAGAATGGCGCACTACCATCTTCAGGGGTGCGAACGTTTGAGGCAATGGGATCATCGTTTTGAGCTAGACAGGTATAACCTAGGCTATAGGTGTCAGCGACGACAAAACCAAATTCGTATTCATAGCCAGTGATATTATCACTGCCATCAAGGATAGGATTTACTCTCGCAGATGTGATTGGAGCAACCTGTGTTAAGACATTTGGACCCGTTCTAAAGTCTGCCATCTGCTCGAGTTCTGTTTCACTTGGATACAGATAAACAGCAGGGCTAAATTCTGAGCCTCCAGCAGCCACTTCACAGTTATCCATGGTTTCTTGGTTGATCTGTCCTTTAATGGCGCCGACTTCTGAGGCATTAACAAGCTGTACAGAGGTAGGTTTTAGTGTCCAGTAATCTTTGTTTCCGTGTGGCGCTTGTAGGCCTTTGGCGAGGTTAAACTCGGCAACAAAGTTATTGTTACCGGCTGCAATGGTAAATGACTTGTTAAAGAATAGGCGGCCGGTATTTTCTTCTTCGGCGCCTACGCCACCGCAAGAGCCGTTACTGTTGGTGACTAAGCCCTCAATGTCACCGCCTACGAACTCTCCATTTTCATCTTCAGTTGCGCCACTTAATACATAAGAGCTTTCATCGCTAGAGATGGTGTTGTTTTCCATGTAAATACACATTTGGTATTCACCCACAGTAACCGACTGACCACTAACTAAAGTTTCAACATCTTGCCCTTGAAAGCTTAATAGATCGACGTGTTGTAAGCCGTCATCACCAGTGGCTACATCGAATGAAAAGGCACCGTCGCTGTTTTTTAACACAACTTGCTTAAAAGCCACGTTGACTATGTTGGCGTCAGCCGGATTGTCGGACACGCCTAAGCTAAAAGTTGCTTGCTCAGGCTGATTAGAATCACTGTCTGAACCGCAAGCTGACAGCATTAAGCCCGTGGCGATAGCAATAGTCAGTGGCGTTAATGTTAACTTTTTCATGTTTGCTCCTAAGCATACTGTGCTGATAATTGAGTATAGTCGCCGCTTATAAAGAGTGTTGATTTTACGTCAAGCCAATTAGCTTCAAGCCTAATGCTGGTAAGGCTTTGATGACTATATCTCGATTAGTTTCGGGCTAAGTTACCACATAAGAAATAGCGACATTTGTTTTTTTGCAGTAAAACATTTCTGTTGTGATAAAGGCATGACTAACATAAAGAATTCACAAGTAAAATTCATATTTACTCGGTTGTTACTTTTTGATTCGCTTGGGTGTTAATGGTTGTTTGCGTTGTTATTTGGTGTGTAAGTTGTTTGAGTTTGTTTAAATGCCAAGTCTGAGCTCAGGTTTCTATAAAAATGTGTCAGCCCTTTATGTATGCTTGCCGAAAGCTTATAAGTTTCGGAATCATAAATGACAGTAAAAACCTTAATGGCAACGCTTGTATTGAGCAGTTTGTCTATCAATACCTATGCGACAGATTTTACGTTTGGTATCAATGACGACATGTTGTCGACAGAGTTACAGTTTGATCTTAATAAAGACGTTAACGCATCCCTTGAGTATATCTATGCTGATAAGGGAGGGCAGATGCTATCAGGTGCCATGCATATTGCTCATGACGCCGGAATTCATCACTTTGAATTGGGTGCCAAATTTTCTCAAGTGTGGTCAAAAAAGAGTCAGAACGGCAACTTTGTTGGGCTCGGCGGTCGCTATGCCATGCATTTAGGCTCGAATGTTTCTATTCATGGTTCAGGGTATTATTCGCCATCGGTATTATCATTTGGTGATATTGACGGTTCTTGGCAATTAGATGGTCGAGTGCAGTATAGTCTTAATCCAGCTTTAGCTCTGTTTGTGGGATATCGAGACATTCGTTTACAGTATGACAATGCATCAAATACTAGCTTAGACTCGGGATTTTATTTAGGTGCTAAAGCGTCTTTCTAATTAACACTTCCCACTTGATTTACAGATAGATTAAGTGGCTAAGGTTGGCATTTTACCAGCCTTAGTCACTTCCGCTGGTAATGTGTTGCTTTCTTTTACTCAGTTTGAGCTTTCAGCCTCACTTCTGTTTTGCACAAATGACCCCTTTGAAATACCTTCAACACCGCCTATTTAATCGTTTAGCTTAGGCGCGATTATCGCATTCAGTTCATGATTGAATTGCTGCCTATTTGTTGTTTATGTAAACTACTGTCACAAAACTTTAGTAAAATGTGAGGCGAGTGCCGAGCAACATAAATTAAACAGGTAGGTAACGCGGTTAATGCTAATAAAAATAATGCGACTACTGTTACTGCTGTCGGTGTTTATATATAGCGATGTAAGCTATGCGCGCCAAGCAGCGGTTATCGAGCAAACGTTCATTTTTAATGCTGAGGCTGAAGACGAGGCTCCTAAAGACTTTTTACAGACTATCTCTTGGATGGACTCTAAAGAGAAATTGAACAGAGTATCGCTTTCTGGCGGTGACTACTGGATGGTGTCAGCGGTGAAGGTAAATAATTACAACACTCGCTGGACGGTTAATGTCAAAAACTCGATTATTGAGTCCGTCGATTATTGGTTAATCGGCGAAGACAGTTCTACGCAGTATTTTCATAGTGGTTATTACGCCCCTTATGAGTTCTTGTTTGACTATGCTAGAAGCGTAGAAATGAGTATAGGTGTGAATTACTGGCTGGTCACTCGAGTCAACAGTCGTTACTTTTCATCTCAGCCTAAACTTCAAGTTGAAGTGTACAAAGAGCACCAGCGACAGTCAGATATTTATGCCTTGTTCATCATCCTTTGTATAGGTGGATTAATCTTTATTGCGCTATATAACGGGATCATTTTTGTTTCTATCCGTGATAGAGCATTTCTTTATTATGCTTGTTATGTTCTGTGTTATTTGATTGGCTGGGCGCTAACTTTCCACTTACCTGCTCATCTGTTTGATTTTCATGATTTGGAGATACACCATCTGTTTTTTATTGGGTTACCAATATTTAATATTCTATTCTATATCCACTTTTTGCAACTGCAAGATTTGTCACCAAAGCTTTATCGCCTCAGTTTAGGGCTAATGTGGTTATGCATTATTGCCTTGCCGACGAGTATGTACTTGGTTTCCTATACGGCAATAATTGCATCTGTGTTGATCATGCTTTGGATAGCACTGGCGATGTTTTGTGGCAATGTCTGCCTGTTGAAGGGATTTCATCCTGCACGCTATTTCCTGTTAGCCTTCTCTTGTTTATTGTTACCTGCAGTGTTGATCTTGCCGGGGAATATGGGGCTGACGCCTGACTTTTTTGATAATGCCGAGCTGGCGACTTTGGTTGGAGGTGCAGCCGATGCTTTATTATTGTCATTTGCGCTAGCCTATAAAATTCGCTTGCTGTCAGAAGAGAAAGAGCGCCATATAGAAATACTTGAAGTCGCAAGGAAAAATGCTCGCACAGATAAGTTAACAGGGCTGCCGAATCGTTTCGCATTTGATGAGTCCATGCTTAAGGGCTTGCCCTTCGGTGCTCATGCCTCTAAACAGTTATGTTTGACCTTAGTTTCGTTAGAGGGATTACCCTTACTGACCCGAAAACTGGGCCATAACGAGGTAGATAAGGTAATTTGCGGTGTGGCAGATTCTCTTAGACAGGTTTATGAGCATATAGATGCAGAATGTGAGTTAAATAATACCTATCGAATAGCAGACAATAGTTTTGTTATTGTATGTGATGCAGAACTTTCTCATAAGATACAGCTGCAGGTTTCACGGATCCAATCAAGTTATTTGATTGATCACTACAGCGATGTGAGCATTCATCTTGGGGTCAGCTTTAACATGGATGTCAATGATAGTGGTCAATGGTTGCGGCAATCTGAGCATGACTTATACAAAAATCAGAGTGTTAAGCGTCGAGAAAGGTATGTGCATAGTTTAGGTCAGTTATAATTTTATTATCGAACGAGTTGCATAAAAAACGCCATACAGAGTATGGCGTTTTTTATTTTAAAGTTAATGCTTAATACCTGTTAGCGCTTGCTCATTTTAGCAACGAACATGCCATCGGTATCGGCCTCATGGGGCCATATGGTGAGCATCTGAGCGGGCTGTCCAGTAAATGGATGAGTCAGGGACTGCAGCTCAAACTCGGGGTTGGCCGCTAAAAACGCATTGACCACCTGTTCGTTTTCAATAGGCGAAAGTGAGCAAGTGGCATAGACCAGCTGACCTTGTGGTTTAACCGCTTTGGCACTGCGGGTTAAAATATCTAACTGCAAGGCATGCTTATCGGTAACGACGCTTGCCTCATCGAGCCAGCGCATATCTGGGTTACGCCGCCAAGTACCGGTGCAACTACAAGGCGCATCGACTAACACGCCATCGAACGCATTGGCTTTAACGGGTAAGTCATCGCTTTTCCATGGCGCGGTACTGATGCCATTAAAGCCAGCACGCTTAGCACGCTTTATTAATTCCTCTAACGGCTTACGGCGAATATCTGATGAGATAATCGTACCTGAAGCCGAAGAGTCCTGCCTTAGCATTAATGAACGTAACTGTAGTGACTTGCCACCCGCGCCGCTGCAAGTATCCCACCATTGCTCGTCCGCTTTAGGTGCACAAATTTGACCTATGACCTGTGAGCCTAAATCTTGGATCTCAAGTTCGCCGCGCTGGTAGGCATCAATTGCATTTAGGTTAACGCTTTTATGACCAAGGTTTACCGCGTCATCAAAAAACTCACTGGCAACAGCTGTGATGTCGTTGTTTGCAAGTGACGCAATGAGTTGCGCTTGAGTGAGTGTTTGCGCGCGGCCCCAGATTGGCGGGCGTGAGCACATCGCTTCGATAACCGCCTTTTTGTCTGCATCATCGACTTGGGAAACATGCCAAAACCACTCAGGTAATAACTCTGTATCAACAAAGCTAATATCGGCAAGCTGTTGGTTTAAGTAGTCACATCTGTCGCTAACACTGGACAATGCTTGGGTGGCTGGGCTTAGATTAAACTTAGCAGACTGGTTGGCAAACTCACGCCAAGCTTCACTAAATTGAGTCCATTTATGGGCTTCTAATTCAGCAACAAGGCTTAAGCAAGCAAACCAGCTAGAATCTTGTTGTTCACTGCTATGGAGCTTTTTAAGCCAGCCCCACCAACGAAATAGAGCAAACAAACTTTCTCTTATGACGCGTCTGTCTTTAGAGCCATGTTTCTTATGAGTTCTAAAGTACTCACCGACAATACGATCAGCAGGTAGCTTTTCGTTCATCACATTCAAAAACAGTTGATGAATCGTATTGCTATAGCTTAACGCGCGCTTTTGCGCTGGAGTCTGTGCTTGAAAAGCGTCTTGTGGAGATGTTGAAGGTTCTACCATTAAATTGTGCCTGAACTCGCCCAAAATAGGCTGGAAATTAAAACTGGCGCAATTGTAGCAGAGATTGCACTTGCGTGTAGAGGCGCTTGATACAAACGCCTCACTGCGTTGTTAGATAAATGGAGTGTTAATAATCAAGATCTAACGCAAAGCACAGGTAACGCATCAGTTGCTGGCAAGCAGCAAACTCATGGGCGCAAGTTTCGGCAAAATCAGCTTGGCAAATTTGCTCAATAGTCAGCGGTTTTATAGCGATAAAGTCTTTGCGCTTAAGCTCTTCTAGCATGGGGTTCGCTTTGTCATAACCTTTAGGTGGGCGAATGAGCTTGCTGCCTTGCATCTCAAACCCTTGGGTAGTTAATTCGCGTAGCGCTTTTTTATAGCCATTGGGGTTTTCATCTATGCAACTTCGAATGGCGTTGAGGGCTTTAGATTCTGGGTGCCAAATTCCCGCACCAATAAAGCAGCCGTCATTGGCAATGTGCAGGTAGAGCCCTGGAGCGTGGACATCTTTGCCTTGAAAATGGCGGAACTGAATCCCGACATTGGTCTTATAGGGCGTTTTATCCTTACTAAAGCGGCTGTCACGTTGAGGGCGCATCATGCTGCCACCAACTTTTTTAGGTACGGCAGTTAATCGAGGTGACAGCCCAAGAATATGTGGCTGCATGGCTTCAATAAATTTTAATGCAGGGGTGCGGACTTTATCTTCGTATTGTTGTTGATTGGCTTTAAACCACTCTCTGTCGTTATTAACCGAAAGTAGGTTTAAGAAATTAAAACATTCAGGAGAAAATTCGCTCATAGGAATAACGACCTAGCTGTAATTTATTAAAGAAGCATGTAGCGAAATCATATCTTAGGCAGGTGTATTTTATCTAGTTTTTATTGGCAGCTATGGCTAAGGATAATACGCAATAGCTGTTATAATTCTTTGTTGATTCTATCTGGCTGTGGCCTATGTGAGGAGTGGTAATGAAAGTTTGGGTTGATGCAGATGCGTGTCCTGGGGTGATTAAAGAGATTTTATTTAGAGTCGCAGATAGAGCCAAAATTGAAGTGACGCTGGTGGCCAATCACTGGATGCGTATCCCGCCATCGCCTTATATTAACTTGAAAACGGTCTCTTCAGGTTTTGATGTGGCTGATGATGAAATCGTTAAACTACTTAGTGCTGGGGATCTTGTGATTACGGCTGATATTCCACTCGCATCAGAAGTGATAGACAAAGGAGGCGTCGCCTTAAATCCGCGCGGCGAGCTTTACACTGAGCAAAATATTAAGTCGATTCTAAATATGCGCGATTTTATGGACACCATGCGCGCCAGCGGTGTACAAACAGGCGGTCCCGCGGCTATCGGCGCCAGTGAGAAGCAAGCCTTTGGCAATCAGTTAGACAGGTATATTACTAAGCACCATAAGCCGAGTTAAGACCACATTGACTACCGAATATGATTAACTAAAGCTGTTATTTTCTAATGCAGCAATTAGCTAAATACTACTAAATAGCAAAAAGGAGAGTCTCAGCTCTCCTTTTTGCTAGGCGTTAAGTCAGTTGCAACGAATTCTTTATTATCAAGCTTACCAGCCCATTCGATGTTAGTTTTGATAGGCTCAATAACTGCGGCATCATCTTCATAAGCAAGTTGACCAAGGATACTGAAGACTATGCTTGTTGGTAACGTTTGGTTAAGACTGAGCGGTGTAATATAGGAGTTAAAGTCTTCGTTATCATTTTTTGCTTATATTGCTGTTTACTGGTGTGCTTGAAAGCTGGAAACATATAGAATCTCGCTCCTTTTACTATTTTGTCACTATCTTATTTTGATGAAAACCTTACATATGACTCGGCAACTCCAGCGCTGTAAAAATAAGCGCTTTGAGTTGTATGCCATTACTCGAATTATCCATAAAGTTGATGATCTTGATATTAAGTTTGTCACCCAGCAATACGTTGCACGGCCTAACGGCTTTGCGCTGACGGATCTTTACTTACCGCAGCTTAAGCTACACATCGAAATTGATGAGGGGTTTCATCAAACACAAATCGATGCCGATAAAATTCGAGAGCTTGATATTATTACCTCGACCGATCATGAGGTTAAACGTATTGATGCCTCGGTGCCAATTGAGCAGATTAACCAACAAGTTGACCAAATTGTTGCTGGGATCCGGCAAACAGTTGAGGAGCAAAAAACAGCTGGTCATTTTCAGCCTTGGGATCCTGAAACTGAGCATAGCGTGAACTATCTTCAGAGCCGAGGTGTTATTCGTGTCAGTGGCAATGTCGCTCTGCGTACTTCATCTGAAGTCTGTAACCTACTCGGGCATAACTATAAAGGGTGGCAGCGATCTTCAGCTAGCGTACCTCACCATCCCAATATAAGGCTGTGGTTCCCAAAACTGTACCCCAACGAGCAGTGGTTCAATCATATCAGCTATGATGGCTGTGAGATCCATGAATACTGTATCGAGTCGGAAGTTAAGAAGCGTCAGTTTATCGATAAAAATCTCGCTGAAAATATTCAGCAGATGGTTTTTGCTCGAGTTAAAGATGAGCTAGGGCAGACCATGTACCGCTTCAAAGGGCTCTTTATTCTCGATAGAGATAAAACCAGTTACGAGTCAGGTGTCTATTGGAAGCGTGTTGCAACCGAGTTTGAACTATAATTTGTGAGGCTGTAAACCAACGCTGAGAAAGGAGAGTTCAACTATAATATTAATAGTGAACTGTCTTATTTCAGCAGATGCACAAAGTATTTCGTTAGGTTAATTAACACAGTAGGTGGGGATTATGGCGGAGCTTAAGATACAGGTTGTCGGAGACGGATTAGGATTAACCCTGCCAAGGGAAGTCATTGATCAGTTACATATACAAGCAGGTGACAGTATTTGTTTAGAAAAACTGCCCCATGGCAGCTATCGCTTAGCCAACGTCGATGACAAACTTTCGGAGCAGATGGTGCTAATTGAAGGCTATATGCATGAAGAGGATGCTTAGCTAGATAGCTGCTAGTGAGCGTTCTCTTTCATTGTTTATGCGGTTTATATCGTCGTGCTCTACTCACTAGCGTTAAGTTCAGCCTATTACTGTCATCTCATTGAGGGTAAATTCTTTTACCATTCCCTCTGTTGCCGCTACATAGTCTCTTAAGTGTTGCGAGTTCAGATGAGCTTGCAAACACTGTTTTGAAACCCAGTTTTCATAAAAGGTAAAATGCGCAGGATTTTCGTTATCTTGGTGCAGGTCATATTGTAACACCAATCAGTATAAAGATTTGGTCGCCATTCTGGAGCGTTTTTGGCTGTCTACTTCAGCGTTGAAAAGCTTTACAAGGGAATAGCCATTCTTACAGCTATTCGCCTTGAATTAGTTTGCCAAAAAATGCTCTGAGTAGATCAACTTCTTATACTGATTGGTATAAACAACCTTCTTCGTCTCGAGTTTTTGCAATCAGCTTTATCAGTTCGGCTTTTACTTGTTTAGTCTTATCGGCATGGGCTGTAATATTTGCCACTATTGTTAAAGGAGTGGCTAATCGAGAGTTCAATGTGGTTGTCGATTGAGTCATGTTGGTTTCACGTTCAAAATCTAATGAGTGTGACATTAAGGGTAATAGGTTTATTCGTTAGCAATAACAGCGTAATGATTGATTCATTGTCAAAATAATATTCAGAGTTAACTATTACGGCCATAATCCAGTCTGCATTGCAAATCAGCTAATTTAAAATTGGCGATAAATAACAACTACTCCCATACTAATTTGTACATTTTAAACATTAACCAACTCGAACTGATTCATTGGATTAGGTTTTATTTTGCCCTAACTCCACCCCTTAGCGAGCTTGAATGCTGTAAGCGGTCTGTTTGTTGCTGCTTTCAACTGGTATTTGTGTGTAATTATGTGTTTTAGATTAACTTTTGATTAATTCCTAGTTTTACTGTCGGTTGGGTGTTGCGGTGGTGTGCACTATCTTCTATGTTGGTTACATCAGCTGACCATCGCCAGCTAGTAGGAAATTCTATTTAATTCATTGGAGTAAAATATAATGCCTCTTCACTCAAAAGATACTGTGCGAGATGACCTCTTAGATGATATCTACTCATCGTCAGACTTAGCTTTATCCATGCCTAAATACAAGATGCCTGATCAGGAGAATAATCCTCGCCATGCATATCAAATCGTACACGACGAGTTGATGATGGACGGAAATTCTCGTCAAAATCTAGCGACATTTTGCCAAACCTGGGTTGAGGATGAAGTTCATCAATTGATGGATGAATGTATCGATAAGAACATGATCGATAAGGATGAGTATCCTCAAACCGCAGAACTTGAAGCTCGCTGTGTGCATATGCTTGCCGATCTTTGGAACTCTCCTGACGCCGAAAATACCTTAGGTTGCTCAACCACGGGATCGAGCGAGGCTGCGATGCTAGGTGGTATGGCATTAAAATGGGCTTGGCGTAAGAAGATGAAGGCTTTAGGTAAGCCCACTGATAAGCCCAATATGGTTTGTGGACCCGTGCAGGTTTGCTGGCATAAATTTGCACGCTATTGGGATATCGAGTTACGTGAGATCCCGATGGAAGGCGATCGTTTAATCATGAATGCAGAAGAAGTGGTTAAGCGCTGCGATGAAAACACCATTGGTGTTGTACCCACGTTAGGGGTGACGTTTACTTGTCAGTACGAGCCAGTAAAGGCAGTACATGATGCGCTCGACCAGTTGCAAAAAGATACTGGACTGGATATTCCAATGCACGTTGATGCCGCTAGTGGAGGCTTTTTAGCGCCATTTTGCCAACCAGAGCTAGAGTGGGACTTTACCTTACCAAGGGTAAAATCGATTAATGCGTCAGGGCATAAATTTGGTTTAAGTCCTTTAGGTGTGGGTTGGGTTATTTGGCGAGATGCGTCAGCCTTGGATGAAGATCTGATATTTAACGTGAATTACCTTGGCGGTAATATGCCTACCTTCGCATTGAATTTCTCAAGACCTGGCGGCCAGATAGTTGCGCAATACTACAACTTTTTGCGTTTAGGCAAAGAAGGCTACAGAAAGATCCATCAGGCTTGTTATGACACCGCGCAATACCTATCAAGTGAAATAGAAAAGCTGGGAATGTTCGAGATCATTTATGATGGTCATGACGGGATCCCTGCTATGAGCTGGTCTTTAAAAGAGGGCGTGGACCCAGGATTTAACTTGTTTGACCTTTCTGATCGTATTCGCTCTAGAGGTTGGCAGATTGCGGCGTACGCTATGCCACCTAAAAGAGAAGATCTAGTCATAATGCGGATTCTGGTGCGTCATGGGTTTAGTCGCGATCAAGCAGATTTATTAGTTGCTGACTTGAAGCACTGTGTCGAATATTTTGCCGAACATCCAATTTCACACGGTAGTGATGCCAAAGAGTCATCAGGTTTTAATCATGGTTAACTAGTCGAAAGGCCGTCTACAAAGACGGCCTTTTTTCATTCCGTTTAGTATGAGAAATGATGATGAATATTTCTGAGTTATTCAGTTTTGTGTTTAGTTATATTGCTCATAATCCCTTTGTGTTTCTTTTTTTAGCCATTGCTATTGGCTATCCGCTTGGAAAAATAACTATTAAGGGTGTTGCATTGGGTTCAACGGCAGGGACCTTAGTGGTTGGTGTCGCGATAGCCCTGACAGCCTTTTCCGTTTATGGATTAAAAATCGAGGAGCCCGGCCTAGTATCTGACATCTTCTTAATGATGTTTATGTATGCAATAGGCATGAAGGTTGGGCCACAGTTTTTCTCAGGCCTAGCTAGAGGTGGGTTAGATTTTGTCGTGATTGGCTTGATTGTGGTCTTTAGTAACTTCCTGATTGTATTTTTTGGGGCTAAATTATTGGGATTAGCTCCTGGGTATGCCGCAGGGATTATATCGGGCAGTTACACAGTGACAGCCGTGATGGGCGTGGCACAGTCAGCCATCTCCTCAGGAGCATTTAAGGCTCCTGCAGGAATGACGCTAGATCAAGTCAGCGCTAATATTGCTGCAGGTTATGCTATCAGTTATGTCTTATCAAGTGTGTTCATTATTCTATTGATCAAATACTTACCAGCAATGTTTGGTATCGATCCTGTTAAGGCGGGTAAAGAGGCTGAAGCGGAGTTTGGTGTTGGTGATGACGTAGAGGCACTACCAAGTACTAGTGGATTCTCAAATATTGGAGTGCTGCCATTAGATATTCGTGCTTATCGGGTCGAGCACCAAGAACTCGTTGGCCAAAGCGTAGAGTCGCTGTTTAAGAAGTTTCCCCATGCCGCTGTTTTAAAAGTGGTTCGTGGTGAACAAGTATTTGATGCGGCGGATAATCCAAAACTTGCCTTAGGTGATGTTATCGGTATTCGTGGTGATTACAATGTGTTGATTGCCGATGGCGAAGCTGTAGGAAGAGAGGTAGATGAACCTAGAGCTAGAAACGTCGATATTGAAGTGGCTGATGTTCATTTGGGTAAATCTAACTATACCGGTAAAACTTTAAGTCAAATAAGCGAAGAGATTGGCTTTGGTGTTTATATTAAAGCAATATTTCGTCAAGGGCATCAGTTGCCAATAGCGCAGCAAACTGTAGTTGAGGTTGGTGATGTATTACGGATTGCAGGTTCAGATTGGTGCGTTCAACAAGTCGCTAAAAAGTTAAATAGTACACCAATCGTAGAAAGTACATTAACGGAAACCTTTTACCTAGCCATTTCCTTGCTGATTGGTTATGTATGTGGACATTTTAGCGTGACCTTAGGTGGGATCCCTTTTGCATTAGGAACTTCTGCGGGCTGTATGTTAACCGGAATTATATTTTCCTTCTTAAGAACTCGTAACCCAACCTTTGGTGGGCCTATGAGTGAAGGAGCAAGGAGTTTCTTGCAAGATATCGGTTTAAGCTTATTTGTCGCGGTGCTTGCTGCAACGGTTGGCCCTAAGATTTTGGCTTCGTTTCAAGGTATTGTCGTGATTAAAATCGCGGTTCTTGGCTTAACAGCTGCACTTGTTCCTCCCTTGTTAGCTTGGATATATGGCTTGTATTTCCGCAAGATGAATCCTGCAGTACTTGCTGGAGCATGTGCGGGCGGACGTAATAGCACACCTGCTATGAAAGGGGCTCAAGATGTTTGTCAAAGTGATATGCCAGCCGTTGGCTATCCTGTACCTTATGCGCTTACCTCTATGATTGTATTGGTACTCGGTTACTTAAGTATGGTGCTCTAGCACTTAGAACAAGTGCTTAGCGTTAAGGTTTAGTGCTTGTTTAGAGTGAAAGGATAGATAATAGGTTTATGATACTCACAGTTACTGCCAAGACAGCTCTTTGTGAGACAGTCCTTCTGGAGTGTGAGTATCGGCCTTTTATTGTACTCATCGATATTAATTTTACTTCCAGCCGTCATATCTAGTTGTATCCATTATTAGCATTTTTCTATTAAATCAAAGCGCCTCATCTCCAGCTATTACTCATTAAATAGCAGAGATGTTGTTCTGCCTTAGAGCTTGCTCTGACTGTATTCGCGCCATTTAATTTACGAGAACATTCTATTTGACTGCAGATGACAGGTTGTTAATCAACATCTAATTTAGCGTTATTTAAGCTGATACTCTTTTAGCATCTCGATCACAATTTCCTCCAATCGAACATTGTCGCTCTTGATTAATCAATTAATTAAGCATATCCTCCGCACAAGTTTAAACAAAAGTTTGGTATCCAAACAAATGTCTGTTTGGCCGTGTCGACTGGATAATAATAATGACAGAACGCGAACTCGAGATACTAGCACTACTTAAACAAGACCCGTTGATCCCACAGCAGAATATTGCCGATCAATTGGGGATCAGTCGCTCAGCAGTGGCTGGTCATATCATGAATTTAACCCATAAAGGCGTGATTAAAGGTAAGGGCTATATCCTAGCTGAATCTCGCTATGCCATCGTGATCGGTGGTGCCAATATGGATATTCTTGGCCGTCCCTTACATACCCTACAAGTTGGCGACTCAAACCCTGGTAGCGTAACCTGCTCGCCTGGTGGCGTGGGCCGCAATATCGCAGAAAACCTAGCCAGACTAGGCTCTGATACTCATCTAATTAGTGCGCTTGGTAAAGATACTTATGGTCAGATGATCATGACTCAGTGCCAACAGGCGGGTGTCGATATGAAAGCCTGCATTCAGTTAGATGAGTTTGCTACCTCTACTTATTTATCTGTACTCGATGGCGATAGCGATATGCATGTTGCCATTAATGACATGGCGATTTTGGAAAAACTCAGCGTTGCTGTGTTAAAGACCCATGAAGAAGTGCTACGCCGGGCAGAATTGATCATTGTCGATGCTAATTTATCGGCAGAGTCTTTGGAGTACCTGTTAAGTAACTTCTCAGATAGACCCATTTTTGTCGATACAGTTTCTTGTGCTAAAGCCAAGAAAATTAGACCTTTCTTAAGTTCAGTCCATACCCTAAAACCTAACCTTAAAGAAGCTGAGCAGCTTTCTGGGATCAGTATTGATAGTCATGATCAACTCCCTGAGTTAGCGAACTGGTTCCACAGCCAAGGCGTAAAGCGCATTTTCTTAAGCTTAGGTTGTGATGGCGTATTTTATAGCGATGAGGGCGTACAAGCCTTAGTTCCAGCTATGACCGTGTCAATGGTCAATGCCAATGGCGCGGGTGATGCATTTCTTGCTGGTCTGGCCCACGGCTGGATCCAGCAGTGGACCACTGAAGAGTCAACTCAATTTGCTATAGGAGCCGCGGTTGTTGCGCTGTCTCACTTAGCCACAATAAACCCTAATATGTCTGAAATTACCGTTAAGCGCGTTATCAAGGAGTCGTTATGTTAGAGCAGTACCTAGATATTAATCCAGAAGTTGCAGCAGCATTAGCAGCAGGTAAGCCTGTAGTTGCATTGGAATCGACCATCATTTCTCACGGTATGCCTTATCCGCAAAACGTAGAAACGGCGCTTAAAGTTGAGCAGATCATTCGTGACAACGGTGCAGTACCTGCAACAATCGCAATCCTAAAGGGTCGTCTTAAAGTGGGTATGACTCACGACGAGATCGAGTACTTAGGTAAAGCAGGTCTAGATGTGATTAAGACTAGCCGTCGTGATATTCCGTTTATCGTTGCTAAAGGCGTTGACGGTGCAACAACGGTTGCTTCAACTATGATTTTGGCACAGATGGCCGGTATTAAAGTGTTCGCTACAGGTGGTATTGGTGGTGTTCACCGTGGCGCGCAGCAGACTTTCGATATTTCAGCTGACTTACAAGAGCTAGCAAATACTGATGTAACAGTTGTTTGTGCGGGTGCTAAGTCAATCTTAGACATAGGCCTAACTTTAGAGTACTTAGAAACTCAAGGTGTACCTGTTATTGGTTACCAAACCAGCACACTACCAGCATTCTACACACGTGAAAGCGAGTTTGGTGTTGATTACCAACTTGATACTCCAGCGCAAATTGCTGCGGCAATGAAAGCTAAGTGGGATATGAACCTTAAAGGCGGTATCGTTGTTGCTAACCCAATCCCAGAGGCACATCAGTTAGATCGCGCTATGATCGATCAAGTGATTGCTGACGCGGTTGCAGAAATGGACAGCAAAGGCATTTTCGGTAAGGCGTCTACACCATTCTTATTGGCTAAAGTGGCTGAAACCACTAAAGGTGTGAGCTTAGCGGCTAATATTGAACTTGTATTCAATAACGCTAAATTGGCTGCGAACATTGCGGTTGAATACGCAAAGTAATTAAAAAGTATACTTAAAGCAAAAGGCACCTTAGGGTGCCTTTTTCATATCAGTGTTTACCTGTTAGGTAACGTTTTTACCCGTTTGCAGATTATGTGCGTGTTTCTGCATTGAGCTCCATTGACGATGCTGGTTCAAAGTCATGCTGCTCACTATGGTCAACAATACTCACCACGGCAGAGTCGCCTACCACATTTGTGCTGGTACAGAACATATCGATGATACGATCTAGAGCTGCAACTAATGCGATGGCTTCAACAGGTAAGCCCATTTGATGAATCAACACACCGATCATCACAATCCCGCCACCAGGAACGCCACCTGCACCAATAGACAGTAAGAACACGCTAAATGCGAGCGCTGGAATTTGATCTGTGGTGATAGGGTAGCCAAAGGCATTACCGACAAAGAAAGCGGCGACAGTAATATATATGGCTACACCACTCATATTCATGGTCGCCCCCATAGGTACACCAAAGCCTGCAACGCTAGGCTTTACGCCAAGTTTGTCAGTTAAGGTACGCATGGTGACAGGAATCGTGGCATTCGAACTTGCCGTCGAAAGAGCAAACAGAAACTGCTCGCGGGTTTTACGGCGAAACTCACCTGCAGAGATGTTAGTTGTCATGCCTACGACTACCGGATATACCACAAGGGCCCAGACGGCTAATAAGCTTAAAATTACCGCCATATAGCTCAATACGCTGACAAATGCAGAGGGCTCGAAGGTGGCACCCAGTTTGACCATTAGTGCGAACACACCAATAGGCGCGACTTGCATAACAACGGTTATCGCTTTAAGCATGACTTTGTTGCCGTACTTGAAGAAGGTGACGATGGGCTTTACATCTTCGCCAAGGGCTTTAATGATGCCGCCAGTAAGCAGTGCCATAAAGATAATTTGCAACATATTACCATCTGCAAACGCCTGGAATGGGTTGCTTGGAATAATATTAACAATCATATCGATAAAGCTAGGCAAGCTGGTGGAGGTCAGGGCTGCGCCATCTTCTCCGGTTAGTTGCATGCCTTGACCGGGAGCTATCAGTAGTGCAAGAGCAATAGCCGCTGCAATCGCAATAACGGTATTGATTAGGTACAAGCCAAACGTCTTACTGCCGAGGCGCCCGAATGACTTTAGATCTTTTAGCTCGATAATACCGCTAACGATACTGAAAAATACTAACGGTACAACCAGCATCATAATGAGCTGGACAAACATGCTGCCGGCGCCGGATGCAATATCTACTAGGGTGGTATTGGCAAAGCTATTGTCGCTAAAGCCATATTGGAAAAGTGTGCCGAGTAATAAGCCGGCAAATAAGCCAACGAATATACGGGATGATAATGATTTGAACATAAGTCTGCTGCCTTCAATGATGTTGGTTACTTCCTTCCTTAGATAAACGCTCCCTGATTGGTATAAAAAGTATTCAACTAAAGAGAAGTGGATCACAAGTCCGACCAAGTTATTTGCTGTAAATTGTATTGTTTTTACTCAGATGCAAAACTTGTGGTTATCGATTTGTTAACATTTTTAATGGTTCAACCTATATCTTCCGATATTGCTTTGCAAGTTTGCCGCTTTGTTGCGCCTTGACCTAGTAGAAGGGAGCTTTGTATATCACGATGGCTGTGGGTTTTGACTGTAGCGACTACAGGAGCAGGTAAATATCAGGCTAATATGACTTTAAAGGATGAGTTAACAAGTTAACGTGTTGTAAAAGAACGGGTGATTAATTCGCACAAAATCTCTATGATGATGTAATTCGACTCGAGTGAGCCCGCAGCTTCAGGTGAAAGGGTGCTCTGTTTGGTATTGCTTATACATTTTGCAAAGGGATTGAACGCTTGTCATGGAAACACAATTAATTGAAATTAAAGATTTCGTCTCTTTTACCTTAGCGATCATCGCGCTATTTATTGGTAAATATATTATTTCTCGCTATGAATTACTCAGGAAATACAGTATTCCTGAGCCCGTTGTCGGTGGCTTTGCCTGCGCGGCGATTGTCGGCATTCTTTACTACGCTTTCGATATTCAGGTTGAATTTAATCTGGAAATTCGTGATGTATTATTGCTGTACTTCTTTGCAGGTATTGGTTTAAAAGCCGATTTTGCAACACTGTTAAAAGGCGGTAAGCCGCTACTTATCTTGATTATCCTAGCCAGTGCATTCATCTTCTTGCAAAATTTTACAGGCGTGACCATTGCCACCTTATTTGGTTTAGATCCCAAGGCAGGCCTGATGTCTGGTTCGATTTCACTCATAGGTGGTGTGGGCACGGCGATGGCCTGGACGCCAACATTCGTTGAAGAGCTGGGTATCGTAAATGCAAGTGAACTCGGTATAGCCTCTAATACCCTTGGACTGATTTCGGCCTGTGTGATTGGTGGCCCTATTGCTGCATATTTGATGAAGCGCCATAAAGTGCAAGCAAACCATGATTCAGATCTCGATATTGGTACCAGCCATCAGGCGGGGTCATCACATATTAAGGTCGACTACTTTGGTGTTTTACGAGCTTGGCTATGGCTAAACGTCACCCTGATCATTGGTTACTTTATCGATCTGGCCCTACAAGAAGCTGGGGTTAAGCTGCCTATGTTCGTCGCCTGCCTACTGGCGGGTATTATCATAGGTAATATAGGAAGAGCCATTCTAAATCGCAGAGAGGTCAAGGATAGAGCCTATTTAGACGATGCGTCTCAGGGCTTGTCGCTTATTCAAGATATCTGCTTGGGTATGTTCCTGACTATGGCTTTGATGAGTCTTAAGATTTGGGAGTTAGAGGGTAGCTTGCTCTATATCTCGGTAGTCATGGCCGTACAGGTATTATTATCGATAGTATTTACCATCTTTGTGGTATTTAGAATGATGGGTAAAGACTATGAAGCTGCGGTTATTTGCTCAGGCTTTGGTGGGGTGACTTTAGGTTCTACTGCTACGGCAATTGTGAATATGACGGCAGTGACTCAGCAGTATGGTGCAGCCCATAGAGCCTTTATTATTGTGCCACTGGTATGCGGTTTCTTTATCGATATTATCAATGCCATGATTATTAATTTGTTCGTCTATTTTTAAGCTTTAATTTTTACAATTGAGACAGGTAAAAGGGAGCAAAAGCTCCCTTTTTTCTTATGTTGCGTGAACCTTTTGCTCCGCTGCATCGTCTTTATTAAACAGACATAGGAGAGCACTTATTAGCATACAACAAGCACAAATTGAGCTTTGGGTATTAGAAGTGCAGTCCGGTGACAGCAATGCATTTGCCAATCTATGCCAGCACTTTTATCCCCGTGCGATTAGCTTTGCCGTTAAGCTCTGCGGTGACGTACATCTAGCTGAAGACGCCGTGCAGAATGCGTTAATTAGGCTAGCTAAAACCGTAAATAAACTTCAGGATCCAGGCGCAATAAATAGTTGGGTGTTTAAACTCGTACGCTGGCAAGTGCAAGATTTGCTCAAGCAGCAAAAACGATACCAGCCAATGGAAGGTACAGAGCCTCTTGTCCGAAATGACAAGTTTGATGATGGTGATTTGGCTAAAGCGCTTGCCAAACTCCCAGATATAGAAGGGCAAGTTATTCATCTTTTTTATCTCGAGGGCTTGAGTTTAAAGGAGATAGCCAAGGTGCTTGAGATCCCACAAGGAACCGTTAAGTCGCGTTTATTTAGAGCAAGAGAGCGCTTAAAGCAAACATTAGACTCAGTATCGGATTCGGGATCTGAATAGCGATTAGAACAAACAGTAGGAGTAGAGATTATGGATATCGATGAAAAGATCCGTCAGCAGCTGCTAAAGGAGTCGGAGCAGATAAATAGTCGACTTAAGCGCGATCCAAGCTTATTTGCCATGCTAGGCGATGCCTACAAGGGGCGTTTAGGTGGCTGGATGATCCTAATGAGCATTATTGCCTTTGTGTTGAGTTTGCTTATGTTGTGGTCAGGCTATCAATTCTTTTTTGTTGTGGTGAGCCCAGCGGAGCTAATCAAGTGGGGAGTGACGCTTTTGCTGGCAAGTATGATGCAAATCGCGATTAAGATGTGGATCTATAACGAGATGAATAGAAATGCGATTCAACGAGAGATAAAGCGACTCGAATTAGCGATTGTGAAACTTGAAGGCAGCAAATGATTGGTATTTCAGCGTGGACAGGCAACAAGTCCACGCTTTTACGTTGCCATAGCAACTGACTGCTACTTTAAAAGCTCAGCTACTACACGCTTTAATAGAAACGTTTCTCGTTCAATCGACATACCTTTTTTAGGGCTATGTGCCATGGTGTGTTCGTTGTGCGCAATAGCTTGATGGATGTTGATCCATACTGGCGTCATCCCATTTTGAATTTCATGAGCTTCTAGCCGAGTCTCACCCAGTTCAGCATGGATATCGCAAACAAAGCAGAATGATTCCATATGTACTACATCAAAATCATCCTTGTACCAGGGGCGAAACTCTTCGTAGCGGCCAAAATCACTAATGACCTCGATATTTTTAGCGCCAGTTTCTTCCTCTAACTCACGGATCAGGCCACAGCGAATATCCTCACCTTCATCGACGCCACCACCTGGAATACTGTAATCATGATAACGTTCGGTGTAGAGCATTAAGATCTCTTCACCCTTGAGGATAATGCCGCGAGCCGCTTGGCGATGGAAGCTTTTAGTCGCAAGTTCATCTGCGGTAAGCTGAGCAATATCGGCATGAATAGTGGATTTTAACAGACGCATGGAGTGACTCATTGTTTTAAATTAGTGGTAGCTTAAGGTTATTAACCAAGCCCTGTCTTACAAGCTATTACTTGAGCTAAATGCTGGCATGTAGCTTTTGATAATCAGTAATAACAGTGTTGATAAAGGTTTGCTCTGCTTCTAGCTCAGCTTGTTGTTCAGCACTGAGCTTAGCTTTCGCTAAGCCTTGAGCAATCCGCTGATAATGCTTTAGTGTATTTTGCAAATAACATTTATCTAAATTTCGGTTTAAATTCCACATGTTAGAGCCCACTGCGCTGAGAGGAACTTGGCTTGTACTCGACAGGTGTAAGATCTCGTAGAAGCGTTTGTTCTCTTGCATCAGGTGCTCATCGATAAGCCCTAAACCTAACTGCGCCATTGCAGTGCGCACTTTATAGATGTGATGCACAGGGCACAGAATAAACTCCAATGAGTGCTGTGGATGGCGAGCAATAATTTGCTGAACCAGTTCTATGGTGAGTTCGCCGCCGACACCTGCGATGATAATTAACTGACGTTGCGCCTTGTCGGCTAGAGCAAGCTGAGCCACATCGAGGCAATGTACTTGCCAATAGCTTTGGCTGTCGTTCAATGGGCATTTGCTAAACTGACTTGTATTTACCGTTATGTCGACTGAAGCGCCCTGTTGCTCTAGCTCAGCATCTGGGTAAAACCGTTGTAGTTTTTGTTGCACTTCAAGCATTAGGCTGGGTACAACATCGACAAAGTGAATGTTGTGAGCGGCCTTTCTCGCTAAAAGCGCGGCGCCGAGTAAGCCGTGATCGCAGCAGCAATCCCAGATATGCTCGTATCTTGGCTCTATCATGCTATCTATCTGTTTCAGGCGCTGACTAATTTTCAAACAAGCTCTCGATATCGAACGACAAAGGCGGCTATTTTAAATGATCTCATGGGGAGCGAGTCAATAATTATCAGACTCAGGCTCCATTTTCGCACTTCCTCGATTAGAGCATTTCGTTATTGGAGACAAGGGTGACTAGCTGAGTAGATTGTGAAGCATTTTCCGCTTGTACTGGCTCAGCTTGTACTGCTAGTGCATGAGCTAACATGGCGTTAGCCACTTTGTCAGCTTCTATAGGGCGATATTGCTTCAAAGCGCCGATAAACAGAGGTGAGATAAGTCGAAACAGCTGTTTTCCCATATCTTCTAGTAATCGGGCTTCGCTACGTTTACCTAATAGTAAGCTTGGCTGAAACAGCCATAAGCGTTTAGTCAATCTTGGTTGTTGGCTGTGAGTGATGATTTCTGCAAGCGCCTCTTGAGTTTCACCCTTGACGCGATTATAGAAAGTCTTTGATTGGCTGTTTGCCCCGAGCGCAGTGACTACATAGTTACAATTAGCCTGGCATTTAGCGATAAAGTCGATGCAAGCGGTTTTATCTACTGCGATAAAAGCATCTTGGCTACCGGCTTTCTTGATCGTGGTACCTAAGCAGCAAAAGGCATGGTCGATTGTAAAGGGTAATGCTAGCTGCTGAAGTTCGCTAAGAGAGCAGGAGATAAAACTTACTTGAGTTGCTAGAGCGTTATTATAGTGGGGCTGTTTTCTCCCCAGCACGAGAATATTTTCATATTGACCTGAGTCGATTAACTTCTGTAGCAGGTGTTGTCCGATAAGCCCTGTGGCACCAATGATTGCAGCGTTCATTTCAGTCTTAGCTAAGAGGGTTAATAGTGTCAGTTTAGAGGCTGTGCACTGGGAAGCAAATACTATTTATTTTTGCTCACCATACCTTTGCTAACAGTAACAAAAAAGGCCTGAAGAACAGGCCTTTTAAACGAGATTAACAGGTGTTGTTATAGCAATCGCTACTCTTTGTGTTGGGCTGTGAGTTTGGCGATTTCAATAATGGTCTCGGTAGCTTTCACCATGGACTCGACACATACATATTCGTGTTTGCCGTGGAAGTTATGCCCGCCGGTAAATAGGTTAGGGCATGGCAGTCCCATGTAAGAAAGACGAGAACCGTCTGTTCCACCACGAATAGGTTTGATGAGCGGCTCAATACCTAAGTTTTGCATCGCTTGTTTGGCGATATCGATAATATGTGGATACGGTAACACTTGTTGCTTCATGTTCAAGTAAGAGTCTTCAACATCTATGGTTAGCTGACCTATGCTGAGTTCGGCATTATATTTTTCCACTAATTCTGTTAGCCAGCGCTTTCTCTGCTCAAACAATTCAAAGTCAAAATCACGGATAATATAAGTCAGTGTTGCTTTTTCTGTTACGCCTTCCATACCCAGTAGATGGAAGAAACCCTCATAATCGCGGCTATTCTCTGGTGTATCCTTTAATGGCATCTTAGCGTGAAAGCGTGCAGCGATGGTTTGGGCATTGACCATCACACCGTAAGCTGTACCAGGGTGACAGTTATTACCAGAGGCTGTAATGGTTGCAGTAGCGGCGTTAAAGTTCTCGTATTCAAATTCACCGACTTGGCCACCGTCAATGGTGTAGGCCCACTGAGCGCCAAAACTCTCTACATTAAAATGGTCGGCGCCGCGGCCAATCTCTTCATCTGGGGTGAAACAGAGCCTAATTTTACCGTGAGGGATCTCGGGGTGAGTCAACAGATGATGCAGTGCACTGATGATCTCGGCAATACCAGCTTTATCATCACCACCGAGTAGGCTAGTCCCATCAGTTGTTATAAGCGTTTGGCCAACATATTGATTTAGGCTGCTAAATTGCTTAGGTGATAACACCTCTTCAAGGCCTAATTGAATGTCTTCGCCGTTATAGTTTTCAATCACTTGAGGCGTAACATTTTTGCCACTGAAATCAGGAGCTGTGTCTAAATGAGCGATAAAACCTATGCTAGGCGCGTTTTCAACATTGGCAGGCACAGTGGCGGTTAAATAACCTTTATCTGAAAGCTGTACATCTTCAAACCCAAGGCTGACAAGCTCTTGACGTAAATGCTGAGCAAATACAAATTGGCTATGAGTACTAGGTACATTCTGGCTTTGGCCGTCAGATTGTGTGTCAAAACTGACGTAGCTTAAGAATCGCTCAAGTAACTGTTGCTTCATAATCTTAGTTTCTAAAATAGCAAAAAGTGTTTTGAGTCTAGCAAGGCAAAAGCGGAATTCATTAGATATTGATCAAGTTTTTCTTAATGGGTTAATATTAGTCAAGGCTAATGTGGTGTTGATGGCCGCGGAAATGCTGCTACCGAAAGGCAAATAGTTTGGTTATATTAGGCCACAGATTTTGCTGTTTAAGAGATAAATATAAATGGATATAGCTTGGCTGCAGTTAGGGCTATTTATGCTGGTGCTATTGATCCCCTTAGCAATTGGACGGTATTTTCAATTAGGCTTAAGCCGCGATATGGCATGGTCAGTAGTGCGGATGACGGCGCAGTTGATTTTGGTTGGCCTCTATCTGCAATACCTATTTTTACTCGATAACCTTTGGGTAAACCTTGCATGGTTACTGGTGATGTTGCTAGTTGGTTCAAGCGCTATTATTAGTAAGGCTAAATTACCCAAAAAACGACTCTATATGCCGGTGTTTTCTGGTCTAGCCTTAGGTATGTTGCCGGTGCTTTGGCTGATGATGGTCTATCTATTAGCACCTGAACCTCTGTATACCGCGCAATATTTGATCCCTACCGCGGGCATGCTTTTAGGTAATTGTTTGAGCGGCAATATTGTTGCATTGCAGCGACTGTTTGGTGCTTTCAATGATAGAAAATCTGAGTATCAAGGTGCGTTGGCACTTGGTGCCTCACCAGCTCAGGCGAGCTTGCCATTTATGCAATCGGCGATGCAGCAATCTTTTGCCCCGATTCTTGCTTCTATGGCAACTATGGGTCTAGTTACACTGCCCGGCATGATGACGGGACAGATTTTAGGTGGTGTAGATCCGCTAATTGCTATTAAGTATCAACTAGTGATCTCTGTGGCTATTTTTGTCACTTTATCCATATCTGTCTCAACCACATTAGTGCTGTGTATTCGCAGTGCCATTACAGAGACAGGCCGAGTGCGGATCAGCCTTTAAGCTCAGCAACCTAATTTAGCCTGCGCCCTGTTCAATTGAACAGGACGGCATTGATGTGGAAAAATAAGATTACCCTAGAAAATAAAAATGGCTGTACAGCATACGCTGACAGCCATTTTTTTATTGAACGATCGCTTATTGAGCAGTCATTTGTTGGAATTTATTTATTAAGTATTAAGTATTAAGTATTAAGTATTGAGTATTGAGTGCGGCTTTACAGCACCAACTCCATATCCAGTTCAATATCAGTACAGCCTTTCTTGCAGCAGATGCCAGAAACACTGTCTTCTTGTCCTTTTACAGGCAGTTTCATTTGCAATGCTTGATTGCACACAGGGCACAGAACAGTGTTACCTTTAAAAACTCTTTTTATAAGGTTTTTCTGTTCATTAAAAGATTTTGCTGTGGTGTCATTAATCACCGAGAAATCCATTTTTGCCATAAATAATTTTTGCCTTTGTAATGTCTATTCACAATATTGATTGTGTCTTCTAAGGCCGAGTATATCTAGGCTTTCAGTGGTAATAAAGCCCTAGTGTAACGAATAGCAATTAAGTGCGGTTTTTTAAGTTTACTCTTGCCCTAGCAGTTTCTTCGTTGAGAAGCTAAAAAGCTCTGAGTATACTTAGCCACTCTTTTACCCTCAGATTAAAGTTGACTAAATATGAGTGATAATGCACCAGCAAGTGAGTTAGATACGGCGCCAGAAGAGGTGAAACTTGCAGTGGATCTTATTTTTTTGTTAGAGAGTCATCAGATTGAGCCAGCTGTCGCTTTAGCAGCTCTTGAGATCGTTAAAACGGATCTAGAGGCTAAGCTGGCTTAATAACACTAAGCTTATTTCTTGTATTAACTAATAAATCTACAGACTGGAAATAGCCAGCTGTTAGAACCGATTTTGACTCGTTTATTCTTGATGGACTCATGCATGACTATTTCGTTACTCGACCTTTTTGCGCCATTTTGTTTTATAACTTGCTGGGTCGGCTATGCCTACTTTGCTAAGCGTAAAGCCAAAGATACTAACTGCATCGCTCGCTGTTTACATAAGCATCGTATTAACTGGATGTATGAGTTATTAGGCCGCGAGGTACGAGTAGGTGATGCTGCATTACTTGCAAACCTAGAGCGCAATATAGCCTTTTTCGCATCGACTACCATGTTTGTACTTGCTGGTGTGTTAACCCTGTTTGCTCAGGCCGAGCGTCTTGAAACCGTGATAGCAACCATCCCCTATGCAGCTAACCCCAATCATGCGCTCGTTCAAGTAAAGCTAGGTATGCTGACCTTTATTTTTGTGATGGCATTTTTCCAGTTCACCTGGTCTATGCGTCAATATGGCTTTTTAAATGTGATGGTGGGAGCGGCTCCTGTCGATAAGACTGGCAGCAATGACAACCTACTGCGTTACGCTAAGCAAATGGCGGTGGTGCAAGATCAAGCGGCTCACTCTTACAATTATGGTTTACGTTGCTACTACTTTGCCATGGCGGCTTTGTGCTGGTTCTATCACCCATTTGCCCTGATTATCGCCAGTATTTTTGTGGTATACACCCTTTATCACCGTGAGTTTAAATCTAAAGCTGTGGTGGCGATTACTGAAGGGCAAGAGTTGCTTAATATCGAGCGTGAAAACAAATATAAAACTAAGTTAGACAACTAATTATATTCATATTGGTGATTATTTTTTTTGGCTAATACTGCTTGTTACTTCATCAAAAATAGACTTTGCATCCACTCGAGCATTGAGCCTGGATAGCAGTAAATAAATACCTGCTAGCTTACGATGAATAAACAATGCGTCAACGGGAGGTGTGTGCCATTTATCTGCGTCGGTACTCATCTCCATTCCCGCCATTTTTATACGTTTAGCGAGTGTACTAGAGCCAAAATCATAAGGAGTACTAGCGCGCAAGGGTTCACAAGCTTGATGAAAGATATCTAAGATCAGTGACTTTTGCTGCGCGCTAATATCTGTTTGAAAAAATCCGATCTGCTGTGCGGCTTGTTCCATTAACTCTCTGTGGTTATCGATGGCAGCAGTCATTAGTTGCAGGTAATTTGCAGATAGGTCGCAGGGGATCTCTCGGGTTGCCCCAAAATCAAGTAATACGATTCTTGCTGTTTCCTGCTGATACTGAAAGTTAGCAAAATTCGCATCGGTTTGGATTAGTTTAAATTCAAATAACTCTCTAAAAAACAGTCTTAATAGCTCTGTGGCGACGCTGTTTCTTACCGCTTGGTTTAATGTTGCGACTGATTCGATACTCTGCGCATCGACAAAGCTCATGACTAAAATGCTTGCACTAGATAGATTGGGGTAGGCCTTAGGGATAATAAAGCTCTGCTCGTTTGCCATTAAATCGTTGTAGCGTTCAAGCATGTTAAGTTCAGCTTGATAATTAGCTTCCAAATGGAGCTGTTTCTTGGCTTCATTAAGTAGCCGATCAAATTGCACATTTTTAGGAACCAATTTGGCTACCCGTAATAGTGTTGCGATATTGTCAATATCGCTATCAATACTGTCACTGATCCCTGGGTACTGTATTTTTATCGCTAATGGCGTGCCATTGGCAAGTATCGCTTTATGTACCTGGCCAATAGAGGCTGCAGCAAAGGGGCGCAGTTCAAAGTGGGAAAAGGGGGATAACCAGTCATCGCCCCAGTTTTGCTTTAAAATATTCAGTAGTTGCTTGTGAGGCATCACTTTGGCGTCAGATCTTAGCCGAGCTAATAATTCACTTAGTTCTTTTGGCATTAATTCACCAGAGTCCATAGACAGCATCTGGCCGACTTTCATTGCAGCCCCTCGCATTTGAGCCAATTTTTCAGCAACATGAATTATGTTTTTTGGGGTGAGCACTAAGTCTTGTAATTTAGGTGATTGCCCCTGACTCAGTTTTCTAGCGCCATCAATAAGCATATTGCCGGCTACTCGAGATGCCAGCCCGCCCAATGATGAAAAACGTGACAAGCGGCTTGCAGGTACTTTGGCTGTTTGACGTTTGTTCATTATTAGGCCTTAAACCGAAAGTGGTGAGAGTTAATAACTCAAGTTGTATTCTAGAACAATACGTTAAAACGCAAATATAGATCATGGCAATGCAGAGGAGCGAGTTGCGTGCATATCATTGTTTCAATCTCTTTCTCTATGAGGGGGAATCGTATAGTATTGCGCGCTGTTTTTCATCGGCATTTAGGATTAAGATTTTGCACACCATCGAGCAGTTAACATCGGGGCAATTAAAGGGAATTAAACGGGTACAGATTGCTGAAGGCTTAACCCAGTTTCCAATGGCAATTTTCTCCTTAGCCGATAGCCTAGAAGTACTGGATTTATCAGGCAATAAACTGAGCGAGTTACCGGATAACTTGAGTGATTTGCATCAATTAAAGATCCTGTTTCTAACCAATAACTGTTTTGAATCAGTTCCTCTGGTGCTTGCTAAGTGCCCTAAGCTTGAAATGATTAGCTTCAAGTCGAACAGTCTCAAGCAACTTCCTCAAGCTGCACTGCCTGATAATACTCGCTGGCTTATTTTAACCGATAACAAGCTTGAAACTTTGCCTGAAGATATGGGCAGGTTACATCAATTGCAAAAGTTAGCGCTAGCGGGTAACAAGCTCGCGAGTTTGCCTGAGAGCATGGCTAACTGCACAAAGCTTGAGCTTGCGCGCTTATCAGCTAATGATTTTAAGGCGTTGCCAGATTGGTTATTTCAATTACCCCGTTTGAGTTGGTTAGCTGTTGATGGCAGCCCATTGAATATTGAACCGCAACTGGAAGTTGATGAGTCTGTAAATAATATTGCCTCAATGCCAATTGTGTCTCTTGCTGATATTGAACTGCATGAAGTTATTGGCCAAGGTGCATCGGGAGTTATTTACCGAGCTAAATGGCTAAACCAACCGGCGGTGCTTGCTGCGACACCTATTGATATAGCAGTTAAAGTATTCAAAGGGGAGGTCACTAGCGATGGTTATCCAAAAGATGAATTGGCTAACTGTTTGCAAGCAGGGCAACATACTAACCTGATTAAGGTCGTGGCACAGCTAAAGCAAGCAGACAAAACAGGTCTTGTGATGGAGCTTATTCCTGCTAATTATCAAAACCTAGGCCTGCCACCTTCGCTCGACACTTGTACGCGAGACACTTTCTGCGATGCAACTCAATTTGAACTTAAAGCGATATTGCGTATTTTGAAACAGATGGCCTCTGGATTGGCACATTTGCATCAGAATCAGGTTAGTCATGGCGACATATACGCCCATAACACCATGTTCAATCGCAATGCTGAGATCCTCTTTGGCGATTTTGGTGCGGCAACGAATTTAAGCCAGCTGCCTTTACTGCAAAGAGAGGCGATGGAGGCAATAGAAGTGCGAGCCTTAGGATGTCTAATAGAGGATTTAGCCGAGCATTGTTTGCAAAATTCAGCACAAGCCAACCAAGGTATTCTTACTGGATTATCGACGTTAAAACAGGCGTGTTTACAGCCAAGTTTGGGATTACGTCCATGCTTTAAAGAGGTTGATGATCAGCTACAGCAATTGCTTAAACTGCTAGAGACTGAAGTCTGCCAAAACGTTTAGCCGTTAACATATAAACGCCGTCAATTGACGGCGTTTTTGTTTGAAAAGTTTGATAGCTTTACTCCGTCCTTGGCTAGTCTTTCCTTGGTTTGTGCTGGCTATTTCTTGTTGGCGCACTCCTTGTTAGCGCATTGTTTCTTGGTGAACTAGCTCTTGGCGAACTGGCTCTTGGCGAAGGACTGCGAGTCACATGACTACTCGCTTTGTGTTGCGGCTTAGCTGAATAGCTAGGTTGGCTCTGGTGTTTCAGCCTGTTGTTATTACTTTTATTTACTTTAGGTTGTGCGCTTCTGGCAAAGTGCTGCTTATGGTTCGGCGCGAGTTTATTGCTTTGGCCGCTGTGTTTATTATGTGGCCTTGCGTTTGTTTTAGAGCTTGGCTTTGAACTTGTATTGAACTGACTGCTCTTAGTCCGCTCAAGTTTGTTTACTCGCATTTGGTTCTTAATGCGCTCAGGGCTTCTAGTTCGCTCAAGGCTGTTCATACGCTCAAGGCTGTTTCTATGGTTAACATGTTTGCGCTCGTTGCGCTGCAGCGTTTTACTCTGGCTACGGCTTGGGTGGTGACTCTTATACTTGTGACGTAACGCATTGTTACTATAAGCCACGCCGCGCCTATGTTGAGGCTTATGGGCCCAGCGCTCGGCACCGTGGCTGGTTACGATACGGCCGCGATGACGATATTTATGAGAGTTATGGTGATGCACAACTACCACATGACGCTTGTGCCAATGAAATGCGCTGAAATAATAATTAAAGCTAATATGCACGCCCGCGCGCCAATAAAAGTGGCCATAGCCAGGTCTTACGTATCCGGGGTAAACCGCCCAATAGATTGGCGGATAGCTATACCAGCGCCAATATCCATAAACTGTACGCGGGTCGTAGTAGGGCACATAAACAATCTCTTTTCTCACTGGCTCAATCACTATCTGGTTACTGACGCGAGTGACTTGCATATTATCCATCTGCTCAAGGCTATTGGCATCATCGGCCTGTTGCCTTAAGGTTTGGATACTCGCTAAAACTTGCGCTTCATCTTGTAAAAAGGCATCACCAAGAGACTGGGTCCAATTGAGTTCGTCACTGAGCTTTTGTAGCACATTAGGAAAGGCAATCAGCGCGACAACACTAGGGTCCCAATCTTTATCTTCGGCCTTGGCTATTTGCGCTTGTGTTGATAAGTGTTGCTTACTTTGTTGCCAGCGATGAGCCTGAACCACTTCAAGCGGATAAGTAGCAGCAATAAGGATATGCGTCAGTAAACTATCTGGATACAGTGCAATAGGCGCCAGCATTTGTGCCAGTTGACCTTCGCTGTACTGACTCTCACTATACGCAGAGTACTCTTGGTCATCATCCTGTGCGTTAGCTGAGGGTGTGGCAATCATCAGCGGTATTGCAATGACAAGTGCGCTGACCAATGAGCAACAGTATTTTTTGAGTCTGTTCATATGAACTCCTGACCTTTGTATACGATAGCATCAGTATAAAAAAGCCAAGATGAACATAAGCTGAAAGCCCAAAAGCTGTTAGTTTAAATTTGTTAGAATGCGCCGTTAACCATAGCGCCGCTAAAATTAGTGCAGTTAATTAGCAATTAAAACGCAACTCGAACTTAGCGCCACCGAGTTTTTTTGAGCGACTAACCACAAGTTGTCCTTGATAGCTGTCCACTAAGTCACGCACAATCGCTAGACCTATGCCATGGCCTTGTTGGTAAGAGTCGGCTCGAATTCCACGCTCGAAGATCTCTGAATGCAGTGCCTCATCGATACCTTTGCCGTCATCTTCAATTTCAATAACCAAATTAGACTCTAGTCGTTTTACGCTTAACAACACTTGGCTGGTTGCAGCCTTACAAGCGTTATCCAGTAGGTTACCTAATATTTCGGTCAAATCGCTGCTATCGCCTTTAAAGACTGCACTCCTGTCGACATCTTGAGTGATAGCAATGGCAGGTTGGCAGTATATTTTGGGTAGGTTACGTACGAGTTTATCTGATACTTCAACCACCTCAATGCCTAAGTGCCACGCAGAACCCGCTGCAGATTGAGCACGTTTGAGCTGGTGGCCGATAATGCGATTGATGTGGCTCACTTGCTCAAAAGATTGCGGGCTCAAATCTTTCTGGCTTTGAATAACTGCTAAGGGCGTTTTAAGGCTATGGGCCAAGTCTGCAAGTGCATTGCGATAGCGCTTGCGCTGATTTTGCTCGGTATTGAGCAGCGTGTTGAGCTGTTTTGCTAGGGCACTGAGCTCTGTCGGGTAGTTGTCATTTAAGTGCTCGGCTTTACCGTTTTCAATCGCTGCTAACTCTTTTTGTAAGCGGGTGAGGGGCTTGAGTGTCCACCACAGCCACAACATCTGAATCGAGATCAGGGCAAGCATCAAGATCATTAACCAGCGCCATAGGTGCTGATTAAATTCTTTAACTTGTTGTAGGTAGTCACTCTGATCTTTGATGATATAAACCGTGATAGGAAAACGGAGCACTTTCTCCTTGGAGCCATCGTCCGCAGCCTGACGAGTTTCGAAGCTCGCGCTAAAGCCGTAGACTAAATGCGGCTCGCCGTTTAGCTCGATTTCACTAAATTGTCCCTGACCTTTTGCTGGCAGAGGAAATGTTGCAGAGGTATGAACCGCTGTGGTTATTGCCTCTGTCAGGTCGATACCAAGTAATGAGTTTGAGCGCCAAGCAACTTTGCGCGCGTTGTTTTTCGAGCCGGCTTGTACTGGCTCAGTTATAGGTTTGGCTTCCACAAACTTAGCGTCGAAGTCACTCGCTTGTTGAGAAAACTTATCGGCTACTTGTTGATGTGCTGGGATGGTGATTAAGGCGTACAGACCCGATTGAATCACGTTAAACTGATTTTCAAGTAATACTTCGGGCATAAACAGTTGCTGGTTGTCGACTTCGGTAACCGCCAAAATGGAGTAAACGTAGGCTTTTAGCTCTTTGAGCGAGGCACTCTTTACCTGCAATTTAAAGGCATCGTTAAGGGTTAAACCCACGATAGGCAGTAATACCAAAACCAACAACATGGCACTGACGATGAGCCGCGCCTTTAACGAGTGCAAGAATGTGGGTAAGCGTTTAAGGCGAATCATGGCGTTATTTTTGGGTATCGTCATCGAGTGATACCAGACGATATCCTTGCCCTCGTAGCGTTTCGATAAGGCCTAACTGATTATCGGGATCGAGCTTTTTGCGCAAACGGCGAATAAACACCTCAATCACGTTGGAGTCCAAATCAAAATCTTGATCGTAAATGTGCTCTGTTAGCACGGTTTTTGATTTCACTTCACCGATATGCAGCATGAAATATTCAAATAACTTGTACTCAGAGCCGCTCAAGTTAATGACCTCGCCAGACTTGGTGATTTCCAAACTGCTGGTATTTAGGCTAAAGGGACCATTACTCACAATTGGGCTAGCCTTTCCAGCCGAGCGACGGATTAAGGCTTTTAACCTAGCGACCAGCTCTTCTGGGTGAAAGGGTTTGGTGAGGTAATCATCGGCGCCAGCATCTAGACCCTCGACCTTATCTTGCCAACTATCACGTGCGGTCAAAATCAGAATAGGAAAGCCAATATCTAGGGCTCTAAGCTTTGTGATGAGGGCGATGCCATCAAGCTTAGGCAAGCCGACATCGATAATCGCTGCATCGTAATTGTATTCACGACCTTGAAACAGACCTATTTCACCGTCATTGGCGGTGTCGACGGTGTAATTAGCCTCGATGAGGTGTTGTTTAAGATTAGATTGCAGCTCTAAATCATCTTCAACTAATAACAATCTCATGGTCTAGATCCTTGTTGTTCGGCGGGTGATTAAAACTGGTGATTTAAATATTGAAAGCCATTGCCTAAAGCTAGTTTCGAGAAACTCGACCGGTTTTGGCATCGACACTGACATAAAAAACCACACCGTCGTTGGATAGTAGCTTGACGCTATAACCTGGGTTGCCATTAACACGACTGGACTGAACCTTGAGCACCTTGCCGCGATACTGTCTCTTTGCCAACTGTACTGCTTGCTCTTTACTACGAACCTTTAATTTCTGTTTCTGCTGCTGGTTACTATTGGCCTTCATAGCGACCGACATCATAGATGTAACGGCATGCACACTACTCGCCGCAGCAGGCTGTGCAGTGAATAGTGAGACAGAGAGCAATATAAGAAATAAAGCAGTTTTCATTAAAGGTACCAAAGGGTTGAGATACAGCCAGTTTAAAAGATCCTATTCGATTAGTCATTATCTTGCCAATCCTAAAGCTAAGGCTTAGATGTGGCTCAGATATGTCAAGGTCTAGATAAGTATAAGGCGAGAACAATCCTGTCGATGCCAAGTTAGGGCATAGATATACATAAGGTTAGATGAACACTCGCTGAATGTTGCCCAGCTAGGGACGAGCTCGAACGTCATTTAATCGCCGTATGGCGACAAAGACTGGTTGTTACTTTGGGCAAATGGTGACTTTTTCGCTAAAGTGGTTTCAATGGCCTGCGGCCGCGCATGTGCAGACACTTCTGAGACACGCTGCAAGTACGTCCCTGTAAGCTCTACGATGGCATCCATGCCATCAAAGGCCTCAGACGTATCTACACCTAATTAGAAAAGCACAATTTTTGACATTGGAAATTATGGCTGTCCTATCTTTTCCATTACGACCCCATGACAGCTAACGCTCACAATAACAGGCAAATAATGCTTGGCTATAATTTTGGAATGCAGTGACAAAAGCCAAGCAGTATTTGTCCTTGTTGATTTATCTCGTTAGATGTTTTTACGACTGATGACATTGACAATTAGCGTTTTATTGTTGAGTAATAATTCAACAGATTCGGCCGATTTTAAACTATTTTTTTCTTCCGAAGACTTTTGTGTTAATTGGCCATCAGCCAAATATGTAATTTTGTTAATTGCTTGAGGTGTTAATTTATTTTCATTGAAATAATTTACAAGCAGATCACTCATTGAATTCAGTTTTAGCTCTTTTATAGAACTGTCACTGTATTTCGTAACTCCGTTTGTTAATTCCTTTGCACTTAAATTTGTACAGATTCCTATAAAAAAAATCGATAAGATTAATTTTTTCATTTCGAGCTCCTTTCGTCTTTATTGTAAATCGAGTTATTAAGTAAATCTTTTACAACTAACAGCTTATTATCCTGCTTCTCGGATAAATCCTTGCACGTTATTAATCCACATCAAATTAGCAACGTAGCTCATTGATGTAAAGTGGTTAGCATAAAAGGGTAAGAGCGAATTAGCGACAGGTAATAAACGAACCTTATAGTAATGACTCCAAATCATCAGGATAATGATTGTCTAATTAAGTGAAGATACGGCCGTGACCGTCCATGATCTGGTGAGAGATAACGAAGTTATCAAGCTATCGAACGAGAGGCAGGATGCCGAACTGGCTTTTTAGCTGGGACGCTATTCGTCATGGCCGAGCCTCCAAGGAAGGACTTGCTGCGTGTCACTGCAGTGTCTGCACATACGCCCGTTGCAGGCGATTGATAGCCATGAAGCTACCGGTTCAAACATATCAATTGGTCACACCAAACAAAAAATGTAATCAGCCTTCATTCGAAGGCTGGCCAATTTTTAACGTTCAGCTTGTGTTCACACTCAATGGACTCTAATGGCCTCATTAAGAATGAATATTCGAGGTGAAGATGAACACAAAACAAAATCATACAACTCATACAACTCATACAAGTGAGCAAAAGTGCGCCTTGGCGCTATTAGCCCGATTTGCACTGTTAATACTGCCAATGACAGTAATGCAGTCAGCGAGTGCCAGTTCGGAGCTCAATTTACTTTCGCAGCCGCAAAGCACCTCTGTTGCGCAAATCGTTGCCAGTGATGAGCAACGTTCTCAAACTGCTCAAGCCACTAATACTTTATCTGAGCTACAAATCAACAAGCTCGAACAGCAGCGGCTGAAGCAAACAGAGCTGCAGTCGCAGCAAATAAAAGGCAGGGCAAGCGTAGAACAGGCTGCCAGTGAACCACTTACTCGTGAACAAATCATTCAGTCTCATATCGACAAGGCTATGCAGGCAAATCAGGACTTAGCAAAGAGCGGTTCGGTTAAGCAATTTGCAAATGGTATCTATCGTGATTTTTATATCTACGATGCCTATAGCCGATTATTTGTCGATAACGATTACGACGGTTTTTACCAAACTTTTAGTGTGACCTTTGACGCCGATGTCGAGGGATATTATGCCAATGAGCGCGCCAATGTATTTGCCGAACTGTACCTAAGTCGCAATGGCGGTCCATGGGAGCATTATTACACCACTGACATTTTCACTATCTTTGGTAATGCTACAGACGATGACTTTGAGGTATTAACCACGCTGGAGTCTGGTTACCGAACCGATCATTACGATGTGCTCATCGATCTCTATGAGGTGGGGTATGGCGATATCGTAACAACGGTAAGCTCAAACGATTTCGACAGCTTATATGCATTGCCGCTGGAGAGCAGCGATAGAGACGATGTCTACATTGAAGAGGATTACCATGGTGGTAGCGTGTCACTTGCAATGTTGTTAATACTACTGGCACTGCTATGTTACCGAAACGCCGTTGTGCTGAAAACGGGTTATGACTCAACTGATTTTAAATAGTTTGGATAAAGTTTAAACACATTTGAGTTTGAGTCATTCTAGCGTAAAAATTATGGGTGTTTTTCGTACAAGGTTTTTGTGATCTTTGTCACCTATGTAGTTGGTTTAAAAGTATTACTTTTAAATTTACATTGTAAATGCCCAACAATAAAACCAAGTAGAAACAATCACAAACAAACATCAATTGTATCAGCGCTGAAACAAGTATTGAAAAGTTAATGATAATCGTTATCATCTCGCCGCATAATACTAAAGTGGGGTTACTTGATGAAACATTTCCGTTATTCGGTGTTAGCAATTGCTTGTGCATCGACTTTTTTACCAACCAGTGTTTACGCTGAAACAACAGATAAAGCACTCGATAATGTTGAGCGCATAACTGTTTATGGCCGCCAGAATCAGGTAGTGATGAATTCAGGCTTGGCGACTAAGTCTGATATGTCCTTGATGGAGACGCCTGCAGCTGTCGTTATCGTTGATCAAGAGTTAATTCAGGCGCAGGCCCTTACCAATCTGCAAGACTTAGTGCGTAACATTAGTGGTGTGACCCAAGCGGGAAATAACTATGGGATCGGCGATAACTTAGTGATCCGCGGCCTTGGGGCTAACTACACCTATGACGGTATGTACGGCGGTGCGGGACTCGGTAATACTTTCAACCCAACGCGCTCATTAACCAATGTTGAGTCGGTGGAGGTATTAAAGGGACCAGCAACAGGGCTTTACGGTATGGGCAGTGCGGGAGGTGTGATTAACCTCATTGAAAAGAAACCACAGTTTGAATCTAAACATGCCTTTACTGCTGAAGTTGGCCAATGGAATAGCTATTCTTTAGAAGCTGATAGCACCGCGGCAATTACTGATGATTTAGCCTATCGTGTGGTGGCAAAAACAGCTCGTAGTGATGGTTACCGAGATATCGGTACTGATCGCGATGAAATATACACCTCGCTTAAATATGTACTCGATGACAGTCAAGATTTAATGCTTTCAGCGAGCTACATTAAAGATGCCATTGCAGTGGACTCCATTGGTCATCCTATCCGTATTTTTAACTCAGCATCTGTTGATGGCAAAACCGCAGGTGAAGCCACCTGGGAAGACTTGATTAACGATCCGAACAACGCTGGTATTCAATTAACTGAAGCGCAGCGTCAACAGCTTGCCGATTCGTTAGCTTCAAATGATGGTTTAACGCCATATGCATTTGGTAATGCTGGAATTATCTCGCCGATGGCTAAAGATAATGAAGGCGAAGAGTTGCGCTTTAAGCTGACTCACAATATCTACTTCACCGACAATCTATTTTTGAACCAGCAATTGCAGTACCGCGATTATACCTCAGGCTTTGCCCGCCAAACTGGCGCGTACAACTATGTCTATTGGGACCGCCGTGGTTCCATAAATGCTGATCCTCGAGCACCACTTGTCGAAGACGGCGTGCTTTACCCCTTTGCTGCGCGTCGTCAGGAGTATCGTAAAGTCGATGCTGACGAATCATCTTGGCAATACTTTGCCGATCTTCGTTATGATTTCCAAATAGGCGATATTGATAATGAATTATTGATTAATGCCAACTATGAAGATAGAGACATCGCGTTCAAGCAGTACTCAATTTACGATGCCGATAAAGTTATCAAGAATAAAGCTGGTGAGGTGATCTACCAAGGCAGCCTGCCGTACATTTATGATATCCGTAATCCAAATTGGGCGGAAGGTAGCTTCGAAGATCATGATCCGCTATTAACCAGCAACTATGACAAAAAAGTTAGTGCTTGGGGCGTGGGTGTACAGCATGTGGGCTACTTAGGTTATGGCTTTACTTCTCGCATTGGCGTGGCGTTTAATCAAATTAAACAGACCTATGAGCATTTAGGCGTCGACTCTCGATACAGTGCCAGCCGCGCTCAGCCAACACCAGAAGCAGACACCACAGACGATGGCATGACCTATAATCTAGGGTTAACTTATATGCCAACCGATGACTTGTCGTTTTTCGTTAACCACTCGAAAGGGCGCACAGCTTATAGCATCCTTGGCAGCATTGCTGGAGATGATACCGATAGAGATGACAGTGAATCGGTCAGTGACGACTTAGGGGTGCGCTTTAAAGCTTTTGATGATCAAATGTTGACGTCAATTGTGTTGTTTAAGAGTTCACGCACTAACTTGCAATACAGCAATGTGGATTATGAAGAGGGCGTGTCTGGGCCGAACGTAGCTAAGTATTTCTACAATGGCAGCGAACAAACCACGGGTGTTGAGTTGGATATGAACGCTCACCTCAATGAGCAGTGGATGGTTAACGTTAATGCGGTTTATCAAGATGCCCGCGACAAGAAAGATCCTAACCGCTCTAGCTATGATACCCGCCAAAAGGGTGTGCCTTATGTCACGGCAAGTGCTTGGGTAACTTATGCGGCAGATTGGTTCTCGCTACAGAGCCCAATTAGCGTGAGTTTAGGGGCTAAGTATGTTGACGACAGAAGTACTAACTCAAGCTCATTTGGTATTCCAGACGGCTATGTGCCAAGTTATACCGTGCTAGATAGCGCGATTAGTTATGATGTTGACAGCTGGAAGCTGCAGCTGAATGTGAACAACTTATTTAATGAAGAGTATTACAGTAAGGCTATGTTCTTAGGCGGTATGCCGGGCGAAGAACGCAATGCCAAACTGACTTTGACTTATCGTTTATAGCCGATTGCTAAGGGCTGTTAACAAGGATTGTTACAGCGATTAAAGCGAATAAAAATGCAGCCCTTTGGCTGCATTTTTATGTCTTACATACGACTTAATAAGCTTAGAACTGGTAGTTCACGCTCACGTTGAAGTAGCGACCCGGTTGAGTGAAGTCTTCTTTTTCTAAGTCCATACTCGCACCGAGTAAGAATACTGATTGGCCAGCCACATCGGCGTAGTCGATATACTCTTTATCGAACAGGTTATAAACACCCGCGCGTAGCTTCCAGTTATCGTTAACACGTAAACCAAAGGTCAAGTCCATCACAGCATAACCGCTTGTGCCGTATACTTCGTTAAACTTCTCTTTAGGAATACATATGCCCATGGCACAAATATCATCTTCAGCTAACTCGATATCATTAGTGCGACTCATATCATCCGCCCAGCGAACTACTGCGCCAAAATCTGCTTCCATATCGGCAATGTCGGTATACCAGTTAACTCCCGCGTTCCCCTTAAGTGGGCTCACGCTGTTAAGGTAATCGCCGTTTTCATCTTCACCATAGGTATAAGAGATGTTACCCCAAAGCTCAATGCTATCGGTTAGCCAATGATTAATCTGAGCCTCAGCACCGTACAAGATCACTTCATCACGATTATAGTACTGGTACTTAAACTCCATTGGCTTCATTACAGGGAAAAACACTGGAGGTTTATAGCTTACATACTGCCAGTCAATAAAGTCTTTAGCCTGAGTGTAGAAAGCGGTTAGCTCGTAATTAGTGTCGCTGTGATTGCCGCGAACGCCGATTTCCCATGTATGAGACTGCTCAGACTCTAAATCGTAGTTAGCCTGAATAAGCACATCTGTCATAGAGCCTGCATCGACTTCCAGCTCACCCCATTTCTGATCTGGCGTTGGCATTTTATAGCCGTAAGCGTACTGACCATAGACACTTACAGAGTCTGATAATTGGTAAACTAGGCCCAGTTTAGGCGACCAGAAGTTGTCACTCATAGTCTGGAAATCTTCGGCATCTTTACCTGCATCAACAGCTTGTTGTTGGTCGGGTGTATTGCGGAAATAGTCATAACGTAGACCCGCGATCAAGTTCAAATCACCATCTAACAGGGTGACGTCATCTTGAACAAAAACACCTAAACGCTGACTGTCGGTAGTGGCAAAGGTAAATGGGTTAGTCGTCTCGTTGGTAATAGCATTTTTTACTGTGCGATGACGTGACATGCTTGAAAACTCATAATCTAGACCATAAGTGATCTGGTGACCGTAATTTTCACCACCAACATACTTGCTAAAGGTGCTGTTGATACCAATACGTTGATCTTCAAAGCTGTAATCGCGGACTTCGCTTAAACCGTAAACCGTTTCAGCTTTATTCCATTCGAAATAGTCTCTGTGTTCAAGCTGCTCGGTTTGACCAAAGTAGGCGGTTACCGTTAGGGTGTCGTGCATCTGAGTCGGCTTGCTTGAGACTAACTGCAATGCACCGTTAATGACTTGGGTATCGCGGTCAGTATCGATGTTTTCATCAAGCGCACCGGTCTTATCATCGAATTCGTATTGCCAGCGCTTTAGGGTCTGTTCAAGGTAATCTAAGGTCAACTGTACAGAGGTGTAGTCATTGAAATGGTACTTGCTCTTAAATAACACACTGTCTTGCACGAGATCGCTGTCTGGCTGGGTGTCATAGTAATTTGGCTGCTCTTCACCTGTACGGTGCTGATAGGTCAGTAAGTTTTCAAAACCGCCATAGGCTGCAGCACTGGTAAAGCCAGCCGTGTATTCGTCGTTAACGCCGGCATAACCAGCATTCATCGACATATAATAGTCTTCACCCATTAGGTAGTCGCTGGCGTCTTTGGTGCGCATGACTACTACGCCACCCAGTGCATCAGAACCATACATAGTCGATGCGGCAGCTTTAACCACTTCAACTTGTTTTAGACTTTGTACTTCAGTTAAACCACGGCCAGTACCTTCTGCGCCAGGGCCAAGTGGTGAGGCATACTGGTTGTTAACGCGTACGCCATCTTTAACCATCATCACACGGTTGCCACCGATACCACGAATGGTCACAGAGGTTGGTTTTCCTGCACCGCCTTTAACGGCAACAGCAGACTCATTTCTGAACAAGCTGCCAAAGTCATTACTCATGCTCTTTTCAATGGCTTCTTCATCAATCACCATAATCGAACCTGCAACTTGCTCAATTTCTTGTTCCATACGAGAACCTGAAATCACAATCACTTCCTGCATTTTAGCATTGGGTGCTTGTGGAGATTGAGAGTCGATAGAGGCCTCTTGAGCCTGGGCATGGAGTACTGTACTAACAGCAATTGCTAGCACACTAACTTTGAGCTTGATCATTACGCACCTTAACTGATTAACCAAATGAGAATTATTCTCTTTTTTGACGCGCGCTATCTTATACCCTAATTGAGGTAGGGTCTCGCTTAGATAGGGCTAATTACATGGCTTTATTGGACAAAAAAACAAATTTTGAAAGTGGATCACATTTCTCTTTTTCTTTAGGAAAACAAGCGGCTACTTATCAATCAGTTCGTTTATTGTTTTTAACAAACGTAATTAAGTGTTACGTTTATTCGTGGTTAAGTTTCTTTTAGATAAGTTGAGTCGTCGATGAGTTATCTAGTCTTAGCAAGTTTACATATTTAAGCATTGTGCTAGCTTAGATAACTCGGGTTTTTGAACATGAATTTAATAGCCTAATTAAACAATAAAAGAGGTAAATCATGGGTTTATTTAAGTTGTCTTCGCTTGCGTTTCTTACGGCTTGTAGTTTGGGCATCCCTTGTTATGCAACAGAACTGGCTGATTCTACCGCTAAGGCCATGCCTGACCTTGAAGCCTTATATTTACACTTGCACCAAAACCCGGAACTGTCTTATCAAGAAAAATCCAGTAGCGCTCGTATAGCAAAAGAGTTAGCAAATTTGGGTTTTGAGGTTACGGAAAATTTTGGTGGTTATGGCGTGGTTGGCATCTTTAAAAATGGTAATGGACCAACTTTGATGATCCGCGCCGACACCGATGCTTTGCCAATAACTGAAGAAACCGGTAAGTCTTATGCCTCTAAAGTCACCACCATAGACGCCAATAATCAAGAGGTTGGCGTCATGCATGGTTGCGGTCATGATATCCATATGACGAGCTTGATAGGCAGTGCTCAACAACTCGTGGCCAATAAAGCCAATTGGCAAGGTACCTTGATGATGGTGGCTCAGCCTGCAGAAGAGGTGGGCGGCGGTGCTAAAGCCATGTTAAAGCAGGGACTGTTTACTGAGTTTGATACCCCTGACTATATTCTTGGCTTACATGTCAGTGCATCTATACCCGCCGGTAAGGTCGCCATCGTCCCAGGGTATGCATTGGCAAATGTCGACTCAGTAGATATTACGGTTAAAGGGGAGGGGGGGCACGGTGCGTACCCGCATCTAACCAAAGATCCTGTGGTTTTAGCCTCTAGAATCGTATTAGCGTTACAAACGATTGCCAGTCGCGAGCTTTCGCCACTTGAACCTAGCGTGATAACAGTTGGTTCGATTCATGGTGGTTCAAAGCACAATATCATCTCTAATGAAGTGAAGTTACAGCTGACTCTGCGCTCTTATAACCCCGAGGTTCGATTGCAACAAATTGCCGCACTTAAGCGCTTAACTAAAGGAATTGCCATTAGCGCAGGGCTTGACGAGGCTATGTATCCTGAAGTGTATGTGCATGAAGAGGAGCGGATCCCATCGACATATAATGATCCGGTTCTTGCAAGCAAAGTGCTATCGAGTATCACCGCGGAAGTCGGTAGTGAAAATGTGGTAGATACCTTGCCGGTGATGGCTGGAGAAGATTTTGGGCTTTACGGTTTAACTGATGATAAGCGGCCGATCACGCTTTTCTGGTTAGGGACTGTGGAGCCGAGCGAATATCAATCTAGCCTCAAAACGGGTGAAACTTTGCCGTCATTACACTCTAGTAAATTTGCGCCAGATTATCCTACAACCATTAGTACCGGGGTAAGAGCCATGAGCAAGGCTGCGATGGATCTATTGCAACAGCCTTAGGCTTTGCTTAGATCCGGGCTTACGTCCGGGCTTAGAACTTATCTAGAGTCTAGATAAAGGCAGAGTTTAGAGCTGAGTTTAGACTTCTGCTGAAATTTGATTAAATCAAAATTGTTTAGCGGATCCGCTGCAGCTTGTTTTCAATTTTGGTCAACAGCGCAAAGGTTTCTTCATTAAGTTGGGTTAACTTTCTTTGGGTAACAATCGCAACGGATTGCTTGACCGCCTTATATGCTGCGCTGTAGTTATGCTCAAGCACTTCAAGGCGGGCGAGATTATTTAAGGCGGCCACTTGGCCCGCAGGGTAGCCGGATTTGTTCTGGTATTCGAAGGCGTATTGATACTGCGCTCTAGCATTCTTATAGCGATTGAGCCGCTGATAGATATGGCCTGACCAGTTAGAGATATAACCTAGGTAAAGCCAGTCTTGTGTATTGGCAGCTAAGGCTCTTGCTTGAGACAGTTCGCTTATTGCCAGTTCGAGTTGTTCATTACCGATTTTGACCTGAGCTAAGGTGAGTTTGAGCCTTGCGAGTTGGCGCTTGTTATTCAGCTCTGCTTGCTTAATCGCACTTATAAGTAATTGCTCCGCTGAATTAAATTCTTCTGCATCGATATGTAATTGCGCTAATAATCTTATCGCTGTTAGATTTTCAGGGTCATTAACTAACAGTTGCTCTAGGCTTGATTTTGCTTGTGCTATTTCACGGTACTGAATTTGCCTTAGGGCAGCTACAAGCAGTGGTTCACTAAACCATTCACGGCTGGCTGTGAGGGTGTAATGGCTATCGACAAATTGCTCGATGGTATCGACCAGAGCCAGCTGCAAAGCATCAATCGATTTGGCTTTAATCACCCCCTGTTTTATCTTCTCAGAATTAAGCAGGCGATAACTAAGCTGTAGCTGAGGTGCAGTTGAGTTACTTGAGTTAGTTGATATTGATGACTCAACTACTAAAGCCGCGCCCGACACATTAAATAAACGATTAAAGTCAATGGCTTGCTTATCATCAATAAAGCTTGATGCTTGCGAAAGCATTGCAATCACATCTTCAGCCAGTAGCACGGGATAATTTGCCGATGTGCCAAGTTGGTTAATCACTTTTTCCATCAGGGCATAGGCTTGCCAATCAGTGCTGTTACTATCGGTTGTTTGCGTGATTGGCAATACGATAATTGCGCCATTTTCGAGCTTAGCTTGCTGTGAAGCGTTTAAATTCCATAGCAAGACGGCGACTAAAAATAAGCTGACAAGTCCTAGAATAAGCGCATATTTACGCTGTGTATGAGAAAGTTTTTCGATGAATGCAAACATACTTATCCTTAAGTCTATTTAGTTTAGTATAAACGAATTAATCTAAGGATGTGCTGCTTAATTGCTTGATTGAAAACAATTATCGTATTTTGAGTCTGACGACTCAGAAGCTGGGAATAGCTGTGGGAATAGCAAGACTATCGTTCTAAGAATCGACCTGACAGCCAAGGCTATTAGCTGAGAGCTATCAGGTCGAAAAAAAGCTAAAGTTAAAATTGCGTTATTTGGTTAACTTTGACTTTGAAAATGCCCAAGGATCTTGCGGTAAGCTATCGTTCTTATCCTTGTGGGTACTGTCTTTGTCGGCATTGTAAGCATTCTCTGTGTAAGCATTAGCTGTGCGAGTACGAGTCTCTTTTGCCGCCTTAGTGAACGCCGCTTTTGGCTTTCTATCTCCACTCGCTCTTTTATCACTTGTTGGCTTGCTATCGGCGCCTGTGTTTTGTTTGCTCTTAGGCTTAAAATTCAAAATTGAGATTGGCACTTCTTTACGTGGCGCAAAGCCTTCAATTTCTCTGCGTTCAATCAAATGGCCCAAGCGGGTCTCAATCATACACAGGTTTTTAAAGTCATCTTTTGAAACAAGAGCAACCGCTTCACCATTAGCGCCTGCACGGCCAGTACGGCCGATACGGTGAATATATTCATCTGCAGGATATGGCAAGTCATAGTTAATCACTAAAGGTAACTCATCGATATCCAAACCGCGTGCCGCGATACCTGTGGCGATCAATAAGCCAATCTTACCCGACTTAAAGTCTGCTAAAATTTGCTCTCGGATCTCTTGGCTGCGGCCACCATGAATGCATTCAGCCGTAATGCCACGCTTTTCAAGTTGGCTTACTAACTTGGCTGCGCCTTGCTTGGTCTCGATGAAAATAAGCGCCTGTTGCCAGTTATTTTCTTGAATTAAATGGCTGAGTAGCGCCGACTTTTTGTCTTTATCAACGGTTACTAACCACTGCTCAATTTTCGGCTTGTTGTCGGTGTTGTGAGTCACCGAAATCTCAATAGGGCGAGTGATGGTGGCTCTTGCTAGCTCTTTTACTTGGCGTGAAAGCGTTGCAGAGAACAATAAGCTTTGTCTATCAACAGGCAGTTTTTCGATGATTTTATTGATGTCTTCAATAAAGCCCATATCCAGCATTCTATCGGCTTCATCGAGCACTAGAATTTCTAGCTCATCAAAATGAATTGCGCGCTGAGTGTACATGTCGAGTAAACGGCCCGGCGTTGCGACTAAGATGTCGACGCCTTCGATTAAGCGCTCACGCTGAGGCTTAGAGTCCACACCACCATACATGGCCATTGAAGTCAGATCTAAATGCTTGCCGTATTGACTGATGTTGTCTTCAACTTGCACCGCTAGCTCACGAGTCGGCGTAAGAATTAAGGCGCGAATACGCTTCTTACGTTGGGTCTCGCTCTTACTTAGCATCTCTAAAATTGGTAGTACAAAACTGGCGGTCTTACCCGTACCGGTTTGCGCTGCAGCAATCAGGTTACGCTGACTTAAAATAACAGGAATGGTCTTAGCTTGAATCGGAGTAGGGCTAGTGTAGCCTTGCTCGGTAACGGCTTTAACGATAGGTGTGCTTAATCCAAGCTTAGAAAACGGCATGCGAGTCTCGATTAGGTGTCTGATTTATCTATTGCAGTTATCGGTTTGGCGCAGGTTGGCGCGAATAACTGTGTTGCTGTTTGCCATTATAACAGCATGTCGGCAAGTACGCTTTAATGATGTTGCTTGTTATCGCAGCTATTTTTATTTTAATTAAGGGGATGGGTGAAGTGCTTGGCTAGAAGCTTTTCCTTTACACCATTTGCCGTTTTGATGCCGGCTCTTAAACTCGCACATAGCATCCCAACGACCGCTGACGCCACTGTATTGGCGTCGAAATGATTTGGCTGATGCTACCCATGCATCAGTAGATATACCCAGCTCATTGAGCAACTTAGGCTGGCTTGATTTGATAAAGCCGGTTTTGTCTGGCCTGATGGCTCTGCCAGTCCAATCGATTAGCTCAAGATAATCACAGAACTGAAATGGAATAGCTGATTGCTGATCAGCTTGTGTCACGGCGGGCATTTCAGATAGGTTAGCGAACTGGTTTGAAGCATCAAATGGCAGAAGGGGAGTGACAGGAACTTTAGATGGTTTTTCAGCTTTATTGCTTGTCTGTTCAGAGGATGAGTCGATTGCTTTAAGCTCAGCAATCCGCTCTTTAATTGAGGTGAAATCAGAAGCTTGTACAGTATCGGCTATACCAGCCCTAATAGGGTTTAAGTCAACGTACATCATGCAAGCTAACAGTGCTTGTTCATCTAGTAATGCTTGAGATTTAAACCGCCCCTCCCAGAAAGCACCTTTACACTCGTCTTCACGATTCGCTCGGCGAGCAATATCTTCATTGAGGCAACGCATAAACCAAGAGATACTCGATAAACGCTCGTGCCATTCAGGCAGTAAACTATCGAGGATCATACGTTCCCCCTCTATTAAAGTGTCGCCAGTGAGGTATTTCGTCGCGACAGCATGCCCTTTAGTGACCTGATTCCACCGAGTAATGATGTCTCGGTTAGTCAGTGACTTAGCTTTATCTATGTCAATTTTAAGGACTAAGTGGTAGTGGTTACTCATGACGGCAAAGGCACAGATATCAATACAAAATATGTTTGAAAGCGTTTTTATTTTATCGACAATCCAATCACGTCGATGCTCAAAGCTTTTTCCCGATACAGCGTCTTCACCGCAGAGGTAAGCTCTTCTGACACAACGATTTATGATGTGATAGAAAGGCGTTGTTTCAGCATCGATTAAGGTTCGTCTTGCACAGGTCATAATCGCCATACTCTACTAAGTAGTACAAATCAGGTACCTAAAAGCCTAGTAGAGGATAGTCTGAATCACAAAAAGATATGGCTGTCCTATCTTTCGTGTGCGGAGCCGCATGCAGGGTGGTGTGGGGGCTGGAGGTTAGATACCTCCGGCTACCCGAATAGCTTTCGCGTAT
>NZ_BPFA01000005.1 GCF_019655055.1 Shewanella sp. MBTL60-112-B2
GGAAAGTAGAAGCAAATATCCATCAGGGCCAGAGGAGTACCTCAATAACAGGCCGAATATATGGGTGCAATGAACTCTTCTCAAAGTCGATATTAAATATCTTGCAAACCGGATGGGTCCATATATGTGGTGAATGTCATTAAAGCAAGGAGCACTTAATGACCTTGCCTCATAACCGCTAAACTCTCGCTGAGCGACTAAATGTTTATACTGATTGGTATTATAATCCAGCTCTTAATTAAGGCTTAGTTACTCGCTAAGCCTGCTTTCTGCTTTCTGCTTTCTGCTTTCTGCTTTCTGCTTTCTGCTTTCTGCTTTCTGCTTTCTGCTTTCTGCTTTCTGCTTTCTGCTTTCTGCTTTCTCATGATATTTAATCACTAAATCCAGCATTATTAACAACGAGTTAATTAGCAATGTATAAACAAACACCTTACTTAATGTGATTGATGTAGCAAAAAATGCTTTACCAAACCAGCAAACGTGACACAAACCAAGATCTTGCGACATATTGTCCACTGGCAATATCATTATTAAAATAAGCCAATTATAATAATGACTTAACCATTAAGGATATACTTATGAAAATCAGCGCACGCAACACCCTAAACGGCACTATCAAGTCAATTGAAGAAGGTTCTGTAAACAACGAAGTTGTTATCGAACTAGCACCAGGTGTTGAAATCACTTCTGTTGTAACTAAGAAATCTTGCGAGCAACTAGGTCTAGTTGTTGGTGGTCAAGCATACGCGATCATCAAAGCAAGCAACGTAATGGTTGCTGTAGACTAATATTAGTCTATATAAACAAATGCTAAAAAGCCGCCAACACTGCTGTGTTGGCGGCTTTTTTGATTGACAGAATTAATGAATATGAGCGCTTAAATCACTTTAAAGACTGATTGATATTATAGGCCTATCAGCGCAGCGACTGAGCCTATGATAATCAAAGATATCCCGGCTAAGATAGTGTACTTAACCCGAGTCGCTCGTTTGTAGGCCAATAAACCAGCGTACTGAATATCGATATTCTCAGAGTTTTCAAACCCTCGACCCAGTGTCCAGGTGAACAGCGTCATACGATCAGAAGAGGAGAGCAAGCTAGATTCAGATCCCAACAAAGAATCCCATAGCGCCCTATCATGTTGCTTTAACACTCGGTTAAGCTCTGGTAAGCCCATAAAGGCTAACCCCAGAAACATAAGAATAAAACCTAATGCCATCACAGCCATAACGTCCTCCATTGACGAAAAATCATCCAACTTTTGTATTAACATCGGGTATTTTTCGAAAGATGTAAAGCTCTGTTATAACTCAGTCAAAGTTTTCGGTGATAACGACAGCTAATTCAAAGCCATTACCATTACTTCACGCTTCTAAAACCTGCGTATTGCACAGCACTTGCTGGCGATTGCTTCTCCAGTTGATAAGGTGTTTTCAGTATTCTAGGATCCAGGCTATTGCTTACGCTTGCTTTACCACTGCAACCGCAGCCACCACTCGAACCACCACAACAGCCGCCCTTTTTCTCATGGTTTATCGAGGCACGTCCTTGAGCCGCATCTACTAAGCGATGATTGAGATCTTTTGCCCTGTTGATAAGCTCAGCTACATCCAAAGCATTATCAGCCTGACTCACACTAATACCCGCATCAAGCAGCTTGCCTAACATGCGTTCACCAATATGCTGCACCACAACGATATCGGTTTTATGGTCGATGATAAGATTTAGCATTGCCTTCTTGGCGCTACATCCACCACTCATGGCAGGATTGTCATAACGCCCAATGAGCTGTAGATGCTTATCATAAAAAGCGATTTGTGGAGCTTTAGTGAAGTGAGTAGCCAAACGATCTCGGCTCATAGGAATAGCAATGATCATGATTAATCCTTGTTTGCAATTTGGGGAAGTAAAAGCGCCTGGCCTTGAGTGACAGCCGTGGCCACTTTTTTACGAGCACTCGCCAACAAGTAGCCAAAAGTTTGCCGTGAGATCCCCATAGATGAAGCCGCATCTAGCTGACTCATCTTGTGGACATCTCCAAGGCTCAGCGCTTCAAACTCATCAGCTTCTAGCTGAATCTTCTCAAGCTGAGTCGATGGGATACCATTTGGTTTAAACAGACTACATGGTACGCAACTACTAAGGTGACGACATTTCTTGGGTCTAGACATTAGCAGTTGCTCTCTGACTATTTGTTGGTATTAACTCGATATAAGCTGACTTGCGCTTACACATTGTCATGCAAGAAATAACTGCAGCAATAGTTATTGGCCTACGCCATTAACCACTATTATTAGGGATGATTTCACTGTAAACCGAGGCCAAACTCACACTCAAAAATATTCAGCTACTCTAAATAATTGCTTGTTACATAAAGATAAACTACATAAAGACAAGCTACATAAGTATTAAGATAACTTGTTATGATGCGGCCACATAACAACGCGATGGCAAATAGCATTGAGCAGGTACTCGTCGTGAGAAATAACCAACAGACCTAAATTACGCCGCTTGGCACTGGCTAGCAACTGTTGCCAGAACTGGGACTGGGTCACCATATCCAGATGAGCAGTCACTTCGTCACAGATCAAATACTCAGTGGTCGGCACTAAAGCCCTGATCAGATTAAACCGCTGTAACTGACCACCCGATAACTGATTAGGCCTTCTCGCTAACCAAGCCCGCTCTACACCATACTCTTCCAGTAAGGGCAGGTAGCCATCACCCCTCCAACTTTCAAATAACGAGTCTTTTAAGCTCAAACGTGGATTAAAGGCAAACTCACTCTGTTGAATAAGCCATTGCACTGGATTAGCCTTACCGGCCAGCTTTTTAGGTAAAGTAAGTTGCTCAGCCTCCACGTTAAGCATGCCTGCCAGCACACTCGCTAACGATGACTTACCTACTCCGCTAGGGCCAGATAAGCCCAGCACTTCTCCAGGCTGCAAGCTAAGGTCTGGAAAGGCGATTGTTTGCTCTCGTCGCCGCAAACAAGCATTACGCAGCGTTAGCATCTAATTGCCCCCAATGCTCCGGCAGTGCAGCCCATAAGCTTTGTGTATAGCTGTGACATGCTCCACTGCGGATATTGGCACTGGTCGTGATCTCCACCATCTTACCATCACGTAATACTAAAATTCGATCAGCCACAGTAAGAAGGTGCCTTAGATTATGGCTTATTACCATCACCGCGACATTCTCGCTACGCGCTAGATAGGCTAAATGTTGATAAATAGCTTCCGCACTTTGAGTATCGAGGCCGCAACAAGGCTCATCGGCGATCATAATCTCGCTCGCCTGCCAGCATGCTTGGGCCAGCAACACACGCTTTGCCATTCCCCCAGACAATTGGTGGCGGTAACAACGACTAATATCGGCAGCCAATGGGAAACGCTGTTTACGTGTTGCCCCTTTAGGCACTCGTTTCAGCGCGTAATTGAGTTGTGATGAAATCCGCCTTAAGGGATCGAGTACTGATGCTGACTGCGCCGCCAATACCCGCCTATCTCCAGCGGCATAAATTACCTGGCCACTTAAGCTAAAACCCTCAGGGACTTGCCCTAACAATGCCTGCGCCAATAAGCTCTTACCGCTACCACTGGCTCCAACTACGCCAAGCACTTCCCCTTTGGTAATAGAGAAGCTTAACGGGGATAACAAGCAGATCTCCCGCGATTGAATACTGAGTTTATCGACACACAACATTTAGCATGCTCCTTGAAGATGAGTCTGCGGCCCCTGACGCAGCGCCGCTAACAATTGCTGGGCAATATAAGACAGCAGCAATAGGCAAACGAGTAACAATAGCCCAGGGCAAACACCCAGCCACCAATGGCCAGTTAGCACATACTGACTAGCCTGAGCTAATAAGGCTCCCATAGACGGATTATCAGGATTTAATCCAAAGCCCAGAAAGGTTAAGGCTGCCATATGAGTCAAGGCATGGGGGAACAACAGCAAGCCGCCAATCCACCACTGAGGCAGGATATGCGGCAACATATGGCTGCGTAGCCGTTGCCAAGCAGTGCAACCAAACTGACCAGCAAGGCGGTAATAAGGGCTTGACTGTACTTGCTGCATCTCGAAGCGTAACAATCGGGTTAACTTTGGCCAGTGACTCAGGGCAATGGCTACCACTAAGCCCCACTCTGCGCCGCCAAACACTAACGAGAGTAAGATAAGTAGCAGCAGATGCGGCAGCGACATAAACAGATCCACCAGCAAGTCGACCACCCAACGGCAATAAGGGTGCAGCATGGCAAACATCGCCATCAGCAGTGACAAAAGACTACTCATCAATACCGCTAGTCCACCAACATAGATGCTCTGCGCCAGTGCCTGTAAACTGCGACTAAACAGATCTCGCCCTAGCCAATCTGTGCCAAAGAGATAAGCCGTAGAAGGAGCCTGATATTTATGGAGTAAGTTGAGCTCATCCCCCAGCCAAGGCCAAGAAAAGGCCAAGATAATTAAGCTTAACAAGCTAAGGCTTGCCAAGATAAAACCCGGTTGGCGCAAGGCTCTAGGCATCATTAACCTCTAGCATAAAATAACCCGACAGTAGGTTAGCTATCAGATTGCCACTAAATACCAATAGTGCGGATATTAAGGTACAGCCCATCAACAGCCCCGTATCACTCGCTAAACCGGCTTTAACGATACTCGCCCCTAGACCAGGAAAACTAAATACGCTTTCGGCAATCAAGGAGCCACCAAACAGTTCGGCGATAGTGGCAAACTGCAAGATAATGGCGGGTAGCAGACTGTTACGGACCACATGAAACAGCACCACCCTAGATAAGCTGTCGCCATGGGCTAAGGAGTACTGCACATAATCAGATTGCAGCACATCTATCACCTTTTCACGTGTATGAAGCATGATTGGCGCCATACTCACTAGGGTCAATGTCACCACGGGCAGTAATAGGTGTAACATCATACTGCCCAGCGACTGCTGCATAAAAGTCATGCCGATTGGCGCCGCGCAGCAAACGGGAGTCAGGCTAAGGCCGATGGAAAACAGGCTGATAAGCAGCATAGCCAGCCAGAACGACGGCATACAAACCATCAACCATGCCAACTTTTGAATGATGCGATCTAACCAGCCGCCGCGATAGATTGCCGCGGCTAAGCCAAGCAAGTAACCGAAAACCAAAGAGCAGATCCAGCTTAAGCCGATCAACAGTAGTGACAGCGGCAATTGCTCTGCAATCACACTCGAAACAGGTTGCTGATAGAGGCTAGAGTAGCCCAGATCTCCTTGAGCTAAGCCTGAAAACCAGTGAATAAAGCGCTCTGCGACACTTTGATCTAACGCCAACTGGCTCGCTAATAAAGCCTTTTGCGCTTCCGAGACCGCAAAAACATTGCCGCCAAGATAAGCGTTGAGCGGATCCAGTGGTGACCAACTCAGTAACAGATAAGCCAACACGACGACGAGAAAAAGCAATAACAGCAAGCGCAGGCTAGTGTGCAATATCGACGTTGATAACTTGCTCATCGATTAGGGCACTGCCAACGCCACTGCTCAATATTATTGGCGAGCGGCCAGCCATGCCCATGAGCCTCGATCCCCGGCTTAGCAAGATCTAAACATTCATTTGCCGCATAGAGGTGCTTTAAATTAACTAACCACGTCCATGGGCGATCTGCGGCGATCAAGGCTTGCGCCTGTTGCCAGTAAGGCAAAGAACCAGACCATGATCCTGCCGTTTGAGCACTGTCTAGCGCCCTATCCACCTCAGGATTGCTATAGTAACCCGAGTTGAAATAGCCTTTACCTCGACTATCACTATGATAAACAGCCCTCACCTCGGTGGCACTGTGGCTGCCAAAACCTAATAACACAGGCTGGCGATGCATTTGCTGATAAATAGCTTCCCAACTCTTACCGACAGCTTTTATCTCTATACCTAATGGCTTAACCATCTGCGCGACCGCTAACGACAATTGTTGACGCACCGTGTCACCCGCGAGGTAATAGAGGGTCATGCTGGCTGGTACACCATCTCGGTAGCGTAAACCTTGTTTAACCTGCCAACCATTTTGCTCGAGTAGCTGTTTAGCCGCCGTGAGATCCGCCTGAGTCGAAGGGCTAGTTGTGGGCCCCCAAGGCAAACCATCGGCAATTGAATAGGCTGGAGTGGCAAAACCATCAAGTAACTGCTGCACCAGCACCTCACGGTCTACAGCGAGTTCCACAGCTTGGCGGATCGCAGCATCGGATGTGACATCATTGCCAATGTTATCTGCTTGAGATGCCAGCATGGGCCAAGCTATACCCCGGTTATCGACACTATCAATACTCCATAGCTTATATCCAGGTGGTAATATCTTGGCATATCGCGGTGCGATAGCGGCGAGATCTAACTGGCCAGCACGCAACCTTGCATAGCGGCTATCCTCGTCACTAAAGGTCACTATCACCTTAGAGAACTCAGGCTTTTGGCCATAATAGTAAGGGTTTGGCTGCATGATTAGCTGCTGATTTCGATCCCAGCGCACAAACGCTAGTGGCCCAGAGCCGATAGGCTTTAGGCCGTATTGAGCGCCGTAGCTCGCCTTAGGAACGATGGCCAAATTAACCAAGTTATCGATAAAGGTAATGTCGGCTTGTTTAAGATAAAACTCTACACGGTAGTCGCCCTTGATCTCAACCCGATCGAGCTGAGTTAAATCATGCAGAGAGGCGCTTTTCTTAGCGGTATCGAAGCTAAATTTCACGTCGCTTGCGGTTAATCCTGTGCCATCGTTAAACTTAACGCCTTGGCGTAGATCGACAGACCAAACAAGACGATCGTCGCTTAAACGCCATTGCAGCGCTAGATCGCTTACCAAGGCTAAGGCGTTATCACGTTTGATCAGGGTCGACTGAAATAACGGCCGATTATATTTACCCCAACCATAAATAGGATCGAAACCCGTTTCAGGCTCGGCGCCTAAGGCAAGTGTCAGCACTTTATCAGTGCTAGCAACACTCGGTAAGGGCAGTAACGAAATAGAGAGAATGAATAGAATTAACGACTTCACAAGATCACCAACAATCCTTGAGTAATACTATTTTTAGAATCGTCACACTACACTTAATTGTTCAGTAAAACAGCTGCTCAACAAAACTAAATACCGCATCGTTGACCTAGATCAGTTTTCTAGTCATGCATCTTGTTTATACCTATAAGACACTAAAAGTAATTAAGTTTTATGGAATTTACTCTATGTCTAACGACACGATTCGTTTTACGGTTTCTTTGCCCAAGTCTCAATTTGAAGAGATTGAACAAGATCTATTACAGCGAGGTTATCAATCACGTTCTGAGTATATTCGCGACCTTTTCAGAGACCGTTTAGTCGATAAACAATGGAATGAGAGTAAAGAAGATGTAGTTGGTGTGCTGACCCTTATCTTCGATCATCATCAGCGTGGCTTGACTGAGAAACTGATCGATATTCAACATAACCACTTAATACATGTCTTGTGTAGCACCCATGTACATGTCGACCACCATAACTGCCTAGAGACTATTATCATTAAGGGGCAAGCGGCCGAGCTAAACGCCATAGTGAACCGGATCTCGGCGTTAAAAGGGGTCAAAGTTGCACGCCTAAGCCGTGCGGGTGTGGTGTAAACTCGAATCAAGCCTCTTGAGTAGCCTAATAACCCGCCTTAAAGTACTGGCTTGGCGTGTTACCAAGGTGCTGCTTAAAAAAGCTGATAAAAGCGCTATCGCTCGCAAACCCCAGTGCAAACGCCACGGCAGAGACACGACGACCTTCGGCGAGTTGCTCTATCGCAGCCTGCAAGCGCCATTGCTGTCGCCAGGCTTGATAACTCATACCGGTTTGCTTATTAAAAATCCGCGAAATAGTCTTTTCACTGGCACCGATATCACTCGCCATCAGATTAAGTTGTTCGGCTTGATGTTGACCAGACGCTAGCCTTTCGAGCCAAGTTTGTAAGCGTTTATCCGTTGGTATGGGGAGTGATAACTTGAGCTCTTCAGCCAAGTTGAGCTCCTCAATAAATAACGCGATAAGTGCAGCTTGTTGCCCAGTTGGCATATCCCAAGCCCACATAGCCATTCGCTCAATCAGCGCCCTCAGTAAAGGGTTAACTCCGAGCAACTTAACCGTGCGAGGAAGTTCAGAGAAAACTTCAATATCAAAATAGATTGATCGGTAGGCCACTACATTACGCATCTTTACACAGTGCTCTACTCCAGCAGGGATCCACGCAGCCTTGGTCGGCGGTAGCACACATTGGCGCTGACTTGACTCCGCTTCATATAAAGTAATCGACATACACCCACGTGGCGCATACAAAAGCTGAGCTTTTTCATGCTTATGCATTCCCGAGTCATGCTGGCCCACATCAGCTGCAATACCAACGATACTAGCCTCAATGCTATCAAGATCAAATCTGCTTTCATGATCAATTATTGCCATTAACGATACTGTCCGATTTCAGCTGTTTTAAGTCTTTATTATTGTAATAGCCCTAATCCGAAATCGCTACACTGCCTACCGCAACGAATTACTGACCGCAAATATTACGGAATGACCATGAAAAAAAGACCCGAGATCTGGCTAATCACCAGTTTAATGATGTTTCCTCAAATCGTTGAGACTATCTACAGCCCCGTGTTACCTCATATCGCTACAGCCTTTGATGTCAGCCAGCACGCCGCCTCGCAAACCCTATCAATATACTTTGTCGCATTTGCTCTAGGCATCATTTTTTGGGGACGCTTAGCCGATATCATAGGCCGCAAAAGCACAATGTTACTGGGCTTACTGAGCTACGGCGTAGGCTCCCTGATTGCTCTTCAAAGTGTTGAGTTCGAACACCTGTTATTTGCACGTAGCTTGAGTGCATTTGGTGCTGCGGTAGGTTCAATAGTGACTCAAACTATACTGCGCGACAGCTTTGAGGGAGCAGAGCTAAGCAAGGTATTTTCAATTATGGGCATGGGGGTAGGAATTAGCCCTGCGCTTGGACTGATCTTAGGTAGCATTCTTGCCAGTGAGTTAGGCCATAGAGGCGTATTTTTAGGATTGGCAATACTAGCGGCTATCTTGCTGTGGTTGTGTGTTTGGCGACTACCGGAAACTAAAAACACAAACCATAAGGCCGCCCCCTTGAAACCTCTAGCGGTTAAAATGCTCAATGACATAATGCTATGGCGTAACGCCTTGTTGGTTGCATGCTTTAATCTGATGCTTTTTGGCTATTATTCACTAGCCCCTTTTATGTTTAGCCAACTTGGACTCACCGAGAAACAGTTTGGCGCAAGCGGCATAGCACTAGCCATTGGGGTGCTCGCAGGAAGTGCTAGTAATAAACGCTTAATTAGTAAGGGGTGGCCTGTCGATACTTTGATCTCCTTAGCCTGTATTGCCTCTTTAATAGGAGCAATAGGCGTGCATCTGAGCCAGTCTAGCCTGTTATTTTTACTGCCGATGATGTTAACCGTGTTCGGATTTGGCATCGCCATTCCCAATATTTTGAGTCAGGCGCTGCTCAATTATAAAGAGGTTGCCGGTACTGCAGGGGCATTATTTGGCTTAGCTTATTATCTGCTATTAGGTGCAGGACTGGCATTAGCAGCAATCAGCCATAATTTAGCCGAACTGCTATTGTTCAGTGCATTACTTAGTACAGCGCTCTCCCTCAAAAAGTGCTAGCAGCCTTAAGTTAACTAATCACCGTTAATCATTAACCAACAAGAGCTTATTGATCCTTTTGTCGATCGCAAAAGTAACCTGACACATCCCGCTACTTTTGCGATCGACACGGCAGTTTAGTATGTTGAACATTGGCAAAATATGGGGCTTAATCCAAAAGCTTACCGCTGGCAGGATTAACATCCAAATTCCCCACAACTCAATGGCTCAATAGCCCGCATACTTCACACCTCGTAAGTAGTGTTATCTATTGGTCGCAAATAAGGTATTACAGTGATCTCTAGACTTCCTAAATGGGTTGAGTATGGTGCGTTTATTCTGGCTTTTACGGCAGGCAGCGTGAATGCTATCGGCTTGCTTGGATTTGAACATCAATCGGTTTCTCACCTGTCTGGCACCGCAACCTTAATCGGGACTCAGCTTTTAAGCTCGTCACCTACGGTATTGTTTCACCTGCTGGGGATCTTAGTCAGCTTTATGTTTGGTGCGACGATTTCAGGCGCCTTCTTATCTGGCAGCAGCGTTAAACTAGGGCGTCATTACGATACCTTACTACTTATCGAGGCTGGCTTACTGCTAGTTGCCATCTATCTACTGCAAGATGGCACCTATTACGGCCACTATATGGCATCGGCGGCCTGCGGCTTACAGAATGCACTAGCAACCACCTATAGCGGCGCTATCGTGCGCACCACTCATGTCACAGGAATATTCACCGACTTAGGTATCATGCTCGGCGGCATCTTGAAGGGAGAAAAGTTTGATAAACGTAAAGCCGTACTGTTTATGCTTATCATTGCAGGTTTTATCTCTGGCGGCGCCTTAGGCGCTTACCTGTTTGCTAAGCTGCAATTCTTTGCCCTACTCGCCCCCGCTGCCATCTGTATCGCACTGGCTATGAGCTACCGATTTTATAAGGCTTTAAATCGCCCGAAGCCTTAATATCAGACCTTAGGTAACACCAAAGAAGAGTTGTTACCACTTTGTTACTATCAAATAAAGTGTGTACCATTATGGCTAATTAAAAATGAGCCATATCATTGAACATAAAATGCATATGGCCAAAAAGGACTTTGGCATGAAGCATACATCAACCTCCCTCGCTATTTTATTCCTCCTATCAGCCTGTGGAGGTGGCGGAGATGACGCAAAAATACCTCCAGTAACAGAGACTCCTCCAAATGTCGAAACACCCGAACCAAGTAAAGTGATAATCAATTCTGCAAACTATGAATTAATTAATATCTTCTCTTGGACAGTTCCAGAGGCGTCGATTCAGCTGGGAATGCTAACAAATAATTACTTAAATATATTGCTAGCAAGCGATGATTTATCTGTCGAGCATATCTGCGAAAATAGCGGAAGCGCATCCATAGAACTGCTAGATAAAGACAATTCAAATGGCGTTTCCACTGGAGATGAAGTCAATATTGATTACGCTAATTGTCAAAGTAACGCACTGAATACTATTGTAAGTGGCAAACAACACCTACTCATTAATGCCCTATCTTCAGACTCATCAGAGCTGATCTCTGATTTTGATATTAGCAGTGAGTCTAATGGTGATATCACCCAAGTTTTAGGCGCGTTTAAAGTGCTAAACCGTAACAGCACAAGCCAAGATTACCTTTCAGTTGAGCATAGCTCCGATGTTAAGTTCTCATATTTAGATATGACTGATACTTGGTCTACGCTATTTGTTGAAAAAACCATAAACAACATCGATAAAACTTATGACATTACATTTAATTTCCAACTTTTATCTGATGGTTTAGAAAGCATAGTGAGCTGTGAAACGAAAGATGAAGTATCTGGCTTAATTTACGGCGAACCTAATATCTTTTCCATCTACTGCTATGGAGGAGAGAACTCACTACTACACGTTAAAAACTCATTTGAGACAGAGGAAGATGGTGTCGGTAGCGTTTCTAACAGCCAAGAATCTTTTACGTTTTCTCATCATTTTGAAGACACTACTGAAGGGGATTTATTTCAACCTATTACGCAGATTTCTATGGATTTTATGTTTGATCTAGCAACAGCAAACATACAAGATCTGCGAATGGAATCTGTTATTGTTGACGGTATCCAGCATTTTGCATATGTCATTGGCTCTAGCTTCAGCGACGGCTCGAAAGGCAATATCCACAAAGTTAATTTAGCGACCATGCAATCAAAAGAGCTTGTATCGACTCAAGGTATTATCAAGCTCGCTCGGCTTTCAAAAAATGGTGATCGACTGTATCTGCTAGAAAAAACTGAAACAATCGAAGGCTACGACTATTCAAATGTTAGTATTTATAGCACCGAAAATCTGTCCACGGTTTCGAGTATAGATTTTAATCAAATCATTAAGGATACTTGTCATTCATGCGAAGCCACTCATATAACGATTTCAGATATCATTACCTCCCCAACAGAAAATGACACTTGGTTTGCAGCCGCTTATTTCTCAATAGGTGGAAATGATAAACACCAATTGTTTATGTTAGACACAAATGGTGTCGTTGCTTCTTCACCAATAATAGATAATAACAACTCTGTTTGGTACGGTGATCGAATAAGTCTAGCCATCAACTCAGATCACAAGCTGTTTACCCTACATAAAGAGAGAAATAACAGCGATCAATGGTTAAGTCAGTTTGAACTAAACGCAGGCTCTATCGAGTTTATAAAAAAAGTTAAAGCTAATGATGGTGAAAGTACAAACAACATCATTTTGATGGGCAGTGCTAATGGCCTAGTGTTTACAGAAAAAGGAAAGTTTTTTAATGCTGAGACACTCAATTTAGAATGGAGTGCGCCTTTTGAGCCTTGGATGGAAGCTAAACCATACCCTTTAATAATTAGTAGTGAACTAAATAAAGTTTATCAGCTACATGGAAGTAACTGGGAGCCAAGTTTCAAAACATTCTCACTCGATACTGGTACTTATATTAACCTAGAAAAAGCAGATTTTATTGAAGGGGCTTATCAAGGATTAATTATCAGTAACGGAGGAGCTGGATATATTGTCACTGTTGCACCAAATAAAATTACTCGAATAGGTAAGAGTTACCTTCCCTAACCTAGAAACAAATGCAGTCTCTGCCACGAGACTGCATACAAATTATGCCTTAAAAGTTACTGCTTAATTGTGACTTTCTCAATCACTATGACTTCTCTTGGTACATCATCATGGTCGCCTTTAGACGTTGTTTTAGCACGGCCGATTTTAGTGACTACATCCATACCTTTAGTGACTTGGCCAAATACTGCATAACCCCAGCCCGCATTAGTGGTCGCCGTGTGATCTAAAAAGCTATTGTCGGCTAAGTTAATAAAAAACTGACCCGTTGCAGAATGCGGTGCGTCGGTGCGCGCCATAGCGATGCTGCCACGCACATTCTTAAGGCCTCGGTTGGCTTCGTTGACGATGGCCGCTCTAGTAGGCTTCTCTTCCATTTCGGCAGTAAATCCCCCACCTTGGATCATAAAGCCTTTTATGACTCGATGAAAAATCGTGCCCTCAAAAAAACCGTCTTGGCAGTACTTGATAAAGTTCTTAGAACTGACAGGTGCCTTCTCCAGATCGAGTTCAATCTCAATATCACCTAAATTGGTAGTCAAAATAATCATAGTACTCACACTCTCATCATGCGTTTAATGCTGCTAAGGCAACATTTTACTCCTAGTTAAGTAGAAATTACATTTTTAACTCAGAGACTAGCTTTAGCCTCACAGGCTAGTAAAGCACATGCTAAACCACCTAGTTCAAAGCCATATATATAGATAACACTAAACTACAACACAAAACGTCAAAAAAATGACTCGAGCTTTGATTTGTAAGGGTTTTTGTCACATATAGCCAGACTCAAGTGTGGTCAAAATCACGTTATTAACCAAGATAAGTCGATAAAATCTAATCTAGTAAACAGCTTTAACCACCAATAAACAAAAAATATAAAACAATAAATATAAATCATTATTTTAAAACAGAAAAAATAACAAGGAAAAACAATGAACCATAAACCTGAAGCCAACTTGGAAAATGTAGGACGCCGAGGATTTTTAAAAACCACCACAGGCGTTGCACTTGCAGCAGTCGGAACAAGTTTACTGCCAGCCACTGCACATGCCAGCAGTGACAATCATATTGAGCCTTTTCACGGTCACGGCTCAGGGCACGGTTTCTGGAACAAGGTTCGCAATGAGTTTATCCTAAACAAACGCACGACCTATATGAACATAGGTACCTCAGGCACCATGCCTAAGCGTGTTTTGAAAGACTATAACCGCGCCAATGAGCAAATCTCTATTAACCCTTGGAACAGCAATATTCCTACCCTAGATTATGCCAAGCAGATTGCCCCAAGCTTTGGTGCCGATGAGCATGAACTCGTGCTTTGTCGCAACACTACCGATGGCTTATGTACCATTATCAATGGCCTACAATTTGAATATGGCGACATCATCTTAACCACTAATCACGAGCACCCAGGCGTGACTACGCCGCTCAAACATGTTGCAGAGCGTTATGGTGCCGAAGTCATCGAGCTCGCTATCCCTGTTTATACTCCTGGTAACGACGTCAGCGTTGATGACTATGTTCAAGTCTTTGCCGATGCCGTAAACCAATACGGTAACCGTGTTCGTTTAATGGTGTTCTCACACGTCACCTTTACCACAGGTACCACTCTGCCAGCTAAGCAGATCTGTAAAAAGGTCGCGATTCCAAACGGTATCGTCACTTTAATCGATGGCGCACATACACCTGGCATGTTTAACCTAGATTTTCATGATATCGACTGTGACTTCTACTCGGGTGCAGGCCACAAGTGGCAGTGCGGCCCAGGTGCTACAGGCTTCCTATACGTACGTAATAACGCTAATCGTTTATACGAGTTCTGGAGCGATCGCGAAACACCGCTATGGTTTATTAATAGCTCATCGACCGCCACTGCAGTACAAGCTAGGTTGCAATCGATTGGTCAAGATAACTACCCTGCAAAACGTGCACTGGCTAACGCTTGTGCACTGTGGGATGAAATTGGTCGTGATGCAATTGAAGAGCGTATTCTAGATTTAAGCGCCCTATGTAAAAAAGAATTGGCCAAGAAATTCCCAGAGGCAATGATCTTCGCCCCTAATGTCCGCAAGCTATCAAGCGGCCTGACGTCTTTTAATCCATTCGATGATCTGAATAATGGCGAGCTACTTACTGAGTTCCGCGACCGTTTACATGAAGAGTATGGTTACATCGTAAGAACCACCTCTTTCTACTTAGATCAGTACGATACGGTTAAGACATACTCTCTGCGTATTTCTACTCACCTTTTCCATGACAACGATGATGTTAAAGGCTTAGTTAAGGCGATGAAGCAACTTTATCGTGAAATGAAATAATAAAATAAGAACCAATAAAAACGGCCCAGTTGTTATGATTTACATAAAAAACTGGGCCGTTTTTTTATCTTGTCATCTAACAATTAGCCTTGGCTAACTGACTCACTCCATTTGTTCAGCAAAACCGGCATCCTGCTGATCTCGAAGCAGCAACTGGGTAAACTCTTCTGCCGGAACAGGACGACTAAATAGATATCCCTGACCATACTCACAATTATGTTGCTGTAAAAACAGCGCTTGCTCATCGTTTTCAATTCCCTCGGCAACTACCTTAAGTTTTAACGATTTAGCCATCGCCAGTATCGCCGATACCAAGGATGCATCAGATGAGCTCGTTGTCATCTTATTGATAAAGGCGCGATCAATTTTCAGCTTAGTAAACGAAAACTTCTGCAAATAACTTAACGCCGAATAACCTGTACCGAAATCATCAATAGATAGGCCTATGCCGAGCTGCTTAAGATAAGCAAGCATCTGCATCAAGGCATTATCTTGCTCTATCAAGAGGCTCTCGGTGACCTCCATATCCAGCTGACTAGCAGGAAGGCCTGTTTGCACCAACACATCGACAATACGCGCCTGCAACGCCTCACAATACCTAAATTGCACACTAGAGAAGTTGATGGCTATCTTAATTGGGCTAATCAACTGCCATGCAGCAGCTTGAGTACAGGCCTCCAGCAAAACAATGTCACCGAGACGGTGGATTAAACCATTTTTCTCCGCCAAAGGGATAAAATCCTCCGGCGAAACAAAACCCAGTTCACTGTCGGTCCAGCGCATAAGCGCTTCGGCGGCGACGATCTTACGGCTGACGAGATCTAAGATAGGTTGGTAATAGATCTCAATATCACCTTGTTGCAAAGCTTGATGTAAACGTACGTTGAGGGCAAAACTACGCTGCACATCAAGGTTCATCTGCTCATCGTAAAAATTAAAACCATTTCTGCCCATATCTTTTACGCTGTAAAGCGCCGTGTCTGCGCGTTTCAGTAATGTCGAAGCATTGGTTCCATCTTTAGGGTAAACAGACATACCGATACTTGCCGAGACAAAAAACTCTTGCTGCTCAATGCGAAATGGCTTTTCAAACACAGATAAAATACTACTCGCCACTAACTTGGCTGAGTCTTGATGCTGGATCTCCGGCACTATCACCAAGAACTCATCACCACCTAAGCGAGCCACAATATCACTGGTACGAACTGACTTGAGTAGCCGCTTACTAGCTTGCTTTAATAACAGATCTCCGGCGTGATGCCCCACTGTATCATTGACCTGCTTGAAGTTATCGAGGTCGATAAACAGCAACAGAATTTTAGTCTGTTTCACATCGGCTCTGCGGATCAACTCCTGCAAGCGAGCCATGCCATGAGTACGATTGGCTAGATTGGTTAATTCATCATGAGTCGCCTGATATTCCAGCTTGCTTTCAGACTCCTTACGCTTAGAGATCTCTTCATGTAACTGAGTATTTTGCATCGCCAGTTTTTGTTGTTGTTCTGAAGATAACTCCACCTGGGTCTGTAACACTAAATTGGCGTTATTCACCCGCATCAGATAAATAAGCCCTAGGAATACCGGCAGTGCCAACAAAGAAATTCCCACGATAAACCACGTAGAAGTGAAAATATCTTGCTCACTAACTGGCTTAAACCAACTTTCTAACACCAGTGACGTTGAACCGACCTTTTTCTCAAAGTAGATGATGCTAGCATTATCGCTGTAATAACGAGTCTTACCAAGTGCTACATCAGATGCACAACCTTGTAGAGAGTTCCAAACCAGTATGTCTCCAATTGGAGTGACCAAAGTTAAGCAACTGCCACTGTCGAGATGCTCTTGGGTCGAGAGCAGTTTAATCAGCAGCTCTGTGTTTAAACTGGCCACTAGAATCGCAACCGGTTTATTTTGGTGATAAATGGTCTGCAGCAACTGAATAACAGGGCCATCGACACCTTTCACTATGTGCAGTTTATGGCTTTTGGTTTCCATCTCTTTTAAAGGAAGTTGCTTAATATCAAACGCTACCTCAGGCCGAGTATTAACAATAACTGTTTGCCCCATCCCGACAATCATTACTCTGGTATAGATCAGCTGATCATCCATCATATTTAATTGGCTGAAGTTCTCTATCATCTGAGTAAGACTAAATAAACTCGAACCCAGTCCATATTGCAACGACATACCCGCGGCTAAATTTGAAAAATAGGTATTAACGTCACGCTTCTGACTCAGATTGGCAATATTCTTTTCACTGGCATCGAAGAAAAAACTCAAGTTTTCGGTGTAATTACTCACACGTAAATTAAGTTCGCTATTTTGTGACTCTTTTAAACGACTCTGACCTAAGTTAGTTACAGTCAAAATAAGGATTAAATAACCACTCAATAAAATGCCCGCAATGATGATCGCGGTCTTGCTGTTAAACCATTTAAAGTGCTTCATGTTACTGGTAAGTTTCTACTACAGCTTGTTCGAAATATTTTTGATAATAATGAAAAACCGTCGGGTAATGTTTTTTCACTAACTTGTTATAGCTACCATCCCCGCGGATCATTTTCAGATATTCATTAAAGGCTTTCCTCAGTTGAGGCGAGTCCTTACGAAAGCCTATCGCCATTCTCTGATCTTCAGAAATTGGGCCGATTATCTTGATTGCATTTGGCCATTTTTCTATCGCTATCAGAGAATCAGCCACATCTAATAAGGTCGCTTCTGCTTCTATACTCAGCAGGAAAGGCACCATCTCATTGAGCTGCAATTGTTTCACTGGCAAAATCACATTGGCTTGAGTCGCATAAAGATTGTAAAGATCGGGATCAAGGCAAGACTGCTTCATTGCCAGGATATCACGCTGTTTCAGCAAATCTTTCACCAGAGCGACATCCTCAGGTGTAGAGCCTGTTGGCGTAATAGGGTTAAGATCGGAACTCGTACGCGCAACAAGCCATACCGCAGAGGGGAAGTAGTCATCGGAAAAATCAACTAACTCTTCACGCCAATCCAAGATAGTCAGGCCGTTGGCTATTACATCACCAACTATCGGCTCAGACTCGCCATAAACCACCTGGTTATTAATAAATTGGCCATTACGCCCAGTCAACTTACCAAAAACATCGGTCCATTTGGCTGGTACAAACTCATATTCCACGCCAAGATAATCGGCAAAGTTTTGCATCAGCTCAATATCGAGGCCGCTATGGGTGATTTTATTGCCTTCTGAATATTGAGACACAAAATTAGCATAGGGCACACCAAGATGGCGTAATACCCCCTCAGCTTTAATCTCGGCTAAATCCCTTGCCATGACTTGAGACGCTAATACTCCAGAAAAAATGAATATTACCAGCTGAATGATGAATCTTGATTTCATTTGAAACACCTTCATAAAAATCTGACGACTTTAAGATCGTTTAGGTAAAATTTGAGTCCACGGAGTATACCTTGAGTCAATGTTAATTCCACGACTTAGACAGCAATTTTAGCAATCGTGATAGTATTTATTTACTTATCATAACAACTAATGAAATTAGCATTTTAAAACAGATAGATAAACACTAAATGACAAGCTATTGATTACCTGTAAACAGGCTTAAAACATGTCAAGAAAATGACAGGTGACAGCAAAATAAGCAGTTAAAAAAAACAATAAAAAAAACCAGCAAAGCTGGCTTTTTATTAGTCTATTTTAGGGCGTAAAACTTACCCGATAAGAATGTTCATATTGCTCTAGATGGTGATTTTCGATAGCAATATAGCACCATGGCGATTATTTGAAACATGGCAGATTAATGGTTCAGTTAGCTCGTTCAATATTAAGCAACGGGTTTACCTAAGTGCTTAAGCAAGCCAAAAGCCTTACTCATGTGTTGCCCTGCAACCACAAAACCTTGCAAGCGTTCATCTGTATCGAATGCTTGTACACAACTTCCTTGGCTATCGATATCTAACTGCCAGCGATTAACCTGATGCACTGCTTGCCCCGCCAACTGAATGGGATAATGCGGCGTTTTAACCTTCACCAACATGGCGGGCAATACTACGGCCGTCTCATGGCCTAATAAGGTTTTAGCTAATGCATTGGCGCAAACTAAGGCTGGCTGCAAATACGCTAACACCTTGCCACCAATCTCGGCGCAGTCGCCCAAGGCATATACATCCATTGCCGAAGTTTGCAGTTGGTTATCAACCACTATGCCTCGATTAACCATCAAGCCTGCTTGCTTGGCTAACAAACTGTTAGCCTGTAGACCTGCGGCAGAAATCACAGTATCGACAATGAATGACTCCCCGTTTGCCAGCGTGACTTGCAAACAGCCACTATTATTACTCGAATCATTACTCAAATCGATACGAGTCACCTTAGTATTCAGCGCTAGATGTACGCCTAATTGCTGCATCAGCTTACTTAGCTCAGTGGCAATGTATTCCGGTAATAAATTGGCCATCAGCTGCTCGCAAGGATCGACAGTGATGACCTGCTTGCCTGCAGTTGCGAGATCCATAGATAACTCGCTGCCGATCAAGCCGCCACCTATCACTAATACTCGCTTAGCCAATGCTAACTCTTGCTCAGCGGCTTGATACTCTTGCAAGCTATTGAGTGTCACAATGCGATCCACAGCGTTGCCAGACATAGGTGGCACAAAAGCCCTACCCCCAGTTGCCATAACGAGCTTTGCGTATGAGTACGCCTTACCCGCAACCATGATCTGCTGCTGTTCAGGAGCAATTGAATCTACAAAAGTATTAGCAAACAACTCAAAATTCAGTTGCTCTGCCATCTCTAAACCAGACGCTCTCACCAGATCGCTCGCCAGTTGCTGTTTAGACACCACATGGCTTAAGTCTGGCTTATTGTAATCATCGCCATTATCAGCAGTAAAAACTTGGATCTTTACCCTTTGATCGCTACGACGAATGGCCTTAATAAGCTGATAGGCGGCAAAGCCACTACCAATGATAACGATTGGCGCATCAAGTTGTTCGCTCATCAAGTTATGCTCCAGCTATTGGTTGAAACACTTCTTTACCAATACCGCATTCAGGGCAAAGAAAATCTTCAGCCACATCAGACCAAGTAGTACCTGGGACGACATCTTGATTCGGCTCACCAATAGCGGGGTCATAAACCCAATTACATACGGTGCATAGCATCTTTTGGCTATCAAGCACAGCAACGCTTGCATCACTTTGAGCCACTGGCGTAAACGACTCAACACTGCTATCTATTGTAGCTGGCTCACGGTTAACTATGTTTTGCTTTAATGGTTCAGACAAGTCCTTAAGCGCCCACTGCTTAGCTACATGTTGGCCATACTCACGGCATTCACGCATGGCTTTGCCATCTGGGCGCCACTTGGTTTTCATGCCATAGGTAGTTTCAAAGCCAGCATCAGTTAAGCGCGTATGGATTCTATCAACCGCACCGCCATTCCAACCAAAACTACCAAAAGCAGCCGCTTTTTTGTTTTTAAAACGTAGACCGGTGATCTCTTCTAGCATGCCAGCCACTTTAGGCATCATCACATTGTTCATCGTCGATGAGCCGACTAAGATCCCTTTCGATCTAAAGATACTGGCAAGAATGTCATTCTTATCTTGGCGCGATACATTAAACACTTTCACTGCAACGGCTGGATCGACATCATGGATCCCTTGAGCAATCGCATCGGCCATCATACGGGTGTTATTCGACATCGAATCATAGAATAGAGTAATGCGATCTTCTTGATAATCATTAGCCCACTCCAGATATTGGTGAATGATCTGTGTTGGATTATCACGCCATACAATACCGTGTGAAGTGGCGATCATATCGACCGGCACATTAAAGCTAAGCACTTCATGGATCTTCGCAGTCACTAAGGCACTAAATGGCGTTAAGATATTCGAGTAATAACGCAGGCATTGATCCATTAATTCTGTTTGATCGACTTCATCGTTAAATAGGCGTTCATCGCAATAATGCTGACCAAAGGCATCATTGCTATACAGCACAGCATCACCAGTTTGGTAAGTCATCATGCTATCAGGCCAATGCAGCATAGGCGCTTCGATAAAGATCAATTGCTTACCGTTACCTATGTCCAAGGTATCGCCAGTTTTAACAACATTAAAGTTCCACTCAGGGTGATGATGGTGGCCAACAATTGAGTCCACCGCATTTTCAGTGCAGTAGATTGGGGTATTGGGGATCTTGGCCATTAGCGCAACTAAGGCGCCAGAATGATCTTCTTCGGCATGATTTATGACGATGTAGTCGATCTCATTAAGATCGATCTCCATCTCAAGATTTTGGATAAACTGCTGACTAAAGCGATGATCAACCGTATCGATCAATACCGTCTTTTGCTCACGAATAAGGTAACTGTTGTAGCTAGTCCCTTTAGTCATTTTATACTCGGTACCATGGAAGTCCTGTACTTCCCAGTCGCGTTGTCCTACCCAATGAATGTTGTTTTTGACATGGATTGTCATATTGCCACCTATTACTAAAATTCAAATAGTGTATTAACACTAAACCTGAAGCTGTAATAGCAGCGAACGTGCCAACATTTTATTTAATTGATTCTAAAAGATTTAATGATAAACCAATCAATTCGGCGCTGTCTTTTTGATAGCATTTATCTCTGTCAAAATGATATCGGACAGTCAATAAGACAGTAATTGACTCGAAAATATCTGAGCTTACTAAGCAGTCTATTTTTAAAGGCCACTTTTAAAAGCCATCAAACGGCTTTACACACAATATTCGCTCAGAAGAGGCTAGTTTTCTTAGCTGATACAGAGTCATAAATCTTGTGGCGGATTTTATCCAGTACGCTCAATGACTTACTCAAGCCTGCTACTGGCATCAACCGAGACAACTTTTGAGGCAGGTTCTGTTTGGTAGCGAGTAAACATCGCCGCGATGGCTTCACTGTCGCCAGCAAAGCCTTTCTCGCTAAGAAACTGTTCGTTGTAGAGCTTACATGCTGAGCGCTCAGGGAGATCGCAGTAGAAGGTCACAATCGTTTTACCTTGGCCCATTTTAGCTGCAGCGTATAAAGCCCCTGCGACATTAAGCGCGGCGCTGCTGCCAAGCACAATGCCATCGTGTTCTCTCACATGGCGAGCAATGGCCACTAGATCGCGATCCGGTAAAGAAATGGCTTTATCGATCTTGGCCTGACGGAAGTTTTCAACTAGACGCATAATACCGATCCCTTCGGTAAACGAGCTCCCCGTTGCGCAGTACTCTCCGTCATTTAAATAAGCGTAGATCCCTGAACCATCCGGATCTACTAGCCAGGTTTGTAACTCAGGGTTTTGCTCTGACAAATAGCGCGAGTTCCCTGCGATCGTGCCGCCAGTGCCGGCAACCGACACTAACGCATCGATCTTGCCTTCAACTTGACGCCAGATCTCAGCTCCAGTATTACGGTAATGCGCCTTAAAATTACTGGTATTTTCAAATTGATCGGCCCACCAATAATCGCTGTTGGCCTCACCTAATCGTTTAGCGGTGTGATAGAAATGATCCGGGTTAGCAAACGGGCAGGCATCGACCAACTTAAGCTCGGCATCAAACAAGCTGATCATCTGCTCTTTCTCTGGCGCTTGGCCTTTAGGCATCACCACCAGCATCTTAAAACCTAATGCTTTAGCCACTAAGGCCAAGCCGATGCCGGTATTACCTGCAGTCCCCTCAACGATCGTCATGCCTGCCTTTAATTTTCCGCTGGCGATCGCGTCTTGCACCATCTGCAAGGCGGCGCGATCTTTAATAGAGCCACCTGGATTTTGTTGCTCACACTTAAGCAAGATCTCGCAACCAGTCAGCTCACTTAGACTATTGATCCTAAGCAGATCGGTATTGCCAATAAGATCGGTGACATTGCTAGAAATAACCGGCGGGCTTGTTAAATCGCTTGGATCGGATTTAGATAAAGTAGGCATAGGGTAGGACTCTTTATGGTCTTAATTTTTACAATATTAGTTTTTACAATAGTAGTCACAGAAAACACTAAAGCCAAGTCCATCAAACCTCAGGACTTAGCAGCCGCTCGCCAATCTCACGAACGCGCTGCAAGTTTGAGTGATGCGCTACACCCAGCCTAGCTCGCGGAACTTTGCCAAAGTCTTGCAGAAGTATTGCATCTGCGCTGGCGTGCCGATTGAAAGACGATTCCATCCTTCGCCGTGATTAAACGGACGCCCAACCAAGATGCCTGCTTTTTGCATCCGCTGCATATACAGCTCACTGTCGCCATTCACTTTATGGAAAATAAAGTTGGTTTCGCTAGGAAGATAATCTAAACCCAGCTCAGTAAGTTGCTGATAAACCAATGCTCGAGCCTGAGCATTTGACTTAAGACTTAGATCTAGCCATTGCTGACTTTCAAGACTGGCTTTTGCCGCAACACAACCAATTAAGTTGGCGTTATCAATACTCGCCTGAGCTTGCATCGCTTTAATCAACTCGCCATGAGCAACACCATAGCCGACACGTAAACCCGCGAGTGCATAGATCTTTGAGAAAGTACGGCACACCACAATATGCTTTTGCCCTTGTTTAACTCGCTCAATAGCAGAGACAAATCCCGGCTGTGCTACATATTCCACGTACGCCTCATCAACAATAAAGCTTAATTGGCTCGATGCTTGATCTAACCATTGATTAAGTTCGCTTTGGGGTAATAACAAGCCTGTTGGGTTATTGGGATTGCATAAATACACAATCGACGGACCATTGTGGGCTGCCACTTTGGCTTTCATCGCGCCAAGATCAGTTTGCCAATCGCTATCAAGCTTTACCTTCACCACGGGTACACCACGCGCCATAGCGTAATCAATAATCACACCGTAGCTTGGATCTGGCATCACTAACTGGGTATTAGTTTGCACCAGTGCATCCAATGCCATCTTCAACACTTCAGATGAACCATTGCCGTAGATAAGCTGCGAGGTTTCAAGTGACAAATTGCTGGCAATCGTTGCCATCAAATCACTGCGCGCAGCATCTGGATAACGCCATGCATTAGGCAATGCTTCAAGTACCGCTTGCTGTGCCTTAGGCGCTAGCCCTAATGGATTTTCGTTAAAGTTAAGCGGTATCGCTTCAGCAGTATTGACCCCTGGCGCTACAGTAGGGTTAACTCCGATAGGCGCTGAGTGTGAGCTACAACCTAACGTTGCTAGGCTAGATGCAGCCGCACCAGCATAAAGAAATTGACGACGGCTTAATTTAAAAGAGTTTGACTTAAAAGAACTTAACTGCATATTTAGTTATAATTATTGAATTAATATATGGCTGGGATATTCATATTAAATAGCCGCCATCGCTAGTATTTCAAAGCTAATTTGCTAACTAGATCACATTTAAATCTAGCCGTAAGCTTATATAAATAATGTATAAATTAGCTAATACCTTGCTACTTGTTTAAACATCAAACAACAGATACAAAAAAGCCCTATCAAATTGATAGGGCTTTAAAGCTAGTCGATATAAGGTTAGCCGATTAGCTTATTGTATCTAGTAGATTATCGAGCGAACCAAGCATCAGCCCAAGCGCTACCCACACCTGGCGCATAATGACTTGCTGAACCGCTACACCAGCCACTGTTTGGCCATGGTAGACACTCATAAACACCACCGGCGTTAGTCACAACATCACCAGCTTGGTACTGAGTGCCTGCAGCGTAAGCTGGGTAGTCACCACCTTCATCTTCTTCAACTAAGCTCACGCTAGTACGGCGAGTTAACTCTTGCTCAGGGGCGCTAACCACGACTTCATAGCTACCCGCGACTAAATCTGTCGCAGACAGAGTCATAGCTGAAGTGCTTGCGCTATTAACTTCAGTGCTAGCAAATACGTTATTGCCTTGCACTAAGCTAGCTTTAATCACCATAGTTTGGTTAACGCTAGCGCTAAACTCGATAGTGACACTACCTTGCTCAAGCACATAACGGGGTGCAATACCTGTTACATCAAGAGTAGGTTTAACCACTGGTGGTAAGCCGCCATCACAGTCGCTATCACCTTGCGATTTCCAAACGCCCCACTCGCCTGTAGTACCTGGCTCATCACCTTGAGTCCACCAGCCAGCTAACCAGCTCTGACCTGAATAGCTAACCGTTTCACCGCCAAGGTAAACCTTTGCTTTATCCCATGCGTTTTCACACACAGCACCTTGCTCTTTAACAGTAACAGTTCGCAATGCAATGGTTTGTTGCCCCGCACTGTCTGTTACGCGGTAAGTGAGTGAATACTGACCTAATGTATCCGTATCAACATCACCTTCAATAACGATATGATCAGTTAAGTCACCATCTTCGGCATCAAGTGCGCTAACACCTGCCATAGGGTAAAACTCACTACCAACGAATACACTGGCGTTAGTTACGCCTTTGATTTCTGGCTTGGTGTTATACACTTCAACACTACGCACTTGTTCAGTCAGATTATCATCGCTATCAGACACGCGGTAGGTTAGTGCATACAAACCTAGTGCGTCAGTGTTTACGTTACCTTCGACTTCAATTGACGATGTTAAGTCACCATCTTCCATATCATTCGCGGTTACGCCAGCTAGTGAGTTAAACTCGCCACCTAACTTAACCCGAGTATTACTGATCCCATTAAAAATGGGTTTACCGTTATCAGGCTCTGGCGGCAAAATATCTTGGCCATGAATAAACGGACCGTATGCCTTAATGAATGACTCATTGTAAGCCTGACCCGCTGAGTTTTGCCCCATATCCCAGTTAACTGACCAAGTCATCACACCACGTAATGGTTGACCTTGTGCTTTTAGTTGTTCAAAAGCAGCGTACAGTTTTTGTGGGTCTTTAACATAGCCCGTTGCTGCGGCATCGATGTTAGTAGGAATACCAAACACAAGTTTGTCGTGCGGGATCTTAGTAAAACCATTGTTACCGTTCGCTAGTGCATCAGCGATATGATAAATAAACTCTTGCTTTAAGTTATCGTTGTTTTGGGCAATCCAACCTAGGCCTTCGATATAAATACCGTCACCGCCTTGGTTATAAAACTGTGGGTTAATCCAATCGTAGTAGCCTTCTAGTGCCGTGATATAAGGCACGTACTTGCCACCAGTTGTTAAGTATGGAAATTCTGGCGCCATAGTGATCAAAAAGTTTTTACCTTGCTCACGGTAGTAATCTTTAACGATACGCAGCGCAGCAGGAATAACTGTTTGGTTGTCTGCAGCGGTAACAGCCGCTTGCTCAAGGTCGATATCCAAACCATCAAAGCCATATATTTCGACTAAACGAATGATTTCATCAGCCAATGCTTGCTCTTGACCATTACGCAGCTCAATGTGCGCATCTGCGCCGCCCAATGCGATTAATACAGAACGTCCTTGACGGTTTAGCTCACTGATTTGCTCAATAAACTGTGCTTCCGACAAGCCCACTGCAGGATCTAATTTAAAGGTAGGAATTGTGCCTACAGCGCCATAAACCTTCATAAATGACACATCAACAACGTTATATTGCGGATCAACTTCTTCTAATGTCACACATGGCGCTATGCCACCTTTGTAACCACCACCAGCACACCAGTTATGCCAATAGCCCACAACAACACCCGCTTGTGGATTAACCATATCGCTACCGTTAGCCATAGCTGGAGCAGATAACGCGCCCATAGCTAACGCAACACTAGCACCTAATAGGTTGATTTTTAGTGATTTCATGTATTTATCCCTTTTCATTAGATATAGAAAAGCAACAAACAGGCATGCAATGCGGCCTGTGTCACTTGTGGTAGCGCCACTGCCATAGGTCGCCCCTTAGACTGGATGCTTTGCGTCACCTGCTTTCACAGGCTTTGCCTTTATCATCAAGTGCACATAGTGCAACTTGTAAGATCTGGCGGATTATTATCTGTAACCCTAATGTTGTAAATCGAAATATATCGATTAATCACCAACTTATAACTATAAAACCCATAAAACCATCAAAGACAAAATATTGACAACCAACATATTGATAAAAAACAGATAAAAATAAACAAAATTAAAATCTAACTAGCACCACGACCAATAAAACCCTGTTCTAACCAATAAAAATAACCAACAAAATATATTTTTAAAAAGAAATGCCAAAAAACTTACATAAAATCAAATTCGTCGACTTTTTGCAGTGCTTGTCTCAAAACTCAGTTTATTGACGCTATCTAACAAATAACTGGATAAGGAGTTCAACTTTGGTTCAGCTAGCAAACGCTAATATTGCATGCGTATTAAGCCTTAACCGATCAAACGTTGATTAAGAGAGTTGAATGAAAATCCATGAAACCAACCTAGTTTATGAACACTTACCTAGTGTGATGGTACTTCTTGATTCAGTTGCCTTTATGTGGGTCGTCACCCTAATCACTATCGGTATTTTTAGCTGGTTAGCGTTAAAGCTATGGCACCTACATTCACTTCCTAAATATCTCGCTAAAGAGCGCGGCATGCGACAGGCCAAGTTAGTCTTTTGGCTTTGTATGTTAGGCCTGTTTTGGAAACCGCTTTGGGTACTGGCTGTTATTGCCATCGTCACCGACTGGGACAGAGCACAAGAATGGATTAGAGGGACACGCGCATGAAAGAGATAATGCTGCCGTATATTTTTATTGTCTGGTTATTGTTCAAGTTCAAGGTGATCAAGTCTAGGCCGCGTAACTATTTTATTAGTGTGTTTGTGGGCTGCTTAATTGCACTCTCACTGTTTTTAGCGCACCGCTTTTATTCACCGGCGGATCTGACCAACTCAACGACGGTAAGAGCTCCTCATGCAATCCTCTCTCCTGCATTCGGGCAGCAGATAGATAAAGTTGCAATAGACCATAACCAGCAGGTAAACAAAGGCGATCTACTCTACACCTTAGTCGATGACAAGGTCAGCAGCGCAATCGATGAAATCAATGCACGCATCAATGAGGTTGAACGCAGCATCGAAGCCACTGAAGTTAAGCTGGCGCAAGCAAAGCGTACTCATCAACGCAAAGCCAACCTTGGCGAGCATGTTAGCGAGCGCGACTTAGAAAATGCCGAGGATAACGTAGAGATAATCAAAGCTGAGCTTAAGGTGCAACACGCTCAGCTTGAGGTGCAATACGCCCAACTACGTAAGCAACAATTTGAACTCAAACGCCTTGAAGTTCGCGCCCCATTTGACGGCATGGTCACTCATGTTTATATCGCCGATGGCTCAAGAGTCGGTGCAATGCACCTGTGGGATACTGGGCGTAAATTTGTCGAAATGCGCATTCCAGATCAATCCTTTGCCTATATTCAACCAGGTCAATTTGCCGAGTTTTATATTGATGCTTACCCGGGGCAGATTTTTAGAGCTAGAGTACACAGCAAGGTTGAAGCCACAGGTGAAGCTCAAGGCGATATCTTACCCCGTGAGCAAATGGTATCGCGTCATATCAACTTAGGCTCTATGCCTGTTGGCCGCACCGTAGTGCTAGAAATTGATGAGGCCACTATGGCGATGTTACCTATTGGCGCAACGGGGTCAGCATGGATAAGCGCCGATAAACCTCTGTCGATATTAGGCTTTCTCGACATTATTGGCGGCGCAACCGTGCGCTTAACCGCGGTTAAGTCTTACCTTAATCCGCTTTAACGCAATCAAAAACAAAAAGCACAGCTTAGGCTGTGCTTTTTGTTCAATCTCATTTCGTGCCAAATTACGAGCGCAGTGATTCAATAAGATGCAAAAGACGCATAAATAAATTAATAATGTGCACATACAGCATGCCACCAAAGTCTATCGCTTCATCTAAGGTTTCACCGTACTCACAAGCAACGGCCCAAGTGTAACCAATGTAACCACACATGCTCAGTGCAGCAATCAAATGGATCATATCGTGACTGTGACCAAAGAACAGCAACCAAGTCAGCTCAACTGACACGATCCAACCACCTACCACGCACAATACTTTACCAAAACTAACAAAGAGCTTAGGCACAATCGTTGCGGTAATAATCATTAGTAAGGTAATGCCTGCAGTGTACTCAACAGCTAACGCGACCTCTGCAGCAGTAAATCCTTGTAGGAATAGGCTCAAGGTAATACTGATACTCAAAGTCATCAGGTTGTAGCCTAAAAAACTAATCAAGGGCACCGGATACTTGAGCATAATCAAGCAGCCAGCCATTAATGAAGCAAACACAACTGCCAATAACACCCAAGGATTTATCCATTGCAGTATTTCAACTGGGAAATACGCAACAGCAAGATAGTTAATGCTAAAACCCCAAATTAGCACTAAACCAATCACTAAATTGAATACCCGTTTGCTTACAGGCCTGTCTTCTAAAAAGACGCCTGATAAATACCGATTCATACTGACTTCTGATCTTTGCATGCCAACTACCTTTTGACTAACACCAAGCGAATGCTATAAATTTCGCGTAGCTTAACTAAGGCAGTAGTTTAGCTATATAGCGGCGAATAACTTTTGCAGAACATATCAACAAACAAGGCATTAACTGCATAATACATATACAAAAATCATCTTTCTGCACTTCAAATCTTCCTAGGCTAACCTCTAAAGCCTGTTATTATTCAAACACGGCCTTTTATCGAGCTAGCTATGATCACTTGGAAACATCAAATAGACTCACTAAAGCACCTGATTGATTGGGTGTGGTATCTCGATGTTTCTGCTGACGACAACATTGATGCCATGCCGCAACTGGTGCCCAATGTGAATGCCCATTATATCATTTCGCCCAGCCAACAGCCCTATCAATACACCAGTGCTAAAGCTCAGTTTTCAGGCAGTGGCAGCTACTTGCTTACAGCCAATACTCAGACTTTGATCCTTGATGATAAACCGCCACTGACCCGTTTAGGTTTTCGCTTTACTCCCACGGCGCTGTATCAACTTAAGCAACAGCAAGCTGGAGTTATCGACCAATGCGTAAAAATAGATTGGCTAGATGATTTACTGCCGCCTGAACGCTATCAAGCCTTAATAGCGCAAGCAAATAAAGAAACACTGCTACAGCAGGTTGAGCGAGATCTCAGCCCGCTGCTCACCATCGCAAAGTCTGACCCCACGGTAAACTTAGTTGAAAAGTCCTTACTCTTTATCGAACAAAGCAATGGCATGCTCAGCAGCGAGCATTTAGCCAAGCAGTGTTTTTGTACCAAACGCACCTTAGAGCGTGCCTTTAGCAAAGTGGTTGGCTTGAGCATTAAGCAATATCAAACCATAGTGAAGTTTGAGGCATTGTTTACCCATCTATACCAGCATCCGTTAAATCCAGATTGGGCCGCTTTAGCCGATCAATATGGCTTTAGCGATCAGCCACATTTGATCCGCCAGATGAAAAAGATCTTAGGCGTAACCCCAGCTGGTTACATCAGCGCACGGGATCTTGTTATCGATATTTATGGCGACTTTGAATAATAAAGCTGTTTGCAGCAATTGGTTTGAGCAAACGTTAGCTGAAACTTGTCGCAAATGTTCAATCGCTAGCTTATTGGCCACGCTATGATGGGCGCATATTCATTATTTAGGTAAGCAACATTGTCGATTACACAATTTAAATTAGGCCAAGCAATCCCATTAACAGACTCGCTAACGATTGAGTTAATTAAGGCGAGTGATCTGAGTGAGATCATCACCATGCTGGACGATCCTAAGGTCGCAGAGTATTTGTTTTTCGCACCATCGCCAGTTGAGGTTTACCAAGGCTTCTTTAACCCGATTATTGAAAACACCGCAGAGGCGATTAGCAAAGGCCAATGGCCAGAAAACATCACTGTCGTTATTCGCGATCTTAATGGTCAATATATGGGAATGGCTGGCTTGCCTGCGGTGATGTTTTTGCCTGGTAACTTTGAAGTTGGCTACCAGCTGCCAGTGCACGCTTGGGGTCAAGGTATTGCCACTGCGGCCTGCAAGTTTTTAACTCATCTTGCCTTTAGTGAGCTCGATGCCCATAAAGTGACTGCCGATTGCCACATTAGTAACACCGGCTCATATAAAACCATGCAAAAGTGCGGTTTTATCCATGAAGGCAGCCAAAAGGATTACTACAAGCTAGCGAATGGCTTTGACGATCGCGTGCATTACGGCATCACCAAGGCGCAATTTCAGGCTTTATAAGCATGATTCTTACCCGCGCAGTTAATGCTTCAGCGCTGCTATAAAGGCGCTTTACCAAAGTCGAAATCGGTAAAACTTGGCATACTGTCGATTTAGCTTGGTATAAAAACCGTGATGAGTGTTAAAATCTTGGCCTATTGATTTTAGCCAACATAAAGGTAAGGCAATGAACCCGATTCTTGCGATCTTAAAAGAACATAACGTCAGTGATGAGCAAGCTAAAGAGCTGTTCCAAACACTAACTGAAAACCCAATGATGGCCATGGCGGTAATTGGTCAGCTAGGTATTCCACCTGAAAAACTTCAACAACTTATGGGCCTTGTGATGCAAAACCCTGCCTTGATTAAAGAAGCGGTTGAAGAGCTAGGCTTAGACTTTTCTAAAGTTGAAGCAGCTAAAGCTCAACTGCAGAAGTAAATCTGCTGCAAACGCGAGTCTACAGCCAATAAAAAGAGTAAGCTTAGGCTTACTCTTTTTATTGGCTAAACTGCAGTCTACTTATTGATGATTTAGCTAGCGAACAAGGCTATTGATGCGCGCTCAAGGCTATAGTCAAGCCTTCAAGACAGTAGCAATACAGCTTTATTTAATCACCTTTAGCAGTAATCAACTTAGCTTCAGGGAAAGTAGGAATATTCAGTTCATTAGGTAAACTAAATAGCTCTGCATCAACCACATCATAGCCGTCTGCGGCATCACTAACTTCCTGGTCTTACCAATATCTATATACATTTGTGTCGGCTCAGCAATGGTCGCTAGAGCATCACTAAAAGCGCTAATTTCATCTTTTCAATAAACTGCCATCATCACTCACTAAGAGCAAAATCAGCCGTTTATGACTACCGCTCGACTACAACAAAAGCTTGAGCTAGTGCACACTTCCTAGCAGGCTGCTTGCGCTGTTTCTGCAGCCGCGTACAATCCGCGCCAACAATTTATTGTGCTGTATATCGCTGGAAATTTGGTCCAGAAGTCTCTACCACAAGACCTAATCTTGTGACTACAGCTCAATCACCGTCCGTTGCCAAAGGTCTAAAACACTTGGCAGCCCAGTGGTATCCGCCAATAAATTTATTGAACTCTTAATGCATGAGCCCTGTGCTCACGCATGCACACAATAGCGCATCAATAAATAAGGCATCACAGTGGCGATCTCTAGCTTACTTCTACGTGCGGGACAGTCCCGCTTTATGGAAAACACCTTCCAGCTTTCTAAGCGTAATGCCAATGTTGGCACCGAGCTATACGCAGGTTTTATTACCTTTTTAGCCATGAGTTATATTCTGGCGGTAAACCCAGCGATCTTAGGCAGCATTGACGGTATGGATAAAGGCGCGATCTTTACTGCGACTGCCTTAGCGGCAGCGCTCGCCACTTTAATCATGGGCTTTTTCGGTAATTATCCGGTAATGCTTGCGCCAGGGATGAGCATGAATGGTTTCTTTAAAGGCATGCTCGCCTCAAGCTCTGTGGCGCTGATTTGGCATGAAGCGCTGTTCGGAATTTTCTTGTCGGGTATCGTCTATCTGATCTTCTCAATGACTAAGATCCGCAAACAGATGATTGAGTCGATCCCTGAAGATCTTAAGCTCGCCATCACAGTATCTTTAGGCCTGTTCATCGCCTTTTTAGGCTTAAAAAATGCCGGCATTATTGTTGCTAACCCCGTGGTGCTGGTGAGCATGGGAGATATCACTCAGCCACAAGTTGCCATCGCCTTTATCAGTTTATTTGTCGCCGTCGGCTGCATGGTGCGCAATATTAAGCTGGCCACCTTTATCGCCTTCATGACCTCGATTACCTTAACGCTCATTAGTGATGCAGTACTTGGAACCCAATATGCGCCTATTCCTGAAAACTGGTTTAGCGTACCGCCAAGCATCGAGCCTAGCTTTGGTAAGGTATTTAACTTTGAGTTTTTAACCGTCGATAAGCTATTTGATCTGCTGTTTATCGTAATTATTTTCTTTATCGTCGACTTCTTCGATGGCTTATCGACGATTGTCGGTGTCGGCAAAGATGCAGGTATTATCGATAAAGATGGCAAGGTACCCAATGCGCGCTCAGCATTAGTGGCGGATGCGGGCGGCACGGTTATTGGTAGCGTATTAGGCACCACTTCTATCACCGCGTTTTCTGAGTCGGGTATTGCCTCGGCGCAAGGGGCTAAAACAGGACTAGCGGCGGTGGCAACTGCCTGTTTGTTCCTGTTGGCACTATTTTGCTACCCAGTGTTCTCTATGTTTTCTACCGCTATTGTCGCCCCTGCGATGATCGTAGTGGGCATTTACATGGTTGGCCGCTTAGGTCATATCAATTGGGATCATAAGCCTTCATGTATCGCCGCCTTCTTCACCGTAATGTTTACCATTTTAAGCTTCTCACCGGCTAACGGTATGGCCATGGGCTTTATCAGCTATGCGTTTGCTATGCTAGTAGCAGGTAAAGGCCTTGAAGTGCATCCAATTATCTATGGCTTATCACTGATTTTTATCGCCTATCTAGTGATGCTTTAACATAAGATACTGGCAATAAAAAAGGGTCTGCAATGCAGACCCTTTTCTTTACGCTAAACCAATTAGCTTGCTAAATGACTCACCTTAACTAAGGACACTTTAAAGTCATCGGCTTCGACGATTTCAAATTTCAGCTTGGCAAATTCAACCACATCACTCACCTTAGGAATGGTTGAGTTCACTGCCAACAATAGACCTGCTACGGTAATGTATTCCTGCTGCTTATCGATTAGTCCTATGGTCTCTAAACGCGATTCTAAGTCATGCAGTGAGGTAGACCCCTTAACCAACCAGCCGTCGTTACATACACTGATCTCTGGCGTTTCACCAATATCTGGGAACTCACCCACAATCGACTCAAGCAAGTCGTGTAGGGTCACAATACCTTGAATGCTACCAAACTCATCGGCAAGCACCGCCATACCCGCTCTAGACTCCCTAAAGCCATCAAGTAGACGAATCACGTTGATGCTATCTGGCACGATATAGGCAGGGAAAGCGGCTGCGATATCCGCTAGGTTTTCACCCGCTTCAATGCCTAGCAATAAGTCTTTACTGCGCACGATACCGACTAGGTTATCTAACGAGCCACTGCATACCGGGAAGTTTTGGTGGCGACTGTCTTTAATCGTTTGTTTAATCTTATCGGTGCAGTCCTCTGTATTTAACCAAACCGTCTCACTTCTTTGAGTCATCACTGTGCGCACATTACGCTCTGATAGCGATAATACACCGGTGACCATCTCACGCTCAGCATCTCCAAAGCTAACAGGCGCAGGCTCTGCGCCTTCGTCGTCATCATGGACGTTGTAATGCTTATTACCCATCAAGCGGAAAATGGCTTCAGTCGTACGTTGGCGCAGCGGCACACGCTCAGCATGCTTTGCATGGCTTGAGCTAATCATTTGGTTAAACATTTCAATCAAAATTGAGAAACCAATCGCTGCGTATAGGTAGCCTTTAGGAATATGTACCCCAAAACCTTCTGCTACCAGAATAAAGCCAATCATCAACAAGAAGCTTAAACACAATACGATAACCGTTGGGTGAGCGTTAACGAAGTTAGTGATCGCCTTAGACGCTAACAACATCACAATCATAGACACGATAACCGCAATCATCATCACAGTTAAACTGTCGACCATACCCACTGCGGTAATAATTGAATCAAGTGAGAATACCGCATCAAGCGCTAAGATCTGCGCGATGATCACTCCAAAACTGGCATAGACATTAGCGCCTTGCTGTTGGTGCAAATCTCCTTCAAAGCGCTCATGTAATTCATGGGTTGCTTTAAATAACAGGAACAGACCACCTGTGATTAAAATCAGATCTCGGGTTGAGAAGCTGAGATCGTAAATACTGAACAGAGGCTGAGTTAATGTGACTAACCAAGACACAATACTCAGTAGGCCTAATCGCATAATAAGCGCGAGCGACAATCCGATGGTTCTTGCCTTGTCTCTTTGTTCTGGCGGAAGCTTTTTAACTAGAATTGCAATAAAAACGAGGTTATCGATACCCAGTACGATCTCGATAATAATTAAGGTAATTAAACCAATCCAAATTTGGGGTTCAAGCAGAAATTCCATCGTGTGTTTTCATTTGCCAAAGGCCGGTGCTGTTAGCACCAGTTTGGTCAATAGCTCCAAAATATAACGCATTAATAAAAGTTAAACGCATTTATATGGGAGAATTAACAAAAACGATAATTAATTAAACTTTAACTTTGGATTTTTCACCACAAAGCGTCCCTATGTTTCCAATAGAAAAACCTGATAAACAATTTAAGCCTTTATTAAGCTGCCTCTATGGCTGTCCACTAAACAGCAAAAAGGCCAAGTGAAAATCCCTCGGCCTTTTTAAAAATGACGTGACTAAATAGTGATTATTGAATTTCGAATTCGATGTCTAATTCTGATTCATTCAAACATGTCTCATCCGACTGTACCAATTGATCGAGCTGGTAGTAATGACAAATATCAAGCTCACCTTCTGAGTCGAAGTCTTTACGCTTCAGCCTATGTCCAGTCTCGCTATACCAATAAACACTTTTTTGCTGGTAACCATTTGTGCCGTAACCATAAGTGATCACATCTGGCCCAGCATCACGCCCATAAACCCAGTCACCTGAGTCATTGGTTAGCATCCAAGCTTGATATTGAATATCACCATTAGTGAAATACTTAACCACCGAGGGGGCATCTAACTGTATGACATATAATTCATTTTCAATCTTAGACTCCATCTCAAGTATAGGCTTACCTTGCTCATCTAAAAGATCGTAATAAGCAAACGAGGTATAGCTATCAGGGTCAGTATTTATTCCTTTGCGAAATGTCCATGCATGTTCAGGGTTACCCGATGCATAAAATCGAGTCATAGCCGGTGCACACTGGTTATGATAGGTATACTGGCCATTCTTAACATAGCCCGTTGTAACATTTCCCGAGTCATCAGTTTGCTGCTGAATGGGATAAACCGTACCGTCCTCATCAATAAAATGCTGGCATTCATCAATGGGTTCAATGATAGGTTGAGCATTGATATCGATGCCATATTGATGATCTAAATCGAGCTCTGTCTTAATGTCCCCTGCGCCATTATCAAACTCACAGCGAGTGTAAAGGACGTCTTGTTTAGTGTTTGGGTCTAAATAGCTACACCACTGCGGACTACCATCGGGATTAAATACCTTCTCTTTTTCACGGGTCTGTTCAGCATCATGCCAAGCCATACTGCTGTATGTTGATGCATCATCATCGGCATAAGTAATTAAATCTGGACCAAATGCACGGACAAATAACTCAGCAGCACCAGCAGTCCATTGTTTAACTCGGATCCTACCGCTAGGGTAATACTCGTTGGTTGAAGGTTGATCATCTAACACTAGGCTGTGCCCATTCTCATCTTCGCGGGACTCAATTTTCTTAATAGGCTCGCCTGAAGCATCTAGCGCATCATAATAACTGCGATACGAAATCTGACCGTTATTGTGATTTACCCCATACAAGAAGTGTGTTTGCTCCGATAAATTTCCGGAAATAAAGTATTGAATGTAAGCCGGTTGGCAATCGTGATGACGAATAAATTGCTGATCAATTTCATAACCCCACATTTGGAGTCTAGCCCCTGAACCATCGATACTTTCCTGCATCGATATCGGGTAAATATTGCCTCGATCATCCACATAGTTATCACAGCGATCGATTGGCGTTAACACTATGCTTTCAGCCTCGACAGCGACTTGCTGCACTTGTACTTTCTGCTCTCCCTCTTTCGCTAGGGTTAGCTCTTTAAACTGCTGATAAGTTTCTTGCCCCGCAAAATCGACACTATAGGTTGTTAATGTTAGCAATTTATCGGCGGGGACTTGCAACAAAACTCCACTCCACACCCCGTCAACATTTTCCAGTTCAGTGATCCGCTCTTTATCATCAAATTTAACTTTGGCAAAAGTAGTCAAGCTGGTGTCTTTGCCTTCCCCCATAGCTGGGGCATTCGATGCCACAAAGCTGCTCACGCCATTGGTGACCTGCAATGGAACATCCAAATAAATCTTAAGGTCAGCGGGGTCAGCAACAACTAGACTCACTTCGGCATTAAGGGCTGGGAACAAACCTACACTTTCTTGAGCAACCCTAAGAGCGAAAACACCAGCATTCAATGGGGTAATTTCACCATTCTGATCCACTTTAGCTATCATCTCGTCAGAGCTAGTAAAATTCAGGCTGTTATTGTTACCGCCTGAGATTGTCAACCTAACTCGCTCACCAAAGGCCGTCAGCACAGTGTCTACCGTATCTATTACCAATGGAGAGTAAACGGCAAGATTAACACTCTCAGAATAGCTGGCATAATCAGACTCAAGAGCTAACTTAAAACTTATTGCTTGCGCACTAATACCACCTGGAACACTAAACTCAAGGGTTGCCGAGTCAGTATTGACGACCTCAATAGCCTGCCCTGTTTCTTGTACCCAAGAATACGAAAGTGGATAATTAGATTCTTCACCCAACTTAACGGCGAGAGTCACAACCTCATTAGCAAGGTAGGCCTTATTGGCGCCATTAACGGTCAAACCTGGGATGGCGGGATTAATGACATTTAACTTAATAGTAAGAGGCTGAGATTGCGCCCCCTGCTCATCAAGCGCGATGACTTGAACATCATAGACCCCCGCAGTTATTGCCGAGCCGAAAGTCAGTGATGCACCGCTGATCATCACATCTAAATCAGTACCCAATAACTGGTAACTCAATACATCACCATCAGCGTCGTTGAAGTATGTAGCTAACGGCAACGTGTTATTTTCTTGACCTAATATCAAGTCATGGTCAATGCCATCTGATATCAACATCTGCGGAATTGTATTGTGTTGCGCTTGTGTCGTGTCATCACCGCCACCACAAGCGACTAATGACATAATGGCTACTGCAATTAGTGTTTTTTTCATCCTTAAAACCCACATAATTAGTTAAAGTGAGTATCCATAAACCTCACACCAAGCTGTAACATAGCTGTAACAGCCTGAACAATCAACGCCTAATGCGCTTATAAATCAGATAATTAGGAATTACATACATTATGCAGCGGAGCAAGTATTGGAAGGTTAAAGACAGTGAGATCTTACTTTCAATTAATCTAGCAATAAACAATGATGATTCTGTACCTAGGTAGCAACTGTAGTTGCTGAAGTCATTGATAAGTTGATGTGAACTTGAAATCAGTGCAACTATAATAAATAACCTTACCCAAGGATAAGGCCACCTATAAAAGAAGCTTAGCCACAAGACGAGCTGTATTGATTAAGCTCGATAAGGCCACGCAGTATGATGCCGTGATAGCGAGCTTGAATGAGTTGATAATCCATAGCCGGCGCAAAATAGTAAGTTACCTCTTCGGCGCCAGTTTGCGTTACCGGAATTAAACTTAACTCACCCCAAGGCGCAATATTCTTGCTAATCGGTTTTTGCACATAATATTGATAAGGCTCAATGGCGTCAGATGCCTGCCTGATTAAACGAAACTGCTGCCGACCTAGCATTAGAAACTCACGCATTTGAATCGCCAAGGTGTCTACGTCACGCAGTGGAGTGTCATCAGAGCGGTAACCTTCAATATCGCCATCAACATCAACCTTTGATACGCGGCCGTTATCGCTAAAGCTGGCATACATGTCTCTGGCGCGAAAGCCCGTCACTTTTTGATGAAACTTTTCGGTGATCCATTCACTGCTTTCATCCGACCAAACTAGCTCAGCACTTTGTTGGTACTGAGTGCCTATGCCTAAGATACTGGCTTTACTGTTTGAGCTGACCACTGCGCTTTTACCGCGCCATGTTTCGGTTCTGCTCATAGTGCCCGTATGTATGCCGCTGAGGTAAATATCGTAATCAGCATGACGACTACACTGCGTCTCTACTTGCTGCACCTCACCAGATACGGCAACGTCAGCAGCCTGAGTGCTATTAGCTACAAACAAAAACACCAACGCGGATACTCTCATAGACGCACTCAACATAGTTATCGATTTAGTCATAAACCTAGTTATAGACTTAGTCATAGATTTGGCCACTGCAGCAAATAACCCAGTCATGATTAGAATACTTCGTTCACATTAAGATAGAAGTTAGTCTCGTTTTCGCCCACACCAATATCGAGGCGCAAGTTAATATTATCTTTGATTTTAAATCGGAAACCTGTGCCGTATGAGGTTAGCAACTCTTCATTTAAGTCGCTCATCTTATCAGCCACGCTGCCCACTCCGCCCCAAAACACCATGCCATAACGCTGGAAAATCGGTAAGCGATACTCTACTTGGCCCATCATCATCTGCTTGTCGCGGTAGCGACCTTTAATGTAGCCACGCATCGCCCCAGAGCCACCTAAGTCAGGCAGCATGTTCCAAGGTACGTCGCCATCGGTAAAGTGGCCTTGCACTTGCCAAGCGATTAAACCCGGCGCCGAACTCAACAAAGAGGTTGAGCTTAGGTCGATATAATTAGCCAGCTCAAGATCGTAAGTCGAAAAGCTTGAGTATTCATCGTTTTGATAGAGACCGGCATCAATTTGGAATAACCAACCTTTAGTGGCATTTAAACGATAGTCACGCGAATCATAGATACTGGTAACCACTACACCCGAGCTGAAATTGTTTGGTAAAATATCAGCTGAGTCCACAGGCATGCCCGTTTCCACCAGCTCTAATTTTTCAGCGCTAGCGTAGGTAAAGTCAGCTCCAATACCTAGAAAATAGTTATTGGCAACTTCAGTCATCCAGCGTGGCTTGAAGCTATATAACTGCTCTTCAAATTCGTGGTGATTAGCGTCGATATTACCTTGTTCTATACCCTGGCCGTAATAAACCGCCGCCTCGTTGTGCAGCTCTAGTCCCAGCTGTAAACGCTGCTTACCGCCGTTGAAAAACGTCATGTTTTCAACTTCAACACCATAAGAGTTATTCATTGAAACAAAGGAATTTAATACCAAGGATGATGGCTGTTCGTCACTCGCTGAACCATCGGTTTTATATAAGCCTACCATCAGTAAACCTACACCAAACTTCTTCTCAGGCGTGTAATAGGCCGTTGGTAAGTAGCTCATATCGATAGGCTTAGTTTCATCAAACTCACCATCAGCACCAAACACCGACAAGATGTCATCAACCCAAGTCGGCTGCATATCTTTAGGTGTTTCAAATAAAGGTTCAACTGCCGCGGCTTGATGAGATAAGGCCAACAGGGATAACAACAAAATCCGTTTCATAAATACTCTAATCAGTAACGAAGATAATGGGAATTAAGGGGCGGCATTCTACCATTACAAGAGTATTCAACAATGACTTTTTTTGATTAAGGATTAATCAGTTATAAATGTCAGAATCGAATTGACTCAAAAGATTAATGTGTCCTCTGGTTTAAGTCGCTATTGACAATAGTGTTAGTCACTGGAACATCCCATTCCACTCTCTGCCACCTAAATATCATTGCTCATTGTAAGATGACATTTCTTTCACCTGCCAAGCAATAACATGCTCAAAACTCAGATTCATTAAGAGGTAGGTATGAATAAATTCGGACTCAGTTTTAACCATCAGGGAACTCATCACCCAATCCCAGCTCATCCAGTCATTCATGATATCACTTTTTTATGGACGCTATTGGCGCTCTGCGGAGCATTTTTACTGATGATGAAAGAAAGTGTTAACAGTAGCTATTTCTGGAGCATTAATCAGGCCAGTCAGCAATTTAGCCCTGAGTTGCTCGCTAGCATTACCGACATGGGAAATGGTGTTGTCACTGGCAGCTTATTGGTGATCATACTTTGCTTCAAGCCTGCTTGGATCTTACGCGCCATTTTAGCCGCCATAATCTGCCTCGTTGTGACTCATTTACTCAAAAGTTACTTTGATGCATCACGACCCGCAGCCTTGTTAACGCAGATAAATATTATTGGCGATGCTCGCCACAGTAAAAGCTTTCCATCTGGCCATACCGCCACGATATTCCTGCTAGCAGGTATCGTATTCCTATCCTCTAAAAGACGATTAAGTCGAGTATTCTTTGTCTCTCTGGCGACTATCGTTGGGTTATCGCGAATTGCCGTTGGCGCTCACTGGCCAATAGATGTCGCCTTGGGAGCTATTATTGGCTGGAGTAGTATTTATGTCGCAGCATACTTGTGCAGAGAGTCATTACTCCCTAAAAATACACGGCTTTTAATTCTCTCAGCGTTGCTGTTACTACTTGGCAGCTTAAGCTTAATCAATAAAAATGAATTTCCGCACCAGCCTATTGTTGATAGCCTTCAAAAGCTCTATCTCGTGTCAGCAGCGCTTTGCCTTTATATCAGCTATATGTTCAATCAACGTAGCTCTAAGGTATTATTTCACAATGCATAAGAGAAACGGCTTAAGTAAGCCCGACAGTATTTAGCTTACAGCCAGAGTTGATATTACCAACCTGGCTAGCCTACCTATTTGTTGCAGTGATCATGCGAGACAAGCAGTATTAAGCGCTCTCACTTACCGACTCAGACTGTAAATACTTGGCCACATTGACCTCATTTATCTGCGCTGGCGCGAGGAATTTATTGGCGTACTCCAAATAGATCCCGCTTGAGAGGAACAACTTAAAGATATCCATATCTAAGTGTTCATCGAGCGCCATCTTATACAAGATATCAATAGCAACGCTAAGAGATTTAGCTTTTTTATAGGGTCTATCGGCGGCGGTTAGCGCTTCGAATATATCGGCCACTACTAAAATCCGCTCTGGGATAGATAGGTCTTCAGCACTGAGCTTACGTGGGTACCCCGTGCCTTTTAAGGTTTCGTGGTGGGTCGAGGCATAACGCGGCACCCTTGCAAGCTCAGGCGGAAACGGTAAGTTCTCCAGCATCTTAATGGTGCTGGTGACATGCTCATTAATCTTAAACCTATCTTCTGCGGTCAAGGTGCCGCGAGAGATAGTGAGGTTATAGAGTTCACCCAAGTTATATTGATATTCAGGGATCGCCATCTTAATACCAAACTTAGGGTCAAATTCTACCTTGTTGATCCGCTTGATAATATGCTCAGGTTTATCACTTAATAACGGCTCGGTCACTGGATAAACATCCTCATCTTCTCGTTCGCTAAGGTTAAGCTCCTCAACAGGAGAGAGACCCAGCCTATCGTCAAAGTGGCGCTGCCAAGTGATACTGGCGAGCTGAGCGAGACGCTCTTTCGACTCTTGGTCCATAAATTCGCCGCCAACATTGGCTTTGGCAATAAATTCAAAGTCTGCGAGTAATTGATTTCGTCTTTCAACCAGCTCAGCATGATAAAACTCATTGGACTCTTCCCCAGAAGAACGCCGCTTAAGAGAGTCTATCTCGGCGTCACGCCACAGCACTTCAAAGCGCATCCTAACCTCATGAATGCGGTTATAAACGGCTTCGAGCTTAGTGCCCTTATCGACGATATATTCGGGTGTAGTGATCTTGCCACAATCGTGCAGCCAGGCGGCGATTCTAAATTCTCGCTGCTCATCATCGGAGTTAAATTTAAAATCTTTAAACGGGGTCGTCTCTGATTTCTGTGCCGCCTCAGCCAACATCAAGCCAAGCTCTGGTACGCGATTACAGTGCCCTGCGGTATAAGGAGACTTATCATCAATCGCTTGCGCTATCAGCCTGATAAATGACTCCATCAACTCCTTTTGGTTCTCTTCGTACACCTTAATCGAATTCGACATATCCATCATAGAGTGCGCCAATTCATCTAGCTCTTTGATGTTCGTTTCAACTCGCTTCACCTCATCATATTGACGGTTTTTTATCTTATCATTTTCAATAGCTAACAACTTTACTGGGCGAATTATCGGTGATGAGAACAGCCAGGAGACTGGCAAGATGACCAATAAGCAGATACTGGTGAGCAAAATTGAATGCAGTACTTTTTCGACGCTGGTTGCAAGCAGTTGATTGGTTGGCACCACAATCGCGAAGTACTCTTGGCTTTCAGCTGAGAGCTCTTCATCTCCCGCTGAAGGCTCTTTACCTATAGCTGAGGGCTCACTTCCGGCAGAAGGAGCTCTAAGAGGGGTGACGTAGAGGAACTCTTCAACACCATTTAGATCTCGGCGGATCAGTCTATTTTGATTCTTGGGCTCACGGGCCAGATCTATCAACGCCTCATATGGAACGGTTCCCTGCGTCAATAGTGTCTGCTTAATCCCTCCACCAAACCACTTAGCTCCTAATGCTTGTTTTTGCTCTGCTGTAATATTAGCAAGCGCTAGATTTATCACTTCTATAATGCCTGAGTCCTGACTCGGCATCACAACATGTAATCCGGTGTTAAGCTCTAGCGGAGAGAAATCAAGTTGTTCATGATATTGAATGTGCTTAACAAAAAACTGCTTAGCCGTGTAGTGCAAAATAATACTGCTATCGAGCGCAGCAAAAATCGCGCCCTCCTCAACCGCATGCAATATGGCATAGGTAGAAGGCATTTCAACAATCTCAATTAACGGATAATTCTGCCTAATCACCTCGATAATCGACCAACCAGAGGGAATAGCAACTTGCTTACCATTTAGCTGCTCAATATGAGTAATTTCAGGCGTCCCAAGCTGAGTAACCAGTGCATAAGGGAGCTCAAGAAACGGCTCACTAAACTCACCGAGTAACCGCGTTTCGTCAGTTTTTATTACAGAGTGCAGCATATCTAGCTCGCCAGCGTTATAGCTGTCGGTCAATTCCTTCCAGCTAAAACCATTAATGTAGCGCAACTCTAACCCTGTCATATCAGCCACCAGATTTAGTAGATCGACACTATAACCTTGAGGCATGCCTGAAATAGCAAAGTCTATCGGTGCCCAATCGGTTTCATTAGAAACTAACAAGGGTTCAGTACTTTCTATCAAGGCTCGCTGCTTAGCAGTTAACGCAAGCGGTTTAGACTCTGGTATTTCAACGCTTGTTTTTCTATCTTGATTCGATGCAATCAACTCACCACTCTGTTTATAGAGATAGATTTTTTTATCATCAAACTCTTCAGCTCCTCCGCCCTGCATCAACAAATAATCAGACAAGGTAGAAAGAGCAATATCTAAGGCAAGTACGACTTCGCTATCGTCTAACGCAATCGAATAGGTTTGCCCCGGAGATTGTAAGTGCTGAAACAGATAGGGTTCAGTCTTAGAAACGACATGGGGCTTAGCGTCCACAAACCAAGGTCTTACCCTAGCATCATAGTCACTCGGTTCGCTGTGGCTCACCCGCAGATTAAACTGAGCATCGAGATAAGACTGCTCTTTTTGACGTAGTTCGCCTTCACCGCTGATGCTAATGAGTACCCAACGGTCTAGATGAGATGCATTAAGCTGCTTTCTTATTATGGGATGAGCATTTAAGTTGATTAGCTCATAGAAGTCACCATTTGGCATACCCACATAGATGCCATAAAACAAGGGGTTGATCTGCATGACATCGGCAAATGCCTGCCTAACTTCAGGATTAAAGGCGCCATCGATGACGATATTATCGAAATTTGAAAGCAGATGAGTGGTATTGATTGCGCGTTTATCAACTTGAGTGAGGTAGTTGCTGGTATTATTGGCGGTGTGATTATAGAGGTTAACGGCGGCATCAGTAGCCATGTTCTTGCTAAAGTAATATTGCAAACCAATGGCTATCGATGCGGTTAGAATGGTAGCTAAAATAAAGATCCCCACCACAGTCACCCGAATGGTAAATCGCTTATTACTGATCTTGTCCAAGCCACCCATAGTATTCCAACTCTATTATTCAATCCTTGAAAATAACATTCTATAACAGAGCCGCAACAAGTCAACGCGAGTAGCATTAAGCTTTGAAATAATGGATAAAATTACCCGACTTATACGCTAATAATCTTTATGTTCTATTACTACTCTTGCACAACTAATCACTGTCAATTTCAGCTTTTGGTAATAATGCAATTGGTGATAATATCCCGCCGCTGAGCCACAGGGCCTAGATTCAGGCTGTTTAGCCTGTGCTCAACATTCTTATCACGAGGAATAATAATGCTAGCTGTAAATGAATATTTTGAAGGTCAGGTTAAGTCTATTTCTTTTAACGGTGCTGACAAGCCAGCATCGGTAGGTGTAATGGAAGTTGGCGAGTATGAATTCGGAACTGCTGCACCAGAGGTGATGCAAGTGATCTCTGGCGCGCTTACGGTACTATTACCGGGCCAAACTGAGTGGCAAACCTTCAGCGCTGGTGAACAGTTTGATGTGATCGGCGATGCTAAGTTTCAAGTCAAAGTAGCAACCCAAACTGCATACCTTTGCATCTACGGCTAACTAGCACTCAAGTGCCTTAGCTGTAAAACAAGTAAACCATCCACTGATTACCCCATAAGATGGGTCAAGGTGGATGGTTATTTGCTACTACAAATTATTTACTAGAGCCTCTTCGGTAACTTTTACTATTCGCTGTTATTAGACACTTTTATTAATCGCTTTTTATACCTAGTGATAGTTAGCTTACTGTACCCAATTCACTAGCTCACCCGCAGTTTTCAAGCCATATTGCCTTTTTGTAAGCTTGCCTGACGCATCAAACAGTAACAGCTCTGCTGAGTCTGCTCGGTGTTGGCGGATCAGTTTATCGCCCTCAGGGGTGCCCGTTGTTGCAATAAGAAAATGGACAGCGTCGCCCAAGTAATCACGCGCCTCATTCATCTGCTCTGTCTGGCTATTACTCATCGCTAAACCATTATCATAAACGAACACAATAGCAGGCTTACCGGTGCCAATCTCTTCATGGGTAGCCTTAAATCCTTTCGGCATCACCATCACTAAGGCTGCGAACAGCGCCACGATAGAAACTACGACTCCAAGAGCAATTAAAGGCTTGCGACGAGTCTCTTTAGTATTATGTGTATCCAAGATGCAAATCCCTCTTATATCGACAAAAATAGATAATAAATCGCCCCATAATAATCAGCTAACCTGAGGCCTAGATTAAAAATCGAAAGTTAATATTTGCGACTAATTTACCAAAGTGGAAGCTTGGCACTGTTGAAATTGACTCTGGATACAGCGCTGACTCATCGCTTTCGCCTGCTTTAACTGCGACCCATTAAGCTTATCAGTGATAAATGCTAATCGCTGCGCGGCAATTTTATTACCTTGATGCTGGGCGGCAGCTAACCAAACATACACCTTAATGAAATCAGGCTGACCATTAACACCGTTATATTCAATTGTCGCTAAATCAACTTGCGCTTCAACCAAGCCACTCGTTGCCGCTTGTAAAAGCCACTGCTCAGCCTTAACGCTGTCGACCTTTCCCAATAAACCTTCTAAATAAATAGTTCCTAATTGACCCATCGCTGGGGCAAAGCCTCGCTCAGCACTCAGCTGGTACCACTCTATCGCTTGTTGTGGTGACTTGTATTCATTTAAATAGATCTCACCCACTCTATATGGCGCCTCACTGTGGCCGTTATGACTACTCAGCTTTAACCAATACTCCGCACAGCTTAAATCAACGTCACCACCATTGCCCTCAAAGTACATTAACCCAAGCATAAATTGCGCATCTACTTGATGCCTTGGATATTGAGGATCAATAGTTTGACTGGCCAACTGCTGGTACCAATAGCGGGCCTGAACAGGCTTAGCCTCACCGGCTCTGCCGCTGCGGTACATCTCAGCTAGAGAGTATTGCGCCTCCGGCATACCTTTTTCTGCCGCTATTCGATAAAAGTCCATAGCCCGGTGAATATCTCTTTCTACCAGCATACCTTTGGCATACAAGTAAGCCAGATTAGTCGCTGCGTTCACGTCACCTTGGTTAGCATTGTCGATGCACTCTTGAGTCACAATATCGGCTTGCCCCGCCACGGCATAATCACACCAAGGATCAAATAATTTTGACTGAAATTCATTGACCTGTGGTGGCTCCACGCCTTGCTGGCTGCTACAACCGATTAAAGCTAATATTGCTAGCAAACAGGCTCCGAAGCTTTGCTTCGCAGACATAGAAAAGCAAAAACGACAAAAGAAAAGTCTTGGCATAGTCGCCCTATATTAACAATAAAAACTCTGAGTACTAAAGCAAAGTCCAGGCTCAATGTATAGCAGCAAGATAACCGATCTTGTTAGCGCAGTAACCACAGAGTAAAGCTTATATAAAATAGGTTTTACTCCTGCTCCCACACATCCAATTCAGCTCTTTAATAAATAGCTCATTACGCACTAGCATCTCATTGCTTACTAGCAAAAAACGCACTCAAGTCTCATTTATTCATTTAGATTGTCAACATGCCAAATTGACAGCACATAAGAGGGAACTATTATTGCAATAGGCCGCTCATATTAGTTACCCTTGCTAAATAGGCATTTGAAATACCTGTATTAGCAACACAATTAGGCGCCCAACTTAACAGCATATATTGCCAATTTGTATGAGTGCAGACAATAAACAAACTAATGAGGCAAGATTGAATGAATACACTGAGCAAACTATTAATCAGTTCAACCATCAGCATCGCAGCACTAGGCGGCGTAGCCCAAGCAGGTGATCTTATCTGTAAGGTCAAAGGCAGCGACGATATCATTATGAAGAATATTGAGATCTTGCGTTCAAATCAGGCATTAGTAACGATTGATGGCAGTTACACGTCACCGATCATGAATAACATCTACCGCATAGACGGCGTTGATGGCCAAGATATTAGCGAAACACCAACCTATATTGCGTACACTCAATACCCACTAGCAGATCACGAGCTGCTCGCCACAGTACAAGTTGCAGACCAACCTGCGTTTACAGCTATGTGCACTGTCACTGAAGAGATGTAAATCAGCCTGCTTACAGCTGTAATGCTTTTATTAACAGCATCGCCCTACTACAACGCATAAACAGCACATATAGCTCAATAGCTCAATAGCTTGCATCTAAAGCCACTGTTCCAACTAAGATGGCTGCAAGTGTCGCTAAATCCAAATACTCCTTTGCCCCTCCTTTTGCCCCCTTTGAAAGCGCAACAGCCCCCAGCACTTCACATAAAAAAGCCCCGATACCATTCAGTAACGAGGCTTAGCAAAGCAATTTATGCTCTGGAGGTTAACCCAAAATACTTGCCGGTAATACCAATAACTATAACGCTACCTACCAGCGTTTGGCTTGTGATCCAGCAAGGCTTTACCAAATTGCTGCTCCGCCATCACTTTTGCCATTTTAGGTGCTTGCCACAAGGTAGGAAGTAGCACGAAAGAGACCGGAACGGCGGTGATAACAATGAAGGATTGCAAGGCAGAGATCCCACCTGAGCCCATCGCAATCAATGCGATAGCCACTAGCCCCATTAATATCCCCCAAAACGCACGCATCGCGCCGCTTGGCTCGGTTGAACCTGTAACAACCACACTAATGGTATAGGTCATAGAATCACCCGTGGTGACAATAAAAGTAGTAGTGAGGATCAAAAACAGTATCGCGATCAGGGTCGGCATCGGCAGCTGCGAAGTAATCGCCAGCAACACTCCTGGTAAGTTAAAGCCTTCAAATGCATTAGCAATAACACCAGGGTTAGCGAGCTCAAACGCGAGGCCTGAGCCCCCCACCACACTGAACCAGAAGCAAGTGATAAGCGGTGCGATAATAGAAATCGACAGGATCAATTGTCTAATCGTTCGCCCACGAGAAATGCGCGCAATAAAAATAGCCATCATAGGGCCATAACCAATAAACCAGCCCCAGAAAAATACCGTCCACCAACTGAGCCAATTGGCATCGCCACGGTAAAGCGACATAGGAACAAAATTATTCACCATTCTTGCTACGCCCTGCAAGTAACCGTCAACTATGAAGCTGGTAGGGCCAAATAATAGAATGAAGATAATGAGCGCAACTGAAAGTAGAATGTTGTAGCGGCTGACTAACTGAATGCCGCGGCTAAGGCCACTCAATGCCGACAAGGTATACATAGCGATGGCAAACACCACCACTAGACTTTGCGTCATTAAGGTGTCTTGAACACCAAATAGTTCGTTAAGTGCGTAGCTGATCTGTAACCCTAAGAAACCGATAGGACCAATTGTGCCAGCGGCGACTGCAATAATACAGAATGTGTCGGTTAAGGTACCAATCCAGCCATTAAGCGCTTTATCGCCAAAAATGGGGTACAGCAAAGTGCGAGGTTGCAATGGCAAACCTTTATCGTAGTGCAAGTGCATCAATACGATTGCCGCTAAGCTACCGAGTATCGCCCAAGCTAAGAAGCCCCAATGCAAGAATGATTGTGATAATGCATTGATTGCCAATCGGCGGCCTTCAGCTTCGCCATAAAATGGTGGTGAAGAGACAAAGTGAGCAATAGGTTCAGCAGCCGCCCAAAATACGCCACCACCGGCTAATAGGGTACACAGGATAATAGCCAACCATTTAAAGGTATCCATTTCCGGTGCTTTAAGGTTACCTAAGGTAACATCGCCAGTCCTAGCAAAGGCTAAGTAGAGACCAATAACAAAGTTAGCCAGCAGCAGAACTTGCCAAAAAGGGCCAAACCATAGGGTGACTTTAGAGAATCCAACTTGAATGACGTTGGACAGAGCGGAGGTGTCGAAAACAGCAAGCAGTACGAAGAGAACGAGAAAGCCGCCACTTAACCAGAGTACAGGGCTGGCAAAGGCGTTGGAGGTTGATGCGTCACTTCGCTCTGGTGGATGCGCCGCAAGGTAATTTTCATCAGTTGATTTACGCTCAACAGATTGTGTCAAATTCGACATTAAGTATTCGCTTTTGTCGTCGTCAGCCATTAAATATTGAGCTACGGCACTATAAATTAGTGCAGCAAATTTTAAGCTGAACGGTGAATTTTCCTCGGCTATTGCAAAGACTTATAGCAAGTTTGCAAAGGTTGAGGCTGTAAAAGGGGCGATATTTTAACACATACGAAAGTCGAATAAAAATCGCACTTAGCAGCACTAAAGTTGCAACATACATTAGTAAGCAGTGAATTAATTCAATTTAAAAGTGATTTCAAGCATTTAATGTACAAGATATTAAAGGGCCATCTCTTATCGGACTTATAACTAGACACAGTTCCTTAAATTTAAGTATTTACTTAGGGTTAGTGAATTTGTCGTAGTAAAATCATCGCTATACAAAGCGATATCAACACCTGATTAAAAATAATGAAAAACACGGGGTTAAAGGTGAGCGAATACTTTTTTATAAGAGAAAACCAGCCGACGCCAATATATGAAGTCGCAGAGGAATTTGAAGAGGCGGCATGCAGCACTCGGTTTACCTTTCCAAGTGAACCTATACCGGTTGTGGCAACACATAAGCCCAAACAAGCGTATCAGATCCCAGATGTTTTATTAGAGCCCGCACTGGCTATATCTAAGCGCCTGTTTGATTTGATGCAACTAGAGCAATTGTATGGTGCGAACTGGATACCGATAAAGCTGATTGATCAGGGTGAACACGATTTCATGATGTTGCAATTAGCACATGAAGTCGACGTCATTTGTCATGAGCAGAGCATTTTTAAAAGATTCAAACGGGGCTATATATCAGGTATGAAAACACTTGTTATTGACCCTGACAAGCTTGCACAGACTCCGCTAGACAAAAGACAGGTGTTTCGCGATAGCTCATGGGGCTTTTATACGTTTTTTCATAAAGATATCGTTAATCAGATCATGCTCCACTCACCAACAGGCATAGAATTCGTGCCAATTGAAACTTTCAACGAATCGTGGGCAGGCTGATATCTATATTAGATTTAACCAAGAAAACATGCCATTAAAGATGGGTGTTATGAAATTTAAAAAGACACCTGTATAGCGAGCAGTTTATTTTATGCTATCATTCTTTAACCTTATGTTATAGAGGAATGATTATGTCACTAGCTGTTGTGCACCTACGAATTGACGCAAAAAAGGATCCTAACAAAGACTCCGGTTCAAAAGGATTAGATGCTTGGATGCAATTTGAGAGGCATATGCCATTAGGTGGATGGAAAATTGGAGCAAGCATGGCTCCTTACATTGTCAGAGCATGTATATACGATATGCAGGCTAAGCAACGTTATAATGTTCCAGTTTCTGTTGATAACTCAGGTATGGTCATTTTTGACAAGAAAAATGGCAAGTTAGAAAATGCCCCTAGCTTTCTTGGTAACATTTACCCAAAAGGCATTCAGTACAACCGTTTATATACTAATGAAGCTGAGACTATCAGATTCCAAAAAACAAAATAGAAGCTAATGCCATAAAAACTACTCTCTTATACAAAGTCAGAGCTAATTTCTACTCTGACTTTGTCGACCCACAAATCATGTGGAGTAAACAGCTCAAAGTTAGAAAACCCCTTCATTATAGTAGCTTTTTCAGCCAAATAGCAGATAAAATAAGCTTAACAATTATCAAGCTGCTAGCGCATCGTTTATAGCTAGGCAGTAGAACGGATGCTATTGATAAATGATTCTGAAAACTAAATCCCCGCAAAATGTGCAATCTGCGCAAGCGACTGCAGGCCAGCAACAAGAGCAAAACGTGGCATTTTTTCTGCGCCGCGCTTACAAAGACCACCCACAAGTGCTGGTGATCAACGACTTCAAATTCCGCTTTAACGACGAAGTCGCGCAAATAGACCACCTCATAGTATATAGCTACGGTTTTATACTGATTGAATCAAAGAGCATCAGAGGGCAGGTAAAGGTCAACCAGCAACAGGAATGGACGCGCAGCCTAAACACTTATCAAGCAAAGACCACAAAATGGCAAGGTATGCCCTCGCCCATCAAGCAAGTAGAGCTGCAACAAGCCCTATTACTCGAACTATTAATGCACCATCGCAGTGAAATTTTAGGCAAATTGCTCGGCTTTAAACAACAAGGCTTCAAAGGTCGATGCTGGGATCATCTATGTGCGGTATCGAGTGACGCCATTATCGATAGAAAATCCATGCCCAAAACGGTATCAGACAAGCTGATAAAATCTGAATTTCTGGTAGAAAAGCTAGACAAGGTGATGAACCTAAAAAGTAAATTTGCTAGATTTATAAATACTAGCGCTACCCGCCCAGCCTTCAGTCAACAAGAGCTAGAATCTGTCGCCTCGTTTCTTATCAAGCAACATATCGCACCGAATGCGGCAGCAAACACAGAAACAGCAACAAGAACACACCAAGTAGCCACAGAGCAAAACAGTGCGCCACTAGCAAACACACCAATAACAGCAGCTAGCGCAGCACCTGTTCAACAAATGCCAGCTCAACCAATAGCAGCAGACCCCGCATTACTTACAGAAACAGAGAAAAGCCAAGTAATACAGCTAGCTTTGCACTGCAAACATTGTGGAGAATCAACGAATTACGCCCCAATGTATGGCAAATTCGGCTATTACATCAATTGCAAGCAATGCACTAAAAACACGCCGATGAAACAAGCCTGCCCACAGTGCAGCAGCAAGAATACAAGAATTAAAAAACGACAAGAAATTTACACCTTGAATTGCCAAGAGTGTGGTTGTGGGCTGATGATAGTTTAACAAATTTTACCAGAGCTTTTTTAGTTGCCTTTATCCCTAGGAAAATAAAATGTTTGGAAGTGAAAAAAATAATGCAGATGAAATTGGAAGACTTTGGCAACGTTTGGTTCCTCTCGAAGAGTTTATGGGTCAACAGCGCAAGCTCATTGACTCACAAGAAAAAGAGATTTCCTCATTAAAAGAAAAGATTAAACAACCAACAGAAAGCCAGGAAGAAGCACTGCACTCAGCAAGATCCGCAGCACAACACAAAGGTAAAGTAAAAAAGGCAAAAGAAGAAGCCGAAGCATTTGCCAATGAAGCCAATCAAATAATTACTGAATTAAATGTTTTATTTGATGCTACTACACTAACTGCAAATAAATTCGATGGGAAAGTAAAATCATATGAAGATACCTTTAAAAAAGGTGAAACTTTATTTGCCGATATAAAAGCTTCTCATGATCAATTAGAAGAAAGAATTAGCGAAACAAACAGCCTTCTTCTTAAAAATGATGATCTTGCTGAGCGTCTAGATGATGCAGAATCAAGATTAGAGGTAATAAAAGAAATTGATTCAAAAACACAAGGCATATTAAAGAATATAACTTCAAACCATTCTAAAGTTCGAGAATTACGAGATGAGATATTAGGATGCGATACCGAAAATGATGAAGGTGAAAGTGAACACATAGAAGGAATAAAAGATAAATTAGCATCAACTTATTCAACTTTAAAGGTTAATATTACTGAGCTAGAAGAGAATTTGCAGCAGCTTTCCAGTAAATCAGAAACAAACTTTCAATCATTATTAGATACATCAAAAATTCAAATAGAGGAACAGTTAAACTCACAAGAAAAACAATATGGCGAAGTATACCAAAGAATAATAACGCTCCTACCTGCAGCCTTAACCGCAGGACTAAGTGCCGCATACAATGAAAAAATATCATCTGAAAGCTTAGAACTTGAAATACATAACAAGACATTTTCTAAATCTATAAAAAGCCAAGCCACCCATTATTAATCAATAACATATTAACCTCTTTTAATAAGCGCTGCTTGCAAGAGTAATCAGCATTCAATTTTTTCATATCCAAAGAGTACGAATAGCGCAGAAGCTTTAAAAGCCATGATTTGAGCAGAAAATGATAGGATTTAGACGAAAGAAGCCAGCATAAACGATAAGGCTATGAGTAATATTCGGTGGTGTGCTTTAACCGTGTTATCTATCCAAGAAACTGACAACTGTTAGCAAAGTGCCTTCGACGCTTCTCCAAGTGTTCACAATAATAGGTTAACTCCTGCAATGACCCAACGGGACCATGAAACAACTTGCCAAAATCTGTAGCCAACTTGAGCCAATTTTCACTAGGAATATTAAGCCTTTCCAATATCCTTGCTGCACTTTGGGAAATAGCACCGTGCTTATCATCACGAATGATTCGCCCTGTCTCGTCGACAAGTGTGAGGTAGTCTTGCAGCGAGAAATTAATGCCTTTTGATTGGAGCTTTGTCTCATTACCGATAAACGGTAATAACTTAGCAGGTTGTTTACCCCTTAAGGCTGCGCTCACTCGAAGTTGCAAGCTAGTGAAATCAGACTTTTCAGGGGTCTTTGCAATCTTGGCACGAATAGGATTGAGCTCAACATAAGCCATACAAGTTAACACCGCAGCTTCATCAAGTAATGCTTGGCTTTTGAAGCGCCCCTCCCAGAAATGCCCTGTGCAGTTATCTTCATAGTTAGCCTGCCTAGCGATGGGCTCGTTGAGGCAACGCATAAACCAACTGATATCACTAAGGCGTGAGCGGTATGTGGCTATGAGGTGCTTGAGTGTAGCAACCATGTGCTCTTCTATCACATCCCCCTTAGCAAACTTCTGTGTTAAATCAGTACCATTAAACAATTTATGCCATTGTTCAACGACTTCCCTATCTGACCAGCTATTCACCATATCTAAGTCGATATAAAGCACCACATGCAGATGATTACTCATCACTGCATACGCAGCCACATCTATCGCAAACACCTCTGTTAACTTGAGTATCTGAGCCTCAACCCAACCTCGGCGGTGGTCATAATTCTTACCAGTGTATTTATCATCACCACACAAGTAAGCACGACGAACTACACGGCTACAGCAGTGATAGTAAGGCGTATCTTCCAAGCTTATAAGCGTACTTCTAGCGCGGGGCATAGCAATCTCCAACTTAAGCAATAACTAAATAAACAGTTAAAGCTTAGTAAGAGGCTGCAAAACATGCCATTAAAAATGGGTGTCTATGATTGGGCTATATTTTTTCTATCTCATTATTTATGTTTATCTTTTTGTGGGGATTCGCCAGACTCTGACCCCACTTATCACTTGTTATTGACCCTGACAAGCTTGAACAGACTCCGCTATACAAAAGACTGGTGTTTCGCGATACCTCATGGGGCTTTCATACCTTTTATCATAAAGATATCGTCAATCAGATCATGCTCCACTCACCAACAGGCATAGAATTCGTGCCAATTGAAACTTTCAACGAATCGTGGGCAGGCTGATATCTATATTAGATTTAACCAACAAAACATGCCATTAAAGATGGGGGTCTATGGTTGTGACACGCTGAATTGTTTAGAGTGTGGTTGTGCGCAGCAAGTGATTTAGAGCTTAGGGAAAGTTTGCTCTGCCCCTGTTTATAACAACCCCCCCGGAGGTGGACAACAATTTTATTGTCTGTTAACAAGGCGTTAGATTTCAGTATTATCCACAACTAGCCAAGGATGCTATGAAACATATCATATTAATATCTACCATTGCCTTTTTACTTTTTGCTTATTCAAGTAAGGATTCTCGATGGGAATTTTATAAGAAAGACATTGATCAAGAGTTTTGGACGACAATTCCCCATATTGATAGATTATCTAACCAGATCATGAAATTGGATTTTAACTCAAAAAGCTTAATTTTTAGTATTGGGAAGGCAGATGGCACTATCGACATAAGAGATGCCTCAGATTTAAATAAGAAGATAACCATTAAGGCTCATAAAATGCGAATTAGTAACTTGGTATCTTCTAATGATGGTGAGTTGCTAGCTTCTAGTTCGTCTACTGTTGATGAAATGACTAAAGTATGGAACTCGAAAACTGGGAAAAGTATTTTAGAGCTCCCTAAGACGCGAGGACCTGAAGTATTTTCAAATGACGGGAAAATTCTTTATATAGCTCACAACAGTAAACTGTTTGCTTACGATTTGTTAAATCAACAATTCTTTCCTGGTGAATACAAAGCAAATGGTGTTATTGAATCCTTAGCTGTTAGTTCAGATGATAAATCTCTAGCTGTAGGGACTACAGGCAAGGTGCAAATTTGGCAAATAGAAAAGAAACTCTCGGGCATATTCTTTTGGCAGAAACTAGAGAGTATCTCATTAAATTTGGATAGTGAGAAAACACTTTATGGATTGAAAAACTGGATACAAGCAATAGCTTTTAGTAAAGACAATAAACAAATTACAACTATCTCAAGGTTTGGCGGGATTGATATTCTAGACGTCCCTAGTTTATCAAATAGAAAGCAGTATCAAATAAAAAGAACTCAGGTAAAGACGGTAAACTACATAGATAGTGAAGGAGTATTTATAGTTACTGCTATGAAGGCAATTAAAGGAGAAAGCGCAAGGTACATTACTAGATATGTTAAGCCTTTTTCTTTGAAAGCTGAAGATGATGAGTTTTCGTTTAATAATAAGTGTCAACCTAAATTCCCTTATGTTTTTCAAAATCCAAACATGGCTTTTACAGCTAACGTTGAAGCGCTGTTTTATTTAGCCGAAGATGGCAAGTTAAAAAAACAAGCAAAGGTATTAAATTCAGAGGGGTGCCAACTTCCACCTAACGCTATACCCGATTGTGATAAAGAGTTTAGGTTTGTTAAATCACCTGAAAATAAAGTATCTGAAGATGGTTTTACGGTGTTTTACGATGGTCAAGATAAGTTTGTACTTCCTAATCTGGTAAAAGAAGCGTTGGAAAAACAAAAAAATTATGGCTGTAATAAACGTTATGATACCTCCCATAGTAAAACAAAGGTAAAGGAGTTAAAGCAACCTATAAAGCCAGTAACTATATATTATAAAAACAAAAAAACCCCAGTCCCTATAAAGCTCAATCCGGAGTTGGATTCTCGGACATTAAAGCTAAATATAAAAGGCGAATCTTATTATTCTGAAAAGAAATACGATGCCGCATACGCAGCATTTGAAGAAGTAATACAATTAGACTCTTACAACGTCAGAGCATTAAATAACTTAGCCATTGTATCTTTGAAAATAGGTAATAAAAACAAAGCCATCATCTCATCACACAGAGTAATATATTCTCTGCCGGCCTCTGAAAAAGAAAAAGCTGCAGCTTTATTTAATATGGGGTTAGCATGTGAAGGTATAAGGCAGATACAGATACTAGGAGAAAGAAGTGGGCGGGCTGTCAATCGAATGTGGTACTGCCTTCAAGACTCTCTTGAGTTTTACACTCAGTCATACATCACCTCCCCTAGCAAAGGTCGTTCAGATTTAATTATTAAAAAATTTACTAATGCTAAAGCCGCTGAAAAGGAATGCCAATTAAGTGATGGGTACTATAAGTCTTACTTTAAACAAGGTAATAGATTTATTTTTTTAGATGAAAAACAACAACCTGACTTTTTAAATGGCTTAACTCATGAAGCTCATGGCAATACAGTCAGTTTAAAAAGAACGGCATCAGCTAAGCTAACAAATGGACTATATATATCTACTTTTTCGGCCCCTTCCTCCGGGGCTATTGCCCTAGATAATGAATCATGTGAGTTTTTTACCGATAGATAATAGATAAAGGGGGCAGATCTCATTAGCCTCAAAGCCACTTAATTCCGGCCCACAAGCATTGCCGGAACGACGGTGCAACTAACCACTCTGATAGCCAGAAAACAGAAATCCACTCTAAGTATGTCCATATACTCCGAGGATAATCGCATCCATGTGAAAAAGCCCCGATACCGTTAGGTATCGGGGCTTTCATCTATTCACCAAGAGCTCTTTTACAAGAAGTGGCTTTAAGCTTTTAGGCTGTAGACCTGCAGAGTATTTTTACTAATTTTTCCCATTAAAAAACCCGACACTGTTACCAGTCTCGGGTTTTTCTTTTTAGGTGTTGTTCTTAGCTTTACAGTCAAGAACTCAGGCCTATGGGGTAGACGTTTTTACGTAGGATAAATCGCTTTAGAGCAAGGCTTTTTGCCGCGACGTGTAGTGTTTTTCTACACGAGCAGCAAAGTAACGCCGCTATAAACGATTTAGACCAGTAAAAAATTACATCATGCCGCCCAAGTAAGCGCTAGCCACTTGAAATAAAAGGACAAACTAATAATAAAAAATCAAAATACCCCTCTTTACACCCTATCAAATCAGATAACCTAGCCTTGACACTAATGTAAAGGAATTAGCCTTGAGATATTCGAAACTTCTTTTCTCAAGGCTAACTCTATTTACTCTAACAGCCTTTCATTCAGCAACTGTTTTAATGCTTGGTACAGCTCATTATTACTCTGAGGCTGGCAAATACGTAACCGATCCAACCAATAAACATCGATTAACAGATGAACATCCTCCACAATTTTGGCTATATGACGGCAAGGTAGTGCTGCTAAATCGCTAGCCCAAGCAAGTGAGGTATCAAGTATCACGGCTCTTCGACTCTCTGATGGGTCGAATAAACCCAGTTCATATAACGAGCCTGCCTCTTTCGCATCTACAATCATAAGCTGACACTCTCCCTCCCCCACATCCAATAGCCGATAGGGGCGATCATTAAGATATATTGTAAACTCCATATTTTTCCATCATCTCAGTTCTTTTGATTGAATGGTTAACGCCTTATCAAAGGCCTCTAGCGATGCATCAAGCTCACGGAATGTCACACTTCCAAGCAGAACACTGCTCCACTGCGAATGAGATAGGCTAAGGGTAACGGCTTCGACAGTAGGCTCTCCAACTTGAATAATCCCATTTCGTAGAGCAATACCAAACTCACCGCTGTTGTCGCTCAGTTTGAGGTTAAACTGAGCTGTTAATCCCTCTGCTTTACGGGGATCAACTAAGTAACGCAGATAGTTAACGTTATTCTTTATTGAAGATTGCGCCAACTTCTGCTTATCCATGGCACCAAGCATTTGGCTCAAGCTGGCATAGTCGGCGATAACTTGATCGCCTAAAACCAGTTTACCTTCGTGCAGTAACGCCTCTGATATGTAAAAACCACGCGCATTAGCCGATGTGGTCCGCTGGCCTAGTGCACGTGCAGCTTCAGCACGAAGTTGTTTCACTTCAGCACTATTTGGTGCTAATTCAATCAGTTGCGAGGTTAGGTAAAGTGACCATTGCCACCCCTTCACAGTCTGCTTTTCATTAGATTGTTTCACCATTTTCACTGCACTATCGATACCACCCAAACTACTAATATAGTGCTTCGAAAAATCATGGGTTCTCAGCGGGTTGATATCGTAGATATCCCATCCATTCCAGCCCATTGTACCGTTATAGACCTGCTTAACATGGCTCTCTACTTGACCATAAGTCTCTTTACCAAGCCTCATATTTTCAGGCATGTAGAGAAATTCCGCCGCACCTTGGGCATCTTTACCTAAGCTAATGGCTCGAATGGTTTGATCATGAATTAGCTGCATCGAGTCTCTAAATGCTTCGATAGAGTGTCTGGCCGCTTCAGCTGTGGTATTGGCAGGGCCATGAATATCAATATGATGTTCAAAATCATATGAGAGCACCAAATCAGCTGCTGCAACTAATCGATTAGGATCCCTGTACCTGTCTCCTCTCAAGGTGTATAGATTAAATATGGTATTGTCACCATTTAGCGCATTCGTCACCATCAGGCTTTTCTTTGGAATATAGAAGGCAACACTATCGGTAACATCGGTAGGGCTTGGCAGAACATTCACCGTTAATCCAGCAATCTTATGAGTTTCAATTTGGCCGTTTGTGAAGGTAATATCCGGTGACAAGTAGCCTTTTTCATCTGATAACTTATCTAATGAAAAACCAAGTTTATTAGGAAATGCATCCGCGCCTTGAGGTGGGTGCAACATACCAAACTGGAGCACGGCTCGTGCATTAAAATTACCAGCAAGTGGGCTCACGCCATTGTCAGCCATAAGGTGTTTCTCTAACCATTCATGGCCATATACTTTAGTACGCTCATCTTGCCAAACAGAGGCCCCCCAAACATAGTGCGAGTGGGTATATAAGATAGCTTCCACCTCAATCTGCTGTCCCAGTTTTTGCTCTAACGCAGCTCGCTGTGCTTTAGCAACGCTGACGCTATCGCCAGCATCTATGATGATCCATCCTTGTGATCCCTCAATCGCTATGATATTTCCAATCCCCCAGCCAGAAAGGCGAAACACCCCTTCTGTAACCTCTGTCACCGCCTGAGTCGCTACATCCCATGCCATATCGACATTAGCAGCGGGCTGTGTAGTGATAATGCCATTGCTGGTAGTAAGCGGCTCATAACTGAGTGAGTGGTTATACTGGTCTGCGACAGCAATATAGGACGCTGAAAGCAGTAAACTGGTGCCAAAAAATTTGTTTAGCATAGACTTAATCTCTGTGATGTTTGAGTTAATAGGTGGCTTGTTCTCACTTGCCCGATTGCTAACTATTTAACGGGCAACTTAGAAACAGATCGATGAATTAGAGAAAGTCATTTTTGCTGTTTGTGTGTAGTATTAGTTTCTAAGCAGATGCTTTTAGGCAGGACGCAATGAAAAACGAACTAAGTGAGTTAGATCTCAACCTACTGAAATTACTAAAAGCCGTTGTCGAAACCCGCAATACACACAGTGCGGCAGAGCAACTTGGGATTTCACAAACCAGTGTCAGTAGAGGTCTTGCAAAGCTACGTGAAACATTCGGCGATCAGTTGTTTATTCGTAAAGCCCACGGCGTAGAGCCCTCTGAGTTAGCCGAAAAGCTTACCGAGGCCGCAGATGAGATGTTGACGCCGCTACAAAAAGTGCTCGATTCCTATCAGCAGTTTGAGCCATTAGCATTCGATGGGGAAGTCACTGTCGCCATGAATATCTACTTTTTGGAGTTATTTGGTGATGGACTTTTCTCTGCAATAAAGCATGCACTGCCTAACGCTAGCGTGAAGATGGTTTATTGGCAGGAAGATACCTTATCTGAAGTGCTTAGTGGTCATGTCGATTATCTTATTCACTTTGCTAAGTTCCCGCTTCCTCAAGAAGTTTATCAACATAAACTCCATGAGATAACACTGGGCTTAGTCGCAAGGCGGGAGCACCCTGTGCTTTCTATCTCCAGTGACTGGGAAGCGATCCACCACCTGCCTGTGACGCGACTCATCATCGATGGTGTTAACTCCAAACACTCCCCTATTGAAGCGCTGTATCAGAGTAAAGGTTATCAAGCTCAATTTTCCCTAGTAACCCATAGTGTGCGGATACTGCTTAACCAGCTAAAACACTCAGATGCTATCATGTTTGGTAGCAGCTATATGGGCACACTCGATCCTGAAGTATCGACCTATCCTCTACCTTTACTTCCCAAAGAGCTTCGCTCACTGCAAGTTAACGGTGGCTACCTACAAACTAAGCGGGGCTTTCCCTTAAACCAGCTACTGCACCAAACAGTGCAGACATTTTTTGATGGAGTTATTCAACCCGAGCCTTAACCAGTAGCTTATCTAACCCAATCTTGACTGCAACGCTATGCAGATATGAATTTCTCCAATTCATAGGATTATTTTATAGGATCGACATAATGCCTCTATCGACGCGATAACTGATGAGTTCACTCTCCCTTATCGCAGTTTAATTTAGTCAATAGAGGCCCATTATGAAAAAGAGATCACTACTTGTAACTTTGATTGCACTGATGCCACTGTCTGTATTAGCAAGCGGTCAAAACCCATTGCTAACATCCGAAAAGTCCTTGCCAATTCCTTTCCATGCAGCGGAGTCGATTCAAAACCTATTGAAGGTTGCGCCAGCTCCCCAAAGCCGAGAAACGGCAAAACAGGTGAACCTGCCAAAGACAGAGCAAGAGTGGAAAGATTTTGTGGTTGAGTTCGATCGTAATGGAATTGAACAGGGCCGAAGTGTGGCTAAGAAGTTCAATGTAGAGTACAAAGTCACACACATTGCTGGTGTAGAGGTATACCAGTTAACTCCGTCCACTATAGCTAAGGAGAATAAAAATAACCTCTTTCTCCATATCCATGGCGGCGCGTGGTTATTCGGTGGAGGCGACTCACTCCTTCGAGAGGCGGCATTGACGGCGCACAAACTACAGATGAGCGTTATCTCAATCAATTACCGTAAGGCTCCGGCTCACCCTGCACCAGCGGCACTCAATGACATCATCACAGTTTGGGACACGTTAATTCAACAGCGTCAAGCTGACTCCATCATGATGGGAGGCACCTCAGCGGGGGGCAACTTAACCGCGGCTGCAACACTACGAATGCAAGATCTTAATATGCCGACACCAGGGGCACTATTCATCGGCACACCCTCGGTCGATCTGGTTGAGACACTCGATAGCCGTCACATTAATGATGGTGTTGACGCTATCCTTGGAAGCTGGAACGGCATCCCAGAGGCAAGTGTTGCACAGTACATTGCAGACTTAGACCCGAAAAGCCCCTACCTGTCACCGATTTATGGGGAGTTCATCGCTTTTCCGCCAACGATTTTAGTCAGCGGCACCCGCGACCTACTTCTGAGTGACACAGTGCTTCTGCACCGCGCTATCCGCGATGCGGGCTCTGAGGCGGACCTGCATATTTATGAGGGGCATTCCCATGGTTTCTACATCATCCCAGGTAAGGATAGAACAAACTTCTACGGTGAAATGAACCGCTTCTCTGATAAGCACCTTGCTCGATATTCAGCAGTTGCACCCACTGAGGTTAATGCAACTTTTAACCTTGAAAACCTAATGATTTCAGAAGGTCGCTGATACAAATTTTGCATGAAGTAGGCCTATATATGCAAGATACGTATTGCAAACAGGGACGTTTCACTTATCTTGCAAGTTAGGAAGCAGTCAATAGCGCTAAATATCTAATTTTAAATTTTGAAAGGTCAAGTGAAATATTCAGGTTCAATATAGCTATGGGGAAGTAGGGCACACACAAAAGTGGTAGTTGTATAAATCGCTAAGAGGCAGAAATGAATTACACCCGTAGCTCTTTTTTGCTAAATAGCGAGTTGACCTCAACAAAAGTCACTTAAACTAAATAAGAAGCTTTTAAAACTCGAAGTTTACTTATTCCAATGCCTTTTCACTGTCGCAATCCCCAAACCTAATGCCTCTGCGGTTTGAGACTGCGATAACCCCTCACTTTTTTTAGCTTGCACTGTTCGTGTGGTGGCATGGGCTTCAGGTCTACCCAATTTTTTACCTTCGGCTTTAGCTCGCTCTAGCCCTTCTTTTGTTCGCTCTCTAATCCGGTTTCGCTCGAATTCAGCGAAAGCGGAGAACATCTGCAACATTAATTTTCCTTCAGCACTTGATAGGTCGGCTACGGGTAGATCAAGACAAACAACCTTGATTCCTTTATCTGTAAGTAGGTTGATGGTGTTTTGTACGTCTATGTTATCTCGGCCTAAGCGATCTAGCTTTAGGACCACCAGCATATCACCACGTTCCATCTGGTGATTGATAAGCATCTTAAACTTCTCACGCTTCATCGCTTCAACAGAACCAGAGATTGTTTCACTGATAGTGCGAGCATGATTCACCTCATACCCTTTTTGTCTGATAGCAATAATTTGATTCTCTGTGGTTTGCTCTGTCGTAGAAACACGACAATAGGAAAAGATACGCATTGGTTACTCACTTTATGGAAGGTATCAAATATAGGGGTATCATATAATTAAAGCACCATAAAAGACAGACCCTAATTTTATGATACCGATATTAAATAGATAAAGCTGGTATCAATATACGAATGTTTATTGATACCAGCTTTGAGATAATAAAGTTTACTTATTTAGCATCTTCATCATGGTTTGTTGAATCAACGCTTCCATCTCTGGTGTTGTCTCAGTTCGTGGCTGAGCTAACGTCTTCAGCAGCTCAGCCTGACGGTAATCTGGCACATCACCATAACTATAAAAGCTGGTCAACACGCTTTCATGCCCTAAATTTTGGCTCCATGCTTTAAACTCTTCTGGCGTACGACAAAGGTTCTCACCAAGCCTGACCAACGTGTTCCGAAAACTGTGTGGGTTATAGTAAGGCAGACGCACTGAGTCAAAGGCTGCTCTAAAGATCTTACGAATCGGGGTTGCATTACTCCAACTCTCCTTAAGCAAGCCAACAGCTGTGAATTGTTGATTGTCGTTGTGCGCCAGCTTAGTCTTGGGAAACAAGGGATCACTTGGTTTATATCCTAGCTCTCCAGTCAAACGCTCAATCCACTCTGCCAAAATTTTTGATGGCAGCTCTCCCACGGGAAAAAAGTAAGTGATAAAGGTTTTACTGAACTTGGTCTTAACCTCCCTAGCATCTTGATAGAAGCTTTGTTCAACAAGATCAACATGCTTGATCTTAACCGAAGCAACGGCTCCGTCTCTTGCGCCAGTTAAGAGAACAAATGCGAGTAACGCTCTATCACGCATTTCTAATACTGTTTCACAAGGCATCGCTTGCAAGGTCTGCATAATTTTCTCAACCGTTGCCACATTTCTTTTACGCTTGGCATTGGCGATACGGGTATCTTTTTCGGATAGGTTGAAATACTCAATATCGCTATAGTTAATTTTTGCTCGATAGCCTTTTTGCGTTACCAGGAATTGGAAAAAACCTTTCAAGTGTCGCATGGCTGTCAGCACCGTTGCCTTACTCAATTTATCGCCTGTCACCACTGATTTACTAGAAAGAAGATGCTTCTTAAAAGCGATGGCATGCTTAGCTCTAAACTTCTTAAAGTCTAGGTAATTTGTAGCCTCATCAAACCGATTAATTGATTTCATTACGCCATCAATCGTTGAGTCATCCAGCTGCTTTGCTTCCTTCAAATACTTTGCGTACTCGTACAGGATTCGGGCGTTTTTGGTACTATTCTTTTTCATCATTAAATACCTTATCTAAAGGATAATTTAGGAGCGTTTGGTCTCTCAGGATTAAGTGCTTTTCAGCTATCGGTAATTTCCCCCCAAGATCAGTCCAAATTTGATTAACGTCACGCCAAGAAACATACTTATTTGCCCACTTACCACACTCACCACAACGACCAGTCATCTGTGCCATGCCTGCAGGCTTTGCTATAAATTTAACCGACTTGATGCTCGGCACTTTAGGTTGATTGCATTTGAAACAGTACATTTCACCAAGCTCACATCGATGCTGATATGTTTTGCGCTTCTGTTTTAAATACAGCTTCAAGTCAGTACCTTGAATTAGTAAAGGGCGGGTTTCATCGATAACTGACAAGCCAGCACGAATCCAATTACGCACAGTTTTGGGGTGAACCCCCAAAGTTGCACTAACATCCATAACTGTATAACTGCGATGAATTTTGATTCGATTCGGGTTATTACGACTACTCATTGTTAGCCGCCTTAGATGCCGCAATGCGCTCATCAAGCCACTGCTCGATGTCAGCCTCTAGCCAACCAACTGCACGTTCACCTAAAGAGATAGCCTTGGGAAAGATACCTTTAGTCATGTGCAGATAAATGGTGCTAGTGGATAAGCCTGTTCTGGTTTTAACTTCAGGTAAACGGATGATTTTGTTTGACATGGTAATAACCTCTAAACGTTAATTAATTCGATTTAGAAGTTATTGAATTTGAAGACTGGCAATCCCAATTGGGGAAATTAATCCCCAATTGGGATTTAATTTCTTTGCTTTAACTCAGCTATATCTCGTAAATGGGGCAAAAGATTGCGAATAGTTTCCCCTGATACTGGGGTATTGTTTGATTCCGTTGCTCTTCGAATCTTACCTGCAACACCTCGTTCATTAAGGTCAAAATTAGCTTTATTTAATATAGAAGCAAGTAAAACCAGCAATGTAGTGCGTTCTTTATCATGTAGCGGTTTAGCTTCTTGTGGCGTATCTTCCAGCGATTGAATAAACCTTGTGACCTCGGCGGTTCTAATCACCAATACGTTTTCTTCCTCATCTAGCCCAACAGCATAATAATTTACTGTGTCATAAACAGATTGATCATGTTCGCTATTACTGTTTCCATTCGATTCACTGATATTAGGGCGATGATTAACATAAGGCGAAGCTAAAGTTAATAAACCTCTTTTAATCTCTCGTTTTTTAGAAGTACTCTGTTCTTTGCTGCTAGGCCTTCTATTTATACTGGTATACAGTTGACACAATATATCCCCCTGCTGAAGGTATACCCCGCTTGAAAAAGCTTCTTTAACACAAATACCTGAAGTTTCTTGGTGATATCGATGCTCTATATCGAACCTTTCACTCCCTAGCATGGTTAAATCCCATACTCCTGTAATCTGGAACAACTCATCTTCTACAGTCTTAACCCGGTAGCTTCCTGATATGCCACCTTCTGCACCTTTAGGGTGGTTGACGGCTCTGACTGCGGGATTATCATTCGGAATATTTTCGAACCTCACATCTTCATTTTTAACTAACATCACCTTTTTTGCTGGTGCATAATTAACAAAGTTAGCCGATAGCTTTAAGTGACCATCGAGTGCAAACTTATATATATCGGCTAACGTAATAGGCTCACCAAGCACATTAGAAATATGATTAACGGCTTCATCAAGTGTTAACCAGTCTTTTAACCTAAATAACTTGCTCATAATTCCACCCCACTATTGGTACTCAATACCTGACAATTCATCTAGGTAATTTGCCCACTCCTGCATTAATTTTGTTCTTTCGGCCAGATAAAGCGAACGGTTATAAGCTCTTGAGGTTGCTGTCCCAGTTAGGTGAGCAAGCTGCACCTCAATCACCTCATGATTCCAACCTTTTTCATGCAAAATTGTTGATGCGGTGCTTCTAAACCCATGAGCCGACATAACATCTGCTGGGTAACCCAGCTCACGAAGGCGATTGGTTAAGATATTTTTACTCATTGGCTTACTGCTATCCCTTTGATTTGGGAATACCAGCTTCGAATAACCAGTTACCGCCTTTATCTCTTTTAGATGTTTAACCACCTGCTTAGACATAGGAACTAAATGTTCTCGGCTTCGCTTCATCTCTTCGGCGGGAATCCTAATCAAGCAATCATCAAAATCGATGTATTCCCACTTAAGATGTCTGATTTCAGTTGGTCTTAAAAAAAGCCTTGGAATCAACTTTAAGGCTTCAATAACGCAGTAGTTGCCAGATTGATTTGTATCAATGTCTTTCATCAACTCGGCAAGCTCGTTAGGCTTCACAATTGCAGCCCTATGCTTAACTGGCGGCAATGGCTTTAATATATCTTTCAGAGGTAAGCCTTGAGCTGGATTATTCCGTGTGAGGCGATGTGCCAGTGCATAACCAAATACTCGGTTTATGACAGCCAAAATGTTAGGGGCTTTTCTAGGCGTTCCTGCGGCTTCGATAGTGAGCATTAATTCGGTGATATGGCCTGCATCGATCTCCTCAATATGAAGCCCACAAATAGATTCAGAGTCCACCAGCAGCCAACGCTTAACTTTAGATACATGATCTTCAGACCAAGAATCTCTTTGCTGCTCCCACCACTTAATAGCAATAGTTGAAAACAGCTTGTCTTTGGAAGTAGTTTTAGCGCGCTTTCTTTCTCTGCGCTCATCCATCGGGTTAATACCATGAATTAAGGAAGCTCTAGCTTCATCAGCTAACCTTCGGGCTTCAGCTAGGGATATAGAGGGGTACTTCCCTAAAGCCATCTCTTGATACTTACCAGCATGCCTAAACCGGAGTCTCCATAGTTTCGAACCGCTAGCTTTAACCAATAAAAACAGATTATTACCATCAGATCTTTTAACCTGAGACTTGTCTTCAGGACAGGATATGTTTTTGACTTCTTGCGCTGTTAAGGGCATCAACAACTCCCAAAGAGGGGTACAAAATGAGGGGTATAGGATTTTTAAGTCCTACAACTTGGGTTGCAAGAAATTGCAATACCCCTCATTAACACCTACAAATGTTAAGAACCTGTGAAATATCATAGGGACCTACAGGAAGTGAAGTCAATAAAAAAGCCCGTAAACTATAAGCTTACGGGCTTTCTTAGGAAGAGCTAGTATTTGGGCAATACGTTTACATCATGCCGCCCATACCGCCCATACCACCCATACCGCCCATGCCACCCATATCAGGTGCATCTTCTTTAACTTCAGCTACCATGCACTCAGTCGTGATCATTAGACCTGCTACTGATGCTGCGAACTGTAGTGCGCTACGAGTTACTTTAGTTGGGTCTAGGATACCCATCTCTAGCATGTCGCCGTAGGTGTCGTTACCTGCGTTGTAACCGTAGTTACCAGTGCCGTTCTTAACGTTGTTAGCAACAACTGAACCTTCTTCACCGGCGTTGGTAGCGATTTGACGTAGTGGCGCTTCCATTGCACGTAGTGCAATTACAACACCGTGCTTTTGGTCTTCGTTGATCACTTCAACTTCGCCAATTTTGCTTGCTACGCGTACTAGTGCAACACCACCACCAGCAACCACACCTTCTTCAACCGCTGCGCGAGTTGCGTGTAGTGCGTCTTCTACGCGTAACTTTTTCTCTTTCATTTCGATTTCAGTCGCTGCGCCAACCTTGATTACGGCTACGCCGCCAGCAAGTTTAGCCATACGCTCTTGAAGCTTCTCTTTGTCGTAGTCTGAAGTTGATTCTTCAGCTTGGATCTTGATCTGGGCAACACGTGCTTTGATCTGAGTCTCTTCACCAGTACCGTCGATGATAGTTGTGTCATCTTTAGTGATAACAACGCGCTTAGCTGTACCTAGATCTTCTAGAGTCGCTTTTTCTAGCTCTAGACCAATCTCTTCAGCAATAACAGTACCGCCAGTTAGGATAGCGATATCTTGTAGCATTGCCTTACGACGGTCACCAAAGCCTGGCGCCTTAACAGCAGCAACTTTAACGATACCGCGCATGTTGTTCACCACTAGTGTTGCTAGTGCTTCACCTTCAACGTCTTCTGCAACGATAAGCAGTGGCTTACCTGTTTTAGCTAGACCTTCAAGAATTGGTAGCAATTCACGGATGTTTGATACTTTCTTGTCTACTAGAAGGATGAATGGGCTTTCTAATTCAACGCTGCCAGTTTCTGGCTTGTTGATGAAGTATGGAGATAGGTAACCGCGGTCGAACTGCATACCTTCAACTACGTCTAGCTCGTTTTCTAGTGCTTGACCTTCTTCAACTGTGATAACGCCTTCTTTACCCACGCGCTCCATCGCAGTTGCGATGATTTCACCAATTGACTCGTCAGAGTTTGCAGAGATTGTACCTACTTGAGCGATAGCTTTAGTGTCGGCACAGTCTTGAGACAGGTTTTTAAGCTCAGCAACTGCAGCAATAACCGCTTTGTCGATACCGCGCTTAAGATCCATTGGGTTCATGCCAGCTGCAACGGCTTTTAGGCCTTCAGTTACGATTGCTTGCGCAAGAACTGTTGCTGTAGTGGTACCGTCACCGGCTGCATCGTTGGCTTTAGAAGCAACTTCTTTCACCATTTGTGCGCCCATGTTTTCGAACTTGTCTTCTAGTTCGATCTCTTTCGCTACTGACACACCATCTTTAGTGATTAGTGGAGCACCGAAGCTCTTGTCTAGTACTACGTTACGACCTTTAGGGCCTAGGGTTACTTTTACTGCGTTTGCTAGGATGTTTACGCCTGCTAGCATTTTTACGCGAGCGTCATTACCAAATAATACTTCTTTAGCTGCCATCTTTAATATCCTTTCAATTCTTTTTAGCCGTGGTTACACAGTTGCGCCAACAACGGCATTAATGATTTGTATGTTGCAAGAGTTAGGGATTAACCTACTACAGCCATTAGATCTGATTCAGATAGGATCAGAACTTCTTCACCATCAATCTTCTCTTTCTTCACGCCGTAACCTTCGTTGAAGATGACGATGTCGCCAACTTTAACGTCTAAAGGCATTAGGCTACCGTTTTCAAGAATGCGTCCATTGCCTACAGCAAGAACTTCACCACGGCTAGATTGTTCAGCAGCACTACCTGTTAGTACGATGCCACCAGCTGACTTTGATTCAACTTCTGAACGCTTAACAATGACACGATCATGTAATGGACGAATGTTCATCGATGGATGCTCCTATTATTTTTGTGTGCCTGAACAGTGTGTCAGGCGAGTAAAGTTAGTAACGACTCGGCTTGAATTCACTTTAGTGAAAGCAAAACTATCGCTTGATGTTCGATACATGGGGGTGAATGTGCTCGGTTCCAAGCCCCATTTACAAAATAAATCCGTTTTTTTTGACCCAGCCGGATAAAATTTGTGGCAATCCTGATAGAATTCGCCCTCCGAGTAAAGACTAGGCAAGACTTCCCTATGCGAGACAGACACGGGCTGCTAACTCAGCCAATTGGTCGTGTACTGCTAAATATGAGCCTTCCAAACCTGATTGGTATTTTAACCATTCTCGGGTTCAGCCTCGTTGACACTTTTTTTATTAGCCAGTTAGGCACCGAGTCCCTAGCGGCCATCAGCTTTACCTTCCCTGTCACCTTAATCATTACTAGCATAGCTATTGGCATTGGTGCGGGTGTGTCGACCAACCTAGGGCGTTTAATTGGTGGCGGCCACGCCGATAAAGCCAAGGTGTTTTTGCACGATGCCTTAATGCTGACCTTCTTACTTATCGCCTTTATCGCCCTGCTCGGCAGCTTGTGTATCGACCCGCTATTTAGTCTGCTTGGGGCTAATGATTCTAGCTTACCGCTTATTCATGACTATATGTTTATCTGGTATCTAGGGGCACCACTACTGGTGCTGTTGATGGTGGGAAATCAGGGCCTGCGCGCCACGGGTGATACTAAGTCTCCGGCCAAGATCATGATGCTTGCCGCACTCATAAACCTGATCCTCGACCCCTTGCTGATCTTTGGTATCGGTCCATTTCCGCGCTTAGAAATTGAGGGCGCGGCGATTGCCACTGTGATCTCTTGGGTGTTAGCGCTGTCGCTATCGACCCATCTACTGATCTTTAAGCGTCACCTAGTTGATTTTGTTGAGCCCAATATTGAGCGCCTAAAATGCAACTGGAAGCAACTGGCGCATATTGCTCAACCCGCAGCGATGATGAACTTATTAAACCCACTGGCAAACGCAATTATTATGGCTATGCTGGCGCGTATCGATCATAGCGCGGTAGCCGCTTTTGGCGCGGGAACGCGGCTTGAATCTGTGATGCTGATTGCGGTGATGGCACTGTCATCAAGCTTAGTGCCGTTTGTGGCGCAAAACTTAGGTGCGGGGCAAACCTTGCGAGCCCGTAATGCACTATTGCTATCGCTTAAGTTTGTGTTGGTATTCCAGACCTTAATCTATCTGCCGCTGCTGTTTTTAGCCCAGCCGCTAGCCCAACTGTTTAGTAGCGACCCACAAGTGGTGGAGTGGCTTAGCTTTTATATCTTAGTGATGCCTGCGGCCTATGGCCCGCTAGGCATTGTGATTTTAGTGGCCACCTCGCTTAACGCTTACCACAGGCCTATGAGCTCGCTGATCCTCAACGTGTGTCGCTTGTTCTTAATCATGCTACCGCTGGCTGCTTTAGGCTCATACTTAGGTGGCGTTAAAGGCTTGCTCTTGGCATTACCTATTACTAACGCCATCATGGGCATCGCCTGTTATGTGTTGGCAACGCGGATCTCTGAGCCTGAAAAAACCGATATCACGGTGAGCCAAGCCTAGCAAAAACACATAGTTGCAATAAATCACCTTAAGGCTGATACAAACGCTAAGGAACAGCTTATGCACGCCGTTGACCAAATCTTTAATGAGCAAGACTTCTCTGATCAAGACTTGCAAGATGGCTACTTTGAGCGCTGCAGTTTTTATCATTGCCGCTTTAATCATGCCGACTTAACTGACGCCCAGTTTATTCAGTGTAAGTTTATCGTCCCAGGTGACGACAGCGGCTGTGACTTTAGCTACGCCACCTTAACCAGTGCCAGCTTTAAGCACTGCAATCTGAGTATGGCCTTGTTTAAGGGCGCTCGTTGTTATGGCCTAGAGATGAGTGAATGTAACTTACAAGGCAGTGACTTTAGCCGTGCCAGTTTTGCCAATTATATTACCCCTAAAAGCTATTTCTGCTCGGCGTACATCACTGCCTGTAACTTGGCCTATGCCGATTTAAGTGAATTATTACTGGAAGAGTGTGAACTGTTCGATAACCGCTGGCGCGGCGCGAATCTGATTGGCGCGTCGATGAAGGGCAGTGACTTAAGCGGCGGCGAGTTCTCCCCTGAGCAATGGGGCAGTTTCGAGCTTAAAGGCGCGAATCTAACTCGGGTAGAACTCGAGGGCTTAGATCCCCGCATCGTTGAGCTTGATGGAGTGATGATAAACCAGTGGCAGCAAGAACAACTACTGGCGCCGCTAGGGCTGATAGTAACGGCTGATTAAGCGATTAATCGAGCCTCTTTCCGTTCTAGTTCTAGCGCTAATTCAACTTTAGTTTTCGCTCAAGTTTCAGTGCAAAAATTGTCCAATATCAAACTTTGGCTTATCTGCCGCTTTTGAAGCCGCCCATACTGCTGACTCAGCCACAGTAATTAGCAGGCGCGACTATACTTAAATAAACGATAAACCTAGGCATAGCTAATGCATTGCCTTGCCAAAGGAGGTCCCTATGACCGCCCTCAAAATCGTATTATTGACCGCAATAATATTTCTGGTATTTTTCCTCGGTTTTAAACCTAACATCAGCTTTAAACATCAAGTGCAGCCCATATTTCAAACTGCTTGTATCGAGTGCCACTCGGCAGATGGTGAAGGCACACAACGCAGCGGCTTACTACTCGATAGTTATGCCAATGTCATGCGCGGTACCAAGAATGGCCCAGTGATTGTTGCTGGTAGCCCTGCGTCGAGTACTCTGTATCTGGCTATCGACCACCAGCTAGACTCCTCTATTCAGATGCCGCCCCATCATGATGACCATCTAAGCTTGGGCGCAAGTAAGCCATTAACCAGTGAGCAGATAACAGTGATTAAAGAGTGGATTGAGGAAGGCGCTCAAGACAATTAGACAAAAGCCAATGTCACAGATAAGTGGTATTGGCTTGTTTTACTCGATACGTAATTAACGCTTATTTCAGTGCTTCATACTTAGTAATTAATACATAGTGCTTAGTGCTTAGTCGTTAGTGCTGGACTCGTAGCAGATACAAAGTTAAGAGCTAAGAGTTAAGCCTTAAATCATTGACTTGATCACTCCGCGGATCTTCACTTCTCTGTCACATCGACCAGTGCCTTTGCACTCTTCCATCGCCGTCATCATGTAGTCGATAAAGCGTTGGCTGGCCAAGCTAATAAAGCGTCTCGATGGATATACTAAATAACATTTCCCCTCATAAGGTTCAACGTCTGCAAACAACATCTCTAGCTCACCACTCGCGACATGCTCTTTAGCAAAAGGCAGCGGCATCATAGAGATCCCCCGCCCCATCAGGGTCGCCTCTAAACAGGTCGCTAAGCTATTAACACATAGATTGCCTTTCACCGACAGGGTTCTGTCTTTACCAAAAGGTACCTCATTAAAAATCCGCCCATTGGGGTAACGAAACAGAATCGAATTATGCTGTGGCAGCTCATCAGGGGTGGTGGGACGCCCCGCCTTTGCTAAATAATCAGGACTGGCAAAAAAGTGCACCATTTCAGTGATGATATGCCGCGCCACCATCTCATTTTCATTAAAAGCATCTTCGAGCATAAAAGCGATATCGATATTATTACGGATCATATCTTGTGGCTCAGTGCTGACAATAATCTCGACCGTTAGCTCAGGATGCAGGTCCATAAACTCAAAAATAGCATGAGTAATATGGATAAGCTCTGGCACAGGAAAAATCAAGATCCTCAAATGTCCCGAGACTTCAGACTCTTCACCGCTAAGTTCTGATAACGTCTGCCCCAATATTGCCAGCATGGCAGTACTTTTATCATAAAAATGGCTGCCAGATGCTGTTAGGGTCATCGCCCTACTTTGACGATGAAACAGCTTCACATTAAGCTCGTCTTCGAGTGCCTGCAAGCGACGGCTTAAGGTGGATTTAGGCAGATTTAGTATGTCTGCCGCCTCCACTAAACTGCCGGTTTCGACAATTCGGTGGAACAGGGTTATGTCTTCAGTTTTCATCTACAACATCTCTAGCATTTAACGGGCTGAATACGGGCAGTTATCACTTTGCTCACACTCAATAGTCTAAAGCAAGCTTAAATAGTCTCATTATATGGAACTCATGATTCCACATAATTCCATTTTACTCAACGCTAATGCCTGATATCTTTGCGTTCCGAAACATTAGCCACACGTAATATGGATATTTGCACTATGAATAAGCTGACGACTTCTCTTTCATTTCTTCTCTTCACTGTAATCGTTAGCGGATGTAGCGCAGAGTCTACCGAAGTTGCGCCGACGAGTATTCGTCCGGTTAAATTGCTGGAAGTTACCGACGTTAATGCCGGATCATTACGAACCTTCCCCGCCAAAGTTGCAGCGACGAAGCAAGCCGAATTGTCGTTTAGACTGTCTGGCCATTTAGTTGAATTTAACTTAGTTGAAGGGCAACAGGTTAAAAAAGGCGCTGTACTCGCACGCCTAGATGATCGCGATGCCCGCAATACTTTGCTTAACCGCGAAGCTGACTATGAACTGGCTAAAGCAGACTTTAAACGTAAAGGTGAGTTGCTGCGCCGTGAGCTTATTTCGCAGTCTGACTATGATCTTGCTAGCGCACAATTAAAGTCAGCCAAAGCCAATCTTGCTAGCGCGCAAGATCAGCTAAGTTACACCGAACTAACCGCACCATACGCTGGCACTGTGGCAAAAATCGCTACCGATAACTATCAGATGATCCAAGCAAACCAGTCGGTATTGGTGCTGCAAAAAGACAGCAATATTGATGTAGTGATCCAAGTGCCTGAATCATTAGCGGGTAACATCAGTCAGTTTAATCCTAATGCCATCACTCAGCCGATAGTGCGATTCGCCAACAACCCTAACAGCAGTTATGCAGCTTTATTGAAAGAGCACGCGACCCAAGTGACTCCGGGCACCCAAAGCTATGAAGTGGTATTTACCCTGCCACGCCCAAGCAATATGACGGTATTACCAGGCATGAGCGCCGAGCTAACCATGGATGTGACGCAAAATCTGCTACGCACGGTGACTGCAGTATTGCCTGCCAGTGCGATTACTAAGCGCGATAGCGACGGCCAACATATCGTTTGGGCCTATAACCCAGAGCTTGGCAAGGTGAACCAACACCAAGTGACCTTAGGTAAAGTCACTAGCGATGGCATTGAAATTGTTAACGGTATCAATGTTGGTGATCAAGTTGTTGTGGCCGGTGTGCAGTATCTATCGGAAGACCTACAGGTTAAGCCGCTGCGCTGGCAGCGCGGCGTATAAGCTGACGCCCTAGCGCAAAGATATTCCCCGTTTTATCGCCTGCTTTATCGTCTTAATTTTGTGTCAAAGCGCACTCGCGCTTTGACCTTGCTTTACAAGAGATTTACGAATGAATTTTGCTGAATACTCGATTACCCACAAAGTCATTAGCTGGATGTTTGCCTTGCTGCTCCTCGTTGGCGGTAGCATCTCATTCTTCAGCTTAGGTCAGCTGGAGTTTCCTGAATTTACTATCAAACAAGCTTTGGTGGTTACCGCTTATCCGGGCGCGTCACCTGAGCAGGTAGAAGAAGAAGTCACACTGCCGCTTGAAGATGCCTTGCAGCAGCTTGATGGCATTAAGCACATTACCTCAGTTAACAGCGCTGGCCTGTCGCAGATTGAAATCGAGATAAAAGACAATTATGGCGCAGAAGAATTGCCACAAGTGTGGGATGAAGTTCGCCGTAAAATCAACGATAAGGCCGTTGAACTGCCACCCGGGGTAATGGCGCCATCAGTTATCGATGACTTTGGCGATGTATACGGCATCTTGCTCAACGTTAGCGGTGACGGCTATAGCGACCGTGAGCTGCAAAACTACGCCGACTTTTTACGCCGTGAACTGGTACTGGTTGATGGCATTAAGAAAGTCACCATTGCCGGTATTGTTAACGAGCAAGTCGTGGTTGAGATCTCACAGCAAAAGCTTAATGCATTAGGTTTAGATCAAAACTACATCTATGGTCTGATCAACAGTCAAAACGTGGTATCTAACGCAGGTAGCATGTTAGTTGGCGATAACCGTATTCGTATTCACCCAACGGGCGAGTTTAATAATGTTAGCCAGATGGAGCGTTTGGTTATTAGCCCGCCGGGCAGTGCCAAGCTTATCTACTTAGGCGATATTGCCAAGATTTACAAAGACACTGAAGAGTCACCAAGCAGCATTTATCATGCCGATGGCAAGCAAGCGCTGTCGATTGGTATCGCATTCTCTAGCGGCGTTAACGTAGTTAAAGTCGGTGAAGCGGTAAACGCGCGTATGGCGGAGCTTAATAGCGAGCTACCGATTGGCATGTCACTGGATACGGTTTATGACCAAAGCAAGATGGTGGACCAGACGGTCAATGGCTTTCTGGTTAACTTGGCCGAGTCAATTGCGATCGTTATTGGCGTACTACTTATCTTTATGGGTGTTCGTTCTGGCCTATTAATGGGCTTGGTATTGCTGCTGACTATTTTAGGTACCTTTGTGGTGATGAATGTGCTCAATATTGAGCTGCAGATCATCTCGCTGGGCGCACTAATTATCGCGCTAGGTATGTTAGTTGATAACGCGATTGTAGTTACCGAAGGCATATTAATTGGCATTAAGCGTGGTCAAACTCGACTAGAAACCGCTAAGCAAGTGATTTCGCAAACTCAGTGGCCGCTACTTGGTGCCACCATTATTGCCATTATCGCGTTTGCGCCGATTGGTTTGTCTGACAACTCTACTGGTGAGTTCTGTGCCTCATTATTCCAAGTCTTGTTGATCTCGCTGTTTATCAGCTGGATCACCGCCATGACCCTAACGCCGTTCTTCTGCAACTTAATGTTTAAAGACGGTGTGGCCAGCGAAGAGGAGAATGATGATCCATACAAAGGTTGGTTATTTGGTTTATATCGCCAAACGTTAAACCTAGCGATGCGCTTTAGAGCGGTAACATTAATACTGGTGATTGCTGCACTTATCTCATCTGTATTTGGTTTTGCTCATGTAAAGAACGTGTTCTTCCCAGCGTCAAACACGCCGATGTTTTTTGTTGATGTGTGGATGCCAGAAGGCTCAGATATTAAAGCTACTGAACGCTTATTAAGCCGCATTGAAACCGACTTAATGGCACAGCAACAAGCCGAAGATATTGGCTTAGTCAACCTCACCACGGTTGTAGGCCAAGGTGCGCAGCGCTTTGTACTGTCTTACGTACCAGAGAAAGGCTACAAAGCTTATGGTCAGATCTTACTGGAAATGACCGATCTTGAGACGCTAAATAAATATATGCGGGTACTGGAACGTGAGCTGAGCCTTAAGTATCCAGAAGCGCAATATCGCTTTAAGTATATGGAAAATGGTCCAAGCCCTGCGGCTAAGATTGAAGCGCGCTTTTATGGTGAAGATCCACAGGTATTGCGCCAACTTGCCGCCCAAGCTGAAGCTGTATTAAAAGCTGAACCAACAGCTGTAGGCGTACGTCATAACTGGCGTAACCAAGTGACTTTAGTGCGTCCACAGCTAGCACTAGCACAGGCGCGTGAAACCGGTATTAGTAAGCAAGATCTCGATAACGCCCTACTGACTAACTTTAGTGGCCAGCAAGTGGGCACCTATCGTGAAAACAGCCATCTACTGCCTATTATTGCTCGTGCCCCTGCTGAAGAACGTCTGGATGCACAAAGTATTTGGAAGCTGCAAATTTGGAGCAGTGAAAACAATACTTTCGTGCCAGTAACTCAGGTGGTATCTGACTTTGCCACTGAGTGGGAAGATCCGCTGATCATGCGCCGCGATCGTAAACGGGTGATTTCAGTGCTGGCCGATCCGATTAACGGCACAGACGAAACCGCCGACTCGGTATTTAGAAAGATCAGAGCCGATATCGAAGCGATCTCATTGCCCGCTGGTTATGAGCTTGAATGGGGCGGTGAATATGAAACCTCGCTTGAAGCGCAGGAATCAGTATTTAGCTCAATTCCGCTAGGTTATTTGGCAATGTTTTTAATCACGGTACTGCTATTTAACTCTGTCAGACAGCCACTGGTGATTTGGTTTACGGTGCCATTATCTTTAATTGGTGTGGTGTCAGGTTTACTGTTATTTGATGCACCATTTAGCTTTATGGCGCTACTGGGCTTACTGAGTTTAACCGGCATGATCATTAAAAATGGCATTGTATTGGTTGATCAAATTAACCTTGAGTTATCGCAAGGAAAAGAGGCTTACCAAGCGGTTGTCGACTCGGCTTTGAGCCGCGTCAGGCCCGTATTGATGGCGGCAATTACCACTATGCTGGGGATGATCCCACTGCTATCTGATGCTTTCTTTGGCTCGATGGCTATCACGATTATCTTCGGCCTTGGTTTTGCGTCAGTACTGACATTAATCGTTTTGCCGGTGACCTACACCTTAGCATTCAGAATTCCTTGTCCACGCAAACAGACCGCATAAGCGGATCTCAATCTGTAAGCCAGATAAGGACACTGAGTATGCGTTCTCAATAAGGAGGTCAACACTCAAGTAATCGTCAACCCCGAAAATTTGCTTCCCGGCGCCCCTGATTAAGCCAACTGGCTTAATCAGGTTTTTTCATATTGATAGTATCAATATTAGATAAACAAAAATTTAAGAGTATTTGCCCTTTCTGGCTGCTAATCTAGCCTAATCAATTTGCTGATTGGGGGCGTAAATGAAGTTTAACTACCACAATAAACTGACCACTAGCGCACAGCTATTAAGTACAAGGCTATTAAGCACTGGGTTATTAAGCGCAGTGCTGACCATGCCAGTTCAGGCGAATACACCTGAGCAGTCTGAAGAATATAATATTGGCGTGATGGTTAAATCAGTTGATAACGCCATAAAAACCCCCTCTAAAAATTCGCTAGAATTGATTAGCCATTATGGTACTGATTCGCGCTATTACGTGATGATCCGCGGCTGGTTAGTACAAGAACTCCAAGGCGTAAACAGCCAACTAAGTGCCTATCGAAGTGATGATGAGATAAAATCTCGCCTCCAAGCTAAGAGTGACTTTCTCACACAAGCGATCCGCCGTATCGATTTAGAGTGATCTCCAATTAGCCTATTCATCAAGGTACTGATAAACACACCATGAAAACATCTATAAAAGCAGCTCTGCTATCAGCCTTTGTCTGCCCCGGTAGTGGCCATTTTTATCTGAAAAAGCGCACCATGGGTAACATCTTATTAGTTAGCACCCTTGCCGCTCTGTCTTTTCTGCTGTGGCATGCTTATGAGCGCGCGCAAGAGATCTCGCAGCAAATCTTAAATGGAGAGCTACCGCTACAACTCGACGCCATCTATAGCGCAGTGACTCAAGCACCAGTGGGTAACGAGGCGCTGTATATTAATATCGCCACTTTCGGCTTTATTCTGGCTTGGGGTTTTGGCGTCATTGACTCTTATAGGCTAGGTAAAAAACAAGATGATGCAGAGGTTAGCCACCACTAAGATTAAATTGCAGCCATAAAAAAGGGCTACTCGTCAGTAGCCCTTTCACTCACATCTAACCCTTACATACTTGCATCGAGCAGTGCTTCTGTCTTAGAGAAATCGTGCTGGCTTGAAGGATGTGCGTGTTTCACTGGCTCAACATGTGGATTCTTAGCAAAGCTATAACCACTGGTTGCGGCTAATGTCTTTGAGAAATCATGTCGAGTTGAAATGCGTTCGACTTTATTTAGTTGCTGTGATGCAGCTGATAGGTTTTTAGAAAAATCGTAATCAGCACGTGCTGCTGATGTCTTCGAAAAATCTGGTCGTTCTGCCATTGCAGAACTAGAGATACAGCCAATTGCTAGTGTTAAGGCTACGCTGGTTAACTTATTCATATACAACTCCAATCTTATTTGCCTACATTCGCTTAACAAACAGCCTACATGATCTATCTGTTTTAGAGAATGAAAAAGACACAAATATTGCATTTTGATACAATTTGAACCCAAAAATATCGGTTTAAGATGACTCTTTATGCAATTGGAGGGGGGGTAACAATATGAAGTTTAACGGTTTTAACCGGCCAGCTAGGTCCATCTATCCCGCCTCGGCTAATGTTCTGTTTTAGCGACAAAACACAAATTGAACCTAGCCCGGGACCACAAGTACTGTGATTCATGCAGTGTCCTGAAGCCAACATCTGACAACTTGCTTCACAAATCGAGTTGTTAACTTGGTCGCCAATTTCTGCAATTAAGCTAAATAGATTCGAGGCCTTATTGGTGGTACTCACATCATTATGCGCAAGCTCGTTCTTAACAAAGTTTGCCTCAATATCGGACAGAACAATGGATTGGGGCAGGTGATCTTCAAGCTGATGTAACTGATCGGGCAACGCCATTGCAGGAGTCAGCAGAAACTGTCCCAACAAGGAGATAAGTAATACCCAATGAGTTAACGCTTTTATCATCAGCAATAATAAATAAACAAGGACTGCGATAATAGACTGATAAAATTCAAAATAGTTTCGTATCAAGGAAACTATTATTAACAAACGGCAATAAAAAAGGCGCGATAGTCGCGCCAGTTATTCTTATGCTGATGGCGATTAACCGACTTAAGCTTAACTCAGCGAGCCCGTTAGCTTAAATCGGTAAGCCCATTAGCTTAAATCGGTGATCCGGGCGGCAGTGCCAACGGCTTAGTAATCAGCTGGTACTTCGCATCCTTAAGCCCCTTTTCAATGCCTTGTTGTAACCAGGCATAATGAGCGGCTTCATAGGCACTCACTCGCTTAACCTTACGCTTTAGCTGCTTTACCGTATACGCTAAACGCTCGGCTAATTGCGCCTTCACTTCAGGTCTTGTCTTAGGATTATGCAAAGCCGCTAACAAGCTATCTATGGTCACGGTATTGACTCGCATCCACACACCAAGCTCAGGCCCGGTAGGGATGTCGCTAAACACTGTGCTTGCGAGTACCTTATCGGTTAGCTTAGAAACAGATAACTGCTCCTTATCGCTTAGATAAGCCTGATTAACGCGATTCATGCGCTCAGCGGTATAGATTTGCGACAGGGTTAAACGGCTCAACACTTCCGCCATACCTAAGGGATCGGTAATCACACCTAAACCGGAATCGAAGCTCTCACGAGTTTTATAGTAGTTACCCGCCTTAGGCACCAACACTTGCTCAAGCGTCTCCTCAATGGCGAGCTCATCTGGTGATAAGGTCGCTAACAAGGCCTCAAGTGCCTGCAACTGCACAGCTGGAGCAACATAGTGCCAGCTTTTACTATCCACTCCATCACCATAGTCATAGGTGGTACCACCAATCATCTTGGCCGCCGCAGCAATTTGAAAGCGTGTCAGCAAGTAGATAGGCACAAACGCATCTTGTAGCTCACCTTGTGGCTGCTCTGCAAGTAACGCCTCAGCAGAAAAATCGGCGATTGCCTTAGCGCGCACTTCGCCGAGTCGGCTAAGCTCTGCTACCGGATCGTTGCCGTTATCCCAAAGACTAGCATAGGCATTACTCGCGCCTGCGGAGCGAGAGTCTGCCTCGCCAATATATCTAAGCCCTTGCTTAGCCACATCGTCTCTGAGCTTAGCAAGCCCCTGCGCTTCCTCTTCTGGCGCGCCATATTCACCATAACCATAGGCCACGGTGTATTTATCCCAAGCGCCAATGCCTTCATCGTAAGGCTTACTGATATCAATTTTATCGCCGTTGATGGTTACCATAGGATGCGGATAATCCATCACAGAGGCGTTGCTATTGCTCGATGCAGAGAAGTTATGATCTAAGCCTAATGTGTGCCCCACCTCATGGGCGGATAACTGACGAATACGCGCCAGCGCTAGAGCCATAGAGGCATCATCGGCAGCGGCTCTGTCTTGCCAGCCTGCAGTTAAGCCACGGGCGATTAGGTGATCTTGGCGTACGCGTTGGCTACCAAGAGTGACATGGCCTTTGATAATTTCACCTGTGCGTGGATCTGTTACTGCAGAGCCATAAGACCAGCCACGAGTAGCGCGGTGCACCCACTGGATCATGTTGTAGCGTACATCCTGTGGATCGGCATCTTCGGGTAACAGCTCGACCTTAAAACCGTTAATAAAGCCGGCATGGGTGAAGGCATCTTCCCACCATCTTGCTCCCTCTAATAATGCAGTCCTAATTGGCTCTGGAACGCCAGGATCAAGATAATAGGTAATCGGCTTAACCACTTGGCTTGGCGCTGAGCCTGGGGTTACTTTCTCAAGTCGGTGGCGCAATAAAAAACGCTGACGAATATCTTCATCGACACGGGTAGCGTAATCGAGGTATTCATCCGACAAATAGCCGCTTAGTGGGTGATAAGCACGAGCCTGATACCCCTCTTCAGGCAAGGCAATAAATGAGTAACGCAGACGCACAGATAGATGCTTAGCATCAGGGGTTACCTGAGCAACATAATTGCCTTCTTTAGCGGCATCAAAGGTAAGCAGTACATCGATGTCGCTATTGCGTTCAAAAGACTTCACCCCTTCAGGTAAGATCAGCGACTTAGATTGATCTAACTGGTAGCTCCCCTGCTTTGTTTGCTCTAACACATCGCTGATACCGTGCAGATCCTTAACGACCAGATCGTTAAGAGCAACCAGATTACGCTTGCCTGTAATCAGTTTTCCACGCCATAAAACAGACTCAGCAAAGGCTTCTTTTACCGCTCTTTGCTCGGCAGCATTTTCAGTATTGGCACGATAGTAAGTATTAAGCTGCTTTAAAATCAGATATGGGCCATGACGCTCAAACTGCACCATGCGAGTACGACCTAACTGACCTCTGTCGAGTCCGATATCATTGGAGCCGACACCATGAGGTAAGCTGGTTAACATTAAGAAAGGTTGATCTAGCTTATTGGCTTCGAGGTAAAGATCCCCCGAGGTTTTGTCATAAAACAGATTAATGAAACCTGTCGCAGCCTGACTGTTTTTAATCAGAGTCGCTGTGTTTGTGGTGGCAGCCACAGCACTGGTCATAGGCACAACGGCGAGTGCAATTGCCAGCGCGAGCTTATAAGGTCTCATTCGATCTCCTTGATCTTTGTTGGTCGCTATCGTATTGGCTCACTAACGATAGCCTTTATTATTAATGAGTAGCTTGGATTGATTCGGCATTTAGCTTAATAAATAGGCTTGCACTTTAGCAAGCCTATCTTTTCTATTTGAACAAGTATCACTTAAATTTGGCTCAAGCCGCAGTTAAGCGGCTATTTAAGACTTCCTGCCACACTCGCCAATCCAGTGACTCAAGGTGTCAAACAACTCGCTGAGCACGATCGGCTTGGTAATATGGGCGTTCATTCCTGCTGCCAGACTCTTTTCTCTGTCGCCAGACATGGCGTGAGCCGTCATTGCTATTACAGGCAGTTCATCGACGGAGTAGCGTTTTCTAAGCTCCTTAGTCGCGGTAAGACCATCCATCACCGGCATCTGAATATCCATCAGTACAGCGTCATATTTGGCTTTATCGAGCATATCCAGCGCAATTTGGCCGTTTTCAGCAACATCGACTGTGTAACCCGCACTCTTAAGCAGTTCAGTCGCCACCTGTTGGTTGATGAAGTTATCTTCAACGAGTAAGACGTAACCAGAGTCTTTATCTGATTCTTCTTCATTCACTTCAGGCAACGGATTTAAACTCGGCTCATCAGCAAATGCGGAAATAATTTGATCGAACAAAGAAGAAGCCTTGAACGGTTTCTGCAATAGGGCGAAGACGTTAGCCGCCTCCACATCTTTTTGCATCGGCTCGGCAGTGTAAGCTGTCATCATAATGATAATAGGACGCTTCTCTAATCGGCCATCTGCCACCATGTCATCGATCTCTTTGATCACTTCGATGCCGTCCATCTCTGGCATCATCCAGTCGAGCAGTAGCAGATCTACTGGGCCCTTACTGAGCTTATACAAGCCCTCTGGTCCACTAGCGGCGGTATCAACATTAAAGTGGAAGTCTCGCATCACACTCGAATAGATCTGCAGCGCCGTAGGGTTATCGTCGATAACCAAGGTCTTTAAATTACCTACGGTCTCTGGCACGACTAGAGGTAACACATGACCCTCTTCGGCAATTTCGAAGCTAATGGTGAAACTAAAGGTACTGCCGACACTCATCTCACTCTCGACCTGCATAGTGCCGCCCATGAGAGACACTAAGTGCTTACTGATAGATAAGCCTAAGCCGGTGCCGCCATATTTACGTGTGGTAGAGCCATCGGCCTGGGCAAAGGCATCGAACAGCGTTGCTTGCTGCTCTTTACTGATCCCGATCCCGGTATCGCGGATCCAGAACTTAAGCGTAATACGATGATCGCGTTCACCCACATCTTCACAACCAAGCTCAATTTCACCGGACTGAGTGAACTTCACCGCATTCGACAGCAAGTTAATCAGTACCTGACCGAGACGCAGCGGATCGCCTTCTAAAATCAAGCCAGCGGTAACAGGTGCATAAAGTAGTAATTCTACGCCCTTCTCTTGCGCCTTCAGCGCGTTAAGATCCAGCGCATGATCTAACACCTTATCCAGTGGGAAGGCGACACGCTCAAGCTCTAACTTACCGGCTTCGATCTTAGAGAAATCCAAGATGTCGTTGATGATCCGCAGTAGTGAGTGCGCCGAGAAACCCGCTTTCTCTAGGTAATCTTTCTGCTGCGGCGTGAGCGAAGTGCGCTGCGCTAGCTGCAACATACCGATAATGGCGTTCATCGGCGTGCGAATTTCATGACTCATATTGGCCAAAAATTCGCTCTTATATAGGTTCGCCATCTCAGCGTCCTGCTTAGCCTCGAGCATGGCGACTTCGTTGCGTTTATGACGAGTAATATCCTTGTGAGTACCCAACATACGTTTAGGCTGGTTATTAGGGGTATATTCCACTACACGACCACGGGAAAGTAACCAGTGATACTCACCGTTCTTGCCTAGCATTCTAAATTCGATATCGTAGGCACCTACTGGGTTAGCAAGATACTGCTCGCGATATTCTTCCACTCTCATGCGGTCATCGGGATGAATAAGCTCATCGATAGTCGACACTAAGGCTGGGAACTCATTAACCTTATAGCCCAGCATCGAATAGTAAGCCGGATTACAAATGATCTGCTCTGAGTCTAAATACCAGTCCCATAGACCGTCTTCTACCGCGTCCATGGCAAGGTGATAACGCTCTTCCGACAAACGTAACTGCTCTGCCGACTCGTACTCACGAGTCACATCGCGCCATACTGCAATCAAACCCAGTAGCTCGCCACGACGGTTGTAGAATGGGATCTTCAAGGTGTCGAGCAGCACAGGCTTACCGGCAAGCTCCACCTTTTCTTGGTAACGTAGCGGCGCTCTCTCGGTCAATACCCGCTCATCTTCGGCGCGAATACGGGCCGACTGTTCGTCGGCCGTCAAGGCATCGGAGAACTGGCCGATCATTTCACTTTCGCTAAAGCCCAACATTCGCTCTGCCGACTTGTTACAACCTAGATAGCGGCCCTCTTTATCTTTAAACACAATCGCTTCAGGGATCGAATCCAGTAGTGATCGTAGCAAGGCATATTCCTGCTCACGCCGCTCGGTGGTGTCTTTTAGCCTTTCGGTACGTTGGGCCACCAGCTTATCGAGTCGCCTGTTTTGCTCGGCAAGGTGACGAGTATATTGCTTGTTTTCTTCAAAAATCCGGCTCACCAGTTGGAACCAGGGAGCCCAACCTACGGTGATCTTTTCTGGCGGCTTAATGGGCTCAGCCGAGCACTCCTCTAGATAGGTCAATAGTCTGGAGGCGGGATTAACGAACGATCGACGAGTCAACCAGTGAACAATCGTCACCAGCACAGATAGCGCCATGACTACCAGCACGAAGGTTAGCTCCAATTTTTCCCATGAATCTTTAAATAGCTCATCGACATCTTGCAGATAGAGCAAGCGCCATGGCGCGTTATGCAGCGCCACAGAGTGGATATAATAACCGTTACGGATAATGCCTTCGTGGGCATCGAATAGCTCAGACTCTGGGATCGAATGCAGCTCAGATGGGATCTTCTGGCTGATGTGATAGACGCGATTAACATCTGAAGTATCGATATCACTATGGGTCAGAATATTGTTGTTCTGATCTAGCAAAATCACTGTGCCGGGCATTTTAAAATACAGGCGAATTTGCTTACGTAACGAAGCCAAGGTCATATCTAAGTTAATCGAGCCTATAAACTCGTCTTCTAGATAGATGGGGATCCCTAGGGTGGTCAGCAACCCTTTGCCCGTGGCTTCAACGTAAGCTGGGCTCCAGGCAACACTGCGCTGAGGGTTATTTGATGGCGTGACTAACTGGAACTGCTTCTTATTAAGCAGCTCATCGCGAAAACGCTGCTCATCTGCCGGCCACGGAAAATATGACATGATGCGGCGCTTGGAGATGTAATAAATCGATGAGGCTTTAGGTGCGGCTTCATTCGCTACAGGGAATGACAGAGATAGCTCAAACAGCATCTCAAGTTCTTGATAGAACTTGTCGCTACGACCATTTAGCGAGCCTGAACCTGTAATGCGGCCCATGTTGGTAAACGGCTCACCACTCTTGGCGTAGGCAGGCTCCAAGGTAAAGAACTGACCACTTTCATTAAACTTTTCATATTGCGGCAGTCGGTCTTTACGCACCAATTCGCCTAAACGTAAATGGTCGACGGCAACGTTACGCAAACTGGTAACGGCTTTCATACTCGACTCAAGCAGCAAGTCTACTTGTAGTACATGGCGCTCAACCATCTCTTCAGTCTGCTCGATCAGCTGAGCTTTTTGGCGGTCGAATGACACCCAAGCCGTTGCCAAAGCCATGATGATTACGCCTATATAGGTGTAAAAAACCGCTCTGTTATAGTTCTTTTGAATCGTTGACTTTAGCTGAAGAGTCGGCTCAATCCGTTTCATTTACAACCCTTGGTATGCTCTGTTGAGCTTAATCTCAATATGCCATGCGAGTACAGGACTTCTGAGTTAATAATATCAGTAAGATAGCTTTCAATAATAGCTTAAAAATGTAACTTAAAAGTTAAAAAGGGCCTCAACGAGTGTGAGGCCCCAATCATTAGCCAAATAAAACAATATTAGCTAGAGGTTTTCTTCTGCAAACTCGGCTAAACGCGAACGTACCACGCCATTGAGGTAGATGTTGGCACTGCCATCAAAGTCTTTAAAACGCTCGACAATATAGGTGAGTCCCGAAGTGACTGCGGTTAAATAATTTGAGTCGATCTGCGCTAGGTTACCACTACAGATTAGCTTGGTTCCCTCGCCCATTCGGGTGATCATGGTTTTAATTTGTGACGCGGTTAAGTTTTGACACTCATCCAGGATCACCACAGAGTTTTGAATAGAACGCCCCCGCATAAAGTTAATCGATTTAAACTGGATATTGGCCTTATCCATAATATAATTCATGCTGCCACTGGGATTTACATCATGCTTGTGCAATACCTCTAGAGTATCGGTAATTGCCGCCAGCCAAGGGGCCATTTTCTCTTCCTCAGTGCCGGGGAGAAAACCGATAGACTCGGCAATCTCTGGCGTATTACGGGTCACAATCACCTTTTCATACTGACCACGCTCAACCACCAACTCCAATGCGGCGGCCAAGGCCAGCAAGGTTTTACCACAACCTGCGGGACCAGTTAAAATCACTAAGTCGATATCGGGATCCATCAGCGCTTGCATCGCCATGCCTTGATAGACGTTTTTAGGTCTTATTCCCCAAGCTTCAAGGTTTAGCAACCTTTCCTGACCAAGATCTAAAAACTTAAGCTCAGTAGGTGTCTTTTCGACGATACGACCACAAAACTCACCGCTGTCGTCCAATAGGTACTGATTGGTGTAGAACATATCGTCGCCGAGCTTATCGAGTGGCACGCTATGCACTGTATGGCGACCGTCACTTTCTGTGGTGACATCGTCGGTACGCTCCCAGAAGTTGCCATCGAAACGGTGGAAACCTTTAGTCAGGAAACGAATATCATCGATCAACTGATCGGTACGATAATCTTCTACCTGCTGAATACCCGCACCTTTGGCCTTAAGACGCATATTGATGTCTTTAGTAACCAGAACCACTTTACGAGGTTGATGTAACTCTTGCAGATGCAGCGCGGTATTAATGATGCGGTTATCGTTATTGTCACCAGGCATACTGCCGATGGTGAACTCTATCTGATGGTCGGGGAAAATTGATAGGGTGCCGGAAACGTCACCGTGGTCCTCTCGTCTTGGTAGCGGAACGCCCTTAACAATCTGCTCAGGTGTCGTCTGTCCTCCCAAAATATCTTCTAATGCTCTAATCGCAACTCTCGCATCGCGACTGACGTCTCGTTTTCTATCCTTAATCAAATCCAGTTCTTCTAGAACTGTCATCGGCACGACTACATCATGTTCCTTAAACGAGTATATAGCTAAAGGTTCATGCAGTAATACGTTGGTATCCAGTACAAACAACTTTCTGTCGTCTTGTTCCATGGCGCCTCCAATTGTGCATTCATTTTTTGATTACGAGATCGGTGTAGCTCCCTTTTTATTGTAAAAAAATTGTTAACCCTAATCTCATATTGCCACCAATATTGCCCAGCTTCAATGCCGCCGCCTTCTTTTTGCAGGCGGCAAAGCTTGATTCATTAATATCGACACAATGTGACAGCACTGTGAAACAAAAAAAACCTCCAGTGCAACTGATTATTTTGTACACTATTATCTCAGATTGGGGTGAATATTAGTGGGTTCAATTTTCAATATGCTCACGATTGGTATAACATACGCGCCCCTTGTGATTCACCCAGTATATGAGAGTTTTAAATGCCGTTTTCCTTAGGTCAACGTTGGATCAGTGACACCGAATCAGAATTAGGTTTAGGTACCGTAGTTGGAGTAGAGGGTCGCATGGTGACCGTTCTTTTCCCTGCAACAGGCGAAAACAGATTGTTTTCCCGTACAGAAGCCCCACTCACTCGTGTTATTTACAACCCAGGTGATACCGTAGAAAGCCACGAAGAGTGGAAGTTGACGGTAACTGAAGTTGAAGAAAAAGATTCACTGATTATTTACCACGGCACCCATAGCGAAACTGGTGAACAAGTTAGCCTGCGCGAAACCTTGTTGAATCACAATATCCGCTTTAATAAGCCACAAGATCGTCTGTTTGCAGGTCAAATCGACCGCTTAGATAGATTCAATGTGCGCTACCAGTGCCAACTGCTACGAAATAAATTAGCGACATCCGATCTACTGGGACTGCAAGGGCCACGTGTTGGATTGATCCCGCATCAGCAGTGGATTGCACACGAAGTCGGTCAACGTTTTGCGCCGCGCGTATTGCTTGCCGATGAAGTAGGTCTAGGTAAGACCATCGAAGCTGGTTTGATTATCCACCAGCAACTACTGACTGGCCGCGCCGAGCGTATCTTAGTGATCGTGCCTGACACACTGCGTCATCAGTGGTTAGTAGAGATGCTGCGCCGCTTTAACCTACGCTTCTCAGTATTTGATGAAGACCGTTGTGTTGAAGCCTATGCCGATCACGACAACCCTTTCTATACCGAGCAGCTAGTGATCTGTTCACTGGATCTATTGCGTAAGAAGCGTCGTTTAGATCAAGCCCTAGATGCCGACTGGGATCTAATGGTTGTCGATGAAGCCCATCACTTAGAGTGGTCGGAAGAAGCGCCTAGCCGTGCTTACCAAATTGTTGAAGCCTTGAGTGAAGAGATCCCTGGCGTTCTACTGCTTACCGCAACCCCCGATCAGCTAGGTCACCAGAGCCACTTTGCGCGTCTACGCCTACTAGATCCGGATCGTTTTTACGACTATGAAGCTTTCTTAAAAGAAGAAGACAGCTACAAAGACGTTGCTACAGCTGCCGACGCCCTTGCCTCTGGTGAGTCGCTATCAAGCGAATCGATTGCTAGCTTAACTGAGCTTCTGTCTGAAAAAGATATCGGTGCGTCAATCGCGCTAATTCAAGACGATGCAGCCGATGCTGATAGTCGCTTCCAAGCTCGTGACGAACTGCTACAAGATCTACTCGATCGCCACGGTACAGGTCGCGTACTTTACCGTAACAGCCGTGCATCGGTGAAAGGCTTCCCTGTGCGTAACTTGCATGTACATCCACAGAAGATGCCTGAGCAGTATGTTACTGCTTATCGCGTTAGCTCTATGATGAACAAGCACTTAGACACTAATGCTAAAGTTCGCCAAGTATTAAGCCCTGAGAAGATCTACCAAGACTTCGACAGTGGCAGTGCGGCATGGTGGAAGTTCGATCCACGTGTGGACTGGCTAATTGACTTCCTAAAGACCAACCGCAGCAAGAAAGTGCTAATTATCGCTAGCCAAGCCGAAACCGCTTTGAGCCTAGAAGAAGCCTTGCGTACTCGTGAAGGTATTCAAGCGACTGTCTTCCATGAAGGCATGTCGATCATCGAGCGCGATAAGGCCGGTGCCTACTTTGCGCAAGAGTCAGGTGGTGCACAGGCGCTTATCTGTAGTGAAATCGGTTCTGAAGGTCGTAACTTCCAGTTCGCCAGCAATCTAGTATTGTTCGATCTGCCGTTAAACCCAGATCTGCTAGAACAGCGTATCGGTCGTCTTGATCGTATTGGTCAGAAAAACGATGTTGAGATCCACTTACCTTTCTTAGCCAATACAGCGCAAGAAAGATTGATGCAGTGGTATCACCAGGGGCTAAATGCCTTTGAGTGCACCTGTCCAAGTGGTCACATTCTGTTTAATGAATTCTCTGCTGAGCTATTAGAGACCCTGCTTAATAACGATGAAGCAGTGCTTGAAAGTCTACTAGATGGCACTAAGGCGCGTTATCAAGAACTAAAAGTGGCAATGGAACAGGGCCGCGATAAACTGCTTGAGATTAACTCTCACGGCGGCGAGCGAGCAAACCAGCTAGTGAAAACTCTGGCAGATAAAGATGAAGATACTCAGCTTATTGGCTCTGTGATCCGTCTTTGGGACATTATCGGTGTCGAGCAAGAAGATAGCGGCGAGAACGCCATTGTATTGCACCCTAGTGAGCACATGATGTTCCCTACTTATCCTGGCTTACCAGAAGATGGTATTACCGTGACCTTCGATCGTGAGATGGCATTGTCTCGTGATGATATTGCGCTAATCACCCAGGAGCATCCGCTAGTACAGACTGGTCTGGACTTAATCACCTCATCAGAAACTGGTACTACTAGCGTGGCAGTATTGAAGAACAAGGCGCTACCTGCGGGTACTGTGTTCCTTGAGCTTATCTATTTAGCCGATGCCTCTGCACCTAAGTCGAGCCAGCTTTACCGTTATTTACCGCCAACACCTATCCGTGTGTTGCTGGATAAGAACGGCAACAACCTGTCTGACAATGTGACGTACGAGAGCTTCAACAAGCAACTCAGTGCGGTTAATCGTCATATCGCCAGCAAGTTGGTTAATGCATCACAAGCTATCTTGCACCCACTATTTGCTAAGGCTGAGAGCTTTGCTACGACCCAGCTTGAAACTCTTACTCAGTGTGCTCGTGAGAAGATGACCAGCCAGCTATCTGGTGAGCTCGAACGTTTGAAGGTGCTAAAAGCGGTTAACCCTAACATCCGTGATGAAGAGCTAAGTCACTTAAGCGAACAGATGGCTGAGTTAAACCGCTACTTAGACAGCAGCCAACTACAACTCGATGCCATTAGACTCGTGTTAGTTAGCCACGCTTAAGTCGCGCTGACATTAGCATTGAGCTAACAGATACTTTTCCAATCCAAAAAGCCCTGATCATTCAGGGCTTTTTAATAAGCCGGTTTTTATAAACACAGTGTAAAGGTTATACTGCTGGGCCTTCCTATCTCAGTGGATATGATCACCAGTATGAAGTTCTCAGCTATTTTAGTTAAACCTCTTACTCTTATCAGCCTTATTTGTGGCGCTATAACTTACACTGGCTCATTTATAGCATCGGCATCTAACGCCGATTACAGCTACCTTCCCGCTAGCGAGGTCAAGCAACTACAGGTCGAGAACCAAAGCGTTCCGGCTCTATTGCGGCCTTGGTTAGGCCACAAACAACTCGGCTTAGCCATTATCGTGCCTGCCCTAGGGGAACGCGCCGATGCTCCTGGCTTAGCGAGTTATCTAAGACGTGAGCTAAACGATGCGGGGTGGGCAACCTTAGCCCTGACACCGCCAGAGCCTGCCGACACAAGCACTGAAATAAACACAGCAATTGAAACTGGCAATCAGCTTACTAAGCAGCCAGAGCAAGCCAGTGATAGTCAACTCACCGCAGAGCAAGTAGCTAAGACCAAACTACAGCAAGATTTTATGCTCGCCTCCATGGCGCAGCTCGATGCGCTAGGTAAACATTTTTCAGGTAAAAGAATGCTGGTGACCATGGGAGATAGTGCCAACCTAATCATAGAGCTATTAGCAAGCAAACGTCTGCCTATGCCCGATTTGTTGGTGATAGTGAATCCCTATAGCGAGCTGGAGTCGGTCAACAATGCTCTGCCTGAAAAGCTAGCCTCACTAGCCATTCCTGTATTGGATATTCAATCTAAAGATGGCACAGCGGCATCAATTTCCACTCAGCTGAAGAGGAGAAGCTTGGCGCCTGCTAATGCGCCGACTCGCTACAGTCAGCAAGTCTTAGCGCTAGACTTAACACTTGAGATGGCGTGGGATAATAGCCTCGAGTTAATTGAAGGATTTGCCAGCAGGATCAATAAAGCCTATCCAAATGGATAGGCTTTATTCTATTAAAACCGAGTATCAAGTTAGTCTTTACTCAGCTTTAAGGCTCCAGCAATCAAGACTACGGTAATGCCCATATAGAGTAGATCCAACATAGAGGTAGGCTTCATATCGGTAAAGAAAGAAAACACCTTAATAATCAACATCATTAAGATCACTTTACCCAACTTACTCTTTAATGAATCTATGCTGCTGATAATCAAAATCTTACCACCAGCGTCACTCTTACTGGCATCTTTAAGATTACTGATAAACAACTCATATAGACCGAAAGCAAAAATAAGCAATACTGCGCCGAGTAGGAAGGTATCTAAGATCTCCACCACAACCATCACCAGATCGTTGCGCACTGCGTGGCTGCCACTGAATACATAACCAAGAATAAGCTCAATCATGTGTACAACATCTCTGAGGCCCATAGCAAAGACCACAAACGCAGCCATAATACATGACAAGACACCAAACATAACCGACAAGCGGCTGCTCCAGAGAAAACGTTCAAAAAGTTCACGCATGAGTAATAAGCTTCCAATGATTTTTAGTTGGTATACCAATAAACAATAGTAGAATTAATGTCCTACTACCGGAATCGATAAGGAATGCGAGTGTAAAAGAAGCCATTCATCACCACACTTAAAACATAAGCTTTCGTGAAGCCGATCACATTTCATATTCTCAATTAAAAATTACCAGCCAGATTGCCTGTTTTGGTAGGTTTTATCCGGCTTCTTAGTCTGCCTTAGTGCTGCAATCACTCGGTTTTTTCCCAGCAATAAGCGCACCTGATACCAAGACTCTCGGCCTAATAGCTGACGAATAGGAGCTGACCAACTTTTACTAATGCTGCGCTTAATGGCCGCATTAGCATCGGGGGATGTTTGTGCTAGCTTGCTTGCTAAAGCCGTAGCGGCTGCCATAGGGTTCTCTGCCACTTTCGTCACCAAATTCATCGATAAGGCCTGCTCAGCAGAAATAACATCTGCTGACATTGTAAGCATAAGCGCCTGATCTCTTGGCATTAACTCTCTCAGTCCTGCAAGGCCAGCCATGTCTGGTACTAGCCCCCATTTCGCTTCCATTATCGACATCTTGCAATCTGGTGCCGCGATTCTAAAATCTGCACCTAAGACTATTTGCATACCGCCGCCGTAACATATCCCTTCCAGCACCGCGATAACCGGAACGGGTAATCGCCTCCAGCCGATAGAAACCCGCTGAGCAAGATTGGTGTTACCGGGAAGCAGCTTAAACAGTAATTTAACCGCATCTAACGGCGAACTCATTACACTTTTTACATCTAAGCCTGAGCTAAAATTACCACCTTCACCAAACAACACTACCGCTGTCAGGGTTTTGTCTCGTGCTAATTTTTTTATACAGAGATCAATTTCATGAAACAGCTCATAATTCAATGCATTATACTTATCCGGCCGATTCAGGCTCACAAAAGCAATGCCGTTATTTTTGCTGATACGTACTAAATCATGAGTCATGTTGCTGCCCTTCCTTGCCAAGTGGTCTGTCCAGAAAGCAAAGTTAACACATTTGGAATATTTGGTTAATAGCTATAACATACATAGGGAATATGACATTCGTCATTTTTTTGTCATCAAATAAGACTTTCTATTGGTAAGTTGATATTTAATAATCGGGTCGTAGCGCATCCCCTTCTCATAAGGGATAATGTCATGGAAGCTACCCCGTAAGATTTCATTTCGAAGGCATAAGCCAAGGATTTAAAACTGAAATACAATTTTTGTATTTCAGCGGCAAGTTATTGCTTCGAAAATGTGACAAGGACTTCAAACTGCGGCAACCAACGAGCATTTTAAGCTAGCCGTGAGTAACTAAGCTGTAAATGGATAAATAGGAAACAATAATAACAATGTCGCTGCCGATATTAATTTGTGATGATTCAGCGTTAGCCAGAAAACAGATGGCACGCACGCTTCCTAAAGATTGGGATGTCGAAATCACCTATGCTACTAATGGCTTAGAAGGCATTGAGGCGATCCGTGAAGGCAAAGGCGAAGTGGTCTTTCTCGATTTAAACATGCCTGTAATGGATGGCTACCAAGTCTTAGAAGCTATTCAAAAAGAAGATCTGCCCGCACTGGTTATTGTGGTTTCTGGTGATATTCAGATTAAAGCTCATGAGCGAGTCAGAAATCTAGGCGCCCTCGACTTTATTCAAAAACCTGTTAGTGCCGATGCTATTAGCCATATTCTACAAGAATACGGTATTTTAGAGTTAGCTCAGGGTATTGAACATAACCAAGGCCCCATGATCCAAGTCGATCTCCGTGACGCCTGCCAAGAGGTTGCTAACGTCGCTATGGGCCGCGCCGCAGATCTACTATCTAAGTTGTTAAATGTCTTTGTAAAACTCCCTATTCCAAACGTTAACGTACTTGAAGTCAGCGAACTTACCATGACGCTGAAGGCCACCGAGGAGCAGAGTACCGTATCGGCGCTATGCCAGGGGTTCATTGGTGCCGGTGTAGCCGGAGAAGCATTATTACTGTTCCATGATTCTTCATTTCAAGATATGGCCAAGCTAATGAAGCTTGAAAACCCAGAAGATGAAGAAACTGAAATTGAAGTCATGATAGACACGGCGAATGTGCTGATTGGCGCCTTCCTTAATGGAATATCAGAACAGTTACATATGAAGTTTAGCCAGAGCCACCCCGTTGTGCTTGGTAGACACTGTAGCGTCAATAACCTGATCAGCGAGAATTCCGATAAGTGGAGCCGCACATTGGCGATGGAAATTAATTATCGCATCGAAGATCATGATATTCAGTGTGATTTATTACTGCTGTTTACCGAAGACTCACTGCCAACGCTAAACTATAAGCTTGGCTACTTGCTAGATTAAAATGGATATTAGGATGGCAACAGATCAGAAAGCTGTAGACAACAGCGCGATGAACGAACTCCACTGGCTAATCGATATGGTGCAAACCATAGAGGTAGGCTTAGTCGTACTTGATCGTGATTACAACATCCAGCTGTGGAACGGTTTTATGGAAAACCACAGCGGTGTAGCGCCTAATTCAATTAAAGACAAAAATCTGTTTAAACAGTTTGATTATCTACCCGCTACTTGGCTCAAGCAGAAGATGGAATCGGTTTTTCTGCTTAAGAATCGAGCATTTATCAGCTGGGAACAGAGACCCTTTGTGTTTCAGTTCAAGAACTATCGGCCGATTACTGGTAGAGCGGACTTCATGTATCAGAACGTCACCCTGTTACCTCTGTCATCACTCACAGGTGAAGTGACCCATATCAGTATGATCGTCTATGACGTCACCGACGTGGCGATCAATAAATTACAGCTAAAGTCAGCCAATGAACGCTTTGAACATTTAAGCCAGATAGATGGACTGACTCAGCTATTTAATCGTCGTCATTGGGAATTGTGCTTACAGAAGGAGTTCGATCGTCATGCTCGCTATGGCAATGATACTAGCTTAGTAATGCTCGATATCGATCACTTCAAGTCGATCAATGACACCTACGGTCATCAAGCTGGCGATAGGGTACTGCAGAATGTGTCTCACACCATTAAAAAATCGCTACGGGAAACCGATTGCGCCGGGCGTTATGGCGGTGAAGAGTTTGGCGTAGTGCTGGCGAATACCCCGGCAGCAAATGCGCGATTCTTTGCCGAACGTTTGCGAAAGAAGCTCGAACAATTAGAGATCTGCTATGAAGATCACACCATTAAGATCACAGTGAGCTTAGGCATTTGCGAAATCAAGCCTGAAATCATCGATAGTGATACTTGGTTGTCATTAGCCGATCAAGCGCTTTACCAGGCAAAAGAAGCCGGCCGCAACTGCACTATCGCTCACGAGTAACGCTGCGAGAAATAGACGCTAAAAGTCAGAGTCCAATTAACATGAGTAGATCTTCAGGCAAAGCCTAATTGATGATAACCACCTGCTGAAGTAGATGGTTTAGCGCTGAAAACAAAAATGCCCATCATCAGATGGGCATTTTTGTTGGTAAGCTTATGGGCGAAAACTAGTGTAGTTCTTCGTCTTCATAATCATCTTCGTCTTCGTCTCTGACTTCTTCGCCATTTTCGTCGATGAAATAGGTACCCCAACCGTCATAATCAATTTTCTGCTTAGCCGCTAAAGTGATCATTTTCTCGCAAGCTTCATCTAGAAGATCTGTCTCTAGCTCATGGCTCGCAACGGCATCGAAGCAATAAATCACAGAGCCATCATCTAACTCCATCTCTTCGGCGTCATTGACTTCATAGCCTAGCTTGAATGCGTCAACAGCCGCCTTCTCTAAACGATCGAAGTTAGTCGATGAAAAATGATGCTCAATAGTGTACTCGGCATCGGGTAATGAACCATCGGCAAGAATCGCTTCAACGATCTCGCGGTTTTCTTGTTTCTGTTCGTTTAACTGGCGTTCAATAGACATCGATGACTCCTCAAAAATTTGGCGATCGATTATACCGCTTTAGTCATTAATGCAGAAGCTTCTTGATTCAACTGTGACAACTTTTCCGACATCAAAGCGTGAATGCGCTTAGAAAGCTCTTTCACTTGTGTCTTGTCGATCCCCGTCGTTTCAATCGGTTCCATCATTTCGATGATCACCACACCATTGTTCCAACGATTTAGCTTGATATGACACTGGTTTGAAGCCAATACAGGCACCATAGGCACACCGGCTGCAATTGCGGTATAGAATGCTCCTGCTTTAAAAGGCAGCAAGCCTTGACCGCGTGATCGTGTTCCCTCTGGGAAAATCCACACAGACAGGCACTTATCTTTGATCTTACGTGCAGTCGCAGCCATGGTATCGAATGCCTTACTACGGTTTTTACGATCGATCAAAATGTTACCCGATAGCCAGTAGATCTGCCCAAATAACGGCATCCAGGCTAGGCTCTTTTTACCTAAGCTCACCGTGCCTTTTGGCACAACAGCGGTATGGGTAAACATATCGAAGTTATTCTGATGGTTTGCAAGGAAAATACATGGCTTATCGCCCTGCTGCTGACTGTTACGCACAATGACTTTGATACCGAGTACAGGTGCAGCCCAAGAAAACACTTTGGCGAACATGTGTACGTTATCTCGATGACGAGGACGCAAAATACAAGCTAAGCCACCGATAATAAAGGCTAATAGCAGCATGATAGACAAGATCAAACATCTAAGGATTAACAGCACTATAATCTCCCGCGATTTAATTGGCGCCAGTATATCACCAACTAAGTGCGACTCAATATAAATACGACTTCATTCAAATGAACATAAGTTTACACGTGTAGCCTGAAGACAGGCTAACCTTGATAAAAACCGAGCGACTCTAGCTGACATAGCTTAAGTGAACTTTAATTTCGCTCGGATTTAGCCGCAGATTTTAGCTTAGTTCCTTTATCGATAAGGTCTGACCTGACTTTAATGCTAGTTCATCAGCTCATTTTCTAAAGCCGAATTCCTGCTTTTTATATAAAGCATCAATCTAAATAATATTGCCGTCACAGCTAAGGTTGCCACAATGGCAGCACCGCTAGGAAGATCTAAACTCGCAGACAAGACTAAGCCAGCTACATAGCCGACTAAACCGACTAAATAGGCCCAGCCCAACTTAAATCGTCCGCTGAAATGATTCACCGCAAGCGCTGGTAAGATCAAGCTACTAAACACTAAGTACACACCTACAAGCTCAACCGATAACGTAATCACGATGGCAAAAAGCAGATAAAAAGCTCGGCCTTCGAGTAAAGCGGGTCGATAAATCAAAGCTAGCAATATCGCTGAATAGATACCGGCTGGCAGGATTAACTGACTCCAGCTCACCCACAAAATTTGGCCAGACATTAACTGTTTCAACATTTCTGCGCCATGGGGATCGTTCGACAGTAGTAACATGGCCGCTACGGCAGCAAGCACATAGAAACAGCCGATGATAGCTTCGAGTTCATCTGCCATCCGCTTTGACAACCAAGCGATAAAGCCTGCCCCGGCGATAGCAAATAGCGCTGGCATCCACACATTGGAAAATGGCAGGGCCTCTATGTCGTGATTTAAATGGCCGACAATTGCGCCTAAAGCTGCAACTTGGGCTATCGCCAGATCGATAAAAATAATCCCGCGCTTTAATACTTGTTGACCTAAAACAACATGGGTAGATAACACCAAGATCCCCGCTGCGAAAGCAGGTAGCAAGATAGAGAGTAGATCGAGATCAAACATAGGTAGTGACTCTTATCATAATTGATAAAACTAGAACGGATCCCTAAACCGCGATCCGTCCTATTAATGCCTAATCTTGACTGATTAGGCTAGATAGCATTGCAACTTACGATTACTGCTTCGCACTCAACAACAGAGCGATAGCACTATCGAATAGCGTAAACAGATCCACGCTTTGCTCGTTACCACCAACCGACATTGGCAATACTAGCACCGGCAGATCCGAACGCTCAGCTAACCACTCGGCGCCACGCTCACTCTGATATGAGGCGATAACGATCGCCAATATATCGCCCTGCTTAGCACGGTTTAGCAAGCTTGCTAAATGGGAGCTACTCGGTGGGATCCCTGGCTTTGGCTCAAGATCCGCAACCTGCTCTAGCCCAAGCCAGTTAAACAAGTATTTAAAGCTAGAGTGATAGGCGATCACTTTACTGCCCTGTAAAGCTTGCGCTTTTGCCTCCCAGTTAGGGATCGCAGCCTGCCAACGCTCGCTAAAGTTTATCAATGCAGCTTGGTAAGCCTCCTCCGATTCTGGATCGAGTTGAATAAGCTTGTTAGTTAAACTTGCAGCCACCAACAACAAACGATTGGGATCGAAATGAAGATGCGGGTTGCCTTGTGCGTGTACATCACCCATAGAGCGATCTACCGAGGCGAGCTGATCCAGTGTGTCTATCTGCTCTGCCGCAAAGAACAAGCCTTGATCCGTTGATCTTACTTTAGCGTTTGCTGACTTCATCTGCAGCATAGGTAGCCAACCGATCTCTAGATCTGCGCCAGCGCAGATAGCCAAATCGGCCTGACGCATTTTAGCGATCAAACTTGGGCGAGCCTGAACCTGATGTGGATCTTGCATCGCCGTCGTGGCTGAGTAGATCTTAGCGTCCGGCGCCAGCTCTTTCGCTAATGCGGCATACTCAGGCTCACAAGCAAAAATATTTAAGGCTGCAACAGCGTTGTTGGTCATACCGAGTGCTAAGGCAAGTGTTAGGGCTTTTGCCCCTCTAGTTAATGACTGCTTAGAATTGATGCGCACCGTGAGCCCCCAGAGTCATGACATATTGTAGAGTAATGATGTTGTCATCTTCGAAACCATCAAAATTGGTGCCTTGCTGATTGGTATACTGCAAACGCACTGTAGAGAAGTGACTATGGTGCCAAGCAAGGCTCACCTCTGTCTCTTTTAGCTTCTGTGGATCGAAATGGTCACCATGCATCATTTGGGTATCGACTTGACCGTAACGAACACCTGCAGACCAATGAGGTGAGAACTGATAAACACTGCTTAGATACCAACCTTCTTGATAGTCTTTGCCTTCATCACCATGTTCTTCATGCTCATCGTGATCATCATGGTGCTCATCAAGCGGTTTAAAGTCGGTAACACGGAAGTATTCACCACTCAAGGTTAAGTGCTGATACTTGTAGTTACCGTTAGGCGCCCACTTATAGACGAAATCGGCGACATAGGTATTTTCACCCGTATACTGCGCACTATGACTATGGTCATGATCGTGACCATCGTCCGCAACGGCTTCAATATGTTCATGCTCATCCGCGGTCATACGGCCATTCTCGTTACGCAAGTAACTCAAGCCTGCTTGCCAAGAACCATTAGCGCCAACGTCACCGCCAAGCTTAGTAAATGCGGTATACACGCCTAAGTTTTCAAAATCACGCTCACCAAGTTCATCTGCGGCGCGCATGTTGTCACCCTTAAACACTTCAGCACCCATGGTCCAATACAGATCCGTTGGTGCCACATAGCTTAAACGCACACCATCATCGAAATAGTGACTGCCTAAAAATGCTCGGTAAGCCGCAGGTCTATCAGAAAACGAATCCGTATGTACATGTTGATTATTTAGGTAACCAATATCTGACAAAAAGCGACCAGCACGGATAGATAAACCGCCTGGCATGGCTAAGGTCTGAATGAAAGCTTCTTCTAAACCAAGCTCAGTTTCACCATCATGCATCTCGACAACCGCGGTTAACTTACCGTAAAACATATCATCGATATTGGCACTCATTGCCAACTCAGTATGGCCTAAACCAAAGCCTTCGACACGTTCTGACATCGGTCGCTCGCCGCTTTGGTAATATCCATCTAGCACCGCACTAATGGCTGGATTTGTCAGGCTAGGATCGCTTGCTAGCGCTTGAGTCGAAATAAGTGCGCATGCAGCGGCTACGCCTGTTAGGCGCATAGTTGAAATAGTCATTTTATTCTCCGAAATACAGCTAAGCCTTCCCTGTGGGAATACTTAAAAAATTCTAGTTATTTATTGTTTAATATGAAGAATTACGCTGAAACTGGAGGGGCGCGGCTATTAAAGAAACTCACATGACGCGAGTTGGATTGTGGAAGGATGTACTCTTGGCTTTCAACTCCCTGAAGCTCAACATTGATATGAAGCTCACAACTAGGCAACAGGTTATTGACCTGGTGTTGGTGATAACACAGAGTACAATGGTTTGTAGCGCCATCGTCCAAATGACTCAGACTATGAGCGGACGCTGCAAATGACAGGCACAGGAATACGGCAACAAGCCCCATTACCAGTTTCTGCTTTACATTACTCATTCGAATCACAGTGTTAACCTTGTGTGTTAAAACATGACAAGTTTATGTGGATGAAAGTTGAAGTCAAGCTTTGAAGTGGACGAAGGTTACAAACTGTTTGTGAAGTAGATCACCTAAACTTGAATAGCATTTAATACTGTCTTAAGCTCTAACCTCTAATATTGCTAGCGTAAAATGATATCCATAGTGATATTAAACAAGAGTTTATATTTTATTAAGGCGCAAATATCATGCTTGAAGTAATTCGTAAGAACTTAAAGTTTATCATCATGACAACGCTATTTTTTGTTGCGATACTCGGCGGTATTTACTACGTGGAAGCTGCACTTGAAGCACAAGTTCAAGTTATTGACTAAATTTAAGCAGTTCACAAAGTAGCCACACAGCTCTACTCTGATGGCCTAATGTCATCAGAGTGTATGTAGGAGCATGCACTGCTAACGATATTTTTTTAGATGCTCACTGTTATCAACAATCTCAACTTCAGGCGCTTGCCTTACTTTCAGGTTGTCCATGATATGACTCAGCAACATCAGTAAAATAGAGAAAATGGCGACGGGTATGCCAATACTTCTTACCTCAGTATCAAAGTAACTCCACGCAAAAAGCACTGCACCGGTATAAAAGCTGATAATTTTAGTCCAAGATAAAATCACACTTTTACCTAACCAGGCCTGACAAAATGGGCATTGGATCTCAGTACTTAATCCCTTTCCTCTTTGGTTTTCAATTTTATCTATCGCAAATGACTTAGAACAATGGGCGCATATCACTAAAAGTATCTCTCTTAAGCTGCATATTGGCTCACTTTTCGTCCAATATTAAGGCCGCAAAGTTTAACAGATTTAGCTGTGTATTCGCTATTTTGCTTATCGCTATTTCAATAACAAATCGACAGTTCTGCAAAGGCGTAATATTATTACTAGATTCAGGGAACTATCGGACACAGCAAATGCATAAAATGCTCCCCCCAATTTTAATGCTTATTCTAAGCTTATGCTCATTTACAGCAGCAGCAGAGAATACAGAATTAACCAACAATTTAAATAAAATACAAAGCCTTATTGATAGTGATGTTAAAGCACTACCAAGTACTAAAGGCGAAATCAAAAACTTTCTTGAGTACCGTATTGGTCGTAATGCGACCTTGCTGCAAGAAACCCTAAAGGAACAAATGGATAAAACAAATCCAGATGTTGCTTTTTTAAAGCCATATATTGTTAAACAACTTGCCTTTACTAATGCTGTAGAAGCTTATTTTGCCAAACAAAAAGCTGAGCTAATGGGTGAAGCGGGTCCAGGCAGCGATCGTAAGATCATGCTTGGTCTAATGCAGATCCAGCGTGAACAAGATAAGTTATTCACCTCAGAACACGAACTTCTATCTTGGGCTAAAACAGCTGGGATAAATGTTGATGCTGAAGGCAAAGCCTTTGTTGCAGCACTAATTTCTCGTGCTGATGATTTAAATAGCTTTGTTTACTACAACCAAGAGCGCCTGAATCAAGCTGTTGCCGATGTGCAAATTGCTGGCGCAGATGTTAGCGCAGATCAAAAGTCATTAGTTGTTGAGTTAAAAGAGCGTTTGGATCAAAGCTCAAGCAGCCTAAATTCAACGATTGAGATCTTAGATGCTTACGGTCAAAACACTGCACTTTACAAACAAACACTATTTAGTGTGTCTGGTGACATCACCCAAGACGTATTGAACTTTGACGTAGCGAGTAACTTGTTATCTGAGTGGATGACAATTGCTAAGAACCAAGCGATGGAAAATGGCGCGGGCATCATGTTCAAGCTAATTATCTTCTGCTTAATCTTATTCCTATCTAGCCTTGTAGGCAGAGTGGCTAAAAGTGTTGTTCAAAAAGCAGTAAGTAACTCCAAGCTTAAATTTAGCATGCTGCTACAAGACTTCTTTATCTCGCTATCGGGTAAAGTGGTGTTTGCACTGGGTCTACTTATCGCGTTATCACAGCTTGGTTTTGAACTTGCGCCACTACTAGCTGGTTTTGGTATCGCGGGTGTGATCATTGGTTTTGCATTGCAAGATACGCTATCTAACTTCGCATCTGGCATGATGATTTTAGTCTACCGTCCATTCGACGTAGGTGACCTAATCAACGCAGGCGGTGTAACCGGTCGTGTAAGCCATATGAGCTTAGTTTCAACCACAATTAAGACCTTAGACAACCAAAGACTGATTGTGCCAAACAACAAGATTTGGGGCGATACTATCAACAACATCACTGTTGAGCATCAACGCCGTGTGGATCTGACTTTTGGTATTGGTTATGGCGATGATATTGAGCATGCTGAAAAAGTGTTACGCGATATCGTTATGGCACATCCTTTAGTGCTCAAAGATCCAGAGCCTATGATCAAGCTACATACCTTAGGTGAGTCTTCAGTAGACTTTATCGTTCGTCCTTGGACTAAGCCTGAAGATTACTGGGATGTTTACTGGGATATCACTCGTACGGTTAAAATGCGCTTCGATGCAGAAGGCATTAGCATTCCGTTCCCACAGCGCGATGTGCATATCTACCAAACGGCTATAGAGAAGTAACTCTAGTCGTGCTAAAGATAAAATGAAAAAAGCCCCGACAACCTATGGTTGTCGGGGCTTTTCATTATCTATCACTGTTGCCCTTAAGCTAAGCCAACAATCTCACCATCATCGTTGATATCGACATTAAGATAACCAGGCTTAATTCCCAGCCCAGGCATGGTCATCACCTGTCCCACCAGCGCCGTGACAAAGCCTGCACCAGCATTCAGTCTTAACTCGGTAATCGGCAATTCAAAGCCTTTAGGGATCCCTTTGATATTCGGATCATGGCTTATCGACATCGGCGTCTTAGCGACACAGATAGGCAGCTCGCCATAGTTATGTTTAGCCAACCAACTAAGTTGTGATTTGGCTTTATCTGATAGAGTTACGCTCGATGCGCCATAGCCCACCTCAGCAAGCGTCATTAACTTAGACTCAAGACTGCTGTTGCTCTCGTACAGTAAGTTAAACTCAGATGGTGTCTGTGTTGCACGGTAGACCATATCCGCAAGTTTAGTTGCCCCTTCGGCACCTTTACCAAAGGCTTCACTAATCTCGCTACCAAAAGCCTTAGTTTGCTCAATAGCTTCCTTAAGCCACTCAAGCTCTTCATCGGTATCTGTTGGGAAACGGTTGATTGCAACCACCACAGGCACGCCATATTGACTGACGTTGTTGATATGCCATTCAAGGTTAGCAAAACCAACTTTAAGACGCGCCATATCAGGCAAATTAATGTCTTGGTTAGACTCAATACCACTGTTGGCTTTAAGCGCTTTTAGTGTCACGACCACTACAGATGCGCTTGGCGCATAGCCTGACTCTCTCACCTTGATATTACTAAATTTTTCAAAGCCCATATCTGAGCCAAATCCCGCTTCTGTCACCACAACATCGGCAAGCTTAGCCGCGATGGTATCAGCAATAATCGAAGAGTTACCATGAGCAATATTGGCAAAGGGTCCAGCGTGAATAAAGCATGGATCACCTGACAATGTCTGCATCAAGGTTGGCTCTATCGCATCGGCCATTATCACTGTCATCGCACCGGCAACGCCTAGCGTTTCCGCTGTGATAGGCTCACCTTGGGTATTAAGTGCCAATACGAGGCGACCAATACGTTGTCTGAGATCTTTTAAATCTTGGCTCAGTGCCAAAATTGCCATCAGCTCTGACGCAGCAGTGATATCGAAACCTGAGTCATGAACAGGGCCGTTAAACGCACCATAGCCAACTTTAATTTCTCTAAGGCTACGTTCGTTATGATCAACGACTCGGCGCCAAAGGATATTTTCTGCATCGATATTCAGCGCAGTTAAACCAGACTCTTGTGTAAAGGCTTCGGCGCCTAAACGTGTTTCATGGAACAAACGCGCATCGATAGCCGCTGCCGCTAAATTATGGGCACTGCTAACCGCGTGAATATCGCCGGTCAAGTGCAGATTTAACTCTTCCATCGGCACGACTTGCGCGTATCCGCCACCCGCAGCGCCGCCCTTAGTGCCAAATACAGGCCCCATACTAGGCTGGCGAATACAAGCGCAGGTTTTAATGCCGTTAAGATTCATGGCTTGGGTTAAGCCGATAGTTGTTACGGTTTTGCCTTCACCAAAAGGAGTTGGCGTAACTGCAGTAACAATCACCAATTTGGCATTGGCTCTGTCTGCGAGTCGTTTAGCGACCGACAGTGACACCTTAGCCTTATTGGCACCACAAAGAGAGAGTTCATCGGGCTCAAGGCCTAAATTATTAGCAATCTCTGTGATAGGTAAACAGGTATGTTGGCGCGAAATTTCAATATCTGAATGCATTCGGATTTTCCACGTTTTATTTTTTTGTAGGGTAGTTACCGCTGCAATATAGGTGATCTCAGATAGCTAGAAAACACAAATGCATTGTTATTTTAGCTTTTTGTAATCTACGTCAACAAACTGGTTATTTTTTTGCCGCTTTTACGTGCAACTTGACTAGATGAGACATTTTCATGATGTAATACCAATCAGTATAAGAAGTTGATCTACTCAGAACGTTTTTTGGCAAACTAATTCAAGGCAAATAGCTGAAAGAATGGTTGCTCCCTTGTGAAGTTGTTTAACGCAGAAGCAGGCAGTCAAAAACGTTCCAGAATGGCGAGTTTTAGCGGCTCTGATACTGCGACTCTTAATAAACAAAGAGGGAGCTTAACCCTAGTTTAACTATGCTCTTCACTCGTTGCAAACCACATGGATGTGGTGAATGTCATTAATGCAGGAGCATTTAATGACCTTGTCTCAGTGCCGCTAAACTCTCGCTGAGCGACCAAATCTTGATACTGATTGGTATAAAAAAAGGCGCTCTAAGCGCCTCTCATTTAGCGATAACAAAGCTTATAAGAAAGTGATTTCGCCACTGAGATGTGGACGACGCCCTTTTTGGTCTCTAAGCTCAAATACAGTTTTACCGTCAAGTTGCTCGGCGGCAAAACTAACGTTACTCGGCATAAATAGTGGCAGCTTAAAGGCGACATCTATCTGGCAGGCACGATCGCCGATACTTGGCATAAGCTGAGCGATACAACGTCCTTTCGACCACATACCGTGCGCTAAAACACGATCGAAGCCAAAGCGCTTCGACATCACTGGATGAAGGTGAATAAGATTATAGTCACCCGACGCCTTGGCATAACGACGACCTAAATCTTCGGCTAGGCTCCAACTCACGGGCTCTTGCCACTCCATGTTGTTAGCCTTAGGTGGACGAACTCGCTTTGCCTTACCTTCTATGCGATATAGATAAGTCGACTCTGACTCCCACACTAACTCGTCGCTAACGTAGGCTTTAGATACCAAGTCAAACTCGAGACCAGAATCTGTCATACGGCTACTGGTCAGCGCGCATTGAATATTATACTTTTCATCGACGCGAGCACTTCGGTGCAAGGTAATGCTATTTTTAAGATGGATCATTCCCAGCAGCGGGAAGGTTATTGCATCATGGGTAAAGATAACCGCATGCAGTCTAAACGCCATCACATACAGGTAAGTCGGTGGCAATGTCTTACCATCAAAATCGAAGCCACAAACCTTAGCGTACTGCGCCACCTTGTCCTGAGACAAAGCCACGTTTTCGCTGGTCACTTTGATCATAGGCAGCGGCTGCTCGTCCCAACCGGGCTTGCGTCCAAAAAATATCTTGCGATAAAGAGTGAATAGCGACGGCAACGCCTTTAAATCGATACAGTATTCTTTATTCAAACCGATAAAACCTTTCAAAATGACAGGAAAACCAAAATAGGCGGCGTATTATACCTCAAAACTGTCAAACTCGATAATCGCCACCAGACTGAAGAAAACTCATCTTATAAACACTGCTGTTTCCAACAATTTTTAGCCTCTGCCCCCAAAGGCAGTAAATAAGATTGAACACTCTTCTGACCAACCAAGTGTCCCGCCCCCACAACAACAAATAGAGGCTGGGCGGTATCCGGTGACTGCATCAGTTTAATGATCCCTTGAGCCATTGTTTGGTTGCGCCCCCAGAGCATTTTCTCAACCATTTCAGTTTCGCCTTCGCGAAGCATCTCCCCCTCCATCAAGTCGGCTAACTCAGTTTCATCACCACTACGCCAAGCTGAAATTAACTTGAGCATATCGGCATCTGGTGCCTCTATCGCTTCGCGTACCATACTCCATTGTGTATCGGCATCGAATGATGATAAAAGCTCAAATTGAAACTCTGCACTTTCTAACTCATATATTGGCTTAGCTCCCGCTTGTTCTACCAGCACGGCGTCCACCCCATAAGCCCCGCTATATCCTAATGCTGCATAACGCCCTATGCTGACCTGCATCGACTGTAACCAGGGCGCATAACTTTGAATTGCAGCGCAGAAGCTCAGTTTGTCTTGGCAATATTGCGTTAGTACCGCCTGAGTTTCGGCATCGATAGGTATTTGCTTTGAGCCATATTTAGTTAATAGGGCAGGTACATTTACATCTCTTATATCTGCCTCAACGACCAATGCTGCGGACGCTTGATATGCCTGCTCGACCTGCTCAGGCAAAGGGAAGAAGTTAGCCTCGCCAATATGGATTGAGCCCAATAGATAGGCAATCTGTCCTTGATATGATATTTGATAAAATGGCGGTTTATCACTGGGTGCAGCTTTAGTGGCCAATGACACAAACAGCATTACTAACCCTACTGATGTGAATAAACGCCTAACGACACTTGTTGCTATCATCCTTGCCCCTTATAATTCAGCAAATTTCTAATTGAGAGGCTGTTATGCCACACACTCAGGTTATCGAGCAACTTAAAGCCAGTTTGCAAACCGCCTACCGCCAAGCAATCGATGCAGACGCGAGATTGGACGAGCTAAAAAAAGCAGGCCACGTAAAATTTGATACTATTTTCAGTGCCTCTGAAGGCTTTACCACCAAAAGCAACCGCTTTACACCTTACGTGCAAGAGCTTGCTGCCGAAATGGAAGGTTTTATTCAAGATCCAGAGTCAATGACCAAGGGCCTTGAAAACCATATTCCTAAGCTTGGTTTATTACTACAAACCATGCAGGCTTTTAAATCCAACGCAAAGTAAGTCTAGCCAATATCAATCCGTTATTAACGGATTGATATCTGTCATCTAACTGTCATACCTGCGTCATACACTTTGCTGCCTAACACTATATTAGGTAGGAAAGGATGTCCGCAATCGATCTGCAACTAGAACTCTCGAAGATCATCGATAAAGAAAAAATCAAAGCGGTCTTTCAACCTATTTGTAATATCTCTACCCATAAAGTTCATGGCTTTGAAGCATTAAGCCGCGGACCTGAGCATAGTCCACTATTTTCACCTGTACCACTATTTAAAACCGCGGCTTACGAAGGTCGATTATCAGAGCTTGAAACCCTTTGTCGACGGATCTCCATTCAGCAGTTTAAAAATATTCAGCTGCCCGGCAAGCTATTCATAAATATTTCACCTAAAGCGCTATTAGAGCCTAATCACGCTAAAGGACTCACCCTCAGCTTAGTACAAGAGCTTGGCCTGCATCCATCTCAGGTCGTCATAGAACTATCAGAGCAATACCCCGCCGACGATATCGATCTACTAAAGTCCTGTCTCAATCACTACCGTAGCCAAGGGTTTTTAACGGCGATCGATGACTTAGGCGCGGGGTATTCAGGACTAAGACTGTGGTCGGAGCTGGCACCTGATTATGTAAAGATTGATCGCCACTTTATCGAGTCGATAGATAGCTCATCGGTCAAACAAGAATTTGTTCGCTCTATCATCAACCTGTGCCAAAACCTCAGCTGTAAAGTGATAGCCGAAGGAATTGAAACTCAAGCGGAATTAGCAGTGTTAAAACAGCTAGGCATAGTCTATTGCCAGGGCTTTCTACTCGGCCGCCCAACTGACTATCCCAATCGCTGCATTCCATTTGAGCCCACATTGGAGCCGACAACATTAAAGGTTCGATTTGCCGAATCGGCAGAAAGCCTTTGTTGCAGAGCCACCACCTGTCAGTTTACTAGTAAGCTTAAACAAATTGGTGAGACATTTAATCAGCAAGCCAACCTTCAAGCCATAGTGGTAATGCAAGATGAATTGGTGATTGGATTAGTACTAAGAAGCCAGGTGATAGAGCTATTTAGTACTCCCTACGGCCGCGCACTCCACGAAAACAGAGCCGTCGATGAAGTACTGACTACAGAGCTTATCCGTATCGAAGCCAATATGCCTATATCTCAAGTCAGCCAGCGCCTAACCAAAGAGTCCACCGATCTTGTTGTGCAGCAATTTATTATTCTCAAACAAGGAAAATTGCTGGGCATTGGCCACACTAAAGATCTGTTAGCTAAAATCACCGATCAGAAAATTGCTATGGCGAGGCATGCTAACCCGCTAACAGGGCTTCCGGGCAATATCCCCATTCAAGAAGAGCTACTGAGATTACGCCAACAGAAAAAGCCTTTCTATCTGGCATACTTTGACCTATCTCATTTCAAACCCTATAACGATATCTACGGATTCTGTCGAGGCGATGAAGTGATTATGGAGGTCTCACGTCTACTCTTATGTCAGCAAACTAGTAGTAACTTTATCGGCCATGTAGGAGGGGATGATTTCGTCATAATTAGTACTTGCGAGGATATTGAACATCAAGCAATGACAATTATTGATGACTTCGAAACCGCAAAGTCATCGTTTTATTCTAAGCAGCATTGGCAAGATCAGCAGATGTTAGCGGAAGATAGAAATGGCCGACAGTGCTACCACGACCTGATCTCTCTCAGCGTAGGAATACTTCCGCCCTCAATTACCATCCAGTGTAATGAACACCAGCTGTCTCTCTATAGTGCACAGGCAAAAAAACAGGCCAAACAAGCCAAAAACTCACTGAGTATTTTCTCACTAGAAGCAAACATTAGCGCATAAACCACCTAAGGTGGGTTATGCACCAATAAACACTTAAGCAACTGACATAACCTAAATAACTTAGGCTATAAAAAGTCTAAGTTAACTACAGGTTAGGCTTAACCGTTTTTTTAAGCCATGATGCTAGCAGCTCGTTTTCGTATCGATATGGCTTGTTATTCATCTTGTTAATTGAATACATAAAATTCATATCTGTCAGTTTCTCATCACCAGCCATAACCACTTGATCACCTTCAAGTATTTTATAGCTAAAGGTAATACGTGGTGGATAGATATCTTTAACGACCCTGAGATCATTGGTCGTGGCACCAAATGTCGGCCTCACGTCTCCCGCTAGATCCAGATCGGTAACCACCATCTCAAGCTTTTGATCCGGTTTCAGGATCTTGCTTGCCTCTTTATTTAAACTCTTGGTCATTTGGTCGAAGGTACGCTGCTCAAAACGAGACTGAATGTCACCACTTGAGCGGATATCACGAAAGCTATCCGGGTCTTGCCACTCAACTTTTACGACTCCGTCTTCAGTCACTGGGTTTTCAACCGCTTCATCTGTCGCCCAAGCTGAGCTAGATGCGAGTATGCCCGCTACTAGTATATGTTTAACATTCATATGTGCCTCCACGGTTGAACATAAGCTAACCATTAATAACTTAACTATATAATACAAAAGCTGAATCGCAGCTTACTCGATATTTTTCGAGTGTAGTTAATATAGTCATATTAGTAGACCATATTATAAACGAACTAGTTGCATCAAAATGCATCGAAATTTAACAGCGCCAGCCAAACAGTCCTATCGATTTACTTGCTTAGCCGTTAAGCTAAGATCACGTCGTCAGAATAGTAGTCAAAGTCATGCAAAAATTAACCCCTATCATCTTTGTCATCGTTTTGTTTAGTGGGCTGGCAGCAGCCATTTTCACTATCAACCACTCTGAAACAGCATCACAATCTGAAAGCTGGTCAGCTTTTATCTATAAAAATGGTTACAACTCTGGTCGATATGATAAGAAAGACGATTTTGACAACTACCCAAGCTGTAAGGCTTATTCAAAGCAAGAATCCGACAAGCTTAACGGAGTCGCCTGGGAATGCGGCTTAAACTGTGGTTTTGATTCTATGCGCCAGGGTTTTCACTGTGAAACCATGACTAATGAATAGCGAATAGTTCACAATCGCTAATTAAGTCTCTTACTCTTACTGCACATTAATTTTGCGCTGACATTCCTCATTATTATTTGCTATTAGTCCCGCTTCTTAGCTTTGCCAAATCAATCGCCATATCCCTACTCACGAACCTGTTCACTTTTCGTTCAGCTCGGGTACATGTTACATCCGCTAACATTCGTATCAAGTTAAAGCGTACCACCGAGGAAAGCTCTTAAGTCTGCCGATATTTATCCAGCTAAGAGTAAGGATTTCTGAAGCGGGTTCCCCATTTTATTATTTGGAGTCAAATATGAATTACTCGAATACTAGCAAAATCCCTTTTTCTGGCCGTATGGCATTTATCGCCGCACTACTAATGACATTTAGCTTTATCGGCCAGGCTAATGCCAATGAATTTACCCCGAAAGAGCAAGCCGCCATTGCTGAGCATTACGAAATTCTGGCCGACCATCAAGCTGAGTCAGACCAAGCACTTGAGTCAAAGATGCAGGCTGAATTTGATGAGCAGATGCAAGATTCTGAGCAAGAATATATGGAGCTCGCTTGTGCCACTCACGGGCTAGAATTCGATAGCGAATCTACAGTCTGTCACGAATAGCGCTAACGAGAGCTCATAACTGATAGCTAAAGCGATTGTGATGAAAGCCATCGGTAAATACCACCAGTGAACACGCAATAAAAAACGAGGCCATTTGGCCTCGTTTTTTATTGTTCTCAAAGCTGACTATCTACCTTAAAAAGGAAATGCCGCACTTAATTGTGGGTAAGCAGCCTTTAGCTGCTTCTTCTTATGCGAGAACTTTTTACCCGCAGGGTTTGCCTGACCCGATGGCACATAAGGTAGCTCATCATCGGCACGCTCTTCATAAAGTTGGCCAGCAATCAGATCGTATTCATCTACGAAAGGATAGGCAGAGCCGTCTTTCTCTGGCCATTGTGGCAAATTGCCCAGTTCATCTGGCGACTCAACCACTTTGTCGTACCACTCCTCGCCCAGAGAGATTAAGAAACAACGAAACTCAGCAAAGGCATATTCAGAATCACAGCCTGTAATAATATAAGCTGCGCCCCAAACTGCCCAAGAATAAGAACGACGCATCTGCTGACCAAATATCTTGTCAAAATCTCGCAGGTCGTCATTACTCAAGGGGCTCAATTTCTGTTTGAGTGCCTCGGCAAGCTCTGTTTGATCTTGTTGTGGTGATGTTCGGGTCACTAACGCCCAAAACTCAGATTCAGTCATCGGATTCTCTAATAGTACGGTGTAATGCCGGCTATTCTAGCGCATTCCCCACCAGCTTAGCTAAACAATCTCACTGCTGAGCAAGTTGGGTTATAGACGCGACCCGCCGTTTTTTTTAAACTCATGACAACAACTAAATAAAAAATATGAGGCTTTAGGCACTCAATGACAAAACCACATCCACTTTTAGCGATTTTGATGTTCCTCTACACACTACTCGCAGTAGCAGCCCTTTGGCGCACCTTTACCACTCAAGCTTTCGATCTATTAACGCTGGGGGTGTTTCCAGTACTTTACGGCCTTTTTATGCGCCGATTTTGGGCAGGGGTAGTGCTAAAGATCTATCTGACAATTCAAACTGTTGCTCTACTCGCATTGGCGACTGCTGCCGTTATCGCTTACCAGATCACTCCGGAAGACGTCAAAGTCATCGTTAATGGGCAGAATATCCCTATCGGCGCCATTGTAGTGGTAGCACTTATTGCGATGACCTTTCAGTTCTGGGTCGCATTTAGCCCCAAGACTCGTCACTACTTAAAGCCAGAAGACGTCGCCTCATAAGCATTTACGGGCAACCGCTCTCCTTTACGTTTGCCCTGCTTCATTAGCGCCAAACTTTATTATAGAAATACAATTAAATCGGTACCTTAATTTATGCGCCACTTACAGCCAAGCGAACTATCAATCTTGCTGGTCGAGCCGTCTGATACTCAAAGAAAAATCATTAGTCAGCGCCTTCAAAGCGAAGGGGTTAAACAGATCCAAGCCGCCACCAACCTTGCTCAGGCGTTGCAGATCATCAATCGCCACCAGCCCGACCTTGTTGCCAGTGCTATGCACTTTGAAGATGGCACCGCTTTGGAGTTGCTGCAACAGATCAAGTCATCGCAGCATTTTAGTGACATTCAATTTATGCTGGTATCTAGCGAGTGTCGCCGCGAACAACTTGAGGACTATCGTCAATCCGGTGTTGTCGCAATATTGCCTAAACCTTTTACCGCGGAACACTTAGGCAAGGCATTAAATGCCACTATCGACTTTCTTAGCCATGATGAATTAGATTTGACCCACTTTGATGTACAGGATTTACGTGTACTAGTAGTCGATGATAGCAAGATGGCACGTAACGTCATTAAACGCACCATTACCAATCTCGGCTTAAGACTTATCACCGAGGCGCAAGATGGCCAAGAAGCCATTGAACTGATGCAACAACAGATGTTTGACTTAGTGATCACCGACTACAACATGCCAAGTGTCGATGGTTTAGCGCTGACTCAGTTTATTCGTAACGATAGCCAACAATCCCATATTCCTATCTTAATGGTGTCTTCCGAAGCCAATGAAACCCATTTAAATAACGTTTCTCAGGCCGGAGTCAATGCGCTGTGCGATAAACCTTTTGAGCCAAATACCGTGAAACAGATCCTTTATCAGCTGTTAGAAGAGTAAAAAACTGAGAAATCGCCCCTGTTTTTGACTTTAATGCCTATTTCATAGGGTTAAAGCGCTTTTAAAATGCAGAGGCTTGTGGCATGTTACATAATGCTACTAACAAATAAATCTACGGAAAGAAGAGACTATTCAAATGAATAAGACTGAACTTGTTGCAAAAATGGCTGAATCTGCAGAACTAACTAAAGCTGAAGCCGCTCGCGCCTTAAAATCTTTTGAAGAGACAGTTGCAGAAGCAATGAAGAATGGAGATAAAATCTCTATCGTTGGTTTTGGCTCTTTCGAAACTACGCAGCGTGCAGCGCGTACAGGTCGTAACCCACAGACTGGTAAAGAAATCCAGATCCCTGCGGCTACCGTACCTAAGTTCAAAGCAGGTAAGACGCTTAAAGATAGCGTTAACTAAATCACTGTTTCCGCAGTTAATAACTAAACCTCCCTTAGGAGGTTTTTTTATATCTATAATTTATAGAACTAGTCTCTTCCCTCTGCCCTATCACAGTGCTTGCTGCCCTAGTATGAATCATTCCTGCTTTACCTCTAAGACCAAAAACACCTAAGCAACTGTTTTAATTCTATTAATATTTTGGCTTAGAGTTTGCTAATCCTAATACGAATCAAAAACACAATAATGTTTCTGTAAAGGGGAATAGAATGAACAAGCTACTCATAAACAGCACCGCAATCCTGATTACATCGCTAGTCGGTGCATCAGCACAAGCCAGTGTTGAGGCTAATATCGGCGCGACCTCCAACTACCTATGGCGTGGTATCACCCAAACTAATGATGCTGTAGCAGTTCAAGGAGGGATAGACTATAGCCACGAATCAGGTTTCTATGCGGGGACTTGGGCTTCTAATGTCGACTTTGGCGATGACACAAGCTACGAGATTGATTTCTATACCGGCTTTGCAGGAAGCATTGGCGCAGAGTTCGAATATGACATCAGCTACCTCTATTACGCCTACCCAGATGCAAGCGGTAGCATAGACCTAGGTGAAGTCAGTGCGGCAATTAGCTGGAAATGGATAGCTGTCAGTTACTCTCACCTAGTAAACGCTGGGAGTGACGTGACGACAGAGCCCCTAGATAATACCGATATGGGTTACTTGCAAACTACTGTCACTTACCCCCTCTCTAACACCCTATCTATTGCAGTCCACTATGGCTACTCCAGCGGCGATGTCGTCAGCGCTTGGTACGATGAAGACAGCTATGCCGATTACTCGTTATCCCTGAGTAAAGACACTGATTTTGGTAGTATCACCTTTACTGTCAGTGATACAGATCTTAAAAATGACGATGCTAAAGTTTTACTCGGATATAACTACAGTTTTGAGCTATAACTGACTGTTAAAAAGGCTATTTACTCTATTATTTAGGATAAATAGCCTTTTTAGTCGATAAGTCATTTTGGTTGCTAATTTTCAACAAGCAACTAATAAATAGCTATTTTTATAAATAATGAGCTAAAAATGTAATTTTGTTACATTGATCGCATATTTTTAAATCACACCCTGCTAAATTCCAAATTAAGCACTCACTAATAAGGTTTAATCAAGTAAGCCAACGAGTGCAGACGTTGTTTAGTTATTAACCATATGGTATCGACAGCATTTCCTTTTAACGCTAAGCAAGCGATTCGGAACAATGGATACCTAGCTAAGAGGAATTCGTGATGGCTCAGACTATTGACTTTGTGCCCAACGATGCAGAGATGGAGGCGTATACAACGCCTAAGAATCAACAAGCCGCTGACGAGTTAGCGCACAAGAAAGAGGTGAAAAAGCGCCTCGAAGCTTACCTTGAAATGGCGCAATTAAAGCGTGATTTAAGCGAAGACGATTTTTGGGCATAAGCCCAACATAGAATCGAATAAGAAAAGCTCCTGATTAAATATCAGGAGCTTTTTTAGTTTATAGCCACGGACTATAACAATGATTATGGTTATCCGTTCTTCTGCGATTCCAGGTCTGTCTGGCGCTTCTTCAAGAAATACTCTCGCGTCAAGGCAAATACCACAGGGCTCAGTAGTGCCAAGGCGATAAGGTTAGGAATTGCCATCATCGCATTGAGCGTGTCTGCCAATAACCAAATAAACTCCAGCGAACTCACAGCACCGAGCGGCACCACAATTGTCCAGAGGATCCTGAATGGCTTAATGGCTTTAATACCAAACAAGAATTGCACGCACTTCTCACAGTAAAAGCTCCAACCCAAGATAGTGGTAAAGGCGAACACCGTCAGAGCGATTGCCACCACATAGTTACCGAGGGGGAAGGCATGAGAAAAGGCAAATGAAGTCAATGCCGCACCATTCTCGCCCGACGTCCAAGCGCCCGAGACGATAATAGCCAAACCTGTGATACTACAAACAATCAAGGTATCAATAAAGGTACCTAGCATAGCTACTAGACCTTGAGCCACCGGGTTATTGGTCTGCGCTGCCGCATGGGCAATAGGTGCACTACCTAGACCCGCTTCGTTAGAGAACACACCACGAGCCACACCAAATCGAATCGCAGCCCAGACCGCTGCACCAGCAAAGCCGCCTTGGGCTGCAACCGGATTAAATGCGCTATGTAAAATGAGTTCGATAGCCGCAGGGATCTCTGAGGCGTACACAACCAGAACTGCCACACCCGCTGCAATATAAAAAACTGTCATCATAGGCACGAGCTTGCCAGCAACATCGGCAATGCGTTTAATACCGCCCATAAGCACAGCACCAACCAGCACCATAAGTACCACACCGGTCACCCAGTTTGGCACCCCAAAATTACTGCTCAGAGCATCGGCAACCGAGTTAGCCTGAACCGTATTACCAATACCAAAACCGGCAAGGGAACCAAACAATGCAAAGGCGGTACCCAGCCAAGCCCATTTAGCGCCCAAACCATTTTTGATGTAATACATTGGACCACCTACGTGGTTACCATTGTCATCCACTTCGCGATACTTAACTGCGAGTACCGCCTCAGCAAACTTAGTCGCCATACCTACCAGCGCCGTACACCACATCCAAAACAGTGCACCAGGACCACCGATAAAAATTGCGGTCGCAACGCCGGCAATATTACCGGTACCAATGGTGGCCGACAGTGATGTCATCAAGGCATTAAAAGGGCTAATTTCGCCCTTCATGTTTTTATCTTTGTCAGGAATGCGCCCAGACCACAGTAGTTTAAAGCCTGTTCCCAGTTTTAAGATCGGCATCAAACGCAAACCTACGGTCAAGAATAACCCGACCCCCAGAATCATAACCAACATGGGTGTCCCCCAGACCACACCATTGATCATGCCTATAAAATTCGTAATAGCTTCCATTCAAACCTCGTCGATACAGAGAATTTATCGTTATTATTTATATTTATGCTTATTTATCGTCATGTATTTAGGGCTTTTTGATCTTCCATTTGAATAGCAAGATCAAAAGGTCCTAAAAGTTGAGGTCTATCTTTTTAGATATTAGCGCACTCAAACTTTCAAACAGAGTACAACGAATTGTTAACCTTTGGAAAGGCTAGAAAACAAACTAAAACGGACATATGAAAAGTTGTCATAACGTTTTACAACGCCATGACAACTATGAATATTGCTAGTGAGGCCTATCGCAGCGACTTATAGCGCTTGCAATTAATCTGCAGAAGTACGAGCTTATTTAAACGAGATAGTTAATCGAGACAGTAGAACGAGATAGTTAAACGAGATAGTTAAACGAACTTATTTAAACGACATAGTGGAACGGGATAATAAAAGTCACAAACAATATGGCTGCCGAAATAAACAAGTCGAAAGCAGACAACCCTGCCTCTTGATAGACCCAACCAAGAGGCAACATTGCTACATAGAAGCGATTAACTTTGAGTTCGAGCTAATTTAAACGACTATAGTTGAACGAGATAACAAAAGTAACAAACAGCATGGCTACATAGAAGCGATCAACTTTGAGTTCGAGGTAATTTGAATGAGATAACAAAGGTCACAAACAACATGGCAGCCGAAATAAACAAACAAGCCGCAAGCCCTGCCTCTTGATATACCCAGCCTGAAAGTACAGTACCGAGTAAGCGCCCCATAGCATTGGCCATATAATAGAAGCCAATATCCAGTGATACGCCATCCTCTCCGGCGTAACTGACAATCAAATAACTATGCAATGAAGAGTTTATGGCAAACACGGCACCAAAAATCATCAAGCCTACAATCAAGGCCAATTGTGGCGCGATCCAGCCAGTAAACATCACCACGCCCAAGATTGCGGTCACCAATGTCAGTAAGCCGACCCAAAGCGTGGCAACCTTGCCATCGGGTGCACGCTTTCTTGCGGTAAAAGAAGGCGCCATAGACTGAACCATGCCATAGGCAATAACCCAAATAGCCAAAAATGCCCCGACACTGCTATGTTCCCAGCCCATTTGGCTGGCAAGAAACACTGGAAGTGCAATCACAAACCACACATCTCGGGCTGCAAACAAAAACAACCGCGCAGCAGAGAGGATGTTAACGCTATCACTCTTAGAAAAGATCTCTGTAAACTTAGGTTTAGTTTTAGCTTTACCTAGGTCAGCTTTCAAACTCACAAGACTGCCAAGCCAAACAATCAGTAACATTGCAGCCATTATTGCCACTGCGCCAGTAAAGCCTGCAACAGACAGCAACAGGCCACCTAAGAAGAATCCAGCCCCTTTTAGCGCATTCTTAGAGCCCGTTAATATGGCTACCCAGCGAAAAAGTTTATCTTCGGCGTCTTTCGGCACTAAGGTTTTAATTGCACTCTTGGCACTCATCTTATTCAGATCTTTAGCGATCCCCGACAACGCCTGTGCCGCCATCACCCAGGGGACCGTTAGCATAGCCGCTGGCAGCAAAAGCATCGAAAGAGCCACTATCTGCAAACCTAGACCAATATTCATGGTGCGATTGAGCCCTAGCCTTGCGCCGAGCCAGCCGCCGACAAGGTTAGTGACAACACCGAAAATTTCATAAAACAGGAACAGCATGGCAATCGCCAACGGTGTATAACCTAAATCATAAAAGTGCAGCACCACCAGCATGCGCAAGGCGCCGTCAGTGAGCGTGAATGCCCAGTAGTTACCCGTTACCAGCAGATATTGCTTAACACTTTCAGGCAAAGAACGATATTTTGCTAACACGGCTTACCACCTTAAACCCCAGAATTAATAAAAAGAGCTAAATGCCCTCTCAAATAGGACACCAGTAACAATCAACTACTGCTTACGCTATCAGGCAATGAACGAAGTTTTATTAGCACGATCAAACCACCTTAAAAAAGGACCTAGGATGCGAGGACGTGGCTGTGCCACTACTAGAACGCTGCGCTGCTAGGAAAGCAAAGTCAAAAGCTATAACAGCAGACAGACTCAGTCTTTAACCGTCTCAGCTTTCCCGACTTTAACCGTCCCAGCTTGCATAGTCTTAGCTTGATGGGCTAAAGCCCAACAAACAGTCAATCTACTCTCTTTTCCGTAAGCGAAGCGTTCCGTGAGTGAACCTGCGAACGTTCCGTAAGGCCACAGGCCACTCATCTCAGCTTTTCCGGCTTTTCCTAGGATCTGCTGATGCTAGGAAAGCAAAGTCAAAAGCTATAACAGCAGACAGGCTCAGTCTTTAACCGTCTCAGCTTTTCCGGCTTTTCCGGCTTTTCCGGCTTTTCCGGCTTTTCCGGCTTTTCCTAGAACCTAGAAGCGAAGCGTCCTGCCTTTCCTAGGTCCTGCTTTTCCCTTGTATTTAAACCTGATCCAACTTACCAACCATAATGGCTAATTCAGCGGTGCGATTGGCATAACCCCATTCGTTGTCGTACCACACGTAAAGTTTCACTTGGGTACCATTAACCACCATGGTTGATGGCGCATCTATAATGCTCGAGCGCGGGTCAGTTTTATAATCCACAGAGACTAATGGACGCTCCTCATAACCAAGAATACCTTTCAGCTCGCCCTCGGCTGCTGCTTTTAGCAGGCTGTTCACTTCGGCTTCGGTAGTTTCGCGATTTAGCTCAAACACACAATCGGTAATCGAGGCGTTAGCCAATGGCACGCGAACTGCGTGGCCATTTAACTTTCCTTTTAGCTCAGGGAAGATATGCGTAATCGCCGTTGCACTGCCCGTTGTTGTAGGAATAAGACTTAAACCACAGGCACGTGCGCGGCGTAGATCTTTATGGGGCGCATCTAAGATAGTCTGGGTGTTGGTAATATCATGAATGGTAGTCATAGACCCATGCTTAATACCTATTTTTTCATGGATCACTTTAACAACTGGTGCCAAACAGTTAGTGGTACAAGAAGCTGCCGTAACGATTGGATGAAGTTCTTTGTCATAAAGGTCATGGTTAACCCCCATAACGATATTGAGCACGCCTTCTTCTTTCACTGGCGCTGTAACCACAACACGTTTTACGCCTTGGTCTAAATACGCTTGTAACAATGCTTTAGTCTTCATCACGCCAGAGGCTTCAATCACCACGTCACAATCTGACCAATCCGTATCGGCAATCGCTTTATTACGCGTAGTGGCAATGCGGCTTGCACCAATCAAGATATTATCGCCGTCTGCCGTTGCTTCCTCTGACCAACGACCATGAATTGAATCGAACGTCAGCAAGTGAGCCAATGTTGCCGCATCGCCGGCTGGATCGTTGATCTGTACAAATTCCACATCGCCATTGTGCCATGCCGATCTTAGCGCTAAACGCCCCATTCTACCGAAGCCGTTGATACCTATTTTGATTGTCATAGTCGTCTCTTAATCTGTTTTGAGTTTAAGTTAACTGTTGTTGCTTACATCTACCTTGTGCAACTAAGAATACATACATCACGTTACACGGCTAATACTGCAAATATTACGCTTAATGCTTACATTATTAGCCACCTTAATGACTACTGCTTAACTGCTTGCTTCATCTTCAGCAAACAGATGGCGACTGCGGTTAGCGATCGCCACTAACGACAGCATAACCGGCACTTCAACCAAGACTCCGACTACAGTGGCTAATGCCGCTCCTGAGTGTAAGCCAAATAGTGAAATAGCTACTGCAACCGCCAATTCAAAGAAGTTTGATGTCGCAATCATACAAGCTGGCGCCGCCACTTTATGAGTAAGCTTCATCTTTTTAGCCGCATAAAATGCAATAAAGAAAATACCGTAAGTTTGGATCAATAACGGAATCGCAATCAGGGCTATATTTTGTGGCTCAGCAATAATGGTTTCTGCCTGAAAGCCAAATAGCAGCACCACAGTGGCAAGCAGTCCCACCATAGACCAAGGCTTCAGCTTAGCCACAAATGCATTTACCTGACTATCGTCGCCTTTTTTCTGCAGCATATAGCGGGTGATAACACCTGCAATCAATGGCAATACCACATATAAGCCGACTGATGATAACAAGGTCGCCCATGGCACCTGAATATCACTCACGCCCAATAGCAATGCTGTGATTGGTGCAAATGCCACAACCATGATTAAATCATTTACCGAGACCTGTACTAAGGTGTAATTCGGATCGCCCTTAGTCAGCTGGCTCCAGACGAAAACCATAGCAGTACAAGGTGCTACGCCCAGTAAAATCATACCCGCAATGTATTCACTCGCCGTTTGTGGGTCGACAAAATCAACAAAGAACACCTTAAAGAATAGCCAGCCTAATGCAGCCATAGTGAAGGGCTTAATCAACCAATTAATCACTAATGTCAGTACTAACCCTTTTGGGCTTTTACCCACATCTTTCACGGCTGAGAAATCGATTTGCACCATCATTGGGTAAATCATCACCCAAATCAGTACCGCAATGACAAAATTTACATGGGCATATTCAAGCCCAGCTATCACTGTAAATGTGTCTGGCGCTAAGTTACCCAGAAACACACCAGCTAGAATAGCCAGACCAACCCAAACACTTAAATAACGTTCAAAAATACCCATTGTATGTAGCCTAATATGATTAAAAATAGTCAAACAAGATGCCGATTAGCAGCAGACTTTAGTCCGTTCTGGACGAGAGCCCATCTGTAGAAGCTTATTTAGGTTATCGGCAATCATCTCCCCCTGCTCTTTTGCCAGAGTCAGTAAGATCTCATTTGCCCACACTGGTAACTCGGGGTTAATACGATAAAAAACCCATTGCCCCTGACGTCTATCCACTAACAAACCAAGCTTACGCAGCTGCGCCAAATGACGAGAGATCTTAGGTTGGATCTCATCAAGTGCGGTCATTAACTCACAAACACACAGTTCTGACTCAGCCTGAATAAGCAGTAGGCTGCGGAGCCTCGTATCATCAGCTAGCGCCTTAAAAAAAGTTAAAGGTGTCATCATCATCTCTCGATAAACTTAATATTTACTGGACACAGAATATATGAAAAATAATATATATGTTTTTTCATATATTCAAGTAGCTTTATTGTTTTCAGATAAAAATAGGTAAATGTTGAACCCTTGAATAAAAATACTGCTAAGTTATCTATATGATTTAGATGAGATTGGCGTAGCCCAGCAAGGAACAACTTCGTCATGCAGAAGCTAAAAATAATTTTCATGGTGACCTTGATGCTCTTGATGATGCTCGTCACGGGCTGCGCTAACTTTCGTCATCTAGCGAAAGAAGTCGATATGCTCAACCGTGTCTATGTCGAATACCAAGTCACAATTGAGTCGCAGCATGAGACTGAATCTTTTGTCTTGGTGCAATTACAAAGCCTAGATGCCGACACCATTGATGGCTATGAAGTGGTGATAGGTAATCAGCACATTACTGTAACGGGCGACACTAAGAGCCAGTATCTTTTTACGTTTAACGACACCAATAACGATCTACGATTTCAAGTCGGTGAAGCATTCTCAATTAACCTGTTACCCGAGGACACCAGTAACCCTCTGCTTCTGTATCTGAGCAATTCCCAAGACAACTATCCGCAAGCCTTAGTCGATAAGCCATTGAACAACTTAGTCAATGTGAACTTCAGCCCTGCTAAGATAGGTGAGCCTGCCGACCTAGATTTTCCGCAGTTTGATAGAGAAATAGCTGAACTCGGCATGTGGAAACCCATAACCCACCTCAAGCAAGGCAACAGCGGCATTTTCTTTATCGATGATTTCGATCCAAACAAGATCCCAGTACTTTTTATTCATGGTATGAACGGTACTGCACGGGATTTTGCGCCACTTATCGCCAAACTAGATAGGCAAAAGTACCAGGTTTGGGTCATGAACTATCCGAGCGGTTTGTCTATCGAGCTATTAGCAAATGGGCTCAATAGCCTGATAAAGATCATCGACTATCGTTATGACGTTAAGACTTTTCACATAGTCGCACACAGCATGGGAGGACTGGTCACTCAGGCCTATTTAAATTTGTGCCGCAATCAGCTTGGCTGTGATGATATTGCCAGCTTTAGCTCTATATCGACGCCATTTGCGGGCGTTGATTCGGCGCAAAGTGGTGTCGATTATGCCCCAGTTGTTATGCCAGCGTGGCGTAATCTAGCGCCAAACAGTGACTTTATTAACACGCTATTTATTGATAGCTCCTCTGAGCCACTTGCAAAGAATCGAGATGACCTCACCCGCCCACCACACCAGCTTATTTTTGGTTATAAAGTCAGTGGTATTATCAATAAGAAGAGCAGTGACGGAGTGATAAGCCTTGATAGCCAACTAAGAGACACGGCACAACAGCAGGCCGAACGCATATATGGCTTCAATGAAGACCATGTCAGTATTTTAAGTAACGATAACTTAGCTAAAGTGCTACATCAGTTTTGGCTAACAGCAGAGAAACAGCATGCCGCTAGATAAAGCTGGCGAGCAACAAAAAAGGCTTCCCCAAGGAAGCCTTTAAAATATTCAACAAATGGCTTAGTTACCGGCGATCTTCATCTTATCCATTAAGATCCCGCCAGTGCGGATCGATGAACGTAAATCGCGATCTTTAGCAACGCCAACGATATTCTGGTACATATCCTTAAGGTTGCCGGCGATGGTGATCTCTTCCACTGGATATAAGATCACTCCGTTTTCGACGTAGAAGCCCGCAGCACCACGAGAGTAATCACCCGTGACCGTATTCACGCCTTGGCCCATCACTTCTGTGACTATAAGCCCTGTGCCCATCTCTTTGACCAATTGATCGAAAGTTTGGCCGGTAGTCGATAGGGTCCAGTTGTAGATCCCACCTGCGTGCCCCGTATTGGCAATACCTAACTTGCGTGCTGAGTAGCTTGTCGTTAGGTAAGTGGCCAAACGGCCGTTATCGATAATATTGCGCGACTGGGTGGCTACGCCTTCGCTGTCGTAAGCTGCACTTGCTAATGCACCAACCAACAGTGGATCTTCATCAATGCTGAACCAATCTGGGAAGACTTGCGTGTCGATCGCGTCAAGTAAGAAGCTCGACTTACGGTATAAACTACCACCGCTAATTGCACCAACTAAGTGACCGATTAAACCTGTAGCAATCTCAGGAGAAAACAACACAGGCAGTTGTGTGGTAGCTATTTTACGTCCACCTAATCGACCCGCGGTTTTCTCTGCCGCTTTACGGCCAATCATCTCTGGTGCCAGCATTTCATCAAACTTACGCGCTACCGTGTAATCGTAATCGCGCTGCATACCGCCTTCATGCTCACCAATCGCCACACAACTTAAGCTATAGCGAGAACTGCAAAAACCATGGAGGAAGCCGTGGCTATTACCATATACCTTAACGCTTGAATGGGCGTTAGCACTAGCACCATCAGAAATTTGTACCCGCTTATCAGTATCTAGTGCTGCTTCTTCAGCAAGTACAGCTAAACGCGTCAATTCATCAGGCGAGATATCTTGTGGATGGTACAGATCAAGATCTGGGAACTGTGTCGCCATCAACGACTTGTCAGCCAAACCATTAAATTCATCTGCAGAAGTAAAACGCGCAATATCGTTAGCCGCTTTAACAGCTTGCTCAATAGCAGCTTTACTCAAATCTGAAGTTGACGAACTACCTTTACAGCCATCTCTAAAGACTGTAATGCCCAATGCGCCATCTTTATTAAATTCAACGGTTTCAACTTCTTTCATACGAGTCGAAACAGACAGGCCTTGCTGCTTACTAATCGCAACTTCGGCACCAGAAGTGCCTAATGTTTTTGCATATTCCAGCGCCATAGAAACGGCATCTTTCAAGGAATCTAATTCAATATCAATGCTATGTGAAGACACAGATCTACTCTTTATTTGTCGGCAATAGCGCTAGCATAACAAACCCAAATACCAATCACATTAAATAATCCCTCTACAACAGGCACAATCGCGACGACAAGCAATAAACAAATCATCGCTTTGGCCTACGCAACGACTAAAATAGGAAAGGAAATAAGCAAGTATAGATGTTATTATTAGCTCAGAATTTGTAAGAGATTTTTAGATATGAAGATTGTCGGTGACTCAGAACACTTCCACCAGCCCTATGACAAAGATGAGAACTACGAAAGTAGAGCGGACGCTAAACGCGAAATCGCAATCTATCAAGAATATGGCAATAGATTAGTTGCACTTAGTAAGACTCAAGTACAGAAGCTAAATCTTGATGAAACGCTTTATGATAATGTTTTGAAAGCTAAAACTATCAAAATTAATACTGAAGCGCACCGTCGTCACATTCAGTACATTGGTAAACTAATGCGTTATGTTGATCTCGAAGAGTTAGAAGTAGCGATTAAGAACGTGCTGAACCAAAACAGCAACGAAAGTGCTAAAACCAATGTGGCTGACAAGACCCGCGATCAGCTATTAGCTGAAGGTGATTCGGCAGTACAAGCCTTAATTGAGCAGCACCCTGAATTTGATAGACAAAAACTTCGTCAGTACATTCGTCAGACAAAAAAAGAGCTAACGAAAAACCCTGATATTGAAGCGTCAAAGACAGCTAAAGAATTAAGTAAATATTTACGTAACGAGATCAAAGATTAATCGTTACATATGTAGACATCACTTCTATATAACTACACAATAGCTCCCAAAGTCATAACACGGCTTTGGGAGCTTTTTTATGGGTCTTTCCAGGCTTAATACGCAAGCGCCCCATCCTAAACTTACAGTTAAATTTGTAGCACAAAGGAATATGCAAATGCGCCTGCCCTCAAAACTGGCTAGCCTCCCCCTATCTTTATTCTGTCTTTCTTTACTCGGTGGCTGTAATGGCGCATCGGATGACAATGGTGATACCGACAACGGCGGAACCTACACCCTCTCATTAAGTTATAAAACCGTTGAAAATGGTGCCTGCGCTGAGCCAACAGACTCACTCAGCTTTGCTGCCAATGGCAGTTTTTGCGCCGTTGCCCATTTAAAGCAAGACAACAGCAACCGTAGCGGCCAGCTCATCACTTTCTCAGCAACGATTGGTGAGCTTTCTGTTGCAACCAAGCTCACCAACGCCAATGGCCTCGCTGAAGTAATTATCAGCAACCCTACTGGTGCAGAGGGAGCAGGAGCCTTAACAGCAAGTTTCGCCGAAGGTGAAAGCAATACTAATGCCGTCAAGAATTTTGAATTCACTTCAGCAACAGCCCCCTCTGAACCTAAGTTCACTTTAAACAGTGCCATCATCAACGGTGCTGACGTGGTAACTCAGTTCAAAGCCGATGAAACTGTGCAGCTACAAGCTCAATTTTTAGATGAGCAGGGCCAAGGCATAGCTGGCAAGATGGCGAGCTTCACGGCGGGTAGTGCAAACTTAAACCCTGGCTCTGCACTGACCAAAGCAAACGGTATTGCGCAGGTTAGCTATACGCCTACTGATAGCGATCTTGGCGCGGCTAACTTCTCAGTGACCTTAGAAGATAATGGTAAAATCTACCAAAGCTCTGGTCTCTACGAAGTGCTAGCAAAAGATGCCGTCAGTGAAGATGGTATTATAGTTATTGGTCATTTCTCTGCTGATGGCAGCACTTTTACCGAGAATGAACTGGCGACAACCTTACCTTTAGAGGCAGATAAGTACACCGTCAGTGCGGGCGGTACTTTCGGTGTGACTGCCGATTTAGCCATTAAGAATGATGATGGCAGCTACACCCGCTTACAAACCCCAACTAGCGTAAACTTCAGCTCTAGTTGTGTATCAAGCAATAGCGCCAACATCGACTCACCAGTGACCACACTGTCAGGTACTGCTAGCTCAACTTTCCAAAACACTAGCTGCAGTGGCAATAGCTTGCGTGATGATCAAATCATCGCTTCTGTAGTGGCGGGGAACCAGACGTTATCGGCAACACTCGATTTTGCACTGGCGAGCCAGACGTTAGCCAACTTAAGCTTTATCTCTGCAGAACCTACTTCTATTCGCATTAAAGGGGCTGGCGGCACAGGTTCAAGCGAGTCATCGCTTATCACCTTTAAGGTTGCCGATGCCAATGGCCAACCTATCGCTCAGCAAGATGTAGATTTTTCCCTCGATACAGCTGTAGGCGGGATCAAGTTTGCCAATGACGACACCAGTAGCAGCAACACCAGTAACTCAGCCGGTCTTGTGAGTGCAACCGTGCTTTCAGGAACTGTACCTACCCCGGTGCGAGTGTTAGCCACCGCAACAGCTGATAATGAGTCTGTCACTAGTCAATCTGAGCAGCTCACCATAAATACAGGTTTGCCACAGCAGTTAGGTTTTGGCTTATCGAGCAGCCTATTTAACCCTGAAGCCGGTGACTTTAATAACGTTAAGGCGACTATCACTGCTTTTGCTTCAGACAGCTTTGGTAACCCAGCTCCTAATGACACTACGATTAACTTTACTGCCGAAGGTGGCCAAATTGAGCCTAGCTGCTTAATCGTCGATGGCAGTTGCAGTGTTGAATGGAGCTCTACTACGCCACGTCCAACCGATCACCGCATTACAGTGCTCGCTTATGCTCTAGGACATGAGACGTTTTTTGATACTAATGGCAATAATGTATTTGATGCCAAAGATGGCGGTGCGATTGCACTTGCCTGTGTCGATAGCAAGGGCTCTGCGGTAGCTTGTAAAGGTAATGGTTTTGACCGAGAAACCTATCATGAGAGTGGCTTTAGCGACCTTGGCGATGCGTTTAGAGATAATAATGAAAATGGCGTACATGACTCAGGTGAGCCCTATTTCAATACCAAGCCTGATCAACCATATAGTGCAGCAGATGGCTTCTTTAACGGCCCTCAATGCGAAAGTCTTTGCGATTCACAAGCAACTAAGACCTATATCCGTAAAGCTCTAGTAATGACAATGTCGGGTTCTGATGCTTATTTTGAAATAACTCAGAATGATGTGGTTATTTTCACTGAGTTGAACCCAGATGGCACGGTTGATACCAATAAACCACGCAATAACATTACCACGAGCCCCATTGCTGCAGGTGACACAGCCACATTTGAAATACGTTTCTTTGATAAGAAAAATCAAATTATGCCCGCGCAAACCACACTAGCCACAACAGCAAGCGAAGGTGAGCTTGATGCATCCCCCTTTACTGTGCCTAATCGTAATGGCAGAGACGGCTCAGTAACAAGCTTTACCCTCACCAATGACATAGACCCGGCAAGTGTTGGCGAGCCAGCTAAAAGCAGCTCGATATCTATTGATGTTACAACGCCAAAGTCAGTCGAATCAGGCATTGGCTTTATGGTTGAGCTAAGCGGCACATAAACCTGCAACTTATCTCAACATGAAGTAAAAAGCCCGCAGTAACTAAAGTTACTGCGGGCTTTTTAGTCATCACGAGTTCATCTGATTCTATCGCCTAATAGCAATTTAATTCGATGAGTCTTACAGTCCAATGAAGATCAGCTTGGTATTGAGGGAGCAAGTATCTGCAGCATGGATGCTGCGGTTAAGCCCTCATGGATGAGTTCACGGCGTCTTGCTAAATCAAATTAAGTCAAATTAAGTCAAATCAAGATGAGCCGTTAATTAAGCTGTCGGCTTTAATCGCTTTGATACACCCCAATACGCTAAGCTGAAGTAAACAGCGGCCATCACCCATAGTTGCACCCACTGGGGCATAATGCTCTGCCAAGGAGCGCCCATTTGATTTAACTCCAGCATCGCCATAATGCCAGGCACTGCAGGCACGACTTGTGAAATGGCGACCACAGCATCGGGAATAAGCGCCGTCGGCCACACAAAGCCAGACACAAACAGAATTGGCATAGAGATCAGCAGCAAAACCTGGGTGGGCAAATCGCGGCGGGTAAACAAGCTACTAAAGGCAATACCAGCAGCACAGGTTGCAAGTAAAAATGGCAACATTAACAACCAAACCTGGCCTAAACTGGCTTGCAGACTAACGTCATACCAATAGTAACAATAACCCACGTAATAACTGCTAAGCAGACTGTAGATAAACATAAAGGCTGCCATACGCCCACATATTAACTTAAGTGGGCTAACGCTATGCCAATAACCTTCGGCTCGCCATTGACTAGCCCCGAGTATACCGGTGCCAATAAGCAAGGTTTGATGCAAAATCAGCAGGAATAGTCCCGGCACCACATAAGGCGTATAACCTAAGCTTGGGTTGAAGGCTGGAATGCTATTGAGCTTAACCACGTTAAGGCTTTGCTTAACTGCCGTCGCGTTTTCTCCCTTAGCCAATAAGCCTATACGCTGAATATCCTTGCCTACGTCTAAACCTGCCGAAATAAGCCCCTCTACAACCGCTGAGTAAATCAAGAAGTAGCTGGCATCGCCGCCATAACTTAGGGTCACTCCCGAGCCGAGTAATAAGTCTCGTCTAAAGTTAGCAGGAATAACCAGTAAACCGTGAGCACGCCCAGTCTCAATCCAATGCTTGGCTTCATCCATGGAGCCAAGCTGTGCAATCACCTTAATTTTAGGACTAGCTTCGGCATCGCGAATAAGTTTTCGACTGAGTGAAGAGTGGTCATGATCAATCACCACTACCAGCTGCTCGGTGGGCACTTGATTAAGATAGGGCAGCGGGTAAAGAATCGAATAAAACAGTACCCCGCCAAACACGGTAATGACGATTGTCTTATCCGCCAAAACGGCTTTGATTTCAGACCAGATTAACTGTAGCAAACTCATCTTATTGCTCTCCTACCACAGCGCTTGGTTTACCCGCCTCTTTTAGCGGAAACTCCTTCTTTGCTAAAAGCGTGATTGGAATTAACAGCAACAAAAATCCCCAGTAACCAGTCATTTGGCTTAGGCTAGCAAGCAGTCCTTGGCCATAGCTGACAACCGCTATATGGGTTTCAATATAATGACTGGTCGGCATAATGACTCGCCACCACTGAGCGGCAACAGGCATCTCATGCACAGGGAAAGTCACCCCCATAAAGGCAAATGCAGGGGCAAACATAGCGGTACAAAAACTTATCACTCTCGCGCTATCTTTTAAGGCAAAGAAGATGGTGAGCACCATCAACCAAACGGCCAATAACATCACGGTTTGAGCCAACAAGATCACTGCTATGCTACCTGCGATGGGAAGCTCAAGAAACAGATAAATAAGCGCTAAAATAAAGCCACCATGGAGCAATACCAGCGGAGTATAAAATAACACCTTAGCTGCAATCACTTTCCACAACCCAAGCTCATACCACTGTTGAGTGGTATTCCAGCGCAGTTCCCGATTAAGGCTATTAGCAAATACCATCATGGCTAAAAGCTGCAATAGCGCAATCAACACCGGAGGCACTAAGAAGCCCACATAATTAGTATTACGATTAAATAGCGCCGTTGTTTGGCTACTGACCGGACTTAGGTTAACTGCAACCCGCTCTGGCATAACCCCAGAGGCAAGCAGTTTTAGCTCTCCAAGCGGTTTAAGGCCATCGGCCATAGTGGCCAATAGCTGGCTTGATAATAGCTTACCCACCAGCAGGAATTGACTGTTATAACGGATATCAATAATTGGCGTTTTAGCAGTCAGCAAATCGCGGTTAAGGCCATAAGGCAAGACCAGCAAGGCATACACTTCTCCTTGCTTCATTGCCGCTTCTGCACTTGAAAGCTCGCTATAACTTACAGGTTTAGTCACTGGGTTAGCTTGTAATTGACGTGCCAAAGATCGGCTCACTTGGCTGTTATCCAGATCCACTACTGCGACAGGTAGCTGCCTTGGCAAGCCTGCACTGAACAGCAACCATAAGCCAATAATACTCAGCAGTGGAATATAACTGATTAACGCCAACTGCCAGGGATCATCTTGCAGGGCGATGAATTCTCTTTTAAGCGCTTTTATCAAAGCCTTAACCTCATATCACTTAAAGCGTGAACAGGATCGACATCCCCACTCTTAAGTCTGCTATGGTTTCATTCGGACGCAGCTCCACTTCAAATGTACGCATATCGAAGTCATGACCGCTCTCAGTCGAACGCCACGTCGCAAAATCGCCCATCACAGCAATATTGGTGACTTTGAATTCAACTTCACGCTCTAGAGCAGGAATGGTCAACTTGAGCACATCACCTTGCTTAAACTGCTTTAACAGATCTTCACGCACTTGGAACACAGCCCAAGCATCACTCATGTCGATCAAACTGACCACAGGGAAGCCACTTGGTGCCAACTCACCCGCTTGCAGTAGTACTTCGCTTATTTCACCTGTTTTAGGTGAGCGCATTTGGCTATCCGCAAGAATCGCTGAAACTTCGTTAACCGCGCCTTCGGCCATACGCGCATTACCCGCTGCGGCAGCCTTAGTTTCAACACGTGCACCTTCATCAGCCATCTGGTACATAGCCAGTGCAGCTTGCTCGGTATACTTGGCTGCTTGCCATTGAGTAAAGGCTTCATCACGCTTTTGCCTAGCGAGCACGCCTTCGTTAAACAACACCTCTAAACGCTCATAAGTGGTTCGATATAACTTGGCAGCTGCTTGCGCCTTTAACCACTCTTCTTTTGCTGCTGCAATTTGCTGCTTTCGAGCACCGTTATCAGCCTCTTTTTGCATTGCAACTGCTGCATCACGTCCGCCCTCAGCTTGCATCAATTTCGCTTTGAGCTCTGGGCTGTTAATAGCGAAAAGCAGATCCCCCTCATTAACCTTGTCACCACGTCTAACAAGCACTTCCTCTACGCGTCCAGGTACTTTAGACGAGACGTTATATTCACGCGCTTCAATTTGCCCTTGCAGTAACTGCGGCTTAGGCGTGTAAGCTAGGATTAGGCCATATACTAAGGCACCAACTAATATGATTAATGCCGCTGCGGCTAAAATACGGTTAGTACGCATTAGTTTCCCCTTGCTTAATACTTCTTCCAATAAATTCATCTAGCTGACCACTGATGGCCATGAGTCTTGCGTATGCTTGTACATAGCGATATTGTGCGCCTAATTGCTGCGTCTCAACCGCATTAAGCTTGAGCTCCGCATCCACCTTTTCGATTGAGGTCGACAATCCTTGCTTAAACGCAATATCTCGCAAACGTTTGTTCTCTTCAGCTAAGCTCAAAGAAGTATTGAGTGACAACACCTCCTCTTGAGCTTGCAGCATCTGCCGATAACTTTGATCGAGCAGTAAGTTCAGATCTTGTTGAGTTTGTGCTTTGGTGTATCTGGCTTGTAGTAACGCACTTTGCGCCGCTTCGACCTTGCCACTGCGACCATCTCGGCTAAGTAACGGCATAGTAAAGCCAACCCCTAGCATCCAATCAGGTTCGATTTGGGCAAACAGGCTGTCATCTTCATACAAGGTGTAATTACCGTAGAGGAATACCGTTGGCAGGTAGCTACCCTTTTCAACGTCCACTAAACCTTGAGCTTGGGCTTCTTTTGCCTCAAGCAGTTTTAATGCAGGGTGTTGCTTCATCGTGAGCTGGGATAACTGCGGTAATGAGGGAGAGCTATTTAGCATAAATAGCGGCGATGTGGTGTTCACTTCTCTTTCATGTAACATACGTGATAGAGCAATCATCGCCATTTCAGATTGACGTTTCGCGCTACCATAACTAACGCGAGCATTTTCTAATACCACTTGAGCGTTGAGACGCTCTACTTTAGCGATTTGCCCTTGCTGTTCCAGTTTTTGTGCATGGGAGGCGTGTAAGGTCAGTGAATCAACCAGCTCAGCCTGAGTATTCACCAGTGCTTGGGTGACTTCAACCGCGTAATAGCGATCGACTAACTGCAGAAATAGCTCGCGAGTTGTCAGCTTAAGTTCTTGCTCTTTCTCGGCAACTTCAGCCTCATGGATCCCTTGAGCCGCCGAAATTTTGCCGCCGGTGTAGATAGGCCACATAGCTTGTAAACTAGAGCGGAAAATATCTTGCTCAGTGAAAGGTGTCACAAACAAGGAGCCAGGGATCCCGGCCAGTGCTCCGCCAAGCGCTGGTGGCAAAGTAGCGGGATCAAGTGAGGCTAAAGGATTGAGATCGCGCAGATCCAACTCAATTGGTTTTTCTAAGCGAGTGTAGCTACCGGTCAAGTTAATCGACGGTAGATTCATATCTTCACCGGCTTCGCGTTCAGCTTCTGCGCGGTTAACTTCTTGAGCCCCCGCTTGCAATTTATCGCTGACTTTGGTCAGCTGCTGCCATGCCTCGTCAAACGCCATCGTTTTAGCTTGGGCCGTTATCGGCAATGTAAGTAAAATCGCACACAGCAAACGTTTCATTAGCACCTCTAGAGCTTTTACTCTAATTCCATTGGTAAATACTATCATTGCTATATGTAGCAAGCTAGGATTTAGACGGAACTCCTATCGCTAAATCCTAGACTATATTAATTTTTTTGCTTTACACCGCTCAATATAGAGTATGAACGGGTTTGCTAAAAAGCACTCGCAAGTAAAGCGAGTACTTAAGCTGTCAGCAATTAAGCCGTACCGCCAACGGTTAACTTATCCAGCTTCAAAGTTGGCTGACCAACACCCACTGGCACGCTTTGACCATCTTTACCACAAACTCCCACGCCCTTATCCAGCGCTAGATCATTACCGACCATAGAGATCTGGCTCATCGACTCTGGACCATTGCCAATCAGGGTTGCGCCCTTAATCGGCTGAGTGATCTCGCCATTTTCGATTAAGTAGGCTTCTGACGCAGAGAACACAAACTTACCCGAAGTAATATCGACCTGACCGCCGCCAAAGTTAGGTGCGTACACACCTTTTTTAACCGATTTAATGATCTCTGCAGGATCAGACTCACCCGCTTCCATATAGGTATTGGTCATACGCGGCATTGGAAGGTGAGCATAAGACTCACGACGACCATTACCTGTAGACTGCTGACCCATCAAGCGTGCATTGAGCTTGTCTTGCATATAACCTTTCAAGATACCGTTTTCGATCAATACCGTCTTCTGTGTTGGTACACCTTCATCATCGATAGATAATGAACCACGGCGATTAGCTATGGTGCCATCGTCAACTACGGTCACTAACTCTGACGCCACCTGCTGACCGACTTTGCCACTAAAAGCACTGCTACCTTTACGGTTGAAGTCACCTTCTAGGCCGTGACCTACAGCTTCGTGTAGTAGCACACCAGGCCAACCAGCACCGAGTACCACTGGCATTTCGCCTGCTGGCGCATCGATAGCTTGTAAATTCACTTGTGCTTGACGCACTGCTTCACGGGCGAAGGCAAAGCAATATGGCAAACCATCGTCGCCGTCTTCTATCAACACGCTGTAATCGTGACGTCCGCCGCCACCTGAAGCACCGCGTTCACGCTTGCCATCTTCTTCTAAAATCACGCTACAGTTAAAACGTACTAACGGACGAATATCTGCCGCTAAAGTCCCGTCACTCGCTGCAACTAAAATCTCTTCATGGACACCAGACAGGCTCACTACAACCTGAATAATGCGGCTGTCTAGGCTACGAATATACACATCGGCCTGCTTAAGCAGTTCAATTTTCTTCACCTCTTCCATCGCGGCAATAGGATCTGAACTAATATAGAGCGCCTTGCTCTGTTGCTGCTTCCAAGCATTAACTTTACCTTCACCACCAACAAGGGCAATACCACGCGCCGCTGTCGCCGCAGCCTCTAGTGCCGCAGGGGTAATTTCGTCAGCGTAAGCAAAACCGGTTTTCTCACCAGTAATGGCGCGAACACCCACGCCACGTTCAATATGAAAACTACCGTCTTTAACGATGCCATCTTCTAGTACCCAAGATTCATGACGGCTGCCTTGAAAATAAAGGTCTGAGAAGTCAATTTGATGCTTATGGATACGCTTTAAATAGCTTTGTAGATCATCTATTGCTAGCCCATCTTGCAATAAGCTCTGTCCAACTTGAGTTAAAAATGGCATCTCTTCTCTCTTCATATTGATTCGATAATACATTTCGGTAAACCGAGTCTCACTCTGTGAGTCTCAACGTACCTTAAATTCATGGTTCGATTTAAGCCGAGTCAGTTCGACTTAAGCGCAGGTTGCACAAATCGATTATGCGTCATCACCGGCATTTTAGTGCGGATATCTTGCAAGCTTTGCAGCTCAACCTCCGCTTGCAACCAGCCGGTTCCTTGTTGCTTTTGCGCGAGAACCTCTCCCCACGGGCTAACAATCATACTTTGCCCCCAGGTCTCTCGGCTACCACCGTTGTGAAGTCCCCATTGGGCTGCACCTAAAATAAAGCATTGGGTTTCGATAGCTCGGGCCTGTAATAGCACCTGCCAATGGGCTTCTCCCGTTACCTTAGTGAATGCGGCGGGAACGGCAATAAGCTCGGCACCAGCTTCTCGTAGAGCTCTAAAAAGGTCGGGAAAACGTATGTCATAACAGATTGCCAGCCCCAATTTACCCATAGGTGTATTAACGACAACTATCTGCTCACCAGGGCAGAACGCATCGCTCTCACGATACTGTTTAGTGCCATCTGTTACCTCAACATCGAACAGGTGTAGCTTATCGTACTGGCCCAATATGCTACCGTCGACGTCAAACACATAACAGCGATTATAGACCCGACCATCTTCGGCCAAAATGGGAATACTCCCAGCCACTAGCACCACTAGGTAGCGTTTCGCTAACTCTGATAATGCCTGCTTTAGCGGACTTTGCTCGGCATCGGTTGCATATTGCAGTTGCTGGCTTTCATGCCCGCCGAATAGCAGGCAACACTCCGGCAAAACTACCAGTTGTGGCTCATCGCTATGACGCGGTAATACCTTAAGCTGCGACTCGATAAACGCTAGATTGTCCGATACGCTGCGGCTGCTTTGACATTGCAGTAGGCTGACTTGCATCTACATCTCCCTTTAGTTTCCCGTCCGATGTCTCGTTCAATAACGATTCACTCAATGGTAACTCACCCAATGATGACTCACTAAGTGACGACTCGGCCTCGGTCTTACTCTGCTCTACCTGCTCGCTCGGCTGACTCTCAACCACTGTTAACTTTGCAGGCTCCTTGCGACTTTCAACAAAATTAGTTTTCACATGCGTGATCGCCTGAAGCTCGACTCCAGATCCCAGCACATCTTTGCCATCTACAACCTTTGACTCAACAGTAGCCCCTGCGTCATTCTTAAGCTCAGCTTTAACGCTTTCACCTGTAGCTGTATCCCCTACGGCTTGCGGCCCAACAGGCACTTGCTGACTGCCAGGCTCTACGGCCTTCTTAGGCAGGACTGACTCAGGGATCTCAATCTCTTTGCTCTTACGCTCTAGCTCTTCTAGCTTAGGCTCTGACATGGTACCTGTGAGTCTAAAGCGGATCTCTGAAATCACCTCAATCACAGGCTCTAGCACCTTAGTCAGTGCAAATGCACCTAAACCAAATGTCCAACCACCGGTACTGAGCAAGACAACAGTTGGCACACTCGAGGCAAGCTGCGGGACAAAGCGAATATCATAATTAAGGCTCTCAGTAGTCAAGTCGGTATAACCCCGCACTCGCATATTGCCTGCTACCGCCTTCATCTCGGTATCCGTAGTTTTTACCACGCCATTATCTAACTTTAAGGTGCCGTGAAATGAATCGAAGTAGAGGCCTTTACCAAAGACGTCGGAAAAATCTAATGACAGCTTTCTTAACAATGAATCTAAACTAAATAGCGAGAAAATGCGCGCTCCCTTATCGCTGACTTCAGATAAGTGACCCTTACCTAGCTCGAAGCTCACGTCACCATTAAGTGTCTCAAGCGAAAACGCATAAGGTGCTCCAGTCCAAGAGATCTCGGCTTTGACCTCTGTTGGCGCATTCTTAAGTCCAGGATCGATACCTAACTGCTCAGAAAGATAGTCAAATTTGCTAGCATCTAAGTTGAGCTTAAATGAGGTCAAATTCTTGCCCTCACTCATATCCCAATCACCGTGTCCCTTAAGCTCAACGTTTGCTGTCGTCAAAGACACTGTCTGGATCTGATAGGATTCCCCCTTTGGCGTACCTTGCAGTACCAAGTGGCCTAAGGAGCGACCATAAAGAGAGAAATCATCGACATCGACAGCTAACGGAGGCAAGTTAGCCATAATGGTATCTGACTTATAATGCGCATTTTCTTCACTCCGCATTGTAGGTGCCATATGGAATTTACTCGCCACCAGTTTTAAGCCCTGATTGACCCAGTCAGGATAAAAATCAATCCGACCATCAAACTGCTGTGAAGTCACGTCGAAACGCCAAGCATGTTCAGTTGGCGCCGCGCTAAATACCATATCCTCGAGTGGCTGCCCCATGAAATCAAATTGATTAAACTCGGCATCGATCGACACTAAAGGTGGAAAGAATGCAGCCTTCTCTTGTTCGCTAGTATCTGTCACCAGCTTGGTGACATCACTTTGGCTAACAAAGCCTTGAATGATTGGCAGCCAAGGAGAAAACTCAGTGCTATCAAGATCGATCTGTAAGTGACCTTGGGTTTTGCGTAGCTGATCTCCAGGCTTAAATAAACGGCCTAAAAGAAGATCAAAATGCGACAGAGCATTGCCTGAGTCGGCATCGAAACCGCCCCAAAACTCTAACTGCTTATCAAGCTTTATACCTAGAGAGGCCTGCTTATTGTCACCAATCAGCTCGGCCACCAGCTGCTTAGCTTCATCTTGCTGCTTAGCAAAAGGGGCTGGAAGATTAAGCTCGGTGCCAATAAGATCGGTTTCCACTCGAGCTTGAACTCGATAACCTATGGGATCGAAAATCAAGGTAAGATCGCCAGACCAATCGGCCTCACCCGAATAATACTCGCTCAACGGATTATCGAGCTCTGCAGGTAAATCAGCGAGCTGCCATTGCCCTTTCAGACTCACATCCACACCGTAATTCTGGTTCATGCTTTGGCTATTAAAACTTAGCTGCAACGGTTGCTTATACATGATGGCATTGAGATCTGTCCCCGTTACCACATCATTAATAAACTGAATTTGCCCCGTGAGTTTCTCTAGCGCGATGCCAGGCTCTGTGATGTAGACGGGGGTATCTTTAAAGTTAACCGTCCCCTTAATCACTTCAGACTCACCATCATAAAGAGGGATGCTTAAATCGATTTGGCCAGTAATATCACCTGCTATTTGCACCACATCTAGCGTGGCACCGACTGAGTCTACCAAGGGCGATTGTTGGATCACTTCATTGGCTGCTTCGGCTTTGGTAGCAAGATCGGCTTTCACTGTCAGTAGACTCTTTTCTCCCAGGGCCGGAATACCGATATAAGCTCCATCGGCTTTAACATCGAGTAACTGCCCTTGGTTTACCCATAGATCCATGGAATCGTTTTCAAAGAGTGCAGAAAGGTTAAGTTTATCTACCGCAGGCCAGGTATTTTGAAACTCAAACTCGGCTTCAGCCAGAGTAAAGCCAGCTTGAAAAATACCATCATGTTGAGCATAGGGGTAATTGCTAAAAGCACCGTGCCATATCACGAGAGCGTCATCGGTTTTACCAGACTTTAACGCCTCGGTGAGGTAAATGACCAGATCATTGCTCATGCCTTTCAGTGGGAAATAAAGATGAGCCTTGGCAACATCATGGATATCGATATTGGCCAGTAATGCCATATGTGCTGCATCGGCAAACTCTAGACGCACAACTGCGTCAATATCGAGATCTGAATTACTAAAATGCACCTTAGGCAGAGAGAGTGCTAAGTCGCTAAAGTTAAAATCACCAGTTAATGCATCCCCGTTAAACTGAAGAGGCTCAGCAAAACCACCATTAAAGTCGATAGTGTACTGCTGCTGTGGCAATTCAAAACTGAGTGAATCATTAAACATTCTCAAGCTGGCATCGACTGGCTTCAAACCTGCAATAGCGCCACTCGCCTGCCAGGAGATCTGCTCTAAATTTAATACGACTTGTGGCTGCTCAAGTAAAGATTTCCAATGGGCTCGCAGCTCGGTAACCTTACCGACAGGCTTTAAAGACTGCCAAGTATTAAGTCCGTCGAGCTCGACGCCAGGGATCAAAGGCAAGAGTGGCAACAAGCTGCTCAGCTCAAGTTGATTAAGGCTGGCATCGATCCCTTGCTTATTCTGCCTCGCAAGCAGCTGAGCCTTTGGCCAAGGCTGCTCATTGGTTGAAAAGTTAAGATCCTGGCTGGCTAATAACCAACCCTGCTCGTTAGGTTTCCAGGATACGGCGCCGGACTCGATGGTAAACTGCTGTGGCTCACCATTTAAGAACCATTCCAGCCAGCTTGGCTGAAACTCTACTGTCGCACCATCAAACATCCGATTAGAAAAGCCAACCCAAGCTTGTAGGTTAACCACGCCTTCTAGAGGCAAACGCTTGCTAGTATCGTAAGGGTTCGGCTGTCTTGAGGCCCATTCGCCTATATCGAGAGAGCGAGCGGCTAGATAAAACTGACCGACCAGTGATTCAGGACGATAACCACTGCCTTTCACATCTACGCTAAGTGCGAGCTGCTCGACTTCAGAGGCATCTTGGTCGAGAAACAATTTGCCCTCGCCACGGTGACGACCACTAGTATTACGCCACTTCATATCTTTAATATAGATGGGACGATAATCGTGATCTTTACTCAGAAGCTGAAACCTAGCATCGGTTATTGAGAAACGATCTAACTGCTCAAGCAGTAACTGATAGAGCCAGTCAGTTTGTAACTTGCTGTTAGACTCCCGAGGCTCAAGTGCCTTTAATCGATCAAGATCTAAGGCAACATTCACGCCATCAAAGATGACATCTTCAATCTGTGGCGTCGCGGTAATTAATGTCTGCCAGAAATCAAGCTTCACGTGCACTCGCTCAAAAAGCAGAGTCACAGGGAGATTGTCCTGCGCGGGCAAGACGAAGTTTTTAACCGTTAAGGCTGGCCCATAGGCCTGCCACTCAGCCGCAAGCTGACCGACTTCGACTTCGACTCGATATTCAGCTTCCACAAATGCAATCAGCTCCATACGGACCTGATCCAACTGAGGTAACAAGCCCCTAAAAAGGCTAACCATTAGCGCAAATAACACTAGAATAATGGCGAGAAATTGCCAGCAAAAACGTGTCAAATTAAAGGAGCGCTTTTTAGGCGCACAGGTATCTGGTGGCACTACATTATCACCACATCGAATTTGTTTTGCGCGTACATAGGTTCACTCTGCAGCCTAACTCGCTTACCGATATAAACTTCTAGCTCGCCGAGCAGGTGGCTCTCATCACCCTTTAGGCTTTGATACACAGTAGGCGAACAATAAACTAAAAACTCATCGGCATCATAGCCACGATTTAAGCGAATGATCTCTCTGAAGATCTCGTATGAAACCGTTTCAACCGTCTTTAAGCTACCTGTACCTTGGCAAGATGGGCACTCTCCGCAAAGGACATGCTCTAAACTCTCGCGAGTACGCTTGCGAGTCATCTCCACTAAACCTAAACCGGAAAAACCACTGATATTGGTTTTAACACGATCGTGAGCCAAGGCGCCTTCTAAACTCGCTAACACACGCTTTTTATGTTCGCCATTAAGCATATCGATAAAGTCGATAATGATAATGCCACCTAAATTACGTAAGCGTAACTGACGAGCAATCGCGTGAGTGGCTTCGAGGTTGGTGTTAAAGATGGTTTCTTCAAGATTACGATGACCAACAAATGCGCCGGTATTAATATCGACCGTAGTCATGGCCTCGGTTTGATCTATGATCAAATAGCCACCAGACTTAAGCTCTACTTTACGACCGAGTGCACGTTGCACTTCATTTTCGACATCATACAGATCGAAAATCGGGATCGGACCATTGTAATGCTCAAGTTTATCTGCGATCTCCGGCATAAACTCTTGGGCAAACTGCTGTAACTCTTCGTAGGTTTGCGCAGAGTCCACTTGGATCTGATCCAGCTCTGTTCCCACGAAGTCACGCACAATACGCACAGGTAAGGCGAGGTCTTGATATAGCAAAGATACACCGCGACGCTTACGACGCTCACTCACTTTAGCCCATACCCGTCTTAAAAAGCCTGCATCTTGCACTAACTCATCTTCGCCGGCACTTTCTGCAGCGGTACGGATGATAAAGCCACCATCGTCATCGACAAATGGCTGAGTAATTTTCTTCAGGCGTGCACGTACAGATTCAGACTCAATGCGCTGAGAAACGCCAACATGACTAGAACCGGGCATAAAGACTAAATAACGAGAAGGTAGGGTGATATCTGTAGTTAAGCGCGCACCCTTAGTACCCAGTGGATCTTTAACCACCTGCACCATGATGTCTTGCCCTTGCCTTACCAGCTGAGCAATATCACGCACCACAAAATTGCCTTTTTCAACATCGGCAACACATTCTGTGTGCGGCACGATATCGGATGCGTGTAAAAATGCGGCTTTATCTAAACCAATATCAACAAAAGCGGCCTGCATACCAGGCAAAACACGACTGACTTTACCCTTATAGATATTGCCAACTAAACCTCGCTTCATGCGGCGTTCAATATGGACTTCCTGTAAAACACCATGCTCAACTAGGGCAACTCGAGCTTCAGTTGGTGTTACATTGATTAACAGTTCAGAGCCTATTTTTTTCTGTACTCTGTTTTGCGCGAATCGACTTCTACTCACAACTCACCCCACTTAGGGAAATAGCTAATTTAAAAAGGATTTGGCGTAGATTGTGATCCTGCTAACTGGGTAGATACATACCCGTTAGCGAGCTAAAGTCTGCAATGATTGATGTTTTATAGTTTGGCTACTTAGGCCTAATTATTACTGTTTCTTATCGCTATAAAACTTGCATCTCACACAACAACGCACGGGTTTCGACCAAAGGTAACCCAACTACCGCGGAATAACTTCCTTCGATAGCTTCAACAAAACTTCCACCTAAGCCTTGGATCCCGTAGGCACCCGCCTTATCCATTGGCTCGCCAGTGGCAATATAAGCCAAAATATCAGTCTCACTTAGCACACTAAATTGCACCCGAGTTTTAACTAATCGACTTATCATCTTAGTGCCATCGGTTAGGGCCACGGCTGTCATCACCTGATGTGCATTACCCGATAGGCTTGCTAGGATCTCGGCAGCATTAGCCTCGTCGGTAGGCTTACCCAAAATGGTTTCACCTAGCACCACGATAGTATCTGAGCCTAACACCACTGCTTGTTTATCAGTACCGTATAAGTCTAGGCCAGCCAAGGCTTTTTCCTGCGCTAGTCGCAGCACAAACTCTTCAGCTGACTCACCAACTTGATGACTCTCATCAATATCGGCCGCCAAGATCTCAAATTCGAATGGTTTGGCGCGGTTAGTATTTAAAAAAGCTAACTGACCTAACAACTCTTTACGACGAGGCGAGCCCGAAGCAAGTACTAACTGCATATTGAGTACCTTTTATGATGCTAACTAAACCAATCGATTAATCTAAATCGTTCGGCCAAACGTTTGTCTATCGAACCTTGTACAGACGCCTTACACGACGCAAGACCCAGAAGATCCATGGCCACATTATCAAGCTGGAAATTGCCGGATAGAACAAGCTAATATCAAACACTGCGGATTCGGTGACAAATTGCACCCAAAATACCACTAGGTTATAAACTGCGACCTGCATGGCCACCAATAAAGCTTGTTGCCACATAGGGAAATTACGTAAGCGCTGAAAGTGCAGTACCACAACATATACTACAACTGACATAGCAAAGGCACGAATACCTAAGGTTGCCCCGAGCAAGATGTCTAGCATCACACCCAGCACCCATGCCGTTAAAATGTTGTATCTATGCGGTAAGGCCATCGCCCAATAGGTGATAACCAGTAATAGCCAATCTGGACGCCATGCCTCAACCACATCTGGTAAGGGCATGATTTGAAACAGCATAGCCACTAATAGACTTAACCAAACAACCCAGCGGCCATTTGCTACATGTAAACTCATTGAGGTTTCTCCTGACTCGCCTTTATCGCCTCTTCAACACCTTGCGGTGGTATGAGTTCGCCGTCGTCAGATTCAATATCAGGCCAGAGTAATAACAGGTAACGAATTCTGTCTAAGGCCGCTAAAGGCTGAGCGATAACGGTAGCGTAATTTTTACCATCATCTTTTTCGACACTCATGACTCGAGCAACGGGATAGCCTTCAGGAAAACGCTTGCCAAGACCTGAGGACACCAACAGATCGCCGACACGAACGTCGGTACTCTTGGCTACATGCCTTAGCTCCAGTTCATCGAGCACCCCGGTGCCAAATGCCATTAACCGCACATCATTACGGGTAATTCGTACCGGAATACCATGAGTGGTATCGGAAAGTAATAATACTCGGCTGGTGAGCTCACTCACTTGCACAACCTGTCCTACAACACCTTGAGCGTCAACCACAGGTTGGCCAACAAATACGCCGCTACGTGAACCGTGGTTTAGCACCACATATTGACGAAATGGGTCGCTTGCCACTTCCATGACTTCGGCAACCACCTTCTTAGCATCCATATGTACTGGAGAGCCAAGTAGTCCACGTAAGCGATCGTTTTCTTGGCGAAGGTGTTCGAAGCGCTGCAAACGTTCGCTCATCAACAGTTGATGACGCAATAGCTCTTTATTTTGTTGAGCCAGCATATTGCGAGTAGCGAGACTTTCCGCGGAAAGATCGAGTAAGGCGCCAGGAATATTAGCCACATATTGCAAAGGGCTTAAGAGTGAAGAGAGTGAATTACGCACAGGCTCAAGCCTGTCGTTAGCGACAAGCAGGATCACCGACATAATGACTGCCAGTGTTAATCGAAATTGGTTGGAAATACCGCGAGCAAAAATAGGCTTCATAACAAACTAGGGCGGTGTATTACCGCCCTTTTTAACCGTGGTTAGTTTTCTTCAGAGAACAGGTCGCCGCCATGCATGTCGATCATCTCTAAAGCTCTACCACCACCGCGAGCCACACAAGTTAATGGGTCTTCAGCGATCATTACGGGAATACCCGTTTCTTGCATCAGTAATCTGTCTAGATCACGAATTAACGCGCCGCCGCCGGTAAGTACCATGCCGCGCTCAGAGATGTCTGATGCCAATTCTGGTGGAGACTGCTCTAGGGCAACCATTACTGCACTCACAATGCCTGATAATGGCTCTTGCAGTGCTTCTAAAATTTCATTGCTGTTCAATGTAAAGCTACGTGGTACACCTTCTGCAAGGTTACGACCGCGTACTTCAATTTCTAATACTTCATCACCTGGGTAAGCAGTACCGATTGTGTGCTTGATACGTTCAGCCGTTGCTTCACCAATTAAGCTACCGTAGTTACGACGGACGTAGTTAATGATTGCATCATCAAACTTGTCACCACCGATACGTACTGACGATGAGTAAACCACACCGTTTAGCGAGATAATCGCAACTTCTGTAGTACCACCACCAATATCAACAACCATAGAACCTGTCGCTTCTGATACTGGTAAGCCTGCACCGATTGCAGCAGCCATTGGCTCTTCAATCAAATACACTTCACGAGCGCCAGCGCCCATTGCCGATTCACGAATTGCACGGCGTTCAACTTGAGTTGCCCCAACTGGAACACACACAAGAACGCGAGGACTTGGACGGAACACACTGTTGTTATGAACTTGCTTGATAAAATGCTGAAGCATTTTTTCGGTGACATAAAAGTCGGCGATAACGCCATCTTTCATCGGACGAATTGCTTGAATGTTTCCAGGAGTACGACCTAGCATCTGCTTTGCTTCAGTACCGACGGCCGCAACCGACTTCTGACCCGAACCGCTTCGTTCTCCACGAATAGCAACAACTGAAGGTTCGTTTAGCACAATGCCTTCTTCACGGACGTAAATTAGCGTATTTGCTGTACCCAAATCGATCGAAAGATCATTAGAAAAAATGCCGCGTAGCTTCTTGAACATGTAACCAGCCTGTCTATGTGGAATCGTAGAAAAAAGAAATCAGGTAACTTTATCACGCTTCTTAAAATCCACAAGACCGCAGAGGTTAACAATTGCTAATGAAACTGTATTTTTTGCGATATAACCGCTAAAGAGCGAGTCAATAACTTATCTCGCCCTCAATTACTGACATTTAATTAACTTCTCGCCAGTAAATAATACGATCATGGCCTCGATAGGTACCAAAGTAAGCGGTTGCTCGTGGATCTTGTAAATCGCTACTTGAGTCAAAACTCCAGTACCACTGCAGCCATTTATCCACATGCTGTTGCAAACCCACTTCACCATCGGTATTCGGTGCAGCGAAATAGATAAAGCTGTTCCCCAAACCTATTGTGCCAGCTTTACCTGAGCCGCCACTTTGAGTAAAACCTTGCACGCCTTCTAGCCCCACATCGGGAGATAAATGTAATCCAATATCGGCAGACTCGGTGGCACTGGTGGTATCGAACACTGAGCAGCTGTCAGCCGTATTGGTAAGCCAATGCGCTTCACCATTTACAATGGCAGCCACATATTCGGTGCCCACATTTAAACGCAGCTCCTCAGACGATGGGCCATAGGCATTTTGCATCACAAAACGGCCGTAGCGCATAGCAAACGAATCGTCTTTAGCGATATCCTCAAATTCAAAATCACGGCAATTATCGCTGGCGGTATCTCGATAACAAATACCATCTTTATCGGTCACATCATTCTTTGACAACGCAAGATCAAACTGGCCACTAAACGACACCGCTGGTGAAGCAGTTCGGGCATAGTGCAGCTTTGCACCGCTCAGGTAAGCGCGCTGGACGCTGTTATCGTCATTAATCGGATAGTAATCGACAATCCCGGAGATAGGCGACTCATCTAGCACTTGCAGCGCAGCACCATCCATTGATGTGGCGCCAGAGGTATCACTATAACTGCGATCTAACCACTGCTTGCCGTGATAGCGCCACCAGTCTCCTATTTGATAATTTCGCGTTTCAGCGCCTGCTTTATTTTTACCGCTGATCGACAACGTTGGCTCACTACCAGAAATAAAGCCAAATGGCTGGTCCATGTAAGTGAAACTGCCACATTGCATTTCGGGACTAGGTTCGTTCGCGTTAATACTTAAAAAGTAAGGTGAAAAACGGCCAAATATATCACTACTTGAATTGGCTTCAGGGATCGCGGCCCCTAGGTAGTTCACCTCACCATCGAGAGCAATACTTACAGCACCTACCTCAGAATAGGTCTGATTGGTCACTTTAAGCGGTGCGCTGTTATTCTTAACAAAGCTCAGTTTTGTACTACCAAGCAAGCCTAGGACGCCATCTTTAGCATCACCATTGGTAAGTAGTGGCGCCTGTAACACAGGTTGGATATTTAAATCGGTAAACCTAAAGTTCTTAAGGGCTGGGCGATCTTTATAAGGCGTGCCATCGTCGGCTCCACACACCGCCTTAACACTCATGTCAAAGTCGTCACCCGCTTTGGCAAATAAGTCACAATTAGCGCCTGTGCAGCCATTTTTACCCGAGGTATTAAAGAAGTAAAAACCATCAGGCTTAGCCACAAATTGATCACTATGCTCAAGTACCAGCGTCTCGCTAGTACTGCCGTCAGGTGACTCAATGACTTCGGTTAATGTTGCCGCTAGCTCAACTTTGCCCGCCTCAGGGTAGTTTACATATAGCTGTGCTTTACCATTGGCATCAAAGCGAACCTGCAGTTCCTCACTCGAACCACCCGCTATGTCTTTACTGGCTGCTGGAGCGTTAAGGCTGTTAATGGTTAGCTTGGCAGCCTCATTAATCCCGGCGGCATCAGGGGTAATATAATTAAATGCCATCGAGATGGGTTTAGTTTGATTAGCAAATAACGGCACACATTGAGGGGCTATTGATGTCTCATCTTGCTTAACCGCAAATAACTCGAAGTTGCTGGAGTTTTTACAGGCAGTAGAGTCATCAACATCAAAGTATATACCACTGTTTTCAAAGGTTAAATCACACTGCTCATTATCAAACAATTTGTTATCAATATAGCAACTATAATCGCCGCTAGGTACAGTATTACCGAGCCCTAGCGTCACAGAGCCTCCTTGTGGGTGCCACACCTCAATATCAGCGCTACCGTTAACGTTTGCGCTGGTATAGTTACTACCATTTTTAGTCAGAGTCACAAATGCTGGATCACTTAGCAATGAGCTACAAGTAGAGTCGGCACAGGCTTGCACCGTGACTTTTTTCAAAGCGCAGCTTAACGCCCCCGAACTGAAGTTAATCCGATAATGATTTACCGCCGGAGGCTCGTCTGCGTATTCAAACGCAAAGTAACCGATATTCTCAGCAAGGTGCATCTGTTCATTATCTCGGCTCTGATCTTCATCAACAGCAAAGCTTACATGATCATTAAAACCCTCTTTTAGGCAACGACGTACCCAACCACCATCACCGCCATTACGTTGGTTTTTATTAGCGATTGTTAATGGTTGCCCGGGATAGTCATTTATATATCTATTTGGGAAATCACACTGCTCATATAAATAACGAGTTCTATTGTCATCGCCATGATTGAGTGCATTATTGACAAATTCATACTGCAGCGAGGTGCCATCGACCTCCATAGTGCCGTCACCTAAACCCGCTACGTACCCCAACCACTCATGAGTCGTGATAGGTGTACTGATCTCAGACCCTTCTATCGCAATATCAAAAGACTGGCCTTGGCTGTCTACGTTATTAATCGACGTGGTCATAAAGCGATTATTATTGTGACTCAGCACCTGCCCCAGCATGGCGGGTTTTTCACCGAATTTATGTGGGAAGACTAGGTTCTGGTAACCTCGTCCTGCTCTACTTAAATTTTTACCTTGGTATCTATCGGTCCACACTTTACCCGCTTGCAGTGCTTTGCCTTTTTCTAAAAAACGATAACCCGGCTCCATAACAAAGTAATCAATACTGCCCATCGGCTTTTTCAGCTCATAAGGCCAATTTGAATTAATTTGCTGAATTTGTGCAGAGCCGTTATTGAGGTGGTTGACTCTCACAGTTGAAGGACGATCACTGTTATCATCGTTATTGGTAATATCTATGGTTGGCATCACCATAATCACTGGCGCTGCAGCGTACGTATTGTTGAAATCAATTGTGGCTAAACCATTACTATCGAGTTCAGCACGGCCAAATTCAAATTGAGGAGCTGGACAAGTTAATAGATTTTCCGCCGGCACTACCTCAAAGTTATTTTGGTTAGGCTTTTTCCAGAACAGCTTAAACGCTTCATCGTAAAAGGTCTCATGGAACCTAAGCTCAATCTTATGAGTCCCCTGCTCTAATGAAATAGCCCCTTGGTGGTCATAACAATTACAAATACCATGGACGCCATAAAATCCCGTCACTACTTCACCGTCAATTAACAGCTCAATCGCATCATCACCGTCAATTGCAAAGGTATACTCTCCAGTCACTGGCACATCAATGTAACCTTCAAAAACCCCGAGATAGAGGTCGTTATCTACCGCGGCACGGCTATGTGGATTAATGTTGCGGCCACTTTGTTCTAACACAGTTTCAATCGATTCACCGATTTGATTTTCAGTCGTTTTCACTCTGCTGATCAAATCCTCAAACTGGCTGTGACTTTGGGGACTAACTGCATTTGTACGCCAAGGCCTCGCGTCATAAGTGCGATAAGTGAGCCCTCGAATATTATCTTGCTCAGCTGGACATTGCGGCAAAACAGGCGGATTAGGCGGCCTGAGATCACAATTTGGCACCAGATCAATCAAATGCGATCTTGCATCAAATACCACTCGAGATTGATTCGCCATCGAAATATAGTTACCCGTAAGTGCTCCTTCAACATCCGCACCATAGCTGAGCACCAAGTTATGCTCTGATAAAATGTGGCCACGGACGTAAGAGTTAGTCGCTAACTCTATATCGCCATAGCCGTAGAGCACAAAAAGCTCTGAACGGTAGGGGTATAAACGGTTATATTGCACAAACCGATTGTTTACAAAAAAAGCAACCAAGCCATCTGTCGGCCACTCCACATTAACACCGCTTAAAATAGTTAAGCTCTCTATCCAGTATTGACCAGGCTCCAATTCCAAGGTGCCAGACTCCATATACAGAGATTTAAGTCGATAAATCCCCGAGCCATTTTGAGAGGTAAATTTAACTTTATTCCCTCTGGAGAAAATACTGTCATACTCACCTTCCGCCACAGTAATAATGTTATTCACAGCATCGGATGGACCCAGATCTTTGTTGCTAGTTGAACGGCATTGCTCAAAAGGAATTCTGTCGCTAGGTAAACCAGCTAAAAAATGACCGGACTTACACTTTTTGGGGTTACCATTGCTTGGGTAACAGGATTTATCATGGTCATCGACGCGGTAACTCGGCAATTGCCCCCGCATAGGGGCATTGTCGAGCCGAGAGCCATCATGAAAACGAAGTAAGCTTGAACTTTGATAACCATTAGTACCCTCAGGAAAAGTGTCGCGCCAATCCGCCGCTGATGCAGTGCCGATGGACAACACTGATAGGAAGCTAATCAACAAAAATTGCATTAAACGAGCCATGTTAATCACGGGCTTCGACCTCCACCTTGCGGCTCACTCGAATACAGCTAGCATCGCTATCGCTGCCAGAATCACACTCACCACTGCTGCAGGTTGCAGTGCTGGTAATCAAATATTGGGTCATCTTGTTTTGTGATGAATTGGTGGTTGTAGCCGAGCAGGTCATCAGCACTTCGCAACCATGAAAGCCGACAAGACCTGTGTCATTGCCGATTTCCCAGAGTGGTGGGTTACTACAACTTCCAGTACTTCCATCGACAGGGAATAGAGTCGCTAAGGCGCGATCTGCGCCGCTATTAGCTGCAGCAAACGCTCTAGTGCCCCACACTTCGATACTGATCTCTTGATCGGCATCATCAAGCACATTGATCAGCGTCGCAGCCAGTAGAAACATCACTGTGATAATAAATACACCTATCACTAAGGCGCTCCCCCTTTGCTTAGAGCGATGGGATATTTTGCTCACTTGGCTATTGAGAGAAATCACTGGATTAAGGAACATTGATCACCTGCACTTGATGATGATATTGAAAACTCTGTCCTTGTACATCGAACAGCGGATTTAGATGCACCATAGCATTATTTCTCAGCGTTCCTGGGGTATACGCAATAGGACTGTTGTTACCTATGGTATTGACAATATTTTCAGCCATCAGCACTCCTGTACCCATATCATTAGGCGCAGGCTGTAGGTTTGGGTGATTAAAGCCGTAACCCCCATAGCGCTTTAATAAGCTTAACTCTGTAGTCACTTGCTCAAAGCAGTAACTCACCGCACCTTGAACACCAAAGTAACGCTGCCTAGGCGAAGCCTCATCGAAACGCACTGCACGGCCAAAATCGATTGTAAGCTCATTGGTTGTGGCGTTCGCTGTAACACTGTCAATACTAAACAGCTTGCCTTGTGTTCTTATCGCTGAGGTATAAACATCGGCTGGCGTGAGCGGGTAAATCAGTAAAAATTGATCTGCAGTTAAAGATGCGCTGGCACTGGATTGCATCGCTGTACCACTACTAGCAGCTGCTGCAGGCGCTATCGGCATCTCTATATAGGATGCGCTCGAAATAATCGGCATCATCTCAATGCATTGCCAAGCACCATCACCACTATCTCGCACCCGAATACTGTTTGGCACGGCGTTACGCAGCTCCCGAGTCATACGCTCTATGGCAAAACGGCTTTGACTCATCACTTGATCGACTGATGTGGCATCAATAAAGATGCGTGTGCCAAAAATTAGAAAACTACTCACACCTAGTACCAATACCCCAAGGATGATAATAACGGTAACCATCTCGACTAAGGTGAAGCCCTTAGACTTAAGCTGTTTAAGCTGATTCAATGACCTAGAAGCAGGACGTATTAACGCATTCATTAATAGTTACTCCTAATCGCATTGAAGGTCATCACCTCACCTTTTGGTGTCGTGATGTCGATAGTGACTAACTTAGTGTTGAGGCTTGGTAAATCGTTATATTCAACCTTAACCAATAACTTATAATTGATGTAACGCTGAGCGTAGGTCTCACTACTGTTGAGCATAGGGCTGTTAATTGTCAGCCCATTGTAATCATCGACATCGTTATAGTTATTACGCGTCTCTTCTATACCATTAATCTTATCTGGGCCAAGGTCTTTCTTATCGGTACAATCCTCTCCAGCGGGCAAGCCTAAGCTAGGCTTCGCTGGTGCGCCACAGGCGGGGACGCCACCGTTGGCATTGGTATTCTGGTCATAACGTTTACCCCAGATCTCATTCAAAATTGAGTGAGCTAACTCTGCTGAGCGCACCCTATGTAGCGTATCTGCCGCACGCTCTGCCTGCGGAAATAACATGGTGCTGAGCAAAACGAAGGCGATACTGATCACTACCATACCCACGACGAGCTCGATTAGAGTAAAGCCTTTTTGAGCTTGCCACTTTTTGGCTGACAATCTATTGCCCATCATGGATATAACCTTCAGATTCAATCGCAATAAACAGTGTTTCATCGGCGATGACACTGATACAGTTGCCACTACAACGACTACCGTCAACTATCGGCACGCCTTGAAGGTTAAACTCAATATTAAAATTGCTGGCGCCACCATTAAGCAAAGCTAGACTTGCGCCGCCTTGAAACGCTTGTAGCGCATCGGTGCGCACTGGCGTGCCAGAACATCCGCCATTAAAACGAGAAACTTGGTAATGGCTGTCGGTAACCGATAAACGATAGCAGCGATCTTGATTGTTCATCGCCATGATCTGCACCTTACGCAGCTCACTAATAAATTCATCTTGCAAAGTAAAAGCGCTGTAACTAGAAGAGGTCAGCAAGCGAGGAATAACCACCACAGCAAGAATGGCAATAAGGATTATCGTGGTAACCAGCTCCACTAATGTAAAGCCTGCGTGTCGCTGCACTCTATGCATTGAACTTCCTAATTGATTCAGCAGTGTTTAGCTTAGGTCCTAGGTCCTAGGTCCTACAAATTCTTAAACCTAATTTTCCAACAGTTTAATAATTATGGCAAATAAAGCTAGTAGTTACGCCCTAGATACAAAAAAGGCCTGCGAGGCAGGCCTTTTTTAATAGAGACTAATCTAACACTGGTCTGCTGTTGGCATAGTGCCGTATACAGGTGGTGTAGTCGCATCTTTAGCTTGTGTGTAAATAAATTTACAGTCTGTGGGTGCATCCTTTGGAGATATAGCTATCGAAGGAGCATCAGCGGCATCACCACCTGTAACAGGTGTAAATTTCCAATCAGTTGCCGTGATTTCTAATGCTTCTAGTAGCTCACTTTCTTTTGCCTGCACATAACCATACTGCAAAGTCACATCGCCAACCTTTGGAGGATTGCTCGTGTCAGTCGCTGCATTCTTTTCAAAACCGCCAATCGCCGCTTTCGAGTAATAAAGCGAGTTAGCGCCCTGAATTGCAGCCTTCACTCCCTGCAGCGTTGACAAACGGGCATCGCCTTGTAGGTTGATAAACTTAGGCGCTGCAGTAACCGCTAAGATACCTAGAATGATGATCACAACCACTAATTCGATTAGGGTAAAACCATTTTGCTTTTGCATTTTCATTTTCTCTTAAACAGGTCCGATTAACAGCCAGTGTCTGTAATTAGGTAAGTAGGCACAGTGTTAGCATCTGCAGCTTGTGTGTATACCAGTTGACAAGACTTGGCACCTGCAGCTACTGGGGCACCATTTTGGGTGATAGTAATCGTGCCTGCATCGGTGTCTTCATCAACTTTCCACTCATTGGTATCTGCAGTACCAAAATCGGCATCGATAGCGTTGTTGAACTCTGTTGCAGTCGCCTGTAGGTAACCAAAGTTAGTTTTAGCTTTCAGATCAGTACCAATATCCACACCACCATTTACATCATCAGGCTTTGTAGCATCGCCAGTCCAGGCTGTTGCCGCTTTCTTCTCCGCACCAGCCAAGGCTGCTTTGGCGAACACTAGACCGTTAGCGCCTTGAATGGCGCCTTTAACACCTTGCAGCGCAGAAGCACGTGCATCGCTTTGTAGATTGATAAATTTAGGCGCTGCAGTCACAGCCAAAATACCTAGAATAATAATCACAACCACTAACTCGATTAGGGTAAAACCGTTTTGCTTTTGCATTTGATATTTCTCTTAAAGGTGAGATTAACAGCCTGAATCGTCAATTACATACGTTGGTGTAGCGGTAGCCGTAGCTTCTGTATATGTGACTTGGCAAGTATTGCTGTCATTAGGAGCATCAACTTGACTGATAACCATAGTGCCAGGAGTACTATCAGTACCAGCTGTTACTGTGTATAGCCAATCTGCATTTCCAGGGGTTGCTACTGGTGCAAACGAGGCATCAATGGCAGTATTAAAGTCATCACCCGTTGCTAATAAGTAACCGTATAAAGTTTTAACATTGACAACATCGTCTTTAGTACCAATATTCACATCTGTACCAGTAATAACACTCGCTCTTTCTTCACCAGCTAAAGCTGCTTTGGCGAATACTAGGCCGTTAGCGCCTTGGATTGCGCCTTTAACGCCTTGCAGTGCTGAGGCACGCGCATCGCTTTGTAGATTGATAAACTTAGGCGCAGCAGTCACAGCTAAAATACCTAGAATAATAATCACAACCACTAATTCGATTAGGGTAAAACCATTTTGCTTTTGCATATAAATATCCTCAATCACTTATCAAATACAGTAGACAGATTAAAAATCTTTCCACCGAAAACTATTTACTGTTTACATCAACTAATGACTTAAACGACTACCAATCAATTCAGTCAATAAGTAAAGATTATTTTAGTCAATAAAACTAGCCACTTGACCAGAACCAGGGTTGTAGGTCACCCCTTTACCCGCCAAGTTACTTAAATTGGTTAAATCTTCAGTCGGTATTCCCGTTTGCGGATTTAACACTAGTGATGAGGCTAGGTAATACAAACAAACATCTAGATCGCTAACAAGCTCGCCATCTATACTATTTGAACTGCCACCCGCTCCTTTTGCCACGCTCACTACATATCTTGCTTTACGCGCGTCTTCTCCTGCAACTACGCTTCGTGGTGCATTTTGTAAAACAAGATCAAACACTTCTTGGCAAGAAACTTCATCCATGTCTTTAGCATCAGTATTACTCTGGCCTGTTGGATAACCAAAACGCGTATCCAGAGCAACCGTTGTTCCATCCAGTAACACGGTATTATTTCGACGACCATCGACTTCCCACTGTGAACGCACAAAACTCACCGCAGTACTTAGTCCGCCTGCTACACCGTCTACACTGGCATCTTCTGCATCGTCAGTGACATTTAAGAAACGTGGGATAGCCGTCGCTGCCAATAAACCTAAAATCACGATAACTATGACTAACTCTATTAGAGAAAAGCCCTTCTGATACTGATGTTTCATTTTACCCCCAATCTTGTATGCGGCTATTCTAGCAGTTTGTTAAAATTAGAAAACAGATAATTTCACTATTCAGCCGCTCTTAATCGGTTTGCGTCAAAAAAATGACCCGTCCAGAAGTGGTTTGATAGCTAATACTTTCGCCCGACTCGCCAAGATAACGGCAAACACCTGTATCTGGGTTGAATCGAGTATCAATTTGTTTGGTATAACCCGGCCCCAACAACTCAACCAATAATTGTCGACAACCTGCAACACTTGTCTCGCTAGGTATAGGCCATCCACTAGCTGCCATACGCACTTGTCCTGTAGATGAGGCATGCTCTTGGCTATCGGAATACCAGTCAAGCTGTAAGATCTCTGGCTTACTACGCATCAACCATTGAGACCTAGCTACACCGAGTACATTGAGCAAACGTGTATGCTCTACTTGCATGCTTGGCTGAGCCAGCTGCTTAATGCTGCCAAAGTAATTAAAACTCAAGTAAAACAATACTATTAGCAAAATAATCAAAGCAATAAGCTTGCCATATACATCAAGCAGCTTTGCATCGGCTTTATGTTGACTAAGCACGGCGCTTTTCCTGCTTCATCAGTTACCGCCCTTAACCACATTGAGCATGTCCCACATGGGTAGGTAAATACCTAACGCCAACACCAACACGATACACGCGACAAAACCAATCAAAAGAGGCTCTAACTTGGCAGTCAAATTCTTCAGGTCGTAGTCGACTTCACCTTCGTAAAAATCGGCTGCGTCATTAAGTAACTGATCTATCTGTCCTGTCTCTTCACCCACAGCCACCATCTGCAGCACGAGTGGGGTGAAGAGTTGGCTGTTATTCGACACTCTTAACATCGACTCACCAGACTCAATACCACGGCGCATCCCCACTATGCTGTCGTGCATGTAAGCGTTATCGACGGCGTCCGCCACAAGACTAAGGGCTTGGGTCATAGGCACACCCGCACTCAACATCATAGAGAAGCTGCGGCAGTAGCGCGATAGGGTTGAACGTTCAATAATGCTACCTACGGCGGGAATGTTTAACTTCCATTTGTCCCACTGTTTCTCACCTTTTTCGGTGCTATGCCAATAGCGAATGCCAACAAACCCGGCCACTAGAACAAGGAGCATTAAAGGCCAGTAATTAACAAACACATTAGAAGTATTAATTAATAGTTTAGTCGCCCAAGGCAGATCGGCGCCAAATCGTGAGAACATTTCAGCAAACTTTGGGATCACCATGATATTGAGGATCACCATGGCAATGGCAATCGCAATCAATACAAAGATCGGGTAACGCATCGCCGCTTTGATACGTCTTCGAGTTTCCTGCTCACGCTCGATATAACCAGATAACTGAATAAACGCATCTTCAAGCTTACCTGTGTTTTCACCGACATGAACCATAGAGACAAAAAGCGCATCAAATACATCGGGGTGCTGATTCATCGCCGAAGATAGAGGGCGGCCTGAGGTTAACTGCTCTGAAATATCATCGAGCGCCTCTTTCATACGAACCGAATGTGTCGTCTCAGAAAGGCCAGCGATCGCGCGTAAAATAGGGATCCCTGAGCGTGTTAGTGAATACATTTGTCGAGTGAAGATCTGTAACTCTTCTAGTGCTACCTTACCTTTAAATAAAGCCTTAAGGTTAAACTCCTTAACCTCTTTCGCTAATACGAGATCCAGCGGGATCACCCCACGAGACATCAGTTGATCGGCAGCCGCGCTCTCAGAGGCTGCGTCAACAAGCCCCTTTACTTGCTCACCTTGAGCACTTCGGCCACGGTACTGATATGTAGGCATACTTAAGCCTCACTAGGTTCTATTTGAGTGTCACTAACATCTTCAACAAGTTTTGCGACCTCTTCGATTGTCGTCATCCCTTGAGCTAGGTACTTTAACGCTGATTCTGCAAGCGGCGTAAAGTTAGGACTCTGATAAGCGGCGCGAGTAAAGTCCTGCGGGTTGCCCGTACGCATCGCCTCAATCATTGGCTCATCGAGTTCAAGAATTTCAAAGACACCGATTCGACCGCGATAGCCGCTGCCATTACAGCTCTGACAGCCAGTACCGATTCTAAATGTTGCTTTTGAGTAATCGAGCTTGCTCACGCTAGACAACCAAGCTTTGTCTGGAGCTGAAAGCTGATAATCGATGGCGCAGTTTTGGCACACGCGGCGCACTAGGCGCTGAGCGATAATCACCCTGAGCGCGCTCGCGACCAGATAACTCGCTGCGCCCATGTCTAATAAGCGTAGAGCACTGGTTACCGCATCGTTGGTATGCAGTGTAGATAATACAAAGTGACCAGTTAATGCACCACGAAGACCAATCTCTACCGTCTCCTGATCACGCATTTCACCAACCATTATGATGTCGGGATCTTGTCGTAATGTGGTTCGCAGTACATTGGAGAAATCGAGGCCGATTTTATGATTTACCTGAACCTGGTTGATACGAGGTAACTGGTATTCAACAGGATCTTCGACAGTGATGATCTTGCGGTCTGCAGTATTTAACTCACTTAAGACGCCATATAGCGTCGTGGTTTTACCGCTACCCGTAGGGCCGGTAACTAACAGCATGCCATGAGGCCGCTTAATTTGACGACGGATCCGCGCTAACATCTCTGGCGGCATGCCAGTTTCATTTAAGGTTAACAAGCCTGCCGATTGATCCAGCAAACGCATCACCACAGATTCACCATGGTAAATCGGCATAGTCGACATACGTACGTCAATCTTGTGCCCTTTAATCTCCATGTGGAAACGGCCATCTTGAGGCAGACGCTTCTCTGAAATATCTAGGCCTGCCATTAACTTTAAGCGTAATACCAATGCCGCTGCGATGCTCACTTCCGGTAGAATATTTTCATGTAACTGGCCATCGATACGCTGACGAATTCGCAGTGCTTTCTCACCCGGTTCAATATGGATATCCGAAGCTCGCATCTGTACAGCATCTTCAAAGATAGATTGTAGTAGCTTAACGACGGTGGTTTCGTTATCACTGTCGCCATCGGTGAGGCTACCTAGATCGAACAGTTCATCGGCGGCGTATTCCTCTTCAAGCTTACCCGCAATTTGAGCAATCTCATCGGTACGTCGATAGAGGTTATCAAACGCATCCAATAGCTGCTGTTCAGTCACTACCGCAATAGAAATACTCTTAGGTGCTAACTGCAGCTCTAAATTATCCATCGCCTGTAAATCGGCGGGATCACTCATCGCCACCAGCACGCCTTCACCATTATCCTCGACAACTAAAGCGCGATAACGGCGAGCTTGTACCTCAGGTAACAGACTCACTACTTCAGTCGCAATGGCGCGCTTGCTAATATCAAGAAAAGGAATGTTAAGCTGATGCGACAAGAATTGTAGTAATTGCTGCTCAGTGATACATGAAAGATCGATCAGTGTACGACCAAGCTTCTTTCCCGTACTACGCTGTTCGCCTAATGCTTGCTGTAACTGCTCTTCAGAGATGATGTGCTCTTGAACAAGCAGATCACCGAGTCGCATCTTTAACTTGGGTTTCACTAGTACGCTCCTAACTGCAGCAATCGATTATCGACGTAAACTTTAGCCTGTGCCGATAAGTTACCTTGGGATAAAGCTTGGTTATAAGCTGATTTTGCTTCGGTATATTTTTGCTGTGCATCTAACGCGTAGGCCAGCCCCATCCACCATCGACCTTGTAAAGGCTCATGCTTGGCAAGTTGACGAAAGCTCTGCTCCGCAGTTGGGAAGTCTTTTTGCTTCTGCGCTAAATCACTCTGTTGATGCCACTTTTTAATCGCCAAATCGCTGCTGTCGGGGATCATAGCTAAGCTCTTAAGCGCCTGTTCACTTTGCCCGCCAGCCTGCTGAACGCGGGCTAATAGTAATGAAAACTCATACTCTTGCGGGAAGAGTAACTGTCCCTGCTCAAGAACCTTGGCAGCCTTGGCTAATTTACTCTGGCCATAATACAAGGCAGCAACTTGCCGCCTAGCCTGGTGCAATGCAGGGTTATACATGAGCGCGGTTTCGTAATAGGCTAATGCATCACTGTGCATCCCCTGTTGCTGAGCATCGGTAGCCAAAATCATCTGTTTCTGAGCCAGCTCCTCAGGTGAAAGCTTAACTTCTCTAACCGCCATATTACCGCTGTTATGCAACTGGCTTGAGCGACTCGCTGGCGCAATACTTAACTGAGCAGGCGTTGGCTTTTCTACCTTAGCGACTTCCGAGTGCACAGCTTCGTTCTTAACTGCTTCCGTCTTGATTGTTTCCGTCTTGATTGTTTCCGCCTCAGCTGTTTCCGCCCTAGTAGCTTCCGCCTCAGCTACTTCCGTCTCGGCTGTCTCCGCCCTAGCAGTTTCCTTCTCTGCTACTTCCGTCTTAGCTATTTCCGACTTAGCAGTCTCCGTCTCGGCTATTCCCGTCTTGACTGTTTCCGCTCTAGCAGTTTCCGTCTCGGCTACTTTCGTCTTAGCAGTTTCCGTCTTAGCTATTCCCGTCTCAGCTACTTCCGTCTCAGCTACTTCCGTCTCAGCTACTTTCGTCTTAGCTATTCCCGTCTCAGCTACTTCCGTCTCAGCTACTTCCGTCTTAGCTACTTCCGTCTTAGCTGTTTCAGTTTGCATCAGGTTTAAGCCAAAAAATACCGCAAAGCCACCGATGGCGAGAGAAACAACACTAGTCAGCAGCAAGGTTCGCTTCGATGAGGACTTTGGCTTAAAGGCCAACTGCGGAGCAGCCATACTCTCAATGCCATGCGGCTGTTGGCGTTCATCTAAATCTTTGAGCATCTTATTGATTACGCTCATGCAACGCCTCCTTTAAACCAGTAAAACGCAGCTAAACAGCTGCCAATAATGACCATAGCGGCCACTGACCACTTAACCATGCCATATTGATGCTTCATAGCATCTTCCGTATCGGCAATCGCGGCATCGATATGATTGGACTCAATTGTTTTAGCCCCCTCACCAAAACCTACAAGTAGGGCTTTATGAGCTAACACGTTAATCAACCTAGGGATCCCTCTCGCGGCTCTCGCGATACGCTTAGCGTTGGACTCGGTAAATAAACGCCCACTGGCACTGCCAGCAACGGTTAAACGATGCTGAATATAGGCCATGGATTCCTCAACCGTTAACGGACGCAAACAATAGCTAAAAGTGATCCTCTGTCTTAACTGCCGAAACTTATTCTGCGCTAGACGCTCATCTAGCTCTGGCTGAGCGAATAAAACCACTTGCAGTAATTTTCGACTCTCAGTTTCTAAGTTAGTAAACAGGCGCAAAGCCTCTAGACTCTCATCAGGCAGCGCCTGCGCCTCATCGAGCACTAAGATAATCGAGTGGCCATGAGCACTTAAGGCTAAAAGTTGCTGCTGAATAAGGCCTGTTAGTTGTTGCTGATCTATCTGACTTGAATACTTAAGCCCTAATTCCATCGCCACCGCCCAGCGTAACTCATCAGGTGTGAGATAAGGGTTAGGCAAATAGGCACAATGGAAGCGCTCAGGCAGATCATTCATCAGTTTACGGCAGATTAGCGTCTTACCCGTGCCAACCTCACCGGTAACCTTGATAAAACCTTCGCCTGTTTGCAGCGCGGTTTGCAGCACTTGTAACGCTTCTACATGGGGTGCCAGGCCAAAGAAAAATCCCGTATTCGGCGTCAGCGAAAACGGGGTTTCAGTTAATCCAAAATGCTGCAGATACAAGCTTACTGCTCCTCAGGATACCAGCGTTCAAGTAGCTCTTGAGAACGCTTAAGTTCGCTCTCCCAAGTATTGGCACCAACAACGACCGGTTTAAGTAAAATCACTAGCTCAGTCTTAACCGTTGAATTAGCGCGGTTAGTAAAAGCCTCACCAAGGAAAGGAATATCACCCAGTAGTGGAACCTTAGAAACCAGTTCAATATTCTCACTCTTCATCAAACCACCAATAACCACTACATCACCGCTTGCGGCCTTGATCACTGTATCTGACTCGCGGATCTCACTCTGTGCTAAAGGCAACTCTAGTGTGCTATCAGAGATCTTAATGCTCTTTACCTGCTCTTTAATGTCGATAACTGATGGGTGAATATGCAGTAGCACATTACCTTGCTCGTCGATTTGCGGAGTCACGTCTAAGGCGATACCTGAGAAGAAAGGAGTCAATTCAACTTCAGGGGTAGTTACAGGCGTGTTACCTGCCACCGTTGTTGAAGAAACGTCAGTCACAAAGTACTCGTCGGTACCGACTTTAATGACCGCTTTTTGGTTATTCGACGCTGTAACACGTGGGCTAGATAACACATCGACATCACCCTGAGTATCGAGCAAATTGATCATAGTGCTAAAATCTGAGCCCTCTAGCTTAATAGAAGTCACTCCGCCCAAAACGTTAGTGATAGTGTCACCCAATCCTGAGGTAGGGCTAGTACCAAAGCTAATATCAGTACTTCCTGCATGGCCTAATACACTTTCCCAGTGAATACCTTGCTGATAACCATCAGACAGGGTCACCTCCAGTACTTTGGCCTCAAGGATAACTTGGCGCTGCAAATGACTTTCAGCGGTCTTAATAAAGCTACGCACCTGCCTGATCTCGTTAGGGTAAGCTCTTACCGTCACTAGACCTGCCTGAGGAGTCACCACCACTTGGCGTCCGCCACCTGTGTTACCTATGATAGACACCAGCGTTTCTTTTAATTCGCCCCAAAAGTCAGACTTAGTCTTAGAGCGAATAAAGGTGCCGTTGGTTTGCTCATTGTTATTGCTATCAGAACTAGAATTTGAGTTCGAAGAATCGCTAAAGTTACTATTACTCCCGCTGTTACTATTGCTACCAGAGTTGGAGTTATTATCTGAAATTCGACCAGAGTTCACCGAAGTTAAAGACAAGCCTTGACGCTCCATATACAGGTAGTTCAACGAGAAAGTCTCGGTGCGCATGCCCGCAGGGAAAATACGTAAAATACGACCTTCGCGGCTGACTTCATAGCCGTAAATATCTTCTACAACCTGTAGTGCTTCTTTTAAGGTCACACTCTTTAACGATAAAGAAATTTTGCCTGTTACATCTGGATGCACCGCAACACTTAGCGGAGTGCCTTGAGCAAGACTGGGGAAGAAGACTTTGGCATCGACGTTATTAGCTGACACATCGAAACGACGCTCACTAGGTCTTGCGGGAGCAAACCCTTCTAACAAGCTGCTTGATGACAGTTCACGCTGAACATCGTCTGGCATGACTGCTGGCGGTGGCGTTGCTGTAGCCGCTTCTTTGGTCGCTAGAGACTCTGCCAGAGCTTGCTTAGACTCAACAGGATTGGGTCTATCTACTGTTTGGCAGGCCACTAAAAATAAAGACAGCAAAGGAGTAATATAGGTCAATGAGCGCATGTTAATTATAGTCCCTTAAAGTCTGTAATAGATTGAAACAATGTCAATTTACGGCCGTCTGCTAACGACACGCTGTCTTTACCAATATGCACAATTTTGACACCTTTTACACTTTCACCTAATGTGAAAATTTGATTATTTATCACAGCGTAAGCTGAGCTACCTTTGTTCACAATACTGTTAAGCACTAAGCTATTATTTACTGTCGATTTAACCGAGGTTGACTTTCCAGATGAATAACCTGGCTTAGTCGGATCTCGCAGCGTAGCAGCATTAAGGTTTAAACCTAAAGTACTACATAGGAACGCAATCAATAGCGCGCTAATCTTTTTGGGCAACACTGATAAAGTCCTTATTAATACTCAAAGTATAAAGTTCTAATGAAACAGAGGCCTTAGGATAGGTATCGACTCGATAGTCCATGCTGCGCCAATACAATTTGTTAGGCATACTTTCCACGGCTTCAAAAAACCTCAGAACGGCAAAGTAATCCCCCACAAATTCGAGACGAATACCGTGGCTGTACAAGTTAACTTTCTTATCTTCGCCCACCTCTAATAATGGAGTTGGGGCAATAGAAGTAAAGGATTTCAGCTTAATGCCTTTAATCTTTGAAAGCAGTCCTGCTAACAGCGTCGGCATATGATCGGCTGGGACCATATCAACCATCTGAAAAGACAGCTGCTCATCGATAGCTTTATTTTGCTGGTTAATATTGTTTAAACGCTGACGATAGTCATCATCGGGATCTTTGCGAAAGCTCTCTTCATAGAGCTGTATCTGCTGCTCAGAGATCCTATTTTCACTCTCAAGCGCTCGGATCTGCTCACTCAGTTTACCGTGCTGGTTTAGAGCTGACTCGAGTGGTAGATAAAACAGTAAGCCAGAAACAATCAGCGCAGCGAGAGCGACCAAAACTCGCTCACGCTGACTTAAGGCATCAAATTTCTCAGCGATTAAATTCCATTGTTGTTTCATTTAATCAACTCCTTACCTGTAGGAGTCGCATCACTTGTCAGCTTAAAGGCTAGCGGCTGGTTTTCACCTAAATTCATCGTCATAGTTGCAAAAGCATGGCCTTTAAGCGTTGTAGTGGTTTTTAAGCGCTCAATCCATAGTGGCACGTTCTCAGGGCTAGACGTAAAGCCTTCGAAAACAAAGTTTTTCTCATTAACTTGAATACGTTCGAGCCAAATACTCGAATCAGCTACGCGGGCAAGGTCTGTCATTAGTGGTGAATAACCATAACTTGTTAATACCTCTTGCTGACTAAGTTTACCAAACAGCTGTTGTTTCAACTCCAACTGCTGCGCTTTTAGGTTTACCTCGGCGACCAAGGCCTCACTTGGCCCCCGCTTCGCTAGTGCGGCTTCTAGATCTTTTTTCTCGGCATCAAGAGCTTGCTTGGTCTGCAGTCGCTGCGCTTGGTCTGACTCTAGGCTAGTATTCAATCCAAAGACCAGTGCGCTTGCGCATAGCAGCACGACCACAATCACCAGCATCGCTTGATTTAATCTTAAGAAAGATAAGCGTAACTCTGGTGGAAATAATGTATCGGAATAAAGGTTTACCCTTAATTTCATTGCAGCTGACCTCGCATCATTTCAGCTAAGGCCAGTTCAGCAAACCTTGTGTCAACTGAACCACCTTTATGGGGAGTGACGGCTTGATTAAAGTTGCCGCTAATTAGGTGCGCAAGCTGCTCACACTCACCATCGGTGACGAGCTCGATGGATGACACTGGCGCCTCTCGCAGTTGGCTCTCAAAGTAATCCATAGAACGCTGAATTTCTAAACTTAGGTTATCGGCGACGCCATAGGCTAAGTCTTCCGCAGAAATTTTATCAAGCTGTTGAAATCCGCGTACTCGACGCTGCATAAAGACCTCACCGCCTCTAACAACTGTTAGTAGTAACTCTTGTCCTTCACGATGACTTAATACCAGTCGGGCTTGATTGTCATTAAACAGATTACTCAACGCCATCTCTTCAATTGAAACACCCACAGTTTGAAAACCAGCGCTTTTAGCGGCCAACAATAAAGCGGTTAATAGCGACTTTTCAGTGACAACCACATTCACTTTATTACTGGTCTGTTTTGATGATTCGAAGTAATCCAAATGAATGTCGGTGACAGGCTGAGTCACAATATCCTTCACTGACCAAAGTAACGCGGCGTTGAGCTCTTCAGCTTGCACATTTGGCTTATCAACGAGTAAGAGTTGATAGAAATCGGCAGCTAATACTATTTCAATTTTTGCTAGGCCAAACTCTTTAGCCACTTGTGAGAATGCATTTTCCCAGTCGTGATGCTTAAATGAGAATGCCACCGCCTTAGCGCCCACGTCAGCGACTCCCCCCTGAAAGACTGATACTTTTTCTGCGCATATATAAATGCCTAACTCGAGTGTCGGTGCGGGTTTGCGCCAAAACTGAATATTATCAAACAGGCTTTTTTTCATTTATTTATGCCTTAAAAATTATCAAAAAATCTTATCGAAATGAGCATGTAAGATTGTGATGACCACTTAAATTGTATATTTAATACTGACAAATCATATCTAAACAGTGCAAGGCACTTATTATGCCATTAGTGTAGCGAGTTATCCCTGATTATTATAGATAAAACCCCAATTTAGGAATGACCAGCAACATTTACCAACAAATGCGAAACAAACTATACCTCTTCGATCGGCTCACTAAAGAAGCTCCCCTGACCTGCACTCACCCCTAAAATCTGCAGGGTTTGCCACTCCTCGAAGACCTCTACCCCTTCGGCACACACCTGCACTCCCGTTCTGAATAAACCTCCAATTAGGCTTCGTACAAACAGTTGGTTCTCTGCACGCAAATGGATTTGATTAACAATAGAGCGATGTAGCTTAATGAGAGAAATTGGGTAATGGTGAATATACTCTGTACTAACCACCTGTTGCCCAACACGGTCTACACTGATACTCGCCCCCATTTTATTGAGCATATCCAAGGGGTCTACAAGCTGCTCCTGATGATGAACTAAAATATCTTCATTCACTTCAAAGATAAGCCTAGGAGCTAGATGGCGATACTCGAGCAGTGTGGTCTTCAACCAGCGAACAAAAGCACGACTCATTAAAGTGTCTAAGCTCAAATTAATACTAAACTTGAGGCTGTTATCTTTATGTTTTGGTAACAGATCGAACAGAACCATCTCTATGACTTGGCGCTCAATTTGTGGGGTTAGACCACATTTTGTCGCCATTGGTAGAAACAAAGTAGCTCTAACAAGATTTCCCTGCGTATCTCGTAGCCGGCAAGTCACTTCTTGATGATGAGCATGGGAGTCACTGTCTACAACGGGCTGTGAAAATAGGAAAATCCGCTTACTAACCAAAACGTTTTCGAGAAAGCTACGCCAACGCACGGAACCTTTCGACAAGTCCCCATCAACAGCACCTTTATCATACATAAACCAGCTACTATTGCCTTGGAATTGCGCCGAACGTAATGCCAGCTCAGCCTCTTCGACTAAAGCATCTTTATCGTCTCCGACTTTAAAGTACGCTCCGCCGATATGAAAACAATCATCAGGAAGCTGAACCAGAGCGTTCATCTGATTCAAGACTAATCGCAATAGTTTGGCCACCAGCTGATCGGCTTCATTTTGCGAGATCTGCGGTACCACCACGGCAAATTGATTGTATGAACGCCTGGAGAAAATACTGTTAGCTTTATCCCCTAATATTTGATTAATGGTGGCAATAAGTTGAGACAGCAGCTCATCAACTTCGTACTCTCCAAGCTCATTGCTTAATAGGTCTAAATCTTCTATCTCTAATAAATACAATACCCCCGGAGTCATCATCCCAGAGTGATTACTGAGAGCATCGAGTCGGTTTTTTAAAAACAGTCGATTACCAATACCGGTACTGGCATCAAGAAATGTATTTGAGCGAATAAACTGATCGAAGCGAGCCCGCTCTTTATGGGCATCATCTAACTCGAGCAGTAAATGGGTAAGCGCTCGATTAATTAATCTAGGCTTACCATCGCCCTTTTCGGCCAGCGCCTTATCATGCTTACCCGACAGGATCAGGCTCGAACGCAGCGCCAGATCCTCAATGCCTGTGAGTTGCACCGAAAACCAGCGAAAACCAAAGCGGACAAATGTGAATACCGCCGCGCAACCTATGATGATAATCAAGAGCTCACCCCAACTCACATCGTCTTTACTAAATGGTTGGGGCAGAGTGAGCTTCATCATTAATTCCCCATCGCCAAGGGAGCTTTGGTAGTGAACGCCTCCTTCGATTGGTGTCGATGACAAATATTCAAAAATGGGCTGATTGTTTCGGGATAATGTAAAAGAATTAGCTCGGTAGGCACGCAGCAAGGGCGGCAACCATGCTTCAAGAGATTCACTCGCTTGTGGCGTATACTCTTGCTCAATTAGGTTTTCGAGTTCGGTCACTTTTTGCTGCTGAAAAGTGTAAGTTAACTGGATAAAGCTGACCATTGCGGTCAAGAAGCAGATAAATGCGACTCCAGCGAGCGACATCAGCCAAAAGCTAGTCAATTTTTTAGTTAGAATTCGAGTTAGTTTCATCAGTCCGCTTCCTGCAGGATCTTTTTATTGTGTCTGAATCAGCCTTCTCCAAACTGAAACGTTGGAAAATGGTGATAAAGCCAACCTTAGCTAGTTATCCTTCAGTTATACAGTAATCGAAAAACTATCGGCAACAAAAAAGGGCCCTTAGGCCCTTATTTTATGACTAGCACGAAGTGATTAAGACTCCATGTAGCCTTCTGGTAGCTGTTTAATTGTCGCAACACCCGACTCAATCGCAGCAATCGCTACGGCTTTTGCGACGTTTGGCAGAAGACGTGCATCGATTGGTTTAGGGATCACGTAATCAGGGCCAAACTCTAGTGAGTCAACATTAGGGTAAGCTGCTAGCACTGACGCAGGAACAGGCTCTTTGGCTAATGCGGCAATCGCGTGTACTGCTGCAATTTTCATCTCATCATTAATCTGTGAAGCGCGAACATCTAGCGCACCGCGGAAAATGAATGGGAAGCAAAGCACGTTGTTAACCTGGTTAGGATAGTCACTACGACCGGTACCCATAATCAAATCTTTACGCACATCGTGAGCCAGTTCAGGCTTAATTTCAGGATCTGGATTAGAACAAGCAAAAATTACAGGCTTATCGGCCATCAATGCTACATCTTCAGCACCTAATACATCTGGGCCCGAAAGACCTAGGAATACATCAGCACCTTTAATCACATCTTGCAGCGTACGCTTATCAGTGTTGTTAGCAAATAACGCCTTATACTCGTTAATGTCGTCACGACGAGTATGAATAACACCTTTTCTATCTAGCATGTAAACGTTTTCGCGCTGAGCGCCACAGTTCACAATCATTGTCATACAGGCAATAGCAGCTGCGCCAGCACCCATACATACAAACACGGCTTCTTCGATAGACTTGCCTTGAATTTCCAGTGCGTTAATCATACCAGCCGCAGTCACAATCGCGGTGCCATGCTGGTCATCGTGGAATACAGGCACGTTACAACGTTCAATCAGTGCTTTTTCAATCTCAAAACACTCAGGTGCTTTGATATCTTCAAGGTTAATACCACCAAACGTGTCGGCAATTGCTTCAACGGTGTTGATGAACTCTTCAGACGTTCTATGTTTAACTTCAATGTCTGTAGCGTCGATATTCGCAAAGTGTTTGAAAAGTAGCGCTTTACCTTCCATTACTGGCTTAGAGGCCAATGGGCCTAAATTACCTAAACCTAAGATTGCTGTACCATTTGAGATAACAGCAACAGTATTGCCTTTACCTGTATAGCGGTACGCATTATCTGGATTAGCCGCAATTTCACGGACAGGTTCAGCTACGCCTGGACTATATGCTAAGGCGAGGTCCATGCTGGTTTCTGCTGGCTTGGTTAGGCAAACTGCTGTTTTGCCTGGAACGGGGAATTCATGATAATCGAGGGCTTGTTGACGAAGATCTGCCATTTTTCTAATCCTGAGTGCGACTAATAATATCCTGAGCGAAAGGTCGACAACTAAAAGGTTAATCACGCTGCTCATTAAAGATACATTTACAAGGTACTTTAATTGAACAAAAAACAGTTAGTTGATAGCCGCTAAGATACTTGAATCTCAGGTCATTTCAAATAAGTTCTTCTCATTTTTTAACTTTATCGCTATATATTATTCCTAAGGGCTATTTTTCAAGGTTATCTGGGATGGATGCGTGGCATTTAGCCGATATTTACCGTAAGAAAAATACAACTTACCCCGCACAATCACGGCAGTTTCGAGCAGATTTAGCGTCAAAATGTTACTAAACTTACCAATATCTTGCTGAGACATCATCACCACTAAGTTATTGTCGATTTTAAGCTCAAAATTTTGACCTTTTCTTTCATAACCAGTGACCACACCTCTGACCTCTAACCATTTATTGGCATCATTGCGCGAAAGCGCATTTGTTAGCTTGGCTTGATAATCCTTAACACTCCAAAGTCCAACTTGATCTTGGCGGGCGACTTGCTCAACTTTACTCAAACATTTCCAAAAATAATCATTCTGATAGACCCTTGCCTTGGCAAAGCCATTAGCTAACATCAACTCTTGCAGATGCTGTAATTCTTGTGTGTAAACATAAGCGAGTGTGCGCCCAAAAGGATCTAAACGCCGCTTATCAAAAGCGAGTAGCAGAGGCTGCCCGGGTTTAATGCGATCCGATAAATACGCTTTAGCTGAAGTCGCGTAAGGCTGAGAAAGTGCTGGAAATTGAAAATCGATTTCTGGCGAATCGATACCGATAAGGCGGATTAATCGACCATCAGTTAAAGTGAGGGTATCGCCATCATTGACGTAATCTAGGGTCACAGTTTCATCAAACTGAGTCGGAATACACTGGCTTGCTCGCAAGGAAAAAGCTTGCAAAGACAACAGTAGAACTGCCAATACTTTTATTCGTTCCATGTCGCCGCTCTCCCCTAAAACTATTACTAAGCTAATCGTATCGGGACACTCACCCCAATCAGTATAAAACTATCACGAGCCCACAACTGATAGCTATCCAAACAGGAGCAAGATGAGTTATGGCTGAATTTTAGATAGCAAAAAGGCGCCAGAAGGCGCCTTTTTTAAATTCATTGCAGAAGTAATTACTTCTTGCCAAGTGCACCAAAGCGCTTGTTGAACTTGTCGATACGTCCGCCAGTATCCATAACTTTCTGGGTACCAGTGTAGAACGGGTGACATGCACCACATACGTCTAGGTGTAAATCTTTACCTACAGTAGAGTTAATCTTGATAACGTTACCACAAGTACAAGTTGCAGTGATTTCTGCATAATCAGGATGAATGCCTGGTTTCATTGGAATTACCTCAGTAAAAGGCCATGTCGCTCTTCCAACCCGAAGTCGGACACCACATGCAGTTAAAATAAAATTATTTAGGCGGCGAATACTACAGCATATAAATGATAGATTCAAGCAATGCAATGCGTGATCAATAAATAATCTTTCACCACCACGCAGAGCCTACGCTAAATAGGGGCTGGAGCCTATATATTCCTCTAAATAGCCCTCTAAAATTAGGCTTCAAAATAGTCCTATAAAATATTATTTCATTGCATCAAACTGCTTCTCTGCCGCCTTAGCATCAGCGTACTTTTCCAGAGTGTCCATTGATGGACATTCCAATTGCGCCATGGCTTTTAAGCCATGAATACTCTGCTTATTAAACGCCTTAGGGTTTGCCTCAAAGATAGCCAGCATCGCGCCAAAAGGGCTGATCCCCCATTGCTTAGACTGTCGATTCGCGATTCGCCACAAACTCTCGGTACCATTGAACTCAACTTGGCAGTCATCTAAACGGCTAACAATGACATCTGCACCACTGACCCTAATGCCACTATTTAACGCCATCGCTTTTGCTTCTGACTGAGTTCTATTTCCGCTAGTTAACATACCACTCTTGCTAGCATGACTGTTCATTTCCAGTTCCGGAGCATTAGCATTGAACAGGCTTAATACTTTGACCTGATGCCAGCGATTAACTCGGTACTCCTTCACAATCAACTGCGCATCTTTATCGACAACATCGTCGATGCCAGTGACTTCAACCATAAAAGTAGTCAGAGGCTGAGAGAGCAACCGCTCTTCACCACTCGCCTGACGAATAAAAAACTGAACTTTGTTCAAGTTACTGTGAGATGACACAATATTGAGCTTTAAGCTGGGGTACTGACCAAGCTCAAACTGCCGCTCATTAATACTAACGTGGGACACCTCAGCCTGGGCTGTGGACAGCATCAATATGCCAGCTAATACCCATATGACTCTCTTCATTAAAGTGCTTCCTAATCAAACCATTTGTTAATTATTTTTATAAAGCGTAAATCGCACATTCAGCTATTAACATCGACACTTATCGTGTGAGATGCAAGTGCTATAACAGCTTTTTCTGTTGCATAACTCCAAAAGCTGAATCCCTAGCCCACCTTCTACAGAGATAAATCAACGCAATGACTAATAAAATAAATTGTCGCTAGCTCTGATTAAATAGGCTCGGTACACTTAAAGCCAGTATCCTTTCGAGTCTGTAACCCTATGCCTTTGTTTGTTGAGGTCGCACTTCCTGTACCAATGCGACAAAACTTTAGCTATCAAGTGCCTGAAAATATCACCATTACGCCTCAAAAAGGCATGCGTGTACAAGTGCCATTTGGTCGCCAACAACTCATAGGTTTGATTACAGCTACCAGTGATAGCTGCTCGCTGACACCTAAGCAGATCAAGCCGATTATAGCCATTCTCGATACCGAGCCGCTGTTACCTGAATCACTTTATAAATTAACAGCTTGGGCCGCAAGATATTACTTTTGTAGTCTAGGGCAAATGCTTTCACAGGCCATTCCTGTGGCGCTGCGTAAAGGCGCTGAAGTCAAAGCATCAACCGTCAGCTATTGGACGTTAACGCAAGCAGGTAAAGAAGCTGATATTAATCAGTTAAACCGTGCCCCCGCACAACGTAAGTTGCTACACAGCCTACATGAGCGAGATCTAGAACTTAGCGAAATAACCAGCCTTGAACTTAGCAAGGCGGCAGTCAAAGCCTTAGATGAAAAAGGTTGGATTGAAAAGAAAAGCCGAACGCTGGCTATAGACTTAAGCTGGCGTAGTGAGCTTGAGATGACCGAAGAGCCCCACCGGCTCAACCCAGAACAAGCCATTGCCGTCGCGACGTTAACTCAGCAAACAGGCTATCACTGCACCTTGCTCGAGGGTGTCACGGGCTCAGGTAAAACTGAAGTCTATCTGGCCATGCTAGAAACCATTCTCAGGCAAGGTAAACAAGCTTTAGTACTAGTGCCTGAAATCGGCCTGACACCGCAAACCATTAATCGCTTTAGACGCAGATTCAATGTCAAAGTGGCGGTGATCCACTCAGGGTTAACCGACAATCAAAGATTGGATGCCTGGCGCCAGGCCAAATCTGGCGAAGCGGCGATTATTATCGGCACCCGCTCGGCGCTGTTTACCCCAATGCTTTACCCAGGCGTGATCATCTTAGATGAAGAGCATGACTCGAGCTTTAAGCAGCAGGAGGGTGTTGGCTATCATGCGCGCGATTTAGCCGTAATGCGTGGCCATTTAGAACAGATCCCTGTGCTTTTAGGTACAGCAACGCCTTCGCTTGAGACACTGCAAAATGCACTTAGTGGGCGCTATCAACACTTGCACTTGGGCAAGCGCGCAGGCGCGGCAGAAAAAGTGCGCCAAGGTATCGTCGATATTCGCAATCAGCCACTGCGATCGGGTATGTCACACGCACTATTAAATGAGATGCGCATTCACCTCGATGCAGGCAATCAGGTTATTCTGTTTTTAAACCGCCGCGGTTTTGCCCCGGCACTGATTTGCCATGAGTGCGGCCATTTACATGAATGCGACCGCTGTGATGCCTTCTTTACTGTGCATCAAGCACTTGGTGAAATTCGCTGCCATCACTGCAGTAATCAATACGCAATTCCAAGACAATGCCACAGTTGCGGCAGTACCATGCTTGCAGGCCAAGGCGTGGGCACCGAGCAATTGGCCTCTTTTTTAGAGAAAGAGTTTCCAAATCATCCAGTGGTGCGTATCGATAGAGATACCACTCGTAATAAGGGCTCACTCGAAGAACACCTCAATGCGATTCACAAAGGTGAGTATAAAATTCTTGTCGGTACCCAGATGCTCGCCAAGGGGCATCACTTTCCAGATGTGACCTTAGTGGGCCTGCTCGATGTCGACGGCGCGCTGTTTAGCGCTGACTTTAGAGCGCCGGAACGCTTTGGTCAGCTCTATACGCAGGTATCGGGCCGCGCTGGCCGCGCCACTAAACCTGGCACCGTACTGCTACAGACCCATCAAAGCGATAACGCCATGCTGCGCGAGCTGATGCATAAAGGCTACGGTGAGTTTGCCCGCAACCAGCTGTTTGAGCGCACTCAAGCTCTGCTGCCACCCGCTTGGCATATGATTCTGATCCGCGCCGAAGCCCACCAGGCTATCGACGCAGATAACTTGCTAAGCCAGATTGGTGCTCTACTGCCTCAAGACGAAGAATGTGAGGTGATTGGCCCCATGCCTGCACCACTCGATAGGAAAGCTGGCAAATATCGTCGCCAGTTATTATTTCAGACTAAAAACCGTAATAGACTGCAGCTAGAATTTGAACGTGCATTGCCGCAAATCGAGCAACTGCCGCTGGCTAAAAAATGTCGTTGGAGCATAGATAGAGACCCGCAAGATCTGCTTTAACACGACTTTATCCATATCAATGCAGAAAAAGTTCGCTAGAGGATAGTAATTCACCGCCACTAGCGGCTAAAATAGTCGGTTACCCCTTAATATTTTCTTTATGTAAGTGTCGATCAAACGCCAATGAAATCACATACTCAATCTTTACTCGCTGAATCTTTAAATGCCCTTAAACAACAAGGGATTGTTCCTGCTGATTTTGAAGCTCGTATTCAGGTCGACCGAACGAAAGATAAGAGCCACGGTGATTTTGCGACTAACTTGGCAATGATGCTAACTAAAGCTGCGGGCAAGAATCCGCGTGAAATTGCACAACTGCTAATTGATAACCTACCAACTTCAGCTCACGTTGAGAAAGTAGAGATCGCAGGCCCTGGTTTTATCAACTTCTTTATTGATGATAATGCCCTTGCTAACCAATTGATGACCGCTTTAAACAGCGACACATTTGGTATCGAGCTACCAACACCACAAACCGTAGTTGTCGATTACTCTTCACCAAACCTTGCCAAAGAGATGCACGTAGGCCACCTACGTTCAACTATTATTGGTGACAGTGTGGTGCGCGCCCTAGAATTTATGGGCCATAAGGTTATCCGTCAAAACCACGTGGGTGACTGGGGAACTCAGTTCGGTATGCTGCTTGCTTACATGGAAGAGCTTCAAGCTGCCAATGGCGAGCAAGCCAAAATGGAACTGTCTGATCTAGAGACATTCTATCGCGCCGCTAAAGTCCGCTTCGATGAGTCAGAAGAATTCGCTACCCGTGCACGTAAGCTTGTGGTGGCACTGCAATCAGGCGATGAATACTGCAACAAACTATGGCGCGAATTTAACGATATCTCACTAAGCCATTGTCATGAGCTATATGAACGTTTAGGCGTAAGCCTAACGCGCGCCGATGTTCGCGGCGAAAGCGCTTATAACAACGATTTAGCACAAGTAGTTGCTGACTTAGACTCACAAGGCCTATTGTCTGAAAGCAATGGCGCAAAAGTTGTTTTCCAAGACGAATTTAAAAACAAAGAAGGCGAGCCTCTACCGGTTATTATCCAAAAAGCCGATGGCGGTTACTTGTATGCCACCAGCGATTTAGCTGCGATGCGTTACCGCTCAAATGTACTAAACGCTGACCGCGCACTGTACTTTGTTGATTTACGTCAGGCGCTACACTTCCAGCAAGTATTTAAGCTAGCTAAAACCGCTAAATTTGTTCGTGAAGAAATGAGCTTCGAGCACATGGGCTTTGGTACCATGAACGGTGAAGATGGTCGTCCATTCAAAACTCGTTCTGGCGGAGTAGTTAAACTGATCGATTTGTTAAAAGAAGCCGATACACGCGCACTTGAACTTGTTCGTAGCAAGAACCCAGATATGGATGAAGCAGAACTTGTTGAGATTGCCCGTGTTGTAGGTATTGCCTCAGTTAAGTATGCAGACCTTTCTAAGAACCGTGCTAGTGACTACATCTTCAGCTTCGAGCAGATGCTGAGCTTCGAAGGTAACACAGCGCCTTACCTACTTTACGCCTACACCCGTGTAGCGGGTATTTTCAAGCGTGCTCAAGACGTTGATTTAAGCGATGCGAAAATCATTCTAGAACACGAAAAAGAAAAAGACCTAGGCACTAAGCTAGCGCAGTTTGGCGAAGTTATGGCACGTATGGTGAACAAAGGGCAGCCTCATGCACTTTGCGGTTACCTATTCGAGCTTGCTGGTGCCTTCTCAAGCTTCTACGAAGCATGCCCAGTATTGGCCGCAGATACAGAAGAGTTGAAGAAGAGCCGTCTATTATTGTCGCAGCTTACCGCTAAGACACTAAAACAAGGCTTAAACCTGCTTGGTCTAGAAACTTTAGAACGGATGTAAGCTTTAGCTCATGACAAATCGTGATTATGCAAATCGTAAGCCTGCTCGAAAAGGTAAGAACAGCGCTCGCAAAAAGAGCTCAAAAGGGAGTGCCCCTAGGCGCTTCCCTATTCTGCTGTTGCTTATCACGCTTGCAGGGCTAGGTGGCTTTGGTTATTTATTGTGGATTTTAGCCAGCAGTGATGAACCAACACCAGCTGCAGTGGTTGTAGAAAAGCCTAAACCAAAGCCTGCCAAGAAAGATCCTGACGCCCTTCCTCCAGTACCAAAGGAAGAGTGGACCTACCTTGAAGAGCTAGAGAACAAGAAGGTTGAAGTCGACCTTCCTGATGTCTCAGATAAACCTAAGCGTCCTTATCAGATGCAGTGCGGCTCATTTAGAAAAGAGTCTCAGGCTAATGAGCTAAAAGCGATTATCGCTTTCCAAGGTTTAGAGGCTCAAGTACGTAAAGTCAAAGGCAGCAGTGGCATCTGGTATAAGGTTGTGCTGGGTCCTTACGACAAGAAGCGAGACGCCGAAAGACAGCGCCATGTGCTGCAAAATTCCGGCACCAATGGCTGTCAGATCTGGTTCTGGGAAGGTTAAGCCAATCTCAGTTATAAAAACGCTGCCCCGTGCAGCGTTTTTTTATGGCTGCAGATCCTGCCTGCCCTTGATATTCAATTCCGCATCCCCATATCTCTAGTATCGTCAACCAGTAGGCATAACGCCTCTGGCTAGAGAAGAGGATTTATTGTGACCACAATCGTATCAGTACGCCGAAATAACCAAGTTGTTATCGCCGGTGATGGCCAAGTTTCTCTCGGTAACACCGTTATGAAAGGCAATGCTAAAAAAGTTCGTCGTTTGTACCACAACAAGGTACTTGCGGGCTTTGCTGGCAGTACAGCCGATGCATTCACCCTATTTGAGCGTTTTGAAGCTAAGCTTGAAATGCACCAAGGTCACCTAATGCGCGCCGCCGTTGAAATGGCTAAAGACTGGCGTTCAGATAAAGTTCTGCGCAAACTAGAAGCTCTACTTGCCGTGGCCGACGCTGAATCTTCATTAATCATTACAGGTAACGGTGATGTTGTTCAGCCTGAAAATGATCTTATTGCGATTGGTTCCGGTGGCGCTTTTGCCCAATCAGCAGCAACTGCATTGCTCGAAAACACTGACTTAAGTGCATTAGAAATTGCTGAAAAATCGCTAACAATTGCAGGTAACATTTGTGTGTTTACCAACCAATTTAAGACTATTGAAGAATTAAAGTACTAAGCGACTCAGTCGTTTATACGAAAGATGCTGCAGAGCATGAGGAAAGATTATGTCTGAGATGACACCACGTGAAATTGTTCACGAGCTAGATAGCCACATTATTGGTCAACAAAAAGCTAAGCGCTCGGTAGCTATTGCCCTACGTAACCGCTGGCGCCGTATGCAGCTTGCTGCAGACTTACGCCAAGAAGTGACGCCAAAGAATATTCTTATGATTGGCCCAACTGGTGTAGGTAAAACTGAAATTGCTCGTCGTCTAGCCCGCCTAGCTAAAGCGCCTTTCATCAAGGTAGAAGCGACAAAGTTCACTGAAGTGGGCTATGTGGGTAAAGAAGTTGAACAGATCATTCGCGATCTTACCGACTCAGCCATCAAGCTGACCCGTGAAGAACAAATTAAAAAGTGTAAATTCCGCGCAGAAGAAGCCGCTGAAGAGCGTATTTTAGATGCATTGCTGCCTAAGCCAAAAGAGGATTGGGATAGCGAAAAATCAGATAGTAGCGCAACGCGTCAAATCTTCCGTAAGAAGCTTCGCGAAGGTCAGCTAGACGATAAAGAAATTGAAATTGATATTGCCGCACCACAGGCTGGCATCGAGATCATGTCTCCTCCAGGAATGGAAGAGATGACAAACCAGCTGCAAAGCATGTTCCAAAACATGGGGCCAGGTGCCAGTAAGCGTCGTAAGATGCCAATCAAAGAAGCTTATAAGCTATTGATTGAAGAAGAAGCGGCTAAGCTAGTTAATCAAGATGACTTGAAAGAGCAAGCGATTGAGCTTGTTGAGCAACACGGCATCGTGTTCCTAGATGAGATCGATAAGATCTGTAAGCGTGGCGAATCGTCAGGCCCTGATGTGTCTCGCGAAGGTGTTCAGCGTGATCTACTGCCCCTTGTTGAAGGTTGTACAGTTAACACTAAACACGGCATGGTAAAAACCGACCATATCTTGTTTATCGCATCGGGTGCATTCCAGATGTCTAAGCCATCTGATCTGATCCCTGAGCTACAAGGCCGTTTACCAATTCGTGTTGAGTTAGATGCATTAACTGCAGGTGACTTTAAACGTATTTTGACTGAGCCGCATGCATCATTAACTGAACAGTATATTGCGTTGATGGGCACTGAAGGCGTGACAATTGAGTTTACCGAAGACGGTATCGACAGCATTGCAGAAGCCGCTTGGCAAGTTAACGAGCGCACTGAAAATATCGGTGCACGTCGTCTACACACTGTTATGGAGCGCCTAATGGAAGAGCTTTCTTATGAAGCATCTGACAAGTCAGGCTCTGTTACCGTTATCGATGCGGCTTATGTTAAAGCAAGCTTAGATAACTTAGTGCAAGACGAAGACTTAAGCCGCTATATTCTATAAGCTAAAGCTAGAGTATCAGCTTAAGTTCGTTGCCAATCAAATGGCAAAATTAGTGATAGCGATTAAGGACATTTACGGACTTAATCGCTATTCTGTTTCTAATACCCTTAAAATCATATCGGTTAATAGATGACTCAAGATATCAGCACACCAAACGTTGCAGCGCTAAAGCTAAAGCGTAAATCTCGCCAGCTTGAAATGACTTTCGATAACGGTGAAACCCACCAGCTAAGTTGTGAAATGCTTCGGGTGTATTCGCCTTCGGCAGAGGTGCATGGCCACGGTAACCCTGTGCTTGTCACCCATAAGAAGAACGTCAATATCACCGCAATTGATCCTGTTGGGAATTACGCCGTTAAAATCACATTCGATGACGGCCATAATACCGGACTGTTTTCTTGGAAAGTGTTACACGACCTTGCCACTCATCAAGTGGATTTATGGGAAAAATATCTTGCTCGCCTACGCGCCGCTAAAGCCAGCCGTGAGCCACTGATCGATATGGCAGTGAAGTACCACAAGTAACCTCATCAGGTTCCAGAACCGAGATCGCCTGACCTTGGCGATCTCAACGTTAAGCCATAGTAATACATGCCCACAACTCACTATTAACTGCCAGCCTTCCCCCTTATACCAATCAGTATAAACATTTAGTCACTCAGCGGGAGTTTAGCGGTTTTGAGGCAAGGCAACGAGTGAAGAGCATAGTTGCTCTACGTTCGAGCTCGTTAACACAGCATCAGAATCGCTAAAACTCGCCATTCTGGAACGTTTTTGGCTGCCTACTTCTGCGTTGAATAGCTTTATAAGGGAATAACCATTATTGCAGCTATTCATCTTGAATTAGTTTGCCAAAAATCGTTCTGAGTTGATCAAATTCTTATACTGATTGGTATTACTAGCCACTCCTAACCTGCGATGCTCACCAGCAGTCAAGTAACAAAAGCCAACTCAAACTCATTATCTTGTAAAAAGACAAGCTGAATAACAAAAATGGCCCATATATCACTCGATGCGGACTTATGTCCTCTAGGCATTCTTGTATGACAATTATTATCGTCTGTAATCAAAAAAGAGGATTACTCATGACTGCACATATCAGTGGCAAAGCAGGCGATTTTGCTGAAACTATTATCATGCCGGGCGACCCGCTTCGCGCAAAGTACATCGCAGAAAACTTCCTAGAAGATGCGGTAGAAGTCACCAATATTCGTAATATGCTTGGATTCACCGGCTTCTATAAAGGTCAGCGGATCTCTGTGATGGGTCATGGTATGGGTATCCCATCTATGGTGCTTTATGCCCATGAACTTGTCGCAGACTTCGGTGTTAAACGTATCATTCGTGTTGGTAGCCTAGGAGCGACTCAGCATGATGTAAAAATCAATGACGTCATTCTAGCTCAAGCCGCAGGCACAGACTCGCCAACCAATGCTAAGCGCAGCAGCGGTTATCAAATGGCAACATCTGCCACTTTTGACCTGCTACACAAGGCCTACACTATTGCCCAGCAAAAGCAGATCAACGTTAAAGTCGGTAACGTGTTTAGTGGCGATATGTATTACGACCCAGACGAAGACATGATCCCAGCTCTTGAGCGTTTCGGTGTACTAGGTGTGGATATGGAAGTGGCTGGCCTATATGGTCTTGCTCACCATAAAGGTTTTGAGTCCCTCGCAATTTTAACGGTATCGGATCACTGCTTAACTGGCGAAGAGACCAGTGCAGAGGCTCGCCAGTTAACCTTCAATCAAATGATCGAGCTGGCGTTAGAAACAGCCTGTCAGTAAATCTAAGATAAGCCGCTACAAGCCTAGCTTGCAGCGGCTTAGTTTTTACTAACTAGTTCTATTAATAAGTTTTAGTAATTAACTTTAGCTCTTGATACAGCAAAATTAGGAATGGATGATGAAAAACAAAATCTCCTTAACCTTGCTTAGCTTTCTCGCCAACTTCGTGATGGCGGGTTTTGCGACGCAGTTCGGTATGCTTATTGAACCTATTAGCGATAAGTTCTCAGCTAACGTCAATGAAGTTGCCTCAATATTCTCTTTACTTAATGGTGGTGCCTTAGCTGGTACCATTGCAGCCTTCTTCTTAATTGAAAAAATTGGCGTAAAACGCATTACCCTGCTCAGTTACGTTAGCATTGCATTGAGCGCAGCGGCGCTTCACTTCACGGGCTCTTTGAGCGTGGTAATGGTGGCAATGACTATAATTGGCTTATGTGGTGGTGTAGGCCTTTGTATCGCAGGCACAATTGTGGTTTCCGTGTGGAAAGATAAGATCCAAAGCACTATGTTAGTGGTACAGGATGCCACCTTTAACGTAGCTGGCGTTGTATTTCCGCTTATCACCACATATGCACTTAGCAATGCATTATCTTGGAGTTACAGCTATCTAGCAGTGGGTATTGTTGCTCTAGCCACCGCAGCTATCGCACTGGCTACCAACTTCGAACTATGCGAAACCAAGAGCGAAAGTGAGCAGAGCAAAGACAAATCTGAATGGAACATTGGTATCATCAGCGGCGGTTTAGGCTTGTTCCTCGGTATGCTAGCGCTTTACACTTTTCTTACCTGGGCGCCTATGTTCGTTAAGACTAAGTTCGACATCCCATTTGAAGACGCGGGCAATATCATTACCCAGTATTGGTCTGCTGCACTAGTGGGAGCGCTTGTTTCAACTCTTATTGTGACTCGAGTTAAAATCCAGCATTTTCTAATGGGCGTTATTTCACTGGCATTTGTGATCACCAGCCTTATTGTCACCACTGAAAACCTTAGCTGGATTGGCTACTTAACCTATGGATATGGCTTTGCTTGTGCGGCCCTGTATAACGCGTTTATCGCTTACGGCGTATCGTTTGTGAAAAATGCCAGCAGTCGTAATGTCTCCTACATCTTAATAAGTGGTAGCGCCGGCGCCATGTTTAGCCCAGCAATCAGCTCACTATTTGAAAGTATCATCGGCTTACAAACTGTGATGTATGCGATTCCGGTTATTTACGGATTAATTATTATAATGTTGGTGCTATCTAACCGCCAGAAGTCAGCACTACCATTACAAGCTGCATAGCCACGCTAGAGTAATAACTAGATGACCCTAGCCTAGATTTTGGCTAGGGTTATTCTATAAAGGCCTTCAACCCTTCAAGATCACAAATAATCAGCCCCTCTTTCTCTCGCTTGATAAGTGCAAGATCCTCGAGTTTTTTAATTGCGCGGCGATAAACTCTATCAGTTGTCGCGAATCGTTCGGCTTCTAAATAACACTTAGTAAAACCTTCTACTGGTTGGTCATTCAAGTACTGATGATATAGATCGTATGCAATATTGTAGGCAATGGGATAGAGCATTCGGCGGGTAAAGATATCTACAGTGTCTTGATAATCGATGGCGATAGCACTGGCAAAAAACAGTGCAAATTTCGGTGTCTTTACCAATGCTTGCTGCAGTTTATCGCCATTGATGATAGAAACTTCCAATGCTTCTTCTGCAATGATATCTAGCTGGCACAGATAGCCGGTAAAAAACTCCATCTCACCAAATAGCTGTGAGTCACAGGTCATGGTGCCAAGTTGAAAACTGCGACCATTTCTGGCGGTATACCCCATGGATATACGACCATTATTCACTAGGGTCAACGCATTCACCTGTTGGCCTTGCTCCATCAATTTATGCTGCGCCATTACCGTTTTTGTCTCGGTAATACACTCTCGCATGATCTGCTCAATAGCATCATGTTCTTGCTGCCACAGTGATTGGAAGCGACCTTTAGCGAGTGGTTTTAGCTGCATAGTGATCTATTTGAAATTCAGGCGATGGATAGTGGTAATTATACGCCTATGTGAGCCATAGGTCATAGCCCGGCTAAACTCGAGGTCTAATCCATAGCCGTTTAAACCTCTCCTCGTTGCACCAACCTGCTGTCACCATTTAGCTAAGGGCTTTGCCTATAGCTAAGGACTTTTTACCTACAGCTAAAGGCTTTAATATCTGCGCTAAGGGCTTTCTACCTGTAGCTAAAGACTGCGCTAAGGGCTTTTTTTCTGCCAACTCATTGGCAAAGAAACTTCTTTCCATAGTGACCGACATAAAGTATCGGGTTGATTCCAATCCCCCTTTAGCAACCAAGTGACTAGTGCATCACCCACTTCGGGATAACAAATCGGTTCAGGCATTGGCGATTTAAGCCAGCGGCGTAAAGCGTCGGGCTCTAAACTCTGCTTCATACACTCTGCCGCCCCCAACAACTCCAGCGCTGCGACATTAGATAACTGCTCAAACTGACCGAGTAAGGGTTTTATTAATAGCTTTTTACCTAAGGTTAGCGCTTCGCTTGCCAGTTCAAATCCCGCATTACCTATTACACCACCACAGCTAGCCATCGCCGCTTTAAAGCCACTTCGATCAAAACCGTGCCACTGAATATGCTCAGGAAGGGTTTGCGAAGATGCGCTTGCATGGTAAACCAAGAAGTTATAATCGCTAAAAGGCGTGAGAAACTTGACGATCTCATCGGCAGACTCAAACGGCAAGTAGACTAATATTTGATGAGCTAGCTGCTGCTCGACCTTATCGACTTCGACAAATGGCGGCAAAATTGGAAAGCCGAAATGGTGCCAATGGCAGCCCAATGCAATATCCACTGGAGCAAAGTAGTTTAGCAGCGTATCGCTCAGCCAATTATCGCCCACTTTTGGTACCGCAAACTTCAATGCAGCCTGATGACTTATTCCTATCGAAGGGATCCCCTGATTCTTTGCCGCCCAAGCCGATACAGGTTCAAAGTCATTTAACACTAGATCATAGCCACTAAGGTCGAGATTCTTTACGTCTTTAAAGAAACCGAACCAGGCATTGTCTTTTGCGGTTTTCGCCACGCTCACTCGGCCATTTTCAGTGGAAAATGTGAGTCCAGACTGGACTCGGTATTCACCAAAACATTGCATATCAAAGAAACGCTCGGGCGTACGACCGGAAAAGAAGAAGTCAACATCTACACCCTGACGCTGCAGCGCTTTAGCCATCACTCGAGCACGACTTAAGTGACCATTCCCCGTACCTTGAACACCATAAAGAATTCGCAAATAGCCCCCTAGATGAATTGCTGACTCAGTAATACAGACACAATCCCAAGAATTGCACCAGCGACGATGTCCATTGGATAATGAACACCAAGCACTATACGGGCTAAGCCAATGGCGACAGCCCAAGCTACGACGATATAAAACAATTGCGGGTAAATTAGGTAGATACTAGTAGCCATAACAAAGGCTGCTGCCGTATGACCTGACGGAAGGCTAAATTTGTCGGCAGGCTCAAAACTGGCTGCTCCATCACTTAAGGCGTGACATGGCCTAGGCCTACGGATCATATTCTTAAGCGCAAAATACAATGGCAGTTCAACAAGGTATGCGGCAACCATAGTGTTTAATAACGCTTCGCCCCGACTATCTATAATTAGACATATCACCGCTAAGTATAAGTACACAGGCCCATTGCCTGATGCCGATAACCTTAATGCGAGTGTTTGCAATCCATGTTGTTGGCCTTGTTGCACAACATAGTAGTAGAGCTTTCTGTCAAACGACGTTATTGAAGTCATTATTTCCGCCTCCATCTGTCTTATGATAGGAAGCTATGAAAACTCTATGACACCACAGTGACAGGCTATGTATAGTTTTATGACATTGTGTCGACGCACTGCAGTTCTTGAGGATTAAGTGAAGGAGTTGCCCATGTTAACCAACCTAAGGCAAAAGCAGTAGGCTGGCTGAACACTGATGACTTGGTTTATTCCGCAGCGAGTGAAGGGTTATTGCGATTGCGGTACAGCTTGAGCAAGTGGTAAATGTTGATACAAGCAACAAAGGCGTTCATACCGGCCACTGGCCAGGCTTCAATTGATGCGCCATAAATGACGAACAAGGTACAGCCAGTAAAGTTGAGGCATCTCAACCAAATAATGTCTTTCATCATTAGTGAAATAGCCACCATCACTGAGGCGGCATAGCCAATGATTTCAATAGTATTAACAGCTTCCATAAGGCACCTTTTTTAGGCCCTATGCCTTCCCTAAGCTAACTGGGGGTTCCTTGCCCCTAAAGCGGGTCAAAATTAAAGTTTAAGTTAAATTATCTGACGACATGCTAACAAAAATGAACGCTATTTGTAATAAAAAAACGTCATTTAATGACCTTAATCATATTTTAGTGTTTTTATTGACCACCAAGAAGAAATATTACTACAACAACTACAAGCTTGTCTTATTTAGACAATTGCGTGATTGATAACGCTTTTATTTTTAAGAATCCCTTATATACTGAGTGCAATTACTTGTTTGCTCGGACTTCTGAGCATCTCTATCTATCAGGAGTGTTCTTATGGAATACAACACCTCAGAACTTTGTGACACTTATATCGATGTTGTAGATGTTGTCGAACCCATGTTCAGTAATTATGGGGGTTGTAACTCTTTTGGTGGCTGTATCAGCACCATTAAATGTTTTGAAGACAACGGTCTTATCATTGATGCAGTGCAAGAAGATGGAGAAGGCAAAGTACTACTAATTGATGGCGGTGGTTCACTACGTCGTGCCCTTCTAGACGCTAGAATTGCAGAAGCTGCGGTAGCCAATAACTGGGAAGGCATTATCGTTTACGGAACCGTCCGTGATGTTGATGCACTCGAAGATCTAGACATAGGTATTCAAGCATTAGCCTCGATTCCTGTCGGTGCAGACAGCAATGCCGTCGGCGAACTTGAGATCCCTGTTAACTTTGGTGGTGTAACTTTCCTACCTGGCGATCATGTTTACGCTGATAACACTGGCATCATCCTGTCGCCAGAGCCGTTAGACATCGACTAAATTCCGTCGCAGTTAACCGCATAGTTTATAAGAGCCAGTCCTGAGTGACTGGCTTTTTTATGTCCATAAGCAACACGCGCTTGCAGCCAAAATTTAAGCGCTTACACTAAAGGTTCAATGATGAGCTCACTATAAGAATAACAAGATGCAGTATTTAAACCTCTTCAACGCCACTAAGCTATCTCAGCTACTCAACACCCGTGAGGGCGAAACAAAACTAGGGCAAGTCGTACAGCTGGCTAACCCTTCACATGATTTAGCCACCAATCTAACCCAAGCAAAATCAAGCGGGGCACACTTTGCGATTATTGGAATTGGCGAGGATATCGGCCCACGAGCCAATTTAGGTCGAGGGGGCGCAACGGATGCCTTCGATAGCGCCATGGGACAATTCCTCAATTTACAATCAAACCGATTTCTAACAGGCGAGCAATGTTTAGTGCTGGGGCAAATTGACACCGATGATCTGCAGCTTCCAGCTAACGCATGTGCCGACGCTTTAAGAGACAATGTCGAAAAACTCGACCAACGAGTGATCCAGCTCTTATCCGTCGTATTTAGTGCTGGTTTAGAGCCTATCGTTATCGGCGGCGGCCATAACAATGCTTACGGTTTACTAATGGCAGCAAAAGCCAGCCTTAAGCGTCCGCTTGCCGCAGTCAATCTGGATCCACACTCAGACTTTAGACCTAAAGAAGGTCGACATAGCGGCAACGGTTTCAGCTATGCAGCCGCATCTGGTGCACTGGCCTTTTATCATGTACTTGGCTTGCATGAGCTTAAAAATAGTGAAACGACACTGGAACAACTTAAAGCTTTTGGCGGCCACTGGCATACTTTCCAGCAAATTTGGGTACGACGAGAGCAGAGCTTAGAAGGTGCGCTAAAGAGCATCGCCAAAGAACTGATTAATACTCAGCTGCCGGTTGCATTAGAGCTAGATCTCGATGCTATAACCAATATGCCTAGCAGCGCTTCTACCGCTGCAGGTGTGCCGTTACTGGATGCCTTGTTTTACATCAACTATATCGCTAAACATTGCCCTACCGCCTACTTGCACTTAGCTGAGGCAGCGCCAAGCTGCCATGCAGCCGGAGCCCTTGCTGGTCATCGCGAAACAGGTCAAAGTATCAGTGAATTGATCTACTCCTACATCAGTGGACGTATTAATGCACTATAGCCATTAATAATTATTCAACAATGACAAATAGTGTGTTGTAATGCGCTGTCAATTTTGCGATAGACCGCGTAATCACTCATTTTCTTATTATCATAAAGTGGATTGTTAACATTCGTCACAGACTGATAGATGAAAGATTCAGCAATCCGCTTCAATGGCTTACAATCGCACCAATTTAATTGCTTATGTATAGGAACAGATAGATGTCAGACGACCCTTCAAACAGCACTCACTTCGGTTATAAAACTGTCGAAGCTGAAAAGAAAGCCGACATGGTTGCTGGCGTATTTCATTCTGTCGCAGCAAAATACGACATTATGAATGACGTTATGTCTTTCGGTATCCACCGCATGTGGAAACGCTTCACTATCGAAAGTGCAGGCGCACGTCCAGGCATGAAAGTATTAGATCTTGCTGGCGGTACTGGTGATTTAACGGCTAAGTTTTCTCGTATTGTCGGTGAAACAGGTCAAGTAACCCTAGCCGATATTAACGACTCCATGCTTAAGGTCGGTCGTGAAAAACTACGTGACAAAGGTATTGTTGGTAACGTTAATTACGTCCAAGCTAATGCTGAAGCCTTGCCTTTCCCTGATAATCATTTTGATATTATCACCATCGCTTTTGGTCTACGAAATGTGACCAACAAAGATGCTGCAATTGCTTCTATGCTGCGCGTGCTTAAACCTGGCGGAAAGCTATTAGTACTTGAATTTTCAAAGCCTCAGCATGAAATCATGCGCAAGGTATATGATATCTACAGCTTCAAAGTACTACCAAAAATGGGTTCTTTAATCACTAAAGATGCAGACAGCTACGAGTACTTAGCAGAGTCAATTCGTATGCATCCTGATCAAGAAACGTTGAAACAGATGATGGAAGATGCTGGCTTTGAGCAAGTCAATTATACCAATATGACTGACGGTATCGTTGCCTTACATAAGGGCTATAAATTCTGATAGGGCTCACTATGTCTCGTGACTTGTCACTACTGACTTGTGCCGCGATTGAGATCAGCTTAAACAAGCTGATCTCTCAATCTCCTGAAGATTACGCTAAATTGCGTAATCTTCATGGCAAAGTACTCTGTATCCAGCTTTCACAGCTTAACTGGCCGCTATACTTCTTATTTGCTAAAGAGATCCAAGTCTTCTCTCACTATGAAGGCGAAGTCACAACCAAAGTTAATGCCGATGCCACTACCCTCTACCAACTGACCGAGGGGGCAAATCTCACCGAACTTATCAAACAAGATAAACTCAGTCTCGAGGGTGACCTCAGCCTATTACAAACATTCAGCCATTATATGCAACAGGTTGAAGTCGACTTTGCCGAGCCCCTTTCACGCTACATTGGTGATGCGCCGACCCATTTTATTCATCAAGGGATTAAACAGGCTAAGCAAGATGTCACTAGAGTTCTACGTAAGACTCGCTCACATCTTGGGCAACTCACCACTGAAGAATATCGGCTCGCTCCCCATAAGCTCGAATATATCTATTTAAGTGATAAAATCGATGACTTAGCCGCCGATGTCGAGGCAACAGCTACACGGATTGACCAGCTTATCAACAGGGTAAAAACACAACCATGACAGTAAAAAGTATCAGGCGCGCTTATCACGTTATTCGTACTGCATTGCATTACGGGCTGGATGATTTACTTCCCTCTAAGTTAACGCCTTGGTACTTCAAACTGTTAAGGCATTGCTTCTTTTGGCTACGAAATCAGCACAAAGATAAAGTCGGTGGTGAACGCTTAAAATTGGCCATGCAGGAACTCGGGCCGGTTTACATTAAGTTCGGACAAATGCTGTCTACTCGTCGCGATCTATTATCTGATGAGTGGGCCGAAGAACTGGCTATGCTACAAGATAGGGTACCGCCATTTGACTCTGCAATCGCTAGGGAGTCTATCGAGAAGGAGCTTAATGCCCCTATCGATAGCTACTTTGATGACTTTGATGATACCCCGCTAGCTTCGGCTTCCATCTCTCAAGTTCATACTGCTACTCTGAAATCTAATGGCGCAGCGGTTGTACTTAAAGTGTTACGTCCTGATGTTGAACAAAAGGTTCATGCGGACCTACAGTTAATGTCTCAAGTCGCCGATTTTCTAGAGATGCTGCTGGGTGCAAATAACCGTTTACGTCCAGCCGAAGTGATTGAAGACTACCGCACGACGATTGAAGGTGAACTAAACCTCAAACTTGAAGCACTGAACGCTATTAAGTTACGCAATAATTTTATCGACTCCAATGCACTCTACATCCCTTATATGTATGAAGAGTTGTGCTTTACTCGCTTAATCGTTATGGAGCGCATCGACGGCATTCCGGTTTCGGATAAAGTGGCGCTAGAAGCCCAAGGTACCAACTTTAAACTGCTGGCTGAACGCGGCGTGGAACTATTCTTTACCCAAGTCTTCCGCGATAACTTTTTCCATGCAGATATGCATCCTGGCAACGTCTTTGTTAGCAAAGAACATCCTAATGACCCTTTCTATATAGGTTTAGATTGCGGCATTATGGGTACGTTGACCGATGAAGATAAGCGTTATTTGGCCGAGAATTTCTTAGCTTTCTTTAACCGCGACTATCGCCGTATTGCTCAACTTTATATTGAATCGGGTTGGGTCTCTGCCGACACCGATGTAGGAGCCTTTGAACAGGCGGTAAAAGTGGTTTGTGAGCCGATGTTCAATAAGCCACTTGACGAAATATCCTTTGGCCATGTTCTGCTTGAGCTATTTAGAACTGCACGTCGCTTCGACATGGTGGTGCAGCCGCAACTTGTATTACTCGAAAAGACACTACTGTATATAGAGGGCCTTGGGCGTCAGCTATATCCACAACTAGACTTATGGCAAACGGCTAAACCTTTCCTAGAGCAGTGGATGGCAGAGCAAGTCGGCCCCAAAGCAATGGCGGCAAAAGTTAAACAACAGTTACCTTATTGGGCGGAACATTTACCTGAACTGCCAGAACTTATCTATGACAACTTGAAAATAGGCCGTGACCTATCTAAAAATCAGAACAAATTGTTAGATCGGTATCTCAAACATCAGCAAAAAGCTCATAAAAGTAACTATCTGTTGATTACATCGGCCATTTTAGTGATCTGTGGCACTATTTTGTTAAACCAAGACGCTACACTATGGGCCTCTTATGGCAGTATTGGCATAGGCATCACTCTGTGGGTGCTGGGATGGCGATCGAGACCAAAGAATCGCAAAATTTAGCTAGACCTAAATAACCAAAGGTTCATAATAGAACCAGTATCTAATCAAGAGGATTCATCCATGGGTGGCATTAGTATTTGGCAACTTCTTATTATTGCTTTAATTGTCGTATTATTGTTTGGAACTAAGAAGTTACGTTCACTAGGCGGCGATTTAGGTGGTGCAGTTAAGGGCTTTAAGAACGCCATGTCTTCTGAAGAAGAGAAGAAGGCTCTAGAAGAAAGCGCAACTGACAAACCAGCTGCTGACACTGCTAAAGTGACAGAAACTGCAAAAGTTGCAGAGACAGCCGAGAAAAAGGCTGAGTCTAAGGATAAAGAACAGGCGTAATCGACTATGTTCGACGGTATCGGCTTTATGGAGTTGCTGCTGATTGGGATCTTGGGCCTAGTAGTACTTGGCCCTGAAAGACTCCCAACCGCGGTGCGCTCAATCTCTAGCTGGATCCGCGCCATGAAAAAAATGGCTAACTCGGTAAAAGACGAATTAGAGCAAGAGCTTAAAATTGAGCAACTGCACTCTGATTTGAAAAATGCAGAGAGTCAGGGTTTAAAGAACCTTTCTCCAGAGTTACAGGATTCAATCGATCAATTAAAAGAAGCGGCTCAATCAGTTAATCGTCCTTATCAAGTAGAAGACGTGCCTGCGGCAAAAGAAACTCCAGCCAAAGAAACATCAACTTCAGAGACAAGTACGACAACGAGTGCTAATTCAGACAAACCTAACGGGTAGTCCATGTCACAACAGCAGCCATTAATCAGCCATCTGCTTGAGTTGCGCACTAAGTTACTGCGAGCAATTGGCAGTGTTCTTTTGGTGTTTATTTGCCTAGTATATTGGGCAAACGATATCTACCACTATATGGCCACTCCATTAATGCAAGCACTGCCTGAATCAAGCAGTATGATTGCAACGGATGTTGCTGCGCCATTCTTTGCTCCTTTTAAATTGACATTAGTTCTGTCGTTTTTTGTTGCAGTACCTTATGTCCTTTATCAGGTGTGGTCTTTTGTCGCCCCTGGTCTATATAAGCATGAAAAGCGCTTGGTTGTACCTCTACTAGCTAGTAGTACGCTACTCTTCTATCTGGGTATAGCCTTCGCCTATTATATTGTTTTCCCTGTAGTCTTTGGATTCTTCACCAGCGTCGCTCCAGAAGGGGTTGAAGTTGCGACTGACATTAGCAGTTATTTGAATTTCATTCTCAAACTGTTCTTTGCTTTTGGTTTAGCATTTGAGATCCCTGTAGCGGTTATTCTGCTATGTTGGGCGGGTGTCACCACCCCTGAAGAGCTAAAACAAAAACGACCATATATCGTGGTCGGCGCATTTGTTGTCGGCATGCTACTAACGCCACCAGACATCATCTCTCAAACTATGTTAGCTATCCCAATGCTGATTCTATTTGAAGGCGGTTTATTGGCTGCGCGCTTCTATAGCAAGCCAGATGAAGACGAAGATAACGATGAGACAGAGCAGGAAAAACCTGAGTCTTAACTCGATTGAATAAATCGTTCTATCGATAAGTAGCATTCTCAAAAATAGTCGTGCTTTGAAAAGGTATTATCTCGTGATAAATCAACGTAGATAATACCTTTTTTGTTTTCTATCCCCCACTCAATCAATTACATTTGTGTTTCAATTACCTCAATAAAATGTAAAATCAATCCGAACCTATCTATAAGGGATAAAAGGAAGTTATTGATGATAAAAGCACAGCTACTCTTACTCACTACCGCGTCTTTAATGCTCTCGAGCGCAGCCCATGCATCTATCGAGACACAGTTAGCTCAGTGTGCGTCAATAGGTGACAAGCTCGAACGCTTAATTTGCTACGACAAGCTTTCTTCATCGCTAACCTCAAACACTGTCATCACCAAACAACAGCCCGTGGCAGAAACGGTCACTGTAGCGGCCTCTACAGCTGCGGTTGTTTCGACTGATAGTTCACATGCCGACTTTGGTAAAGTGAAAAAGGCCGAGGCTGAAGAAGTCAGTAAGATCTATCTCGATGTTAGCAAGGTATCTAAAGATCCCTACGGCGCCATGAAAATCCAATTTAGCAACGGACAAGTTTGGAAACAGACTGACACTCGCTCATTTAGATTAAAAGCAGAGCAAACCGTCTATATCGAGAAAGCAGCGTTAGGATCTTTTATGCTAGGCTCTGATGATCGCAACACCACCATTAGAGTAAAACGTTTAAAGTAATGCCGGAATATATGGATATAGCTGTCAATCTAGTTGGCAGCTCGCTTGAAAAAGACATTCAAAGAGTCGTCGAAGATGCCGCTGCTGAGTCAGTTACTTCTATGGTGGTTATTGGCAGTCACATTCAAGAGAGTGAACAGGCCATCGGCTTATGTGAGCAGTTCCCTCAGCAGCTCTATTGTACCGCTGGAGTACACCCCCATCACGCTAGTGAGTGGCAAACAGATAGTGCTGATCTATTACGAAAACTAACTCTATCACCAAGTGTTATTGCGGTGGGTGAATGTGGTTTAGATTATAATCGCGACTTCTCCCCTAGAGATATGCAGCGCAGGGCATTTGCAGAGCAGTTGGCACTGGCTGTAGAACTCAAGATGCCGGTGTTAATGCATGAACGTGATGCCCACGATGATTTCCTAGCAATTTTAAAAGAATATCGCTCTGAGCTACCAGCGGCTTTATTGCATTGCTTTACAGGCAATAAACAATCTCTCGATGCATATATAGAACAGGATCTCTATTTAGGAGTCACAGGCTGGGTCTGTGATGAACGCAGAGGACAAGAGCTTGCTTCGCTCGTTCCTTACATTCCTAATGATCGGATTTTGATTGAAACAGATAGCCCGTATCTATTACCTAGAAGTATGCGTCCTAAGCCTAAATCCAGTAAAAATGAACCTAAATACCTGCCCTATATTGCTCAATATGTTGCAGCTCTAAGACAGCAAGAGCTTAATGAGTTTGCCGATATCAGCTACAGAAATAGCCGTAGGTTCTTTGGTTTAGAGGATTAATGAAGCTTTATCTTCTACAGCTGTTCCTTATCACCTTATTTCTATTTTCTAGCTTAGTCTCGGCTGGAGAAAGACTACTTATAACTCAGCGTAGCGCTGATAAAATCGAGTTGCAACCGCAACTTTATATTAGCCAAATCGATGCTGATACCAATATCGAACAGCTTGTGGGTTCTACCGTTCAGTGGCAACAATATCAGCCAAAAGCGATGCGGGGCATTGGGGAGAGAGCCTATTGGATCAAGCTATCTATTAGTTACGAAGCGAATGTTTCTAGACAGCAAATTTTATCTATCGCAAACCCGCACTTAGATAATATTGAGCTCTATCACTTTAGTGGCCCTAGCCTGGTTAAACAATTACAAGCAGGCGACAGTTTTCCTTTCAGTCAAAGACCAATTATAAGTACTCATTTTCTATACGCGTTTAATAATCAGCAACAGAAGAACCATGACTTCTATTTGCGAGTAAGCACCTCCGGAACTTTTAACATTCCAGTGACCCTATGGACTAGCGATGCCTACTACCAAAATGCCGAACGACATTCGGTCTTTTATGGTTTTCAGATTGGCGTCTTGATAGCCATTGGTATTTTTAGTCTACTGATTGCAGTGACATCCCATTCATTAAGCTACAGCTACTATGCAGGCTATGTAATCTCCATTACCCTGTTTGTTGCGAGCCTACACGGATTAGCATTTAGATTTATCTGGCCGAACTTCCCGAGCATGCAAGAGTTTGCTTTACCAGCCCTGCTCAGTCTATCCATGATGTTTGCCTTTTTATTCTCAGAAAAGGCCATGCACCTTAAATATCAGAGTCAAACTATGCTGCGACTCTGTCGAGTCAGTGCAGCTATGTCTGCACTACTATTTTTTATAGGGTTATTACTCAACTATTCCACGGCATTAACGATTAATATCTACTCGGTAATGTTATCCAGCATAATATTAATGTGCATGTCACTCTCCCTCGCATTCAAAGGTAATAAGCTAGCAAAACTGTTCGCTATAGGCTGGGTTGGTATGATGTTAGGCGCATTAATATCTGGTGCTATATATCTCGGTTTTCTACGTTGGGACCTTCAGGCAAAAACCCCTTTCATGATAGGCCTCAGTATAGAGGTTGCATTGATGGCAGCCCTACTCGCTATCCGCTATAACGATGAACGCCTAACTAAACTCAAAATACAGAAAGACGCACTCATTCAAGCAAAGAAAGCACAAGAAGCCAAAGAAGAGGCATTACGTATCGAGGCTAGAAGTAGTGAACAATTATCTCAAATGGTGCAAGAACGTACCCTAGAGCTAGAAATTGCGCTACGTGAACTTAATGAAGCTAATCAAAAACTCACCGAGCAGGCTAGAGTCGACAGCCTTACAGGCGTTAAGAATCGAGCTTCATTCGATAAACGGATTGTTGCAGAAGGGCGAATAAGTCGAAGGCAGCAGACCCCACTATCTATTTTAATGCTGGATATCGATCGCTTTAAATTGATTAATGACTCATATGGCCACCTGGCAGGTGACCAAGCTTTACGCGTAATCGCCGATAAATTAAAAGAAACTTTAAAGCGACCAACCGATCTAGTGTCACGTTTTGGCGGTGAGGAGTTTGCTATTATATTACCCAACACTGATAAAATAGGTGCATACCAAGTAGCTGAGACAGTAAGGAAAGCGCTCAGCGAGCTGCCTATTAATTGGGGGGAAGATCGTATCCCTCTCACAGTTAGTATTGGGGTAAGTAGCGAAATAATTACCTCAGAAGAACATACTACTTTACTATTAGAACAAGCAGATAAAGCACTTTATCAAGCAAAGAATGACGGGCGTAATCGAGTAAGACTCTACAACCCCGATCAAAATTAATATCACCATCGTCTGGAGCCAAATGTGAATATTATTACTAGTGCCTACCCACAACGTAGAATGCGCCGTATGCGTAAACATGAGTTTAGTCGTCGTCTAATGGCTGAGAACCAGCTAACGGTAAATGACCTAATCTACCCTATGTTTGTCTTAGAAGGTAACAACCGCACGGAGCAAGTTGCTTCTATGCCAGGTGTAGAGCGCCTTTCAATTGACCTATTACTTAAAGAAGCTGAAGAGCTCGTAGAACTAGGTATTCCCCTAATTGCATTATTCCCAGTCACTCCAGCTGAGAAGAAAACATTAATGGCTGAAGAAGCCTACAATGCAGATGCATTGGCCCAGCGCGCAGTTCGTGCGCTAAAGGAAGCATTCCCTCAGCTAGGCGTCATGACAGACGTTGCACTCGATCCATTCACCACACATGGTCAAGATGGCATCATCGATGAAACTGGCTACATCATGAATGACATCACTACAGAGATCTTAGTTAAACAGGCTCTGTCTCATGCTGAAGCGGGGGCTGATATTGTTGCTCCGTCAGATATGATGGATGGTCGTATCGGCGCTATTCGTAAAGCTCTTGAAGAAGCTGGTCATGTAAATACACAAATCATGGCGTATTCAGCAAAATACTCTTCTAACTACTACGGTCCTTTCCGTGATGCCGTGGGTTCAGCTGGCAACCTAAAAGGTGGCAATAAGCATAGCTACCAGATGGATCCAGCTAATAGCGATGAGGCACTACATGAAGTTGCTTTAGATATCCAAGAAGGCGCTGACATGGTTATGGTTAAACCTGGTATGCCTTACCTAGATATCGTTCATCGCGTTAAAACTGAACTTGCAGTGCCAACCTTTGCATACCAGGTGAGTGGCGAATACGCTATGCATATGGCAGCGATTCAAAATGGTTGGTTAGCAGAGAAAGCCATCGTTATGGAATCATTACTTTGCTTTAAGCGTGCAGGCGCAGATGGCATCTTAACTTACTTCGCTAAACGTGCAGCTCAATGGTTGAAAGAAGACAAATAAGCACTTCTTCCCTATCGAAATACCAAAAAGCCAGAGAACCTCTCTGGCTTTTTATTTCAGCAAGACCAAGCAACCCATCTATAAAAGCTTTGTATACAGATCTACGCACTCCTTTTGCATTACTCCGCTAGCCCAACAGATAGTTACGCTATCATGCGCTCAAACATAACCAGCTTATATCCGATTAGTTAGTACAACTATGAGCTACTCGGTTCACGCAGCGAACACATGGGGGAGGAGAAGCCCTGCTTTGGATGCAACGCATTCAAGGGCTTTTAAGCGCGAGTAACTTGTTACGAAGCTGGAGACCCCGCTCAGCGGCGGGCGACCGTCATGGATGACGGAAGTGTCGATTATGCAGGAGCAATAATCTACTCGACGTTGGGAGTCGTTCTTTTCGCGCAGCGTATATACGAAAAAAGCCCGTTGCGTTAGCAACGGGCTTTATCGCTTCTCTTTCGAGAATAAATAGGCGCCTGGAAATGGCCAGCTTCGAACAAGTTCTCCGCGCTCCATAAGTGCATGAAGCTAAGCTTCATAAACGCACTCACTTCGCCCTACTATCACATGGTAATGATACATGCTGCGCATGCGCTGTTTATTTCCCATGTTCGAGTAACCTTTCAAAAACTGAATATACAAAAAAGCCCCAACACTTCGTGCTAGGGCTATTTCGTATATTTGGCGCCTGGAAATGACCTACTCTCACATGGGGAGACCCCACACTACCATCGGCGATACTGCGTTTCACTTCTGAGTTCGGAATGGATTCAGGTGGTGCCACAGCTCTATGGTTTCCAGACAAATTGG